>CAXXDT010000016.1:0-661849 GCA_963663685.2 uncultured Syntrophobacter sp. | reverse complement strand
TTTTTCGATCTCGTCGAGATCCAGGGTGAAGTCTTCCCGTGTGGGAACGCTTCTCAGCTTGCCCCCGTGATTGTCCGCGTAGAAGCCCGTAACTCAACGAAATGAGGGGCGGGCACCAGGACTTCGTCCCCCGGGGTCGAGAAGGGCCTTCAGTATGATATTGAGTCCCGCCCGCCGCCCCGCAGGTCGCCACCAGGTGTTCGCGGGCGAGAGACACGCAATACTCACCACACAGGTAGGCCGACACGGCCTCCAGGGTTTGAGGCAGCCCGGCATTGGGCATATACGCGTGCAGGGTGGATCGTCCTGTTCCACCAGTTCCAGAAGCTTCTTTTTCACCACTTCGGGAGGAGGAACATTCGGATTGCCCAGACTGAAATCATAAACTTTATCGTCTCCATATATCTTTCTCAGGCGTCCCCCTTCTTCGAACATTTTTCGAATCCAGGAACCGCTTTCCATGAAATGGAGCATCTTTTGCGCCACTGCCATTTAAGATTCCTCCACATTTCAAATGATATCTCGGGGAGGCCCACGCCACGCCGTTCGGTACGGTCGGCTGCCCCCAAGCGATACTATAAGAGACATTGACACGTTGATGCAAGCACTTAACAAATATGTCATTGAGAATCATTTTCCACGGTGAGGCCGGCCTTTTCCGATCGTTGGAAACGAAAACGCCATGCCGTCCTTCCCGTTAACGTGTCCCTTTTTTACCGGCCACGGCTGAACCTCCGGAACGCCGGGGGGGGCCCCAAGCGGACCGTTATTAGCTTTTTGCACGGCCCCGCGGTTGTGCTATATAGTCCTGATTCGTTGTATCTTGACGTATTTGCGTGAATTTTTTGAAGAATGCTCACGGGTAACCCCGGCCAGCCGTTCGGCGGGTCACCCCGGCATGATCGGAGGGCTTTCATTTCCCGTGCCATCCCACACCGGTGGGCGTCTCTCCATTCCGGGCACGGAAGATCGAGGCGGGGTTTTCGGGCGCGTGCCCTCCGCCACTCGCGCCGAGGGCCGAAACAGGCAGGCATCAGAGTAAAGTAAAACAAGGGAGTATTGATGAAAGTCGCTTATTTCAGCATGGAAATCGGTCTCGACGAGAACATTCCAACTTACAGCGGCGGTCTCGGAATTCTCGCGGGCGATCACATCAAGTCGGCCGCCGATCTGAACATACCCCTGGTCGCGATCACGCTGCTCTACAAGAGGGCGTATTTCATCCAGCGGATCAGTCCGATGGGCCAGCAGGAAGAAGTGTATCCCTACTTCGACCCCCGTGCTTTTATGGAACCTTTGCCTTTCAAGGTGACCATAAAGATCGAAGGGCGCGACGTGAACATCGGGGGTTTGGAAGCACAACCGGGTCGGCATGTCCGGCCGTGTTCCGGTGTATTTCCTCGACACGGACCTCCCCGGCAACGCCCCTGAAGACCGTTTGATCACCCCAGTTTCCTGTACGGAGGCGACACGCATACCCGGATCTGCCAGGAAGCGGTGCTGGGCATCGGCGGATACCTCGCCATGAAGCGCCTTGAACCCGGGATCACGACTTATCACATGAACGAGGGCCACGCGGTATTTTTGACGCTGGCGCTTCTCAGGGACTTCAACGGAAATGAGGACAAGGTTCGCGAGCGATGCGTCTTCACGACCCATACTCCCGTTCCCGCGGGGCACGACAAGTTCCCCCACGATTTGGCAGCGTCGATTCTCGGACCTTATGTGCCGTCCGACATCAGGCGTCTGGCGGGCCAGGAAGTCCTGAATACAACCGTCCTCGCCCTCAATCTTTCCCGGGCGAGCAACGGGGTCAGCGAGTTGCACGGAGAGATTTCAAGGGCGATGTTCCCGGGATTCGAAATCGGCCACGTGACGAACGGCGTGCACCACCTGAGCTGGACGGGGCCTGAGTTTCAGGCCCTCTACGACAAACACATCCCGGGCTGGCGCCGGGAGCCTCAGCAGTTGAGCGAGGCGATCAACATCCCCGACGAAGAAATCAGGCTGGCAAAACGCGCCGCAAAAAAACGCCTCATCAGCTACATCAACTCCGTGACGTGCGCCGGCTTTACGGATGAACTCCTGACCGTCTGCTTTGCAAGAAGGGCCACCGCGTACAAACGCGCCACACTCCTTTTCAGGGACCTCGAGTATCTCTTCAACCTGTCGTTCGACCGGGTTCAGTTCATCTTTGCGGGAAAGGCTCATCCGCAGGATGAACCGGGAAAGCAGCTCATCAGGGAAATCATCAACACGGGAAGGCAATACGAGCAGAAATTGCGCCTTGTTTTCATTCCCAACTACAACATCTGGTCGGCAGGCACGATGACCCAAGGGACCGACGTATGGCTGAACACCCCCAGGCGCCCGAGGGAGGCCAGCGGCACGAGCGGGATGAAAGTCTGCTTCAACGCGGGGGTCAACATGAGCGTGCTGGACGGGTGGTGGCGGGAGGCTTGCAAAAACCGGGTCAACGGCTGGGCCATCGGAGACGACGAGGATCAGACCGATGACGAGGCCGCCGCCGACCTTTATCAGGACCTGGACGACATGGTCACGACCTACTACGCAAACCCCAGGCAGTGGCTGACGATCATGAAACATTCCATCGCCGACATCACGCCGGTGTTCAATACGCACCGCATGGTGATGGAATATGTCCGCAAGTATTACCGGTAGAAGCGGCGGCCGTCCCGCGTGCGCAGCCTTTATTCGCGGGACGCCGCACTGTGGTCCTACGACCTGTAGGAAGCGTTGATTTTGACGTAATCGAAAGAGATATCGCAGGTGTACGCGGTGAACGACGCCGTGCCGACCCCCAGGTCCATGCGAACCTTTATCTCCTTCTGCCGGAAGGCGTGGGCCGCTTTTTCCTCGACGTCGGCACCCGGGATCGGAGTACCGTTCCTGAACACGCAGACCCCGTTGAAGAAGAGGGTAACGCGCCCGGGATCCACCGGGGCCTCGGCCCTCCCCGCAGCGCAGACAATCCTTCCCCAGTTGGCGTCCTCTCCGAAAAAGGCGGTCTTTACGAGAGGGGAATTCGCCACGGTAAAAGCCACGGACCGGGCTTCCTCCCTGCTCGCGGCACCCGTAATGCCGATTTCGATGAATTTCGTCGCACCTTCCCCGTCAACCACGATCCTTTTGGCAAGATCAAGCAGCACCGCTTTCAAGGCTTCCCCAAACCGGACGCTGTCCGGGCTTTCAATTTCATCCAGCAACGGGTTGCCCGCAACACCGCTTGAAAGCACGATGAGGGTGTCGTTGGTGCTCGTGTCCCCATCAACGGTAATACAGTTGAAGGATTCCCGGACTCCCGCTCTCAGCCAGTGATCCAGGACCTCGCGATCGATCACCGCGTCGGTACACACGAACGCGAGCAGTGTGGCCATGTTCGGGGCGATCATCCCCGAACCTTTCGCCACTCCCCCCACGGTTACCGTCTTCCCGCCTATTTCCACGCGCACGCTGGACATTTTCGGAACCGTGTCCGTGGTCATGATGGCACGGGCCACGTCTTCCCACCTGTCCGGGCGGGCGGATGCGACGAGACCGGGCATCACCCGGGCCACGGAATCCGTCTCCATTTGAAGCCCGATCACGCCCGTTGAAGCCACCAATACGGATCGCGGGCTTGCATGCATGGCGTCCGCGGCCATGCGGGCCACTTCCCTGGCCTTGTTCAACCCCTCTTCCCCGGTGCACGCATTGGCGATTCCTGCGTTGGCGACAATCGCTGTGACGGCGGGGGACTTCAGGTGTTCCCGGCTGACCTCGACCGGCGCGGCACAGAAACGGTTCATGGTAAAAACCCCTGCCGCCGTTCCGCCCTTTTGAGCATCGACCATGATGAGAGCCAGATCCGGCCGCCCCTGGTATCGCATTCCCGATGCGGCTGCCGACACTTTGAAGCCGGGGATGATGAACGGACCGCTACTTACCGTGACATTTTTTGTATTTTTTACCGCTTCCGCATGGACAAGGGTCATTTCGCCCCACCTTTCGTTCTTTTCGCACCTGAGGACGGGCCGGAGCGTCCTCCGCCGGCCCGAAAAACATCGGCTGGTCTTCCTGCTCTTTCCTGAGTTCCTGCACCTGGTCTTCATGCTGAATTTGAATGTGGTACAGCAGGCGGACCGTTTCTTCCTTGATCCTGTCGATCATTTCTTCGAACATGGCGTGCCCTTCACGCTTATAGGCAACCAGCGGGTCCTGTTGCCCATAGCCGCGCAGGCCTATGCCTTCCTTCAGGTGGTCCATGTTCAGAAGGTGGTCCTTCCAATAGGTGTCGACCGTCTGAAGCAGCAGGTAACTCTCCAGCTCCCGCATCGTGGGTTCCCCGAATTCCTGCTCGCGCGTTTCGTAGCGCTTCTTGACCCCGTCCAGGAGTTGCTCCCTGAATTCCTCCAGGTTCATGTCAGCCAGCGATTCCGCCGACGCCTTGAGTTGTATCCCGAAAAGGCGCTGCGTTTCGTGGTTGATCTTCTCCAGATTCCAATCTTCCGGGTAGGACTTTTCATCCGTCGTATCGGCGAGGATCACATCGATCAGGTCTTCGGCCATATCGAATATGGCGGGCTTGAGGTTTTCCCCCTGCAGGGCTTCCTTTCGCTGTTGGTAGATCACCTCGCGCTGTTGATTCATCACATCGTCATATTCGATCAACTGCTTGCGGATGCTGAAGTTCTGGGCCTCCACCTTGCTTTGAGCGCTTTCTATGGCCCTGGTGACCAAGCGATGTTCGATGGGTTCGTCTTCCCGCATGCCCATCCGCATGAGCCCCGACAGTCGATCGGCCGCGAAGATCCGCATGAGATCGTCTTCAAGCGAAAGGAAGAACCTGGATGAACCCGGGTCTCCCTGCCTTCCCGACCGGCCTCTCAACTGGTTGTCGATACGGCGGGATTCGTGACGTTCCGTACCGATGATATGAAGCCCTCCCAGGCCGGCGACACCCGGTCCCAGCACGATATCGGTTCCGCGGCCGGCCATGTTCGTCGAAATCGTGACCGCACCCGGCTGTCCGGCCTGTGCGACGATCTCTGCCTCCCGTTCGTGCTGCTTGGCATTCAACACCTGGTGAGGCACACCCTCCCTCTTCAACAGGCCGCTCAATTTTTCCGACTTCGCGATGCTCACCGTTCCCACGAGCACCGGTCGCTTTATCGCGTGCAGTTCCTTGATCTCTTTTGCAACCGCCTTGAACTTTTCATGTTCACTCCCGTAGATGCAATCGGGGTTATCCGTACGGATCATTTTCTTGTGAGTGGGGATCACCACGACTTCCAGTTTGTAAATCTTGGCGAACTCCGCGGCCTCCGTCTCGGCGGTACCCGTCATTCCGGAGAGTTTTTTAAACATTCGAAAGTAATTCTGAAATGTTATGGATGCCAGGGTCTGGTTCTCGTTTTCAACGTGGACGTCTTCCTTGGCTTCGAGGGCTTGGTGCAGCCCCTCGCTGTATCTCCGCCCGGGCATGAGCCGCCCGGTGAATTCGTCCACGATGATGACCTTGCCTTCTTTCACGATGTAGTCGACATCCCGCTTGAAAAGAACATGCGCCCTCAGTGCCTGCTGAACGTGGTGCAGGACGGTCATGTTCCGGGGATCATAAAGGTTGTCGAGTCCCAGCAGCTTCTCCGTTTTGGCAACGCCTTCCTCGTTCAGTGAAACCGTACGGCTCTTTTCATCACGGGTGTAATGGGTTTCCGCCTTCAACTGCGGAATGATGCGGTTGATATTGTAATAGAGTTCCGTCGATTTCTCCGCCGGACCGGAAATGATGAGCGGGGTCCGCGCCTCATCGATGAGAATGCTGTCCACCTCATCCACTATGGCGTAGTTGAGTTCCCTTTGGACCATGTCCTCGATTCGGAACTTCATGTTGTCGCGGAGATAGTCGAAGCCGAATTCGTTGTTGGTCCCATAGGTGACGTCGGCGCCATAGGCGATCTTGCGCTCGTCATCGTCCAGCCCGTGGACGATGCAGTCCACCGAAAGCCCGAGGAACTTGTAGACTTGGCCCATCCAGTCACTGTCACGGTGCGCGAGATAATCGTTCACCGTTACGAGATGGACCCCCTTGCCCCCCAGCGCGTTGAGATAAACCGGCATGACGGCGACCAGGGTCTTCCCTTCACCCGTTTTCATTTCGGCGATCTGGCCCTGGTGCAGGACGATGCCGCCTATCATCTGGACGTCGAAGGGACGCATCCCGAGCGTTCGGATAGAGGCTTCCCTGGCCACCGCAAAAGCCTCGGGAAGGAGTTCGTCAAGGGTTTCCCCCTTCTCGATCCGCTGCTTGAATTCCGACGTCTTGGCCTTGAGTCCGTCATCCGACAGTTTATGTATTTCAGGCTCAAACGTATTGATATCATCGACGATGGGAGCGATACGTTTGAGGTTCCGGTCGTTTTGGCTCCCAAAAACCTTCTTGAGAATATTAGTTAACATGTGCCTGCACTATCCTCCCCATAAGGAGCGCTTTCCCCGAAAGTCTATATTGACAGCAAAGGCACGCCCGGCGTGCCTTTGGAGATTCGGCAAAATGCCTTTGCTTATATAACTCACGTTCCCCGTGTTTGCAATTGACTTGGCTGCGGTCCGTGCCTCAGCAACGGGCATACCGGAGCTTTGGCCTTTCCTTTCCAATGCCCCAAAGACCCCGCGGCGAGCTCCGCTAGATGTCCATCACCAGGGCGACTTCGTCGCAATTGGGAAATTTCGGACAATGGAGACAATCGGCCCAGATCTTCTGGGGAAAGATATTTTTGTCAACCACCTGGAAGCCAACTCGTTCAAAAAAACCGATTTCATAGGTGAGGGTAAAAAGCCGGCCGACACCCAGGTCCTTCGCCTCCCCGATGGACGCTTCCACGAGCCTGCGCCCGATACCCCGCCCCTGGAAAGCGTCGACCACGGCAAGCGACCGGATTTCAGCCAGGTTTTCCCAGATGATGTGCAGGCTGCAGCAGCCCACGATCTCGCCGGATTCATCGTCCTGCGCGACAAACGTATCCCTCAGGTGAGTGTAGATCTCGCTGAGTGACCGCGCCAACAGCCTCCCATCCTGTGCAAATACTCCAAGCAATTTCTGAATATGCGGTACGTCGACAATTCTTGCTTTACGAATCATTTTATTTACCTTTTCACGTAATACGTATTCATCGTAAACGAGACTGGCCTTCCGTCGGCTTTCTTCGTCCAGGACCCGGTTTTGTACGGCGGCGCCGATCATGCCCCGTGGCGAGCCACCACGCGGACCGCTTTGAGGAAGTATTCCAAGTCCTCCGGCGTTGTCGAGTATCCCGGCGATACGCGGATCGTGCCCTGCGGGAAGGTCCCGAGAGTGCGGTGGGCCAAAGGGGCGCAGTGCAGCCCCGTACGCACCGCGATGTCGAACCCTTCGTCGAGCAGATAGCCCGCGTCCCCCGGGTTGAGATCGTCGATCACGAACGATACGGTTCCCGTTCCTCTCGTTTCGGGACTCACAAGCCGTACACCGGGGAGTTTCCCCAGTTCCTCCTCGAGGAAAAACGCCATCTCGGTTTCGTGCTTCAAGAGGGAGTCACGGCCTTTTTCGAGAATGAAATCGACCCCCGCTGCGAGGCCGACAATACCGGGTAGATTGGGCGTTCCGCTTTCATAGCGATCCGGGCAATCCATGGGTTGGCCGGCATCTTCGGACCTGGTCCCCGTCCCCCCCTCCATCAGAGGGAACACGTCGAGGTCCGGCCTGATATAGAGAACCCCCACACCCGGCGGGCCGAGCAGGGCCTTGTGGCCCGAACAGGCCAGCATGCCGAGGTTCCATGCGTCCGCCTCTATCGGCTGCAGACCGGCCGTCTGGGCCGCATCAAGGAGCAGCACGGTGCCCATGGCACGGCACGCTTCGGCAATCGCCGGCGCGGGCTGCAAGGCACCGTTCACGTTGGACGCATGATTGAGTATCACGAGTCGCGTCGGCACCTCAAGGTATCTTTTCAGGGTCGCGGGATCGACGACCCCACCCTCACCGGCGGGGCGGACCGCAACGACCTCGATCCCGGCCTCTTTGAGTCTCCACAGCGGCCGAACCACGGCGTTGTGCTCCATTGCCGACGTCACCACTCTGTCCCCGGGCCTCAGCCACCCTTTCAGTGCGATATTGATGCTCTCCGTGGCATTCTTGGTGAAAATGACCCGGTCCGGATCATGAATACCGAGCACCGATGCGACCTTGGTGCGAGCATCCTCGACCATGGAAGAGGCTTTCCTCGCAAGCCGGTAGGCGCCTCTGCCAGGGCTGGCCCCGACCTCCGCCAAACCGCACTTCACGGCTTCGTGCACCGACGCCGGTTTGGGAAAGGTTGTCGCCGCGTTATCGAGATAAAGAGTCATGCGCCGTGTCCTGATATTTCACAAAAAAGCCTTCCGGTTTTCCCCGGAAAGCCGATGGCCTTACCATCATTCCAACGCTCATGGGAACCGGGAGGCCGAAGCGTTTCAAGAACCTCACCCGGGTTATTGGGAAATCCTCTGTCTGCCCGTGTAGAGGGAGAACTTCCCCGCGCGCGCGTACCCGATAAGCGTGATGTTCAGGGATTCGGCAAGCTCAATGGCAAGCGTGGTTGCGGTATTGCGGCTGATAAGAATGGGAATTCCCACTTTGGCTGACTTGATCAGGATTTCAGATGTGAGCCGCCCCGTCATGACCAGGAGTTTATCCTTGAGGGAAATACGCTTGAGCATTGCATGGCCGATGATCATGTCCACGGCATTGTGCCGGCCGATATCGTCGCGAAAGAGCAGGCCCCCGTCGGGATCGGCCAGTAGAGTATTATGCACTCCGTGGGTGAGGCGATACACCTCGCTCAGGCGGTTCAGGTCTTCAACCCGCTCGATCACCTGCCGCGGCGAAACCTGCACCGTACTTTTCACACGCCTGCTCATAAGGGCGTCCAGCGAATAATAGAAAAGCGAGCCCTTGCCGCACCCCGAAGTAATGGTCCTTTTCATCCACATTTGATCGGCCAGGGAAGAAGTTTCCTTCGCCGCGATGTCGACTTTTCCCCCAATTTCATCAATTTCAATATTCCGGACGTCCTCGAGCGCGGTCAGAAACCCCTCCGAGCGGAAAAAACCCACCGCCAGTTCGTCAAGATGATGACCGGCGCAGAGTAGCGTCACGATTTCCCTGCCGTTCAGGTAGAGCGTGACGGGGCGTTCCCGGATGACCCCCTGGGACTCTTCACTTTCAAGCCCCGTCCTGCCGAACACCAGGGCGCCGACCGAACCAACCCTCTCGTTCGAGTCCTTTTGCCCGCCCGGCATTTCATTTCCGTGTGCAAGACCTTTCATACCGAAACCCGGCTCCGGACTGCTCAAGCCATTCGACCGGCTGTCAGATAGTCGGCCAAAATCTCACCATGATCGAACGCCAAGGGTGAAGGAAGACGATCGGGAGCGAAAATCTTCAGGTTTATCGCATCATCCGCAGCTTTCGGACATCCCATCCCCACGGCCGTGAAGACCATCGTGACCGTATGATGACGCGGGTCACGACCCGGATCGGAATAGGCCCTGAATTGGCTGAGACCCTTGAGCACCAGCCCCGTTTCCTCGGCGGTTTCGCGCCTCGCGGCCGATTCAAGGGACTCGCCGTAATCCACGAAACCTCCCGGCAGCGCCCATCCGAAAGGAGGGTTCCTCCGCTCGATCAGCACGATCCCCTGCCCCGGAATGGTGATGATAATATCCACCGTGAGAAACGGATTTCGGTAGACGTGAACCGTCGCACCGCATTCAGGGCATTTCACGACACCGGCACCTGTCATTTTATTCCCTCTTTCGGCCTGCCCTCATAAAAAACCACGTGTTCCAGTAATAATACCAGAAAAATACCAAAAATCAGTCCATTCCCGAGGAAGGCACGAATCGCGGCGGGAACGGATGAGATAAAGGCTTCGGGCAGAAAGCTCACAACCGTTCCCAGCAGCACCGGCAGACCCACGACGAAATAGTCCCGGGTATGGATGCCGTCCTCCGAAACGATATCGAGAGCGGCGCCCACCTGGGCCCCCATGGCGACGGCAAGAGCGGCGCCGACAACCGCGGGTGGGACCATTGCCAGAAGAGCGGCAAACTTGGGAACAAGCGCGGCCACGATGAGTATGATCCCCGAAAGCGCCGTGACGAACCGGCTGGCAACCCTGTTTGCCACGACCACCCCCGGGCTGATGCTGTAACTCACCAACCCGATGGTTCCCATCAGTCCACAGCAGATTCCCGCCACACCGTTGAAAAACAAGCCGTGAGAGATCCCTTTGGGAAGGCGTTCGATATCGGTCAGGTTTGCAATTCCATGCAGGCTTCCCAGCGTGTTGACCACCACGGCGACGTAGGATGCGGCAAATGCAAGAATAGCCGGCCATTGGAATACCGGGACGGAAGGGATCAGATCCGGCGGAATCGAAAGCCAGTGCGCCGAAAGCACGGCGTGAAAATCAGGCCGCCGCAAGAGGGAAAAAAGCAGAGAGCCGAGGACCATGCCCAGCAGCAGGGAAATGGTTTTCCAAAACCCTCTCAGCCAGTGCGAAAAGAAGGCCATGACGATGATGAGTCCCATGCTGCCGAGGAAAACGAAAACATCGCCCTTTGGATTCGCCTCGTCCACGCCGCTCAGCGTATGCGTCAGAAACGGAAGCAGGGAGAACGCGATGAGCATGAGGATGACCCCCACCACGTTCGGGGTCGCCCACCTCGTTACGCTTTTCAGCTTTCCCAGCAGAACGGCGATGGTGAGAAGCGCGCCTCCGACAATGGTCCCGCCCTGAATGACAGGGAGGCCGGACGGGGCAAGCACGATAAAGGTGAGCAGCAGGGCGGTCGAAGGTCCGTCAAGGACCGGGTAGCGGTGGCCGATAAGACATTGCAGAGCGGTGAAGAGCCCGGAACTCATCAGAATGAGCTGGAAAAACCGAACCTCCCCCTGAGCGTCGAGGTGAAGAGCCTTGCCCCCCAACGCCGCCGATATGATGAGGAAGGAAAACATGATAATGGCCCACTGGAGGCCGTAAAGCAGGGAATATTTCAGAGGAGGGCAGTCATCGATGCGGTAGGTATAGTCGGTTTTGTCCATCTCTCGCTTTTGCCCGGCCTTCGCAACAGCTCAGCAGGCATTGCAGTTCCCGGCGGGAGCCGCAATGCACTGAATGAAGGGATAAAAAGCGGGCGGCCCTGAGCTGATGGTCCGATCAGTGGAGGATTTCGAACAGGCTGCTGATCGAGTCCTCGTTGTGAATATTTCGAATGGCGGCGGAAAACAGCCGACAGGAGGGAACGATTTCTATCTTCCCGCAATGGGCCGCCTGTGGACTCAAGGGCAAAGTGTCCGTCGCCACGAATCTTTTGAGAGCGCTTCTCTCAATGCGTTCGACCGCCGGACCGGACAGGACCGCGTGGGTAACGCACGCATGAACCTCTTTTGCCCCTTTTTCCAGAAGGCTTTTCGTCGCCTCCACAAGCGTTCCGCCCGTGTCCACCATATCATCCAGGACAACGGCCGTTTTCCCGGCCACTTCACCGATGATGTTGAGCGCTTCGGCCTCGTTAACGTCCGACCTCCGCTTATCGATCATGGCGAGCCCCGATCTGAAAAGCTTGGCGTAGGCCCTCGCCCTGGGGACCCCCCCCGCATCGGGGGAGACGATGACCATATCGTTGTCGAAATGCTCACGAATATACGGCAACAGGATCGGGGACGCATAAAGGTTGTCCACGGGAACATCGAAAAAACCCTGGATCTGCCCGGCATGAAGGTCCATCGTGAGGATCCGGTGCGCCCCGACCCGGGTAATGAGGTCGGCCACAAGCCGGGCCGTAATGGGCACGCGGGGCTTGTTCTTGCGATCCTGACGCGCATACCCGTAATAGGGGATGACCGCCGTGATCCTGCGGGCCGATGCCCGCTTGAACGCATCGACCATCACCAGGAGTTCCATCAGGTTATCATTTACCGGAGGTGCACCCGACTGCACCACGAAAACGTCCGCGCCCCTGACGTTTTCGCCGATCTCGACCCTGATTTCCCCATCACTGAAAGTACTGACCAATGCCCGGCCGAGAGGTATTTCCAAAGAATCACAAATCTGGTGAGCGAGTTCCCGATTGCTGTTCCCGGCAAAGATTTTCATCCCGTACGTAGCCATCACCGTCTATCCCCTGTTCATCCACGCTGAGCTGAATTCACGCTTAAAAAAGTGCCCTTTTCTTATTACAGGCGAACCCGAATGGCAACCTTTTTTCGTGCCCCGGCGACACAACACCATGCAGCCGGAACCCCTCTCGAAAACAGCCGCCGGACCGGGACATCCCTTTTCTCAGAGCCCCACTTCACTTTCGGATACACAATACCCTTCATGCCCGATCCAGTAAAGGAAACGATGGCAATGGGGGCATTGCATAATGACTTCGTCCTTCTGCAGTTCGATGAACTTCTGGGGAGGAAGGTTCAAATGGCAAACCTGGCACACTCCGTTTTCAACCGCCGCAACCGCAATCCCCGCCTGCCTCTCGAAAAGAAAATCAGAGCGCTTGAGCAGGTCCGGCTTCAGCTTGTCGCGGACTTTCTGCTGCAGGGCTTCCAGTTGTTCAAGCCGGTCTTTCAACTGTTCGGTTTCCGTCTGAAGCTGCTTCCTGTCTCCCTCAAGCTTTTGTTTCTTGCCGGAAAGTTCTTTTTCCATTTCCTTCAACTCCCGGCCCAGGCGTTCGATATTTTCCATGAGTTCGAGCGCCGAGTCTTCCTTGCCGGCAATGTCTTTCTTGATATCCTCTATCTCTTTCAGGATGGCCTGGTATTCCTTGTTCGTCTTCACTTCATTCATACGGGTCTTGCTCCGGGCTATTCTGGCTTCCGAATCCTGAACTCCCTGTTCCAGCGCCTTATGCGCCTTTTTGGCAAGATCATGCTCCGCTTTCTTAGCCAGGTATTCCCCTTCGTATTGCTCGAACTCTTTCTCTATCTCCGCGACTCTCTTCGGGGTTTCCGCACAACCGCGGATCAGATGATTCTTTCTGTCTTCAAGTATCTGGTATTCAATCAAACATTTGAGTTGATCAAGCAATGTTGAACCTCCCTCACATAATCTCGTGAACCGAACTCCGGTGTTTATCCCGCCCGATTCCGCTCCCGCACCGATCATGCCTTGAAAAAGTTTAGAAATCCCCGCCGCTCAGTCCCTGAGGACCAGAAACGGGTCCGATTCGGTATCCGCAGTGTATACTTCGAGCACGGCCTGTTCCCGGGCGGCCCTCGATCGCAGGTATTCAGCCAGGGGTCTTACCACGACCCTCTCGGATGAAAAGTGCCCTATATCGACAATCGCGAGGCCATCTTCTTCAGCCCGCACGGCCTCGTGATATTTCACATCCCCGGTAATGTAGACGTCCGCCCTCTTTTCGACGACCGCGTCGAGCAAGCTCCCCCCGCTCCCGCTGCATATGGCGACCCTGCTGATTCTTTTGTCCGGATTCCCCACCACCCGCATGGCCATGCAGCCGAAGGCCTTTTCTGAAAACAAGGCAAACTCCCTGAGCCGAACGGGCCGCGGGAGGGTCCCCACGCATCCCAGCCCCGCGTATCGCTCCTCTCCTTCCCAGATCCCCTCCGTTTCGAGGGCTTCCACGGATTGGAGTCCGAGGACTTTTGCCATTTGCTCGTTGGTTCCGTCGCGTGCCGCATCCAGGTTCGAATGGGCGGCAACCAGGTTCACTTCTTCCTTAACGGCCGTTGAAATCAGATTCCCGGGCCACATGTCCTGGCGGATGACGTACACCGGGTTGAACAGGAGGGGATGATGCGTCACGAGACACTGGCATTTTCGGTAAACGGCTTCCCCGAGGCTCTTCGTCCCCGGTTCCAGGGCCACAAGCACCCGTTCCACCTCCGCCCCAGGGCTCCCCACCTGGAGGCCGCAATGGTCCCAGGAGGCGCTGTAACGGAAAGGCGCCAACGAGTCGAGCCAGTTCAAAATATCCGCCACCGTGACCATTCCGGTCCATTCTCCGTGTGAACGCGCCCCGCAGGGCGCACAAAAAAAGAAGGGGTGTTCGTTAAAGAACACCCCCCTGTTTACCTGTACTCCTCCAGACCGCGGCCTGCAAAAGCTTTCTCCCCTTGTTTCCCGGGGTGGCAGGCTTCCTTGGCGGTCGGCAGGAATGATTTTTTCCCTGACGTTTGCGTATCTACCGTCTCATTCTGCTTCATTGCTTTAAAGAATGGGCCCACCTGGCCTCGAACCAGGGACCGACCGGTTATGAGCCGGTGGCTCTACCAACTGAGCTATGGGCCCTCTATCCTCCAATTTGTTGGGCAGGTTTATATAAAGAGTCGGTTTCAGAGTTGTCAAGACAATTCTGGTTCCCGACCCGCATCCCGTTGAAAGCGACGGCGGTCCTTCGATATCGCTAACCCTACGTTTCAATGAAACTTTTCAGCTCTTTTCTCCTGCTCGGATGCCTCAGCTTACGCAACGCTTTAGCTTCGATCTGCCGGATGCGTTCACGGGTTACCGCAAAATCCTGACCGACCTCTTCCAGGGTGTGGTCGGCCTTTTCCCCGATTCCGAAACGCATGCGGAGCACTTTCTCTTCCCTGGGGGTCAAAGTGGCCAGGGCCTTCCGGGTCTGCTCGCTGAGGTTCAGATTGATGACCGCATCCACAGGCGACGCAACCCGCTTGTCCTCGATGAAATCGCCCAGATGGCTGTCTTCCTCTTCACCGATCGGGGTTTCGAGGCTTATCGGTTCCTTGGCGATCTTCAGGACCTTGCGCACCTTTTCCACCGGAAATTCCATTTTCTCGGCGATTTCCTCGGGGGTCGGTTCGCGTCCCAATTCCTGTACCAGGTACCGGGATGTCCGGATCAGTTTATTGATGGTTTCAATCATGTGAACGGGGATTCTTATGGTTCGCGCCTGGTCCGCAATCGCGCGGGTGATCGCCTGCCTGATCCACCAGGTGGCGTAGGTGCTGAACTTGTAACCCCGTTGATATTCGAACTTGTCCACGGCCTTCATCAGGCCGATATTGCCTTCCTGAATGAGATCGAGAAATTGCAGGCCACGATTGGTGTACTTTTTCGCGATGCTGACCACCAGCCGCAGATTCGCTTCGATGAGTTCGCTCTTGGCAAGTTTGGACCGGACAATCCCGTCTTCCACGCGTCGAAGAATCTGGCGCAGTGACCTGGAATCCATCTTGGATTCCACTTCGAGGTCGGCAATGCGCTCCCTCGCACTCATGGCCTTCCTGACAAGATCGAGGAAATCCTGTTCATCCATGCCGATTTCAGCGGCGCAGTTGCACAACTTTCCCTCATCCTGTAACGCGGCATCGTAGAGGGGTTTCAGTTCCTGGAACGGCTTCCCCGAGCGCAACAGGCAGGATTCGAGGTCTCTTTCCGACTTTTCGATGACCTCCAGGCTCAGATGAAGCTTGTCGATGATGCTGTCAATATGGCGCTTGCCCAGATGCAACCCCTTGAGCAGGCTGACGATCTGATCCTTGTTCTGCTGCATCTGGCTTTTGAGTTGAGTCCGTTCGTTTTCGCACAGGCCACAGTTGATGAGTCTTGCCTGTATGGTCTTGGTATTTTCGTCCAGGTTCTCAACGTCATGAAGGATCTTTATGACCCGTTCCTTCTGGGCGAATTCCTCCTCTTCGGTAATCTCCTCGTCCACTTCCCGCAGTACTTCGCTCAGCCGGGTGTTATCCGCCTCCAGCTTCATCTTGAGCCTCATGATCTCCTTGATGCCGATCGAAGACTCCATGATGGCATTGAAGATTTCCCTTTCCCCCGCTTCGATCCGTTTCGCTATTTCGACTTCCCCTTCGCGCGTGAGGAGCGAAACCTGCCCCATTTCCCTGAGGTACATCTTGACGGGGTCCGTGACGCGGCTGGTTACATCGGCCTCGATCTGAAGTTCGTCTTCCTCTTCTTCCAGAAGCGGATCGGAATCGCTCCCCGACGTTTCGTGAACCACCTGGACCTGCTGTTCGGAATCGACGATCTCGATGTCCATTTCATCGAAGATCATCATCATGTCGTCCAGTTTTTCGGGGGACACCAGCTCCTCCGGCAAGGCTTCATTCACTTCATCGTAAGTGAGGTAGCCCTTTTCCTTGCCGACCGTAATGAGACGTTTGATATCGTCCATCTCCGGTTTCGAAAGAGCGGGATCGCGCCGTTGCTTTATTTCCTTATCCGTCATCGGTTCTCTCTCCTAAAGGTTATCCGGTATGTCTCCAACCCTCTTCTTGGTTGAACTGAGATCTTGAATCTGTACCAACAGGCTCTTCACCTGGACCGCATCCCCCTGTTGGACGGCCTGCTTCAATGCAGTCTCCAGCTCGAGACTCTTCCGCTTCATCTCACGTCTGGACAACGCCTTCAGCCAGTCCTTGAACTGGATTTGCGGTTCTTCCAGTTCTGAAGATTCAAGCAAGAATCGCGTGAAGATTTCTTTGGACTCCTGGTCGGGAAGAATGTCAAAAACCTTGGAAGCGTCAAAAGTACCCTGAGGCGGATGCGGGGCTTGTACCAGGACCCTCGCAACCTCCTTTAACTTCGGCTCTCTGAAATAATCCAATCCCCCGGAATCAACCGCATCCCCGATCAACTCCGGATACCTGACCATAAGCCTGATGACCCTTTCCTCAAGGGATTGAGTCTCGGATATTCCGGGTGGCGCAAAGGCGCGGGAGGTTCTGTAAGGTCTTGCCTGCTGGTGTTTGTCGTGATTGATCTGGCTTCTTATGACCTCCTCGGAAAGCGAAAGGCGGTCTGAAACCACGCGTATGTATTCGGAACTTAACATGGGCTGATGCACCGAATCGAAAATGGGTTTCAAGTCGGACAGGACCTTCGTTTTGCCGCCGGAGCTTCCGTCCCACCCGTCGAGCACTTTCCTGACGGCAAAGGCCCCGAGTTCCTGCCGATTCCTGAACAGCACATCCCACCCCTCGAGCCCATCCCTTTTGAGGAAGTCATCCGGATCCATACCGTCCGGAAATTGAATACAACTGGCGGCAAGTTCTTCCTGCAGAAAAAGCGGCAGTCCCCGCAGCATCGCCTTTTCCCCCGCTTCGTCCCCGTCGTAGGCCAGGATCACTTCATCGGCCATGCGTGTGAGCAGCCGGACCTGGCTGGGTGTGAGGGCCGTTCCCAATGTCGCCACAACCCGGTAGAACCCCTGCGAATGAAATGCCAGCAAGTCCATGTACCCTTCAACGAGAACGACCTGACGCACCTGGCGGCACGCTTCGCGCGCCCGCGCCAGTTGGTACAGCAGACGGCCCTTTTGATATACGGGCGTCTCCGGACTGTTCAGGTACTTCGGCTCCCCTTCGGCATCGCCGGAAAGGATACGGCCCCCGAAAGCCGCAATCCGTCCCCGTTCATCCTTTATGGGAAAAATGAGCCGGTTTCTAAATCGATCGTAAGTCCTGTTTTTTGCCACACTTTTTGCAAAAAGACCCGCCTTCAGACCCAACTCGGGATCGAAGCCCCTGCCGGTCAGAAAGTGCAGCAGAGCATCCCATTTTGCAGGAGCATATCCCAGTCTTTCGCATTCGACAACCTGCTCCGGCAATCCGCGCCGCAAAAGGTAATCCCTGGCAGCTTTCCCAGCCTCACTGTGGTGGAGCTGCTCATAAAAATAATCCGAGGCGGCCTGAATGATCCCGTAGAGGCGCTCGCGTTCCCGTCGAGCCGCATCGTCGAACCCGGCCGGCGCGCCCTGGCGGGAATCCTGTTCCGGGAGGGTGATGTGATACCGGTCGGCAAGATATTTAACGGCTTCCATAAAGGCAAGATTCTGGTGCTTCATCACAAAGCTGATGACATCTCCCCCGCTGCCGCATCCGAAGCAATGATAGAACTGGTTTTCCGAGTCGACATGAAAAGAAGGGGTCTTCTCCTGATGAAATGGACATAATCCGACATGCCGGTTCCCGGATCGACGCAACGGGACCACCTGGCCGATTACCTCAACGATGTCGACGGCCTGCTTCACAAGAGCGGCTATACCAGAAGTATTCACCTCTAAAAGCCTGCGGTCTTTTTGGGGGCCAGTAGCAATGATGCAGTGACATTCCGAAACGGCAAATTTATGATTTCTATCCGCTGCTCCAACCTAAATCAAGGACTTTCTTGTTCACCGGAGAAGAAATAAAAACGCAACGACCCGGCATTTCGGCCCCGATCCGTCCGACCGGCCGGAATGCGAACATTTTCCACCGCGAGCCAGACCTCTTCCGGCCAAATCCGCGGGGCCCCCCTGCCCTGCAAGGCGTTCATTCACGGGATACCGCAACGGCGCCGGTCCACTGAATGCGAGCTTCTCCCGGAAGAGAAAATGCGGATTCCGATATGGAAATCGGCCGATGCCCGACGTTCAGGCGAGAAGTTTCCTGCGGACCAGTTCATTCACCTGCCGGCCCTCGGCGCGCCCCGCTACCTTGGGCATCAAGGCCTTCATCACCTTGCCCATGTCTTTCGCCGATTTCGCCCCGACTTCGGAGATGGCCAGATCGACGAGTTCTTCGAGCGCCTCCGCCGTCAGGGCTTCCGGCAGGAACGCCTGCAGCACTCGAATCTCTTCCTCTTCCCTGGCGGCCAAGTCGGGCCTTGCGGCCTGGGCGTACTGCTCCGCCGATTCGCGCCTCTGCTTGATCTGAGAACCGATCACCTGGAGAATCTCCGGCTCGTTGGGTTGACGGAGTATTTCCTTTTCCTTGAGCTTCAGCGCCGTCAAAAGCGAACGAATGGCATTGCGCCCGTCTTCGTTTTTCTGCCGGATAGCCTCTTTCAGCGCCTGTTCAATCTGCTGTTGCAATGACATGATTCACCTCACAATCCACCCGTCCGATCGCCTTCCCCGGCGGCGGCGCAGGCCAGAGCGTCCCCGAACCGCAACGCCCCGCTGTAAATGGCCTTGCCCGTGATGACGCCCATCAGTCCCATGGGAACCAGAGGCAGGAGATCCCGGATGTCCTTCAGCGTGGAAACACCACCCGAAGCGATTACCGGAATTCTGCACGACTCGAGCAGGCGACGTGTAGCTTCTATGTTCACCCCGGACTGCATCCCATCCCTGTAAATGTCGGTATAGATGATCGCGGCGAGGTCAAGCCGTTCGAATTTCCTCGCCAGATCGATGGCATCGGTCCCCGTGGTCTCTTTCCAGCCTTCGATTGCCACCTGGCCGTCGCGGGCGTCGATACCGAGTGCGATTTGCATGGGATGCAGTTCACACGCCTTTTCCAGAATTTCAGGCTGTCGAATGGCGGCTGTCCCGATTATGACCCTTTTGACTCCCGACTCGAGGTAATAGGCCATCGTTTCGAGGTCCCGGATTCCCCCCCCGACCTGCACGGGAATCCCGACGGCCCCGGCAATTTCCGAAATCACGCGGCGATTGGCAAGCGACCGGGAAAATGCCCCGTCCAGGTCCACAAGGTGCAGCCAGCGGGCGCCTTCGTCCTCCCATCGCTTCGCCATGGAGACGGGGTCCTTTCCGTAAACGGTCACCCGCCCGGGGTCTCCCTGCATCAGCCTGACGCATTCACCATCTTTGATGTCAATTGCCGGAAAAATAATCATCGTTCTCGCCTGTCGATACCCGGGTCCCCCTCGGCAAGCTCCGGGTCACGGGAAAAAATGCAGTTCGGGAAAGCCCATACCACTCGTCCTCCTCACCCCGCGTCCACATCCTTCAGGAGCAGGTCTTTCAAATACACCGGAGGCTTCAGGACTTTTCTCTCCCTGTTGACGCAAACATGGACGGTATAACCGCTCGCAACAACATCGTCCTCTTTCGATATTTCATATTCGAATTTCAGCCGCAACGGGCCGGAAAATCCGAATTTCGTCGTTATGGTCAGGATGTCATCGTAAAACGCCGGCTTCCGATAATTGCAGTGGGCCTCCACCACGGGCAGATAAACCCCTTTGCCCTCCAGCTCCCTGTAGCTCACCCCACGGCCTCGAAACCATTCCGCCCTTCCCACTTCAAACCATCTGAGATAGTTGCCGTAATATGCATTGCCCATGGCATCCGTATCCCCATAGATGACCCTCAGCCGCGTTTTTGCACACATGGTGTCCGTCCTGTTCGAGATTCGATTCATAAACGGCGGGATTCGACGTCCGGTACATGGGAAAATCCGCTGCCCGGACGGGGCTCACCCCTCACTGCCGGGGGCGTCGATAAGTGTTCTGAACAACACCTCCCCGTCGGCGACTTGCCATCCGTCGGCCTGAGCGGCCCTTTCACAAAAGGTTTCCCCGGTACGCGGACCTGCTGCAGGTCCGTTGACGTCGTCCACGAGCAGGAACGGGACCCGGTCCGAGACATGGGTTTTGACATGAACCGGAGTAAAATGGTCCATAACGAACAGCATCCGGACCTTCCCTGTTCCGCGGACGCCTTCCACGAGCGGGGCGATCACCTTGCCGTCGATGTCTTCTATCGCCCGGATCTTCTCTTTGAGCAATCCCTGATGGCTGGTTTCGTCCGGGGCCTCGATGTGCACGTAAACGAAACGCCCCTTCTTCAGGGCCGCGAGGGCCGCCTGCACTTTGCCTTCGTAATTGGTGTCCAGGTACCCCGTGGCGCCCGGAACGGGAACGGGATCAAGTCCCGCGTAGACCGCAAGACCCTTCAGAAGATCCACGGCGGAAATCATCGATCCGGTGAGCCCGAACCGCTCCTTGAGAGTGGGCATTGCGGGAGATCTTCCCTGCCCCCACAACCACGCCGCATTGGCGGGGACTTTCCCCTCCTTTTCGCGCCGGCCGTTCAAGGGATGGGCGGCCAGGATCGAAGCGGCCCGTTCCATAAACGATGCCAGCACCGGCTCACTCATACACCCCCTGGCATAAGGTTCGGTGGGGTTCCCCGATATGTCGTGAGGCGGGGTCGTCGGAATGTCCGCCCGGCCGTTGCGCCACACCAGGAGATGCCGGTAGCCCACGCCGGGGTAAAGCCTGAGGGGCCCCCCGTCGGTCACCTCCTGAAGTGCCGCGATCAACTCATGAGATTCGGCGCTGGGGATATGCCCCGCCGAGTAATCCACCATCCTCGTCACCCCTTCGGCATCGGGTTTCAGCGTGACGAGGTTGCACCGGAATGCAACGTCTTCGGCCCCGAGCTGTATTCCCATGCTGGCCGCTTCCAGCGGCGCCCTGCCCGTGTGATACCGGGCCGGGTCGTATCCCAGCAGGCTCATGTTAGCCACATCGCTTCCGGGTTCCATTCGCTCGGGGATGGTCAGGACCGTTCCCATTCTCCCCTTCCGCAGAAGCCGGTCCACATGCGGTGTGGACGCAGCCTCGAGGGGAGTTTTCCCCCCAAGTTCCTGAAGAGGGTAATCGCCCATCCCATCTCCGACAACAATGATGTATTTATTCTGCATTCTCTTCTCGGTGGAAGAAACAACGCCTAAAAGAAGTCGTTTGTTTCCTGATTTTCAATTCGGATGACCTGAGTAGGCGCCAGGACCACGTCAAGCCGGTCGATTTCAGCGAGGGCCTTTCGAACGTTCTTTTCGAGCGCCTCGTGGGTCAGTATCACGATGGGAACCGCGGCCGCCTTGTGGCGGCCTTTCTGACTGACGGCGGTTATGCTGATCTGGTTCTCGCCCAGAATCCCCGCCACTTTGGAGAGAACGCCCGGCTGGTCCACGGTGGAAAAACGGAAGTAGTAGCAGGTCGACACCTCGGCCATGGGTTTGATGCTGATTTTCCGCATCCGGTTCGGTTGAAATGCAAGAGAAGGAATGCGGCCGGGGGTGTTCCCGAGAATATCACGGGAAACATCGATCAGATCGCTCACCACCGCGCTCCCGGTCGGCATCATGCCCGCTCCCATTCCGTACAGCATGATGTTTCCCACCGCATTTCCCTGAATGTGCACGGCGTTGTAGGCCCCTTTCACGCTGGCCAGCACGTGGTGCCTGGGGATGAGCGTGGGATGGACCCTCATCTCGATTGCGCCGTTGATGCCGCGGGCTATTGCCAGCAGCTTCAGGCTGTACCCGAATTCCTCACCGAACTGGATGTCGAGCGGATCGATGTTGGTGATCCCCTCGGTGTACACATCCTCGAACCGGATCGGAGTCCCGAAGCAGATGGCGCTGGCGATGGCAAGCTTATGGGCCGTGTCGATTCCCTCGATGTCGAGCGACGGATTGGCCTCGGCGTATCCCTTGCCCTGCGCCTCGCTCAGCGCCTCGTCAAAGGAAAGACCCCCTTCCGTCATTCGGGTGAGGATATAATTGGCCGTGCCGTTGAGGATCCCGAAGATCGTCTTGATCCGGTTTGCCGCAAGCCCTTCGCGAAGGGCCTTGATCAGCGGAATGCCGCCCGCGACGGAGGCTTCGAACCCAATGGACCGGCCGTTCCGGGCAGCGGTTTCGAAGAGTTCGTTTCCACTGTGAGCGAGCAGGGCCTTGTTCGCGGTGACGACGTATTTCTTGTTGTCGAGCGCCCGCTGGATGATCTTCTTGGAAGCATCGAGACCGCCCACCAGTTCCACGACGATCTGAATCCCGGGATCGTCCAGAATATCTTCGACCCGCGTCGTGAGCATATCCCTCGGCACTTCGACGGGCCTTGCCCGATCGATGTTAAGGTCCGCCACCCGCCGCAACTGCAGAGGCACCCCCAGGCGATCTTCTATGTCGGCCGCATTCTCACGCAAAACCTGAATGACTCCACAGCCGACCGTTCCCCAACCGATTAATCCCACTCCGATAGAACCCATCTCACCCTCACGGTAAAAAAATAGAGCACACCACACCACATGGCGCCGACCGCAAACCGGATCAGCCGTAGCCGGGCCGCATCGCTCGGGCCTGCCCACGCCGCATTTGCCCTTTCACCCCGAGCCGGGGGAAAGGGAAAGATCTCCTCGGTTGACTTTCGGAGAGAAAGCGACGGCAAAAACCGGCGTGCAACCCGTCGAGCGCCGATTATTGCTTCTTCAGGGCCGTTCGTAATCCCCTGATGGCCTGCCTCGTCCTCATTTCGTTTTCGACCAGGGCAAACCGGACGTACTCGTCCCCGTATTCTCCGAAGCCAAGCCCCGGGGAAACCGCCACTTTCGCTTCTTCGATGAGGAATTTCGAAAATTCGACGGATCCCATGTGTCGAAACGGTTCAGGAATGCGCGCCCACACAAACATCGTACCCTTCGGCTTGTCGAGGTGCCAGCCGATGCGGTTCATGCCATCCACCAGCACGTCGCGGCGGGATTTGTAGACGGACACGATCTGGTCCACACAGGACTGGTCACTCTGCAGAGCAATGGTAGCGGCAATCTGTACGGGCTGGAATACCCCGTAATCCAGATAACTCTTGATACGGGTCAGCGCCGACACCATCTCGGGGTTTCCGACACAGAAGCCGACCCTCCATCCCGCCATGCTGTAGCTCTTCGACATGGAAAAAAATTCGACGCCGACCTCTTTCGCCCCCGGGACCTGCAGGAAGCTCGGCGCCCGATAACCGTCGAACGCCAGATCCGCATAGGCCAGATCGTGGATGACCATCAGCTTGTTCTCTTTTGCAAAATCGACGATCCTCTTGAAAAAATCAAGATCCACGACAGTCGTGGTCGGGTTGTGCGGAAAAGAGATGATCAGGAGTTTCGGCCTCGGCCACGTCTGCTTCGTGGCGGATTCCAGGTCTTCCAGGAAATTCCGGTCCGGCCCGATGGGAATCGACCTCACGTCTCCGCCCGCGATGATCGCCGAGTAAGGATGTATCGGGTATGTAGGATTGGGCGCAAAGACCACGTCCCCCGGGCTGACGAGAACCAGCACCAGGTGAGACAATCCTTCCTTGGCCCCGATGGTTACGACCGATTCCGTTTCCGGGTCGATGTCCACGTCGTAGCGGCGTTTGTACCAGGCCGCGATGCCTTCCCGAAGCTTGGTTATTCCGCGCGATGCCGAATAACGGTGATTGTGCGATTTGCGGACCGCTTCGACCAGTTTGTCGATAATATGCTTCGGCGTCGGAAGATCGGGATTTCCCATTCCGAGATCGATGATATCCTCACCCGCTCTCCGTCGTGCCATCTTGTGAGCGTTGACCTGAGCGAATACATAAGGCGGCAATCGATACATTCGACTGCTTTGAGCAATATTGAAGTCCATGACAAGTTTCCCCCTTTTCCAAACTATTGAGCATATATAAGAGAAATAATGATGTCAAAATATTTCAGATCAACCGGACATGCCGCATGCCGGCGGTCTTTCCAGGCGGAAGAACAGATGTCCCGTGGGGTTACGGACGGAGCGGCGTCGGACGGAGACCGAAATCTCCTTGTATTCGACGCAGCCGTTCTGCTAAGTTATCGCTGGTCTGACTCCTGAACACTTGGATTTTATAAACATCGCCAGCATAAGGCAAGCCGATGAAGCAAGTCATTTTGGGAACGGCGGGACACATCGACCACGGCAAGACATCCCTGATCAAAGCTCTGACCGGAATCGACACGGACCGGCTGAAGGAAGAAAAGCTCCGGGGAATCACCATCGAACTGGGATTCGCCTACATGGATCTCCCCGGAGGGAACCGCCTTGGAATCGTCGACGTGCCCGGTCACGAACGTTTCGTCAAGCACATGGTGGCAGGAGCGACGGGCATCGATCTCGTGGCACTGATCATCGCGGCCGATGAAGGAGTCATGCCTCAAACCCGCGAACACATGGAAATCTGCCAGTTGCTGAAAGTGAAAAAGGGGATCGTCGTTCTCACCAAGATCGATCTGGTCGATGACCCCGACTGGCTCGAAATGGTCAGGGAAGACGTAGCGGAGTTTCTCAAAGGCACCTTCCTCGACGGAGCGCCCATCGTTTCCGTTTCCTCCGTAACCGGAGAGGGAATGGAACTCCTCAGGACTACCCTGATCCAACTGTACGAAGAGGTCGAACCCCGGAATCCGGAAGGCCCGTTCAGGTTGCCGGTGGACCGCGTTTTCACCATTCGCGGCTTCGGGACCGTCGTGACGGGAACCAGCACATCGGGCAGTCTGCGCATCGGGGATCCCGTAACGATCTACCCGTCCGGCCTGAAGTCCAAGGTGCGAGGACTGCAAGTCCATGGCATGGAAGTCCGGGAAGTCCTCCCCGGGCAGCGCACCGCGGTCAATCTTCAGGGCATGGAACGGGCGCTCATCGAACGGGGAGACGTCGTGGCCACACCGGGGACCCTGGCCGCCACCCACATGGTCGATGTGCAGATGGAACTCCTCGCCAGCTCGCCGAGGCCCCTCAAGCACAGGGCCAAGATTCGCTTCCACACCGGGACCGCCGAACATATCGCCACGGCCGTGCTGCTCGACCGCGCCGAACTGGCACCGGGGGACCAGGCCTTCGCCCAGATCCGCCTGGACCATCCCATCGCGGCCCTTCGGGGCGACCGATTCGTGGTCCGTTCCTATTCTCCGGTCCGGACCATCGGGGGGGGCACCATCCTGGACCCGCTCCCGCGCAAACATAAAGGCCACCAGAAGCGCGAAGCCGCCGCGGCCCTGCGCGAACTATTCGAAGGCGGCGAATCCGACGCCGTGCTCTGGCACATCAGGCGGGCGGAGTGGGCGGGCCTGTCCGCCGATGAACTTCAGATTCGGGCGAATCTCACCCCAAAGGTCCTTGAAGCGTGCCTTCAAGACTTCGTGAAGCGGAAGGCGATCACCCTGTTCGATAAGGAAAACCACCGGTTCATCGAACAAGCTGCGCTGCGGGACCTGAAAAAATCCGTACTGGATATTCTGACCGACTACCACAAGCGTTTCCCTCTCAAAACGGGGATGCCCAAGGAAGAACTGCTGGCGCAGCTCACCAAACCCGTCGACGTGAAGATGTACAACTTCACGCTCAGGGAACTCACCGATTCCGGGCTGATCGTTCAGGATATGGAATGGGTGAGCGTCGCTTCCCACAGGACCGATCTGTCCGATGAGGAACAGGCCGTCCGCCAGCGTATCGAAAAGACTTTCAAGGATTCGGGCCTTCAGCCCCCATTTCTCAAGGAAGCCGTTTCGGGGATATCAGGCAGCCCCCGCCTGCTTCAGGACGTACTCCAGTGGATGGTCTCCCGGGGCATCCTCATCAAGGTCAAAGAGGAGATCTATTTCCATGCGGACGCCCTCGCGGGGCTTCAGCTCCGGCTGATTGCATTTCTGAAGGAACACGGGGAAATTTCCACGTCCGACTTTAAAGAGATGACGCAGGTCAGCCGCAAATACACCATCCCCCTGCTCGAATATTTCGATTCGCAGAAAATCACGATCCGAATCGGAGATGCGCGAAGGTTGCGCGAAACAAGGTCGAGTACATGAAGATGAGTCGGATTGGGTAAATAACACTATTGAAGGAGAGTAAAATGATCAGGCATCTTATTTTCGTGAAATTCAAAAAAGGGACGTCCGCAGCCGACATAGCGAATATTGAAAAGGGCTTCCAGGGGCTTCCCTCGGCCATCCCCGAGATCAAGAGTTTCGAGTACGGACGGGACGTGGTGCGTTCGGAAAGGTCTTATGATTTCGCTCTGGTAGCCCTGTTTGACGACCTTGCGGCCCTGGACCGCTACAGGGTCCATCCGGCCCATGTCGCAGCCGCCACTACCATGAGGGCCTCCGCCGAATCCGTCCTGGCCGTGGACTTCGAACTGTAGCGGCGCGAAGACCGGCTCGCCCCCATGTGCCCGAAGGATCCTTGAACGGCGCAACGGACCAGTGGGATCTGCCGGTTCGCCGCTGACGCGGATGCCCGCGGGAAACCCACGCAAAGCCTCACCCGGCAAAAGCCGCGGTGGGGCTTTCTCAAAGAGTGGGGAGCCGTGTCCCTCACATCCCCCACGCCGTCGTGCGGCTTTGTGTGGCGCTGCCGCAATGCCCCACGAAAAGCGGGGCATCTGCCTCGGGCACCGGGCATTCGACCTCACGCGCGGCACAGGAGGACCGAAACCCTGCGATCCGGCGTTTATCACCCGTTTCGAGGGTGCAAATCCCCCGTTTCGGCGCCCTCCCCCCCTGCCCCTGTTTCATCCTGTTCGGGCAGGTGCCGCCGCACCCAGGAGTAGGCGGACAGTATCGAATCCTTCACCGCCTTTTCGATGGTATCTTCACTCGTCAGAGGATTACGAAAAAGATCGATGATCCTTCTGTGCACGCTCAGATATTCGCTGAATTTTCCCTTGTGATACCTGTAATAGAACCGGTGCCAGACGATGCGCGTCTTAAGTCTGCTGAGGACATCCAGGAGAAGGTCGTTTCCGCTGGCCCGGATGTAGATCTCGTGGAAGCGGACGTGGGGTTCGAGGTACGCCTTCTCGTCGTCCTCTTCAGCGGCCCTGGTCATTCCCTCCAGCGCTTTTTCCAGCGCCTCCAGCTCCTCTTTGGAAATCCGTTTCAACGCAAACCGGGCGGCCAGTCCTTCGAGGTTCGCCAGAATCGGGAACGTATCGTCGATATCTTTCAGGGTAAGCCGCCTGACGAAGGTTCCTTTCCGGGGGATGATTTCCACGAAACCCGCTTTCTCGAGTTCGCGGAATGCCTCCCTCAACGGCGTCCGGCTGATGCCGAAATACTTCTGAAGTTCTATCTCAACGAGTTGGTCCCCGCCTTTCAGATTGCCGTTCAGTATGGCATCCCTGAGGATACGGCTGACCTGTTCGACGAGGAGCAGCGGCTTGATGTTCATGTTCTCGATGTTGGTAAGCTCCATCAATGTTTCCCCATAAATTGAATTTGGCGTCATAACCCGGAGGGTGACTTCTTTTGCCGGCGGCCTCCCGGCCGTGGCATTCGCCCACACGCGCCACAATGTTTCTTTCTTTCACCAGAATGCGGGGGGCGTCAAGGAGCAATTTCGGTCCGCCTTCCGGGCCGGTGCAAAGAATACGACAAGAACCTGCCCCGGCCGTGCCGCAAAACCTGGCGGAAATCCCCGGCTGAAGCCGGGTGGAAACGGGTGCAGCCGGCGTCCCCTGCGGTGCGCTGAAGCACCGGAGGGCTCACCCCGGGGTCCTTCCCCGAAAGAAAACCCACCTTCGCAGGGACCCACCATTTTCGGTCAAACAAGTGCTGACCTTAACTCTATGGCGAGTCCCCCATCCCCGCAAGGCTTTTTCCCGCTTCGATCCTCCAAGGCCCTTCAGGGCAATTCCCGCCCGGAGGAAAAAACTGGCCGGTTTTCCGGAACCAACCCGGCATCAATGCGGGATTCCACCATGCCGCCCGGGTTCAGTCCGGGCGAAAGCTTTTTTGTGATATTCCATCCCGTTGCCTCCTCCTTTGCCCCACGGGCACCACGGGCTCATTTCACTCACACCCGGTGTAAAAAAATCTTGACTGTTCATTGTCGACAGGATATTGTCGACAATGAACAGAACATAACGCCCGCTCGTTGCGATGGCAACTCCGCTTCGCGGGGCCGGGCAGGTTTTAGCGACCTTGCGGTTGATGCCGGGCAAGTGTGGAACGGCTTTCCGAAGGCGCCCGAAGTCCGACTCCCTTTGCCGGATGAGTCGCAAGGATCGGGAGGAGTTGCGGATCCACTGTTCGCCCGCCTGCCGGCATCGTGGCCGCGCCGTCCCCGGGTAAGGGCCGGTTCCGTACACGCGGGGAGGCCGCGGGAAATATCAATGTTTCATTAACGCATCAGGAGAATCTTTATGAGGATCAAAGAAATCAAGGCAATTCCCATCGAATATGACCTGGAGACTCCTTTCAGTGCGGGGACCTATCGCGTCACGCACCGGAACACTATTATCGCCGTTGTGGAATTCCAGGACGGGACCAGAGGTGAAATGTACGGCGGCGACGAAGACATGGAACAGGAGGGCGTTGTCTCGCTCATCAACAAACAGTTCAGGGAGTATCTGCTCGGAAAGGATATAGACAGCCCCGAGGATATCGAGAAGCTGAACGGCGAACTGAGAGACCTTCCCATCGACCTCGGCTACAGGGCCCTTGTCGACTTGGACATGGGCAGGCACGGCATTCATCAGCAGGCCCTCTCCCTCGTGGACATCGCGCTCTGGGACGGGCTCGGCAAGCTGAAGAAGAAACCCGTTTACGAACTGCTCGGCGGTGCCAGGCGCATGGAAATGCCGGTCATTTCCATTGGAGGCTACTATCACAACAACGATCCCCAGGGGACGCATGACGAGGCGGCCCGGGTCAAGGAACTGGGAGTGGGCGGACTCAAGATGAAGGTGGGCAGGGTCGCCTTCGAGCGGGACGTGGCCAGGATTGAGGCCGCCCGTGCCGCCGCGGGCAGGGACTTCCTGCTCGCCGTCGACGTCAACCAGGGATGGAGGGTCGAACAGGCCAAGACTTTCTGCCGGGACGCGGCAGGCCTCGGCCTCGCATGGCTCGAAGAGCCGGTCAGGTGGTACGACTGCCTTACCGGACTCGCGGAAGTCAAAAAGATGTCGACGATTCCCATCGTCTCCGGCCAGGGGGATATTTCCGAATTCAGGAGCTGTGACCTAGTGCGCTACGGCGCCGTTGACCAGCTCAATACCGATGTCACGCTCGTCGGAGGCATCACCGCCTGGAGGCACGTCGCCAAGTTCGCGGAGGCCCACGGGGTTTCCATGGGCCACCACGAAGAACCGCAGGTATCGACAACGCTTTTGTCCGTCGCCGCAAAGGCGGGGCCCCTGGAAATATTCGCCGATCCGAAGCGGGATCCGCTGTGGCGGCAAATTCTCAAAAATCCGCCGACCCCCCGGAACGGGAAAGTACAGGTCCCGCAGGGGCCGGGCCTTGGGTTCTCTCTTGACTGGGAATTCATCGCGAAGGTTACGAAGTAGGAAATGAGCCCTTACCTGCCGGCCGCCTTCGTCTTCGGGGCCGACAGGTCATCAGCCCGTCGCGCCCGGCAGGGGACCGCCAGCCGGGCTCGACAGGCGCGGAGCAGGGTTATAATTCGCTTCTCTGTCCGGGCGGCGGGAAAATCTTTCCGCCCGGACAGAGTGAAAAACTGGAGCAATCCATGCAAGCTCTGTCCACCGCATCCCAACAGGAGCTTAGAATGGTAAACAACAAGATGGCCAGGGCCCTGGCAATCATAGCAATCGGGGCAATCATCTGGTTCATTCCGACACCACAGGGCCTGACCAGCCAATCATGGCATCTGTTCGCCATTGTCGTGTCGACCATTGTGGGATTTATCCTCCACCCCCTGCCGATGGGCGCCATCGCCATGCTCGGCATAACCATCACGGCCCTTCTGGGCACCCTGAAGCTGAATGAAGTCCTGAGCGGATTCAGCAATGACTCACTGTGGCTCATTCTTTGCGCTTTTTTCTTTTCGAGAGGGTTCATCAAAACGGGGCTTGGCAAGCGGATCGCCTACGGGATCGTGAAAACCATAGGAAGCAAGTCGTTGCGACTCGGGTATGCCCTGGCATTGAGCGATCTCATTCTCGGCATCGTTACGCCATCGAGCACGGCCAGGATGGGAGGGATACTGTACCCTATCGTCCGCAGCCTCAACAGCGTATTCGGTTCCGAGCCCGGCCCGACCTCACGCCGGATCGGGGCCTATCTCCTCCAGACGGTGTACCAGTCGGAGACGGCGACCTGCGCGATGTTTCTGACTTCCATGGCCGCAAACCCATATATGGCCAGTGTGGTGGCTAAATCGTTCCACGTGGATCTTTCCTGGGGGGTCTGGGCGCTTGCCGCGAGCGTCCCGGGGCTGATCTCCCTCCTGGTGCTGCCCTACTTTCTGCATAAAGTTTTCCCCCCGGAGATAGAATCGACGCCGGAAGCGAAGGAACTGGCCGTCAGGGAACTCACTGCCATGGGTCCGATGTCCGTGATCGAAAAGATCCTCCTGATCGTCATGCTGGGGACCCTGCTGCTTTGGGCAACTTCGAGCTACCATAAACTCAGTGCCACTCTCGTGGCCATGTGCGCCATCTCCGCCCTGCTCATCTGCGGGGTCCTTGACTGGAAAGACATCAAGACCGAATCGGGGGCATGGGACACTCTCATCTGGATGGGCTGCCTCATTTCCCTCGCCGGACAACTCACCACTACCGGCTTCATCCCCTGGTTCGGGCAGGCAGTCGCGGGCTCCATGAGCGGCATCGACTGGAAATGGACGCTCATTGCGTTTCTTATCATCTATTTATATTCACATTACCTGTTCGCGAGCACCACGGCTCATGCGATCGCGATGTACGCGATATTCGTTACCATTGCCGTCGCCGCCGGAGGACCCACCCTGCTGGTCGCCCTCTCACTCGCCTTCGTGGCCAATTACTGCCTGGGGCTTACCCATTACAGCGCCGGCGCGGGGCCGATCTTTTTCGGAGCGGGGTACGTCGAACTGGGCACCTGGTGGAAACTGGGATTTTACGTCTCACTCGTCAATATTGTCATCTGGGTGGGAATCGGCTCCATCTGGTGGAAGATCATCGGTCTCTGGTAAAATCGGGGCCGGCCGGGCTCTTGCATTTGCCGGCCGGCCGATCCGTTTTTTCAAGGAATTCCTTCGGCTTTCTCCACCACATCTCGTCCCTTGTTGCGTTCAAGAAAACACCCACCGATATTTCTCAAGAAAGCGGGGAACCGCCGCCCCCCTGCACCCCCACATCCTCCACGCGGCTTTGTGCGGCACTGCGGCAGCGCGCGGGTGTAACCCCCACGGCAGGTGCGGGGGGATGTTGAGACGAGCATCTTATATGAAACTTCATTGGGGCAAAGGCGTCCCCCCGCCGTTCCGAGCTTGTTCTTTTAGAATGACGCCTCCGGCAGCGCAAGGCCCAAGTTTCATTCTCGTTCAAACCGCGTCCGAGGACGGGGCGGCATTGCTTGAACGCAATTGTCCATGATGCCGCGCGTCACCCGCGAAGCATCGAAAATCGCTGCTTTCAAGGGAACTCACTTCCACACGGCCCCGGGGGATTCCGAAACCGCTCCTTCAACCTCCGGATCGGCAGCGCAAGCAAGCGTCCGCCGTCGTGAGGTCGATGCAACAAAAGAGCCCTCGTACTCCTGTTCGCAACAGGAGCACGAGGGCTCTATCGTATTCACGTGCATGCACCGTGGCACAAAGGCGTCCGGACGATACGGGGCGGGGTTGGAACCGCCCCGCGCAAGCGGCGCGCTCCGCTTTCTCCCGGAATCCTTTCCGCAGGCTTACATGGGGATGTTTCCGTGTTTCTTCGGAGGCAGGGCCTGGCGCTTCGAAGCCAACACTTCAAAAGCCTCGATCAGACGCGGCCTTGTCTCTGACGGAATAATCACGGAGTCGATATAGCCCCTCGATGCCGCGATGTACGGGTTGTAGAGGGAGTTCCGGTAGTTGTCGATAACTTCCTGCCGCTTGGCTTTGGGATCGGCCGATTCGTTGATCTCCTTACGGAAAATAACGTTGGCCGCACCTTCGGCACCCATGACCGCGATTTCCGCCGTCGGCCATGCGAAGGCGAAGTCGGCGCGCAGGTCGCTGGAACACATGGCGAGGTACGATCCGCCGTAGTCTTTCCGCGTGGTCAGGGTGATCTTGGGCACGGTGGCTTCCGAGTAGCACCACAAAAGTTTCGCGCCGTGGCGGATGATCCCGCCCCATTCCTGCTGTTTGCCGGGCAGGTAGCCGGGAACGTCGGCAATGGTGAGCATGGGAATGTTGAACGCATCGCAACACCGGATGAAGCGCGTGGCCTTGTCCGAAGAATCCACGTCCAGGCAACCGGCAAGCACCTTCGGCTGGTTTGCGATGATCCCGATGCTTCTTCCGTTCAGCCGCGCGTAGCCGACCACCATGTTCTGGGCATAGTGTTCGTGCACCTGCAGGAAATCCCCGTTGTCAACGATCGCCCGGATGACGTCCAGCACGTCGTAGGCGCCCATGGGGTTTTCAGGGATGATGGTGTCCAGTTCGGGAGCGATCCTGCGGGGATCATCGCCCGTGGCGACAATGGGAGGATCCTCCATGTTGTTGTCCGGGAAAAAGCTCAGGAGACGTTTGATCTCTTCGATACACTCGGCGTCGCTGTCACTGGCGAAATGAGCGCACACCGCTCCTGCTGTTGTGGGTCATGGCGCCACCCAGTTCTTCCTGGGTAACGATCTCGCCGAGGACCGACTTGATGACGTCCGGTCCCGTGATGAACATGAGGCCGGTGTTCTTGACCATGTAGATGAAATCGGTCATGGCCGGTGAATACACCGCGCCACCCGCGCAAGGTCCCATGATGGCGGAGACCTGCGGAATGACCCCCGAGGCGATGGCGTTGCGATAGAAGATCTGGCCGTAGCCGGAGAGTGCATCCACGCCTTCCTGAATACGGGCACCGCCGGAATCGTTGAAACCGACGCAGGGCTTTCCGGCTCTCAGAGCCAGGTCCATCACCTTGCAGATCTTTTTCGCGTGCATTTCGCCGAGGCTTCCTGCCCGCGCCGTGAAATCCTGCGCAAACGAGAAGACCTGGCGGCCGTTTACCGTGCCGTATCCCGTGACGACGCCATCGGCGGGAATGCTCACTTTGTCGATACCGAACAGCGTCCCTCTGTGCGTCATGAACATGTCGACTTCACGGAAGCTCCCGGGATCGAAAAACAGGTCCAGCCGCTCACGAGCCGTCAGCTTGCCACGTTCGTGCTGCTGTGCGACGGCTTTGGGTCCACCCATTTCTTTGATCTTCGCTTCCCGCTCACGCAGCTCCTTCAGTTTATCTGCAACCCTTCCCATATCCGATTCTCCTCCGTTTCGACAATGAAAAGACCCCCTGGTTAGCTTCCAATAGATCTATTTTGAGCCATTCTAGCGGTTCACAAGCTCTTGTCAAGCGCTTTCCCCCCCTCATTCGTCCAAAGATTCACATTGCGAGGCCCTCAATGGGCACAGTTGGAGAATGGGATGACTTTAGCACAAGAACGGTTGCGGGTGCCACAGCAATTTGAGCAAAAAACTACGATGGCGGATGCATGCATTCCTGAAACGCCGTTTCACCCGCGCGAATCGAAGGCGGGACGGGACAGGCCGGTATTTATGCATTTTTTAGGAACCAGGGGTCCGGCCGGGGCCGCCGTTGCCGGTCCGGCGCACTCCTCCGCTCCCCTTCGGGAGGCATCCGGGGGAGCGCCGCAAGATTGGGTTCCCGGCGTTTTTTCCACTCCGTGGGGAAGCTTCCCACGGCCACGCCGCACGGCAGATTGACTTGTGAATGAGATAACGAACGGACCGTCGCACACCGCACCGCCGGGCCCCGCGTTCAAGGTTGTCCCCCGAGCGGAAATCGCGGTTTTCCCTGCGTCCCCCCCTCGTGCAACGGGAGATGCAGATGGTGTTCTTTAAACGGTAGTGCATGATTCATAAACGGTGCGAACAGGCCGGGACGACCCCGCTACTCCGCAAACGACTCAGGCCCGCCCCCATCCCCGGCCCGGTCCAGGAAAAGGCTCCAGTCGATCCCGGAAGAAAACGGGACATGCCGGACGATCAGCTTCCGCTCCCGCGCCTCGAGCCACATGCGCCGGCTCTCCAGGCGCCTTTCGTCGTCATCGCGGATGACAAAATGCACCGCCACCCTGAAACGCGACATGACATCTAACGATTGCGGACTGTCGCATATCAATGCGTCAAAGCCGGGCACAACCGGGTCGCCCACGGTTATGAGCACCGGTTCGATGAAATCGTCCCCGTCACGAGAATCGTGGATGCGATGAGGGATAAAGCTCGTGTCCGAGAACGTCCAGAGCAACTGATCGATCTGCTGGGCGTCCGGGGTTGAACCGGTGCTGACCTGGGTCTTCCGATTTTCCTCATAGAAGTGTTCCACGAGTTTGCACAAAAGCCTGCGCTGCTCGGCTGCGGGGGTTTCCATAAAGCAGATGATTGAACGGAACATGGGTTCGCCTGTCAGAATACCGGGTGCATGACACGTTGAAACCGGGGGCCTTCTTCGCTTCACGACCGGTTCAGCCGGTAAACCGCCTCAACGGAATCCGGTCCGAAATAACGCGTCACGTCCTGGAAGAAGGTCCTCGTGGGATTCACGTGGAGCTTGCTGTTCAGCGCGATGACCGCTTCTCCCTGTGCTTCGACCAGCAGATGCAGAAAGGTCCTGCAGTCACCTGAATGGCTGACCAGTAGGTGCCGTAGCCGTCCCAGCCCGTCCCGGTCCAGAGTGTCCGCCCGCAGGTGAATGCGAATCTCCTCGACTGTCTGGACCTGCGCGTCGTCCAGGGACAGGATGCTGTTGGCGATGATCTTGCTGCCCTTTTCATCGTGCTGCACTTTACCGATGACAACGAGCGGCTCATCGGCATTGAGCAGTTCCCTCGCCTGGGAAAAAGTATCCGAGAACGCCACCACTTCCAGCGTCCCTTCCTTGTCTTCCAGGGACAGGAAAGCCATGCGGTCGCCCTTCTTGGTGGTGAGTTCCTTGATGATGCTCAGCATCCCGCAGATCACCACCTCGCTGCCCTCCCGCTTCTCCCCCACTATCTGGGTATCGGCGGTGCACAGCGCGGAGATCTGTTCGCTGAAAAAGTCCAGCGGATGGCCAGAGATATAGAACCCGAGCGATTCCTTTTCGAACTGGAGCGTGGAACGGCTGTCCCAGTCGGGGACTTCGGGCAGGACATATCCGGATTCCTTCTCACGGGGACGGAGGAGATCGAACATGTTGATCTGGCCCGACTGCCGGTCTTTTTGCATGATCTGGGCCTTTTCCATGGCATCGTCAAGGGCGGCCATCACCTGGGCCCTGCGCGGATGCAGGGTATCGAACGCCCCGCATCTGATGAGCTGTTCGATCACCCTCCGGTTGACCTTTTGAGTGTCCACGCGAAGGCAGAAATCGTGGATCGATTTGAAGGGGCCCGGGTCGGACCGGGCGTTCCGGATCACTTCAATGGCGGATTCCCCCACGTTCTTGACCGCTCCCAGGCCGAACCGGATTTTTCCGTTCACTACGGTAAAATCCTTGCTGCTTGCATTCACGTCGGGGGGAAGAATGTCGATGCCCTTTTCCCGGCATTCATTGATGAGTTTCACCACCTGATCGGTGCTGCTGAGGAAACTGTTGAGCAGGGCCGCCATGAATTCGACGGCATAGTGGGTCTTGAGATACGCCGTCTGGTAGGCGACGAGAGCGTAGGCGGCGCTATGGGACTTGTTGAACCCATAGCCGCCGAATTTTTCCATCAGGTCGAAGATATGGTTCGCCTTGGAAACCTCTATCCCGTTCTGCTTTGCCCCGTCTACGAAGCGCACCCGCTGGGCCGCCATGACTTCGTGGATCTTCTTGCCCATCGCCCTCCGCAGGATGTCGGCCTCACCCAGCGTGAAGTTGGCGAGCACGCTCGCGATCTTCATCACCTGTTCCTGGTACAGGATGACGCCGTACGTGGGTTCCAGGATGGGTTTCAGCGACGGCGGATCGTAGGTGATTTCTATCTCTCCGTGCTTTCCCTGGATATAGTTTTCCACCATGCCGCTCTCCAGGGGGCCGGGCCTGTAGAGCGCGACGAGGGCGACGATGTCCGAGAAGTTCTCGGGCCTCAGGCGCATGAGAATGTCTCTCATTCCGGAGCTTTCAAGCTGGAAGACGCCCGTGGTGTCCGCACGGCTGAGGAGCGCATAAGTCTCGGGATCGTCCAGGGGCAGTGCCTGCATATTGAGTTGCAGGCCGTGGTTCTGCCGGATGAGCTTGACGGCGTCGTCTATGACCGAAAGGTTCCGCAACCCGAGGAAGTCGAATTTGATCAGGCCTGCCTTTTCCACGTACTTCATGGAATACTGGGTCACGACTTCGCCGTCCTGGCCCACGTAAAGCGGCATGTACTCCACGATCGGCCGGTCCGCCATGACGACCCCCGCCGCGTGCGTGGAAGCATGGCGCGTAAGCCCTTCGAGTGCGAAAGCGATTTCGAAGAGTTCCTTCACCTGGGGATCTTCCCGCTGCAGTTCCGCCAGGCGCGGTTCCTGCTGAAAGGCCTTTTGCAGGGACATACCCAGGGAAGAAGGGATCAGCTTGGCGATCCGGTCCACGTCGTTGTACGCCATGGCGAGCGCCCGCCCCACATCCCTGATGACGGCCCGGGCCTGCATTGTCCCGAAGGTGGCGATTTGAGCGACCCTGTCCTTCCCGTATTTTTCGGACACATATTTCACCACTTCATCCCGGCCGCGAATGCAAAAATCCACATCTATATCGGGCATGCTGATGCGTTCGACATTGAGAAACCGTTCAAAAATGAGTCCGTGTTCGATGGGATCCAGGTCCGTGATGCTCATCACGTAAGCCACAAGGCTTCCGGCCGCCGAACCTCGCCCCGGCCCAACGGGAATACCCCGGTTTTTCGCATAGTTTATGAAGTCGGCCACGATGAGGAAATAGGCCGCAAATCCCATTTTGTGGATGACTTCCAGCTCGTAATGCAGCCGCTTCTCGTATTCCTCACGCTGCTCTGCAGACAACGGCCCCCGCTTTTCCTCAACCAGCGGCATCCGTTTGGCGAACCCTTCGAGCACCGTCTTGTCGAATCTTTCGTCGATGCTTTCCCCCGATTCGAGCGGGAAAACCGGGAAATGGTATTCGCCGAGCTTCAGTTCCAGTTGGCAGCGCTCGGCGATTTTCAACGAATTTTCCAAGGCTTCGGGCACCTGCCGGAATTCGTTCCACATTTCATCGGGAGACTTGAAGTAAAGGCTGTCCGTTTGGAACTTCATCCGTTTTTCATCCAGAACGGTCTTTCCGGTCTGGATGCACAGCAGTATCTCGTGCGCCCGGGCATCGCTCCTGTGCAGATAATGGCAGTCGTTGGTGGCGATAAGCGGCAGCCCCGTCTCCCGGCTCATCCGAATGAGCGCCTCGTTCACGACGGTCTGTTCGGGGATCCCGTTGGCCTGAAGTTCCAGGTAAAAGTTGTCGGGCCCGAAAATGTCCGCGAGTTCAAGGGCGGCAGCCTGGGCTCCCTTTGCCTGGTTCCTCGACACCAGGGTCGCAATCTCGCCCTTGAGACAGGCCGACATGCCGATCAGGCCTCCGTGAAGCAGGCGCAGGATCTCCTTGTCGATTCTCGGCTTATAATAAAAGCCTTCGCTGTACCCGATGGAGACCAGCTTCATGAGGTTTTGGTAGCCGGACACATCCGTTGCCAGCAAAACCAGGTGGTAGCTCCGGTCATCGTCCGCCCCCCCGCTGCCTTCGGTTCTGCCGTGCCGGTCGTGCCTGCTCCTGGGGGCCAGATAGACTTCACAGCCGATGATGGGCTTGATTCCCGCCTTTTTTGCCTTCTCGTAAAATTCCAGCGCCCCGAACATGTTGCCGTGGTCGGTCATGGCCACGGCGGGCATATTCATGCCGAGGGCCGTTGCGATGAGGTCGTCCAGGCGAATGGCCCCGTCCAGGAGACTGTATTGGGTATGCACGTGAAGATGCACAAACGGATTCATCAATAATTCCTTTCCTGGTGCAAAGCTCAAAATCACGACTCATCGTACATCAAATCGAAGCGCTTGCCACCGGCAAATTCCGCGGGCCGGAACCGGCCCCCCGTTTGCATCCCACTGCGGATCGAAGGCCGTAACAGGCTGATATACATGACCGATTCCAGCGGGAAATACTGCATTCCCCACGTCAAAATACGGGATTGACCCCATTTATTCGTGATCATTTTTATCGGAGATTTGCACCAGGTGCTTGCCTGTTTTACTCCACTGAAAGCCGGGTGAAGGAGGGCCCCGGCTTTCAGTCCCCATCACCGGTCACTCGGGTTTGCCGCACACCGGTTCGAGACCGGTCCGAAATGTTCATTTCGGCTTGACTTTACTCACCGGCATCAGCTAATATCCAGCTGTTTTGGACTCTAAGGCGGGTGTAGCTCAGCTGGTAGAGCACAAGCTTCCCAAGCTTGGGGTCGCGGGTTCGAATCCCGTCGCCCGCTCCATGTTAGTTGCTCCATGGTACTTGAAGGTATTCCTTCTCGATGAGAAGGCTTCCCTTATTGAGGTAGCTGCAGTCCAATCCCGGTAGCATGCCTACTTCGATTAGTGGATGACAAGACTTCCGGGTTCTTTAGAGAGTGTGAGAGACCTCTTATAACTTGGAATTTGAAATTCGTCGCGTCTACTAAGAGAAGTGGGTTGTATGGCCCGCTTTTTTTGTTTTTTAGAGGCGTCATTGATGAAAAAGCCCGAGACGGTGCCGGAGGGCGAGGATAGAAACGATCAGGTCGTCGAACGCGTCTGGAACGTGGTCGACCCGGTCCTCCGGTCGGAAGGCATGGAAGTCATCGAAATCGAATACCGCAGGGAAGCTCCCGGCTGGGTGCTCCGGGTCTACGTGGACCAGGAACGCGGAGTGACGGTGGAAGACTGCGCCAGGGTGAGCCATGTTGTCGGAGACCTGCTCGACGTGGCGGACATCATCCGCAATCCCTACAATCTGGAAGTTTCGTCACCCGGCCTGAACAGGCCTTTGCGGAAGAAAGAGCACTTTGAAAAGTGCCTGGAGAAATTCGTTGAGGTCAAAACCTTCGCTCTCATTTCAGGTCGGCGGAATTTCAAGGGGAGCCTGAAGGAAGTCCGCGAAGACGGAATCATCGTCGAGTGTGACGGCCGAAGGTTCGAAATTCCGTTCGAGGGCATGGACCGGGCCCGTTTGCGATATTTCGAATCTCAACACGATAGAGAATGAATATTGGCTGAAAAGCTGTTAAATATATAGGATTACTGTTTTCCATATTCTTTGCGAGGAGACTAAAGTCATGGCCACGGAACTCAAGCGGTTGATCGATCAGGTCAGTCGGGAGAAGGGTATTGAACGTCTGACTCTGATCCACACTCTGGAAGAGGCCATCAAGTCGGCTATCAAGAAAAAATACGGGTCAAGGCTGGACCTGGACGTCACCTATAACGAGGAATATGGGGAAATTGAAGCTTTCCAGTTCAAGGAAGTCGTTGAGGAGGTGACCGACCCCGACAAGCAGGTTTCGGTGGGGGAAGCCCTCGCTCTCGACCCCGAAAGCGAACTCGGCGATGAACTCGGAATCCGCATGGACACCGAGACGCTGGGAAGGATCGCCGCTCAATCCGCCAAGCAGGTCATCATCCAGAAGATGAAGGATGCCGAGCGCGAAGTCGTATACGAGGAATTCAAGGGACGAAAAGGGGAAATCGCTCACGGAGTGGTGCAGCGCATCGATAAGAGCGGCATCGTGGTGAACATGGGCCAGGCCGAGGCTATTCTGCCGCCCAAGGAACAGATTCCCAGGGAAGTGTTCCGCCAGGGGGACCGGATCAGGGCCTACGTGCTCGATGTAAAGAAAATCAGCAAGGGGCCCCAGATTGTCATGAGCAGGACGCATCCTCACTTTCTCATTCAACTGTTTCACGGCGAGGTCCCCGAGATAGTCGAAGGCATCGTGAGCATCATCAGCGCCGCGAGAGAACCGGGATCGCGGGCCAAAATCGCCGTCATTTCCAAGGATTCGGACGTCGATCCGGTGGGCGCCTGTGTGGGGATGAAAGGCACCAGGGTGCAGAACGTGGTGCAGGAACTCCGCGGAGAAAAGATCGACATCGTGCCGTGGAATATGGACCCCGCGAAGTTCGTGGTCAACGCTCTCGCCCCTGCGATCATATCGAAGGTTATCATCGATCAGGCCAACCGCAGCATGGAAGTCATCGTGCCCGACGACCAGCTTTCCCTGGCAATCGGGAAACGCGGGCAGAACGTTCGCCTGGCGTCACGACTGACCAACTGGCGGATCGATGTGAAAAATGAAACGCGTCATGAACGGCAAAAGCAGACGGGGTATCAATCTCTTTTGCACATCAAAGGATTGACCGCCGAGTTTGCGGATCGGCTCTACGAAGCCGGAATCACCTCTTTACCGGAATTCGTGGACGCAAGCGTCACGGAACTGGAGGAGCTTACGCACCTTTCCGGTACCGTTTTGGAGGAGATGAGGGCGGAAGCCGCGGAGCTGCTTGTGGAAACTGCTTCACAGGAAGCCCCTGCACCCGTGGAAGCCGATGCGGAAGTGGAAGCCGGCACGGAACAGGACGGGAACGATTCCGAGCCTGAAAACGTTCCGGATGAAGTGGCACCCGAAGGGTCCCAGGAGAGCTAGAATCGGTGAACCGGGGGCACGTACCCATACGAACTTGTTTGGTTTGCACCAGAAAAGGAGCAAAGTCTGACCTTCTGCGCATGGTCCTCCGTTTTTCAGACATGTCCATCGTGCCGGACCACGATCAATTGATGGAAGGACGCGGAGCATATGTATGCCCGCAGTGCCTGCCCCGATTGCATTTCAACAAGCGGGTCCAGAAGGCGTTTCGCAACAGGGCTACGGCGTTAGCCCCGGATGCGGACGAGATGGCCGGTCCAACGCGAGGCGGTACGGAGCCATGAATATAATATCGGCCGTTCGCCCCGCCGCTTTGAGGGATTTTGCCATGTCATTCGAACATACTCAAGCGGGAAGCTTGTAAAGTCCCTCAAGAATTGCCGCCCGGGAAATGGATGAATCCAGAATTTCGCGGTCGGCGCCTCAACTCCGGGGCGGCGGGTATGCGGCCTGAAGATCGAGATCGGGGGTTGGGGTTCCAGTAGTTTTAGAGTCAATGAGTTTTGGGCCTATCAAGGGGGAAGTTTTCATGACGCGAATGAGGGTGCATGAGCTTGCGAAAGAACTCAATATGGAAAATAAAGACCTGATTGATCGCATCATCAGAATGGGCATTCAGGTTAAGAACCACATGAGCACGCTGACGGATTCGGCGGTGTTGAAGATCCGGCAGCAGTTCTCCGAAGCCAAATCTGAGACCATTGAAGAAAAGCGCATCGGGCGCGAGGTCATTCGAAGGCGGAAGAAAGTCAGCGAAGAAGAAGTCGTTCCGGCAGCACCGGAGGCCGTGGGGCAACCCGCGGCGGAACCGCCCGCCGAGGGGGCGGTCCGCGTCGAGGCTGCGGCGAACGTCGAAGAATTTGTCGCACAGCCGGAACCTCTTCCCGTTGGCGAAGGGTTGCCGCCGGCTGCCGCCGGCGGGGAACCCGCGGTCGTCGAATCCGCCGGCCGTGAAGAACCTCCGGTGCGCGTCGCACCGGAACCCGGCCCCGAAGGCCCGCCCGCCAAGGCCCCGGAATCCGCCGAACAGCAGATCGTTATGGAAACTCAAGCGGCCCCCCCCGCGCCGAAAGATGAAACCTCATTGTTGGAGGAGACTCCGGAACCAGTAGGAGAACTCGAACCAGAGGAGAAGGAAATCCAGGTGAAAGAATCTCAGCCGGAACCCACGTCCCTGCTTCCCCCATCGCCCGTTCATGTTGAAGTGAAGCTGACTCCGCCCGCCGAAGCCATCCCGGTTACCGAAAAAACCGAGGAAGAGGAAGAGGATGGGACGAAGGCCAAACCCAAGAAGGCAAAGAAGAGGCGACGCAAGAAAGCCAGGAAGGATGAACCGGCCCGGATCATCAAGCTCCCCGAAATCATCCCCGAGGAACCCGAAGAGGAACCGGTGCTCCCTCAGCACATTGCCACCCGCCTCCAGGTGAAGACCGAGGAAGTCGAGGTCAAGGAGGTCCCGCGCAAGAAACGGGCCCGCCCGGAAGAATTCGTCAAGGACGCGGAAAAGAAGGCCAAGGGAGGGGGCGCGGTTCGACGCAAAGAGGTGTTCGAACGCGAGGATCTCTACACCAAGAAAGAAATCGCCGCTCAGGACGACCGGGGCCGGCTGAAGGGGGACAGGCGAAAGCAGGCCGCCTGGGAAGCTCAGAAACCGGAACCCGCGGTTCAAAAAGTCGGCAAGCGAAAAATACGAATCGACGAAGCCATTACGGTTGCAAATCTTGCAAAGCAGATGGGACTCAAGGCAAACGAAGTCATCAAGAAACTGCTTCTCCTGGGCCTTCCCGCCAACATCAACCAGGCGCTCGATTTCGAAACGGCCGCGCTTCTGGCCGCAGAGTTTGAATTTGAAGTGGAAAAGACGGCTTTCGAGGAAGAGGATTTTCTTCACGAATCCGTGGACCGTGCCGAAGACCTTACCGCGAGGCCGCCGGTCATCACGGTCATGGGTCACGTCGACCACGGCAAAACCTCCCTTCTGGACGCCATACGCGACACCAATGTGATCGGGGGCGAAGCGGGCGGGATCACCCAGCACATCGGTGCCTACTATGTGAAGCTTCCCAACGGCGATGTCGTCTTCCTGGACACCCCCGGCCACGAGGCCTTCACCTCCATGCGTGCCCGCGGCGCCAAGGTGACCGACCTCGTTATCCTGGTGGTTGCCGCGGACGATGGAGTCATGCAGCAGACGATCGAGGCGATCAACCATGCCAAAGCCGCCGATGTGCCCATCGTCGTGGCCATCAACAAGATCGACAAGCCCAACGCCAACGTGGACCGGGTTAAACGGGAACTTGCCGAACACGGGGTTATCGCCGAAGAATGGGGCGGAAACGTCACCATGGTGGAAATATCCGCGAAGAAGCGCACGGGCATTAACGAACTCCTCGAAATGGTGCTTCTCCAGGCGGAGCTTCTCGAACTGAAGGCAAACCGGAACAAGCCTGCCAGAGGCCGCGTCATCGAGGCAAAGCTGGACAAAGGCAGGGGCCCGGTGGCCACGATCCTCATCCAGGAAGGTACACTCAAGACGGGGGATTTTTACCTCTGCGGCGTCAACTCCGGCCGGGTCCGGAACATGTTCAACGACCGTGGTCAGAGGCTGGATGAGGCGGGCCCGTCGATGCCGATCGAGGTGCTCGGCCTCTCGGGCGTTCCCAATGCCGGGGACGATTTCATCGCACTGGTCGATGAGAAACAGGCGAAGATGATCGCCGAACACCGACTTGTGAAACTCCGTGAGAAGGAACTCACCCGCACCGGCAAGGTGACCCTGGAAAGCCTCTTCGACCAGATTCAGGAAGGCGAGATCAAGGAACTCAAGATCGTGCTCAAGGCCGATGTACACGGCTCACTCGAGGCCATCAGCGATTCCCTGCTCAAACTGTCCACCTCCGAGGTCAAGATCAACCTTATTCATGCCGGCACGGGTGCCGTTACCGAAACTGATGTGATCCTGGCATCCGCTTCCAATGCCATCGTTATCGGATTCAACGTCCGGTGCGAATCCAAGGTGCAGGAAATGGCCGACCAGGAACATGTGGACCTGCGCTTCTACGACATCATTTACCAGTTGCTCAATGAGGTCAAAGACGCCATGGTCGGTATGCTGGAGCCGGTTTACAAGGAAAACGTCATCGGCCGCGCCGAGGTGCGCCAGACTTTCCAGGTTCCCAAGATCGGCATGATTGCGGGGACCGCGGTCCTTGAGGGCCGGGTGGAAAGAAACGCCAGGGCCAGGGTTCTGAGGGACCACGTGGTCGTGTACGACGGCAAGATCAGCTCGCTCAGACGCTTCAAGGACGATGCGAAGGAAGTGAAAGCGGGCTTCGAGTGCGGTATCGGCATAGAGAATTTCAATGACGTCAAGGTGAACGACATCCTGGAAGTTTATGAACTCCAGGAAGTGAAACCCGTTCTGGAATCGCCGACGGACGACAGGAAGACGGGAGCATAACGGACCCATGACGGTAGCGGTAGCCCGGTTGACCTTCATGCTTCATGGGAACAAATCCCTGAAGGAGAAGCGTAGCGTGGTCAAGAGTCTGGTTGAAAAGAGCCGGCACAGGTTCAACGTTTCGGTGGCGGAAGTCGCCGATATGGACCTCCTTCAAAAGGCTACCATCGCGATTGCCGCGGTGGGGAACGATGGCCGGGTTTTAAACTCGCTCCTGGACCGCATCGTGGATTTCATGGAATCGATGAATCTCGCCGAACTGGTGGGACACGAAATGGAACTGATCCCAATGGGTGAATGACCGGCACCCCCGCCCCGGGGCGATTCGGTGAGAACGGAATTTCCGGCGCGGTTTGATTGAGGTTTCCGGGTAGAGGCGTTTTGCATGGAATATAAAAGAGCGGATCGGGTGGCGGACCTGCTTCGGCAGGAGATCGCAGACCTGTTGTTGCGGCGGGTCAAGGACCCACGCGTGTCCAGAGTCACTCTTACAGGGATCGAAGTGTCCGCCGATTTGCAGAATGCAAAGGTTTTTTTCTGCCTCATGGGAAGTTCCGCCGAGGACGAAATTGCCGGGGCGATGCAGGGGCTGAATAAAGCCAATGGATTTATGCGTCAGGAACTGCGGAAGCGTATTCATATGAGAACCCTGCCGCAGCTCTCTTTTCATTATGACGGTTCATTCGAGTACGGGGACAAAATCGAACGTCTGCTGAAAGATCTGCGTAAGGATGAATAGAACTCCATCTGAGATAGTGCCCGAGGTTGTGGACGCCATTCTGAAGGGGCGGCGATTTTTCGTTGCCACTCACGTTCGTCCCGATGGAGACGCCGTCGGTTCACTTCTGGCCCTTACGTTCATGCTCCGCAAGCTGGGCAGGGAAGCGGATCCTTTCTGTGAGAACCCCGCTCCGCCGGGGTACGAATTTCTCAAGGGCGCGGAGACGATCCGGCACGAGGCCCCCGAACTTTCCTCCTATGACACGGCCGTCAGCCTGGACTGCGGGGATTTCCAAAGGATGGGGACAAAGCTGGCCGAAGCCGCAGCCCGCATTCCCGTTCTGATCAACATCGATCATCATATCAGTAGGTCCCCTTTCGGACAGGTGTGCTGGGTCGATACGGCCGCAAGCAGCACCTGCGAGATGTTGTACGACCTCTCGTGCGGACTGCCGCTTGCCCTCGATGCGGACATAGCCACTCAGCTTTACACCGGAATCCTGACCGATACGGGTTCTTTTCACTATACCAATACCAACCGGAAGGTTCTTGAAATCGCTTCCGCGCTGGTTGCGTGCGGAGCGGATCCGGCCGCCATCGCTCACAACATCTACGACTCCGCGCCTCCTCAGCGGCTGCTTCTGCTGGCCGCGGTCCTTTCCACGGTCAGGTTCCTTGCGGACAACCGGCTCGCCACGGCGGAACTCAGTCAAAAGATGTTCAACGACACGGGCACCTCCCCTGCCGACAGCGACAGTTTCATCAATGAACTCCGGTCGGTGAAGCCGGTGGAGTTGGCAATGCTGTTCAGGGAGGGCGATGACGGGCTGATTTATGTCAGCATGAGATCGAAGGGACGCATCGATGTGGCGGCTTTCGCCCAGAAGCACGAGGGGGGGGGGGCATCGGCAGGCGGCTGCTTTCAGAATGCCGGGAAATCTCGAGATGGTTCGGTCCACCATTACGGGTGAAGCATTGAGTTATTTCTCATGAGAACCCTGTCTTCCCGAATCATCGAGGCGAACACCCCCCCGGCCGGGCAGGACGCATCCTGCCGCATCCCCGCCGACGTCGAACCGGGAGAGAACGGCCTTCTCGTAGTGGACAAGCCGGAAGGGCTCACGTCCTTTGGCGTTGTCGCCAGAGTCAAACGACGGTTTAAGCTGAACAAAGCCGGGCATTGCGGAACGCTGGACCCCTTCGCCACCGGGGTGCTCGTGATCTGTGTCAATCAGGCGACCAGAATTGCCGATCAGCTTCTCAACCAGTCAAAGCTTTACCGTTTCAGCGTGCATCTCGGCGTTGAAACCGACACGCTGGACAGAACGGGAACCGTGGTCCGCACCTGTGAACAGGTCGTGCCCGCCGAAGACGAGCTGCTCGATGCGGTGCGGTCTTTCGAAGGGAAGTACGTTCAGGCGGTACCGCTGTATTCGGCAAAAAAGGTACAGGGAAGACGGCTTTACGACCTGGCGCGGCGTGGCGTTGATGTTGAACTCCCGGAGCAGGAGGTTCACATTCACGAACTGAAGCTCCTGTCGTATCAATACCCCGAGATCGTCCTGGAGGCGCGATGTTCGAAGGGAACCTACATCCGCCGACTTGCTTCGGACCTCGGCTGCAGGTTGGGCTGCGGGGGGCATGTATCGGAACTGAGGCGCCTCGGGTGCGGTTCTTTTGGGATCGAGCAGGCGACGACACTGGAACGGATCCTGGACATGCCCTCGCCTGATGCGCTTTCCGGCGAAATCGTTCCGATGAGTGATGCCCTCGCTCACCTGCCGGCACTGGTGATAAGGAGCGAAGAGAGCCTGGAACGATTGCGTTTCGGACATCTTGATCCCATATGGGAAATTGAGCACCGCGACGATTTTGCGGACAAGACTGTCCCCGTGCGGCTGGTTACCGGAGAAAACCGGCTTGCAGCGCTCTGGTGGCCTCATTCACAAGCCGGGCAGCAGCGCAGGTTGAGACTTTTCCGGTTCTGAAAAGCGGTTTTGAATTCGGTTCGTCCGGGGACGGCCCAACACCTCCTCGGGCGCTCGGGTATTATGAGTACCGCCCCCTTGGGCTTCGTTCATCAGGCTCCTCCTTTTTCAATCCCCGATGCAGTACGGGTCCGGAGGTTGTTTCCGAATGGAGTCATCGAGCGGCGGTGGATTCAGGTTTTAAGTGGTGGTGCATGATCTTCGGATTGCCATCGATGTATTGATGAATCGCGAACAATCCTCGCGATCAGTCAACAAGTGGTTGCATATCACGTTTAAGGAGGATTAAGCCGTGGTAATGACCCCAGAGAAAAAGAAGGAAATTATAGAAGGCTTCAAAGTACATCCGTCCGACACGGGATCCCCGGAGGTGCAGATAGCGCTCCTGAGTGAGAGAATCAGTTATCTCACGGAGCACTTCAAACTTCACAAAAAGGATCATCATTCGCGTCGCGGGCTATTGAAGCTTGTCGGGCAGCGCAGGCAGTTGCTCAACTATTTGAAAAAGAAAAGTACCGACCGATACAACACCGTCATCGAACGGCTCGGACTGCGCCGATAAGCGCTTCCGGATCGATCCTCGGCAGGTGTTGAGAACAAGGATAAATTCTATGAAGCATTCAGTACAGGTAGAGGTGGGCGGACGCCCACTGATCATCGAATCCGGACAGGTTGCACGCCAGGCCAGCGGATCCGTTTTCATGAGATATGGCGACACGGTGGTTTTGGTTGCCGCCACCAAGGAAAACCGGACCCGTGAGGGGATAGATTTCCTGCCCCTGATGGTGGATTATCAGGAAATGAGCTACGCGGCCGGCCGGATTCCCGGTGGTTTCTTCCGCCGCGAAATCGGCCGCCCAAGCGAGAAAGAGACCCTGACCTCCCGGCTCATCGACCGGCCCATCCGACCGCTGTTCCCCAAGAAGTATGTCTTTGAGACCCAGATCGTGGCGACGGTTCTTTCCGTCGATCAGGAAAATGAACCGGACATGGTGGCCCTGATCGGCGCTTCGGCCGCACTCCATATTTCTTGTGTGCCCTTTCAGGGCCCGGTGGCGGCAGTGAGGGTCGGACGGGTCAACGGCGAGTTCGTCATCAACCCGACCGCCAAACAACTCCTGGAAAGCGACCTCAACGTGGTTGTCGCCGGCACGAGGGATGCGGTCACGATGGTGGAAGGCGGAGCCAAATTCGTCTCAGAAGTCGATCTCGCCGACGCCATCTTTGTCGGCCACAAGGCGATTCAACCCATCATCGACGCTCAGGACGAGCTCCAGAGGCTGATCGGCACGGTGAAGGATGCGCCTCCGGAAGTCGTGCGCGACGAAGCGCTTGCCCGGGAAGTGCGCTCCCACGCGGAAGCGGGCCTGCGTGAAGCCATGACGACGGCCGCAAAGCACGTTCGCAGGGACATGAAGAAGGCAGTGAAGGACAAGGTGAAAGCCGAGCTTGCACCTGATGACCCCGCGAAGCAAAAACAGATCGACGAACTGCTGGAAGAGCTCGAGAGAGAAGTCGTACGCGGGATGCTGCTGAACGAAGGACGCCGCATTGACGGGCGCCGGCTGGACGAGATCCGGCCTCTCAGCATAGAAGCGGGACCGCTTCCGAGGACCCATGGATCGGCCCTTTTCACCCGTGGTGAAACACAGGCGCTCGCCGTGGTGACCCTCGGTTCATCTTCCGATGAACAGAAGATCGAGGCGCTTGCCGGTGAATCGTTCAAGTCGTTCATGCTCCATTACAATTTCCCGCCCTTTTCCGTTGGTGAGGTGAAACCCCTCCGTGGCCCCGGTCGCCGCGAAATCGGCCATGGAGCACTGGCGGAACGGGCCATAAAACCCGTGCTTCCCAAGGATGGTGAGTTTCCATACACCATCCGGGTGGTATCCGAAATCCTGGAATCCAACGGATCGAGTTCCATGGCAACGGTCTGCGGATCAACACTCGCTCTCATGGATGCCGGTGTCCCCATAACCGACGCCGTCGCGGGCATCGCTATGGGTCTGGTGAAAGAGGGAGACAAAACGCTCGTGTTGACGGATATCCTCGGAGATGAAGACCACCTGGGGGACATGGACTTCAAGGTGACCGGAACGGAAACGGGGATCACGGCCTTCCAGATGGATGTAAAAATCGCCGGAATCGATCGCGACATCATGCAGCGCGCCCTGGAACAGGCCCGCGCCGGGCGGCTTTTCATCCTGCAGAAGATGCGGTCCGTTCTTTCGGCACCGAGGCCCGAACTGTCGCCCTACGCTCCGCGCGTGGTGAGCATCCAGATCAATCCCGAGAAGATCCGTGACGTCATAGGCCCGGGCGGCAAAATCATCCGCGCCCTGGTGGCCGAAACGGGAGCCAAGATCGACATCGAGGATTCCGGCCGGGTCGTTGTCATGAGCCCCGACGGCGCTGCGTGCGACAAAGCGATCGACAAGATCAGGAAGCTCACCCAGGAACCCGAAGTCGGCCAGCTCTATATGTCCCGCATCGTGCGGGTCACGGATTTCGGGGCATTCGCCGAGATCCTCCCCAATATCGAGGGGCTGATCCACATTTCCCAGCTGGAGCATAAACGCGTCAGGAAGGTTACCGACGTCGTTCAGGAAGGGGATGAAGTTCTTGTCAAAGTGATCGAAATCGACAAGGACGGGCGAATTCGCTTGAGCCGCAAAGCCGCTCTCGAAAAGCCTGCCGAGGAATAATCGATTTCCTTCAACGTACGAAGGCCTCCAGGTCCGCAAAATGGGCCTTCCTTCACTGGAAGGGAAGGCTCAAAGCCACGGACCTGTTGGGCTGCACTTTTCGCCCGGTTCGGGTTCTTTTTCCTACTGGGATAAACGAGGGAACATTGTATCGAAAAACGGTCCTTCCGAACGGTATTCGTGTTCTGACCGAGACGATTCCACACGTGCATTCCGTGTCTACCGGGATATGGGTCGGCGTGGGTTCCAGAGACGAAAATGAAGACGAACGGGGCGTTACTCATTTCATCGAACACATGCTCTTCAAAGGGACCCGGCGGCGCAGCGCGCTTGACATCGCCAAGGAATTCGACTCCACCGGCGGCTTCGCCAATGCGTTCACGTCCAAGGAACATGTGTGCATCCACGCAAAAGTCCTGGCCACTCACCTTCCCCTCGTCGTGGACCTGCTCACCGACGTCTTTCTGAACTCCGTATTCGCGCCGGATGAAATCGAGCGTGAACAGCAGGTCGTTCAGCAGGAAATCCGGATGATCGAAGACACGCCCGACGAGTACATCCACATCCTCTTTCAGGAGATGTTCTGGAAAGGCCATCCGCTGGGACTCCCGATCTACGGATCGGCGGAAACGGTTGCATCCATTGGCAGGGAGGAGCTCCTGCAATATCTTTCCCGCAGCTTTCACCCCGAAAGGATTGTCGTTTCGGCCGCCGGGAACCTCGATCACGACCGGTTCCTGGACCTCATCGGGCCCGCTCTCGGCTCACTCGATCACCAGGCTCAGCATCGCGTGGCGGGTAGGCCCGAAAACCATTACCTGACACGGGTCATCCCCAAAGACCTGGAACAGGTGCACCTCTGCCTCGGCCTGAAGGGGAATTCCCAGGTGGATGAAAACCGCTTCGCCTCCCACCTGCTCAACGTGGTGCTCGGAAGCAGCATGAGCAGCCGGCTGTTTCAGGAAATCCGCGAAAAGCGCGGCCTGGCCTACTCCGTCTATTCGTTTTCGCACAGCCATGAAGACACGGGCATGCTCGGGATTTATGCCGGGATAAGCGCTGAAAACGTCCGCGAGACCCTCAAGCTCATCCGTGAACAGCTTCGCAGACTCGCCGATGAACCCATCAGCGAACCCGAACTGAGCGCAGCAAAGGAATACCTCACGGGCAGCATGTATCTCAACGCCGAGAGCACTGACTCCAGGATGAACCGAATGGCCAAGAATGAATTTCTGTTCGGCCGTTCCGTTCCGTTCGAGGAAATCGAACAGAAGATCAGGAGCGTGAAGGCCGCAGACATCCAGGATTGGTTCAGGGACATCTGTCGGCCCGATCGGGCTTCTCTCATGTTGTTCGGTCCCGTCGAAGAGTCGCTTGTTTCAAACTCAGACGATCTTCTCGCCTAAAGAGGCCTCTGGCCATGCCGCTCTCCTGCCATGTCCTCGCAAGCGGTTCCAAAGGGAACTCGATCCTGGTCTGCAGCGCAAGGACCAGGATACTCCTGGATGCGGGCTTGAGCGGCCGTGAAGTGGCACGGCGGCTTGAAAAGACCCCGGTCGACGGCCATCAGCTCGACGCACTGGTCCTCAGCCACGAACATACGGATCATGTCCGCGGCGCAGGGATAGTGAGCAGGCGCTTCGGGCTTCCCGTGTATCTCAGTGAAGGGACTCTCGACGCGCTCCCGCCCCAAGTCGGCCGCCTGCCCCAAACGGAGGTCTTCCGGGTCGGCACCGCTTTTTTCATCGGAGACCTGAAGCTCCAGCCGTTTTCCATTTCCCATGACGCCCGTGAACCGTCGGGATTCGTTATCGAAAACGAAGGCACAAGGCTCGGGGTCTGCACCGACCTCGGCGTGGCGACTCAACTGGTCAAAACGCGTCTCCAGGGCTGCCACGGCCTCGTCGTGGAGGCAAACCACGACCTCGACCGGCTCATCAACGGCCCCTACCCCTGGCATCTCAAGCAGCGCATCCGCGGCCGTCAGGGACATCTGTCCAACTCCGACACGTGTGAACTTCTCAAGACCCTCTTTCACGAATGCCTGCGCTTCGTCGTGTTCGCTCATCTGAGCGAAGTGAACAACCTCCCGGAACTCGTTATGGACGCTTCAAGCGAACTGACCGCGGACCCCGCCTGGGAAAAGGTCAGGTTCGAGGTCGGCAGGCAATACGAAGTGACCCCGCCTATTGATCTCGACTGAGGGTTGTTCTTGAATTTCTTCCGTTCTCCGGGAAAGCCAAGTTCATTCGAGCTACTCTCAGAACCATTCCGGCAGGCACTCCGATTCACGCGTACAATATGCGTGGCGTCATCCGGGATGAAGAGAAGCACCTCCTCAACCCCGGGGTTTTCGCAGTTTCTTGCTTCACTCGAAATGCCAGAACCTTTCCGGTTTCCATCGCTCCCAGGGAAATATCCAGGGGCTCCACTTGATCTTATCCCGGTCCATGCCTTAACTTTTTACTCAAATTCAGAACCATGCGAGGAAACGTACCGGTAAAGAGGCTCCCATGAAAACGCTCCCGAAATGCCTGCTGCTCCCCATCGACGGCTCAGAAGCCGCCCTGAAGCCCATCGAGTTCGTGCGCCGCCTGTACACACAACTGGAGGACATCAACATGGTCCTCTGCCATTTCATGCCCCCGCTCCCGCCCCTTTATGACGATGCTCCCGGCTCCGCCCATCTCATGAGGGAGAAAAGAAAGTTCCTGGCATCACGCAATGACGATTCCCACTCCGTATTTGCAGGCGCAAGGCAGGCTCTTATCCGCTCGGGATTCTCGGAACGGCTCATACAGGAATTCTCGCAGGAAAGACAACTGAGCGTCGCGCGGCAGGCATGCATGCTGGCAAACCTGAAGAAGGTTGATGCGGTCCTCGTGCAAAAGACGGTCGGCAGCAGCCTGGAGGGTTTTCTCAAGGGGGACCCTGCAGTGGATCTGCTTCACCACTGCGTCGTGAGTCCCATCTGGTTTATCGAGGGAAACGCGGACCCGGCCCGTGCCGCGATCTGCGTACTGAACGAGGACGCTTCGCTGAGAATCGCCGATCACGCAGCCTTCATGCTCGCGGACACACGGACACGGATCACCATCCTCCACGGCGCCAAGAACGTCATGAAGGCCGTCACCGTCCCGGCGGAAAACCTGGAAAGCACACTTGAGTGGTGGTTTAAATCCGAACCGGGGCGTTCCGTTCGAACATTCCTGCTGAGGGCCTGTGAGATAGTCCGGAAGGCCGGTATAGAGGCGGGGCGCATCACGGTGAGTCTCATTCCCGGCAGAGGAAATCCCGCTGAGGGGATTCTATCCTACTGCCGGGAACAGGGAATCGGGATCGTAGCTCTCGGCCATTCCGAGCCAAGCGGGATCTGGAGCTTTCTGAAGAACTCCGTTACCAGAAAGATCCTGCTCGACTTCAAAAACATGGCCGTGTGGGTAAACCAGTGAAGTCAGGCACGGCGAGGTTTTCGCTGCGGCTTTGTCAGCTCCTCATAAAAGATCAGAATGGGGCTGGCGATGAAAATCGACGAATACGTTCCCGTGATGACCCCGATCAGCATGGCGAAACTGAAATCGTGAATGACCGTCCCACCCAGGAAGAAAAGACAGAGCAGCACGAAAAAGGTGGTGCCCGAGGTCAGGATGGTTCGGCTCAGAGTCTGGTTGATGGCCATGTTGACCATGTCCTTGAATTTCAGCTTCTTGTCTTTGTTCCGGTCTTCCCGGATACGGTCGTACACGATGATGGTGTCGTTCAGGGAATAGCCCGACAGGGTCAGCAAGGCCGCGAACACCTCCAGGGTGAATTCCTTGTCGGCGATGGCGAAGATCCCGATCGTGATCAGAATGTCATGAATGAGGGACAGTACGGCCCCCAGGGCATAAGGCAGCTTCAAATACCAGCACAGGGCGAGCGTAATCACCAGGGCCGCCCCGATGAGGTAAATGATATTGAGGCCGATGGCTTCCAGGAGATAGATCCCCACCAGGAGGACCCCTCCCATGACTGCGCTCGTGGCCCATTTGAATTCGAAACGCCCTGAAATGTATATGGCGATAAACAGCAGGGCATAGTAAATGGCCTTCAGGGCTTTTAACCGCAGATCCTGCCCCACTTTCGGCCCCACCATTTCCACGCGCCGTACGCTGGCTTCGCCCTCCCCATATGCTTTCGTGAGATCCTTCTCGACGGTCAGGGACAGTGCCTGCAACTCGGACGTGATGGCGTCGGTTCGGACCAGATATTCATTGTCGCTCGCCGCACCCACCTGCTGAATGGCGCTTTTCGTGGCCACGCCCTTCAACGCATCCCGGATCTGATCGGGAGTGGTCGGTTTGTTGAATTTTACCTGGATCAGGGTGCCCCCTGAGAAGTCGACCCCCATATTGAGACCGCCCCGCCAGAAGAAAACGATCATTCCGGCGAGGATGATGATCCCTGACAGAAGGAAAGCCTTGTAGCGATAGCCTACGAAGTTGACATTGATATTGGGCTTGATCAGTTCCATTGCCGCTTACCCCTTTTGATGACTGTGACAGCCTAGATGCTCAGTGCTTTGACCCGCCGCTCCATCAGGAGGTAGTCGAAGACGACACGAGTTACGAAAATGGCCGTGAACATGTTCGCTATGAGGCCAACGGTCAATGTAACGGCGAAACCCTTAATGGGTCCGGTGCCGAACTGCCAGAGTACCAGGGCCGCTATCAGGCTGGTGACATTGGCATCGAGAATGGTAATGGTGGCCCTCTCGTAGCCGGTTTCCACCGCGGATCTCGGTGTCTTCCCCAGCCTCATCTCTTCCCGTATCCGTTCGTAGATGAGCACATTGGCGTCCACGGCGATTCCGATGGTCAGCGCGATGCCGGCCATACCGGGCAGGGTCAGCGTGAAGCCGAAGATTGCCATGCCCGCCAGGACCAGAAGAATGTTCATCACCAGGGCCAGGTCGGCGATGAACCCTGAAAACTTGTAGTAGATGATCATGAAAAGGATGATGCCGATCAGGCCCACAACCGACGAGACGACCCCCTTATGGATGGAGTCGGCACCGAGCGCGGGTCCGACGGTCCTTTGTTCGAGGATCTTAACCGGTGCGGGCAGCGCGCCGGCCCTGAGAATGATCGCCAGATCCCGGGCTTCGTCCATCGAAAAGGAACCCGTTATGGACGCTTTCCCGCCGCTTATTTTCTCCTGGATAACAGGGGCCGAATACACGACGCCGTCGAGGACGATCGCCAGGTGCTTCTTTTCGTTGGCTTCCGTGATTCTTTCGAAAAGCTTGGCCCCCTGGGTGTCGAATTCGAGTGAAACGTAGGGGTTGTTGAACTGGTGCTCTATGGCCACCTGGGCGTTCGTTATGTATTCACCGGTCATGAGCGTGCGGTCCTGGAGGACGATCTGGGTCTCGGACCTCTGACGCGTTGTCCGGTCAGTCTGCTTCATCGGATAGATTCGGGTGCCCGGAGGTGCCTTGCCGTCCTTCACGTCCTGGACGCTCACCCCTTCGGCCGTCAGCTTGAATTCGAGCAATGCCGTTTTACCGATCAGGTCTACGGCACGCTGAGGGTCCTGGATGCCGGGCAACTGCACCAGAATCCGGTCTTCTCCCTCGGGACGGATATCGGGTTCGCTGACGCCGAACTGATCGACCCTGTTCCGAATGGTCTCGAGGCCCTGCGCAATGGCAAGCTTACGGATACGGTCGACTTCCTTGTCGTCGACGCTCAGGAGAATCTTAACCGTGCCGTCGGGCTGAGTCTCGGCGCTCACCCACTTCAGCGTTGGAAAGTTCTTCTCCACGGCAGGCCTGACTTGACTCTGCTGCTCGGTCCCCGGCAGCACAAGCTCGATGTCCCACTTGCCCACTTTCTCGATCTTGCTGAAAGCGATCTTCTCACTCCGAAGAGTGTCTTTGACATCTTCGCTGAGTCGTTCGGCCGAATTTCCCACGGCCTGATCCGCCTCGACTTCAAGGACAAGATGCATGCCGCCCTGGAGGTCCAGCCCCAGATGAATCTTCTCTTTCGGAAGGATTTTAGTCCAGCCCGGAGGCAAGGTGGGGGTGAAGGTTGGAACCAGGATAACAATCCCGGCAAGGAGAACCACTCCGACCAGAAGCGCACGCCACGTAATATTTTTCAAAATTCGTTCCTCCCGACACTCGTTTCAGGCTACCCCGGTGAGGCCGGTCCCCTCCCTGTTCCGGGAAGATGCATGTGTGGCGGAAAGAACGCGCCTTCCCCCCAAGCAGGCCCACCGGCCGTTCGGCCAGACGGGAAAGGGCACCACTAACGCAGACGGCGCCCATTCAAACAAGATATCGAAGACATCCAGGGTTTACTCGGATACTTCACCCTTCGCCAGTACGGCGGCGATGTACCCTCTTTGCACCTTGATGCGCACTTTTTCGGCTATCTCAACGGTCACCACGGTATCGGTGATCCCCGTAACCGTGCCCTGAATACCGCCCTGGGTGAGCACTTTGTCTCCCTTTTGCAGGCTGGCCAGCATGTTCCTGTGTTCTTTTTGCTTTTTCTGTTGGGGCCTGATGAGCAGAAAGTAAAAAATCGCCACCATAACGATGAGCGGCGCGAAGGCGTAGAAGTTACCCGCAGCCCCCTGTTGGCCCGATCCTCCCTGACCTGCCGTCCCCATTGCATGAGCAACACTGACCCAATCCATCTATTCCTCCAATGAGAGTATTTTATCCTAAAGAAACAACCGGTTGACTCACTCCGTCCCAAATATAAGGCGGGGCCGACTCTCGCGCCACGGCGAAAAATTCACCCCCAAAACGAAACAGTACTATAAACGACATTACGGGAGAAATGTCAACCGTCTTGAACTCCTTTTCCGCCGCCGAACAGCCGGTTTGCGCCGCCGCGCGGGAAAAAACCGCTGTGCGCGGCGAAAGGCAAGCGGGGCCGGATGGAAATTGCTTTGCATTCGGGTTCCCACCATGGGAAAATCAAATATTGTCCACCGTGGAGTGCGGCAAGCCTCCACGGGTTCATACGCTCCGGCGGTCGGACCCGTTGCCGCGAAAGCCTGTTTGCCGCTGCCGGGAAAATCCGCTGAATGGTGCATCAAGGACAATCAACCCCGGAAATTCGCAAATGAAACCGTTCATCGCCGAGTTCGTCATCTGCCCATCCTGCCTTCCGGAGGAAATCGGACTGGTCCTTCACGCCGACGAGCGCGCGGAAGATGAAGTCATTCACGGGCGTTTTCGCTGCCCGTCCTGCGGAGAGGATTACCCGATCCTGGAAGGAACGGCGGATCTCGACCTGCCCTCCTCCCGCCGAATGAAGGAACAACCCCGCGGGTACGAAACGCCCCGGATGTTGTCTTCCTACCTGTGGAGCCATTACGCGGACGTCTTCGCCGACCCGGACGCCACCGACGCCTATTCGGAATGGAGTTCCCTCATCCGGCCATCGCCCTGGCCCGCACTTGATACGGGCTGTGCCGTGGGCCGGTTCACCTTTGAATTGAGTCGCCTGTGTCACCCGGTCATCGGAATAGACAAATCCAGGAGCTTCGTCCACGCGGCAAGGCAATTGCTGACGAACGGAAAGATCGATTTCGAACTGCCTATGGAAGGGCGGATCCACCGGACCCTGTCCTTTGACCTTCCGGCTTGGTGGGACCCCGGCCGGGTGGAATTCATCGTTGCCGATGCCCAGGCGTTGCCCTTCCGATCCGGAACATTCGGCACCCTCGCGTCTTTAAACCTCGCGGACAAACTCCGGAAACCGCTCAGGCATCTTACGGAGATAAACCGGGTGGCACGGAGCACCACGGCCCAATTCCTCTTTTCGGATCCTTTCTCGTGGTCCGAGGAGGCCGCCGATCCGGCGGACTGGCTGGGAGGCCTTACGGAGGGAGAATTCGCTGGGAGGGGGCTGGACAATGTGGAATCGATCCTCAAGGGCAACCGGGCCTTCATCCGGCCGCCATGGCTTCTTGAAGGCCATGGGATCATCCAGTGGAAGATCAGGAACCACTGCAATCATTTTGAACTGATTCGAAGCCGCTGGGTCAAGGCTTCGCGCTAGAAAAGACCCCGAAGGAGGGCCCTTTGATCGACCTCGATTTTCTGTCCCAACTGGCGGTAACCGCGGGCCGGGCTATTATGGAAGTGTACCGGACCGACTTTGAAGTGGAAATAAAGGCGGACCATTCTCCACTGACCCTCGCCGACAGGCGGTCTCACCGGATCATCGCCGAAGCACTCCAGGTAAAATATCCGGAGATTCCGCTTCTCTCGGAGGAGGGGAAGTCGGTCCCCTACTCCGTCCGCGGCCAATGGAAACGATTCTGGATGGTCGATCCTCTGGACGGGACCAAGGAATTCGTCAAGCGAAGGGCTGAATTCACGGTGAACATCGCGCTCATAGAGGAACAGAAGCCGGTGGTGGGAGTGGTCTACCTCCCGGTCCCGGAGCGCCTCTTCGTCGGAGACTCGCGACTGGGGTGCTGGGAAATCGTGAACGGCGTCAAACGGGCGCTAAGGATTGGTGCCGTTCCGCCCCAAAAGCTCAGGATTGTCGAAAGCAGGTCTCATCCGGCACCCGGCCTGGAGAAAATCCTCGATCTCATGCCGTCCCACGAGATCGTATCACGGGGAAGTTCCCTCAAGTTTTGCGCACTTGCTGCAGGGGAAGCCGACTTTTACCCCCGCTTCGGGCCTACCTGGGAATGGGATACGGCCGCCGGCCAGGGAGTACTCACCGCGGCGGGAGGCGTCGTGGTGGATTTTCGTGGAAAACCCTTCGTCTACAACAAGGAAAACCTGCTGAACGGCCCGTTCCTCGCCGCTCCGGGCATCGAATGGCTCGAAAAATCGGGCATCCTCGCACGGCTTTTGGAATTCCCTTCAGCCTGAACTCCCGGTGTCCCGGCGCCTGGTCGTCGGGACACCGGCACATTCCGCGTCCCGTCCCAACAGGCCCAACAGGCCCAACAGGCCCAATCCGACCAATCCGACCAATCCGACCAATCCGACCAATCCGACCAATCCGACCAATCCGACCAATCCGACCAATCCGACCAATCCGACCAATCCGACCAATCCGACCAATCCGACCAATCCGACCAATCCGACCAATCCGACCAATCCGACCAATCCGACCAATCCGACCAATCCGACCAATCCGACCAATCCGACCAATCCGACCAATCCGACCAATCCGACCAATCCGACCAATCCGACCAATCCGACCAATCCGACCAATCCGACCAATCCGACCAATCCGACCAATCCCAATCCGACCAATCCGACCAATCCGACCAATCCGACCAATCCAACCAATCCAACCAATCCAACCAATCCAACCAATCCAACCAATCCAACCAATCCAACCAATCCAACCAATCCAACCAATCCAACCAATCCAACCAATCCAACCAATCCAACCAATCCAACCAATCCAACCAATCCAACCAATCCAACCAATCCAACCAATCCAACCAATCCAACCAATCCAACCAATCCAACCAATCCAACCAATCGCTGGCGTCCCGCTCTCAAGATGCTTACTAACATTGGCAAGGTTCATGGTCGGGGGGCTTGGCATGAATATTCACCTTGAATCTGCCCGTATGGGCGGGAGAGGAGTTTTTCGAGATGAAACACTATGGGATGCGCAGAATGGTCTGCCTGCTTGTCGCGGGCTTGTTCGTTTTGTCCGGCACTCTCGCGATCGCGGCGGACGAGAAGCTGCCATGGGACGGAATCGTGGAGTTTTCAAGCGGGTCCATCGCCGCAGGCATCGGGTTCAGTTGGGGCAGCGGGACCCTGACTTACCAGGGGAAACAGTATCCGTTCAAAATCGACGGAATGAGCCTCGGGAACGTGGGGATTCAGAGTTCAAAAGCCTGGGGCAAGGTGTACAACCTGAAAGACGTCAACGACCTGTCAGGCACTTATGTCGGTTTGAGTGCCGGGGTGACGGTCATCGCCGGCGGGTCCGCCAAAGCAATGAAAAACCAGAAAGGCGTCATCATCGATGTGTATTCGAACACTGAGGGCGCGGATCTTCAACTGGCGACAAACGGCGTGAAAATCAAGCTCCAATAGCGGGCAAGCCCGGATCGACCGGGGCGCCGCTCCACGCATCCAAGTCCCCCGCCCCCCCCCTTGCAGCGGCCGCCATTTGAAAACAGCCCATCGCACCGGTTCCAAAGGCACCGGCAAAGTGCTATCCTGTAAAGTGTAAATTATACTCAGGGTCATGGACAACTGCGCAACGCTCATACAAAGCAGCGCGCAGTTCGGCTCTCAGCGCCGATTGTGCCGATGCGACGTACGCATCGATCAACGGCTCTGTGTATAGGTGATCCCGCAGAGCGACTCCCTTTTCTGGGGCCCGGTGCAAAATGATGGCTCAAACCCGGTCTTTCAGACCGTCCACCCCGTGGATTCTGGCGGCGGTCGGCTCGGTCGTCATCACCCTGATCGAATGGCTGAAGCAGGTCATCTGGCCCGGCATCAGCTTTTGGCAGTCTCATGCCATTACCATTCTTCTCACCACCGTCATCATCACCATCGCCGCCCGTGTCATCTACCATTATGCGCGGCTGCATTCCGAGGCGGAATCCCTCATGGCGTCCATCGTCGAATCCTCCGACGACGGCATCATCGGCCAGACCCTGGACGGGATCATCGTAAGCTGGAACAGGGGCGCGGAAAGGCTTTTCGGTTATTCCCCGGAAGAAGTGAAGGGACTGCCCATTACCATCGTGCTCCCGTCGGAACGCCAGAACGAACTGCCGCATATATCGCGGGAAATCAACCAGGGCCGGTATATCAACAATTACGAGACCATGCACGTCAGGAAAGACGGCACACCGATTCACGTTTCCGTGACCATCTCTCCCATCACGAGTGATTCCGGGTTCATCATCGGGGCTTCCGCCATCGTTCGCGACATTTCCGAGCGGAAGAAGGCGCAGGAGGAATTGAGGAAGTCCAATGAGCAGTTGCGCGATCTGTACAGACGCCTGGAATCGGCGAGAGAAGAAGAACGTACACGCATCGCACGGGAGATCCACGATGAATTCGGGCAGACCCTGACGGCGCTCAAGTTCGACCTGGTGTGGATGCAGAAGAAACTGCTGAAGGACCAGACCCTGATTTTCCAGAAGATCGAATCCATGTCGAAAATCATCGGCATGGCCATTCAGTCCATCAAGAAACTTTCGTCGGACCTGAGACCCGGGATACTGGACGACTTCGGGCTCCGGGCCGCCATCGAGTGGCAGGCCGAGGAATTTGAAGCCCGAACCGGGAACAAGTGCCGGATCGTCCTCCACATCGATGAAATCAATATCAATTCCGACATCTCCACGGCCATCTTCCGCATCCTCCAGGAAACGCTCACGAATATCATGCGTCATGCCAGCGCGAGGAGGGTCGATCTGGAACTGAGAGAAGACTCGGATCAACTTGTATTCACCGTTCGAGACGACGGCAAAGGCCTCAGCCAGGCAGAGATGACCGCTCCGCAGTCCTACGGCCTCACTGGAATACGCGAACGGGCCTATTCGCTCGGGGGAAGCGCCGATATCACGAGTTCCCCCGGCAGGGGGACCACGGTATGCGTCAGGATTCCGCTGAAAAATGGAGAGAAACCAGATGATCAGAATACTCATTGCTGACGATCACGCGATCGTCCGGGCAGGACTCAAGCAGATCATCGAGGGGATACCCGACATGATTCTGGCCGATGAAGCGGCCAACGGTTGGGAATTGTTGGAAAAGGTCAGGAAAGACGACTTCGACGTCATCGTATTGGACATCACGATGCCGGGAGGCGGAGGGATAGAAATCCTGAAACAGCTCAAGATCGAAAAGCCTAAGCTTCCGGTCCTCGCATTGAGCATCCACCCGGAGGAACAATACGGCAAGAGGATGCTCAAGGCCGGGGCCATGGGATATCTCACCAAGGAGAGCGCACCGGAGGCGCTGGTGACCGCCATACGAAAAGTATATGACGGGGGCAGATACGTGAGCCCCTTCCTCGCGGAAAAACTGGCGGCGGACCTGGCCGCGCACAGCGATGGCCCCCTCCATGAGGAACTCTCCGATCGCGAATACCAGGTCATGATCATGATCGGCACCGGCAAAACAATAACCGAAATCGCGGGAGAACTGAACCTCAGCGCGAAAACCGTGAGCACTTACCGCGCCCGCATTCTTGAAAAAATGAAAATGAAGAGCAACGCCGAACTGGCCCGCTATATCGTTACGAACCAACTCACGTGAACCGTTCAGGGCTGACGCGACCCGATTCACTTCTCTAAGGCCGATCCCGCAGACGAACGGACCGGAATCCCTGCGCGGACGGCGGCGGCACACGGCTGAGCCTCGGTTTTACCATTACCGGCTCAGGCAATTCCTGCACTCGCTGGCTTTTGCCCCCGGTGTCATTCGTGGTTCCCAGCGGGCTGCGATTCAAGCTCAAGCTTAACCTGGTATTACTGCTCATCGGAAAACCCCGACATGATTTCGGGCTTCTCCCCTACACCCATTCGCTGGAAGTCCCTACAAAACTTGCAGCCGAATCCTACACACAAATCAGCACATACCGACATCATTGCCCGCCTTTCTTATGTAGCATCGGGATGGTTGTTCCCCATGGTCCGAAAGCAGGGGAACGGTCGTTAAGCGGCAGCCGATGATTCATCCGATATCTGTCCCACTTATGAGAAAGGCCATCCATGAAATCCGCCATCCCCGGTTTTTTCTTCGACAAGCGCGATTACCGGTTATTGAACATCGTAAATGAGGTCCTCTGCAAGTGCGAATCCTTCAGCCACCTCAACAACCTTCTGTACCCCTACCTGCACCCTCACGGGATCAAAGAACTGGCCGAATCCAAGGGATTGCGCATGGCCTACGCCGTCATCCGCCTCATGGAATCCCTGGAAACCGACAAGGCGGGTGACCGGCTGAACGCCCTCCGGTCATTGAAGGACGAAGTACTGAACAGCGCCGACAGCCACCTGCGCAGGAACACGGCGCGGGTGCTCCTGCAGATCATGAAGGAACTGGTCCGAACCCGCGACAATGAGACGAAGCAGCTCGAACTGGCGCACGACTTCCGGTCCGCGGTATCCGGAAAACCCCGCATCATCCGCAGGTTGCTGCGCGAATACCACCTCCTCGAAATGCCCGAGGAATGGAACCAGATCGCCTTTGACGGGCACGTTCACGATTCCTGCACCAAGGGGCGCAAATCCCCTTCGCATCTCATCATGGATGCCTGGATCAAGGGAATTCGTTACCTCACCGTGATTTACTACAACTATGCGGACCTGGAACCCGTCGTTGAACTCATGAGCGCGGCGGAAATCATGGACATCAACATCCGCATCGGAGTCGAATTCCCCGCAAGGTTTCATGACCGGTACGTCCGCCTGATATGGGTCCCCCGCGGGTTCTCCGACGCTCAGGACTTGGTTACGTTTCTTTCCGAGCAGCACGTCACGGACTTCATGCGCGAAGGCCGCAAGATCTCGGAATATCAGCAGGGCTATGTCCTGTCGGTGCTCCGTGAATTCAATGAAAAGCACCGGTCCGCCATAAACCAGACTTACGGTCTGGACCTGGCCCCGTTCGAACCTTCCGACTTTCTTTCATCGGTCAAAATCGGCCAGCCGTCCATTCTGCACCTGGCAAAATTCATTCACTCGCGGATACTCCCGCTCCTGAGTGCACGACTCACCGATTTGCGCAAGTCGTATTCCGAAGCGCCGCCGGAAGAACGGCCCAAAATCGCCGCCCTGGCGGAGCGGTTAAACGGTCTTGACTCCGAGGCCATCGCCGAACGCTTTCTGTATCCCGAATGCAACCCGGGCATCCCCGATCCCAATCTCCCGCAGGACGGACCCGGCGTACCGGAACTCCTCGAACTCTCGCCCTTCGCGCTTATCGACAAACTCAGCGGGCTCAACTCGGGTTTTCGCATCACCCTGAACCTGACCGATCTCACGGTCGAAGACGTCCTCGAACTGCTCTACGACTGCGGCGGGCACATCGACTACCTGGAAATCTTCAATCTGAAAGACTACATCAACGACAGGACGCCCCAGGCCAGGGAAATCAACGAACTGCAGCGCTGCATCAACGAGGGAAGCGCCTACCGGTTGAACCGGATGATACGCGGGATAATCAGGCGGATGGCCGACAGTTCCGACGCGGATGCGCCGGAACGGGTGGAAAAATTCAGGGAGATCCTGCAAAACGCCTCCGCGCTCAAGGGCTACTACAAGAACGTACCCTTGCGGTCCAGCATCGGCAGCGACTCCACGGGTTTTTCACGCCGCTTTCACGGGATGGGCTTCGCGGTGAGGGAAACCCTGCCGCCGAGGACACAGCGGGAGCTTCGCAGGCACAAATCCGATCGCATGGTTATTCCCGTGAGAGTCGCCGCCACGCTGCGAACCGTATTCATCCCGAAATCGGGCTTCATGGAGGAAACGCTGAATCGCCTGGCAGTTTTTTTCGGCGGGTCCCCGATTTTTTCCGGAAAGAGGAAGGAATGGGAACTTCAAAACCAGTCGACCAGGATGGTCTCAAGCGGAAATATCGTTTCATTGGGCGGAATCAGTGAAAGGAAAGGCAACGGCCTGTATCTTGAACAGGCTAAACCCAAATCCGGCTGGAACCCGGCATATTCGTGGCGATACCTGAACGGCGGCGTAAAGGACGCAATCAAGATTCTGATCGGTTTCATCCCGTCGGCCCTCACCTTCCGGTATACCCAGGACTGGTGGTTCCTGGTGTACCTCGGGACGCCGATCTGGTTCGCCATAACGGGATTGCGAAACGTATTGCAGTCCGTATTCGGAGGCGGTGGCATCAGGCGGTCGCCGCTCCTCAAATGGAACAGCTATGTCAGTTGGGACCGGATCGCGGATTCGCTGCTCTATACCGGTCTGTCCGTCCCGCTGCTCGAATATTTCCTGAAAACGCTCATCCTCGATCAGGGCATGCACGTCACGACATCGACCGATCCGATCATGCTCTATTCGGTGATGTCCATCGTGAACGGGCTGTACATTGCGGGGCACAATGTGCTCCGCGGTCTTCCCAGGGGAGCGATAATCGGGAACCTGTTCCGGAGTATCCTGAATATTCCCATTTCCATCGGGTTCAATTCGGGGCTCGGCCTGGTCCTCGGGGCGTTTGGCGTGACCGCGGTGAACGACATCCTCCAGCAGTGGGCTTCGATCATATCGAAGACCTCCTCCGACGTCGTGGCGGGCATCATCGAAGGCCTTGCGGACGGATACAACTATGTCCGCATCCGCTTCCAGGACTATGCGGAAAAATTCTCCCAACTGTTCGCCACCCACGAACAGCTCGAAATACTGTTTCCGGAGGCCGATCCCGTAAGCCTGCTGGATTCGCCGGATGTTTTCGTCCGGCAGGTCAGCCGGAAGAAAATAGACCTGGAAAAGATCATGATCGTCAATGCCCTGGATCTCCTCTATTTCTGGATGTACCAGCCCCGTGCCCGGAATATCTGCCGTTCCCTGCTCAGGAAAATGCCGCTGGATGAATTGCGCGTCATCGTCAATTCTCAGGCCGTCCTCCGGCGCGAACGGGAAATCACCCAGTTGTTTGCAAACGGACTGGTCGGGAAAAGCTTTTCCAGACCGCTGGCCTTTTACCTCGGGTACTGCGGCGATTACCTCAAGGCACTTGAAAACCTGGCCGCCCGGCGCGGGAGTGGATGGGATTTCATAATGAAACCGGCGATTATGAGATTGAAGGAGGGGCATTCCCTGCCGCACGAACTGCTTTCCGCGGCAAGAAAATGACCCGAACAGGGACCTGCGGCGAGGAGCATCGACGCCTACGTCGATCCCTCGTGTCCCTGCAGGATATATCCTGCCGCGGACGCGGCATCGGGGGACGAATACACGATTCTGCAGGGCAGGGACCAGCGGGCCGCCTTGCCGGCTCCTGATCTTCTGTCACGATCCGCTTGCCACCGGGGAGGCTTTTACCTTATGGTGTCGAAAACTTGTACCGTCTTCCAGGAACCCCGCACTGAAGGAACGGGAATTGAAGCGCATCGCGGCCATCAGCCTGATCGTTGCCCTGCTTGCCCTGCCTCTTGCCGCGCGAGCCGGAGAGGAAGCTCCAGGCCGGGATTCCGCCGCCGGTAAAAAGGAAACCGTCCCCGTTGTGCGGAACGACGGGACGGTTCAACTCACCGACTCCCTGACCGTCGCCTTCAAGACCAGGCGTTTTGTCGGCAGCCACACCTCCTACGAATTCGGCAACCCTTTTCCTCCCCGCCAGTCCCCGTTGAGCCGACTGGAATTTCCCCTGGATTCCTGGTGGGCGGGAGGCGAATTCCGATTCGGCTTTCCCCGGTTCTCCATCGGCGCGGAGGCGCTCACCAATATATCGGGGGAAGCCAGCGGCCACATGCGTGACTCGGACTGGGACGACGAAGCCCGGCCCCATTTCAAGTCCATATACAGCGAATCGAAATGTAGCATTGACCCCAGTTGCACCCTCAGGACCGACATCGATCTGAAAATTTCCGATTGGCTCCGTCTGCCTTCCTGGCTCGATCTGCGCCCGCTGGTGGGGTTTCGCTGGCAGTATTTCAATTTTCTTGCCCACGACACTCTGCAGGTTTACCCCGGGGGCGACCAGCCTTCCATTTGGCTTCCGGGCGATGTGCTGCGCTTCGAGCAGACCTACTGGCACTATTTCGGAGGCGCACGCGCCGCGGTGGACCTCGGGAAACCCGCCAGGCTGGAGAGCCTGACGGCGCTGCTTCAGTTCGACTGGGGGTATGTCGCGGGGCACAATGTGGACCATCACCTGCTGCGCGGCCTGCGCTACACCTTCGAAGATACGGATGGGGACGCCTGGCATGTTTCAGCCGGCGTGCGCGCGGGACTGTGCAGGCGGTTCAGCTTCACCGTCGAAGCCGACTTCCTCAACATCGACACGAGCGGCACCCATCGCCTGCAATATGCCGATTCCCTCATCGACCTGCAGTGGGCCAGAGGAGTCAGGGTCTGGTCTTCCCAGAACAGCGTGCAGATGACCCTGGCTTATGACTTTTAGACGGAACGTTCCGGCGGCCCTGCTTCTTCAGCCAGGGAGTCCGGCCCGCGACCCGGGACAGAAAAACCACATAAGCCACGGAGCGGCGCGGTTTCGGACCCGCGCCATCAAAACAGGGGAAGTTCAGCTAAGGCATTGCGGGGAGGGGACGTTGTGCCCTTGAAATTCCGGATCACCGGATCAAAAGATCCGGTCTCATGGGACAGCCTGCGCGGAAACCTCGGTATTCCGGTGTTCGTGATTTCAGGGAAGGGTTCCCCCTCGCCTGACCGATGGGGAGCAATCCGCATTTCCATCTTCCCGATAGTCTCCCGGGACAGCCCGCTCAACCGCTCTTCCAGCAAGCCCCTTAGCTGCCACAAATACCGCTTCCCGGTTTCATGAAACGATGCACGGCGTAAGCGGTTTGCGGCGAGGAGTGTTCAGATGGTTTGCGGACGTTTTTTTTCGACTACCGGCCGTAATTCATGCGAGACGGTTCGGTACCGGCGAGTTGTTCTCGATCGACCGTTGTCGCACTCTTGCAGAGACCGGCAACGATAAGACCCAAACAAACCCCAAAGGAAAAAGAAACGACCAGTCCAAGCACATAGTAGAACATGATGCCCTCGCATCCGGACCATGAGGAACAGGAAGCAGCCGACCGTTATGCACACCCAGACATAAGCATTACCGCTTTTCTTCGCTAAGTGCAACTTAATTAACCGGAATATTTATGAATTCCATTCAATCTTATTAAGGAAGACATTAACGGATGGCAGCCGGGCGGGCGGGGATCTGCAGGACGCCTCTGAAGCACGCGCTCACCCGGTACCGGGGCAGCGATTTCAATTCCACGGGTCACGGGCCGGGCGGTTCCCTCATCCCGTGAACATCAGCCACAAGGAACCACTCCGGGAATATACCGTCCTGGGTGGAACACAAGAGGAACACGCAAAAAGAAAAACCCCCTTTTCAAGGGGCTGAAATTTCATATTTTTTGGTCGGGACGACTGGATTCGAACCAGGAGACCCCAAAATAAAACCAATAATTGCAATTGGTTATAATTCTGTTTTTCTCCAAAGGTACACCGCCGGTACACGAGGCATAAATTTACCCTCCCGCCGGCGGCCAGAAAACGCAGTAAAACACGGGGGAAACAGGTGGCCTAAAGAAGGGGGCTGAACTGTTTCGCATCCCCTTTTTCATTTTCAGCGAACGCGGAAGTTGAACCCGCCGCCTACCGCCCCCAGCAACGGTTTGTGGGCGTCGTGGAAAACAAGGGGAAAACTAGTGAAGGCAGAATACCGCTACCAACCTCATTCCTCCATGGTGTGAAGAAGAGGATCCGAACCATCTCTCCGAGGTGGTCAAGCACAACGGCCTAATTCAACAGAAGGGGGGTGCCAGACATTAATGACCGAAGCAGAGCAGGCAGAAGGCCATCGGAGGCACATTCCACGCGCGTCGGGAACAGCATCATTAAGCTAGTGTGACGTCCCTCAAATTAAATGATACTAAGCAACCAGCGGCTTACCGGTATAGGTCCACCGGAATGGATGTGCGTAATCTTCATTGTACCGTTTGATATAGAACATGATTTGGTTCGCGAGTTCCTGCCTCGAGCGCCAGACGCCGCCCCTGACAACGTCGCGCGTGAGGATTCCAAACCAAATCTCGATTTGGTTCAACCAGGAGGCGTAGGTCGGTGTGAAGTGCAATGTCAACCGTTTGCGCTTCGAAGCCCATTCGGTCACTTTTTGGTGCTTGTGGGGACTGTAGTTGTCCAGAATTACGTGCAGTTCTTTATGCGGAAACTTGCGATACAGGTGTTTGAGAAAATAAAGGAATTCCTCGTGGGTGTGACGATCAATACATCTGCCCTCGATGGTCCCCTCATGGACCAGGAGAGCGGCCATAAGACACGTTGTCCCATGCCGAGTATAGGTATGGGCCTGCCTTTTGGGTTTTCCGGGCCACATGGGCAGCATCGGCTGCGTTCGATCAAGGGCTTGGATTTGCGATTTCTCATCCACACTCAAAATGAGTGCATTTTCCGGAGGGCTCAGATAAAGGCCAACAATTTCCGCCTGCTTTTTCGCAAACTCCGGGTCGGGGCTTTTGCCACACCAGTGATCGACCTTATGAGGCTTCAAGGACGCCTCGTTGAGGATCCGGTGGACCGTGGATTTCGAGAAACCGCAAGCGTCGGAAAGTCTTCTCGTGCTCCACTGGTTGCTTCCGTCGTCCGGTGTGGTACAGGCAAGGGCCATAACGCTAACCCGCTCCTCAGGAGTAATCACCGCGGGTCTGCCTCTGCGAGGCGCATCCCGCAAACCCTCCAGCCGATCTTTCACAAATCGCTTACGCCACTTCAGACAATTTTGCCAGCTCAGCCCAACCTGTTTCGAGATGTCTTTGAGGCGCATTCCGGCAGAAGCACAAAGAATCACTTGAGCCCTCTTGGCGAAACGTTGTTCGGTCTTGCCTGCAGCCACCCACGACTTCAAAGCCGTTTGTTCTTCCTCACTCAACTGAACGACGATCGGTCTTCTCATCACTCACCTCCTTATTGGAGGCAGATTATATCATAATATTTAGGGGACGCAACACTAGATGCTCACAAATGCGCTTAGCCAGATTGTTTTGCCCCCGATGCGTACCAATTCTGACAATTCTGTCACATTTTTTTAAGGATTCTCCTCGTTCAAACAAGAAATAGATCCCGTTGAGTGAAATATCGGCACGATCGAATCCAGCCTCAAAACGTGGGAGCTTTGAAACAATTTGATGAAGATGCTCGCAAGCCTTGCTCATTGGAGCTGTCCTTTAAGCCATTTCTTTTGATTGCCGAAAGAAAGTTTCTCCATGGGGATAGAGTAATGGCGAATATGCGAAATGAGCCCTTCGCGGTAAAGCTTGCCCGCCAGGAACACGATATGATCATTTTCTAAGTCCACGAATTTCTGTAAACAATCCAAAACCCTTGCTGCCCAGATTCTACGTTCAGCCAGCGGCATTTTCTTGAGCGTCTGCTCATACGGTTCGATCATTGTGTCGAGTGCAAGTAGTCCATATTTGGCGGAAAGGATAAAAATCTTTCTGGGCGAGAGTTTACGCGCATACGCCATCATCTTCTTAAAAAGGTCGCTCGTATACATCTGCTCTGCAGGGCAAGACGCAGAACGTTTTGACTTCACACAAGACACGAGAACAACATCAGCTTTGGGTGAACATCTTTCGGAAGTCATCCCATTGCCCCTTGACTCGAGTTAGTGAATTCCCTTTTGTCGCCGTACCGCATGAATTTCAACCAAGGTTTATGGACTGCATATTACACGGAGGGTGGGACGGAAAACAAGGACTCTGATCGAAACGACAACAAGAGTGAATGTCAGTGAGGAGATGCTCTTGCACCCTTCGCTGCTCTGTCATGCCACTTCCACATACCCGAAGCAGAACTCATTCACTCCGCCCCCGGCAAGGGTCACGGTGAATTTCAGGACATGCCTCCCCTTCTCGGCATCCCCGGGGTACTTGAACCGCACCTGCACCGCAGGCGAGTTCAACACGGGAGCTCCGCCGATAAGATCGCCCTTCGCTTCCATTTGGTGGAGGGCTCCAGATCGTATCTGCGACATTTTCAGTGGGAAAGGCTACTGCAAAAGGCAGTTGACAATAGTAACTCTTGTGTTACCTTAAGCCATGACCGTAGCTGTTCGAGAATATATTGACGTGAGGGGAGCGTCGCCCTTCGCGCATTGGTTCGAAGGATTGGACGCCACAGCCGCCGCGAAGGTTGCCACGGCCCTTTACCGCTTGGGGCAGGGCAACTTCTCAAGGGTTGAGGGTGTCGGAAGCGGTGTCTACGAGTGTAAGATCCATTTTGGCCCAGGCTATAGGGTGTATTTCGGCAAAGACGGCAAAGAACTTATTCTTCTGCTCGGCGGAGGCTCGAAGAAGCGACAGGATGCCGACATCTCAGCAGCTTTGGCCTACTGGCAAGATTACAAGAAGCGAAAAGGCCGGGGGGTAACACCATGACTCTCACGAAAGATTTCCGAAAAACAGTGATGGAACGTGTCCAAAGAGATGCTGAATTTCGGCGAGCTCTGCTCAGGGACGGAATCAATACCATGCTCGCCGGCGAGGTCGAGGTAGGCAAGGCGGTCTTGCGCGACTATATCAATGCAACAATCGGTTTCACGCAGTTGGCTGAAGCGACTCATATCCCCGCCAAAAGCCTTATGCGCATGTTTGGCCCGAGGGGGAACCCGCGTGCGGACAACCTCTTTCAGGTTATTCGGCATCTCCAGGCCCGCGAAGGAATCCATCTGGAAGTAGCCTTGCACTGACCGCCCATAAGGAAGCCGGATTGATGAGTGGCCTGAGTTCGCACTAAACACCCTTTACCTCACTTCCACATACCCGAACGCAAACTCATTCATCCCGCCCCCGGCAAGTGTCACGGTGAACCGGAGCACATGCCTTCCCTTCCTGGCATCCCCGGGGTACTTGAACCGCACCTGCAGCGCCGGCGAGTTCAACACAGGCGCGCCGTCAATAAGCTCGGCCGTCGTATCCTGGTCGCCAAGAAAGCTTTTCACGGTCACGTCCATAATGGGGTCCCCCGTCGGGTCGGGAAGCCGCCCCTTGAAGTTGAAGTTGTACGGACCCCAATACGAGGCGCCAGCGCGCACTTCGATCCGGGCTACATCAAAGTCGAATTCCATGCCGTTTCCCCCTTTTTGAAACAGTGTCTGGGTCCAACCCGCCAAATGTCACCATAAGATGAACATCTGGCGGGTCGACATCTTTACGCGAATTCAACCTTCAAGGTGCAGGTATCGTTGCCAGCTCATCAATTTTTCAAAAAAACACGCGGTTCTCTGCCCCCCGTTCCCGTACTATTCAGCCGCTGCCGATCAAACCTGCCCCATGTGCCCCGTTCTCCTGCCCAGCCCGAAGCGTTATTCTGCTCGCTTCGTAGCCTTCCCCGGCAAAATAGGCAAAAAATACCTTGACAAATTTCCTTGCAAATCATAGCAAGAGTCTTGAGCATTGTTCTAATATTTTGAGGAGTTAAACTATGCAAAATCAGTGTCAAGATCTGACGCTCAAAATGATGACCTACAAGTCGGGAAAGTTCGTTTTTAGCGGGAAATGCGATGCAAGCACCATCAACCCGTTGGTCGCCGAAGCGACGCTTCGCTACGAATCGATTGCGGACTTACCAATACTCCCAGACCTTGCCTCGCGGCTCGGCCAGGAACTTATCAGGCGATCGATCCATGGCACGGCAGCAATCGAGGGAAATCCTCTAAGCGAGGACCAGGTCGGCGAGGTTCTGTCAAAGGAGGCCGGCACCGAACTGGAAAATCGAGCAACTCGAGAAATCCGAAACCTGCGAATCGCATACGAGCAGCTACTGACCTCCGAATGGCCCGAGTCCGACGCCGGGAAGAAGAAAGGGGACAGCTTTCTTGAATTGACGGAAGAATACATACGGGAAGTCCACAAAATCATCACGCATGGCATAGACTACAACCTGAATGAACCCGGTTCTTACCGGAATCATAAGGTTGAGGTTGGAGACAAGGATCATGGCGGGAAGTATGTACCGCCCAAGGTGCTGGATGATATCAAGAGCATCATGGAAGCGTTTATCGGCTGGATCAACGCAGAGGCTTTCCAGAGCACGATACACCCGTTCGTGAGGGCAGCCCTGGCGCACTATTACTTCGGGGTGATTCATCCCTTTGCCGATGGGAACGGCAGGACGGCAAGGTTTATAGAGGCGGCAATTCTGTCGAAATCGGGCTTCAAATATATTCCAAATATGCTCTCAAACTATTACTACAGGCATATGGATGAGTATTACATCGCATTCAGGCAGGCCGAAACCGACAAAGATGATGATATCACAACGTTCATCACCTTTATACTGAATGGAATCATTGAATCCTTAAAGGAAATCAGAACAAAGATAGTTGACTACATCCGATTGTTTTCACTGAAGGATTATTACAAATTTCTAAGAGAGACAAGACGCATAACTCGCAGGCAATATGGGCTTCTGGATTTGGTTTCCGAAATTCATGATCCTATCGATCTGAATGGGCTATACTCAAAATCTCCTTACAATCTCCTCTACCACAATAAGGTGAGCAAGGACACGGCGCGAAGAGATCTGAAGAAGCTGACCGGCATGTCGCTCTTAACGAAGACCGATGCAGGTTATGTTTGCAATTTCCGAAAGTTGGGGTAGAAATTGGAAAGCCAAGGAGACCCGGCAGCTTTTGAACCGCTTGTTCCCGATGCCGAGAGCATTGAAGCGATGAAGATGAAGGCCTCACTGCGTGATGAGCTCGTTAGGTCTCAATAAGGAAGTCGTTTTCATCCACGTCAGATGGGCTTACTTCCTTTTCACTCTCAGGAATTATTATTGCTTGACGTATTCTCTCGATAGCTTCACGAGTTGCCATCTTTTCGGAATATACATAACCACCTGACTTAATGTTGGTTTCGTCAACTCGATTTGGCCCACTTTGATATTTTGATTCGGCCCACCCTGTTTACTGGTTTTTTTATGCCGTTAACGAACAGCCTACCCACGGATTAAGCCGTGAAGAGCCGCCGAGAATGGAGCCGCCATGATTCGTCGGAGGCGGCTCGAAACGGCGGACAGCACACTTTGTTGTTTAGTTTTTTACGCCTCTCCTCTTCTGCAGGGTTCTTCTAAACCGATAGGATTCGTTCCCGGTCTCGATGATGTGTGCCCGGTCGGTCAACCGATCCAGCATCGCCTTGCAGAGCCTGGCATTTGGAAACATCATGGTCCATTCCGAGAAGGGCAGGTTTGTTGTTATGATCACAGCGGCCCGCTCCGCACGACCGGATATCACCGTAAAGAGCAGTTCGGCTGCCGATTCCGGTATTGTTACATAGCCCATCTCGTCGATCACAATGAGTTCGTAGCGTGTCCACCGGTTGGTGATTCGACTCAGTCGGGAACTGCCCCGGACTGTGGGTGGTCGGCTCCCTCTTTTCCGTCACGATTTTTCGTACAACAACATTCAAGCAAACACCCCTTTCGGGAAAAAGATTTTGTACAAATACTGGAAGAGGGCTTGCGACAATTTGGAAGTCGAGGGAGTTGATCTTTACGGTGGGACACGCCACAGCTCGATGCATTTTTATCGGCAGCATATGTCCACGGAGGACGTCATGCGTCTGTCGATGCATACTACCTCAAAAGCTGGGTTGCGTTATCTGAAAGTGAGGAACGATGAACTGCTCAAGGGATACTCGCTTGCCGGTACACCGCCGGTACACCGAAAAGCGGCAGAGAAATCTGTAACTAAGCGGAATATATTGGAATTTTGGTCGGGACGACTGGATTCGAACCAGCGACCTCTGCGTCCCGAACGCAGCGCTCTACCAGGCTGAGCCACGTCCCGACCTGAACTTTGTCTATCTAGCAAAAAACCCGCCTGGTGTCCAGACCTTTTGTCCTCGATCACTTGCTTTCACGTGTTGCACCATGCTGCGGCCGTTTGAGGGCCGGACTGCCGACGCTGCTCCCGGTCTTTCGTGCCGCCCGCTCTCTTTTGGCCGCATTTCAGAACGTGCGAGGTACTGTCGTGCGTCCGTATTGATTTTCCGGCGCAGACCGGGGAGAATTGTTTATTATGCTCTGAGCCGTGGATTTCGGCCGATGGGCTGGAAAGCGCCGTGGGGCAAAGGCTTTTTGCCTCGGTTTCGCCTCGTCAGGCCACTGAAGATAAGGACCCGAACCAGGAAGGATTGTGTTCCCGGACAGCCTCCGGAGGATTTCAGATGAGCGACGACAACACCGTTCCGGTTTCCGGACCCGAGCCGCAGGCCCCGGCCGGAAAGAATTCATCCGAAGCTCCGACCACGGATGACTCATTCGAAGCTTCGACTTCGAGAGGACCTTCGGCGGTACCCTTCCAGGAAGATTTATCGGACACCCGAGTACCGGAGCCCCCGTCCGTTATCCCGGTCCCGGAGGCCCCCGCCATGGCTCCGGTCCCGGTGGTCCCATTTGGAACCCCGGTCCCCGAGGATTCATCCTTGCCGCAAGTCCCGAAGAATCCCCCCGGAGCGCCAGCCGGAGAGGATTCCTCCAAAGCCGCAATCGCTGAGGGTTCACCTGAAGCTCCAATCCCTGAGGCCCCATCCGAAATCCCGAACCCGGACGAGTCCGCCGAGGAGCCGGCGCTGGTTTCCAAAATTGCGAATTTTCCGCACCTGCCCGGAATCTACATGTTCAAGAATGCGACCGGCACCGTGATATACGTCGGAAAAGCCCGGGACCTCAGGAAGCGGATCGCAAACTATTTCCGGAAAACCGGCATGGTGAACATCAAGACGCGCGCCCTGGTCGGCAAGGCGGCCGATCTCGAATACGTCGTCACCCATACCGAGAAGGACGCTCTGCTCCTCGAAGCGAGCCTCATCAAGAAGCACCGGCCCCGTTACAACGTCATCCTCAGGGACGACAAGAATTACCCGGCGCTGCGCATCGATCCCCGCGAATCCTTCCCCCGGATCGAGGTCGTTCGCAGGTTCCAGAAGGACGGCGCGTTTTATTTCGGCCCCTACCCTTCCGCTTACGCCCTCCGGGAGACGCTCCGGCTCCTCAACCAGCTCTTCCCGCTCCGCCTGTGCAAAAGCAGGCGCCTTTACCCGCGCGAACGCCCGTGCCTCAATTATTCCCTGGGACGCTGCCTCGGGGCCTGTGCCGGGAAAGTCACCGAGAGGAACTACCACAAGATGGTGGATGAGGTGATCCTGTTCCTCCAGGGGAAGACCGACGTTCTCCAGCAGCAGCTCAGGCAGCGCATGATCGAAGCGTCGGAGTCTCTCAACTTCGAGACGGCGGCCCATTACCGGGACCGGTTGAGCGGCATCGCTTCCCTGCTCGAAAAACAGCACGTGGTGTCCGACCGGTTCCTGAACCAGGACGTCATCGGGCTTTACCAGGAGGAGGAAGGCGCTCACCTCGTGATCATGTTCATCCGGCAGGGAGTCGTCATCGGTCAGCGCGACTTCGACCTCACCCAGGCCCACGGCGACCGGGACGAACTCCTGACCTCTTTCATCCAGCAGTATTACCAGGAAGGCCGCTACATCCCCGATGAGGTCCTCGTGCCGATGGAACTCGAAGCCGGGGGCATCCTCGAGGAATGGCTGACCGAACTCAAGGGAAAGCGCGTTCGGGTATGGGCGGTAAAGCGCGGCGAACGGGTCCAGCTCATCGAGATTGCGGAAAAGAACGCTCACGAGCGTTTCACGAGCCGCCGCAGACTGCAGCGGCGGGACACCGGCATCGTCGAAAGCCTCCAGCGCATCCTGCGGCTGCCCCGCCCCCCCGTGCGCATGGCCTGCGTCGACATATCCAACATCCAGGGGCAGCACGCCGTCGGCGCCGTGGTCGTCTTCTCCAATGCGCAGCCGGACAAGAACTCCTACCGGAGTTTCCGCATCCAGGGGAAGAACCAGCCTGACGATCCCGCCATGATGGCCGAAGTGATCGGGCGGCTCATCGCAAACGACCCCGAATTCGTCGCGGGGCTCGACCTCCTGGTGCTCGACGGCGGCAAGGGACAGCTCAGCCGCATCTCGCGCCTCATGGACGAGACGGGTACATCCGCCACCCTCCCCCTTATTTCACTCGCAAAGGAAACGGAGGCGGACCGGGGCGAAAAAGGCCGGGGGCTCTATGAAAAAATCTATATTCCCGGCAGGAAGAACCCTCTTTTCCTGCACCGCTACCCCGACCTCCTGCACCTCCTCCAGAGACTGAGGGACGAGGCGCACCGGTTCGCCATTTCCCACTACAAGAACCTCCACCGGAGCGACCTGCTGACGTCGGCCCTTGACGCCATCCGCGGAATCGGCCCCAGGCGGCGCCAGGCACTGATCAAACACTTCGGCAGCGTCGAGGTTCTTCAGCAGGCAACGATCGAGGAAATCCGGGAAGTTCCGGGCATTCCGCCCGCCCTGGCCGAAACCATCCTGTCCATGCTGAAAACCAGCACCAAGGAATAACCGCCGCTCAAACAACGTTTGCGCATGAGCCGAGACTATTGGGGGTGCGGTATTAAAGCATTTTCCAGGGTGAAGAAAGGCGCAGAGGGTCGACCCAAGCGGGCGAACCCACCCGGACCGCCCTGTTATTTTTCTTCGGGGTCTTCGGGGGGGATGTGCCTGAGGAGGCGTGCGCCAATAGTCCTCAGTTCCTGGTCGGGAAGGCTTTTCAGAAGAGCCTTTTCCGCGGGGGTGAGTTTGCGAACAGGGACCTTTTCCAGCTTCCGGGGGCGATGCCGGCCGGCCTTCATCTTACCGAACAGGCTGCGGTTGGGGTTGAGCACCGGCTGGGTTTCGGGCACTTCGCCGACCTTCACCCGGATATCCTCGACGAGGGGCTCCGGACGACTTTTGTTGATCTTCTCGATGAGGGCTTCCCTGTTCAGTTCCAGGTGATGCTTCCAGACGGAATCATAGGCGACGATCACCAACACCTTGTCTCTGATCGACGTCGGGAGCGAATAGCGGGCCACCTGCTCTCCCACCAGGTCGCTCCAGTCTCCCAGCGGACTCGCGGAAAACGCCGGATGGTGTTCCAGGACCCCCCGCACCAGCGGTCCCAGCGGAGACTGGGTGTCGGTCTTCTTCAACCCTCTACTCCCCTGACGGCCGGCCTTCACCCGCGATCAGTTTTTCGAGGCGGCGGAGGGCGGCATGGATTTCGCTGAACTGGCGCTGCAGGGTATCCAGGAGGATGACCGTATCGCTGCTTTGATACGGCACCTGAGAAATCAGCCGGTCGAACAGCATGGCGTCGACGTTCGACAGGTACAGGTCTTCGATCCGCCTCAGGAGACTCGAACACAGCTTGAGAACGATCACCAGGCCGATCATCTGCACCAGGGGAACGAGGCCGCTCAGGACGTTTCCGAGGATCTCCTGGATTTCCTTCTGGCTGGTCAGCACGGGCTGCACATAGAGGTAGAGGAGCCAGGCGGTCTGGATCAGTGCAAAGACGGGGAGGACCCACAGCAGCCACTTGAAGGGCACCCAGGAACTGTACAGGATCTGCCAATCCGTTTCGACGATCCTGCGTTCTTTTTCCATCAGTTCTTCAGAAGACAGTGTTCCCTGCGCCTTCGTGGAAAGCAGCAATTTCAAACGCTGGTAGGGATGGAAAACGAGCACCATGGGCAGATTGTTGACGCTTTTCATGAGGATTTCACCCGGGAAAGCCCGTCCGTGGGCGGGCGGCAGCTTCTCCAGGGATGCTCTTGGCTTCGACGCTTTCTTGAGCTTCTGCGCGAGGAGCCTCCCGGCCAGGAATTCCCCGACGAGTTGGACGGCCAGCCACAGGAGTTTACCGGCAAGGAAAATGAACGCCGCCATGGCGAGGTAGGTCATGATCTTCCCGAGGGGCTGGGCATGAACCCACCGGAACTCCGTCCAGAAACTCAGGGACTTCAGGGCCTCGGGTTGAATGGGGCGCACGGATTGGGAAATCGCGGGATAGTTGTCCTGGTAATTGTTTGCCGCGGGATAGGCCAGCATGAGACACAACAGGAAAAAGACGAACCATGTGAGCCTCTGAGCGGCCTCGTAAAGCCTCAGCCCGTATTCCATTTCTTCCTCCTCTCTCCGGGACGGCCCCGCCGGCCCCACAACCGGAGAGAATATCCGCTCCGCACCGCGGATTTGCTTTGGTTTCGCATCGAGTCCCGCAAGGGACCCACCACGAGCGATTTCTTTTCCAAGAGGCAAAACATCTACATCATTTTTACCGCTGCGTCAAAGAGTTAGGGGGGTTCCGCGGCCCGGCCTCTGCGTCGCGATCACGGCGTAAGGCCTATCCCCATCGTCTCACGGACGGCACGGTCGAGCATGGCGTCGAGGCCGCCTTTTTCTTCCGGAGAAAATCCGAACGCATCCCGCCAGAGGTCGCTTCCCTCCATGCACAGGTACACGCACACGCCGGGCGCCGCCTTCCTGATGCGGTCGACCATAAAGGAATACATCTCGGCGCGGATATCCCGGAAATAGCGCATCTTGTCATCGAGTCCCCGGATGAATTCCCCGGAGGTGATCCGCGTCCCGGGATGCCTCGTCCGTATGACCGGTTTGAGGGCCGGCATGAAGCGGAAGGCACCCAGGCTTATCCAGACGATGCGGGACGGATCGACCGCGTCGAAAAGCCGGTCCAGCGTCTTTCCGTATCCTTCGCGCCATGAATCGAAGTGGATCATCGGATCGAAATGGAACGCCAGGAAGTAACCCCACCCGGCGCAGGTCCGGGCCGCGCTGAGACGTTCTTCGATGGTCGCGGATTTCGGTTCTTCGCGATCCCTTATATTATCGGCATTGAGCGACCACGCAACAATCGTATGCCCGGCATGTTCCAGGTCCCGGAGGTTGGCGACAAAATCGGTTTTGGTTTTCAGTTCGAGCACGGCATTGGACCGGCCGGCAAAAACCGGGACCAGTTCCCGGGAAAAGCCGGTCCAGGGATCGAGCAGGAGGGAATCGGTGAACTCGCCCGTTCCGATCCGGTGCAGCCGTTCGGGGTGGGCATCCAGTTCTTCGGTGAGTTCCCTCAGAAGGTCGGACGTGTTTCCGAAAAGCCTCAGGTTCGGCTGATTAAGGTACGCCTGGAGGATGCAGTAGGTGCAATCGAGCGAACACTGCGTCCCGAAATGAAGAATGCGGTATCCACAACAATGGTAATGCCTTGTGCCGGGGCAGGACTTGAGAAACCGGCCCCTGAACCGGACCACTTCCAGGACTCCGGGATCGTGATCCGGCGCGTCGGAAACCCGGTCCACCACGGACAGCCCCGCGTGAGGCAGGTTTTTCCTGAGGGTCGAGACGAGGGGGCTGTCCGCCACTTCCGCTTCGACGATGATCTTACCCGGCGGCTTCACATGCATAGTGTCAACCTCCCCGCGTATACCTCCCTCGAGGGCGGGCAGCCCAGGGCGCATGTCCGGGTCCTTCGGACCGCTACGCCCCTCTTACCGGAACCACGGGGAAATGCGCATCCGGGCCTCATCGGTCTTCCGTTCCGGACGGTTCGGGACGCATGAACCCGGCGAGCGCGGAAGAGGCGGCAAAATCCGCCGCTTCATCCAGGAGACGCCGCAGTTCCCGCGGATCGGAAAAGGTCAGCCTCATCTGCCAGCGTTCCCCTTCAAAGGACGGGGGCGGCACCACACGGATCTCCGCGGGAAGCCCGGCCTTCGCCAGGTCCTCTTCGAAGCGCCGCTCTCTTGCGCTCAGCCTCGGGAAACGCCATTGCCGGAACAGTTCGCGCACTTTTTCGGTCTTCTGCCGGCGGTTGGATGCCGGGTCTTCCAGAATCGTACGGACCTCGGGAGCGCCGGAAATCTCCGGCCCTTTTCCCCCCAGCCGCAGGGCGATTTCCTCCACCCGTTCCACCAGTTCCATCTGGATGCTTGCACTGCAGCGCAGTTCCCCGAGAACACGGGTCATCGCATTTCTACCCGCTTCGTCCCAGCCCGCCAGTTCGAGGGCGACCCTATCGGAAATTTCCCCTTCCGCCACGGAGGCGAGAAACCCTTCATCGCAATCGGCAAGCCTGCACCAGTCCCGGATCACATCCTGCCGCGGGGCGACATTGAGCCGCTTCGAGAACCCGGAGGCAAACTCTTTCAGGGGGATGATTTCCATGAGCTTCGAGACGATCCGGGCCTTCTCGGCGGGATTGACCGGAGGACCGAAAAGTTTGCCCTCGATCCGTCTGAACATCAGCGCCGCACGATCGGAATCCCCGTCGAACACGGTGCAGAAGACGGAACCCACTCCGTTGCGTCGTGCCCACCGAAGGCGTTTGAACCCGTCCACGATGGTGAACCCGCCGTCCCGCCCGGCCAGAAGGGACGGCGGATCGAGTATCCCGCATCGTTCAAGCGATTCCTCCAGCAGAGCGGAACCCGTAAAGTTTTCGACGGCGAAATCGAGGTCCAGGAAATCCACCCGGGCTAGATCCACAACGGCAGGGGTTGTCTTCATTTCAGTTCGCCAGGGCTTTGCCCGTAAGGCGCTCCAGGGCTTCCAGGTAGCGCTTCCGGGTGTTTTCCACCACCACGGCGGGCAATGCCGGGGCGGCATCCGTCTTTTTCCAGCCGCTTTCGATGAGGTAGTCACGCAGATACTGCTTATCGAAGCTCTCGGGGCTCGTCCCGATCTGGTACCTGTCCGCGGGCCAGAAACGGCTGGAATCCGGAGTGAGCACCTCATCGACAAGGATCAGCCGGCCGTCCATGATCCCGAATTCAAACTTGGTGTCGGCAAGGATGATTCCCCGTTTGCCCGCGTAATCGGCGGCTTTCAGGTAGATCTCGATGGTGACGTCACGCACGCGCCGGGCCATGTCCGCACCGATGGTGTCGATCATACGTTCAAACGAAATGTTTTCATCGTGCAGGCCGGGTTGCGCCTTGGTCGACGGGGTAAAAATCGGCTGCGGAAGCTGCTGGGCTTCCTTCATCCCGGAAGGCAGAGCGATGCCGCACACCCGGCCGGTTTTCCGGTAATCGTTCCAGCCGGACCCCGCCAGGTACCCCCTCACGATGCATTCGATGGGCAGCACCCTGGCTTTTTTCACCCACATGGTGCGGCCGGAGAGCACGGAGGCATACGGCCGGCACACCGACGGGAATTCCGAAACGTCGGCGCTGATGAGGTGATTTTCGATGACGCCGCTCAGGTGGTGCAGCCAGAAATCGGAAATCTGGGTCAGGATCTTGCCCTTGTCCGGAATCGGAACGGGCATCACCACGTCAAAAGCGGAAATCCGGTCGCTTGCGACGATCAGGAGCGAATCCCCCAGATCGTATATGTCTCTCACCTTCCCGCGGTTCATGAGCTTCAAGCCCGGGAATTCAGTTTCAAAAACAATGTGCTGTTCCTCCGACATCATTACCTCCCATTCATTCCATTCGTTCCATTCGTCGTTCTTCCATACCATTTTTCGGATTCATCGTCCCCATTCCATCACGAATCATCGGACCCCCTATGCTCCGGCACCGGGCCGTGCCCGCTCCGAAGCATAGGGAAACCACCGGCGGCGTTCCGTCAAAAGCGTGAGGAAAAAGGGGACTTCCCCCCCGCAAAAACCCTTCTTTGCCCCCGTCGAGGCACCTGGAAGCCGGTGGGCCTCCCGGCATCGCTTCGAAGCGAAAAACCCACGTGCACCCGATGAACCAAAGGCTTTTCACGCTGCTCAAAATGACTGATAAGGCCGCTCCGTCCTCCCGTCAAACGCCGCAGGAAACGCCGACCATGGACCCCTCGGAACCCGGTTGACCCGCAAGGAGGCATTTGTTATCCTGATTCGCACTGGATATCAAGTATTTCTGAACAGATGTCAAAAGAAAAGAAGGCGTTGCGCCTGGGCCCGAACCCTGGTTCTCCAACGCACGAAACCCGCCCGCCCTGTTCTTCGGCGCGGCCTCACCAACAATTCCCGAAACGAGCCGACGTGGATCATCCGCTTTCAAAACGTGCGTACCGCTTCATTCGCGAACACAAGCTCATCGGACCCGAGGACCACGTTCTCGCGGCCGTATCGGGCGGTCCCGATTCGACGGCGCTCCTGCATATCCTCCTTTCCCTGAAGGAACCGTTGAAAATCGGACGGATCACGGTGGTCCATTTCAACCACCGGCTGAGAGGGGATGAATCGGACGGAGATATGGCTTTCGTCCGGTCGCTGGCCCGATCGTGGGACCTGCCTTTCCTCTGTGAAGAAAAAGACGTGAATGGGTACCGGCGGGGCAGCGGCCTGTCCCTGGAAATGGCCGCCCGTGATCTCAGGCATCTTTTCTTCAGGGACTGCCTCTCACGCTGTTCGGCGCAGAAGCTCGCCCTCGGCCACACCGCCAGCGACCAGGCGGAGGAACTTCTGCTCAGGCTCCTCCGGGGCACCGGTCCCTCGGGACTGGCTGGAATGCTCCCGGCGGCCGGCAATTCCATCGTCCGTCCTCTCCTGTTTGCCGCCCGGGAAGAGATCCTGGACTATCTGCGGGCGGCGAACCTGGACTTCCGGGAAGATTCGTCCAATCTGCAGGCCTTCACCCAGCGCAACGCCCTGCGGCTCGAAGTCTTTCCGCTGCTCAGGAAATACTTCCACCCGGATATTGCGCGCACGCTTGCACGGCACGCCGACCTCGCACGCGAGGAGGACGACTGGTGGGCCGATCGGGTAAAAGACGCATGGCCGTCGGTTTGCATGGAACAATCGCCGGTCCGGGTCGTTATGGACGCCCGGGTCCTCTCGCGGCTGCATCCCGCGCTGCGAAGAAGGCTCCACCGGGAAGCGATTCGCACCCTGAAGGGCGGTCTCACGGGAATTTCCGCAGCCCACATCCTGGCCCTGGACACGATTGCGCTAAAAACCGGGACGGGCGGGACCGTGCACCTGCCGGGAGGCATGCGAGGGATCGCCGAAAGCGGTCGAATCATGCTCTTTTCACCCGGGGGCTTCACGGAATGGTTTCAACAAACGGAGGAACAAACGCTTCCGGGTCCGGGAACATACGACTGCCGCTGCCGGCGGGAACCGGGCAGGGTTTATTCCAGGATGGAAATCCGGGTTGAAAACCGCGCCGGGCCGCCGACCGTCGAAGCCCCGGCGGCCTTCGATACGGCGGTGCTCGATGCGGACATGGTCCACTGGCCCATGGTCCTCAGGACATGGAAGCCCGGGGACCGATTCCGCCCCCTCGGCCTTTCCGGGTCGAAGAAGCTCCAGGATTTTTTCACTGATTCCAAGGTGCCGAGGTCCGAACGCGGGACCGTCCCCCTATTGTGCGATCAGGAGAAGATCTGCTGGGTGGTGGGATACCGGCTCGATGACCGTGTGAAAACAACGGCCGGTACAAAACGGCTGCTCCTGGTTCGATTACTGTAGCGAGGCTGTGTCACGGTCCGATTTTTTGCCGCTTGACGGCGGGAAATTCAATGAGTTGCCAGGGCATGCGCACGGGAGAATGCGTTGACGACAAGGCCGTAACTGGAACCGTCCTTAAAGAGAGCGGCCAATCCAGACCGTCGACGACATGACACGCAAAAGGAGGAGGCTTGAAATGATCAGGCTGCTTTTTACCACCGGCGACGACGTTTCCACGATCTTCATCAGGCTCGCCCTGGGAATTGCGATATTCCCCCATGGCGCACAAAAGGTGCTCGGCTGGTTTGGCGGTCCCGGCATGGCCGGGACCATCCAAATCTTTACCGAAAAGCTTCACTTCCCTCTCTGGTCCGTCGTCATCCTGCTCGTTCTGGAATTTCTCGGGTCCATCGGGCTCGTCGTCGGGTTTCTGAGCAGGCTCACCGCCTTGGGCCTGACTTGCTCGATGGTGATCTGCGCGAACATGAACCACATCCAGAACGGCTTTTTCATGAACTGGTACGGCCAGCAGAAAGGGGAAGGCATCGAGTACCACATCCTGGTCCTCGGAATGTGCCTCTTTCTGCTTTTCCATGGAAGTGGCGGTCTCTCCATCGACAGGGCCATCATGAAGGCGCTGGGCAGAAAATGACGCGAGGCCCACGGCGTGCCGCCGTCCCGGCTACTGGTTCATGGGATCCGTGTCCTGGATCTGCCGGGACTGTCTTTGCTGGATCCTGTCCCGGGCCGCCTTGTATTCATCCCTGGTGATGTAGCCGTCCCCGTTGGCATCCAGCCTTGCGAAGGACTTTTCCGCCCGCGCCGTGGCGTCGGCAAGGAATTCGTCGCGGGTTATCCGCCCGTCGCGGTTGGCATCGATGACGGCAAAGTTATCTTCGAGATATTTCCACGGTCCGCCGGCCGGGGCCTGCCTGCCGCGGCGGCTCATCATGGCGTCCCGTGCGGCCCGGATGTCCTCCCTGGTGATGAATCCGTGATGCTGGACGTCTATCGTGTTGAACAGTTTTTCGGCATGCTCTCTTGCGACCGCCATGTATTCGTCGTGGCTGATCCTTCCGTCGCCGTTGCGGTCCATCCGGTCGAACCGGGGATCACCCCCCGGTCCGGAAGGCCGTGCGACCGCGAAGCCCGAAATCAGCAAAAGTCCAGCACAGACCGCCACCCCCACCAGTGTCCTAAAACGAGCCATCTCCTGCTCCTTTCGGAGGACCTTCGTCGGGTCCTCACCGTTCGCTTCATTCACACCCGTTGACCGGTACCGCGGACATCCTCGTTCATGCGCCCCGTGAGGCTCCATGAGCGCACGAACCGCCCGCGAAAGTGCATTCGTCCGTGCCGGGGCAGGGAAAACCGTCAGAAGCCACGAGGTCTTCCCCTCCATTCCGAACGGCAAAGTGAAGGCGAGCGTAAAAACCGGCGAGCAGCATTGAAATGGGCTATTCCGGCATGTAGGGCAACCCGTCGAGGCAAGGTTGAAGTTCGGCCACGATCTTTTCCAGCAGCGCCGGAAGTTCCGCCCGGAGACAGATGGTCACTTCCCCGCTTCTTCTCACCTTGACTTCAACCTTTCCCTCTTTCAACAGCTTCTGGCTCACGACTACGCGAATGGGAATGCCCAGGAGATCCGCATCCTTCAGCTTGACCCCCGGAGATTCATCCCGGTCGTCGTAGATCACCTCATAGCGCGGAGTCAGCTCCTTGTGGATTTCATCGGCCATTTGAGCCACTTCGGGCTTGTTCCCGAGAGCGCACAGGATGACCTCAAAGGGAGCGATGCCGATCGGGAGCATCATGCCTCCCGCATCGTGCCACTGTTCCACGGCCGATGCCATCAGGCGTTCGACTCCTATTCCGTAGCATCCCATGATCACCCTCTGATGTCCGCCGTTGGCGTCGAGGTACGTGACATCCATGCTGTCCTGGGCCGTGTACTTGGTGCCCAGTTTGAAAGTATGTCCCAGTTCGATTCCGCGCCGGATCTGCAGAACGCCCTGCCCGCATTTGGCGCATCGGTCCCCTTCACGGACTTCAGCGATATCCGTCATCTCTTTGACGAAGAAGTCGCGTCCCGAGACTACATGCTCCAGGTGAACATCGGGTTCGTTGCCGCCGGCAATGAACGGAATCCCTTCCCCGACCGAGGAATCGAAGACGATTCGGATGTCTTTCACTCCCACGGGAGAAAGGAAACCGGGGAAAAGGCCCTTCGAAGACAGGAGTCCTTCCGAAGCAAACTCCAGCTTGGTCGCTTTCAGGTAATTGGTGAACTTGGTCGTGGATACCGTGAAATCGCCGCGTATGACGGCCAGAACCAGCTCCCCGTCCGCCTCGTAGGCGACAGTCTTCAGGAAGTGGTCCTCGCCGGAATCGAAACGTTTCATGAGGTCCGCAATGGTTTTGACGTTCGGGGTCGGCACCGGGCGCATGGGTGGAGGCACATTGGGAAGGCCTTCCGGCGGAAGCTTCAGCCCTACGGCCTTTTCGGTGTTGGCGCGATAGTCGCAGTGGCTGCAGAGCACGAACCGGTCTTCTCCGTAGGGGGACTCAAGCATGAATTCATGAGAACCCGTGCCGCCCATGATGCCCGAATCCGCTTCAATGGGAATCGACTTGAGACCGCACCGGGTGAAGATCCTGAGGTATGCATTGAAAATCCTGGGATAATACGCGTCCAGGTCCTCGAAGTCCGTGTGGAAGCTGTAGGCGTCGTTCATAAAAAATTCGCGGACCCTCAGCAAACCGGCGCGAGGGCGCGCCTCATCCCTGATTTTCGTCTGGATTTGGTAGATCATCACGGGCAGGTCCCGGTATGAACGCAGAAACTGCTTTCCGATTTCCGTCACCACCTCTTCGTGAGTCATCGCCAGGACGAAGTCTCTGTCCTTCCTGTCTTTGATCCGGAACAACTCCTGCCCGATATCGTAGTAACGGCGGGATTTCTTCCACAGTTCTGCGGGGTTCAGGACCGGCATGGTGATTTCCATTCCCCCGATCGCATTCAATTCCTCGCGAAGGACATTCTTGATCTTTTCCGCGACCCGGTGCCCGAGCGGCAGAAGGGAATAGACGCCGGCCGCGACCGGGTGGATGTACGATCCCCGCAAAAGGAATATATGCGACGGGGTTTCAGCTTCTTTCGGGACCTCGTAGAGCGTATGAATAAAATAATCCGAATAACGCATGACCTGTTCTGCCTCTCCTGCGATTGTCAGTATAATCGTTATGTTATCATGCCGTGCAGATGCTTCGCCTTGACCCGTGAAACACTAACATGTTCCCCGCTTGCTCCACAACCATTATTCAGGAAATACCCGCACAAGTTATACTTCGGGCGCAATCAGTCAAGGTCCCGCGGAATCGAGCTTCTCTTGACACAAAACGGTTTCTCACTTAGTTTCAAGGTGCCCGGCGGGGCCCGGTTTGTCAATCTGGTGTTTATCCAGGCATTATGATATGTTGGATTGCGGTATTCGGCGGCCTGTCGTGCCGGTGCAGCGGTGTTGCGCTCCGGTTCGACACGGGCGTTGCCGCGTGCGGCCCGGCCGTGAAAAGACGATGCGGGGATGAGGATTGTGCACAGGGGGACCGGCGTTTCCGGGTACGATCCGTTCGGGAGACAGGGGCTTGTAATGGGAGGTTACCGGTGGTCGAGTTTGTCAGGAACGCGATGTTGAACGAACTTGAGGAAATGAAGCGGCGGATGGATTCGCTGTACGCCGAAAGCTTTGAGGCTCCGGCCTCCGATGAGCACGGCACGGACCGGACCGAGCAGGAATGGGAACCGGCCATGGACGTTCTGGAAACCGAAGATTCGTTCCGGCTGTTTGCCGATCTGCCCGGAGTGAAGGACCGCGACCTGCAGGTGGAAGTCGCTGAAGGCAGGTTGCTGATCCGGGGCAGAAGAGAAAGCGTCCCGGCGGGCACGGATTCGAGCCGTCTCGCCCTGTGTGAGCGCATGGGCGGCTTTTTTACCAGGACATTCATGCTTCCCGCCGATTGTGAAACCGATTCGGCAAAGGCCGTGCTCCAGGCAGGGGTCCTTTCCGTTGAAATCCCCAGGGGCCGTGTTCGGGCCGACTCCGCCCGCAAGATCTCGGTGCGCGCCGAATGATCGGCGGCGGCCGGTCGGGACTTGAAGGGCCCTCATCTCCGAATGCCGTCATTTGCCCCGGGGACGGTGAGGTTTCACCGTTCAATCGGCTCGGCTGACGGGGGGTTTGAATCGATTTCAGTCAGGAGGCTTGGACAAATGGGAAGCAGGCTGCGTACGACGGTATTACTGGCCGTACTTACCGCTTTGATTATCTGGATAGGAAAGCAATTCGGCGGCAATCAGGGCATGATGGTCGCCTTTGTGCTGGCCATGGTCATGAACGTGGGCAGTTATTGGTTTTCGGACAAAATCGTACTGGCGATGTACAGGGCGCAGCCCCTGGACGAGAGCCAGGCGCCGCAGCTCTACCGGATCGTGAAGGAACTCTCCGCCAGTGCGAACCTCCCCATGCCGCGGATCTACATGATCCCCGAAGCGGCTCCAAACGCATTCGCAACCGGCAGAAATCCCGAACACGCTGTTGTCGCGGTCACCGAAGGACTCTGGCGCCTGTTGACTCCCGAGGAAATCAGGGGCGTGCTCGCCCACGAACTGGGTCATGTCCTGAATCGTGACATCCTGGTCAGTTCCATAGCGGCAACCCTGGCCGGCGTGGTGATGATTCTTGCCAATATGGCCCAATGGGCCGCAATGTTCGGAGGTTTCCGGGGAAGTGACGACGAAAACCGAGGCGGCGGAATCTTCGCGCTCCTCGTCACAGCGATTCTTGCCCCAGTCGCGGCCACTCTGATTCAACTGGCCATTTCCAGATCGAGGGAATTTCTCGCAGATGAAACGGGAGCCCGGATTTCCCACAGCCCCGGGTCCCTTGCACGGGCGCTGGAAAAGCTTTCAGCGGCTTCCCGGCAGATCCCCATGGAAGACGCAAAGCCGTCGACGGCGCACCTGTTCATCGTGAACCCGCTTTCAGGCCAGACCATGGCCAACCTTTTCAGCACGCATCCTCCCATCGAGGAACGAATCCGACGGCTCCGAAGCATGTAATAGAGCCGGGGTTGATTGACATACATCCACGCTGCAGAGGAATGATTGTACCTGGCCTGTAGTCATGGACCTTTTCACCCGCAAAGTGATTGGCTGGTCAATGCAGGAAAGGATGGAGAGCAAATTTGTCATGAATGATTTCTGCATGGCTCTGGGGCAGAGAAAGAAAGCGGATAACGTATAATATTTTTCGCTTTTTGGGGGTACGGCAGTGCCCCCTTCGCGGGTAGAATGGAATCTGCGAAAAACCAATTCACCCGAAAAAGGAGGAAACTGCCGTGAAGAAGGATTCTACACCAACTCGAGAAAAGATGATTCAATTGAATGAGGCCGTTGTGCTCGACCACCTCGGAGAGATGGTTCGGAGCACGGTGGAGGAAAGCCTGAATCAGATGCTCGAAGCCGAGTCGGACCGGCTCTGCAATGCTGAGAAGTATCAGCGAAACGAGGCGAGGACGGATACCCGCGCGGGGCATTACCAGAGGAAGCTTCAAACGAGGGCCGGAGACGTGGCTTTAAGGGTCCCGAAACTTCGGCAGCAGACCTTTGAGACGGCCATCATCGAGCGTTACCGGCGAAGCGAAGCCTCGGTTGAGGAGGCGCTGATCGAAATGTATCTGGCGGGGGTTTCGGTTCGCCGCATCGAGGACATCACTGAGGCCCTCTGGGGAACGAAAGTGAGCCCCGGCACGATCAGCAACCTCAACAAGAAGGTCTACGAAAAGATCGAAGCATGGCGGAATCGCCCCATTGAAGATCAATTTCCTTACGTTTACCTGGATGGGATCGTGCTCAAGCGAAGCTGGGCCGGTGAAGTGAGCAATGTCTCGGTCCTGGTTGCAATCGGCGTCAGTGCCGCGGGGTTTCGCAAGATTTTCGGGATTTGTGAGGGGGCCAAAGAGGACAAGGCCGGGTGGTCGAGTTTTCTTCGGCATCTCAAGGAGCGGGGTCTTCTGGGAGTGCGGCTCTTTGTGACCGATGCCTGCCTGGGGCTTGTCGAATCCCTTGCCGAGTTCTATCCCGAAAGCAAGTGGCAACGCTGCACGGTGCACTTCTACCGGAACGTTTTCAGCGTCGTGCCAAGAAGCCGGATGCGGGAAGTGGCGGCGATGCTCAAGGCCATTCACGCCTCGGAAGATAAGGAAGCGGCGATGCACAAAGCCGAACTCGTCTGCGGGAAGCTTGAGGGCTGCAAACTCAAAGAGGCGGCCAGGAAGGTCCGGGAGTCCATCGGCCAAACCCTGACCTGTTACGATTTCCCCAGGGAGCATCGAACACGGATTCGAACCAACAACGCCCTGGAGCGGATCATGAAGGAAATTCGCCGACGCACGAGGGTGGTCGGCGCTTTCCCCGATGGCCACTCGGCCCTGATGCTGTGTGCGGCCAGACTGCGACACGTCGCTGGAACACAATGGGGATCAAGACGATACCTGAATATGGAATTGCTCAGGGAACTCGACCTGGAGAGATTACAAGAAATGACTGAGGCCATCTAAACCGCGTTGGGACTCTGCTGACAAAAAGCGAAAAATTCTTTACACTACCGAAAATCTATCGAGATCTCCCTCAAGAGTCTATTTTGCCTTTAGCCTCAACCATTCTGACTCGGTTAAGCCAACACGTGACAATGTGCGCCCAAATTCCTCGGCTGCACGTTGGGCGTGCTCCGTTTTCAGTTCTGCAATCCATTCATACTTGTTTTTGCCTTCGTCTTCAAAAATGAATCGCCCTTGGTTGTCCTTTGTGGGGCATACGGCATCCGCTCCAGTCGTGAAATTAGTGACATAACAGTTGGATACCCTTGGTTTGTAGGCAAGTTGAATGGGATTGCGTTTGAGATCCACAACAGCATGAGTGAAGGGTTTCCCAGCAACTGGCACATCCAGAAAACAAAAGATAAATGTTCGTGCCTCTCCATCAATCCTTACGCTGTCACAAACGGGCTGTAGGCAAAGCATATATCTCCCGCTTTCTTTCACCTGTCTCAGAATTACCCCGAGGTGTAACGCCCTACGCGTATTCTCATAAGCAATCCTCTGGCTCATCAAAGAACTCAGCATCTCGTGACAAAAACCTCTGTTAGAATCACCCGTGAGATATTCTGCCACCTTCACGCCTTTTTTCTCATTCCACCTTGGATGCTTATTGCCTTTTTTTTCTACCAACCCAGGTACATCGCTTTTCTGAACTTTGGAATAGTCTTTTTTCATTGCCGGCCCATTACAGAAAACATCTTTCACAAACTCCAAAGCATCGGCTCCGTCACCGACATTCAATTGGGGGCTGCTGCCGGGTTTCCAATGTGTTACACACCAATCAGTAACAATTCGTTCGACTGTAGAACCAGTCCCAAGAGGGTATTCCCCTACGGTGTCTTCGATCACTGCCCGTAGCTCGTCAGTCAATAATGGGATGATTTGGCCGAAAGCTTCATCAGGGAGCAAGAGAGCCCGATGTGCAAGAAAAGGCGCATCGAGGTCACGATGGAATCGCATGAGTATGCGGCAATTGTTTTTACGAAGATTCGCGACTCCGCGAAGAACGATTGCCTGCAATAAGCCTGAAGCAAGACGCGAAAACTCACTGATCGTACGTTGCGCCAACTCCTTTTCAGGCACAAAAAAGCCTGAATACTGCGGCAACGATGTATTGGGTCGTTTCCCTAGGACGACCACGCGCGAGTTATCTGTCATGAGGACCAATCCTTTACTCCCTTTTTCGACACTTATGGATTGTTCTCCAATCCGAGATGCAAGACTCTCGTAGATATTGTTAGACACTGATCCTAAATTGAGATCCATCGTATATATTAAGATTAACCGCAACTGGTGAGGAACTTCCTGCCTGCTCTGCTCAATCAGATTTACCACGAGTTCTGTTGCTTTGACTCCCGGGTTGCCATGCAAATCCCAATCAACGACGACAACATCAGCAGCAGAGCATAGACTGTAGACCTCTGAGCGCAGGCTGAAGGATGCCTCCTTTTTCGGCTGGTAGAGAGAGCAGATGATGCGCTTCTTTGCAAAACTGTTCTGAACATCGTGGAAAGACACTTCATCAGGTTTATCGGAATCCCTACTCTCTTCAATTCTCTCGCTTTTCTTATTAGACGCTGGCATCGCACTTTTCAAAGCTGCCTTTCTGAGTTTTGTCTGTGGCTTTGTCAAAGGTGCTGGCACGTTTCCTGTCTTGCTTTCATAGATCCGATCGTCAATCAGTACAACAGTATGGAGGTACTGCTCCGCAGACTCAAGGATGAATTTGTCGAACGCAGTTATGCTTTCAGTCATCACCGCCTCCCCACGAGATATTAAACCGAACACCTGCGTTCGGATCGTGCTGCAAATCAAGTTCAAGCATCATGCCTTCTTTTCGTAGCACCTTTTTAGAAATGTAAAGACCGAGACCCCGTCCGCCAGGCTTCCGAGAGAACCCCTGTTCGAAGATTGCTTCCGCGTCCCGCTTATGGACGGGTGGTCCGTTATTTCCGATGTGGTATTCCCTACCAGTGCAATCAAACGATATCACACGCTCACCAGATTGATCTTTTAACCAGAACACAAAGTTGTCGATGACGTTAACGAATACGGGGTAAATTGTAGAGGGATAGCTATGAACTTTGCTGTCGAGAAAGGCCTGCGTTGTAACCAGGCGAATGTGGTGTCGCTCAAAGCGAACGCTGAACAGAGCGCGAACATAATGGGCAATTTCCTTTCCGTGAATGTCAATCCGCTCTCGGTAAAGCCGGCGCTGGAGCGGAGTGAACAGGTTGAGATGCGCATCCAAGTGATCAAAATTCGCCCGGATCTCTTGGTAAATTGGAAGAAGATCATCATTGGCCCGCGCCCACGAGCGGAGTTCGCGCAATTGGCTCCGTATCATTTTGATCGCCGCCACGAATTCATGGTTGATCACAGCTACTGCGAGTCCTAACTGGACCAACTCCTCATCGGTATCAGTTTGCTCGCGGAGCGACTGAAGCTCTGTCTCCATGGCTTCGGCCATATCGAGCTGACTGATATCCATGCTCTGCTCGAGGCTTTCAGCAATTCCCGCCAACAACTCGCGAACGCTCCCCAGAGTCTCCGCATTCTTTGAGGCAACAGTATCAATTCGTTGCTCGTAATTCGAGCGGATATCCTCAATCTGTTCAGGCAACAGATCGCTAAGGTCTCGGTGAGCAAGATCATCTTTAACTGCCTCAATCGTGTCGCGCAGTTCCCTTAGGGCGGATCGAGCCGTGTTGACAGCCGCTCGGCGTGTATGGCCCGTTGTCTGCTGCAGTGCCTTTGCCTCAGATCGCATTATGGCATTCTGCCCATTAGCTATTTGCTGAATAAGGTCCTGAAGTCGGCGGCGCTGATCAATATAGATTTTGGCCTGCGCAGCCATGACTCCGAGCTTCTCGCCGACTTCCTTCGCGAACGGAGCGAAGACTTCACTCTCAAGCCTGGCTTGTTCTCGCTGGTACGCCTCCCAGTCTCTCGCTAGCTGCTTTGTTAAACCGACACCACGAGGACGGGTAACGTTATATGCCGTGCGCAGTTCGGTAAGCTTCTGATTGGCTTCGCGTTCTGCCTCGAGTAACTCACGTGATGCGTCGTCAGGATCAGGCATTTCCGAAGCAAGCTTCATCCTAGATTGCACGTGGTGTCTGAGCGCAGCGATTTCAGACTCTGGAATGTTCTCATTCGTTTTAGAGAAAAATACATCGAGAGCGCCGGCAAGATTACTACGCTTCGTTGTTGTCTGTTGTTCTCGTTTTCGACGGGCTCGCTCCAACCTGTCCAGTTCGTCTTTGCGCTCTTGAAAGTACCCGCCGAGCGGCGCCTCCTTCCGAAAGAAATCGGCTGCTAGCTGGATGAACAGATTCTCCAATACGCTCTTGAAGTGCCTGTAGGCCATGTCTTTCTGAAAACCTTCACGACCGGCCTTTTCTCGTAGCGCTGCATTTCTTTTCCTTGTAAGGCACACTGCGCCATAAATGCGCCTATATGAAAAGAAGTAATATGTCAGACCCTTTCCCCGCCGCAATTCAATATCGAGCCAATCGACATCGGAATTGCCGTAGGGAAGAATCCGTATTCGATCACGGTAAACATACAATCCACCAATTTGATTTAATTTTCGGTTCAAACGCGAGAAATCATCGGGATCGGCCATGCTTTCGCGCTGAACCCCCTGCAAGTATCCGAATTCAACCCTCAGAGGACCGCAGGCTATGGGTTTCCCTCCTCCATCCTTCCAAGAGATAATGTGATCCGTGTACACCTGATCGTACACCCGAACGGTTCCCCTGAACTGACCGTCCTCATCAATCATGCCACTAACGAACTGGTCTGAAAGTGCCAAGTCCGTCTTCGTAAAGAACTCACCAGGTCCGATCAAATCCTCGTAGGAGCTGTTCGTTGACCAGAACCTGAATGCCGTCGTAATGGGAGAAGAACTATCCTCTGCGAAAGTTGAATTGCAAAACCCGATGAGACACTTGCTGAATTCCTTTGAATGGGAATCTTTTTCGGCTCTGATATCAGCCAAAATGGTCTCATGTGCGGGTGCTATATAAAAATGCGTTCCGCTCTTGTGGTTTGCAAGAGAGAGGCCTTTGATAGATTGTTCAAAGTCTTGCGGATCCACCTGAAAATCGGCAAGGTCTTCAAAGACGGACTGGAGATCGCACTTCGGGAATTTCTTCTGGAGCCTCTCTACATTTAAAATGTTCTCCTTCAGTAATTCGGTAACATCTTGAGGAGATGGGATCTGTCCCCCCGCTACACACCGAATGGGAATCTCAATATCTTCGAGATTCAAGATAGGCTGTTCGAATAATCCCCAGTGGACATAGCACATGATGAGAGTGTCGCTTTTGCCGTCCTTCTTTGAGCGAGTAAGAACTAGTACCTGCGGACCGAGAAAAGCGATAGCAAGACGCCCGATGCCCTTTTCTCCCATAATAGCGCGTTCGGGCTTGTCGGGAGGACGGTAGGATTCCGTCCCTGCTACGGAAGAGACCTTGCTGTCGGTTCCCAAGACCAACCAATTCGACTCGAATTCGTCGGACGTCATTCCGACCCCATCATCGCGAATCACCAAGAGAGCATCAGATCTGAAGAAATCCACTTCCACATGATCGGCGTATGCGTCATGTGCATTCTTGAACAACTCACTGATCGCGGTGGATGCATCGGCGATCTGTTGCCTCCCGAGCATGTCCACCGCTCTTGCCTTGGTCCGAAATCTAGCCATTATGCCAATCCGCCGTTTTGACGTGCTCTAGGAAATGCCTGCCGAATGCTTCCGCAACCGGTACGGGAACCGCATTGCCGATCTGACGAGCCATGGAATTAAGAGAGCCGGTAAAAACAAAATTATTCGGGAAGCCTTGTAGTCTTGCAGCTTCCCTGACCGTGATCGCGCGGTCTTGCTCCGGGTGCCCGAACCGCCCGTTAGAATAGCTGATACAACGTGTCGTGAGCCCAGGTGCAGGCTCATCCCAGGCAAGTCGCGAATAGCAGTCTGAATGTCCGCAATACTGTCTGCCGTTTTTTTTCTTGGCATAGCAGTTTGGCAAAAGTCTCGCAGGCCAGTCTCGCCGTCCATGAGTTCCAGTTTGCCTGATACGCTCCAGATTTAATATTGACAGCGCGGACGCTCGGTGGTTAGGGTAATTCTTCGTGTCCGGGTGCTCTGTACCGTGCTCGACAGGAGGAAAGCTGCTAATGGCATCGCGCACCGTTACATATGGTTTTGACTTCTTTGGCCCATGCGTAGGTTCAGGCAAAGTAATCTCCCCCAACCTGCTCGCTACGAGCATCAAGCGCCTACGAACCTGTGCAGCCCCGTAATCCTGGCCTGCGATCACACCAAAGGCGAGCGAGTAGTTGTCTCGCTTGAGTTGATCGACAAATGACGAGAACGGCCCGCCATCCTCAAGAGAAACATTTTGCAGGCCGGGCACGTTCTCGACAAAGATGAGTTCCGGCAAACACGCGTGGACGATTCTCGCAAAGTGCGTCAGCAGGCCACGCCTTTCATCATTGGATATTTCTCTCTTCGTATTCGTCTTCTGCCTGGTAAATGGCTGACATGGTGCACAACCGCAGAATAGCTTCACTTCCGGCCCCTTACTATAGTATGCCGGGATACGGTCAGCATCAATCGTTTCGATAGGTTCGGTTATGACCGGAACCTCAGGGAAATTTTTTTGATAGGTCTTTATGGCATCAGGACATGAGTCAACCGCTAACGCATGCTGGATACCCGCCTGCCGGAAACCGACACTTGTTCCCCCACAACCTGAAAAAAAATCATAAAGGCGGATCAGTGACACAATCCCTTTCCTCGCTTCTTCATGAGACCACCTGCCTTTCCGGCACGACTTTCGGCAGCGGACCCGAAATCTCTAGTGAACTCCTTTTTGATCGCAGAAACTCCCCCGCGCGAAGACAGACAAGATGGAGGGCCTCTTTACGATCGATGCCGGGTCTGCGCACAGAGCACTCCCACACAACCAGAACACGCCAGCCATCGCGGCGAAGCCCTTCCAGAGCTTTTGCATCTCTGACTTTGTTGCTCTGCAGTTTCTTTCGCCACCACTCCTTACGATTTCCAGGGATAGTAGACCGAGCACACCCGTGAGAGTGCCAGAAGCACCCGTGAATAAAAACGGCAGCAGAGTACTTGGGAAGCACCATGTCCGGCCTTCCAGGTAAATTGCGGGCGTGAAGACGATAGCGAAAGCCTTGTGCGAAGAGACGCTTCCGGATCTCGATCTCGAGCTTCGTGTTCTTCCCCCGAACCGACGACATCATCCTACTTCGCGTCTCTTTGTCTACGATATCCGTCATTTTTCTTGTTCTCTTAGATCCCATTGGCATGACAAAAGGCGTTTGATCATCCGGCGACATCCCCCCACGTCTCGACTCATGCCCACCAGTTCGATCACTCCACCCTATTTTAAACACCTGTGGTACGGCAGCAGGATACGATTACCCCCGAATGGCGTCAACCGGGATATCACCCGTTCGGAATATTCTTTCCGTTGAGAAAGATTCCGGATGCTGCCAATTTGAGAGAATAAATCTGGAAATGGAAAACCGCCGCCTCACTTACCTTGGCACTCTATAAGGTCTGATAGCGAACTCTGCCCAAAAATGTATGTTTTCTTTACGAACTATACTGATAAATTTGCCTCATAACTGCATGTCGGGCTCATTCGCTGACAAATATCCTGAATAGCGCGGTCATCAGCTTCGAATCGGTAAACCTCTCCCCGTACGCAGATGGTCAGGGACCTGATTGCCCAGAGAAAAAGCAAGGGGCTGACACCCATGATACATTGTGAGCCCGTGAGAAGTCATTCTGTGTGGGTTTTGCCGGCTGGCCGTGATCTTGAAATGGGGGTAAGGGAGGAAAGGGGAGATATGCCGTTTCTCAGGGGCGCCTCAATCATGCCGCTGTCGCACTCCACTCCATCGAAGTGGCCATATTTTTGCTCCTCAAATTGAAAAAGCCACCAGATCGCTGCTTTCCAAGCTGTTCAGTGGGTTGTTCTCAGGAGTTCGTATGCGATTCGTAGATATCCGTTTCAATTTGACAAATGACTATCTCTCCGAATGGGCCAGGCCGCAAGGGCCGCAATGTTCGGAGGTTTCCGGGGAAGTGACGACGAAAACCGAGGCGGCGGAATCTTCGCGCTCCTCGTCACAGCGATTCTTGCCCCAGTCGCGGCCACTCTGATTCAACTGGCCATTTCCAGATCGAGGGAATTTCTCGCAGATGAAACGGGAGCCCGGATTTCCCACAGCCCCGGGTCCCTTGCACGGGCGCTGGAAAAGCTTTCAGCGGCTTCCCGGCAGATCCCCATGGAAGACGCAAAGCCGTCGACGGCGCACCTGTTCATCGTGAACCCGCTTTCAGGCCAGACCATGGCCAACCTTTTCAGCACGCATCCTCCCATCGAGGAACGAATCCGACGGCTCCGAAGCATGTGATCCACGTTTCGGGAACGGGCCCTTCGAGGCGAGGGGCGACCGATCCCGACCGGGTGAGTGTCATCCCGGTCGACGAGAGAGGTTTCGACCTTCTCCACGGGTATGCCATTTCCGGGCACGTTTCGGGGCTGAGCGGGGTCGGACTGTATTTGACAGCCGCGCCATTTTCCGCTACACATCTTACTAGTTCAATCCGGCACGCGACAATAACCGCACGCTGACAGAGGGAAATATGCCTCTCGACCCGGTCGAAGGATTCGTGGGGTTTCGACCGTGCCGGACCATGCGGTCAAAAGAAACCGCAAGTTTTTATTGTATGTGGGTAAACCGCCGCACCGCATCCCAGGAATCCGCATCACCCGGAAGGACCGGTTGCAGACGAAGGAACTTTCAGCGAATCTGCGACCCGGGTGAATGCTGTGCCGACGGCTGAAAATTGTGGTGTTGACCGGAGGGAAGGGCTGCATCCCGCCGGTTGCTTTCCCTGCTTGGCCTCCCCTGCCCCACCTGGTGGGGAACGCCGCCGGGACTCTGATATTGTGGCCCGGAAGTCCGTGAGTCCGCCCGCTCCTTTTGCGCGATGAAGCGGAGGAAAAACGCGGGGATTTTCGGGAAAGGCTCAACGCAGTCAGTAAAGTCTATATCCTGGAGAGGGAATATCATGGCCAACATAGTTGTCATCGGGACTCAGTGGGGCGATGAAGGGAAAGGCAAGATCGTCGACCTGCTCACGGAAAAAGCGGATTATGTCGTTCGTTTTCAGGGCGGAAACAATGCAGGCCACACACTGGTGGTGAACGGCAAGAAATACATTTTTCACCTCATTCCTTCAGGCATTCTCCATCGGGGGAAAGTCTGCATGATAGGCAACGGGGTCGTGGTGGACCCGGGAGTGCTCATCCAGGAGATGGACAAACTGAAGAGCTGCGATGTGCCCGTTTCCCCGGAAAACCTCGTCATCAGCCGGTACGCCAATGTCATCATGCCGTATCACCGCGCCATGGACGTTGCCCGGGAAAGCGGGAAGCGGCAGGGAAAGATCGGGACTACCGGCCGGGGAATCGGACCGTGCTACGAAGACAAGGCGGCGAGATGCGCCATCAGGATCCATGACCTTCTGACCCCCAGGACGCTCCAGGCCAAGATCAGGCACAACCTGGAAGAGAAGAACTTCCTCCTGCAGCAGTTCTACGGGGTCGAACCCATCGACGCGGCAGCCGTCGAGCGGGAATACCTGTCCTATGGGCAAAAGCTCGCCCCCTTTGCGGGGGATGTTTCCGAACGCCTGCAGAACGCGCTTCAAGAGGGGCAGAGCATCCTGTTCGAAGGCGCCCAGGGGACCCAACTGGACATCGACCACGGGACCTATCCCTTCGTCACATCTTCAAATACGGTTGCGGCCAATGCCGGCTGCGGCTCGGGGATCGGCCCCACGGGGATCGACGCGGTGCTCGGCGTGGTCAAGGCCTATACCACGCGCGTGGGCGAGGGTCCGTTTCCGACGGAACTTCTGGACAAAACCGGTGAACTGATCCGTGAAGTGGGAGGCGAGTTCGGCGCGACGACGGGCAGAGCGCGACGTTGCGGATGGCTGGATTTGGTCGCCGTAAAAAGTGCGATTCGCCTGAACGGGTTGTCCGGGCTTCTCATCACCAAGCTGGACGTGCTCACGGGAATCCCCACGCTGAAGATCGCAACGGCTTACCGGTGCGCAGGGAAAACGCTGCACGCGATGCCGCCGGAACTGGAAGCGATGGAAGCCTGCGAACCGGTCTACGAAGAGTTTCCCGGTTGGACGGAAAACATCAGCGCCATTCGCCGTTTTTCGGATTTGCCCGAAAATACCGCCCGCTACCTCCGTGCAATCGAACAAATAGCGGGGGTCCCTCTTGCCATCGTGTCGGTCGGCGCGGGACGGGAAGAAACGATCATCATGGATCAACCCTGCTGAGGGCGATCAAAGGATTGGGGGCCTCTTTGCCGGCATGTCCCCGCTTCTCCCGGGGGCGTTACGTTCGGATACCGCTGGTTCGGGGCATGCCGGAGTTCAGAGACCCTTATCGAGGTCCCCCAACAGGTCTTCCAGGTGGTAAAGCTTCCGGTCGAGTTCGCTCAATCGGTTTGACAGGAGCAGCTCACGCGCCTCGTCGCGCACTTTTACAATCTGCTTTTGCATGCTCACGATCGGTTTTTTCACGCTTTCGGGGATCGCCGGATCGTTTCTTATCCTCCCGAGCACGTCGACGAGATGATACGGGTCCGGTTCGTCCCTCAGCACCACCGTGTAGCCGTAGCTATCCAGGAGCTTATATAGATTCGGAAAACCGGATCGCAGCCCGCCCGAACCGTAGACGGCCTTGAGTGATACGTCGATGCGGATGTATTTGCTCATGGGGCGTCCTCCCAAAACCTGAAGATAATGATCCCGCCGTGAAAATCTGAGGAGACCTGAAGCACGGATGTCTACCGGGGAATATACTTCCCGCGCGTCATTGTGTCCACCGGTTTGGCCAATGCCCGTCCTGCTCCTGCGGAGCCGGGCAAAGAACACCCGGCCAGGGAGATCCCGGCCTCCGGCGGCGAAAATGCCGCAATGGCATCATGTTCTTTTTAATATGAAGAAAACTATAATCGATTGACAATTAAAGTCGGGCTAAAGTAGATTATCACTACTAAAGCAAATCTCATCGTCAGAGTCTGCGTCAATCCGTTTATGAAACGGGCAGCAGGGGAAGATCGCGTGCCTGCCCGGTTTCGGGATAGTTCCTGCAGTTGCCGGCGCGGCGGCCCCGTTGTCGCCGCGAGGGTTAGCTGGGCATCAAATTGTGAAAATTATTACAACAGAGAGGAGGTGACGGCGATCGGAAGGTGCTTTGCCCGTGACGGCGTGTTTCAAACCGGGGAACCGGCGGGGAGCCCGTGCATTTCGGTACTCCGCAGAAAGCCCCGGGACCGGCGTTTCGAGGCGGAAGGCCCCGCCCGCTTGCGCGGCAATGAGGCGGCCGGGTGTTTGCCGGAAAGAGGCGATGGGTATTCACGGGATTGCTGCATTTGGGCATCTCCCCTCTTGCGGACGAAAATTCCCCTGTTGCTGACACGCTGTCGGGGCGTCCGGACTGAGCTGATTGTGTAAGGCTGATTGTGTAAGGCTGATTGTGTAAGGCTGATTGTGTAAGGCTGATTGTGTAAGCACATCAAAAGCTTTCCGGAGAAAGGAAGCAGAACATGAAGCTGACGCGGAGAGATTTTCTCAAAATCTCTGGCGCAGCTACGGCGGGTCTCGCCCTTACGGGGATGGGCTTCAATCTCAGCCCGGTGGAGGCGTATACCTGGGAGCTGCGCACCAAAGACGCCAAGGAAACCCCCACCATCTGCTGCTACTGCGCGGTGGGGTGCGGAATCATCTGTCACACTGACAAGAAATCGGGACAGGTCATCTACACGGAAGGGGATGCCGACCATCCCATCAACGGCGGCGCTCTTTGTGCCAAGGGAGCCGCATCCTACCAACTCGCCCAAAACCCGAAACGAACGACCAAGGTCCTTTACAGGGCACCCAACAGCGACAAGTGGGTGGCCAAGGACTGGAAATGGGCCCTCCAGGAAATTGCGAAACGGGTCAAGAAGACCCGGGACGCGACCTTTATCGAAAAGAACGACAAGGGGCAGGTCGTCAACCGGTGCATGGGGATCGCATCCATCGGCAGCGCGGCCATGGACAACGAGGAATGCTGGCTGTATCAGGCCATGCTGCGTTCCATCGGCCTGGTGTACATCGAACACCAGGCCCGCATCTGACACAGCGCTACCGTAGCGGCTCTGGCAGAGTCGTTTGGACGCGGCGCGATGACGAACCACTGGATAGATCTGGGAAACAGCGACTGCATCCTGATCATGGGAAGCAACGCGGCGGAAAACCACCCCATTTCGTTCCGGTGGGTCATGAAGGCAAAAGACAAAGGGGCCGTTGTCATCAACGTCGATCCCCGCTACACAAAAACGTCGACAAAGGCCGACATTTACGCACCTCTGCGGTCCGGCACGGACATCGCCTTCCTGGGGGGAATGATCAAGTACATCGTCGAGAACGACAGGTACTTCAAGGACTACGTCCTGAACTACACCAATGCCTCGTACATCGTGGACGGAAAATTCGACTTCAAGGACGGCCTGTTTTCCGGGTTCAACGCCGAAAAGCGCGCCTACGACAGTTCCTCGTGGGCCTATGAAACCGATGAAAACGGAATACCCAAGAAGGATCTTTCCCTGCAGGATCCCCGCTGCGTATTCCAACTCCTGAAAAAACACTACTCCCGTTATGACCCCGACACCGTTTCCAGCGTGACCGGCACTTCCAGGGACGATCTGCTCAAGGTCTATGAGGCCTACGCCGCAACGGGCGTGCCCGACAGGGCCGGGACGATCATGTACGCCATGGGCTGGTGCCAGCATACGGTCGGCGTCCAGAACATACGGACCATGTCCATCATTCAGTTGCTGCTGGGAAACATGGGTATTGCGGGCGGAGGCGTCAACGCGCTTCGCGGGGAATCCAACGTTCAGGGATCGACCGACCAGGGGCTGCTGTTCCATATCCTGCCCGGGTATGTGCCGACCCCGACGTCTTCCCTGGCGACGCTTGCCGATTACAACAAGAAAAACACCCCCGTCAGCAAGGATCCGCTCAGTGCCAACTGGTGGCGGAACCGGCCGAAATACCTCGTGAGTTTCCTCAAGACGCTGTACGGCGACGCCGCAAAGCCCGAGAACGACTTCGCTTACGGCTGGCTTCCCAAACCGGATGACGGCAGGAACTACAGTTGGCTCGACCTGTTCGACGCGATGTACAGGAAGGAACTGGCGGGATTCTTCTCCTGGGGACAGAACCCGGCGTGCAGCGGGGCCAATTCGAACAAAACCAGGGACGCCATGGCCAACCTCGACTGGATGGTCGTGGTCAACCTCTTCGACAACGAGACGGCGTCCTTCTGGAAGGGCCCCGGCATGGACCCGAAAAAGATCGGGACAGAGGTCTTTTTCCTTCCGTGCTGCGCCTTCCTGGAGAAGGAAGGTTCCATTTCAAACAGCGGCCGATGGGCTCAATGGCGCTACAAGGCGCAAGACCCCGCCGGCCAGTCCCTGCCGGACGGCGACATTATTTTCGAACTCTTCGAGGAAATCCGGAAGCTCTACAAGAAGCCGGGAGGCAAATTCCCAGATCCCATCGTGAACCTGCGGTGGGAATATTCAACCGACCACAAGTTCGATCCCCACCTGGTGGCGAAAGCCATCAACGGTTACTGGCTCAAAGACGTGACCGTGGGCGACAAAACCTACAAAGAGGGTGAACTGGTCCCCGCCTTTGCCATGCTCAGGGACGACGGTTCAACCTCGTGCGGCAACTGGATCTACTGCCAGAGCTACAACCAGGACGGCAACAACATGGCCCGGAGGGACAAGACCGACGACAGCGGAATCGGGCTCTACCCCAAGTGGTCGTGGGCGTGGCCGGTCAACCGAAGGATCATCTACAACCGTGCGTCCGTGGATCCCGCCGGAAAACCGTGGAACCCCGGGAAAGCGGTCATCGAGTTCGCGGGCGAAGTGAAGGACGGCAAATACACGACGCTGAAATGGAAAGGCGATGTGCCGGACGGGCCATGGTATCCCCTGAAGAACCCGGACGGAACGTCGAGGGAAGACGGCAAGCTCGCGTATATCATGAAGCCCGACGGATACGCGTCCATTTTCGGGCCCGGCCTCAAGGACGGCCCCTTCCCCGAGCATTACGAACCGATGGAATGCCCGGTGGACAGGAACGCCTTCGGGCCGCAGATCACCAATCCCGTTGCGGCCGTTTACGGGACGGCCCGGGACATCATCAAGTCATGCGATCCCAAGTTTCCGTTCGTGGGGACCACCTATCGCGTCACGGAACACTGGCAGACGGGGGTGCTCACGCGCTGGCTTCCCTGGCTCATCGAGGCCGAACCTCAGCTTTTTGTCGAAATGAGCGAAGAGCTGGCGAAGCTGAGGGAGATCAAGAACGGGGAGATGGTGATCGTGGAATCTCCGAGAGGGACCCTCGAAGCCGTGGCCATCGTTACAAAACGCTTCAAACCGTTCAGGATATTCGATCAGGAGGTGCACGAGGTGGGTCTGCCCTGGCACTACGGCTGGGTCTGGCCTGCGGGAGGAGGCGACAGCGCCAACCTGCTCACTCCTTCGGCCGGAGACCCGAACACCCGGATTCCGGAATCAAAGGCGTTCATGGTCAATGTTCGGAAGAAAGGATAAGCCATGGCAGGAAAGAGCTTTTTTATCGATACGACTCGATGCACGGCCTGCCGGGGTTGCCAGATCGCTTGCAAGAACTGGAACCGGAACGGGGCCTCTCAGACCAAGAACACCGGGAGTCACCAGAATCCTCCCGATCTGGATGAAAACACGTTCAAACTGGTCCGTTTCAGCGAAGTGGACAACGACGGCAAGGTTGCCTGGTATTTCTTCGCCGATCAGTGCAGGCATTGCCTGGAACCTCCGTGCAAGGATTCCATAGAAGGTTACGTCAGTGATTCCGTTGTGCACGACGAAGCCACGGGGGCGGTTTTTTACACCGAAAAGACAAAGGAAGCACCCTTCGACGAAGTAAGGCAATCGTGCCCGTACGACATTCCGAGGAAGGCCGCGGACGGCCGCCTCGTCAAATGCACGATGTGCATTGACCGCGTGAGCAACGGGTTGATTCCGGCATGCGCGAAGATCTGCCCCACGTCCGCCATCAATTTCGGTGAACGGGAGGAGATGCTTGCCCTTGCCGCGGACCGCCTGGAAAAACTCAAGGCCCGGTATCCCAAGGCGCAGATCCTCGACGCTGACCAGGTACGGGTGATTTACCTCGTGGTGGACGATCCGAAAAAGTATTCCAAAACGGCGGTCGCATGCCTCGGGCACGGGATCGACCGCAAGTCGGCCGCAAGCCGCCTTGCGGCGTCCGTGCGGGACAGGATCGAAAGAGCCGGGCAGGCACGTTCCGGTTGAATGCGGGCCCGGGAAGATTGATTTACTCGGCCCGGTGAAATCTGGTATGATAAAGGGGAGGCTATATTCGACCGGCCTCCCCTTTCAGCAGGAAGGAGGCACTTGAAGAAGCGGGACAGTCACGAAAAGGAGCGAATCGGGCAGGCTTTCGCCCTCGCAAGGGCGGAGAAGCCGGCATATGCGTATCTCTATCCTTTCCTGGAAGACCTGTTTCTCCTGAGGGCGGCGAGCAGAAACACTCTCAATATCGATCCGGTCCGGGTCGATCCGCAACAGGTTCGAACGCGATGGGACGCGGGGTTCCCATTGATCCGGCGGTGGGACTTCCCCGTCGATGCCCATGCCGCCGGGGCGCTTCTTACAATGCTCGGCGGAAGCATACCCGAAGCCAACGAACAGATCAAATCGGCTCATTCCGCGCTTTCCCGGTCACTCGCCGTTTATCCCGGGCTCAAGAAGGCCATATGGCAGAGTTTTCTTCAGCACGAGATGGAACCGTGGGAAGAATGGGTCGACACGGGGGGCGTCGATGTCGCATCGCTCCTCTTTCTTGCAAGGAGCTGTCTGCGTCCGGCGATCGAAAGGGGCGCGGAGGAACTGCTGAGTCGATTCCCCGTGCCGGACTATTGGCTCAAGGGGTACTGCCCCATCTGCGGCTCGCTTCCTTCCCTTCTCTTTCTCGAAGGGGAAGGCGAACGCAAGGCCTACTGCTCCTGGTGCGGGACCGTCTGGGGGCTCAACAGGTTCCAGTGTTGCCACTGTGACAACCGCCTCCACGACTCACTCGGCTACCTGTACGTGGAAGCGGAACCCCAATACCGTATCCAATACTGCAATCGCTGCAACTTCTATTTCAAACTGATTCAAGCAAAAGAAATGGCGTATCCACCTTATCCGGCACTGGAAGAGTGGACAACTCTGCATCTCGACCTTCTTGCTCAGCGGGCCGGTCTGAAACAAGCGCCATCGCCTTCGCCGGTCATATACGGGAACGCCCGCTCATAGGGCCCCCGTCTTTTTGTACTGTCCGTGATCCGGCGTATTTTCCTCCGCACAACGCCCAAGCCTCCGGGGCATGTGTCCGCCCCGGGCGCCCGGCTCACCGTGCGGGAAGATCTTTTTTCGTGCGGCAACAACGGCCTGATACGAAATTGCGTTCAAGATTATACTGGTCAGCGAACGGAACGGTGAGCAGAATGTAGGGGGGGCAGAAGCGTAGTGCTGCCCACCTAAAGCGATGGGCACCAAGGTGCCCATCCTACAAAGTTCGGCATTGCAGTTATGTTTTGAACGCAACTCAGTATGACATGCCGGGGAATCCAGGGAAAATGGTTTTCGACAAGCCATGGAAGATTCATTACCGCGAGCGGCTGGGGACCGCGGAATCGGTCCTCCGGGCCGCCATCAAGGATGGGGACCGGATTTTCATCGGTTCCGCCTGCGGCGAGCCCCAGGTCCTCGTCCGCGCCCTTGTGAAGCTCCTGCCCCGTTACCAGGACCTCGAACTGGTCCAGAACCTCTCCGTGGGAGAACTTCCGGAAGACTGGAGCGAGCTCCGCAAGCACGCAAGGCTCAAGACGTTTTTCGTGGGGCCGCGATCGAGAAAGGCGGTCAACGAGGGCTTCGCCGATTACATTCCCATCTTTTTTTCCGCCATCCCCGGCCTGCTCCGCAACGACAGCCTGTGGACCTTGGATGTCTGCCTGATCCAGGTTTCGCCTCCCGACGAACACGGCTTTTGTTCCCTGGGGATCGCCGTGGACATCACCAGGGCTGCCGCGGAAGAAGCCCGGATCGTCGTGGCCCAGGTGAACCCCAATGTGCCCCGCACCTTCGGCGATTCGTTCCTGCACGTTTCCCAAATCCACCATTTCGTGGAATACGAAGAACCTCTGATTGAATTCATTTTTCGTGAACGAAGCGCGGTCGCCGAACGAATCGCAAAATACGTTTCGCTCCTGGTGGAGGACGGTTCCACCATTCAGATCGGAGTGGGACGAATCGTCAATTCCGTGCTCATGTACCTGGAAGACAAGAAGGACCTGGGGATTCACACGGAAATCCTCACCGATGCTCACCTGCACCTCGTCAAAAAGGGAGTGGTCACCGGTGCGCGGAAAACGGTTCACCACGGCAAGATCATCGCGGGGGCATGCGTCGGCAGCGCCGATCTTTACAGCTTCGTGCACAACAACCCGGAAGTGGAAATCTACCCCATCGACTACGTGAACGACCGGCGGCTCATCAGCCAGCACACCCGGATGGTCGCCATCAATTCGGCCCTGGAAATCGACCTCACCGGCCAGATATGCGCCGATTCCATCGGCCACGCCATCCACAGCGGCATAGGCGGGTACGTGGATTTCATGCACGGGGCCGCCAGCGCCCCCGAGGGGAAGACCATCATCGTGCTCCCTTCGACGAGCATGGACGGCCGCAGGTCGCGCATCGTGAGCCATCTCACCAGCGGCGCGGGAGTGGTGAGTTCGCGGAGCACGGTGCGCTACGTCGTGACCGAATTCGGCATCGCCTATCTCCATGGGAAGACGATCCGGGAACGGGCCCTCGCACTCATCAATATCGCTCATCCCAAGTTCCGGGAACGTATCCTGGACGAAGCCAAGCAGCTCCACTACGTTTACGGAGACCAGATTCTGCCCCCCGTTTATGAACCGCTGTACCCGGGCCAGTATGAAACCCACCATGCCTTTTCCGAAGATGCGAAAATCTTCTTCCGGCCCATAAAACCCACGGATGAACGGGCGGTGCAGGAATTCTTCTACGCTCTGCCCGATCAGGACGTTTACTACCGTTTCCTGTCGGCCATGAAGGTGTTTCCCCACCGGAACGCGCAGGGGATGTGCAACATCGACTACGAGCACGAAATGGCGATCGTGGGGGTCCAGGGGGCCATCGGCAACGAAACGGTCATGGCCCTGGGTCGATACATCCTGGACCAGAAGAGCAATATCGCCGAGGTGGATTTCGCCGTGGCGGCGGAATCGCAGCACATCGGGGTGGGGACCTTCCTGTTGCACTACCTTTGTGAGATTGCACGGAGCAAAGGGATAAGCGGGTTCACCGCGTATGTGCTCGCATCGAACAGAAGAATGCTTTCCGTATTCTACAAAGTGGGCTATATGGTGCACGCGTCCCTCGCGGATGGCGTGTACGAGATCTATTTCCATTTCGACGAACCGGCCCAGGTTTGTTTTTCGGATACGGATTGCCCATGAACTCAACGAACGGCAAAAGCCTGTCCCCCCACCGATTTCGCTTTCGACGTCGACGGAGTGGTCGCCGATACGATGGCGGTCTTTGTCAGGTTAGCCCACGAAAAATACGGTCTGAATTACATGACCAAGGAACACATCTGCTCCTTCAACCTGTACGACTGCCTCGGCATCGGCAGGGAAATCGTCGACGACCTCATCTGCCTCACCCTGGACGACGAGCATACCCTCCAGACCCCGCCGATGAAAGACGCCCCGGAAGTTCTGACCGAACTGGCACAGTATGGGCCTCTGCGGTTCGTAACGGCCCGCATCTGGCCCGAAAGCATCATTGAATGGCTGAGGATGAATCTGCCCGAAGTTGCCGCGGAAGACATCCGGGTCGTGGCGACGGGTTCGCCGGAAGCCAAGCTGCAGACCCTTCAGGAGCTTCGCGTGCGCTGTTTTATCGAGGACCGGGTTGAAACCTGCAAGCTCCTGGCGAGCAAAGGTATCCAGGCCCTCCTCTTCGATCAGCCTTGGAACCGCGGCCCGCATGACAATGAATTCCCGCGCATAAAAAGCTGGGTCCATTTGCGTCAATGGCTCTTGCCCCCCAAAACGGCAGAGTGATATAGAGTAGTGCAAAAGCGGTTCCAGGTGAATGTAAGTTCAATGCTGGGGATTTCTAAATCTGCGGGAATTCATGAAATCAAACGACGCGGTTCCCATTCAGGTCAAGGCAAGCCGTGAGGGCTTCATTCTGGTTCCTCATCCCACGGTCCCGTTTGAATCCATCCTGGACTACATGAGGAAGCGGCTGGAAGAATCCCGCGATTTTTTCCATCATTCGGAGATGATCCTGGATCTCAGGGCGAGGTCGTTGCGCACCGATGAAATCGTCGCCCTGAACGAGCTGCTGGCCAGGCATTCCAACGTCAGGCTGGTGGAAGTGAAGCTGACCGACACCATGGCTTTCACCCTGGAGAGAAGCGCGCAGCATCAGGGCCCCGCTCACGATGCCCGGACTTCTCCGCCAAAGGATTCCGAACCGGTCATCATACGGAATACCTGCAGGTCCGGGGTAACGGGTCGTATCGTCCTCGGACTGCGTCGTCCTCGGAGACGTCAATCCTGGCGCGGAAATCATAGCCGCCGGAGACATCATCGTTTTCGGAAGCCTCAGGGGGACCGCTCATGCCGGGGCCACCGGGGACCGTGGAGCAAGGATCTGGGCCCTCAGCATCCAGCCCAACCAGCTCCGCATCGCAGACCTGGTCGCCGTACCGCCCCGCGGACAGAAATCGGTTTCCCGAAAATACGAGATTGCCGGGGTACAGGACGAGTTGATCGAAGTGAACACGCTTTAGGGGCGTGAAGTTTTTTGCAGGGGTTCGGAGCAGCAGGTTTTTTAAACTTCAGAAGCGGATGGGATGAATCATGACCGGGAAAGTGATCGTCGTGACATCTGGCAAGGGCGGTGTGGGAAAGACCACCACCGTCGCCAATATAGGCACCATGCTGGCCAAGACCAACCACAGCGTCGTCATGATCGACGCGGACATCGGGCTGCGTAATCTGGACGTGGTGATGGGATTGGAAAACCGCATCGTGTACAACCTCGTGGACATCATCGAGGGCAAATGCCGGAAACAGCAGGCGATGATTCGTGACCGAAAGCTGACCAATCTTTACGTCATTCCGTCAGCCCAGAGCCGGGAGAAGGACGCCGTTCAGCCCGAACAGATGAAGCAGTTGTGCGGCGAACTGGCCGAAGAGTTCGATTACGTCCTGATCGACTGCCCGGCCGGCATCGAACAGGGTTTCAGGAATGCCGTCGCGGGGGCGCAAACCGCCGTCGTCGTCACGACTCCCGAAGTATCGGCCATTCGTGACGCCGACCGCGTGATCGGATTGTTGGAGGCAAGCCTCCTCAAGGATGTCCACCTCATCGTAAACCGCCTGAATCAGCGCATGGTCAGGAAAGGAGACATGATGTCCACCACGGACATCGTGAATCTGCTCGCGGTGCCTCTGCTCGGGGTCGTGCCCGAGAGTGAGGAGGTGGTCGTTTCCACCAACCGCGGGGTTCCTCTGGTTCATGAACGGGGCAGTAAAGCCGGACTCGCCTTTCAGCAGATCGCTGCCCGGCTCGACGGAGAGAAGATACCCGTTGAAGACGGCGATGGGGATACGTTCTTTGCCCGCATGAAGCGGTTCATCTGGAGCTGACAAGGAGGATCATCTCATGCTGAATGCAATCCGGCGGTTTTTTGGTCAAAACCCCAGTGGTCAGGTGGCTCGGAAGCGAATGCAGGTGGTCCTGATGCACGACCGGATGGATCTGACTCCGGACATCATGGAATGCCTGAAAAACGATATCCTGGACGTGATTTCACGGTACATGGAAATAGATACGCAGAGCATCCAGGTGGACCTGGAAAAGGGGAAGGAATATACGGCGCTGGTGTCCAATATCCACGTCAAGCGCGTCTACCGGAGGGCCGCCTCGAGTTGACGGGAAGATGATTCCCGGCCTGTTTCCTGACGGGTTTTTAAAACAGCCCGATATCTCCACCCAGGCGATCGGCCTTAAGCATTAGCCCCGGGCAACTCGTGTCCGGCCGTCAGGGCAAGAAGACCGGGGCAGTAAAGATCTGCCGGGCGCATGGCGGACCATCGAAGCGGGGATCACTTCAAGAATCCCTCTTGCGCTTCGCGCACGGATAAGCGAAATGCCCGTGCCACCCAGGGGAGAGGTATTTGCGCAACGGCGGCAGGCCGTTCCCTGGCACCCCCAGGGTTTCGGCCCACGCGACGACTGCCCCGCAAAAGGCGGGGTGCTGCCACAGCGCCTGCACGAAACCGCAGAGCGTCGCGGGCGGGGGCGAACGCACCTCACTCTTTGCATTTCCGCGAAAGCCTTACGGACCGTACGAAAGACACCGTGAAGCGGGGTGCCCCGTTCTCATTCCCCGATTTCTTCCCGAAGTTTTTTCACTCCTTCCTCCAATTCCGAAAAAAGGTCCAGCGACAGCGTCAGCCCCTTCTTGGACGGATGGTAGTCATCGTCGTCCCCCTTGTAGTAGACCCGCAAATCGACATATTCCTTGCCCTTGAAAACGGTGATCGACGCACGGACCTCCTCCAGGGGATTCTTGGGGAAGGAATAAACCACTCGAGCTTCTTTAGCCATGTTTTTGTCCCTTGTTCACGCCTTCAGTTAAAAAGGCAATCCAGTCTCGGTGATGAAAATCGAACCGCCCGGTACCGGCCCTGCAGTCCATGGACGCCCGGTACCGGAAGACGATCCGGAAAAAGAACCTCGCCACCCTCCCTCCCCCGTTCGGCAGGAGGCAGGAGGCTCCGGCAACAGGGCCCGATCGCATAAGACGGAACGAGTCCGAATCCGCCCCCCGATCGGGCCCCCATAAAAGCAACGTTCAAAAAGCGATGTTCCGCGTCCGCCCGGCGTGTTGCCGCCCCGGTCCGGCTACTTTTTTTCCGTCAGGTATTCGAGCACCTTGAGGATGGCGGACACATCGAGGTCCCCCCATTTCTGCCCCACGGCCGTTCGGAAAAGATGCAGGAGCATATGCCCGGCGGGAATGGGCGCCCCGGTCTCATAAGCCGTATCCACAAGGAATTTCAAGTCCTTGGTCATATGTTTCAAGGGGAAAGCCGGGCTGAAATCCCCGTTTTTGAGCCCCTTTGACTTCATCTGGAAAATAGGACTGCCCAAAGGTCCGTTCAACAACGCATCCAAAATGGTGTCGGTTTCCAGACCCGCGAGCTTCCCGAAGTTCAGCGCCTCGCACAGGCCTTCCAGCATGGCGCCCAGAAGAAGATTGTTGGTCATCTTCATCATGGCGCCCTGACCCGCCTCGCCACAGTACACCACTTTTTTCCCCATTGTTTCGAGCAACGGGGTCCAGGCGTCGACAGCCTCCTTCTTCCCCCCCGCCAGAATGACCAGGGTCGCGTCTTCAGCCGGTTTTTTCGAACCCGAAACCGGCGCCTCGACGTATTCCACTCCCGTGGGGGCGAGCTTCACGCCCAGTTCCCTGGCAAAACGCGGGCTCACCGTGCTCATGTTGATGAAGGCCTTGCCCCGGCCGAGAGCCGGACCGGCGCCCCCGGTTCCCCAGAGCAGGTCGTTCACCGCATCGGGCCCGGTGACCATCGCGATGACGACGTCGTTTTCCTCTGCCAGAGCCTTCGGGCTGGCGGCAACCTTCACGCCCGCCTTCAGGAATTCCTCGGTTCTCTGGCGGTTGCGGTTGTACACAGTGAGAGGGTAACCCGCTTTGGCGACGTTCCTGGCCATGGCGGTTCCCATGATGCCCAGTCCCATGAATCCCACTTTTTGTTTCATTTCCACATCTCCCGTTTGCATCTCCAATGGATCGTTCCCCTGGAAGTGCTCAAAGCATATATCCAAGTCGCACGAAACTGAAAGGCAAAAGTTGAAGCACGGCCAGGCGGACGAATATCGGCAAGACGAATAAGATCAAGGTTGGTGGAAAATAACCATCCCTTCGGCAAAATGCATCACCCGGAAATCACGTCCCGCCGGATCGGCCGCACCGCTCCACGGAACCCCGGGCAGGCGATTCCCGGATTTCAGCGCCATGGGCGGGGCCGGCACTGCAATGCCACAAAAAACCGTGGTGTGGCGTGGCGGCATGGCCCACCACCCTTTCAAGAAGCGTCCGTTTGCCGCTTGCCTGAACCCTGCCCGGTATTAAAAAGCCGTCGGCCCCGGGTTATGCCCCGTTATTGGAGTGCAATCTCTTCGGCGGCCGGTGCAGAGGCGGGAACCGCAATTTCCCGGAGGTGTCTTTCCTTTACTTTCATCAGGTAGAGCACCACGGGCCGATAAGCCAGGTGGGACCATTTGGCGAAGGGAACCTGCACGACCGCAAGGGGTACCGCCGCCATCATGTGAATGACGTAGAGCGTATAGGTGACCGCAGGCCAGTTGAGGAGCCGGGCGAAATGGATGAAGATCCCGGTAAGGACCGTCAATTCCAGGAGTATCAGGAACACCCAGTCGGTCCCGTGAGAATTCCTGTAGTGCGGTTTGTTTTTTCTGAGGCGCCCGACGATGGCGCAGGTCGTCCCGTACAGGATGGCAAAGGTCGCGTAATATCCCAGCAGCCGGACCGGATGCCAGAAGGGATAGATCTCCGCGTCTCTCTGGAACGAGCCGAGAAACCCGACGACCAGCACAAATGCGGCTGCGTAACCCGTCATGATCATGAGGTGCACGAACCATTGTTTCCGGTCGTCACACAGCGCGAAACGCTTCTGGGTCAACGCCTGGCCGACGAGTTCCTTCAGTTCGGAAAAATACAATCGTGCCGGTATTTCAAACGCCGGCTTTCCCATGATGAACAGGAAGCACCTCAGGACATTGCTCAGCAGCAGGATCGCAAGGACAAGGGCCATGATGTGATCGGCCAGTCCGATTTTTTCCGCCGGCCAGAGGGAATTGATCGAGGCATTCCGCCAGTCGGGGCTGTGCGTATTGAAAATCAGCAGGGCCGCTCCGGCCAGCATCGCCACAAGGACGACCGCAAGGGTCTCGAACCTTCCGGACGTATAGAACCTGCGGGAAAATCCCGTCCAGTCGTAGCGGGAGGTCAGGTATCTGCGCATGGCCATCATGGTCTCACCCGGTTCCGCGCCCCGGGGACATCGCGCCGAACAGTCGCCGCAGTAGTAGCACAGCCATGGCTCCGGAGAATGGAGGATCGTGTCCTTCAAGCCGAGCTGTGCGTAGCGTACCATTTTTCTCGGGAACGGATTTTCCGGCGTGGACAAAGAACAGACCGCCGTGCAATTGCCGCAGTTGTAGCATTTGTGGGCATCTTTCAACCCGAAAGCTTCCAGCTCCCGGATCAGTCCGGGATCGACTCGATGCATCATCCTGCCGGCCTCCGTGATGTTTCCCCTTCCGAACGGACCTGCCCTTTTCTTCTCCATGACGGCCTCCCGCCCTCGGTCCCCGGCTCATGGCATCCTTTTCCGAACCGCACCGCTAGTAGCTCTTATAGGGATTCGGGCCGATTTCGGCGAGCCTTTCGGCATAGCCGTCGAGCAACGCGGGGAGCTTATCGTAGTCCGTTATGGCGATCATTTCAAAACGCACCCGGTCGGATTCCAGCACGAGGCGCTCCAGTGTTTCCCTGACCTTGCTCAACCGGATGCCCGCCAGTTCACTGCCCTTCATGAAGTGACACTGGTAGTCGTCGCCATGGCGGCAGCCCAGCAGAAGAATCCCATCGATGCCCTTGGACAGCGCATCGGCAACCCACACGAGGTTGAGGGAACCCAGGCACCGCACGGGGATGACTCTCACCCACGGGTTGAAGGTCATGCGGCGGAGCCCGACCATATCGAGTGCCGGGTAGGCGTCGTTTTCACATGCGAGCACCAGGATCCGGGGCTTTTCCTCGAATTCGTCCGGCACTTCGATGGACTTGATCATGTCGCCGATCAGCGCAACCGAATAATCCCCGAAGGTGATGATCCGCTCAGGGCACGCCCCCATGCACACGCCGCAGCGGCGGCAGCGTGTCGGGTAAGGGACCGGGTTCGCCTTTTCATCTTCGTTTATGGCCCCGAAGGGGCATTCCACCGTGCAACGCTTACACTGCGTGCAGCGCTGCATGAAGAATTCCGGGTGGCTGAGGTCCCCCGATCGCGGATGCACCGCGGCGCCACGGCTGGTGAGTTCCATGCACTGAACGGCTTTCATGACGGCCCCGGCCGCATCCTCGACGGCTTCGGAAATACCCATGGGCTGCCTCACCGGACCGGCGGCGTAAATGCCCGTCCGCCGGGTTTCATACGGAAAACATATATAATGAGAATCGGGAAAGCCGTACTGCAGCCCGGGCAGTTCAGGCCCCTGCCGGTAGTCGAGGTTGAGGATACCCGAAACGAGAATGGCGTCGGCGGGGACCTCGTATTCTTCCTTTTCCCCTTCCGGCTTCGGGCTCGCCTTGTATTCTTCTCCGAAAGCCGCGGCGGGGACCATTCCCGTTGCGAGCACGACCAGGTCCAGGGAGCCGAGCAGTACCCGGTCGCCCAGGAGATCGTCATGAACTTCCACCGTGAGTTCGTTCCCCCTCAGGACCACTTCCGGGGACTCGCCTCGGATGAAAATCACCCCTTCCTGCTGGGCCAGCCGGAAGAGGTCTTCCCCATGCCCCGGGGAACGCATTTCCGTGTAAACCACGAAAACGCCGGCTTCCGGGTCCTGGCGCCGGACGAGGATGGCCTGCTTGAGGGCCGTCAGGCAGCAGACGCCGGAGCAGTAAGGAAGACGTTCCGGATCGCGCTGTCCGGCGCACTGAAGGAAGGCGACGTTTTTCACCGGTCCGCCTCCGTCCGGTCTTGTGATTTGCCCCGAACGGCTGAGTTCTTCAAACCGGACATTGGTGACGACATTGGGGGAGAGCCCGTAGCCCAGCTTCGCGTCGAGCCTGGAAGGGTCGTAAGGCCGCCATCCCGCGGCCATCACGACGGCCCCGGCGGGATGTTGCACCGTGGAACCGTTCCGACGGATGAAAGCGGTAAAGAGGCAGGGGCCGCCCGTTATTTTTTCAACGGCGGCTTCCGTATAAACCGTGATTCGCCCGTTCGCGTACACGGATTCCACCAGTTCGTTGATATCATTTTCGGTCACTTCCCTGTACGGGAAAACGACCTGCCGGCCCGCACGGTTCCGAAACCCACCGAGTTCCTTTTCCTTCTCCACGAGCACGACGTCGCAGCCCGCCCGGGCACCTTCGAGAGCGGCGGTCATGCCGGTGATCCCGCCTCCGACCACCAGGATGACTCTGGACAGCTCCCCACCGGGCAGGAACGGTACCGGCGGCTCCATCTTTACCACCTTGACGACGGCCATGCGGAGGTAATCCTCCGCCATCATCTGCGTGTCTTCATCGTTGGGCGGACGCCCCCAGACGACTTGTTCCCGGAGATTGGCCCGGTCGGCCACAACGCCCTCAAAGGTGAACAAATCGGCCATGACGCGGGGTGAGCACGCCGCGACAACAAGTGCATTTATTCCTTCACGGTCGATATCGTTCCGTATGAGTTGCCTCCCTTCCCCGCCGCACAAGTTCGGGTGAGTCCGGCAGACGGGGACCGCGCATTCCGTTTTGGCCACGGTGCAGAGCCGTTCCATATCCAGGGCTTCGCCGATGCCGCACCCCGAGCAGATATAGACCGCCGTGTGTTTTTCCATCGCCCCTTTCTACCTCCCGGAAACGCTCTGCAGGGCCCTGAGCGCCGCCGCCGTGCCGTCTCGAACCACTTGGGAAACACTCCCCGGGGTCTTCGCGCATCCCGCGGCTCGGATACCGGCCTTTGCCCGTTCCGAGGCAACGAAGCCATAGTCTCCCAGCGGGATCAAGGCGGGGACGCTGTCTTCGGCCGTATTCGGCTGCATGCCCGTCGCAAGCACGGCCATGTCCGCCCGGATTTCCCGCACCGATCCCGCGGCGACGTCCTCCACGCGGAGAACCAGGCCCCCGGTGTCGCCGTCTTCGTCAATTCTTGCCACCTTGCCCCGGATGAAAGTCACCTTTTCGTCTTCTTTCAGCTTCCGGTAGAAGTCTTCGAGCCGCCCCGCCGTTCTTATGTCGATATAAAAGATGTACACCCTTGCCTCCGGATGCTGTTCCCGGACATAAGCGGCCTGTTTCATGGAAGCCATGCAACAGACGGACGAACAGAACGGCAGGTGGTTTTCGTCGCGGGACCCCGCGCACTGCACGAAGGCAACGGTCCGGGGAACCCCGCCGTCGGATGGACGCACGATGCTTCCCCGGGTCGGGCCACCGAAGGCCGCAAGGCGTTCCATCATCACGTTGGTGATGACGTCGGGATACCGGCCGAATCCCAGCGTGTCGAGTTTCCGTGCGTCATAGGGCTTCCAGCCGGTCGCCCATACAATGGCGCCCACTTTCAGATCGACGGTCTCCGGCCGCATGTCCGGGTCGATGGCACCATAGGGGCAGGCATCCCTCACTTTCCGTGCCTCGTCGCTCCCGGCCAGGGCCGGATCGAGCACGTACCGCAGGGGAAAGGCCAAATCGTGCGGAAGATAGGCCGCCTTGATCCTGTCCATGCCGTAATTGAAAGGATTACCGATTTCCATCGTGCACGCCTCGGCGCACTTGCCGCAGGCCGTGCACTTTTCATTCACATAACGGGGGCTGAGCCTCACCGAGACGTCGAAGTTCCCTTCCTCTCCCGAAATTTCGTCCACCCCGGCCAGCGTGAAGAGGTGCACCCGGGGATTGTTCCGGAGCCGGCGGAAATTGAGTTCCAGGCCGCAATAAGGAGGGCACAGTTTCGGAAAAAATCGATGGAACTGGGCCACCCGTCCCCCGATATACGGATCTTTCTCAACCAGAAAGACCTCCAAGCCCGCTTCCGACGCTTCCACGGCGGCGGTAATCCCGCTCATGCCGCCTCCGACCACCAGAATGCTCCGCGCCAGTACAGTCATTCTCCATCCTTCCAGTCACATGGATGAAACCGCATCGATAAACCTCCGCGAACGGGGCTAAACTTCTCTATGGAACCACGGTACTCAGGGGAAGAGGATACACGCCGGACACCGCCCGGCCGAGGATGATCGTCCGTTGCGGGCAGGCTGTGCGGCGAAAAGACCGAATTTTGACCTTATGGGAATTATTAGATGATTTCAGGGGGAAACGTCAACCCCGCACTTCATTTCGCGGAGGTGGAAAAGAAATCGGCAGCGCCGTTCCGACAAACGCTCGTGCGGAGGAACCGGCGGCACACAAGGAATCGTCCGGACGGGTTCCCGCTCCGTGCCATCTCAACCCCGGTGGGCCACGATTCCATGCGGGGATGGATCAGGAGCTTCCGTCGGTTCGTCGGAACGCATTTTCCGGGTCATCTTGTCAACGGTCTCCTGAATGGGAATGTCTTCTCCGGTCGAGGCCCCCAGTTCCTTGAACTTCCGGGCCGCGACCAGCACCCGCCCTTCCATCGAGCCGACGGTCCGGTTGTAGGCTTCCACGGCGCGGTCCAGTCCTTTTCGGATCTCCGAGAAATGCCCGGCAAGGGACTTCAGCCGGTCGTAAAGGGTTTTCCCCAGTTCGCTTATGGCCAGGGCGCTTTCCGCGATACGTTCCTGCCGCCATCCGTGGGCCACGGCGCGAAGGAGTGCAATGAGGGTCGTCGGGGTGGCGAGGATCACGCCCCGCTCCACTCCGAATTCAATGAGCGACGGGTCCTGTTCCAGTGCCGCGCTGAAGAACGTTTCGCCGGGCAGAAACAGGACCGCGAACTCCGGGGCCGGGGAAAACTGTTCCCAGTAGGCCTTGCCGCTCAGTTGCACCAGGTGGGAACGGATCTGCCGGGCATGCTCCTTGAGCTTCAGCACCCTGAGCGGTTCATCCGCGGCGTCGAGCGCTTCGAGGTAGGCCTGAAGCGGGGCTTTCGAATCAACGACGACATTTTTGCGGTTGGGAAGCTTGATGATCATGTCGGGGCGAAGCCTGCCGTCTTCGCCCGAGACCGATTCCTGCTGGACGAAATCGCAGTATTCCAGCATCCCGGCAATTTCGACCACTCTTTTGAGCTGGATTTCCCCCCAGCGGCCGCGGACAGACGGGGTCCGCAGAGCCTGCACGAGGGCAGAGGTCTCCCGGTTGAGCCGGTCCTGGGTGTGGGCCATCATCTTCATCTGTTCGTGCAGACCGACGTAGGCGGTCGTTCGCGCCTTTTCCAGTTCTCCGATCTTCTCATCAACCCTGGCGAGCGATTCCCTGAGCGGCTTTACCAGTTCTCCAATGGCATGCTGCCGTGTTTCGAGATCGTACTTCGCGCCTTCCTGGAACTTTTCAAGGGTCGTTCGCGCCAGTTCCAGAAAAGACACGTTGCTGCTCCTCAGCGCATCGGCGGAGAGCGCTTTGAAGGCGTCCGAAAGCTTCTCGCGGGCATCGTTGAGCAGTGCCAGTTTTTCATCGGCGGCCTTCCGTTCCCCGGTCAACCGGGTCTCCACTTCCGAGAGCTTCGCCTGAAAGCCGGCATTCTCTTTCCTGAGGCTCAGGGCCTGCTCTTCAAAGGCTCTCAGCTTCGCCTCGAACTCGGGAATCCGCGATGCCTTTTCCTCGGCAATGGCCCTCCCCCGGGCTGTCGCCTGCAGTTCGGCCCTGAGGTTCGAAATATCGGAAGCCGCCGCCACCGCCGAATCGCTCATCGCCCGTATCTGCTCATCCCTCGTCGAAAGCCGTTCGGCCAGGAGCGCCCGCTCGGTCTCGAGTTCCGTTCTCAACCTTTCGCCTTCACGCTCCGACCTGGTTCCGAAGTAGACCCGGCCCGCAAGAAAACCGGCGACGCCCCCCAAAAGGAGCATCACGTACGGCACAACGGATGAGAGCTGTTCGATCATTCGTATTCCCTTCTCCCCGCGGATTGCAAAGCACGGGACGTCATACTGCGGACGATCCGCCGGTCCCATTCTCTTCTTCCGGACGACGAGGATACTCTAATTCGCATCTCGACGTCATGTCCAGCACGATAAAATTCTCCCGATCCATCGATCATTCCTTTGTCTTCCTTGACCTGCAATAAGGTTTTCACTATCTTGAAGCGTGCACAAACCCACAAGGAGCGTTGAAATGACCGTGTGTATGATACCTGAAAGAACCGGCGCGGATAAGGATTTGGCCCGCATACTGAAACGCAGCAAAACCATTGCCGTTGTCGGGATATCTCACCGTGAGGAGCGCGACAGCAACATGGTGGCCCGCTACCTGAAGGAAAAGGGATACACGCTCATTCCCGTGAACCCGAAGTACGAGGAAGTTCTCGGGGAAAAATGCTACCCCGATCTCAAAGCCGTTCCGGTTCATATCGACGTGGTGGACATTTTCAGAAACAACGAATTGATTCCGGGAGTCGTCGACGAAGCCATTGCCGTCGGCACGGATTGTATCTGGATGCAACAGGGATTGACCAACGAGGAAGCGGCTGACAAGGCCCGCTGCGCGGGCATTGCCGTCGTGATGGATCGCTGCATCGTGCAGACGCACAGGTTCCTGGAGAAAGAAAATTTCCTGGGATCGAATCCCGGCCCACAGCCTGCGAAACCCGTTCAAGCCCAGGACCAGCCCTGAAAAGTGTTCAACCGGGGGCAAAACCCGATCCGGAGGGAAGCGACCGGGAGGTTGGGAAATCCTCCCGGTCTTTGCCCGCGGTGGGTTCCGGATCGTGGGGAGGAGACTGCGGGGAGGCCGCCGGCCTTGACCGGCGGCGCGTTGTTTCTATTTGAATTCGTAGGCCAGAATGTTGTTGGGATCGACCTTCTTGAGAGCGGCCAGTTCCTCGGGAGTGGGCGGTTCCATCACGGGCACCTGGGTTTCCCCGATTTCCCAGCCGGTGTTTTCCCTGACTTCCTCGATGGTCGTGTACGGGAAAATGCAGTCGAGCTTCAGGTATTTTTCCCCGGCCGGCTTCCTGAAGATGGCGAGCGTCGTGATAAGGGAGAACTGTTTGTCGAACGCCGGGGCTGCAGTGCAGAAGGGCACATGATCAAGGAACGTTCGTTTGTCGTGCGCAGGTTTCCAGATGATCGTTCTTTTGGTGACCTGGGTCAGAGTCGCGCTGCCGGCGCCGCCGGGCCCTCTCAGTTTCGGATGCTCGTAGTCACCGCCAATGTAGGACATGTTGATCCTGCCTTCCTTGTCCATCTGCAGGCAGGACAGGAAAGCGATGTCGCCCCTGCCGGAGCAGTACAGGTCGAAGATCTCATCCAGGGCGAAAACCCCGATGGAGCCTTCATAGGTGTTGGCGCTGAGTGTGGAGGCGATGAACGCGGGCCGGGTCCAATCATGGTCGATACCGTCGGCCAGAGTGACATGCGTGAAATCCTTGCCGAGGGCCTTGGCCGCTTTCATGGCCACTACCGGCGTGGGTGAAGCCAGTCCGTTGAATGCGATATCGCCATCCTTGATTTCACGAATGATGGCGGCAGCCATCATTTCCGCTTTTCCGTAGTCCTTGCCGTATTCCATGTTAGACCCTCCCTTCCAGCATTCTGTCCGCGAACTGTCGAATGTCACCGGCTTTCGCCGCCTTCTGATATTCCTTATGGTCGGGCCAATCCACCGTCTGGTATTCCGGATAGCAGACTCCGGGCTTGGCGCCGCCGGGCAGTTCCACCACCGCCTCCACCAGGAAGTAAGGGATGGAAGTCAACTTGGGTTCATTCTTGAAATGATATGACCCGACAATATGTTCGGCGGTAATGATGGTCTTTTTAGCGGCCCGGGTCATCAGGATATCCTGGAACTCCGGCCCCAGGATGCGCGCGTTGCCGTATTTGTCGGCTTCCTGCACATGGATGACGGCATAGTCGGGAACGAGCGCGTTCACACAAACGACTTCCCTGCCGTCGAAGGGGCTCTTCATCACCTGGTAGTATTCCGGACGCAGCTTCACCAGGTCACTCCCAAACAAGCCGCCGACGGGCATAAAGGGAACGCCATACGCACCGGCCCGCAGACCCGCGATCTGGGCCGTGCAGGATCCTTCCATGGCTTTGACCTGCCCGCCGCCTTCCATGGCTTTGCGCATACCCGGAGACAGGCCCGCTTCATTCTCCAGGCCGAAAAAACCGAAGTAGGCCGTATCCAGTTTTCCCGCCGCCATGAGGAAATCACCGGCGATACCCACGGCGGCGCCGCAGACCTTGAGGTTCTTCAGAGGCCTTCTTGAAAGCTCCAGGAAGAAAATGGCCGGCGTCCTGGTCATGGCGTTTCCGCCCACCGCCAGCAACATGCCGTCTTTGATGAGACCGGCTGCCTGAGATAAGGACATTAGCTTCTCTTTCATTTTTGCGCTCCTCTCCTCTTGTGATTTTAGCACTCGAAATGAGATCCTTTCCTGTTCGAATTCTTCCCTACCGGGTCTTCCCGAAGGCCGTGCATGAAAAAATCGTCAGGTTCCCATTGTCCTTTCTCCGGGTTTAGCGGGAGCGGGAAGATCGCCTCGAGCGGACGCGCCTCGGCATTTCCGTTCCCTGTTGTCACCGGAAATTCCCCGTATTAACAGGTTGTTAAGACGCGCTCACAGCAGGCCTTTTCCTTGCAGCAGCGGAAGCGGACTCACCATCAGCCGTTTCAGGCCGAGTTGCCTTGCCGCAAAGCCGTAGGCCAGGCCCATCAACTGGGTGATGTAGATCACCGGCAGGCTGTACCCGGGCTTCCGGCCGCCTTCCATATCCCCCTGCCTCGTATCGAGGTTTGACTGGCACATGGGGCAGGCAACGACAATGGCCTCCGCCCCGGCCTGACGGGCCGCTTCCAGCACCTGTCCGCCGAGGTCGAGGACGATGCCCGTCTCCGAGGCCGCGAATCCACCGCCGCAGCATTCGCCTTTGTGGGACCAGGCAACCGTTTGAGCACCCAGCGAATGGAGGATACGATCCATGGACATCGGTTGTTCGGGATCGTCAAATGCCGCGAGCTTGCGGGGCCGCGTGATGAGGCAGCCGTAATACGCCGCAAGTTTCAGACCTTTCAGAGGGTTCACCACCTGCCGGGCTATACTTTCGAGCCCGACGTCTTCCACCAGCAATTGCAGCAGGTGCACGGTTTCCGGCAGGCGATCCACCTCGGTGCCTGTAAGTCTCCTCACCCTTTCCTTTGCGGCGGGGTTGTCCTTCAGTTCAAAACCCACACTTTTCAAGCGATTGAAGCAGCCGGCACAGGGGGTCGTCAGCCTGTCAAACCCCATGCGGCCGACTATGGCCAGGTTGCGCGCACCGAGGTTCACCCCCAATTCGTGGTCGAGACTGTGCGCGGCCGTAGCGCCGCAGCAGTTCCAGTCCTTGACCTCTTTCAGCCGCACACCCAGCCGTTCGCACACGAGCCGTGTGGTCCGGTCGTATTCGCGGGCCATTGCGTGGACGGAACACCCGGGAAAATACGCAATGTTCATGGCTTGTCCCCCCTCCGTTTCACCGCGCTCCCGTCAAACAACCGCCGGACCTCTCCCTTTTGCTTCACTCGAGGCGGCAGGAGGCCGAGCTTGCCTTTGAAGAACATCTTCAACCCGAGAACGGCATCCTTCGTGTACTGGCTCGTCTCCATGTTGAACTGCAGGGCCAGCGGGAGTTCGGAGATCCTTCCGGTCCGCCTGACCGACGAAAGCATCAGTTCGTAGAAGAGCTTCACATTCGGGCGTGAGGCCTTCACCCCTTTTCGGTAGGCCTTCTCGCGCATGTAGTCCATGATGCGCGGGATATCGATACCCGACGGACAGCGGTCCTCACAGAGCCGGCAGGACAGGCAAATCCAGAGGGCGTCCATGTCCATGAGGGATTCCCCCGCATTCAGCTTCACGAGCTGCACGATTTTTCTGGGCGTGAAATCGAATGCGGGACCGTTTGAGCAGCCGCCGGAGCATTTGCCGCACTCCATGCACATCTCCACGTCCACTCCGCAGTTCTGCCGGATTTCCTTCACCAGCGAGTCGTCCGCTTCATCGAGACGCATAGGCCTGTAAAGATCTGCACCCATATTCTCCCTCACTCCCGGTTGAATAGTGCAATGACGCCCGCTGCCGCGGCAGCGCCCTGCTGACGGGCCTCCGGAGTCGCCACGGCAAACCCGCAGCCTCCGGCGAAGAACACCGTGTCCGCGGCCTTTGACGGGTCAAACCGCTCGGGTTCGATGAAACCGTACTCATCCGTCTTCACTCCGAACATTGCGGCCAGGTCCCTCGTTTCGGGGCAGGGGGTGATCGCCGCAGCCAGTACCACCGTATCCACCTCGACTTCGACGGGAATACCGACCAGGGTGTCCTCTGCCCTCACGAGCAGCCTGCCGTTATCGGGCAGAACCTTGGCTGCACGGCCCCTGACGTAGCGCACATGCTTCTTTTCGATCACGTCGCGCACGAATTCCTCGTATTCCTTCCCCGTGGCCCTATAGTCCATGTAGAAGACGAAAACCTTCGCCTCCGGGAACAGATCCTTCACGAGGCCCGCCTGTTTGGCGGTGTACATGCAACAAATCCTGGAGCAGTAAGGGTTGCCCTTGGACCGGTCCCTCGAACCGACGCATTTGATGAAGGCCACCGCCCGCGGAGGTTTTCCCTCTTTGCGGCCCCAGGCTTTCAACCTGGCTTCAAACTCGAGAGCATTCAGCACTTCCGGGTAGATCCCGTACCCGTATTCCCCGTAAATGGATAGCTCCATCAGGGTGAAGCCCGTCGCCAGGACGACGGCATCGGTTTCGATATCGTGCGCAGCCCCATCCAGGCCGTCCCGAACGGTGACGATAGAGCCGTTCCCGACGGGCCGGCTCGCCTGCACCGTGGAGTGCAGCATGATCCTCACCCGCCGGCAGTTTTCCAGGTCGCCGATCCTCCGGTCCAACACCTCCTGAGGGTCTTCCCAACGGGGAAAACTGCTGTACAATTGTCTCGGGGTCCCGCCAAGCTCCGCCTCCTTTTCCACGAGCACGGCCTCATAACCGGCCTGGCCGATCCTCAAGGCCGCCTCAATCCCCGCCGGACCCCCTCCGACAACAATCGCAGTCTTTATCCGATCATCCATCAGCTAGTTTCCTTTCTCGAGGCCGAGCTTCTTCAAGATGCCGTCAAGAGGAATGGTGTTTGCCGCAAACCCCAGCTTCTGAACCGGCACGCCCAACGCAAGGGCGATGAGTTGCGCCAGGTCGATTGCCGGAATCCTGAATTCCTCGCCGAAACGTTTGCTGAGATTGGGCTGTTCCCTGTCCAGCGCCACATTGCAGCCCGGACAGACCGTCGTCAGCACTTCGACTCCGGCATCCTTGGCACTCTTGATTTTTTTATAAAGGTGCGGCTGCACCGTCGCTTCCCTGTGAGTGAAGCCCCTCCCCACCGAATAACCGCAGCACAGTTGCCTTTCCTTGTAAAAGACCGGCGTGGCCCCCAGGGCTTCAATGATCTGCTCATGGAAGGTGGGGTACCCCCCGTCATCCATAATGTTGTATTGCCTGGCCACATAATGGCATCCGTGGTGGGTCCCCACTCTCAGCCCGGTGAGAGGCCGCACCACCTTTTCGGCAATCCTGTCTTTGAGGCGGTACCACATTTCCTGCACGTGATAGACCTTGGTCCTGCCTTCGAATTTATATCCCAGCTTGCCGATCACACCGTTCACCAGGTCATGGGTTTCCCGATTGCGCAAAACAAGGTGCGACAGCTCACTCAGGTACCCGTAGCAGCCATTGCAGAAGGTGTAGGTGTCGAGATGCTTCTTTTCCACGATGGCCAGATTTCGGGCCGCGGCCGTGAGGGACAGTTCCGGCTTGTAGGCCGAACAGGTCAGGAGGTAGCCCGAACAGCAGGTCTGGTCCGGATCCATGACGGGATCGATCCCCAGGAGCTTGAGGTTTTCTTTCACCGCGCTTTCCGTCCCCGGATATTCGATGCTTCCCGTGCAGCTTCGGAAGAGGAAAACGGCCCTGGGAATTTCCGGAATCCTTTCGTCCGGTTTAATTATCCTTTTTTCTCGCACTCGTGATCCTTCCTTCCATGTACGTTAAATGCACCGGCTTTTCGTCCTCTTCTCTGACTGCTTCGAGAAAAGCGGTGGCACCGGTCATGTCGAAAAGGGCCTTGTAGTCTTCACGGGCTTTTTCGGAAATCTCCGGCCAGGAACTCAAGCCGATGCCTTCACGGATTTTTCTGATCCTTTCCCTGCTCCTTGCGCTGGTCGGGGTAAAGGTGAGGCCTTCTTCCCTCGCCTTCATGGCGAACCGCTTGAAGGGGAAAAAATATTTCAGGCCGTATCCGTTCTCTATGGCATAGTAGCGAATCTGCATCATCAACAGGGGGAAGTGAATGTCCATGGGGCAGAGGGTGTAGCAGTTGGCACACCAGAAACAGCGCCAGATTTCCTCGCTCTTCAGCCACCGTTCCAGTCTTCCGCTCAGGATATCGTTGATGATCTGGCGGGGATTGTAGGATGGCGAAACATTCGCCGCAGGGCACACCCCCGACGCATTTGCCACACTGCAGGCAGCTTTCAAGGTTGTCCACCAGCTTGTAGACATCCACCTTGGCCTGAAGATTCTCAATCCGGTCTTCGTCTCTTTCTCTGGACATTGGTATGATATTTCCTCTTTGTGATATCCCTGATTTCTCAGGGGACCCCGTCCGGGAAAATTTTCACCCTTCAGCCACAGTCGAGGACATGCAACCTCCGATCCCGCCTGAAGACAACCCGCCCCGGCCCTGTCAGGTGATGGGGTCCTCGCGGAAGAACGCAAACAGGACGGCACCCACGATGAGCCCGATGAAAGGGACCCAAAACGCCGCCTGGTAGGCCGCAAGCGGGTAGACTCCCGATTGGATCGCCGGGTACCTGCCGATGACGATTCCCATAACCTGCTGATAGAAGGCGCCGCCGACAAAGATGAAGATGTTGAGCGCCCCGACGGCGGTACCCGCAAACCTGGGCTGGCACGTCTCTTTTGCGCAGGCGAAACAGGACACGAACGCTCCGCCCGTGAGGCCGTACCAGAAGAAAAGAACGTAGAGGAAAGTGATGGACATTTTATCAATGAAGAATACCAGCGGGATGTAGCTCAGGGCATGCAGGATGCATCCCCAGAGGAGCACCTTTTTCCTGGACTTGAGCACCTTGTCGGAAATATAGCCCGACAGCGGACAGCCGAAAACCATACCCAGCGGGAACATCATGATGATGTTTCCCGCAGCCTGCTTGGACAGCCCGTAGACGTTCTGGAGATAAGGACCGGCCCAGAGCGATCCCACGCCCATGAAAGTCCCGTAATAGGCGAAAAGCAGCAGGCCGAGGAGATAGAACTGAGGATTGGCGAAAACCGCCTTGAGCGCCTCGCCCAGGCGCACCTTGGGAGCGGGAGGCGAGGGGGGCAACCCCATCAGTTCGCGGGGCGTGGGGAATCCCAGCTCCGATGGTTTGTTTCGAACGATGGCATAGGTGAAGGCGGCCGCCAGCACCGTGAAGACCCCGACCACGTGGAACGAATTCCGCCAGCCGATGACCCCCATGAGGGCCACGAGGGGCGCCGCGGAAACCAGTGCTCCGATGTTTCCCACCGCCAGCAGGATACCGCTGTAGGTCGCCAGTTCGTCGGGCCTGTACCAGTCCGCCATGATTCTCACGGCGGGGACATAGATGAAACCCACGCCGAACCCGACCAGGAACCGACCCACGGCGAGAAGGTCGATACCCGGAGCGGCCCCGAAAATAAACCCGCCGACGGCGGCGACGAGGACGAACACGGACATCGTCTTGCGCGAACCCCAGGTATCGGCGAGCACGCCCGCGGGCAGCATCGCCGCCGCATAGGCCCAGAAGTACATGGAGCCCATGAATCCCAGGGCCGCGGGCTGCAATGCAAGTTCTTTGATGATTTCGGGACCCACCACCGCCGGGGCCGCTCTGTGGAAATAGGATACAAGGTAGGCCGCGGACAGTCCGAGGAATATCCATATCCGGTATTTCTGCATCTTCTGAACCAGGTCACTCTTCAATAACTTGTCGAGAGGCAATGCAGTTTCCATGAGTCGACATCCCTTCCTTATGTCTGAATTGGCAGCCTTCGATTCGCGATTGCCGGAATCACACCCTGCGAGGCTGTGTCACATTTGCATTTCTCCGTGTTGTTGCCTTGGTAAGTCCTTGAAATAACAATTGCCATGAAACGAAAAAGCGAATGGTGACACAGTCTCTCCGGAAATGCCGGATGCCCCGCTGTTCCGAACCGTCAATTGACGAAGCCGCAGCCGCCCGATTTCGGGCGCCGGGGGCACCCGGCCGAATCCTACTTTTTCTTCAGCATGCCGGTTACGTCGACCGACCGCAGCACCTTCAGCTCTTCAGCCGTGGGCTCGGGAGTAACCGTGACAGTGGGCGAAATCTTGAGGTCCCAGGTGGTGTTGGCTTTGATTTCTTCTATGCTGGAAAAGGGATAGTAGGACTCGAGGTAGAATTCCCTGGTCACCGGATCGGGCCGCAGGATTCCCAGCGTGGTGACGATGCCGACGGGGCCTCCGCCGACAAAATTGTACTGTTCCCGCTCGGTGCCGCCGTTGAGATATCCCGGTGTCGTTATGTAATCGATTTTTTCGGCAAAGCGCTTCTTGTCGTGCGCCATCATGATGACGACCCGCTTGCATCCGCAGGCGATATCGTTGGCGCCGCCGCTGCCGTTCAGCCGCGTCTTGGGAGGTCCGAAATGGGGGTTGGCCGGGTCCGCCCAAAAGCCCGTCGTGTTCACGTTGCCGAATTTGTCCACCTGGGCCGCACCGATGATTCCCAGGTCGCATTTCCCCGACGCAACGAGAAAGCCCAGGGCGTCAATGGCACTGGTGAAGCAGGTGGCGTTGGCCGATATCCGGTTGTCCTCGATCCCCCAGGGCAGTCCGCCCACGGGCATCGAACCGTATACGCCGCCTTCCGTCATGGACTTTGCATTGGGCGCATGGCATGCGAGCGCAAAGTAGCCGGCCAGCATGCTGAGCCCCACTCCGAAGATGCACAGATCACCGTCATGTATCTCGCGCCCCGTCGCGATCGCCATCATTTCCTGTCTCGTGAAATCCATCTGATCACCTCCTCTAGGCAAATTTCGATTCCTGCATCAGCGCATTGATTTCATGGTCGCTCTTGATCCACTTGCGGTAAGGATCCATCAGGTGAGTCGTGGGATTGTTCATGAGTTTGTCGATCTTCGCTTTTCCGATTAATGCCAGGAACTCTTTGTGGGTGTGCCAACTGTCGATGTATTTCTTCCGGTATTCCTCCGTGCCCTCTTCCGTTCCCAACAGCTTGTTCATCGCGAACATGTTTTCCTCATCGCTGTCGTAGATTCCGACGGAACATTGGGGCCACGCACCGAGCTGCCAGGGGACAACCGCTTCCACGAGCAGGTCGGGTATTCTCACCAGGTTCGGGTACTGCCGCATGCAGTCCGTATCCACGATATAGTCGGCCTGCAGGATGACCTTGTCCGCCGCACGGGCGAGTTCGTAGCGGCTCCATTCCGTACCCAGGACAATGGCGTTGCCATCCGCATCGGCCATGGTCACGTGGATGGAAGCCACTTCCGGCCGGGCCACCGGCATGGCGCCATAGACCTTCCCCGTGAACGGGTCGGTGATCTGGGGGATTTTGGAGCAGCAGGGGAATTCATCCGGTTTGAAGGAACTCCGGGTCTGAAGGTCACTGCCGATGTTGACCGTTGTGGGGACAAACGGCCACCCGAGGGCCGCTCCCATGAAACGCAGAGGCATCGTAAGATTGGACCAGTCCTCCCACAGCACCTTCCCCGCTTCGACGGCCCGCCTCACTCCACTCGCGAAGCCGTACACCTCAAGGCCCGAAAACCCGCCTTCCACCTTGTCGCAGACACCGGCCGCGCAGAACAGGTTCACCTGTTGACTGCAGCAATGGGCAAGGTAATGGATGTTCTTGCGCCCCTGCCTGGCCATCTCAAACCCGAAAACAATGGAGTCTGAGCCAACGGGCAGCCCGCCGCCGCTGGAATAAAGCATGCCATCGTGTGTGAACCTGGAAACGGCGTCGCTAAGACCAATCAGTTTGTTCGGCATTTCACTTCCTCCTTTTGTGGATTATGACCCCCGGCGTTTTTCATTTCTCCGCCCAGTCGAGCCTCAAAGGGAATGTCGCTCCGCCTATAACAATTTGATGAATCGCATATAACGCTTTGTAATATTCCATGTCAAGAAGAAAAATTGGGGAATATTGTTGACCGTATGATTTTCATTCCTGGAGAAGGGTCGGGGTCTTCGGTTCAGGGAAGGGGAAAGGTCTGGGAATCCGCCGCCGCTGCGGCATGGTCCGGATCGTTGGCGGACAGGACGTTGAATCCACGGGGGGGTCGGGCAGGCCCGGCCATGGTCCGTTGGGGCAGCAGGTGCGGGCAAATCCGTTTGCGGGACCAGGCGGAGCGGCAAGACCGGGAATCGAGCGCCTGCGGCGATAGGCACGCCCACACTCATGCCCGCTGTCCACCCCGGCCTGCCGAAAAAGAAATAATCGAACTACAACTGGCTCGCGATGATCATTTTCTGGACCTGGCCGGTGCCTTCCAGTACTCTGAGCGCATGGGCGTCCCGCTGGAATTTCGCCATCAGCGTGGGACCGGAATAGCCCCGCTGGCCCAGGAGGAGCATCCCCTCGTTGGTGATGTGCGCCACCGTTTCCGCGGCGAAGAGTTTCGCCATGGAGGACTCCTTCGTGTAGTGCATGTTCAGGTCCATCATCCGGCAGGCCCTCCACGTGAGAAGACGTGCCGCACAGATGGTTGTTGCCTGTTCGGCCAGGGGAAAACTGACGCCTTGATTTTCGATGATCGGGCGATTCGAGATCACCCGCTGCCGGGCGAACCTGATCGCCTCATCATGCGCCGCCCGCGCCAGTCCTACACAGATGGCGCCGAAGAATGCCCTGCCCCAGTCCAGGGTTTGCATGAGCAGATGGTATCCGCTGGAGGGAAGGCCGATAAGGTTTGAAGCCGGAACAACGGCATCCTTGAAGGAAACCGTGGCGGTCGGTGCACAACGAAGACCGGGTTTTTCATGATAGGGGCCGACTACCACGCCGGGCGTCCCCGCCGGGATAATGAAGGTACCGATGCCGGCCCGGCCCCGCGCCGCATCGGTGCTCGCCCACACCACGTAGAAAGCCGCGGACCCCGCGTTGATGATGGGACCTTTTTCGCCGTTTATGACATAGTGGTCCCCGTCGCGGTGGGCTGTGGTCGAGAAATATGAAGTATCCGTCCCACCTTTCTCTTCAGTGATACAACAGCTCGCCACCTTGCCTTCGGGACCCAGGAGACCGGGAAGATAGGTCTGCTTCTGTTCACGGGACCCGCAGATGAGAAGGGCCGAAACGGCATGCAGCGTTGCAACGTAAATGCTCGCCAATCCCGCGCAGCCGTATCCGATTTCTTCCGTCACCAAAGACAGTGTCAAAAAATCCAGAGGACGTCCGCCATACTCTTTAGGAATGAAAAAAGCGTTTAGGTTTTCCGCCGCGATGAGCCCCAGATAGGCCGGATCGACGGGGCCGGGCTTCGCGGCATCGATCACAAGGGATAAGGGCTGGATGCTTTTTCTTGCCAATCGTCTGAACTTCAGCTCGAGTTTTTTCTGCTGGCTGGAATGCTCGAAAGAAATCAAGGCTACTTACCTCCACTTCTCTGCCAAAGGATGTAATCAAGAACGGACTTCCTCTGTGGCAACTTGAGTCCCCGAAGCGCAACGAGAATTTCTTCCATATACGGCTCTTTGAGAACAGCGATGAGGCTGTCGTCGACCGTCTGATCCTCCTCCTCGGAATCGTCCAGAAAGTAGGTGAGCTGCTTGCCGAGAAGCTGGCCGATACGCTGTAGATCGGCAAGGTAAAGGCGCCGCTTCCCCAGTTCGTAATTGGACAGAGATGCTTGCGTGCAACCGATCTTCTTCGCCAGTTCCTCCTGACTCAGCCCCACTTCCTCTCTCGCCTGCTGAAGCTTTCTGCCGATTTTTACGTATGTTTTCATATCAGGGCACTTAAGTCGTTTGAGTCGGAACCGGAAATCATCCCTTTGCCGAAAAGTCGGTCTGCGTCCTCCCCTCCCTGTTCGAGCGGAAAGATCGACACGCCGGGTTTCTCCTCTCAGGAGATCCACCCTTCGTTCTCATACAATAGTTCTTTTGCAATTTCAATATGGAGACGCCACCTCATGCGTACGATCACGGAGACACGAACTTGCTGCCCGCAGGTGCTGTAAAAGGGAGTTTCCGCGCGCGAACAGCCGCGAAGAACCCCTGTCCCCCCTGCGGCATCCGCCTGCCGGCACTTCTTTCCCCTTCCTGTTTTTCCGTTTTTCCGTTTTTCCGTTTTTCGTTGCGCCGTTGCGTGAGACCGCTTTCGCTCCATTCCACGAAGACAAGACCATTCCCCACACACGCACGGAAGAACGGATCATATCAGCCTACGACTCCCTGACCCGCGTCCATTCCCCTCACACGCACGGAAGAACGGTATTCGGGCTACCCATGGGAGAAGTATCTGGGCCATTCCCCACCACAGGCACGAAACAGCGGAACGCAGGGGAATCCGCTTCCGACCTTCGCCCAAGGGGGGCGGAACCACGTACCCGCGGATCTAAGGAATTGCGAAAACCGAAAGGAAACGGTATTCTGCCCAAAGAGAGTTCTGCCGGTTTCACACACGGGCTTAGGCCGGGGTTGTTCCCAAAAGAGCGGCACCGGGTGGACGGCCCTCCGCTCCGGGTGAGTGTCGGGGATTCCAAGCTTTTCGAACATGACCCGCATTACCGGAAACGCTTCGAAACCAGGGGAAACCCGCCCATGGACCGGGGAGTCATATCATTCCGGCGGTGTACCGTATCCGCCGGTCACACAGGACAAAGGAGGAGGCTCGTCACGGCGGATTCGCGCCGCGGCGGGGAAATCGTTCCCCCGCTTGACAGAGGCAAACGCTTATGGATTTACTTCAGCCGGAAGCTTTTTTCGATCTCTCGTCTTACGAACACCGGGAGCTTTTTGAAGGCTGCACCTACGTCTGGGAAGCACTGGGCAAGATTTCCACTTATCTTCACGATCACCTGAAACCGAATGTCGGGACACTGGCACGTTTCGGCCAGCCCCTGCCCCAGACCGTCGTTCTGTGGGAAGGAAGGGCCTGGCACCAGGGATTCGAAATCCTCGGAGGCGACATCACCCGCAAGAAGTTTCGCATCGCAATCGAAAATGAAGAAACCTCCGAAGCGGTGGTGCTCTATGCCGGAAGCGTTCTATGGGACGACCGGATCCATCTCGGCCCGGGGTGCGTCGTGGAGCCGGGCGCTCTCATCAAGGGCCCCGCCATCATCGGAGCCCATACGGAAGTCCGCCAGGGGGCATATATCAGGGGCACCTGCATAGTGGGCGACCAGTGCGTTGTGGGCCACACCACCGAGATGAAAGCGAGCGTGATGTTAAACGAGGCCAAAGCGGGGCATTTTGCCTATATCGGAGACAGCATTCTCGGAGGATCGAGCAATCTCGGTGCCGGAACGAAACTGGCGAATCTGAAGATCCGGGACACCAGCGTCCGCGTCAGGGTGAACGGTGAAATCGTCGATACGGGTTTGCGCAAATTCGGCGCCATCCTCGGGGACCGCGTGCAAATAGGATGCAATGCCGTGACGAACCCCGGGACGGTCCTGGGCAAGGACTGCCTCGTGCTCCCGGTCAGCTCCGTCCGACCCGGCTATTACGCCCCGGAGACCGTAATCCCCGCAAAAGACTGATTGCCGGCGACCGGGGAAGGCCGTCACCCCGGGCCGGTGATGTGAGGATGCTCTCCTGGCGGCCGCTCAGCCCGCGGCAAGAATCACCTCCGAAATTTTTTCCTGTTCCGTCGCTTCGAGATAAGGATGCATCGGCAGGCTGAAGATACGTTTTGCGCAGTCTTCGCTTGCCGGGAAATCACCTTCCGCGTAGCCGAGCCAGGAAAAGGCGGGCTGCAGATGCAGGGGCCTGGGGTAGTAGATTGCCGTCGGTATCCCGGCATGCTTCAGGCGGGCGAGAAGAGCGGAGCGTTTTTCCCCCGTCCCGGCAAGGACCGAATACTGGGCCCAGGAAGAGACGTATCCCTCGGGCACGGCGGGCACGACGACCGGTGACGATTCGCCGCCGAGAAGGCGGGAATATCGGTCCGCAACCTCCTGTCTCAGCAGCAGTTCTCCGGGGAATATTTCGAATTTCACCAGGAGCACCGCCGCCTGGATCGTATCGATTCTGCCGCAGATCCCGATTTCCAGGTTTTCGTACTTGTCCTGTCCCTGGCCGTGAATCCTGAGGGAACGCATCCGGCGAGCGAGTTGGTCGCTGTCCGTGAAGATCATGCCCCCGTCCCCGTAGGCCCCCAGCGGCTTGGCCGGGAAAAAGGAGGTGCACCCCACGCGGGCAAGGCCGCAGGTCTTCTTTCCGAAGTATTCCGCTCCGAACGACTGGGCCGCATCTTCCACCACAAAAAGCGAATGTGTCGCGGCGATGGCATTGATCTTTCGATAATCGGCGGAGAGCCCGAAGAGGTCAACGGGAAGGATTCCGCGGAGCCGGAGAGGTTTTCCCGATACTCTCCGTGGCAGCGGATAAGTGTCCGCGCCGGTCTCGGGATGGGCCAGGGCGGCGATGGCACGTTCCAGGTGGTCCGGATTCATGTTGAAAGTAGCGGGATCGACGTCCACGAAGACGGGGACGGCGCCAAGGAGAGCTATGGCCTCGGCCGTGGCCGTAAAGGTAAAGGGCGTCGTTATGACCGCATCTCCCGGTCCCACGTCAAGAGCCATGAGGGCGAGCAGCAGGGAATCGGTCCCCGATGAGCAGGCCACTCCGTGTTTTGCCCCCGCATACGCCGGAAGTTTCGATTCGAGTTCCGCAATTTCCGGACCCATAACGTATTGGCCGTGATCGAGGACCGCCTTGATTCCGGCTTCGATGCGGCTTCTGATTCTTTGCTGTTGAGCGCCCAAGTCAATGAATTTCATAAGTCCCTCTCTTCGTTCATGCCCGGCCGCAAACGGCGGCGTGAATTTCATGAACCGAAAGTCCAGCCGCGGCCGCCCCGGGCGTATGTCCCACCGAAACATGAATTTCTATAGCCGCATTGCGGCGGAAGTTCAACATTTTCGGAATCGGGGCCTTGAATTCCGGCCTGAACAAATTATCGTCCCATAAGCTATAATGTAGTTGATGTCTCATAAACCGCTCCTGCGGCAGAGTTACCCGCAGCGGGAAAACCACCGTACCCCGATGGAGTAAACGGCCCCCATGGACAGCACCCCTCGAGCAAAACTCGTCTGCATTCACGGGCATTTTTACCAGCCGCCCCGGGAAAACCCCTGGCTTGGAGAAATCGAACGGGAAGAAAGCGCCGCTCCGTTCCATGACTGGAACGAACGGATCGATGCCGAATGCTACCGCGCCAACACCGCGGCCCGGCTTGTCGACGGCAGGAATCGCATCGTAAACCTCCACGGCAATTACGGGTCCCTCAGTTTCAATTTCGGCCCGACCCTGCTGAGATGGATCGAACGGCACGATCCGTGGGTTTACGGGGCCATCGTGGCCGCGGACAGGGAGAGTGCCGCCCGGTTCGACGGGCACGGGAACGCCATTGCCCAGATATATAACCACATCATCATGCCGTTGGCCAACCGCCGCGATAAGATCACTCAGATCCGCTGGGGAATTCGCGATTTTGAATACAGGTTCGGCCGACGGCCGGAAGGAATGTGGCTGCCCGAGACCGCCGTCGACCGGGAGACCCTCGCTCTCATGGCGGAGCACGGCATCAAGTTCACCATCCTGTCGCCCTTTCAGGCCGCGCGGTGGCGGTTCTTCGGCAAGGGAACGGCATGGCGGGACGCGAGGAACGGCGCAATCCCGACCGGCCGGGCCTACCGCTACGACTGTGGGCGCAGCGGCACCATCCACCTTTTTTTCTACGATTCTTCCCTCGCAAGAGGCATCGCCTTCGACCGCACGCTCGACCACAGCGACAAACTGCTCACGCAGATCAATGCGTCATATGAGGCGCGGGACACGGAAACCGCAGAACCCTGGCTCGTCCACACCGCCACCGACGGAGAATCCTACGGCCATCATTTCAAGTTCGGGGACATGGCTCTGGCGGCCGCTTTCCGGAAAATGGAACAGGACCCGCAGACGCGCATCATGAATTATTCGACGTTTCTGGCTTCTTTCCCCGTAACGGCCGAAGTCGAGATTCTTGAAAATACCTCCTGGAGCTGCGCCCACGGGCTCGGAAGATGGCAGAGGAACTGCGGCTGCCGCGTGGGTGGGGAACCGGGCTGGAACCAGCAGTGGCGGGGTCCCCTGAGGGAGGCGATGAACGACCTGCGCGACCGGCTGAGCGACCATTACGAGCGGCGGACGGAGCCCCTGTGTGAGGACCCGTGGAAGGCACGCGACGGATATGTCGACGTGCTCAACGATCCCGAGCGCAATTTGGAGCCTTTCATGGAACGGCACATGCGCCGCGGCTCCGATTTCGGCTCCCGCCGTCGGTTTCTCCAACTCCTCGAAATGCAGCGGTTTGCCATGTACATGTTCACGTCCTGCGGCTGGTTTTTCGATGAAATCAGCAACCTCGAATCGGTGCTGATCCTGCGATTCGCCGCGCGGGCCATGCAGTTGGCCGAAAGAACCGGCGCATCCGATTTGCAGCCGCGGTTTCTCGGAATCCTGGAAAAGGCCCGCAGCAACCTCCGCGAATTCGGGAACGGCGCAAGTGTTTATCTGAAGAAGGTCGCCCCCCGGATCGTCGAGGGAAACCGGGTTGTGGCCAGCTACGCCATTCAGTCACTGGCCCGGTCCTCGCAGAGGCAGTTTGCCCTTTACAGCTTCGACATCATGCCCCGGTATGAGGCGGACCTCGGGTCGAGCCCGGCCCCCTGCCTGTACGGCCACGTGAGAGTGCTGGCCGAAAGGACCCTTGAGGAGGAAGATTTTGTCTACGCCGTTCTTCACTTCGGAAGCCTCGATTTCCGATGTTCGGTGAAGCCATGGTTGGGCGACGAGGAGTTTCAGTCCACTCTGAAAGCCCTGCAGGCCGCGGTTGAGGAACAGAACACCGTGCGAATGGTTCGTATTCTGGACGAGAAATTCGGCGAAACCTATTTCAGCCTGCACGATGTATTCAAGGACCTGAGGTCATCGATCGCCCTGGAAATCAGCCAGAAGACCCTCACCGCGTACACGGACCTCCAGCGCAGCCTCTACCAGGTCCATCGCCCGCTCATGGCGTCGCTTCGCCAATGGGGAATCGAGATCCCCGGTGATTTGCAGGTGGCCATAAGGCGTGTTCTGAGCGACGAGGTAAAACAGCTGGTCAACGACCTCCTCGCTCACGAGCGGACGGGGGCTTTCGGGGGGCGGGACTGGGAAACCACGGATTTCTTCTATCGCGCCCACATCACTCATCTGCAGAATTTATTGCAGGACGCAAAGTCATGGGGAACTTCCCTGCACCTCGAAACGGTGTCGTCGTACCTCGGCACGGCCCTGGTGAACAGCATGGAGGCCCTGTTGAAGACTTTCTCCCCGGTCCACGCCGGGCGGTTCATGCGGCTCATGAATGTTTCCCGGGCGCTCGGCGTGACCCCCGAAGCGTGGAAACTGCAAACGCTCTATTTTGATTTCATTCGAAAAGGATTGAGCAACCCGGGGCTTTTTGCGGAGCTGCCCAACGCCCGAAGATTCTGCGCCGAACTCGACGGAGACTTGGAATGCCTCTTTGCCGGTTTTCTCGATGCCCTGCCCGAATCGCTCTCCACGGATATTGTCCCGGTCAAGGCGTCCACCGCCGTGTTGAAGGTGCCGTAAGACCGGGTTGTGTCATAGAGCCGTGCCATACGGACTTATAGTCGGGTAGACGGGGGTAGCTTGCTACTCTCGTCTACCCGACTATCATACCATGTTTCTTGAACACGATTTGGTATCAGAGTCACGCACCGCCGTGCCCGTCGGTTCGATTTTGCGGGCCGGTCCGTTCATCGTCGATTTCCGGAATATTCCGGCATTGATAGAAGGCGGACTTTGGTGTAAATTCACTTCGGTTCGACAGGTTTAAATGCCAACGGAGGTAAGAATTTCCCATGTGTGAAGCCAACGCATATCTGCTCAGGGATGGCAAGGAAATCCTCGTCATGGAGGCGGTTGACGTCATCGAGGACGAAGGGGACCAGATCCGGGTCGAGAGTATCTACGGCGAACAAAAAGTCGTAAAAGGCCGGATCAGGCGCATGTCTCTCGTCAACCACAAGGTCATTCTGGAAGAGCACGACTAAGAGGTTTCCCGGTCCGGACAACGTTCGTTTTCCGCGACCGGAGAGGCCTCCCCTTTGCCCCGTTTCGTGCAGTACCAGTCAATCTGCCGGCAAATCCCCCGTACGATCCTGACTTCACGAGCCCGCAGCCCGATCCGGCTGAAAAACCTCCTGACACTCATCATCCAGTACTCCGGGTTCTCCGGGTTGATGAAGTTGATCATGGCAAGGGTATCCTTCAAATGATCGTACATACCCTCAAGTTCCCTGCTGCTGGCAAGCCGCGGGACAAAGTGAGCGGGGGGCTCGCATTCGGCCATGAACAGTTCGTAGGCCAGGACCATGACGGCCTGGGCCAGGTTCAGCGAGGAGAAGTCGGCGGTTGGGATCGTGACGAGGGCATCGCAATACCTGATGTCCTCATTGGTAAGGCCCCTGCTTTCCGTGCCGAACACAACGGCAATCTCGTTTTCCTGGCTGATGGGCGCAAGCTTCGACGCCATTTCCCGGGGGGAGTGCACCATCTGGCGATGGGAACCCTTGCGGGCCGTGGTCCCGACGATGTAGCCATAAGGGGCCAGCGCATCCCTGAGGCTGTCGCTGAACTCCAGGGAATCCACCAGGTCTCCGGCGGCGTGGGTCGCCATGCGCTGAACCCGCTCGAGGTCGAAATCGATGGGATTTACGACGATGAGACGGCCGATGCCCATGTTCTTGGCCGCCCTTGCCGCGGCACCGATGTTCTCCGGATAATGAGGTTCATTCAGAATGACGGCGATATTTTTCAGGTTTATTTTCATCGTTTTTTCTACGCTCCGGTGAGCGGGTTCCTTCGGGGGGGCCGCGCCCGCATCGCCGGATACCTACGGCTTGAAGTGAACGGCACCGAATTCCCGGTTCCCGATGGAACGGCGCTGGCCGACATTTCGTGTCGATTTTACACGCGAGAAGTCTTTCTTTTAGCGTGCCGCGAAAGCCTTCCCCCCTCTGCGCGAAACACCCCAAAGTGTTTCGCCCCTGAATCCGCACCGTATTCCCGGTGTGTTCCATTCTCCCCGATCATCGTTGACACTGTGTTTTACGGGTGTTTAAATTGAATGTATAAGCCAGTGTCCATGCGGGAAATATCCAGACGCTGATTTCACACATGTTTGGCAAGAAGACAAGAAATATGTTTTCACGTGATACGGACCTTCATCGAGGGAGGGGCAAATGTGCGCCGAAAGAATTCGTGAATCCGCCATTGCCGGCACCTGGTATCCCGGACACCCCGGGGCGCTGAGGGCCGAAATCCTCAAATACCTTGACCAGGCCGAACGATGTATGGACACCGAAGACCTGACCGCTCTCGTCGTCCCGCATGCGGGATATATGTACTCCGGGGGCGTTGCCGCACATGCCTACAAACAACTGGAAAACAGTCGCTTTGACTGCGTTCTGATCATCGCCCCCAGTCACCGGGCACATTTTCACGGTGCAACCGTGTACAACCTGGGCGGATTCAGGACACCGCTCGGGATCGTCGGTCTGGACATGGAGACCGTGAACGATCTCGTCGGGCAGGCACCGTTTTTCGGGTACTTCCCGGAGGCTGAGGACCGGGAGCATTCCCTGGAAATCCAGTTGCCTTTTCTTCAGGTCGTTCTGGGTGATTTCAAGCTGGTTCCCATCATCATGGGCGAACAGGGCTCGGAACAGTGTGAAAAACTTGCCGAGGTAATCGGACGCGTCTGCAAGGGGAAAAAGGTGCTTCTGATCGCCAGCAGCGACCTTTCTCATTACCATCCGTACAAGGAAGCCATGAAATTGGATCAGAGAGTGGTTGACCGGGTGAAGGCTTTTGACCCCGCAGGATTGTCCAGCGAACTCCGGTATGGAACCTGCGAAGCCTGCGGCGGCGGTCCGATCGTCACCGCTATGCTCGCGGCCCGAACGCTGGGCGCCGATAGGGCGAGAGTGTTGTTTTATGCCAATTCGGGCGACGTAACGGGGGAAAGCAGCGAGGTGGTCGGCTACATGTCGGCGGCCCTCTACAGGATCAGCGGCGGCACGGAAAGGGCGCACAATGAGGAGTAATAAGGTTGGCGTTGACCTCGGGCTCTCTTCGGAAGAGAAGAAGACCCTCAAGAAAATCGCATACGACGCGATTCGCAACCACTGTTTCAATCAGCCCATGCCCGAAGTCACGCCGGACTCCCCGAAGCTTCAGGAACTCAGGGGCGCATTCGTCTGCCTTCACGAAGGCGGCGAGTTGAGGGGCTGCATCGGAATGATCGAGGCAAGGGAACCTCTATACGAAACCATTAAAAACATGGCCGTCGAGGCGGCTTTCGGAGACCCACGCTTCTGTGCGCTGGCTGCGGATGAACTGGGAAAGATCGACATCGAAATATCGGTGCTCACTCCTCTCGAACGCCTGACGGAAATTTCCGCCATCGAGATCGGCAAGCACGGACTGTTTATCAGGAAAGGCACGCGGTCCGGGCTGCTTCTGCCGCAAGTGGCGACGGAACAGGGCTGGAACACCCGGGAATTCCTCGAATGGACCTGCCGCAAGGCGGGGATTCCGTCCAACGCGTGGAAGGAACCGGATACGGAGATTTACATGTTCTCCGCCGATGTTTTCTAAAGGCTTCATGCGGACCCCGAAGCGGCCGGCGACGGAGTGAATGCGCATTCGGAAACATGCGGGCACAGCCGGTTGAAGGTTTAAGGCCCATGCCGAAGGAACGATTTCACCTCTTGATAGCAGACCGCTGCTACGACTTCATGAAGGCCATGGGAAACCTGCCTCCGCTCATCGAACGGAACAGGCAGGCCTACCTTTTCGGTTCCATTTCACCCGACGTTTTCTTCTATGATCTTCCCTTCTTCGGCCTCGCCAAGCTTGGGAATCAGATCCACAGGCTCGAAGGAGGGCCGACCCTGTCTTTCCTGGCACATCGGCTCGGAAAAACGGAAAGCGGACTTTCCGGGGAGGCGTGGGCATGGATGCTCGGGGCTTCGAATCATCTTATCGCCGACAGCCTGTGGCATCCCATTATCAACGCCCTGGCCCGGTCACTGTCCGGCCCGTGTCCCAAGCCGCTTTCCCAGCGGCATTGTCATCACTGGATCGAAAGCGAGATGGAAGGATATTGGCTGAAACGGCTTGGCCCCGCTGATGGGTATGCATCGTTTCTCCGGAAAATACGAACGGGCGCCGACACCGGAACGTGCATCCGGACTTACGTGGAATTGCTTGCAGCCATGGGTTTTCCCAAGATCCCCGACGCGGAGAGGGCCCGGTGGTGTTTCTTCTGGCAGGCTTCTTTGTTGAGGCTGTTTTCACGCCGCAGGCCGGGGAAAATGAAGCCGCTGCTCCTTCGCCACAGAACCACCCGTTATCTGGGGGCCCTGCTCGTTCCTCCTGACGCGGCGGTTCCGCCCCCTGCGGACGATATCGGCCGGGAGCAGGCGGGCAGCTTCCGGGAGCTTTTCCGGGACGATTTCATCACGCGGGCGGTCGCACAGTTGTCGGGCCGCCTGGACGAACTTGCTGCGCCGTTTTGATAAAAAAACTTCTCAAAAGAGTGGGGGGCTGCGTGTCCCGGGCCTGTTTCCCGAAAGGTTCCCGAAACAACCCGGCAGCTCCACCCGGGCGATAGGGCTTAAGCGGGTGGTCCGCACCGCCCCCCACGCCGCACCGCGACCTTGCGCGGCGTTACGGCCTTCCCTGCCTATGCCTTTTCAACGCTCTCCGCTCCGGACATGACGGCCTTTGTAAACTCCAACACCGCCTGTTTGAAAGGCGAATCCCCCTCTTCGATCAACACCGGGCGCCCCTTGTCTCCGCCTTCCACCACCCGTGGATCGAAGGGGAGCGACCCGAGAAAGGGAATCTTCATCAGTTCGCTGGTCTTTCGGCCGCCCCCGGTGCGAAAGATGGGGATGAAGCCGTTGCAGTGAGGGCAGATGAGCCCCGACATGTTCTCCACGAGGCCGAGCATGACCATGTTGACTTTACGGCAAAAGTTTATGGACTTTCTCACGTCCGAGAGAGCGATTTCCTGGGGAGTGGTCACGATGACGGCCTTCGCCTCGGGGATGAGCTTGGCGATGGAGAGAGGTTCATCGCCGGTTCCGGGCGGGCAGTCAATCACCAGGTAATCGAGATCATCCCACCTGCAGTCCCTGAGAAACTGCTGGATCACCCCGTGCTTCAGCGGCCCTCGCCAGATGACGGCCGCGTCGGGATCATCGAGCATGGATTCGATGGACACCACTTTCAGGTTCGGCAGGTACGCATGAGGGATAATCTCCTGCTCGGGCGTGATGGTAAGGAGGCCCTGAAGGCCGAACATCCTCGGAATGCTCGGACCGTGTAAGTCGATGTCCATCAGCCCGACCTGGAATCCCATGCGGGCAAGGGCAAGGGACAGGTAGGTGGCGACGCTGCTCTTGCCCACTCCGCCCTTGCCGCTCATGACGATAAACTTATGCTTGATTCGCGCAAGCTTGCACCGGATCAGTTCATTTTTGTTCTTAGTGTCGCGGTTCGCGCAGGTTGCGCATGATTTCGCATTGCATTCCATGCTCTTATGCTCCTCGATGAAGTATGGCGGCGGCCGAAGCGCCGGGCTGCCCCGGATTCCAACGCCCTTGCAGTCGACTTCCGGCAACCGGAGCACTCGAAAACAGCCTCCGGTTGCAAATCCTTCCCGAATCCCGTTCCCTTCTCAATATTCTATGCCTTCGGAGAAGTAAAATCCAATCTCGATCCGACGAACCCGGAACGAACGGTGTCCCCCCGACGGCAGTGCAGCGCCCGGGCCCGGCAAGCCGCTGATCCGGAAAAGCCCATGGTGGAAACGCAGCCGGGCAGGCGAATTCAAATCCGCCTGCCCGGCTGCGTTTCCATTCTAACTATTGGATTATTCGATAATTTATGAGCATCAGCCTTTACGGATGCTCGAACGCGAGCGCTTCGGGGATGCCTTGCGGTTCAGGATGATCAATGTGGCGATGAAAACGACCGCAATGATCCCCGTGATCCCGCTGAGCCACTTCCAGTCGATCATGTGAATCGCATAAAACGACTGGTAGAACCTCTTGAACCAGCTACCCGGAAGCACATCCTCCTGGCTGACGAGGGCCACGGTCCTTTTGGGCTGATCCGAGAGGTAGAAGACGACTTCGCCCATCTTCTGGCCGGCCTCGACCGGGGCTGTGATTTCCGTCGGAGCGTGCACTTCCCACCGAAGCTGCTGCTTCTGAGCCTGAGGGATCAGAAAACTTGCCGCTTCGATCGGGTAAAGGCCTAACTGGTCCTGCCGGCCCTTCCACACCTTGGCCGTGGCAACGGGCTGCCCCTGGGGAAACGGCTGAACGAGCGTGAAATAGCGGAAACCGTAATTGAGCAGCTTCAGCGCCTCACGTTCCCTGATCCCGGGAGTTCCCGCCCCCATGACGATGGCCAGCAACCGCATTCCATCACGTTTCGCCGTGGCGGACAGATGATACCCGGCGGCCGCGACGTAGCCGGTCTTCAGCCCATCAACCGTCGAATCCTTGAGGAGAAGATGGTTCCGGTTGTATTGAACGATGTTGTTAAACATGTATTCCTTCAGGGAATGGTATTGCAGGGCCTCGGGGAATTTGCGCAGGTACGCGGAATCCAGGGTTGCCATGTCCCTCGCCGTGGTCACCTGCCCGTCCGCCGGCAAGCCATGAGGATTCAGGAAATGACTGTGCGTCATTCCCAGTTCCTGTGCTTTGCGGTTCATGGCATCCACAAAGGTATCGACGCTTCCGCTGACGAACTCCGCCGCGGCGACGCAGGCATCGTTGCCGGAAACCACCGCGATGCCCCTGAGGATATCATCCATGGACACCTTGGTCCCAACCCCCACGAACATCTTGGATCCGCCGGTACGCCAGGCGCTCTCACTGATCCAGACGTCGTCGGCGGTATGGATGCGCCCCTGCTGAAGCGCTTCGAAAACGAGGTACAACGAGAGTATCTTGGTGAAGGAAGCGGGCTCGATCACTTCGTCCGCATTCTGTTCGAAAAGAACGGCACCGGTGGACACTTCCATGAGCAACGCCGATCGAGCATTGATCTGTCCCGGTGATGCATCCGCGCTGGCGCTTTTCCCCAATGCCTGGTCACCGGCCTTCTTCGCCGGAGCTGCCTGGGCACCCGCTTTCTTTCCCGGAACGGACTGCGTCCGCACGCTCTTCCCCTGGGTCTGGCCGAAGGCCGGACGGTCCAACGGGGTAAAAGACGAAAAGAGCAGCAGGAAAATCACCAATAAGGAAGACAGACGTTCCTTCAACATGTATTTCCTCTCGTGGCAAAGCGATTTAACTTCATTTCCCGCATGGATGGACAGAGACATTCCGGCGATCCGGCGCAAAAATCCTTCAAACCGGGGCCTGCACATACCACTCCACTCGGGGCGTTCATCTTATACTTCCAATCCTACTGATTTTCAAGGAGGACAAGCCACATGGCGGCACATGAAAACGGGCCTCCGCCGAACCGGACCCGGCAAAGCCCCGTCGGGCCGCCCTTCTTCCATAACCCGGTTTTCGCTCTTATTTATCGACCGGCAAAGGTCCGTTCCGAGTGCCCGTCTCACCTCCAGGCATTCCACATTCACGTTGACAGGCGACTTGCTTTTGAATAATCAACTATTACGTTTCATATACTGCGCTTCTTGGATTCGGCGGTTGGAAAACCGCTCGTCCACAACCTTCGAAGGGTGAAAATTCCTTGGTCGTTTACGGTACGGGATTTCCACCTCAACGATCACACGACAGTCGTGTTACCTGATTTTGCATTGAACCTTTATCCTTTCCCCTTTTTTGTGAGCAGAACAGCAAAACGGCAATTGGAAAAACAGTGGGACCGAAAGGGCCTTAAGTTCCCGACCGGACAGGGCACGACCGCATGAAACCGCCGGGTGCGGCAGTCCGTCGCTTCCCCGTGAATGCGGCAAAATGACGGACCGGCCTCTTCCGAGAGCCCTCCGATCATCCGTTCTTTCTTCGATCCGAAGGGCTGTCCCCGCGGCGGCCAATAGTTTCAAGGCACAAGTGATTCAGGCGAGAGGTCCGGATGGTACGATCCGGAAATAACCGAATGAGGAGATGCCCCATGAAGAAAACCGGAAAGCTTCTTTTGTTGTTGCTCATTCTTTCATTGACCGCGGTTCCGGTCGCCATGTCTCAATCCCCCCAACCCAAACCGGAATCATCCAGCGAGCCGATCATGGTGGGGCGCATATCCTTCGTCGAAGGACAGTTGCTCCGTTATGTGCCGTCCGAAAAAGACTGGGTCGCCACGGTCAAGGATGCGCCTTTCGGGCTTGACGACGCCCTCTACTCCGTCCAAGACGGCAAGGCGGAGTTCATTATCCCGAACGGGACCTGGATAAGAATCGGCTCGGACACTCAGATTCAGCTCATCGCCCTTCGGGAGGACGTTTCCGAAATCGACGTGGCTTCCGGAGTTTCGAGGTTCTACAACAAGGGCGGGAACACCTTGATCAAAGTCACAACCCCGTTCGGATACGTGATGGCCTCCCCCGGGACCGCGTTCGATCTGTATGTGGGAGATGTGTCGGTGGAAGTCATCGCGATAACCGGCACCGTCGATTTCGTCCTGAATGAAGACACGGCCAAGTATGAGGTTTCGGCCGGTTCGGGTTCCCTGCTGTCGGACGGCAAGGCGGTGGAACAAGGCGCCGGAACCGTCGACGCCGCGTGGGACGACTGGAACGCCGCCCGGGAAGAAGCATGGACCAAGAGGGTCTCCGTAAAGGGCGATTCCACCCGCTATCTGCCTCCGAACCTGGGAGACGATGCCTATGACCTGGACCAGAACGGACGTTGGGAAACCGTTGATTACGAAGGCCAGCAAAGGACCCTGTGGCGTCCAACCTCCGTGGACAATGACTGGGCCCCTTTCACCAGGGGCAGATGGACGGAATGGAACGAGGATAACACCTGGGTTCCCGAGGAATCGTTCGGGTACGTGACCCACCATTACGGCAACTGGGTACGCGTGGACAGTTGCGGATGCTGGTACTGGGCTCCCCCCGCACCCAGGGTCGAGGTGGCCGTGGGCGTGCCCGTTTATGACAATTGCGCCTGCTGGTACCCGGGAAGAGTGGCCTGGATTCATTCCTCGGTGGACATAGGATGGATACCCCTGGCCCCTGCCGAGCCTTATTATTCCCACCATTACTGGGGACCCCGCGCCGTGGTCATGGCGGGAGGCGGCTTTGCGGCCGTCAATATCAATATCGGCGGCTACCGATGGTTCGGCAATGCGGTCATCGTCAACCAGCGCAATTTCTATGGCGTAAACAATTACAGCAGGGTCCGGATCACCAACATCAACAACACAACCATCATCAACAACTATCGCGGCGCACCGGTAGTGAACAATACGGTGATAAGCAACTACAACACCAACAGGCAGCGATACAATTTTAACAACGATATCAGGGTGGCGAACAAGCCTCATGCCGATGTCGTCAGAAGAATCGACGACAACAGGCGAATTGCAGGCCAGATCGGAAATGTCAACGCCCGGGGAATGGAGCAGAGGGTATCGGCCATTCAGCAGGGAAAGCCGGCCGGAGGTGAACGGATACAGCAGCCGTGGGTTTCCAATAAAATCGTACCGGCGGATCAGGTCAACAAACCAAGAAGCGAAATCCCCGCCCGGCAGAAAGGGCTGAAGGGCAATCAGCGCCCGCCCCGTGAAACCGCGACCGGAGTTCGACCCGGGGCAGGTACTCCCGGCAGGAGTAACCAGGGACAACCGGGGGAACAGGGAAAGCAGGGAATCATCTCTCCGCGCGGGGCCCAGGGACAACCCGGCCAGGCGGGGAGAACCGGTATCAAGCCTCCTCGCGGCCAGCAGCTACAACCCGGCGAAACGGGAAAATCAGGTATCACCTCTCCACGAACGACGGGCCGGGAGCGGGGGCAACAGCAGTTGGAACGGCAGCCACAGGGACAGCGACAGGGACAACAACAGCTCCAGCAGCAGCAACAGGACCGGAAACAGCAGCAGTTGGAACGCCGGCAGCAGCAATCCCAGCCACAGGGACAGCGGCAGGGACAACAACAGCTCCAGCAGCAGCAACAGGACCGGAAACAGCAGCAGTTGGAACGCCGGCAGCAGCAATCCCAGCCACAGGGACAGCGACAGGGACAACAACAGCTCCAGCAGCAGCAACAGGACCGGAAACAGCAGCAGTTGGAACGCCGGCAGCAGCAATCCCAGCCACAGGGACAGCGGCAGGGACAACAACAGCTCCAGCAGCAGCAACAGGACCGGAAACAGCAGCAGTTGGAACGCCGGCAGCAGCAATCCCAGCCACAGGGACAGCGGCAGGGACAACAACAGCTCCAGCAGCAACAGGACCGGAAACAGCAGCAGTTGGAACGCCGGCAGCAGCAATCCCAGCCACAGGGACAGCGGCAGGGACAACAACAGCTCCAGCAGCAGCAACAGGACCGGAAACAACAGCAGTTGGAACGCCGGCAGCAGCAATCCCAGCCACAGGGACAGCGGCAGGGGCAACAACAACTCCAACAGCAGCAAAAGCAACAACGGCAACAACCTTCTCAACAGGAACAAAAGAAAAAATCTTCGGCTCAACCAGGATTGCAATAGTCGCTGGCTGACCCGGGCAATTCGTTGCCCGGGTCAGCCGGGTGGAACAGCTAAACCGGCTCCATGGGCCGAAAAGCTTGCCTGGTGGGTTTTAAGCTTTTGGCCCGGTGATTGGAGGCGAGGCGGCTCTTCCCCACAGGTTGCCCAACCATGGGTTCTCTCCCCATTCAGCCGACGATGCTCTCCAAACTTCTTTTTTCCCCTGCCCTGGTCTATTATACTTCGCGTGGCTTAACGATTTTCACGGTTCGTCATTCTTCCCCGAACCCGCGGTTTATACCGGAGACAACACAAAATGGATGAACTGGACAACGATTCTGAGGTTGCTTCCGAATTGTCGGCACTGCGCCATCGGGTGGCAGAACTGGAAGCTGCGGAAACCATGCGAAAGGCGGCAGAATCAGCCCTACATAACCAGTTGAAATTTCTACAAAAACTGATCGACACCATCCCAAATCCGATATTTTACAAAGACAACCGTTTTTTGTACCTGGGCTGCAACAAAGCCTTTGAACAACGGGCCGGCCTCAGGCGCGAGGAGATTGTCGGGAAATCGGCCCGCAATCTTTTCCCGCCGGAATTGGCCGCAAAGTATGAAGATACGGATGCCACCCTCATGGAAAACCTCGGCGAACAGTCCCAGGAGACGACCCTGCTTTATGCCGACGGCATCGAACACGACGTGATCATCAACAAGGGGACTTTCACCAGTGCGGAGGGCAAACCCGCCGGCCTGGTGGGCGTGACGATCGACATATCCGAGCGCAAGAAGGCCGAAGAGGCGTTGCGCAAGGCTCACGACGAACTGGAAGCCAGGGTAAAGGCACGAACGGCCGATCTCGCAAAGGCGATCGACGATCTGCGCTTCGAGGTGGCTGAACGCAAGAGGGCCGAAGAGGCCCTGTTGACCGGTTCAGAGAAGTTGAAACTCTTTGCCTACTCCGTTGCCCATGACCTGAAGAGCCCCGCCATCGCCATCCATGGCCTCGCAAAGATCCTCGACAGGCGCTATGGCGCCGCGATGGGAGAAGAGGGCGGGAACATTTGCAGCCAGGTGCTCAGGGCTTCGGAGCACGTCGTTTCCCTGGTGGATGCCATCAATGTGTTCATTGCCACCAAGGAAACCCCTTTGCAGGTCGAACCCGTCAACGTGAAAGAGGTACTCCGGATGGTGAAAGAGGAATTTTCCGCGCGTCTCGCCGTGAGGCGGGTCAACTGGAGTGAACCGGAGGACATCCCGGATTTCAGGGCCGACAGGCTTTCCATCATGAGGATGTTCAGAAACCTGGTCGACAACGCGTTGAAATACGGAGGCGAACAACTCAGCCGGATCGAGGTGCGGTATTGTGAAGACCGGGACCTGCACATCGTCTCCGTGATTGATGACGGAGTGGGGCTGAAGAGTGAGGATTCGGGTAAGATTTTCGAGTTCTTCCAGCGCCACAGGAACTCGAAAGACATTGAAGGGGCGGGATTGGGACTGGCGATTGTGAGGGAAATAGCCGAGCGGCATCACGGAGAAGTCTGGGTCGAATCCAAAAGTGGAGACGGGACCGCTTTTCACGTGTCCATATCGAAGCATCTATAGGAGGATTCTTCCTGAAAACCGTGCGGTCCCGGCCGCGGACAAGCACATCGTCCCTGCCCCACGGGAGAAGCATCGGTCAAGAGGCCGTTACCCCGGCCCCCTTCAGGGGGGCCGGTCCGCGCGCCGGCGCGTGAGGCCGGGTGCTCGGGGCCCGCTACGGCCGCGTCGCGCAGAACCGCGCGCCGGCGTGGAGGGTAACTCCCCACTCTTAGAAACATAGTCTGCCGCTTTTTTGAACGCAACCCGGTATGACACGTCAGAGGAGACCGGCTTTGATGGATTTTCGCGAAATCGGGGAGCGGTTGAAAAAACACCTGGAGGTGCTGACCGTTCAAATCGGGGAAAGGAGCCCCCATCGCCCTGAAAATCTTCTGATGGCACGGAATTACATCGAATCCTGCTACCGTAGCATTGGTCTTGAACCGGAGCTCGAGCCTTATGCATACCACGGCCTTCCCGTCGCGAACGTCACTTCGAGGATCGATTTTTGCCCAAGTCCTTCAAAGTGCTACGTGCTCGGGGCCCATTACGATACGGTGAGGGGAACGCCGGGAGCGGACGACAATGCCAGCGCAGTGGCGGTACAACTGGAGACGGCCGGATTGCTGAAAGAACTTCGAGATGAAAAAAGCGCCGATCTTTCGGTAAAGGTCGTTTCCTTCGCGCTCGAAGAACGGCCGGCTTTCCTGTCGCCCGGCAGGGGAAGCAAGGTTCATGTCCAAAGGGCCAGGGCACGCCGGGAAGCCCTCGAAGGCGCGATTTGCCTGGAAATGGTGGGCTACCGGGCCCAAGGGCCGGGTTCCCAGCGGTTCCCCCTGCCCCTGCGTTTCGCCGGTTACCCCAGAGAGGGCACTTTTATCAGCATCATCGGTAACCTGGGGTCCAGGAAACTCACCAGGGCCGTTCGGAATGCCTTTTCCCATAATCCGGGACTGCCCGTCGTGTCGCTGACGGTCCCCTTCAACGGCTGGATTTTGCCGCCGATCAGGCGAAGCGACCATGTTTCCTTCTGGGACCGAGGATACAAGGCGGTCCTCATAACCGACACGTCGTTTTTCAGGAACCCCAATTATCACAAACCGTCCGATACGATGGAAACCCTCGATTTCGACTTTATGGCGAACCTCGTCAAAAGCCTCGTCCTTTTCTTTTCTTCCCGAAGATGACCGCGCGCGGCAGGACCGTGCCGTCGACCCGGGATTTTCCGGGGGCAGTGCTTTTTCCCGGTGGGAACGGGATCAGGCGAAAGGGACGGCACCAAGTTGTTTGCGTCGCCGGAGCGCTTCAACGAGCCCCACGTTTCCGGTCATCATGTTGTCGCCGAAAGGGGCCCCGAGGGAAATGGGCAGCCGCGACTTTTCGAGCAGTCTCCGCTTCGGCCCGGTCGCGATTATGACTTCCGCACGATCGAACCCGAACGGCTTTCGGACGTAGGCGCCATGTCCCCCCTCTTTCAGGATCCGTTCGTGGTCGATGCTTCCGTTCGCCATGTCCTTCAGCAGGGTTTCCAGCTTCGGCAGGTCGATGTCCCGCGTGTGATATTCGAACTGAGAGGCGATCTCTCCATGGTCCAGGGCCGCCCCGACGGTATGCGACGTCGCAACGTCCAGCACAAGGATTCTCTCCTTTTCGAGGGCGGCGACGTCCGCGGACGCTCCCAATATGGCCGCCATCCCGCTGTCCATGACATATATCTCGTCTGCGGGCAAAAGGGACGCGCTCGCCGCGAGCGACCGGAGCCGGTTGAAGGTCGACGGGATTTCGTCGCTCCTGAACAGCAGCGAACCGGGGTGCGGGTTCCGATCCAGATGTTCCTTGAAGAAGCTGTGGCGATAGTCGAGGTGCGACACACCCGCGGGGGGCATACCGTGATCCTGGGCGCATGCGCCTACGACGTCGAAGGCAAAGGGCACTCCGAATCCCCGGACGATCATTTCCAGCCGGTCGGCCTCAATGTCCGCAATGGGCAGGTGAGTATATTTCCCGTCACCTTTCAGCACTTCGGCTTCTTGATCGTCGACCACGGAGATCCCCCAGGATTTGATTTTCTCCACGTCGTGACTGAGTGTACGGGCAGACGAAGCCGACATGACCACTTCCGCAGTTTTCGCCTTCCGCCTGAGGCCTTCCGTAATGGGGCCCCCTCCCATTTCAACGCCGGTGACAAGAATATTTCCGTGAAGCTTAGCAGCCTTTTCGGCAAGATAGAGGACAGGGGACCTCGCCACCGATTTGTAATGCAGCCCGTCACTGTCGTCAAAATAGAGGACGTCCAGCGTTCCGGCTCCGATATCGATCATCAGGTACCTGCTCATATTCAAACTCCTTTAGAGTAGGGGCAGTGCGGTTCACCGAGGCTCCCGGTACATCCGGATGGTGAGCGGCAGGCATTTGCGGTCCGTCAGTTCCCTGCCGTGAAACAACACCGGAACGGCCTATGCGGAGTGGTTTTGGGGGCCCCTGCCGGTCATGCCAGCAGGGTGGATGCATGTTTCATGAGGTCTCCGATCCTGAGGTTTCTCGGACACCTTTTCTCTGCAACGGTGAAGTCCATGTCGTTCAATCGGTCCCTGACCGATGGAGGCAGTGCTGCGAAAAGTTCACGGGCGCGGGTGCCGTCCCCGTAATTGTGGAAATACATGAGGTACCGCATCAGGTCGCTTATGGGCACGCGGTTGTCCACGGCGGATTCACACAGATCGGCGCACCCGGTGCAATAGGTCGTCGATGTTTCCGACGCGTAGCGGTCCAGAAGGTCCAGGTCGGCGGCGGAGAGCCTGGTCTGATTCAGCGCGGCGGCCACATTGGACATGAGCACCGTCATGCTGGGCATCTGGGAGCAAATGCTGGCTATCCGGGGATTTTCCCATATCGCCTTCAGTTTGGCCTGCTTGTCGGTGAAGCCGAGTTTCAAGAATCTTCCGGCCAGTTCCAGTTCGGTTTCACTGTCCGTCTTCACCGATCCTCCCCCCTGGGTTTTCATGGCCGTCAGGCCGATTCCCGCCTTCGCACAGGCCTCGACGGCGGCCTTCATCTTGTCGCTGCGCATGTTGCGGAAGTTGTAGCTCACCATGATTCCGTCAATCCAGCCCAGTTTGGAAGCGGCGAGCATGCAGTCTTCCATATTGCTGTGGGCGCTGAATCCGAAAAACTTGATTTTTCCCTCTTTTTTGGCCTTCTCCGCCCACGCTTTCGTTTCATTGTTGATTTCGTTGATGTAACTCATGCCGTGAATGAAATAGAGGTCTATATAGTCCGTATTCAGCTTCTTAAGGGACTGGTCGAGCAACTGGGTCATCCCTTCGGGATCGCGTTTGTCGGATTTGGTGACCAGGAAAACCTTCTGCCTCGTCTCGGGATACTTCCGGAAGAATTGGCCGAAACCGACCTCTCCCTTGCCCCCCTCGTAACAATCGGCCGTGTCCCAGTAGGTCACCCCCCATTTCAAGGCCTGCCTCAGGAGGAGTTGGTTGGACAGGATGTCGAACATGCCTCCCAGGGAAAGACAGGACACGTCAACCCCAGTCTTCCCGAACGGCCGGGTGGGGATGACGGTGCCTTCCTGCGGCTTCTCCGGCGACCCGGGATTCGCCTGCGCAAAAACATCGGATTGAAGCAAAAGAGAGCCCGTGCCCAGAGCGCCGGCGGTTTTGAGAAACTCACGTCTTGAAAGACCCTTTTTTGCGGCCATGCCGTCCGCCTCCTTTACAGCAGCAGAGAACGTTTTTTGGTTCGTGACTCGTTTTCGGCGGTGACCCTTATCGCCCTCCGCCCGTTGACCGGGCATTCATGTTCACAGATCCCGCAGCCGATGCAGCGTTCCAGGTCCACCTGCGGGCGCTGAAGCCGAACCTGGATCTCGATGCCGGTCCCCGTACCCGGCACCGTTTCAAAGGGACGATCCGAGGAAATGGAGATCACCTTTTCCGTGTTTGCCGCAATGAGTCTGCGCCGGTCTTCAGGTTCCGCGCAAACCCTGAGATAATAATCGCCGCTCGAATACTTGCCGGCCTCAAGGTTCGCGCCATCGACTTCCACTGTGCCCGTATCGGCCTTCTTAACCTTGAGGGCACCTCCCCTCACGGTGGCGAACTCTTCTCTCACGAAAATAGCCTTCGGGCTCACGGGACAATTCTCCTGGCATACGATGCACGGCTTGTCCATGGCCCAGGGCAGGCACCGGCCCCGGTCAACGAACGCCGTTCCGATCCGGAGCGGTCCCTTTGAGGCATATTCGTTCAAACCGAGTTTTTCATCAATGGTTATGGGCCGTATCGCCGCCGTCGGGCAGATGTGGCTGCAGGCTATGCAGTTGTGCTGGCAGCCGCTCGTACCGATGCGGAAGTTGAGCGCCGGCGTCCAAAGCCCTTCCAATCCGGCTTCCAGCCCGCAGGGATGGATGATATTCGTCGGGCAAATCCTCATGCACTGGCCGCACTTTATGCAGCGGGAAAGGAAATCCGCTTCGGACAAAGCTCCGGGCGGGCGAATGACGTCGGGATTCCAACTGTGGCTCATCCCTCCCCCCAGCCGCAGGACGGGCACGACCGCAACTCCGGCCAGCGCCGTAATGACGAACCCCCGCCGTGACAAATCGGGGGAGCTGACTTCGCCCGTCGCCGAAGGGGCCGTACGGTAGGAAATCAAATCGTGCCTGCACTCACTCATGCAGTTCATGCAAAGCACGCACTCATGGACCCGGATCGCGCCCGCCGGCCGGCAGGCGCCTTCACAGTTCGCTTCACACAGCATGCAGTTCGGGCAAGAGGCATCCACCTTGCCGATCCGCCAGAGCGAGAGGCGGCTGAGAACACCGAAAAGCGCACCCAAGGGGCATACGAACCGGCAGTAGAACCTCGGAATCACGAGATTGAGCAGCACGGCGGAAAAGAATACCACCGCGATCAGCCATGCCCCCTCGTAGAACCTCGAGTTGACCGACAGCGCCTGGGTCGTGGCATCCAGCAGAGGCAGGAGCACCAGGTTGACGGAACGGTGCACCAGGGGAATGGGATCGAGAAGTCCCGTCTGGAGCGAGGACCTGATCAGCCGGTCCAGGGAAGTGAAAAAGGCGATCACCGACCATGCCCCCAGGAGGAACAGCAGCAAGCCGAAGCCCCTGGCAGGCTTGTCCCATGTTTTCAGAACCGTCTGAACGCACAGAAAAACGGAACCCGCGAGCAGGACCCACAACAGCATGGGAACATCGAAGGCGGAATGTACGGCCCTGGCGATAAGGGTCCCCGATGCCGCGGACAGCAGAAACAGCAGGATGTAGTACTTTACGGTCTGAGCTCGGCGCGGTGCATTTTTCTTGAGTTTTCGTGAAACCGGGTCCTTCCTTCTTCCTAAAAAGCCGACGAATTGATGGATCGACCCGAAGGGGCACATCCACCCGCAGAAGAATCTTCCGAAGATGACGGTAAGGACCACCGTGGCGAGAGCCCACAACAGACCGGAGTAAAGAGAGCCCGTTGTGAGGATGGTCCCGAAGGCCACAAGGGGATCCAACTGAAGGAACCAGTTCACCGGCCATCCCCGGATCTGCCACCAGCCCGTTCCAATTGAACTGACGACACAAAACCAGAGGAAAACCACCAGGAAAAAGACCTGGCTGACTCGCCTGACGGCTACGATTCTCATAGTGTTTTTAACAGCATGTTTACCCGGTGGTTTCACGCACGGGTCCAAGAGTTTCGAAATCGGCGGTGCCGGCCCCGGCGGTTTCCGCCTTCGATATGTACGGAAGGTCGGAGATGGACCTGCCGAGCAGGCCCGCCCCGAAAGCATCCGCGGCCACCTGGTCCGTGCTGACGATCAGGGTGTTCGTTTGCTTGAGATCGGAAAGTGAACCGCCGGTGGGACCGTTTGTCATCATGGTAACGGTCCCGTCCAGTATCACCAGCGTGGGTTTGACCATCAGGGCCAGTTCCACGATGAATTCGTTGATGTTCTGGTGAAATATGTTTCTCCTGCCCCCGATCAGCCCATACCAGTTTTTCATGCACATCGAAGCCCCGCTCCGGTGATGGTCCTTCACGGGTGCTATTCCAATGACCTTGTTCACTCCTTCGAAGGGGGTGTAAAGCACGGGCCATTTCCTGATGAGCGTCCCTCCGCGCAGGGTGAAGGGTTTGAAGAACGTATCCCGCGGATAGACGATCCTGCCCCCGGCCGACCGCACGGCGTCTCCGATCCCCGACAGGGCGAAACAACTCTCCGGATCGTTGATGGAGTTGTCCGTCACGATAACGGAAGACGCCCCGGCCTTGAGGCACAGGCGGGTCACTTCGGCAACCAGGTCCGGGTTCGTGGTGGCCGACAGGATGGGTGGTGTGGCAAAGGCTGCGTTCACTTTGACCAGCACCCGGTCCCCGTTCTTTATGAACGATTCGATTCCCCCGACCGCTTTCAGTCCGAGGTTGACACTCTTGATCCTGTCCGCGCCCGTGATGATGCTCATCCGGCGGCCGGCCTCCGGTACGGAATAGTCTTTCAACGATACCAGCTCTTCGATTTCATCCGAAGACAAAGGAGGGCCTTTGGAATCGAACAGCCGGTAGCTCAGCAATCCGCCCGCGGCAATGACCGCACCGGCCTTAACGGAACGAATGAGGAACGAACGGCGATCCATTCTCCGCCCTTTTTCCTCCGGATGTCCTTCCATCTCTTTCTTCATCGAATTCCCCGGAACAAAGCGAGAGCGAGCGTTTCGGCCGTTTTCCGGTCGTCTGCTTCGTGAACCCCTGCAAAAAGTTCACCTTTGTTGAAAATCACTTCGAACACGTCGAAAACCTTCACGACCCGGACTCCCGGAATTTCAAGGTCCGAATCGAGCGGAGTGCCCCCGTTTTCCAGGAGAAACCGGTCGTAAGCCTCGGCCAGTTCCGATGCTTCCCCGGCATCTTTCCGTTTTGACAGAAAAGCTGTCACGGAGTTTCCGTCGACCGTGTAGGTCGCAGTAAAGGTATCGTCAAGCCGGCTGAAACCGAACACATCGGTTGGATGAAGGGAAACGCTCGATACATCCAGGTTCTCGGGTGGAAACAGGGTGAGTTCCCCGACCTTTTCTTCCTCGGATGAACCGTTTGCCGTCATGGCCTGGCCGACGGAAAGCATGGCCTCCGCCATTCCCTCCATGGAAGCAATTATTTCGACGTAGTCATTGCCTCGCACGAAATACACGGCGTTGGGCGTTTGGTAGGAATAAGGAGTCAACGAAAGTTCTTCGGCGTCCGCCCGCTTCTGGAGGCTGAAAACCGAGAACGCACTTCTCATGTCTCCCATGTCGTAGAGGAAGACTTCGAGCCATTCGGCGGGTTTTCCCTGCCGTACGAAACGCTGGCAGATCAGCCCCTTGAAACCGCTCGAAAGGTACAGTTCGGCCTTGCCGTCGATTTTATCCGAGAGAGTGTCCGGCCCGAAGGTCTCAGGTCCGGACATGGGAGCGAAACCGGGGGGCATGAAGGCGCGCAGTTCGCCCGATTCGGATGAGGCGGACACGGGCGCTGACGAAGCCCCCTTCTCGGGCAGCGAGGCTGTAAAAATCGAAGCATCAAATCTGGACTGTTTCCACAAAATACCTGCGGAGATTCCCGCGAGAATCAGCAGAATCAAAAAACCGACACGTGTTTCCGTTTTCCCGGATCGACCATGCACTGGAGAGAACCTCACAATATGCGGCACGCAAAGGCGAACGGTCGGCAATCCCGTGTTCTTGCACGGACACACCCATGCCCCCTCACGGCCGTTGATGAGACCTCATTTTAAAGTTCGTCAATCATATCAACGGAACTGGCAGGAAACAAGGAGCAAACTCCGCGGCAAACGGGAGCCCGCCTAATTTGTGAAACATAGCAATAATAATGATGTGCCCGCTCACAAAAAAGCCTATAAGAAAAGAGATGGTATCCGATGGTTCTGTTCTGCCTCCGCCGACTTAGCGGGGTTGCAGGCAGAGTGTTTGCGATGCGTCAGCCGCGGAAAACATCGACACTCGGGCGTCCGACATCGCGGACAGTCAATCATTTCTGAAGGAGAGCCGACCGTGAGAGACATTTTCAGGAATTTGGCGGATAAGATGCACCAGTCCGACCCGTCCACGGCATTCGCGGTAGTCCTATGGGATGGGGAACGGATCGAGTTCGGAGAAAAACCTGCATTCACACTCCACATCAAGTCGGAAAAGAGCGCCAGGGAGATAGCCGTAAGGAGGTTTTTCGGTTTCGGCGAGGCATACACAAACGGAGAGATCGAAATCGAAGGGAGTATGCCGGAACTGCTGCGGCTGGGATTGGCCATCAATTTCGACGATCTTGAACCCAACGCCCTCAGGAAGCTTCGGCTCATTCCCGACTACCTCAAAACCCGGTGCACTCCCAAAAAAGCACGGGAAAACATTTCATACCATTATGACCGCGGCAACGATTTTTATCAGTTGTATCTCGACAAATCCATGACCTACTCCTGTGCGTATTTCAGGGATGAAGGGGATTCCCTCGAAAAGGCGCAGCAGGCCAAATACGAGCACATTTGCCGCAAACTGATGCTGAAACCCGGCGAAAGACTCCTGGACATCGGGTGCGGCTGGGGAGGCATGCTCATCTACGCCGCCTCCAAATACGGAATTACGGGCGTCGGCAACACCCTTTCCACCAACCAGTGCGAATATGCCAACCAAAAGATCCGGGAACTGGGGCTCCAATCGAAGATTTCGGTGGTTCTCGAAGATTACAGAAGCCTCAAGGGGAAGTTTGACAAGTTCATTTCCATCGGCATGTTTGAACACGTGGGGAAAGAATTCATTTCCACTTTCATGAAGACCGTGGCGCGGGTGCTGAAAAACGGCGGTTTGGGCCTTCTGCACACGATCGGTTTTGAGCGTAATTTTTCCGGCGATTCCTGGCACACGACGTACATCTTCCCCGGTGGCTATATCCCGGTGCTTTCCGAGACCGTCAACCAGATGGGACAGGAAGGCTTCTCGGTACTTGACGTCGAAAACCTGCGCCTTCATTACGCCTTCACCCTGGATCGGTGGGTGGAGAATTTCGAGAGAAACATCGACAAGATCCGGCAGATGTTCGACGAAAACTTCGTGAGAATGTGGCGCCTCTACCTGGTTTCGTCATCTGCGGGATTCCGGTATGGAGACAACCGCCTGTTCCAGATTCTGTTTTCAAACGGTCTGAACAACCGTTTACCCCTCACGCGGGAGCATCTCTACGTTTGAATCCCGGCGACTCCGGGCCGTGAAAATTCCGGTCCGGAAACCCGGCTTCACGCCATGCCCGCGATTAACCGCTCCTCTCAGGCTTGACATGCTTTTGCGGGCATGCCATAGTCCCGCCGCGATTGTCCATATACAGGACATATTTATTGATTTCTGCCGGACTTCATAAAACCCCGGGCAAACCGGGTCTTGTGGGGAAACCGGGGCGGACCTTTTCCCCTGTGACGGCTTTGACGTCGGGCGGCGGAAGGAATGCCCCGAACCGGCCGTTCAGCCGCGGATTTCATGCGTCTCCTTGCCCTTCGCTGCCGTTCTTTTTTCGGTATCGGACGAGGTTGTGAATGGAATCGGAAAAACGCAAGCTCGAGGACCTCATCGACATGGCCAACCCGGAAGCTGTTTTCTCGGAAGTTGCTTCCGTCTTTTTCACTCTCTTCCCCAGCGGCGATTTTGCTCCGGTCAGCAAAGCCTGCCTGGACACCGCCGCACTGTTCAGGGGCAATTACCCGGGGTACCGGGAATGTAACATCCACTATCACGACCTGAAGCACACCACGGACTGTCTCATGGCGATGGCCAGGCTCATTCACGGGGCATCCGTCGAAGGCCGCCCCGTCGGCGAAAGACAGGCCTGCCTCGGATTGGTGTCCGCCCTCCTGCACGACACGGGGTACCTTCAGGAAACACGGGAAGGTTCCGGCACCGGCGCTCAATACACACTCATTCACATCGACCGCAGCATTTCCTTCATGGAGAGATATTTTGCGGAAAATGATTATTCTCTTGAGGAAGAGCGCTTTTGCCGGGGATGCCTGAGATGCACCGGCCTTGATGTGAAGATCGACGGGATAGCTTTCGAATCCCCCGAACACGAATTCCTCGGCAAAGCCCTGGGCACCGCGGACCTCCTGGGACAAATGGCCGACAGGACTTACCTCGAAAGGCTTCCGATGCTGTATTCCGAATTCGAGGAGGGGGGAGTGCCGGGATTTTCGGATGCATGGGACCTCATGAAGAAAACACCCGGATTTTGGGAATTCACGAAGAAACGTTTCGCCGCCGATCTTGGTGGCGTTGACCGGTACATGATCCATCATTTCGAGCAGAGGTGGAGCGTCGCCCGTGATCTCTACAGGGAAGCCATTGAGAATAACCTGCGGTATCTCCGGTACCTGCTTGAGCGGCACCCGTCGGATTACAGGAATTATCTGCGCCGCGGCGGTCTGATGGAACTGTTGGAGGAAATGGAATCCTGAACGGCGGTCGATCGGACGGCGGTCCATGAAAGAACCGCATAGCGCGGCCGCATTTCGCACACTTCGCGGGACGGAGCGTTCGTCCCCTTCAGGCAACGATCAGCGTTCCCCACCGTTTTCAGGTGGAACGCAATATCCTGTAATCTTTCACTTTAATTCGAGGACAGTCATGGAAAACGAAACTTTGAATCCGGTCGTATGCATGAACACATCAGAGGGAACCGTCAAGATCCGACTTTGGGCCGATAAGGCCCCTGGAACAGTGAAGAATTTTCTGCGCTACGTGGACGACGGTTTTTACTCCGGAACTATCTTTCACCGGATTATCAGCGATTTTATGATCCAGGGGGGCGGACTCACGCCGGACATGAAAGAAAAGAAGACCCGTGACCCCATCAAGAACGAAGCGTCTCCCGACCTGAAAAACCAACGCGGGACCATAGCCATGGCAAGAACGAACCTGGTCAACAGCGCAACCGCCCAGTTTTTTATCAATGTCGTGGACAACGATTTTCTCAATCAAAAGAACAAGACCCCCATGGGCTTCGGTTACGCGGTCTTCGGAGAAGTCATAGAAGGATTGGACATCGTGGACAAGATCAGAAGTGTCAAAACCACTTCGTTCGGCCAATACCAGGATGTTCCCGCTACTGCCGTCGTCATCAACAGCATCGAACGGTGCCAAAGCGTCTGACACTTAACGATGTTTCTCCAAAAAGTGGGGAGCTGTGCTCCCCACACCCCTACGCCGTTGCGCGGCTTTGTGTGGCGCCGCGGCAACGCCGCGAGCGCCGAGCGTTCGACTCACGCGCCAGCGCATGGGTCGAAACCCTGACTGGTGCGGCGAATGCTGAAATCAGCGTCTTGAACGCAGTTCTTGATGATGCCCGCCTCACCCGCGAAGCATTGGAAATCGTTATTCTCCAGGTAGTTCTCATGTCTCGGGCGGCACCCCGAAGCACGAAAATGAAGCCTGTTTTTTTGCTGCGTAGCCCGGTATCAACGGTGGGTTTGCCCGGTTGGCCACGGTTCAGGTCAATGTTCCCTTCCTCCTGAAGATATCCAGGCTCTCTCTTTCCAGGCGATCGGAACCGAGCACCCGCACTGTCTTCACCTCGCCCCACTCGATCAACTGATACAACGTTTTCTTTCCGACGCCCAGGTATCGAGCGGCTTCGACTATCGTCAAAAGCGGCGATGAAACATATTCGTCGGCATCGGGCACCGCTCTGGTTTCTTCTCCTTCTGCCTCGAGGAAACGCTCCACCTTGTCCATATTTCCTCCCTCAAACGGATGGAGATCATACGTTGCCGGACGATACTCCGGAGCTTTCAACCGGAATCGGTATTTTCCTGCCCTCTCTCAGAAAGATGATGCTTTTTAACAATTTGTCCACCGGACAAAAGCCGTGGACCATCACCCGCTGGCGCGGGCTCGTCTTTTCCTGTCGTTTGGCACGGGCCTGCGTGCCTCGGGAGAAATTGATGCTTCACGTACGGTTCGAACGAAGGCAAAACCGGGCGGGATTGTAAGTCTTTCGCGGCGTGGGGGTAGACACACCTCCGGAGGCGGAATAATCCCCCGGAGGTGTCTTTCATTTGGACGGCTCTACGTGAAAATCGGTGAGCCGCAGTCGTTCTCCCGGACTATTGCAGCTTGTCGTCCGTCTTCTTTTTGTCGGAAGACTGTCCTGGGGCCGTTTGTTTCTGCGGCGCCTGAGACTGTGAACGCGGGGCCTGCTGCATCATCCCCGGTTGAGAAGACTGTCCCTGAGCACCGGGGCGTGTCATCCCGGGCTGTGAGGACTGACTCTGTCCCTGCCCGCCCAGGCGGTTCGTTCCCGGCTGGCTGCCCTGGCCCGATTCTCCCGGTCGACCGAAACCCTGCCTCCCGGATTGTCCGGATTGTCCGGATTGTCCCGATTCTCTGGGACTCGTTACCCCCGGCTGAGAGGACTGCCCCTGGCCTCCGGAACGCGTCATCCCGGGCTGTGAGGACTGGCCCTGTCCCTGCCCGCCCAGGCGGTTCGCTCCCGGCTGGCTGCCCTGGCCCGATTCTCCCGGTCGACCGAAACCCTGCCTCCCGGATTGTCCGGATTGTCCGGATTGTCCCGATTCTCTGGGACTCGTTACCCCCGGTTGAGAAGACTGCCCCTGAGCACCGGGGCGTGTGATCCCTGGTTGTGAGGACTGACCCTGTCCCTGCCCGCCCAGGCGGTTCGTTCCCGGCTGGCTGCTCTGGCCCGATTCCCTGGGGCTCGTTACTCCGGGCTGACTGCTCTGACCCTGGGTTCTCGTCCCCGTTGTTCCGGGTTGCACCGTCTGACCCGTTGCTCCGGAGCGGTTCGTTCCCGATTGGCCCGCCTGGCCCGATTCCCTGGGGCTCGTCACTCCGGGTTGGCTGCTCTGACCCTGCGTTCCCGTCCCCGTTGCTCCGGGTCTCGCCGGCTGGATCGTTCCTCCGGGACGACTCGTTCCCGACTGGCCCGTCTGTCCCGATTCCCTGGGGCTCGTTACTCCGGGCTGACTGCTCTGACCCTGGGTTCCCGTCCCCGTTGCTCCGGGTCTCGCCGGCTGGATCGTTCCTCCGGGACGGCTTGTTCCCGATTGGCCCGCCTGGCCCGATTCCCTGGGGCTGGTCACTCCGGGCTGGCTGCTCTGACCCTGGGTTCCCGTCCCCGTTGCTCCGGGTCTCGCCGGCTGGATCGTTCCTCCGGGACGACTCGTTCCCGATTGGCCCGTCTGGCCCGATTCCCTGGGGCTGGTCACTCCGGGCTGGCTGCCCTGACCCTGGGTTCCCGTCCCCGTTGCTCCGGGTCTCGCCGGCTGGATCGTTCCTCCGGGACGACTCGTTCCCGATTGGCCCGCCTGGCCCGATTCCCTGGGGCTGGTCACCCCGGGCTGGCCGCCCTGACCCTGGGTTCCCGTCCCCGTTGCTCCGGGCTGCACGGTCTGGCCCGTTGCTCCGGGACGGCTTGTTCCCGACTGGCCCGTCTGACCCGATTCCCTGGGGCTGGTCACTCCGGGTTGGCTGCCCTGACCCTGGGTTCCGGGACCCGCCGTTCCGGGCTGCCCGGTCTGGCCTGCTCCGTTACGGCCGGGAAGGCCCTGTACCTGGACGTCCTTGCCGGACCGCACGTTCTGCTTGATTTGCTTTTCCTGAAACTGCATCTGAGAGGCCGGCTTGTTCATCTCACTTAACGGCACGATTTTATTCGTTATCTTCGGGGCCTGGACCGCGGCCGGTTGAGCCATGCTGCCCGTCTTTGCGCCCGTTACATTGTTCCGGATGGCCTGCGCATTGATCCTCTGGCCTTCCTGAGCCGCAAACTTCTCGTTGTGCTCGATCCGGTTCAACACCATCGCATGGGGCTTGTTCGCCACATTGGCGTCGGTGAAATTGAACCTCTGGCGGTTGCTGGTGTAATTGTTGATCACCGTGTTATTCACAACCGGAGAGGAATGAAAGTTGTTGATAATCGTGGTCTGATTGATGTTTGTGACCCTCACGCGGTTGTAGTTGTTCGCCGAGAAAAAGTTGTTCTGACTGATCACAACGGCGTGGCTCACATAGCTGTAATGGCCGATGTTGATATTGATGCTGGCCGGGTTCTCCACCACAATCGCGCCGGGGCCCCAATATCGATGAGAATAGTACGGCTCCGCCGGGGCAAGAGGTATCCACCCGACATTCACGCCGGAGCTGATCCACGCGACTCTTCCGGGATACCACCCCAAACCGACCGAGACTCCGGGGGCGACCGCTACGCCCACTCCCACCGAGACCACGGGCGGGGACCAATACCAGTAGTTGTTGACAAAAACCCAGTTGCCGTAGTGGTGAGTCACATACCCGAAAGGTTCATCGGGAACCCAGCAGTTGTCTCCGTACCACTCGGTCCATCTGCCGACGGAAAAAGGAGCCCAGCCCGCGCTGACCTGGGTCGGCCTCCAGAAACTGCGGCTCTGTCCCTCGTACTGAACCGTTTCCCATCTTCCGTTCTCTTCCAGGGTATACGCGTCATCCTGGATGGGAGTGGGGAGATATTTCGTCGAATCTCCTCTCACCGCCAGCCGTTTGGACCAGAGGTTATCCCTGGCGGCATTCCAGTCGTCCCAATCCGCATCCACGTTTCCTTCACCAGGGGCCACTTCCCTGGCGTCGGCGATGAGGGAGGACGATTTGGGCGCCACTTCATATTTGCTGCCGGTCGCACTATGGACAAAATCCACCTCTCCGGTCAGGGCAATCGCCTCGGCGGACTGGTCTCCGACATAAAGGTCGAAAATCGCGCCCGGCTGAGCCGTCACGTATCCGAAGGGCGTCGTTGCCTGGATGACCACATTCGAACTCTTATTGAAAAACCGTGTAACACCGGACGCAACGTCCACCACGGTCACATCGGATTTGAGAGTGATGAGCTGAATCTGGGTGTCCCCCCCCGTTCTGACCCATGTATTGTTGGGGAAGATGAATTCGGCTTTGCTGTTCTGATCCGAATACAACGCGTCTTCCAGCCCGAAAGGAGCGTCCTTGACCGTCGCGACCCAATCTTTTTCGGCCGGAACGTATCGAAGCAGCTGGCCTTCCACATCGGCGATACGACCGACCAGGACCGCTTCACCCGCCCCCTGGGGCGGTCCGGCCGAAAAAGCGGCCGGCGTTAAGATAAACAGGAGCATGACTGTTAACCACAACCACCTGACTCTGATCATTTGAAGTCTCCTCTAGTCCGTTTGACATTCCCTCTCATACAAATTGTCTTCCACGGAAATAATCATTATCCATCGTTCCCGGGAAAATCACAACCGGAGTGATTTTCCCCATTCGAACACACGGGAAGGTCCCGCGATCTCCCATGCGCCGGCAATTCATTTCCCGACCCGGCAGCAAGCCGTTCACCGATTTCCGCCGCCCTCACTCCGCCCTCCTTCATTTTCATCATGCCGAATACCCGGATGCCAGACCTCCCGGATGAATTTCGTAAGGCGACGGGACTCGGTGGCTTATGCCGCCCCAAACCCGCAGACGGGGACCGATCCTCCACGCTTCCCGGGCATTCCAACCGGGGCAAACCCTGCCTTTCCTGCCGGAATCAGTTCCCCGGCGCTGCCCTGCTGTTCCTTATCAAGCAATAAGCATTCCAAATAGCCACCGGATGGATACTAATAGGACGCATGCACCCGTCAATTATGTCGACATCAATACGGAGGCTGTCCTGGCCGCAGAGAAAATGATGTAAGCCATGGAAAGTAAATAGCATATTGCGTAGACTGGCCTCTTTCCGGCAAGGAAGTCCGAAAAAAAAACTCTCCGTCCGTTCATTGCTCCCGGTCCGCACGTACGCCGGTTGCCTTCGGGCGGTTACAATTTGGACATCCGGTTACGTTTTTTGCACGGAGCGGCGGGTATACGGAGCGGCACCGCGGGCGGGCACCAGTTTTTGAAGAAAAGTCGAAAGGCGGGGGGAAAGGATTGGCGAAACGGCGGTTCACTTTCCCGGCAGGAGAGGTTTCCCTACTTTTCCCGGGCCACCACCAGCAACCCAAGGGACAGCCAGAAGGCTTCCCGCAAACGGCGCATAATGCTGAATGCCGCTCCCAGGGTCGCTCCCAGACTGAAACCGAGTGACAGCAGAATATTCCCGCCGTCCTGCACACCCGCGGACGCGGGAATCATAAACCCGAGGCTGGTAATGAACATTGCCAGGGAATCCAGGCATAGCGCCAACCCCCAACTGATGGGGTGCCCGAGCAGTTGGAAAATGAGATAGGCCTCCACCGAATGGAGCACCCAACTCCCGAAAAACAGGATGAAAACCAGGAAGGTCCGCCCTGGATGTTTCCTGTAGAACCCAGCCAGGAAAGCATCGAGGCTGGCAAATTCTTTTTTCTTGTCCTTGAGCCGACGGGGGCACAATCGGAATTTCTCCAGGAGGCGAATACCCGTCGAACAGGGGTTCCGGGCCTGCAGGACAACAAATGCGAGGCACGCACATCCGAAAACCACCGCTCCAAGGCTGAGTGAACCCAGGTGCGTGGATACGCTGGTGAGCAGAATGGGGGTCAACGCAAGACCGAGGAAGATATAAAGAACCAGGCTCAAAACCAAAATGCCCTTCTGAATGACCACTGACGCCGTCGCTTCTTCCCATGGAACGCCTCTCACCTGGAGGCGCGCGGCCTTAAAGGGTTCGCCCCCGAGGGAGGCCGTCGGAGTGAGCTGATTCAACGATTCCCCGCCCAGGCGGAGAAAAAAAAGAGTGCTCAGGGGCGGGCGGGCCTTCCCGCTCAGCAGCAGGAAATGCCACGAAACGGCACCCAGCCAATTTACAAGGCCGTACGGCACCAGGAGCAAAGGCCAGAAATAACCCACCTGAGAAACACAGCGAGCCAGGTTAGCCCAACCAACCTGACTCAGCATCCAAACCAGAAACACCACCGCAACAGCCAGCAGGATCAGAGTGAAGCGACGCATCGGCATTATCAGGAACATATTCCTTCGTTCGTCGAAAGGGTTATGGTCCGAATCGGCCCAAGCAACGAAAACGGGCAACGAATCCCGAATTTCGTCTTCGGCCCTTCCCGGCGGATGTTGAAAACCGGCGGGACGGTCGAATAACTTGTATCACATCTCGGCCTTAATTCTAAAATAATCCGTATAGAATTGGAAACGATGTCTTTCCACCGAAGGGTCGAAATCAAATTCAGCGAGTGAATAACGATGCACGCCCTTCTTGTTCATGGGATTTTCCGCCAGAAACCGCTCCATCGCCTTTTCGGCTTCCCCGGTCAACCGCATCCCGAAGTGCTCGTAAATCCGGCGGACCACTGAAATGGGCTCCCGTACCAGTTCCGAATAGTGCACGTCAAAAAACCGGCCCCGCAGTACCGGGTTTTCCTCCCGGAATTTAATCGCCAGGGCTGCGCCTCCCTCCCAGCGATCCTTCACTTCCCGGCCAAGCTTTTTCCTGTCGAGCTGGTCGGTAAACCCCCCGCGCAAAACCTCGGTAAAGCTTGCGCACGAAGGCAGGACCTTGAGGGGGTCCCGATGCGTCATAACGATTCCGGCATCGGGATAAACACGAAAAAGGGCATCCAGCGCCAACAAATGGCTGGGGGCCTTGAGCACCCAGTGCGTTCCGGGGCAGCGCCACTGCAAATGCTGCAGAAACAGGCGGTGATATTCGTAACCCGGGCCTTTGTCCTCCCTGTCAAGCCACGCCCGATAACCGGGAACGTAGTACATTGAATCGAACTCATAGCTCCTGAAGCTCGGGCCGGTGACCGCGATGCATTCCTGAGGCAGCCGTGGACCGATCATATGAGCGGTTTCGAAGTCGGGCATCAGGAGCTTGATCCATCTCAATTCCTTGGCGGTGACATCGATTCTTGGATCGTGGTCGTAGGTCGCCCTCTCCGGGGGCGGAGACGGGTGCATCACCTCCCAGACCTGGGGAGCGCGGCTCAACGGATCCTGGTTCATGAGTCCGTGCAGAAATGTCGTTCCGGTTCTCGGAAGCCCCGTTATGAACAGCGGGCGCCGTATGACTTCGTCGGCGATCTCCGGATGGCGTTTGCGATCTTCCACCAGTTGGAGCCGGTTGCACAACAGGCGCAGGATATCGTTGTAGGCACAAATGCGTCCGACGAAATGCAGTTGCGCGTCGAATTCCAGCGAGTGCAGGAGGATCTTCAGGGGCTCAAGAAACGGAAGGTCGCCGTAGTCTTCCAGGCCGGTCCGCTTGCATGCCTTCCTGAGGAGCGTCTCTCCGTCCAGGCGGAGGAAAAAGGAGCCGCCCCCGGGCACCAACCGGCTGAGCGCGTTGACGGCGTTTATGATGCGTGAACGCCGATGAGGGCCCAGCCGGGCGGAGGCGACCCGGAATTCCCATGAATCGGCAGTGTGTTTCGGATTCCCCTGTGCAAAAAACCCCTGATCGATCTGTTCCGCAGATGTGAGATTTTTGTCGGCCACTGTGAAATCCTTCTTGAGTTTCTGGAAGTTCCCCCCGAGATTTTGAGAAAGCACATCAAACGATAGTCTAAGTAAACGTTCACTTACCATTCGTCGGAATTCCCGATAATGTCAAGTGAATTTCACCGTAATAAACGCGTGATTATTGGCAAAACATGAGAGGCAGGCTGTCCGCGACCAGGAAGCCCCTGGGGGTGGGCAGAATCCTGTCGCCGGTGATTCTGACGATGCCGGACTTTGTCAGTTCATCCAGGAGCTTTGCGTACTTCCGCGGGTCCGGGATCATTCCCGTGCTGATTCCTTCTTGCGTGCGCAGCCCCAGCATCAGTCGTTCAAGGAATTCCTGTTCTCCGCTCAGCGTTTCGGCGCCGTCGACGGCGGATTCACCATTTGCCAGCCTGGTGCAATAATCTTCCACCGACCTCACGTTCCACCAGCGGGAGCGACCGTCGAAGGAATGGGCCGAGGGGCCGAGGCCGAGATAGGGCATCCTGCGCCAGTACCTCAGGTTGTGGCGAGAACCGTATTCCGGACTTCGGGCGAAGTTGGAAACCTCATAGTGAGAATAGCCGTGCTTCCGGAGGAAGCGGCTCGTCGCAAGGAAGAAAGAACTCTCACGGGCCTCGCTCAACACACTGATTTTCCCCCTGGCCAGCAGTTTTCCGAAGGAAGTCCCTTCCTCGTAGGTGAGCTGGTAGCAGGAAATGTGTTCGGGGCCGAGGTCGACGGCGCGAGAAAGAGTCTCGAGCCATTGCGTGAGGCCCTGCGCCTCGAAACCGTACATCAAATCGACGCTCACGTTCCTGAAACCGGCGGCCCTGAGCATTCTGAACGCCTCCTCAGCCTGCCGGGCGGAATGCCTTCTTTTCAGGTACGCCAGGGCATCGTCATTAAATGATTGGACTCCGAGGCTGACGCGGTTCACCCCGGCGCAGATCAGAGCATCGAGTTTTGCGGGACCGACATCCTCCGGGTTCGCTTCGACGGTGACTTCCACATCGGGGGCAAATCGAAATTCCAGGCGAAGCCGGTCGATTATCCGGTGCAGGTCCTCCCCGCTCAGCAGCGTCGGGGTCCCTCCCCCGATGTAAAGCGTATCGAACGGCCCGAATCTCTCCCTGTAAAGGGCCATTTCCCGTTCCAGGGCATCGATCCAGCGAGGAGCAAGGGACGCCGCGGACACCGCCGAATAAAAGCCGCAGTAAGGGCACTTCTTCCGGCAGAATGGGACGTGCACATACAAGCCGGCCGGTTCCGCTTTATTCATGGTCCGTCTTCAGAACGGCCACGAACGCGCTCTGCGGAATCATAACGGAGCCCACCATCTTCATCCGTTTCTTTCCCTTTTTCTGCTTTTCGAGGAGCTTTCGTTTCCTGGTGATGTCCCCTCCGTAGCATTTTGACGTCACGTCTTTCCGAAAGGCGTTGACCGTGGAACGGGCAACGATCTTGCCGCCGATGGCTCCTTGGATGGCAATCTTGAACTGGTGCCTGGGGATTTCCTCCTTCAGCCTGTCGCAGACCTGCACGGCCCATTCCCGTGCACGGTCCCTGAAGACGATCAGGGAGAGAGCGTCCACCTTTTCGCCGTTTACCAGGATGTCCAGCTTTACGAGGTCGCTGTCACGGTATTCGATGAGATCATAATCGAAGGACCCGTACCCCTGCGTGACCGTCTTCAGCCTGTCGTAGAAATCGAAGATAACCTCGGCGAGCGGCATCTCGAAGTGCATCTCTATCCTGCCGGGGGACGGATACTGGAAGCGGGGATTGACTCCCCGTCTCTCCAGGCAGAGCTTCATCACCGCCCCCATGTAACGCTCGGGAATGATGATGGTGGCCTTGATGTAAGGTTCAGCGGTCTTCCTGATCTTGAGAGGATCCGGATAGTACTGCGGATTGTCGACCATCAGGGTACTGCCGTCGTCGAGTATGAGCTTGTACTGGACGCTCGGCACGGTCATGATTATGGCCTGGTCGAACTCCCGTTCCAGCCTTTCCTGGACGATTTCCAGGTGAAGCAGCCCGAGGAATCCGCATCGGAACCCCTGGCCGAGCGCCGCTGAAGAATCCTTCTGGTAGATGAGCGCTGCGTCGTTGAGCTTGTATTTTTCCAGCGAATCGACCAGGGACATGTAATCGTCGGAGGAAATGGGGTAGACCGAAGAGAACACGACCGGCTTGACTTCCTTGAAGCCCGGAAGCGCTGCCGGGACCGGGTTCGAATCCAGGGTCACGGTGTCCCCGACCCTGGTGTCGCTGAGGTTTTTCACCCCGGAAATGATGTACCCGACCATGCCCGCCGAAAGTGCCGTTCCCGGTTCTCTCGCCAGTCGGAAGATACCCACCTCCTCCACCCGGTAGGTTGCCCCGTTTGACATGAACCGGATCACGTCCCCCGGCTTCACCGACCCTTCAAACACCCGGCAACTGACGATGATCCCTCGAAAGGGATCGTAATAGGCATCGAAAATCAATGCCGACAGGGGCGCCCCCGGATTCACGACGGGTTCGGGAATCCGTTCGACGATGGCTTCCAGGATCTCCTCGATTCCCCTGCCCTCCTTGGCGGAACAAAGCATCGCCTGGCTGGAATCGAGCCCCAGTTCATCATCGATCTGCTGCCTGACCCGGTCGATGTCCGCTGAAATGAGATCTATCTTGTTGATGACCGGAATTATGGTGAGGTTGTGTTCCATGGCGGCATAAAGATTCGCCACCGTCTGGGCCTGAACCCCCTGGGAAGCGTCAACCAGGAGCAGGACCCCCTCACAGGAAGCGAGCGCACGGGAAACCTCGTAGGAAAAATCCACATGCCCGGGCGTATCGATGAGGTTGAGTTCGTAGAGCCGGCCGTCGCGGCTTTTGTACGGCAGGGCCACGGTCTGGCTCTTTATGGTTATCCCGCGCTCCCGTTCTATGTCCATGTTGTCAAGAATCTGGTCCCGGAACTGCCTGTCCGTGACCAGGCCCGTATATTGGATCATGCGGTCGGCCAGAGTGGATTTCCCATGATCGATGTGAGCTATGATACTGAAGTTTCTGATTGCCGTCATAAAATCCTGCTGTTCCCCAAGGCTGAAACTTTCCGCCGTCTTCAATGGGACACGCCGTCCCGGCCGGGCAAGGCCGATGCCGAACCGGCCTCCCCACGCTCCCCGATAACCGGATAAACCTGCCAAGCCCTTATATATAGCCTAACCGTGCCCAGGGGCAAAGCATTTTACCTCGGGGGCTCCCCACGGCGGGGTCGGGCCGAATTCCGGGTTGCCGGTTTCTTCGCGTAAATTTCGTGTGATGAAACCGGACCGGCCCCCCGAAGAGGCGGCCGGTCCGATTTCGGATCCGGAGGGACGTCTTGCGGGGATTGGGACTCAAAACGAGGCAGTGATATTCAGCCCGCCGAAGACGTGCGTGTCGTCGCCGTCCCACGAGTTGGCCTCGATGTTGGCTGAAGCCGCATTGGACATGGGAAGGGCGACGCCGATCTTCGGAGCTATGGTCACGTATTTGCATACCGGAATCTGAAGAGCGGTGGACAGGGTCGCCGCGTGGAAAGCGGAATAGGAACCCGTTCTCCCCGCTTTGTCGAGCACCGTGCTGCTGTCGTCGAGTATCTCGTAGCCGAGGCTGGCACCCAGGGCCAGGTTCATGCCGCACCAGGGCAGAGGAATATTCTTGCCGACGTCAAGTTGAACCCACCAGCCCGGATTGTGGGACACCTCGCGGTACGAAGTCAGCCCCAGGGTAAACCAGGGGAAATTGTAGGACACCCCCGTAAAAACCTCCCATGAATCATACGTCGCATTCTCCAGAGAGTAGTAAATCGTACCGACGGTCCCGCTGAAATTCTTAAAAAGCTCCCGGGTATAGGAGGCGGTAAGGTCCGTTTCATTCCATTTCGCACCATTCTGGAACAGGTTCTGATCGGTGTCGAGATTGCCCCATATGTTGACGGAAAAACCTTTGTACCCAGCCGTAATGGAGGGTTGGATCACGGCGCTGTGGGCGCTGAGAGCATACCCCCTCCAGAGATACTGACTGAGAAAATCGACGGAGACACTGGCGGTTGGCTTGTCCTCGGCCGGAGCCGGAGCCGCCTGATCGTCGGCTGACACCTTTCCCCCGGCGGTGATAAGACCCATGAACAGGATTGCGAATACAAGACACGATACCATTGCTTTAGAATGAAATTTCTCCATCGCACCTAGCCCCTTTTTGGATTGGATTGAACCGAATCGCACCTCCGAACGTATCCTTCCGGCCTTGAATCCCTTCGCCCCTGGTTCCCTGCGGAACTCCAAAACCGACGCGATCGGCCGCAGCATCCCGGTGGTCCGGAAAGAGGTTCACCCCGGCCCACGCCGCATTCCCTGCCGAAAGCATCCGGATACGGCCTGTGCGACAACCACTCGATGACGCCTCATAACGGTCCCTTCATCACCTCCTCCCGCCGGCGTGTCCTTCTCCGCCGTATGGATTGTTTCTTTTCCGGCAGAAGCACCTTTCCGTGTTTTCGGCCCGAAGCAGCCGGCGATTTCCCCACCGGCCGGCCGGTTCGCCCACCGGAATGGGTCCGCGTCCGCTCGCCCATTCCGCCGCCGCGCTGACAATTGCTTAAAAATCATACCGATGGATTGTCTAAGGAACATTTATGCAGGAAGCCTGCCACAGTGCGCCCTCACCTTCAAGAACCCGGCCCGCGAGGATCGAATCACCCGTGGTCCCGGGGCTCGCGATACCGGCAATCGCTGAATTCGTTGCCTTTACCGGGGCGGCTGCAGGGGAACGTTCCCGGTCGGCGGACTGCCCGGCCGGATCCTGTTCATAGTGGACATTTCAAAAGGCAGTATTTTCTGTCAGCGGTATTTCAGACTCCGGAAATGGAACAAATTTGTTCTTTATTTAGCCTCATCTCCGGATTTTAGACAAAACTGAGCTTAAGCTTGCCAAACGCAAAAATCCCGAACCCGTTCGATCCGACTGCGGCGGTTGACATCCGGTACTCCATTGCTTTTATTGAAAGAAGCCGATGGGTGTTCCTCCGGCAACACGGCAGCCGCCACGCGATAACCGAAGAAACGATCCGCCGGATCCGCGGGGAAGCCCCGCTCGGGGACAAGCGGGGGAAAGGACTTGGGGGAAAGAGAGACTTTGGAATTGCATCCGTCTTCGCATCCGGCATATTCTTGGAGCCGTTGAAATCGAATCCCGTCCCACTGGACCGGATTCTCTTACCGTTACTCTTTACAGCTTTCGGGATATCGTCTCCGGCGCGTTCACCCCGGCCGTTCACGTGGAGGGGAGACCGTACGGCCCCGGAAATGCGGAAGAATGAGCCATGAATGAAGATGATCTGCAGGTACATCTGTCACAGGGACTGGTTTCGGGATGGGAAATCATACCCACGGGAAGCGGTTTTCTCATCACGACCGACTGGCACTGGCCCAACAGTGAACGCATCGAAATTTACGTGAGAACGGTCGGAGACAGGGAAGACCTGTTTGTGGTGAGCGATGGGGGGGAGGTCTTCAATTTCCTTTTTTCCCAGGGGATAGACCTTACCAAGGATGCTCAGGGCATGAAGATCCTGAACACCGCGGCCGAACGATGCGAATCCAAAATCGTCGACTATCAGATCGTGAAAGGTGCCAACCCGTCCGAACTGCCTCGGGCCGTGAGGTTGATCCTGGAAGCCGTGAAGGACACTTCTTTTCTTCTGTGGCACAAATTAAACCAGGGCGCGCCCATCCACTGAACGCCGCTTCGCGGCGGGCCGGGGCGGAACCTGATGAACCGCGAGGGCATCGTCCCTGAAATCCCCCACTGCAGGAGTTGATCGTGGGGGATCCGGGCGCAACCGCGGGCACGCCGAGGCCATGCCCGCAGTGCGCAACTGTCTTGAATTCCGACCGTGAAGCGAACCGGCGCTCCCCTTGACCGGCCCTCATGAGCGTCCGGCATTGATGAAATCGAGCGCCTTGTTCAGACGTCTCAGCACGGTTTCTTTTCCCAGCACATCGATCACTTCGAAGAGTCCGGGGCTGACCGTTCCTCCGGTGAGGGCCACGCGAGCGGGCTGAGCAACCTTGCCCAGCTTGAGCCCCGTCTCGGAAACGATTTCCTTGAACACACCTTCGAGGCCCTCTTCCGAAAATCTTTCCATCTTCGTGAGCTTCGAGAGAAGCTTGTCGAACGGTTCGCGCATTTCCGGAACCAGGAATTTCTTCGCCGCCTGCGCGTCGTATTCCACGTCTTCCACCATGTAGTACTTCATAGTGTCGGCCATTTCCACCAGGGTCCTGGCACGTGGCTGGAGCGTCCGGATGGCCTTGGCCGTATAAGCCGCAGGCTTTGCCGGGTAGCCGTGCGAATCCAGGAACGGCTGAAGCAGGGCCACAAGGGATTCCGCGGAGGTCTCTTTTATATAGTGAGCGTTCAACCACAGGAACTTCTCGGGATTGAATATGCTTGCGGCCTTGCCCACATTTTCCAGGCTGAAGTACCGAATGAGTTCTTCCCGCGCGAAGATTTCCTGGTCTCCGTGAGACCACCCGAGACGAACGAGGTAGTTGATCAGAGCTTCGGGCAGAAACCCCATCTCCTTGTAGGCCATAACGGAAGTCGCACCATGCCGTTTGGACAGTCTGGCCCGGTCCTGCCCGAGGATCATGGGCACGTGCCCGAAACAGGGCAGTTTCGCCTTGAGCGCCTGATAGATGAGAATCTGCCGGGGGGTGTTGTTCACATGGTCGTCGCCCCGGATGACGTGAGTGATTCCCATCGTGACGTCGTCCACCACAACGGCGAAATTGTAGGTGGGCATGCCGTCGCTTCGCTGGATGACGAGATCGTCCAGTTCACTGTTTTCGAAGAATATGGGCCCCTTGATCATATCGTTCAAAACGGTGGTCCCGGTGTCGGGGCATCTGAACCGAAGGACCCGGTCGGGCCCCGGGCCGAGCCCGCGTTCACGGCACTTCCCGTCGTACTTGGGCTTGCGTCCTTCCGCCATGGCCTTTTTGCGCCTCTCATCCAGTGCTTCCGCCGTACAGTCGCAATAGTACGCACTGCCGTTGTCGACCATGATTTTCAGATATTCCCTGTAGACGTCGAGCCGCTTGGTTTGAAAGTAAGGGCCTTCGTCCCAGTCGAGGGACAGCCATTCCATGGCGTCCAGGATCGCATTGATCGAAGCCTCGGTCGAGCGGAGGACGTCCGTGTCCTCGATCCGCAATATGAACTTGCCGCCCTGGTTGCGGGCAAAGAGCCAGTTGAAAAGGGCCGTTCTAGCCCCACCGATGTGGAGGTAGCCCGTGGGACTGGGAGGAAATCGAGTGATGACGGGTTCCATGAACCTCTTGCTCCTTTATTGTTGGTTGCCGGGTCAAAACGCCGAAGCGGCATCGAAGCGCTTCAAACGGCGATTCGCCCATCGTGCCGAAAACACGGCATATTCAAACCACGTACCGGAAATTGAAGGCTTCAATGCTTAACACAGCTCCACTATAAACACAAGGATGACTCAGGAAACCTACAGCGTGAATTCCCGGTGCCCCGCCGGGCCGTTTCGCACCTGCTCCAAAAAAATATTTCCTTTGGAAAACAGAAATCTTGCTCATTTTCCCCTCATCTGGCAGTATGCCCATCAGAAGGCGAAGGATATGCGAGATATGGCCTTATGGCTAATGAAATTATGATCTTCAGTAGGATTTGAGAATTATCCTGTTAAAAAGGAAAGAGGCATGAAAAGGGTCGTTCATGTTCTGGGATGCTTCCTGATGCTGGTTCTGCTCATCGGATGCTCGTCCCGAAGCGGAGATGTTGTGCCTGGAATCGGACCTGCAACGGTCTACGCACCCGCTCAGTCCTCCACGCGGGTGAGAGTGGTTGACGTTTCAAACGATACCAAGGAATTGTTTGATGTGGATGTGATCGGCATGCTCTGGAGCGGTCTCGACGATGCTCTGCGGAAAAGAGGCATGTTCTGGACACCGGACGCACCGAACCCTCCGTACACCATGGAAGCGCACGTGCTCAAATACAAAAAGGGCAACGTCATCACCCGGTGCTTTGTGCCTGTGGCGGGAAATACGGTCCTCGTTGCGAGATGCGACCTGAAGGACGGCGGCAAGGTGATTGCGTCGGCCGAATACAAGGAGACACTCTCTCTCGGCCGTGGAGGTCTTACAATAGGCGCATGGAGGAAGATCTTCAGCCAAGTCGGGGAAGAACTCGTCAGCAAAAGCGTTCGATCGATCCAGGGAACGACACCCATGGGACCATCTTAAATCGATTGACAATTCAGGCAGGCTCTCTATACTTAAGTGTTTTAATACCCTTGGCAGGATAGGCAGTGAAGGTACGCGTCGACGAGATACCGGAATCCGGAAGGTTTTTGCACTTCCATTGGGATCACGAGAGGCTGAGGCAGTTTCTGCCTCCGGATGATCCTTTTGGCATGGAGTTGGTTCATCCCGTCAACGTAGACCTCGAAATCAACAAGAATGTCGACCACATCCGCATGCAGGGGACCATCAGGGGCACGATGCAGGTAGCCTGTCACCGGTGCCTCGGGCTTTTTCAGTGGCCGCTCGATGAGGTTGTGGACGTCTTTCTGGTCGAAGGGGAGCAAGTCCCTGTCGAGGATGAAACCGAGTTGGAGGATGAAGAGCTGGACGTCGACTTTTTCGACGGCGAGGTTATCGACATCGACCAGTTGGTGGCTGAACATATCTTCCTGGCGCTCCCTTTGAAGGTACTGTGCTCCGAAAACTGCCGCGGGATTTGTCCCGGGTGCGGAGTCAACCTGAATGAAGAGGAATGCAAGTGTGAAGGAGGCGGAAAGCCGTCGCCGTTTACCAAACTGGAATCGATCAGGTCGCGGCTGCCGGGTTCCGAAAATGATTGAGCCCGGGGTGCCGGACCCATCCCATTCCCAGCATAGTGTCGCTCTCACGAAGAGTCCTCCCCGAAATACCGGAAGAACACAACCGGCCCGAAGGCGGGGCTTCCCATGGTTATGCCGGAGGTCTTCCGGGGGCATAGCGCGGGGAAAGTTCGAAGGCGCCGGGACTGTCGGTTCAGGCCAGTGGTCCGCATTAATTCAGATTACGCATCAGGTTTAAGGAGAAGAGAAAATGGGGGTACCCAAGAAAAAGACATCCAAATCCAGGCGAGATAAAAGACGTGCTCATCTGAGTCTGACGAGCCCGGCGCTGTCCCGTTGCCCTCAGTGCAACGAAATGCGCATGCCGCATCGGGTTTGTCCCGGGTGCGGTTACTATCGGGATCGGGTAGTCCTGGAATTTGAGGAAGAATAGGCAGAGCACCACGGCAGCAGAAGGTCTGGTCTATGAGAATCGCGGTGGACGCCATGGGCGGAGATCACGCTCCCGAGGCGTTGATTGAAGGGGCCCTTCTGGCACAACCGCAATGCGCTGATGACATCATACTGATCGGCAATGAAGCCCGACTCTCCAACCTGCTCGCTCTCTCCGACAGCAGCGCATCCCTGAAAGTGGTTCATGCCCCGCAGGTCATCGGCATGGGCGAGGCCGGCCCCGTAGCCATCCGAAAGAAGCGCGACGCCTCACTGTGTGTGGCCATGCGCCTGCTGGCCGAAAATGAGGCGGATGCCGTTGTCAGTGCCGGTAACAGTTCGGCGATCGTTGCGGCCTCCAAACACCTGGTCGGGTTGAATGCGGGGTTGAGGCGCCCGGCCATGGCGGTTCCATTGCCCACGAGGTCGGGCAGGCTGGTCCTGCTTGACGCCGGGGCTTACGCCGAAGCCAACTCCATACACCTGGCTCAGTCGGCGGTGCTGGCCCATGCTTTCCTGAAGGTCACCGGAGGGCTGAGCCAACCGCGTATCGGCTTGCTGAACATCGGCCAGGAACCACTCAAGGGCAGGAAGGTCGTTCAACGCGCTTTCAACCTGTTGGAACGTTCCCGCCTTCATTTCGTCGGCAACGTGGAACCCAACGACATTTTTGCCGGAAGGGCCGACGCCGTCATCTGCGACGGGTTCGTGGGCAACGTTTTGCTGAAGATGTACGAGGGTTTTTCCGAAACCCTTCTCCGCTTTCTCGAATCTCAGATCGAGACGGCCGGCGGAGAATTTCGGAAAGATTTCGCGGCGATTGTTGACCGGTTCAAAAGAAACTATCAGTATGAATACGTCGGAGGCGCACCTCTTCTCGGGGTAAGGAAGGTGGTGGTGGTGGCGCACGGTCGCTCGGGGGCGACGGCCATAGCCAACGCCATAGGTTACGCTTCTCGGTTGTCCGGGGAGAAGGTTTACGAGCGTCTATCGGAGGAATTGGAAAGAGAGGGGACTCTGGCCGAGCTGAGGCACCAAAATGCGCTTTTGATGCTCGAACAGTTGAAAAGCAAGTGGGGTTTCGCTCACAGGTGAACCGTCCGGCGGAGGGATCGTTTTCTCCGCCTCCCCTTTTCGCGTAGTTGCGCAAGTCGAAAAAAGGAGATGCACCGTGGATTATTTCCTGACTGAAGAGCAAAAGATGATCCAGGAACTGGCCGGTCAGATCGCCAAGGAGAAGATCCGCCCGGTCCGCGCTCAACTGGACGAGCAGGAAGAGTTCCCCTGGGAGATTTTACAGATACTGGCACAGGCCGACCTGTTCGGTCTCTATATCCCCGAAGCCTATGGTGGAATGGGGGGAGGCATTCTCGACAACTGCGTGGCGGTGGAACAACTCGCCCAGGCGTGTATCGGGGTGGCTACGTCCTTTGCCGCGAGCGGACTGGGCGCTTATCCCATTCTCCTCTACGGCAGCGAGGAACTCAAACAGACCTATCTTCCCCAAATCGCCAGCGGGAAAAGACTGGCAGCTTTCGGTCTGACCGAGTCGGGCGCGGGCAGCGACGTTTCCGGCATAAAGACCACGGCCGTGCGTGACGGCGACCACTACATATTGAACGGCACGAAGCAGTGGATCACTAACGGGGGCGAAGCCGAGATATACTCGGTCCTCGCGATCACCGACCGGTCCAAGGGGCCGAGAGGGGCCAGTTTCTTCGTCGTCGAGAAGGGAGACCCGGGGTTTTCTTTCGGGAAGAAGGAGAAAAAACTGGGTATCCGGGCTTCAGCCACTCGGGAACTGGTTTTTCAGGATTGCCGCATTCCCCGGGACCGCCTGATCGGCCGTGAAGGCATGGGGTTCGTCGTCGCCATGAAGACCTTCGATAAATCCCGCCCCGGGATCGGTTCCCTTGGGGTCGGGCTGGCCCAGGGAGCGATGGACATCGCCGTGGAATACGCCAGGAAGCGGGTTCAGTTCGATAAACCCATCATCAGTTTTCAGGCGATCCAGCACAAATTGGCCAACATGGCGATCAAAACCGAAGCCGCCCGCGCGCTCATTTACTCGGCCGCCCGGTACATGGATACCGACCCGGTCGACGCGAGCAAGGTGGCGGCCATGTGCAAGGTGTTCGCGGGGGACGCCGCTCTCGAAGTCGCCACCGACGCGGTCCAGGTACTTGGCGGGTACGGGTACATGCGGGATTATCCGGTGGAGAAGATGATGCGGGACGCCAAGATCCTGCAAATCTACGAGGGCACCAACGAAATCCAGCGCAATATTATCGGCCAGGAATTGAACAAGGAATACGGCCGGCTCAAAGATTCGTTTTTTTAGAAGCACACGGGAGGCATACCGCTCATGCACGTTGTCGTATGCATAAAGCAGGTTCCTGATACCAAGAATATCAGGATCGATCCGGATACCCACACGCTCGTGAGACAAGGCGTGGAGAGCATCATCAATCCATTCGACCTGTTTGCGGTCGAAGCGGCGTTGAAGATCAAGGACCAGTCCGGAGCGAAGGTCACCGCCCTTACCATGGGACCGCCTCAGGCCAAGGAGGCTCTGCAGGAAACGCTTTCGCGCGGCGTCGACGACGCCATCCTGTTGAGTGACCTCGCCTTTGCTGGATCGGATACCTGGGCAACCGCCAACACCCTTTCCGCGGCTGTCCGCAAGATCGGTGACGTGGACCTTATTATCTGCGGCAAGCAGGCGGTTGACGGGGATACCGCTCAGGTCGGTCCGGAAATCGGTGCGCTCCTGGATATCCCCTTCGCTACGTTCGTAAAGAAAATCGAGAAGGTCGACGACGGGCATCTCAAGGTTGCCCGGCAGACGGATGAAGGCACGGAAGTCTGGAAAGTCCCGCTTCCCGCGTTGCTCACCGTCATAAAGGAACTGGGAGAACCCAGAATGCCGTCGCTCAAAAACACGCTGCGCGCCAAGAAAGCCCCCATCACCGTCTGGGGGGCAACGGACCTGGGCCTGGACCCGAACGCGGTGGGACTCTGCGGTTCCTACACTCAGGTGGTGCGTGTTTTCAGCCCGCCACGCAGGACCAACCGAGTCCTCATCCAGGGGACCATTGAGGAGCAGGCGGAGAAACTCTACCAATCATTGAAGCAAGCCAAGGTGCCGGGACTATGAAAGCGATTGTTGACCGTAAGAAATGCACGACCTGCGGAGTATGCACGGAAGTATGCCCGGTCGGGGCCATCTCTCTTGAAGACTCGGCGATCGAGATTTCCGACGACTGCACGCTCTGCGGCCTCTGTATCGATACCTGTGAATTCAGCGCCTTGTCCTTGCCCAAAGCGGGATCGGGGCTGGAGGCGGATCGGAAGGATTACAGCGGGATCTGGGTTTATGCCGAGTGGCGCGGCGGAACGCTCCACAACATAGGGCGCGAACTGTTGAGCGCCGGTCGAAAACTGGCGGACAAGCGTGGAGTGACTCTTTCGGCCGTTCTGCTCGGGCACGGCCTCAACAAAACCCTCTCCGACGATCTCATCGCTTATGGGGCCGACGTTGTCTACGTGGTCGATCGTCCCGAACTGGCCCGTTTCACCGATGAGGTCTATTCAAAGGTACTCACCGAACTGGTTCGCCTCAAACGACCTGAAATTCTGCTCGCGGGGGCCACCAGCATGGGGCGTTCGTTCATGCCGAGGGTGGCGGCTTCCCTGAAAACGGGTCTCACCGCCGACTGCACCGAACTGGACATCGGCGATGACGGCCTTCTGCTGCAAACGCGTCCCGCGTTCGGTGGCAATGTCATGGCCACCATCATCTGCCCCAACGGAAGGCCCCAGATCGCCACGGTGCGTCCGAAGGTCATGAGGCCGACGCCGGTTCCGGGACATCAGGGCCGCGTGGAACCGCTTCCCGTTCCGGAAGAATGCTTCACGAGCAGAATCGAAGTGCTTGAAGTGATCCCCGAAGAGGACAAAACGGCCAAACTCACCGAAGCGGACGTGATCGTCACGGGCGGTCGGGGTCTGCGGAAGTCGGAGAATTTCGAACTGATCGGCAAGCTCGCCAAGCTCATGAACGGGGCCGTGGGTGCGTCCCGCGGGGCCGTGGACGAAGGGTGGATTTCGCCTTCCCACCAGGTGGGACAGACGGGCCGCACCGTCGCTCCGACGCTGTACATGGCGGTAGGGGTTGCCGGCGCCATTCAGCATGTCGTGGGTATGCAGGGGTCCAGGATCATCGTCGCGGTGAACAAGGACCCGGAAGCCCCGATTTTCGATGTGGCGTCGTTTGGGGTGGTAGCGGATCTTTTTGAATTTATTCCGGAATTCATAAAGAAAATCAAAATGGAAAGAGGAGAGGACGCCTGAGGTCCAGGGATGAGGTGCATTCGTACCGCCCTGCCCGCGCGCGCCTCTGTTTGTCTTTGTCCGGCCCGGGCCGGGCAAAGACCCTGCTGTTCCAAAGGGCATTCGGGCCGGAGGCGGACCGTCAACGGAAGTCCGCCGGTTGTTTGTTTGGCCACATGGCCATTGTGGGAGTGAGGAAATGAGTGAGAAGCGCGTGATCGTGGTCACGGGCGCCAGCAGGGGAATAGGCAGAGCGGTGGCGGTTTCTCTGACTGAGCCCGGCTGCGAGGTCATCGTGAATTATCATTCCAGCCCCGGCGCCGCCGAGGAGACAGCCGCGGCCATCCGGGCCAAAGGCGGGACCGCGAACCTCCATCGTTTTAATGTTTCGGACCCTGACGGGGTCAAAGAAGCGTTCAAAGAAATCGTCAAAGCGCACGGCCGGATAGATATTCTCGTAAACAACGCCGGCATCACGAAAGACAACCTGCTGGCGCTCATGAAGCCCGGAGAATGGGACGACGTACTGGACACCAACCTCAAGGGCGCCTTCCTTTGCTCCCAGGCGGTGGTCAAGCAGATGATGCGCCAGCGGTACGGGCGGATCGTCAACGTGAGTTCCGTCGTGGGCGTTATCGGAAATGCGGGCCAGTGCAATTATTCAGCTGCCAAGGCGGGCCTGATCGGATTTACGCGTTCACTGGCACGCGAACTGATTTCACGCAACATCACCGTAAACGCCGTTGCTCCGGGCTTCATCGAAACGGACATGACGCTCAATCTACCCGAGAAAGCCAAAGAGGGCCTTCTGGGGCAGATTCCGGCGGGGCGTTACGGTACTCCTGAGGAAGTGGCGGCGGCGGTTGCCTTTCTGGCATCAGACGCGGCCGCCTACATCACCGGTCAGGTACTTCATGTGAATGGTGGAATGTTCATGGGGTAAAGGTTGAAGCTGTTCTCGCGGATAATGAGGGCAAATCCCGTTTAGCGCGGAACATGTCGCTACTTCTCCGCACTCGGTCAGGGAGAATGAAATGGAATTAAAAAACGGTCGTCGGGTGGTCATAACAGGAATTGGCTTGGTATCCCCTCTGGGAGTGGGTACGGAGGAAAACTGGACTCATTTAATGGAAGGCCGATCCGGTATAGGGCCGATTACCCGGTTTGATACCACTGGCTTTGTCACGCGAATTGCTGGAGAAGTGAAGAACTTCAACGCGGAAGACTTCATCCCCAAGAAGGAACTCCGCAAAATGGACCAGTTCCTCAAGCTCGGACTCGGGGCCTCCAGATTGGCGTTTGAAGACAGCAAGCTGACAATCTCTCCGGAGCAGGCGCCCCGGGCCGGAGTCGTGATGGGGTGCGGGCTCGGCGGGTTGAGGACCCTGGAGGATTCTCACAAGATCCTGTTGGAGGCGGGGCCGCGGAAAGTGAGCCCCTTTTTCATCCCGATGCTCATAGGGAATATGGCCCCGGGACTCATCTCCATCTATCATGGAGCGAAAGGGCCGAACCTGTCGATTCAGACGGCCTGTGCAGCGGGGACTCATGCGGTCGGCCAGGCTTACCACATGATCCGCAGCGGACTCACCGACATCATGATCACCGGCGGTGTCGAATCCACTGTCACGCCGTTGTGTGTGGCGGGGTTCAATTCGATGCGGGCGCTTTCCACGCGAAATGATGAGCCGCAAAAGGCCTCCCGCCCCTTCGACCGTGACAGGGACGGTTTCGTGCTGGGCGAAGGGTCCGCCGTTCTTCTTCTGGAGGAGTTGCAGATGGCCCTGGACCGCGGAGCGAGAATTCATGCCGAGGTGATAGGCTTCGGTATGTCCGGGGATGCGTTCCACATGGTCGCCCCCGCCCCCGAGGGCGAAGGCGCCGTTCGCTGCATGCAGATGGCCTTGAACGACGGCGAGGTTTCGCCCAACGAGGTGCATTACATCAACGCTCACGGCACCTCCACCGATCTCAACGACAAGTACGAGACCCAGGCGATCAAGACCGTATTCGGCGAGCATGCCTACAAGCTGGCCGTCAGCTCGACAAAGTCGATGACCGGCCATCTTCTGGGTGCGGCGGGCGGTGTGGAAGCGGCCTACACGGTGCTCGCACTGGAAAAGCAAATGCTTCCCCCCACCATTAATTACGAAAACCCGGACCCGGACTGCGATCTTGACTACGTCCCCAACACGCCGCGGCAGGCTCACGTTGAGGTGGCCATGTCCAACTCGTTCGGGTTCGGAGGAACAAACGGGAGCCTGGTTTTTCGCAGATGGACCGGCAAATGACCTGCGACGGGCAGGACGATCCAGCGCACCGGAAAGGCAGTTATGCGAATCATCGTAGGAAGCGATCACGGCGGTTTTGAACTCAAGGAAAAGGTCGTACCTTTTCTGAAAACGCTCGGCCACCAGGTGGAGGACATAGGAACTCACGATCTTCAATCGGTCGACTACCCCGATTATGCGGTCAAAGTGGCCAGGACCGTGGTGGGGCATCAGGCCGACCGGGGGATTCTGATCTGCGGCAGCGGCATCGGGATGAGCATGACCGCCAACCGCATCCGCGGCGTTCGGGCGGTTCTCGCCCGCGAGCCATACGATGCCAAGATGAGCCGCCGTCACAACGACAGCAATATCCTTTGCCTCGGAGGCCGGTTCACCGGGCAGGACCTTGCTTTTGAAATCATCGACACTTGGCTCAGGGAGCCTTTCGACGGCGGGCGTCATCAGCGTCGCGTGGAGTTGATCGATTCGCTTACGGGGGAATGACCCCCGAGGCCTTCGGTAATCTCAAAATCAATCGACGGCTTCCGAGCCGCGTGCCGCTATTTGAAAAATCCCCCGGGATTCCTCGTTGGAAAAGAGGCCTGTTCTCCCTCCCTTCGGGCAGGATGACGGGAAACGAAGTTTCAGAACCCCCGGAACACGTTTTTTCCCCGGATCATTGGCATCGCCGCTTTGCCGGAGAGGCATTCGGAGTTAAAAATACGCTGAACGTTTGAATCCGCGCGGCTTCGGCCGCACCGGAATCCGACGCCCTCTCGGTCACTTGCGAAAGTGACTTGCAGCAGATACTTATTCACCATAGAAAGTCAGGAAAGGTAAGGAAATGTCCTATCTCGAGGCCATTGATCCGGAGATTGCCGATGTCATCCGCCAGGAGGAAAAGCGACAAAGAGGGAGGCTGGAACTTATCGCCTCGGAGAACTTCGTAAGCGATGCGGTCCGGGAAGTCCAGGGGTCAGTGCTAACCAACAAGTATGCCGAAGGCTATCCCGGAAAAAGGTACTATGGCGGCTGTGAGTTCGTGGACATCGCGGAAAGACTCGCCATCGAAAGGGCCAGGAAGCTGTTCCATGCCGAATACGCGAACGTGCAGCCTCACTCCGGATCACAGGCAAACATGGCCGTGTACTTCGCCGTTCTCCATCCCGGAGACACCGTGCTCGGAATGGATCTGCGCCAGGGCGGCCATCTCACTCACGGCAGCCCCGTGAGCTTCTCGGGGAAACTCTTCCACGTGGTTTCCTACGGCGTCAGGCGGGACACCGAGCAGATCGATTATGACGAAGTCGCTCGCCTGGCCCACGAACACAAGCCCAAACTGATCATCGCGGGAGCCAGTGCCTATCCCCGCACCATCGACTTCGCCCGCTTCGGGCAAATCGCAAAAGAAGCTTCCGCCTATCTGATGGTGGACATGGCTCACATCGCGGGCCTGGTCAGTGCAGGGCTTCACCCTACTCCCATCCCCCACGCGGACTTCGTTACCTCCACCACTCACAAGACCTTGAGGGGGCCTCGAGGCGGACTGGTCCTGTCGCACGCCTCTTACGCCAGGATGCTGGACAGCCAGGTTTTCCCGGGGATCCAGGGGGGGCCGCTCATGCACGTCATCGCCGCCAAGGCCGTGGCGTTCAAAGAGGCCCTCAAACCTTCATTCGTGGACTACCAGAAACGCATTCTCGCCAACAGCCAGGCCCTTGCCATCGAACTTTCGGAACGGGGCTACCGCCTGGTGTCGGGCGGAACGGACACTCACCTTCTGCTCGTTGACCTCACCCTCCGGAACATGACCGGAAAAGCGGCCGAACAGGCCCTCGATCTCGCGGGAATCACGGTGAACAAGAACCCGATTCCTTTCGATCCGCAGAAGCCTCAGATCACCAGCGGAATCCGCATCGGAACACCGGCCGTTACCACGAGAGGCCTGTTGCCGGAGCACATGAAGGCTGTTGCGAATTTCATGGACCGCGCGCTCCGGTCCGTGAGTGACGAAACGGTCCTGGCACATCTGAGGAGCGAAGTGGCGGAATTCTGTTCGTCTTTTCCTCTTTTCGGCTGACGGGCCGCCTGGACGGGCGCTTGCACGATTTTTTCCGGTCGCTGTCGGGCACGGTTCGGGCGTACCCTTCCGCTCCGTAACCGCAACTTCCGGATGCGTTCTGCCCGAATGCCTTACGGAGACTGAAGTTATCTCGCCATGAACCAGGGAATACCTCCAGAGGACAGGCTTTTCATGAAACGCGCCCTGCGGCTTGCAGCCCGGGGCGCGGGCCGCACGAGCCCCAACCCGATGGTCGGGGCGGTCGTGGTGCGGGATGGGCTTGTGGTCGGAGAGGGGTTCCATGAGCACGCGGGCGGGCCTCACGCCGAGGTCAACGCCTTGAAGACCGCCGGAGACCGGGCCAGGGGCGCGACGCTCTACGTGACCCTGGAACCGTGCAACCACCAGGGACGCACGCCACCTTGCACCGAAGCCGTCTTGAATTCGGGCGTTTCAAGGGTCGTTGTCGGAATGACGGACCCCAATCCCGCGGTCAAGGGCGGCGGCGGTGAATACCTGCGCCGGCGGGGTCTCACAGTTGAGACCGGCCTGCTCGAATCCGAATGCCGCTTGGTAAACCAGGTCTTCCTCAAGTATATCGTGACGGGCCTTCCTCACGTCACCGTCAAAGCCGCCGCCACCCTCGACGGCTTCATCGCCGCTTCCTCCGGCGATTCCAAGTGGATCAGCAGTGAGCGGTCACGAAGGTTTGCCCATCGTCTCAGGGGCGCGGCGGACGCCGTGCTCATCGGAATCGGCACCGCCCTTGCCGACGACCCACTCCTCACGTCAAGGATGGGAACCCGATCCGCACCCTCCGGACAGCCCGTGCGGATCGTGCTCGACACGCATCTGAGGTGTCCGCCGGACAGCCAACTGGTGCGCACGACGGCCGAGGCCCCGCTCTGGATCGTATGCGGCGAGGAAGCACCGGCCGAAAAGGCCCGGTCCCTTGCGGAAGCGGGCGTTGAGGTTCTGCGTATGCCGGCCGAGGCAGGAAAGCTCGCGCTGTCCCCGCTCATGAGCGAGCTCGGGAACCGCGAAATTTCGAGCATCCTGGTGGAAGGCGGCGCATCGGTGCTGGGAGAATTTATCGGCAACGACCTGGCGGATGAGTTCCACTTTTTTTACGCTCCCAGGATCCTCGGGGACCCCACGGGAACTCCCATGGTTCGGGGCAAGCCGGCAGAACTGATCTCCGATGCGGTAAAGGTTTACGACATGCGGGTCAGGCGTTTTGACGGAGACGTTTTGATTTCGGGAAGATTCAGGCCGAATCCGTGGTGATTCCGGATGGGGGGGGATGATATGTTTACCGGTCTTATCGAAGGAATGGGTACCCTGCTGCGGATCGAACAACACGGACCGGACTCCAGGGTCGTTATCCGAGCGGAATTCGAAATGAACGGGATCGTCCTCGGGGAGAGTATCGCCGTCGACGGCACCTGTCTGACGGCGATTTCATCCCGGGAGAACACCTTCGCGGCGGACGTATCCGCCGAAACCCTGAGCCTCTCGACGCTGGGACGCAAGCCGCCGGGCAGGCGGGTGAACCTCGAGCGGGCCGTTCGCCTGGGGGACCGCATGGGGGGACATATCATGAGCGGCCACGTGGACGGGATCGGCATTCTTCGGGAGCGTGCCCGGGAGGGGCGGTCATTGAGGCTTTTCTTTGAGATCCCGCAGGAACTGTCACGCTACGTCGCCGCAAAAGGGTCCATCGGCATGAACGGGCTGAGCCTCACCGTGAACGGCTGCTCCGACGGCCGGTTCGACGTGAACATCGTCCCCCATACCGCCGACCGGACCACCATCGGGGACCTCCGGCCGGGTGACGAAGTGAATATCGAAACCGACGTCATCGCGAAATACGTTGAGAGCCTGTTGAAAGGATGGTCCCCGGGGGCGGGAGAGGCGGAGAAAACGAAGCCGATCGACAACGATTTTCTTCGAACACACGGTTTCATCTGATTTTCTTTCCCTGCGCCTCCGCGGGCTGTGAGCGCCTGCGCGGCGATCACGAAGAAGCGGCTCAGGCATGAGGCCTTGGCGAACTTGAGAATGCGCGATACCGGTGGTATAAACAATTCTGAAGCTCTTATGGGGACCTGCGATTTTCTTTTGAAGAGGAGTCACTCTAATGCCTTGTGCAACCATCCCTGAAGCATTGGAAGACATGCGCCAGGGGAAAATGGTAATTCTAGTGGATGACGAGGATCGCGAGAACGAAGGGGACCTTTGCATGGCCGCCGAGAAAGTAACCCCAGAGGCGATCAATTTCATGGCCAGGTACGGGCGCGGCCTGATTTGTCTTTCCCTGACACCTGAACTGGTCGACCGTTTGCACCTTCCCATGATGGTGACACACAATGCGTCCCAGTTTCAGACCGCCTTCACCGTATCGGTGGAAGCGAGGAAGGGCGTCACGACCGGAATCAGCGCCGCAGACCGGTCCCACACCATCGTCACGGCAATTGCGGACGAGGTGAAGCCGGAAGACCTGGTCAGCCCGGGGCACGTTTTCCCGCTGCGCGCCAAAAAGGGCGGGACACTCGTCAGAACGGGACAGACCGAGGGCTCCGTGGACCTGGCCCGGCTTGCCGGCCTCAAACCGGCGGGGGTCATCTGTGAAGTCATGAAAGACGACGGCACCATGGCCCGCATGCCCGATCTGGAAATTGTCGCCAAAGAGCACGACCTGAAAATCGTCACCGTCGCCGACGTCATCAGATACCGCATGCAGAACGAGCTCTTCGTCCACAGGGCTGCGACGGCTAACCTTCCGACCTCCTTCGGCGGAGAATTCAAAGTCATTGCCTACACCAATGAAATTGACGAACACTGCCATGTCGCACTCGTCAAGGGCGACATTCAGCCCGAAGACGAGGTGCTGGTCAGAGTGCATTCGGAATGCCTCACGGGTGACGTGTTCGGTTCCCTGCGTTGCGACTGCGGGAGCCAGTTGAGGGCCGCGATGGGGCAGATCGAAAAGGAAAAGAAGGGTGTCATCCTATACATGCGCAACCATGAAGGGCGGGGGATCGGCATCGTGAACAAGATCAAGGCCTATGCGCTTCAGGAAAAGGGCTTCGACACCGTGGAGGCGAACCGGGTACTCGGGTTTCTGCCGGACCTTCGCGATTACGGGATCGGTGCCCAGATGCTCGTCGACCTCGGCGTCAAGAAAATGCGCCTCATGACCAACAACCCCAAAAAAATCGTGGGGCTCCAGGGCTACGGGATCACGGTCACGGCGAGGGTTCCCCTGGAAATTCCTCCGAATGAGAACAACATCAAATACTTGAGTACGAAGTGCGCCAAGATGGGCCATATCATGAGCTGTATTCTGCAGAAGGAAAGCCAAGATGAAAACCTATGAGGGAAAGTTACTGGCTCAGGGACTCAGGTTCGGAATCGTCATCAGCCGGTTCAACGATTTCATCGGAGGGCGTCTTCTCGAAGGGGCCCTTGACGCATTGAAGCGTAGCGGGGCCGGTGAAGGCGACATCGATGTGTTCAGAGTACCGGGCGCCTTCGAAATTCCGCTCCTGGCGAAGAAAGCGGCCGCGACGGGCCGTTACGACGCGGTGATCTGCCTGGGGGCGGTCATCCGGGGGGCAACGCCTCATTTCGACTATGTTGCCAACGAGGTTTCAAAGGGGATTGCCCTGGTGAGCCTCGAAGCCGGCATTCCGGTCTCGTTCGGCGTACTCACCACGGACAACATTGAACAGGCCATCGAGAGGGCCGGGACCAAGTCCGGCAACAAGGGCTGGGACGCGGCGGTTGCGGCGATTGAAATGGCCAACCTCATCAGGCAGATCGCCTAGGGGATTCGCAGGGGTCCCGGGCAAGGCGTCCGCACTCAACAGACACGGGTCAATAGACGTGGACGGGTGGTCCTCCGACCATTCGCCCACGAATCGGTTTATTACGGGTGAAGCATCAAAATGGGTCAGCGTAGACGTTCCCGCGAGGTCGCTCTTCAGATACTCTTCGAAATGGAAATGGCCGGTCACGCTCCCGAAGAAGCGATCGGCCTCTACTACCAGCTTTTTGACGATGGCGACGAACCCGGGGTTCCGTTCGACGTGCGGCCGTTTGCGGAGGAGATCGTGCGAGGCGTCAATCTGCATCGGGTCGAGATCGACGGTATGATCGGCTCCGCTTCGGAACACTGGCGCGTGGCCCGCATGTCCGTCGTCGACCGGAACATCCTGCGGATAGCCATCTTCGAAATGCTCTACTGCCCGGACATTCCTCCGAAAGTCTCCATCAACGAAGCCATCGACCTCGGGAAGGCCTTCGGCAACATGGAATCCGGGGCCTTCATCAACGGAATCCTCGACCACATCCTGCCTAAACTGGGCCTGACCGCACAGGACCCCAAAACTCCCGATCCGGAATGAACACGGCCCTGCGGCCGCGCACCGTCGCAGCGCCACACAAACCCGCGGTGCGGCGCAGCGCCATCGGGAGTGGGGCGCAGTTCTCCATTCTTTTGAAAAGCATCCTTCGCTGCTTTACCGGGGCCGTTCCGGAACCCCGTATGTCGGAATATTGACGCTTCCACCGGACAGGGCTCACCTTGCCCCCACTTCGATGCATCCGTGCGACGACGGAAGGATGGCAGGCTCCCGGCATGCACCAACCAAAACCACGCCGTAAAAGCGTCAAAGCATTGACGTTGTCAAACGATTGACACCCCCACTCTCGTGGGATTATGGGGCTGAAAGGACGGCTGATCCGTTATTTCATCTCCGCGATTCTTTTCCAAAATCCTTTCCGTTCCTTCATTCAATCTTAACCAGTCGTAATTGTTCGATAAGCTTTCCACTCCGTTTTCACTCGACGCAAGCGTTTCGGGGTCTCTCCGCCGGGCCGCGGGTTTCTCTCCCGTGCGGAAAAGATTGTGACTTCGGGCTCAAGCCGTTTCTCCGGGCCGCGCCAAAGGATGCCCCGCAGCGTCGAACCTCAGCCGCCGTGACATGATACCCACACTTCGGTATGCCGTAAACCGTCGCCCGGAGCGGTTTTACGGTGCCGCGAAGCATTTCGGAACCCGCCGTTTCCCATGGAGTTCCTTACAAAAGTTTCATGTTCCGGCCCCACATTCGGCCCGCCCCGGCAGGGGCGTTGGCACGCGCCATGTAACATATAAGGCTCATACACAACAACGATAGCCCCGGTGTTTTCTCCACCGGGGGAGGGAATCCGAACCCATCCGACAGCTCTCCGGAACGCTCCCGGTGCTTCATACCGGCATGCGCCACTGAGGGAAATGCAGGGGGTGGGTTTGCGCCGATACCGGGCGGCGGGGTGCCGTCGTTTTCAGGGAAAGGAACTATGGGAACAGTCAGTTTGCAGGTGCTGAGGAAATCGGAACGGAGGAATCTCCCGGACGTCAGATTCACGACGCCGGCCTCTCAATTTCCTTCAGCGAGCCACTGCCCTCTCCGCGCAATCGCCGTGAGCAGCGGCAGGAACGGAGCGGGAAAGAGCAACATCGTCATCAACCTGGCGATGGCCTTCAGTCGCCTTGGCCTGAGGGTCCTCATCGTCGACGGAGACCTCGGTTTCGAAAACGTTCATACCCTGCTCGGATTGACGCCGAAGTTCGGCATCAGCCATGTTCTGGAAGGGAAGAAGACGCTGGACGAAGTCCTGACCGACGGACCCGGCGACATCCGCATCGTGGCTGCAAACCCCGGGGTCCGTGACTTCAAGGGACTCACCCTCGAACAGAAACTCATCTTTCTCGAAACCCTCGACAACCTCGACTCCGAAATCGACGTCCTGCTGATCGACACCAGCGCGGGGATCTCCGACCCCATCCGCTATTTCAATCTCGCGGCGCAGGAAAAAATCATCGTGGCCAATCCGGACCCCGCGTCCATCTCGAGCGCCGGGGCCCTGATCGTAAGTCTCTATTCAAAATACCGGGAACGGCATTTCAAGGTCCTGGCCAACGGAGTGGCAAACGAAAGAATGGGGAAGCAGGTTTTCTCCGACGTATGCAGGGCCGCTGACCATCTGTTGGACAGCCTTTCACTGGATTACCTCGGAAGCATCCCCTTCGACCCGTGCATTTCCGAGGCCGCCAAACGACAACGGCCGGTGTTGGAAGCATTTCCCGGCGCTCCCTCCTCGGCCGCTTTCATACTCATCGCGAACCATATCAGGAAGATGCCTCCGAATATGAATCACGGAACCATCCAGTTTTTTGGGAAACGAAACCTCAGCGTATGACCAAGTCAGGAAGAGATGAGATGGAACAGATGCCCGGAACAGTTGAAAGCCCCTATTCGATGGAAGAGACTAGAAGAACCCGCACGGAACAGATCATTCTCGACCACAGCGATCTGGTCAAGCACATGGCGCTGAGGCTTTTCTCGAGACTGCCCGACCATGTCCCCATCGACGACCTCATCAGCGCCGGCGTCATCGGGCTGATCGACGCCGTCGACAAGTACGATTCAGGCCAGGGCATTCCCTTCAAGTTTTACGCAAAGATCCGGATACGGGGGGCCATGCTGGACGAGATACGTTCAATGGATTGGGTGCCGCGGTCGCTGCGGCAGAAGAACAATTCCCTTGAAAAGACCAACGTCGAACTTGAACAGAGGCTAGGACGCTCGCCGTCGGACGAAGAACTCGCCGCTGAAATGGGGGTATCGATGGGCGAATACCACAGGCTGCTCGACGAGGTCAAAGGCATCTCCCTGCTGCCCGAAAACATCAACGAAGCGCTGCTGGAAGCCGGAGAATCGGGATCGCTTGCGACCGATTCGGAAGAACTCTTCCAGTACGCTTACCGCCGGGAGATCCAGCAACAGCTCGCGGAATCCATCAAGAGCCTTTCCACGAAAGAGCAACTGGTCCTGTCTCTCTACTATTACGAGGAACTGACGATGAAGGAGGTGGGCGCGGCCCTTGGCTACACCGAATCCCGCATATCGCAGATCCACACCAAGGCCATTATAAAACTGCGCGGCAAACTGGCGAAAAAGCTGAGCGCTGAAGATCTGCCGCCTTATATCGGGTCGAGGGAACTGAGCATGGCGAGTTCCACGCGGTAATCGTTCAAGCGGGAACATCGACGCCGCGCCGACAGGCCTGGTCCCCGGCGCCCGCGCTACCGCACGCCCTTCGTGACCGTAAAGGGCGTTCAGGCGAACCGCGCCGGCCGCCGGGGGGCCGTTTCATGACTCAACCCGGAAATTCGATGGAGAGGGTTTCCCCGTTCTTGTCCTTTTCCGATTTCACGACCAGTTCAAGGCTACCGTCGCGAATCCCCAGGGCCAGGGGGGTCCTGCCCGTCTCCTGTTCCAGGTGAGTGATCTCCCGCATGATTTCCAGGATCTTCCCGCCGATCTCCGCTCCCGGGGACGGCAGACCGGTTTTCCGGTACCTGGCCTCGGCCCGGACCCGCCCATCCGCAGTTTTTGTCAGAGTGATCTTTTTCGCGTTCGCGTTTATCCCATGAAGGACGACAAGCGCGATCCACTTCAGGGCGGACTCCTCGTCCATCGGCTGCACGCCCAGTCTGGACATCTCAAGCAACGGATCCGCGGTGGCAAAGCAGTCGCAGAGTTCCTGGATTTTTGCGTGCAGGGTGCGCTTATCAAACATGGCACGTCCTTTCATAGGCTCCGTTGGTGTTGCCCCGGGGTTTCGTGTGCCTGACTCACAACACTGCACGGGGTGGCATGGGCACCTTGTTCGCCCCGGAGGGATTCGGACACGGGGCTGCTGCCCGAAGACATCCCCGGAGGATAGCCCGGATACCTGGTATTCGGGCGCGAAGCACAGGAGGGACTCGGGAATTGAGCCCCCTTGCCATGGTCTGCCATCGCGCCCGTTTGATGGTATCCTACCGGCACCTTCTGTCCCGGCGAATCCGTCCTCCTCGTTGTCCGGACATCCGCCCCCGGTGTCATTCGGAGTCCCCGCCGGACTGCGATTCAAGCTGAAACTCAACCTGAATATGACGTAAGATAGATACGCAAGACTCCCGAATCAATCGGAACGCCGGCATATCCCGGATGCGGGCCGTTACAGCCTGCTTTTCTTTCGGAACCGTTTTTTTCCTCCGCCGAGAGTTCTTTTCCCTCGCCGGAGGTTCGTTTTCTCTCTTCGGGAATTCCTTTTCTCTTTCCAGGTGCGATTTGCTGATTTATCCTGGTACAGCGTTCGGATATTCCCATGGCGCACCGGCGGGTCGCTTGCCCGCTGCCGCCTGCCTATTGCAGAGCGCCGGCAAGTCATTTAATCCACCCCGCAGGACGGAAGACAACGAACCGGCGGGCATCCCCATAACCGCAGATGTTTGGATCACAGGGTCGAATGGTTCAGTTCAATCACTTCTCCATCCTTTTCCTGGTCCTTTACGTGGGGCAGACCATTGTCTTCCTGTGGCTGGAACGGCTCAACCTGAAGTACATCAGGAGCCACAGGGGCGGCATCGCCCACCCCTTCGAGGACGTCATCGACCGGTCGACACTGGCTCGCATGGAGGCTTATTCGGCGTCGACGAGCCATCTGAACAGTCTGCGGGACGTGGTATCGCAATCGGTACTGCTCATTCTGATCCTCTCGGGTTTCCTCACGTTTCTCGACAGCCTCGCCGAGCGGTGGGGCCTGGGCGCCGTTCCGGCGGGGCTCGTCTTTTTCCTCATTCCCATGGCGATCCTTTTCGTCATCGGCCTGCCCTTCGGCTGGTACAATTCCTTTGTGATCGAGGAGCGGTTCGGCTTCAACCGATCGACACCCCGCCTGTGGTTTACGGACGTCGTGAAATCGACCCTTCTCAGCGGATTTCTGCTTTCCCTGCTCCTGTCGATTCTGATATGGACGATCGGGATTTCCCCTCGGGGCTGGTGGCTGTGGGGATTCGTGGCCGTATCCGCGATACAGATTCTGCTCGCCGGCTTGTACCCTGTCCTCATTGCCCCGCTTTTCAACAAATTCGAGCCGGTCCGTGACGAGCTGCTGGCGAAAAAGATCCGGACGATGATGGAAGAAGGCGGAATCAGGACCAGGAAAATAGTCCAGATGAACGCCGGCGTTCGCAGCCGCCACACCAATGCCTATTTCACCGGCCTCGGCAAGGCGAAACAGGTGGTCCTCTACGACACCCTTATCGAGTCGCACACGCACCAGGAAATCCTGGCCGTGCTGGCTCATGAACTCGGACATTTGAAAAAAAGGCACATCGTGAAGTCAATTCTTCTGGCTGAAGCCTGCCTCCTGGTCGCATTCTACGTGGGCTACCGGCTTTTCAACCTACCCGTTCTCTATTCGACCTTCGGCTTCAACACCCATCATAGCTTCGCCGGGCTGTTCGTGCTCGGCGTGATGTGGATGAAGGCCGGCTTTTTCCTGCAGCCGTTTTTTATGGCTGTTTCCAGGCGCTTCGAACGACAGGCCGATCTCTTTTCGGTGGGCCTGCTGAAGAGTCCCGCACCGCTCCTGGCCGCGCTGAAGCGGCTGGCCGCCGACAATCTGTCCAATCTCAGGCCCCATCCCGTCTACGTGTGGTTCCATTATTCGCATCCGCCGCTCATGGAACGAGCGGCCCTGCTGGAAACCGCCGCCGCGGGGGCAACGGGCGGATTCACGACTTCGAGCACCGGCGGTCGGGTGGTGAACTGATGGTAGGTACCTACATCAACGTCGGCACCATCGTCGTGGGAAGCGCCATCGGCGCGGCCGTCGGGGCCAGGCTGCCGGAGCATATCCGGACCACCGTCTTCCACGGCCTCGGGTTGATCATCATCCTGGTCGGCCTTCAGATGGCCCTCGAAACAAAGAACGTGCTCGTTGTTCTCGGAGCGATCCTGATCGGGGGAATCCTCGGGGAAATCCTCAAGCTGACGGAAGGGTTGGAATGGCTCGGGGCCCGTCTTCAGTCGCTGCTTCCCAAGAGCCGGGGCGTCGGCGTCGCGGAAGGGTTCATCACGGGAAGCCTCGTCTTCTGCATCGGACCCATGGCAATACTGGGAGCCATTGAAGACGGACTGCGCGGGGACTATCGCCTGCTGACCGTCAAGGCGCTGCTCGACGGGTTTCTTTCCATTGCCTTCGCCGCAACCCTCGGTTGGGGGGTGGCCTTTTCGGCCCTTTCCATATTCGTTTACCAGGGAGCGATCACTCTGCTCGCAAACATTCTCTCCGGAGCGCTCGCCGGCCCCATGACCGCCGAAATGACCGCGACGGGCGGGCTCATCGTTGTGGGAATAGGCCTCAAGCTGCTGGACCTCACGCAAATACGCCTGGCCAGTTTCCTGCCCGCGCTCGTAATCGCCCCGTTGATCGTCGCCGCCATCCCATGGTTCAAGCACCTGATGTGATGGCAGGCGCCTCCGGGAAGGCCAACACACCGGGCCCCCGCAAACGGGGCATCGTGGAACGACAGGTCCTGCGACCACCGGGATGCGTCCCGGCCAGGGCACCCGACGATGCCGTTCCCACCCGGTCGATCGATGCTTCGATTCACGAAACCCGGCGGCCCAGGTTACTGTCCCGCCCCGTTTTGCAGGGACTGCAGGTGGCTGTAGATCCCATGGAGTGACATCAGATCTTCGTGGGTCCCCTCTTCCACGATCCGGCCCCGGTCCATGACCAGGATCCGGTCGGCCCCCCTGATGGTCGACAGGCGGTGAGCGACCACGATGCTCGTCCGGTTGGACAGTGCCGCACGAACGGCCTTTTCCACGAGCATTTCCGTTTCGGTGTCGACATTGGCCGTGGCCTCATCGAGCACCAGGATCCGCGGATTGCGCACCAGCACTCTCGCGAGGGCCAAAAGCTGTTTCTGCCCGGCTGAGAAATCCATTCCCCCATCGCCTATCCTGGTTTCCAGGCCATGGGGAAGCGAACGCACCAGGCCCGAAAGCTGAGAAAGTTCTATCGTCCTTTTGAGGTCCTCCCCGGAAACCCGGCGATCGAGGACGATGTTTTCGCGCAGTGTCCCCGAAACGATGAACACGTCCTGCATGACGAGCCCGATCTGCTCGCGCAGCCAGTGCGGGTCGATGCGCCGCAGGTCCACGCCGTCCAGTTCGATCGTCCCCGAAGCCGGATCGTAGAACCTTTCGAGCAGATTGATGATGGTCGTTTTCCCGGACCCCGTGGCACCGACAACAGCCAATGTTTCCCCCGGCCGGACATGGAAGGACAGGCCCCTCAGGGCGGGACGGTCCGGTTCGTATTCGAAGACGACTTTCTTGAAGGCGACATCCCCCGAGACTTCCCGGATTTTTGCAGGATCGGCCGCCGCGGGAAAGGAACTCCGGATTTCCATCAGGTTGAAAATCCTTTCCGCCGAAGCCATTGCCGACTGAACGATGGAATACTTCTGGGACAATTCCCGCAGCGGCTGGAAAAACAGCCTCATATAGGAGATGAAAGCGGCCAGGATACCGATGGTCATGTGGTTCCGGAGGGTTTCTCCGCCCCCGTACCAGATGATGAGCGCCATCGCCACGGAACTCATGACCTCGATCAGCGGAACGAAAATTCCGAAAATCCATATCTGGTAGAAAGCCGAATCGTAATACCTGCGGTTCAATTCCGAGAATCGGTCATGGATGTCTTCTTCTCTCAGGAAGAGCTGGATGACGGATATTCCGGAGACGGTTTCCTGAATGAAGGCATTGATCCCGGCCAGGTGACGCCGGATGTCCCTGAACGCGTCCCGGCTCAGGCGTCCGAACCAGTGGGTGATCAGCACCATGAGCGGGAAGGTCAGGCTGAGCATCAACGTAAGCTTCCAGTTCATCCAGAAGAGGATCGCCAGGATGCCGACCAGCCTTATTCCCTCGTTGAAAAGGGTCACGATAACGGACGTGAACATTTCATGCATGTTCTGAATATCGTTGGTGAGCCGAGTCACCAGCCGCCCGACGGGATGGGCGTTGAAAAAGGACAGGTCGAGGTCCACCACGTGGTTGAAGAGGCCCTGCCTGAGCGACTGCATGATCCTCTGGCCCGTTCGTTCCAGGACCATCACCTGGATGAAGTTTGCGATAAAACCCAGCAGCACGGCCAGCACGAAGAAGGCCGACATCCGGGCCACGCCGGCAACCCGCTCATCGATGCCGGGAACCGGGTTCACGATGTATCGGTCGAGGCTGACCTGAACGAGCCGGGGGAGGACAAGACCGGTCCCCGTGATGACGAGAGACAGCAGGACGGCCAGCACCATCCATCTCCACTGAGGCAAAGCAAAGGCAAGGATGCGGTGCCACAGCCTGAGGTCGCTGATACGGCCGATGTGTCCGTCCTCAAAATATCCCGGATCGTGCATCATGGTTCTGATCCGTTATGCCGGCGTTCCATCATTTCATCCTTCCCTGAAGGCCGTTTATCTGCAAACCGGTCCGGCACGTCTTTGCACGATGAAAACTTCCGAATCACCGGGAGTTGGTTTGCTCCCTGTAAATGGTTGAATAAAAAGGGCTGTGCTTCAGGAGGTATTCGTGCGTCCCGCGCTGGACGATACGCCCCTGCTCCATCACCAGGATTTCCCGGGCATCCGCCAGGGGAGCGATTCGGTGAGACACGACGATGCACGTGCGGCCCTTGAGATACGCGGCGATGGAACAGATGATGGAATGCTCCGTTTCCATATCGACCGCGGACAGGCCGTCGTCGATGATGATGATCGGGCGTTCCAGCAGGAGTGCCCTGGCAATGGCGAGCCGCTGGCGCTGGCCTCCGGACAGCTTGATTCCCTTTTCCCCTATCCGGGTCTCGTACCCGTCCGTCATGGCGAGGATTTCATCGTGTATCGCCGCCGCCTTCGAGGCGGCCTCTATCTCCTCGCGCGTGGCATTCGGCCTCCCCAGGGCGATGTTGAAAGCAACGGTGTCCGAAAACAGGCTCACATCCTGCGGCACATAGGCGATGGCACCCCTCACCGCCGCCAGCGGCAGATCGTTGACATCCGTATCGTCGAAAAAGAGCGTCCCGGCCGGGACCGGGTAAAGTCGCGCAAGCAGGTGGCACAGCGTGGTTTTCCCCGCTCCGGTCCTGCCCACGATTCCGAGAAAACAGCCGGCCGGGATATGGAGATCGATTTCTCTGAGGGCCGGCCCGCCCTGACCCGGGTAGGTGAACGAAAGATTCCTGACCGAAATGTCTCCCCGTTCTATATGCGCGGCAACGGGTTTTGCCGCATCCTTCAGGTCGGGCCTCTCCAGGATCAGGTGCTCAATGCGGGCAAGGGACGTGGCCCCGCGCTGGAAAAGATCGGCAACCCAGCCCATGGCCATCATGGGCCATGTCATGAGAAAGAGGTAGCTGATAAACGCCACGAAATCCCCGGCCGTGATCGCTCCGGAAATGGCCATCCGCCCGCCGAAAAACAGCACGAGAAGCATGCTGACGTTGCCGATCAGGCCCGAAATGGGGAAAAGGGTACCGTAAACCATCGCGAGGCGGATGTTGTCTTTCACGTACGTTTCTCCCACCTCGCTGAAACGTGCGGCCTGCGATGATTCCTGGTTGTAGGCCTTGATCAGGCGAATGGATGAAAAAGTGGACCGGGCGGATTCCGTGAGGAGTGAAAACTGCTCCTGGACCTTTTTGAACCGCCGGTGGAGCTTGCCCGAAAGAAAGCGGGTGAGGACCGCGAGAACCGGCATCGGTGCGACGGCGATGATCGTGAGGCGCGGATTGATATAGGCCATGAACAGGAAGGCCGCGAACCCCATGAACACCACGTCCACCAGAGCGACCAGTCCCATGCCGACCGCAAGTTGGACCGATGAGAGGTCGTTTGTTGCAAGGGCCATGATCTCCCCGGCCGTCGTGCGCTGAAAGAACGCCCGGTCCAGGGTGAGGATGTGGGAGAACAGCCTGCTTCTGAGGCCGGTTTCCAGGAGGCGGGAAAACCCTAGGAGCAGGTTCCGCCAGAAGAACCGGAGCACGGCGATGAGTATGGCAAGGACAACGGTGTAGAGTGCGTACCGGAGGAGAATGGACGGGGTTGCCCGCCCGTCCTGGAGGTCATCCACAGTGAACTTGATGATCCTCGGGACCAGCAGTTGGAGAAAATCGACGATAACCACCGTCAGAAAACCGAGAACGACCCGCACGGCGTACCGCTTGAAATAAACGGTGATGAGTCCGACCGACTTCCACGAATTGTTCCGTTCCTCCTCGCGGATGTCCGCGCCGGCGCCTGAGCCGTAACCGCCTTTCCTCACTGGAGAGGCCGCTCCTTTCCGGGGTCCGAAATGGCCAGCGCCAGTTCCCTGCCCGCCAGCCGTGATTCTTCCAGCCAGCCCGGATGCGCGGCCACCCCCTTCTCCTCATTCACCCCCCGGTAGAGGAGGGTCCGCCAAAGCTCCGCACCCAGAGCATCGAAGAAGTATTTGACGGTGGGCACCATGCCGTCGAAAAGTTTGGCGCCCCGGGTCGCTCCGACGGAGATGAAAAGACCCTTTTTCGCGTAAACGCCCGTTCCGAAGGGCACTTTGTCCAGCCAGTATCTTTTTACCCACAGTGACTGGCAGCGGTCCATGAGGATCTTGACATGGGCGCTCACCGTGTAGAAAAAGACCGGCGAGGCGAGCATCACCCCCTTGCATTCGACGAGGGCATCATAAACCTTCTGGAAATCGTCCCGGATCGCGCAACGACCGGTCTTTCTGCAGCGGTATGTTTCGAGGCACGGCGACATCTTGAGGTCCCGGAGAAACACTTCCTCCACCTGCGCTCCCGCTTCCCTGGCCCCCTGGACCGCTTCGGCGAGCAGCCGGGAAGTATTCCCGTCCCGCCGGGGACTCCCATAGATGGCGACTATCTCTTTCATGCTCTTCCTTCCTTCGGTAATGACATCGGCAGCGAGGAGCCCCACATGCTTTACGGCAGCCTCCGTTTCCCGCCGGAACCGCCTCACGTGCGCCCGGCCCGCAAAGAATTGATTTTCGCTCGAGCTTTTTATTGTAACATGATCGCGCTCTCCCATCCTCCTTTACCTGCAGGACCGGCGTGTATAAAATGAATGCATTCCCATGCCCGCGGCCGCGCGGAGAAATCGGCTGTGCTGGAGATGCTTCGGCACGCCCGGAAAATTCGACAGGAGAAAAGCACATGGCCCGACAAGATGCGGCCCGCATCCTGGTAGTCGACGATGACGAAGCCCATCGCCTCATGCTCAAGACGCTCCTCGATGAATGGCACTACGACGTTCTCGATGCCGGCGACGGCGCCCGCGCACTCGAGATCGTCCGCAAGGGCGGCATGGACCTCATCCTGATGGACATGCGGATGCCCGGAATGGACGGGATCGAAGCCACCAGGCAGATCTACGGGTACAACCCGGCCATTCCCATCATCATCATGACCGCCTATTCCTCCATCCCGACCGCCATCGAAGCCCTCAAATCCGGCGCGTTCGACTATGTCACCAAGCCCCTCGACTTCGACGCCCTGAAGCTGATCATGGAACGGGCACTCAAGCACACGAGGCTGGAACAGGAAAATGAAGCCCTGAAGCAGCAGCTCGCGCGTGTCCGGGTCCCCGAGATGCTGGGGCGCAGCCCGGCCATGCAACAGCTCATCGAAACCATCGGGCTGGTGGCCCCGTCCGAGGCGACGGTGCTCATCACGGGCGAAAGCGGCACAGGCAAGGGGCTGGTCGCCCGGGTCATCCATGCGAACAGCTCCCGGGAACGGATGCCCCTCATCGAGGTCAACTGCGCCGCCATTCCCGAGACGCTGGTGGAATCCGAACTGTTCGGCCATGAAAAGGGAGCGTTCACGGGCGCAAACCGGGAACGCAAGGGACGATTCGTTCAGGCCGACCGCGGAACCCTGTTTCTCGATGAAATCGGAGAACTCAATTCATCCATGCAGGCCAAGCTCCTGCGCGTGCTCCAGGATGGAGAAGTCCAGCGCGTTGGAAGCGACAAGTCCATTCCCGTGGACGTGCGGACCCTTGCGGCGACCAACCGCAATCTGGAACAGATGGTATCCGAAGGAAGGTTCCGGGAGGATCTCTTCTACCGGCTCAACGTGGTTGCAATCGAGGTCCCTCCCCTGAGGTCGAGGGTCGAGGACATTCCCGTCCTTGCCAGGCATTTCTGGGAAAGCTTCGCTCAAAAGAACCACAAACCCATCGGAGGAATGACCCCAAGGGCCATGGACCTGCTCCTGCGCTACCACTGGCCCGGAAACGTCCGCGAACTGGAAAACGTGATGGAACGCGCCGTCATTCTCTTGAGGGGGGATTACCTTTCCGAAAAGGAACTGCCGCTGAGCCTCCAGAAGCTGGGCCATGAAGACGAACCGCTCCGGGGCATGGACAAAGCGGCCCTGGCCGCACCGGGCACAACTCTTGCCGACATGGAAAAGTCGCTCATCCTTCAGTCCCTGAAGGATGCCGGCGGGAACAAAAGCGAGACGGCCCGCCGCCTGGGGGTAACGCGCCGCACCCTGCAGCTCAAGCTCAAGAAGTATTTCGGGGAACCCGAGAACGGCGAAGACACGGACCTGCCCTGACACCTCGGTGCAAATCGCGCAAAGCGAACGGAGCGCCAGAGCGGGAGAAATCTCAGGAAGACGAACCGGCTAACCGGATTTCGTTTCCGGGACCGGTTTCCCCCCGGTTGCCGGCACGCCGCATATGCCGTGGAGGAAAAGGTCCGCGAGCGGTTCGGCAAGCGCTTCCAGGCTGTCGTGCATTCCGGCGAGAACCCACGTGGATACGACTTCGTCCAGCGCACCCAGAACCAGGTGTTTGACCAGGCCGGTTGAAATTTCCCGCCGCAGGCTCCCTTCCCTCTTTCCCTGTTCGATGATTTCTCCGAGGAGTTCCATGAACCGGTCGAGTTCATGTCGGTTGTGTTCGCGTACGAAACGGCTCCTGTGGCGGATTTCCTGCTGTACGACCGCCGCCAGTTCCGGATAGGTCTGCAGCCCGCCGAGGTACATGTGGATGAAGCATTTCAACTTGGAGACCGCATCCTTTTCCTTAGAAACCGCTTCACGGAACGTGGTGAATACTTCCTTCAATTTGACCGCAAAAATCGAAGTGAGCAGGTCTTCCTTATTCTTGAAGTAGAGGTAGACGGTGCCGTCGGCGACACCGGCTTCGCGTGCGATTTCCGATACCTTGGACTGAAAGAAACCTTTCCGCGAAAACACCTTCACGGCCGCATTCAGAATGGCCCGATGCTTATCCGCAACCCTGCCGCGCATGGGACGCTCCATTGACGGACGCTGAATGGGTCTCCCCGGAAGATTCATACCAACGTCCGAATTATATTGAATGAATGACCATTCATTTCTTACCGGGTTTGTTTTTGGTTTGTCAAGCCAATTGATTCCGTGGATAATCCCCCGCGGCGGTTCAGGTCCCGCCCAGTTCACACACCCGTACCCGATAAAGAGGGAGATCTCATGCAGATCACTTGTCTAGGCGCATCGCGCGCTGTGTCACCGGGTTCGTCCTTCCTGCTCGACAACGGAAACAAATACCTTATCGACTGCGGTCTTTTCCAGGGCGGCAAGCAGATCGAGGCGCTCAACCACAAGCCGTGGCCTTTCGATCCGCAGGAACTCTCGGCGGTCTTTCTGACCCATGCCCATATCGATCACTGCGGCCGGCTTCCCAAACTCGTCAAAGACGGCTTCCGGGGCAAGATCTACTGCACACTGCCCACGGCCGAACTCTGTAAGATCCTGCTCCTCGATTCCGCTCACATCCAGGAAATGGACGCCGAATGGCTGACCCGGAAAAACCGGCGCGGCGGCGAAGGCGAGGTCAAACCCCTCTATACCGTCGAGGACGCAGCCGCGTGCAGTCCGCTTTTCGAACCGGTCGAGAAGGACGAACCCATGTCCCTCAACGGCGACCTCAAGGTTTCCTTCCGGACCTCCGGGCACATCCTCGGGGCCGCGTCCCTGGAAGTATGGAGCGGAACGGGTCAGGATACGCGCAAGATCGTTTTTTCCGGCGACGTCGGATACAGGGACCAGTTGATCGTTCAGGACCCGGAGTCGATATCGGCCGCGGACATCCTCTTCGTGGAATCCACCTACGGCAACCGGAACCACAAGTCATTCGAGGAGAGCCGCAAGGAACTGCTGGAAGCCATCCACTTCAGCTACAACCACCACGAAAAGGTAATCATCCCGGCTTTTGCCGTGGAGCGGACCCAGGAACTTCTTTACATCATCGGAGAGTTCTTCAGGCAGAAACTCATTCCCCCCATGCCGGTTTACGTGGACAGCCCGCTGGCCATCGCGGCCACGGACATTTTCCGCCGGATGAAGGAATTCTACGACGTTCAAACCCGGGCCATCATCAACGGTGGAAACGATCCGTTCAATTTCCCCGAACTGGTGTTTTCCAAGTCCTCGCAGGAATCCATTGCCATCAACGACCACACGGGACCGGCCATCGTCATAGCCGGAAACGGCATGTGCACCGCCGGCCGTATCAAGCACCACCTGAAGCACAACATCTGGCGACCCGGGAGTTCTGTGGTGATCGTCGGTTTCCAGGCCGAAGGGACCCTCGGCCGCAGGCTGATCGAAGGGGCACAGTTCGTGAAAGTCCTGGGAGAGCGGGTGGCGGTGAGGGCGAAGGTGTTCACGATCGGCGGCTTTTCCGCGCACGCCGACCGGGCCCACCTGCTGGAATGGATCGGACACTTCAAGCAGCCTGGAATGCAGGTTTACGTCGTTCACGGGGAACCGCGCGCGAGCGAGGAATTCGCGGAAAACGCTGACGAGCCGCCTGGGGTTCCAGGCCACCGTGCCATCCATCGGCGACGTGGTTACATGGGAAGCCATCCGTCATGCCGTCCCGGTCGAAGAAAAACGGGAAGCACGGCGGCGGCCGATCAACGAGATCCTTCAAAAGGCGGAACAAATCAGGATTCTTCTGGAACGGTCCCCGGAAGCATTGCCGCAGGAAGCGCTGCAGCAGGCCGATTTCGATCTTTCCGAACTGGAAAACCGGCTGGAGGATATTCTGCGGAACATCACGGCAAAAACAGGAACGCACCCCCCGGAACATTTCAGGAACGCTCCCTCGAAATGAGCGGAAACGGCGGTGGAAAGGGGGCCGCTTCCGAGACTCGAACGGCCCCCCCGGTTCAATCACTCATCATGTTCCTGCAGGTACATCTTGATCGAAGCGAACGCCCCCTGGGGGGCCGCGATGAGATGTTCATCGATTTTTTGCCCGCCCAGGTGTTCACTCAGGTGGAATTCCTTCCCGTCCATCTTGTAGATTTTGCCCCCCGCAGCCGTCAGGAGGATCTGGGCGGCAGCCAAATCCTGGTAGGAAACGTGCGCGAGCAGGGCCGCTTCGGCCCTTCCGCGCGCGACGTAGCATATGTGAGCGGCCGTCGAGCCGAGGTTTCTTATTTTGCCCGGGAAATAGGACCGGTAATGGTTGTGAAACCTCGAATAGGTGAGGAGCAGGCTTTCGTTGCTGATTTCCCCCGGATCGGGGATACGCATCACGTCCTTGCCCCAGTATGCCTTCTGCCCTGCCTGGGCAAAGAAGAGGTCCCCGGTGACAGGCATGAAGAAGGCCCCCAGCACGGGCCAGAAGTTTTCGAAGAGGGCAAGGGAAATTCCCCATATGGGAATCCCGGCCTGGAAGTTGGCCACGCCGTCCAGGGCATCGTAAATCCAGAGGTACCCCTTGTCGCCGTGCACATAAGCATGGTCGGGGGCCGAATCCCCGAACACGGCATGTTCCGGAAATCTCTCGTTCAGCCTGTTCCTGAAGTATTCCACCAGAAGAAGTTCAGACTCCGTGACAAGTTCCTCATCGAACTTGATTTTGGGATTGCCCCTTCCCGTAGTATTTCAGAGCCACATCCCCGGCGCCGCGAACCGTGCCCGTCGCAAACTCCATCAGGTCCTCGATTTTGAGATTTCCCGCATCGCTCATTTGCGCTCCTTGCAGTAAAAATGCTTTGCTGAAGATTTGCCGGTTTCCACCCCGCCACGGCTCCCGCCCGGACAGGAAATCCTCCCGGGGCAAAAGCCGCGGCCCCCCTGTAACGTTTGTATGTTAGCAGACCGCACACCGCGGTGGAAACGAAAATCGGAGCGGCTCAGACCCGTGAAAGAACCACCGGCATCGAGGCATGCGCTTGTATTCACCGTGCTTTCCACCTATACTTCCGACGCTGGCCGTATGCCGCTTCGGGCGGCTCGACGCCGGGCCGCGGCGCCAAACAAAGCAGCGCAGCGGCGTAGGGGGGTGGGAGCACAGCTCCCCACTTTTTGAGAAACATCGTTTGGCGCTTTCTTGAACGCAATTTGGTATTAGGTCCCATGCTCCGGTTTTCTCCCGGATTCAGGCGCCGTGGCTCACTCCGGATCACTTTACCCATGAGGGCTTCAAACCCGGAAGGAACGTTCCATGAACGATCCGATCATCACCCTGCTCACCGATTTCGGTCTTGAAGACGGTTATGCGGCGGCCATGAAGGGCGTGATCCTCGGAATCCGCCCCGACGCCCGCATCGTCGATATCTCCCACCTGGTGCCGCCCCGGGATGTCCGCGCGGGGGCCTTCGTCCTGGCGAGCACGTGCGGCTTTTTCCCGGCCGGGACGGTCCATGTCGCCGTGGTGGACCCCGGGGTGGGCACCGCCAGGGCGGCCGTCGCCATACGCACGCCGCGGTATTTCTTCGTCGGACCGGACAACGGCCTGTTCTCTCTTGCCCTCCAGCGTGAAACCACGTGGGAATCGCGGACACTGGAAAACCCGGCATACCGGTTGCCGGAAGTGAGCAGCACCTTTCACGGACGGGATATTTTCGCCCCGGCCGCCGCCCATCTTGCTCAAGGGGCTCCCTTCGAGGAATTCGGCCCCCCGTGCACTCTTTCCGTTCCCGACTGGACGGCAGTCGTCAGGTCCGGGGAATCCTGCACCGGGGAAATCATCCACGTGGACCACTTCGGGAATGCCGTGACCAACCTCACCCGCGAATGCCTGGATGAATGGGGGGGGTATGGGCGGGTGCTCCGTCAGGGCCGGAGGCAGGCGGCTGCCGGTGGTCTCAACCTACGGAGACGTTCCCCCGGGGACCGCCGCGGCACTCCTCGGCAGCACCGGGACCCTTGAAATCGCCGTGAACGGAGGAAACGCCGCGAGAGCCCTGCGACTTGCCCGGGGTGATCGTATAGAGGTCCGGCGGGATTGAATCATACGCCGGTAGGTCTTCTCGCGCCTGGGTCTTCACCCGGTGGAGTACCCGCGTGGCAGCGGATTATTTAAATCAGCCCAGACCTTTACACCACATTCAAATATGATTACTTTCGTTTCGATCGAGATGAAGACGTCCGAAGGAGGGCACCATGAAGCCGAAAGGATATAGGGTGATGTTTCTCGAACTGTACAGAGGGAACGAATTTTCACCGAACACTATCGGGCCGGGCCAGGAAATCGAGAGTCCCCGGGTGACGGTCACGCCGCCGCCGGCGACGGGCCGGGAGGAACCACGGGACCCGATGACCAAGGAACGGGAGGAGAGGATTGAATCGTGGATGAAAGAGATCCAGACCTTCATTCGCAATATCGACCTCGAGAAGCTGTAACGTTGCTCAGGTATAACGACCTTGACATATCTTAGGACCCCCCTCACCGAAAGACGGTGCGGGGGGTTTTTGTTGCCCGGTCCCGGCGCCCCCGCGCCATGCGATATCCCCGGAAAGGGACTTCGGCCACTGCCCGGCAGGAGGGTGAACAACCGGCATGTTCGGCATCGATCCGACCGTTTCGCATTGATTTGCCCGCACAGGGATTATGGGGTATATAGCATTTTGATTGAAATGGGGTATTCCATGGATCTGCGCATATTGCGCTTGAACCTGCGCGTGTGAGACAGGCAAATGTTCCGTCAAACTGCTGCCGTTTTATTCCTTGTCGCTGTACTTATCCAGGCCGGTTTCAACGGGGCCCCGTCATGGGCGGCGTCCCCGGGGGATGTCCCGGTGCAGGGGGACTGGCTCGTCGACCAGCTCTCCGCCGAGCCCTCGACCCTCAATCCCATCGTCGCCACCGATGCCTATTCCGCAAGTATCGACTCCTACATTTATGAATCTCTTCTCAAGCGCAACGAAAAGACGCTCGAACTGGAACCGGTCCTGGCCGAGCGCTGGGAAATCTCCGAAGACCACCTCACTTACACCTTCTATCTGAGAAGAAATGTCTTTTGGCAGGACGGCAAACCCTTCACGGCCCGGGACGTTCAGTTTTCGTTCGACCGCATCCGGGACCCAAAGGTGGACGCGGCGCACCTGCGGAATTATTACAGGGACATCAAGGAACTGGATGTACTCGACGATTACACCGTGCGGTTCCGCTACCGGGTCCCTTATTTTCTGGCCCTTGAATTTTGCGGCGGGATTCCCATCGTGCCGGCCCATGTTTTCAAGGAAGGAGACGACTTCAACCAACATCCCACCGGGCGCAGTCCGATCGGAACCGGGCCTTACCGCTTTCTCGAGTGGCGGACGGGCGAGGAAGTCGTGCTCGTGCGCAACGAGAACTATTGGGGAGAAAAACCTTATCTGAACCGGATCGTCTTCAAGGTGATCTCGGACGCGACCGTGGCCCTGCAGGTGCTGAAGCAGGGAGGGCTGGATACGATGGGCCTCACCCCGATCCAGTGGGTAAAGCAGACGGAAAACAAGCGCTTCGAAGAAAATTACCGGAAGTTCAAGTATTATCAGCCGCGCTATACGTACATCGGATGGAACATGAGGAAGCCGCTGTTCTCGGACCGCAGGGTCCGCCAGGCCATGACCATGCTGGTCGACAGGGACATGATCCTCAAGAAAATCCTGTTCGGCCTGGGAACGGTCGTGACGGGGCCGTTTTACATCAACAGTCCCGAATACAACACGAACGTCAAGCCCTACCCTTATGACCCGCAGGCTGCCGTTGCCCTTCTCAAATCCGCGGGGTGGGAAGACCGGAACGGTGACGGCATTCTTGAAAAGGACGGTGTGCCGTTCCAGTTCGAATTTCTCATCGCATCGGCCTCGAAATTCGCCGAGCAGCTCGCCACCATCCTCCAGGAGAACCTCAAGCAGGTCGGCATAAGGATGACCATCCGCAAGCTGGAATGGGCCGTCTTTATCCAGAAGATCGACGAACACAATTTCGACGCGTGCACTCTCGCGTGGAGCATGGGCTGGGAATCCGATCCCTACCAGATCTGGCATTCCTCCCAGGCCGACAAGGGTTCGAATTTCGTGGGCTTCAGCAATGCCGAGGCGGACAGGATCATTGACACGGCAAGGCAGGAATTCGACAAGGATAAGCGAAACGAGCTCTACCATCGATTCCATGAGATTGTTCACGAGGAACAGCCGTATACTTTCCTGTTCACGCTCGAATCCCTCGAGACCGTGTCGGATCGATTCCGTAACGTAAACCTGTATCCCATGGGCCTCGTCCCCAGAGAATGGTGGGTCCCCAGGGCTTTGCAGAAATACACTTCCCAGTGAGTCTGCCGGTATGCCGTTTTTCCACGACGGCGTGCGGCCCACAATGAAGATTTTCAAGGATTGCGGATGAATGAGATTGCGGACAATTATTGGCGATCGTCCTTAAACGGTTTCTCCACCGGTTTCATCGACCGGTCGCACAGCCGGCGCAACGATGAAGGCTGGCTGAGGGAAAGGCTTCGGGATCCCTCGGCACGGTTCGTTACCGTTTGGAATTCCAGCCTTTTGTTCACGGGCGAGGCCACCCCCCACCCCGCGCTGCTGTCACGCGACGATCTGGAGCAGGCCGGGCTGGAACCCCGATCGAGCATTTTCCTGGGCGTCGACGGGGACATTCCCTACTTTGCCCTGGACATCACCGGGAACGGGCCGAAGCCTCCCGCCGCCATTTCACGATTCGGCCGGTTCAGCGACCTGCGAACCGTGGGTGCGCTGCTGGATTCGAGAGAAACCGGGCTCCTGACCTACGCCAAGACCATGACCCACTGGCACAGCCGCAGCCGTTTCTGCGGGGACTGCGGAAGCCCGACCCTTCCCGCGGCCGGGGGCCATGTCAGGGTGTGCAGCAACAAGGACTGCGCCAAGGAGCATTTCCCCCGGACGGACCCCGCCATCATCGTGCTGGTCACTTCGGGGGATTCCTGCCTCCTCGGCCGGCAGGCCATCTGGCCGAAATTCAGGTATTCCATTATCGCGGGGTTCGTGGAACCCGGGGAAAACATCGAGGACGCCGTCGTTCGGGAAGTGCTCGAAGAGGCAGGCGTTCACGTCCGGGAAGTCCGCTATCATTCCTCTCAGCCCTGGCCGTTCCCATGTTCGCTCATGCTCGGGTTTACCGCCAAGGCGGACCGTGAACGGATCGCCCTGCGCGACCGGGAACTCGAAGACGCCAAATGGATGTCCCGAAGCGAAATGAAGAACGCCATCGAACGGGGGGAGCTGCTGCTTCCCAATACCATTTCCATTTCTTACCATCTGTTGGAAGACTGGTTCGATTCGGGAGGGACCATCCGCCTGAAAGATCTGAAAAGCGCCGCCTGAGGCGGGCACCCCGACGGGAACGCAGGTGCTCCAGCGAAAATGGCGGGCGTGATGATCCGACGCTCCCCTTGTACGCGGTTCGTATTTGCAGCGACCTGACAAAACCCGAAGTTCCGTCTGCCGAAAGAAAACGATTATGAAGGGATATCTCATAAGGAGGCTGCTCCAGATCATTCCCACGCTCCTGGGGATTACTCTCATTACATTTCTCATCATTCAGCTCGCACCGGGGAACCCGGCCATGCTGAAGCTCCAGATGACGGGGGAAGGGCAACTGGGCGAAAAGGCCATCACCGACCAGATCATCGAGCAGACGAAGCAGCTTTACGGACTGGATAAACCTCTGCCGGTTCAATACCTCATCTGGGTAAAGCGCATTTTCACCCTGGATTTCGGGACTTCGTACAAGGACCACCGCAACGTGTGGGACAAGATCGCCGAGCGATTGCCGGTAACCCTCCAGTTGAACCTCATCTCCATTTTCCTCGTCTACCTCATTGCCATTCCCGTCGGAGTGTATTCGGCGACCCGTTCCGGTACGTTCACGGATCATTTCCTGACGTTGTTTTTCTTTTTCCTGTATTCTCTTCCGAGCTTCTGGGTCGCCGTATTGCTGATCATGCTCTTCGGGGGTGGCGACTTCTGGGACATTTTTCCGGTATACGGGATATCCTCCGTCGGCGCGGGTTCGATGCCGCTCCTCACCTGGCTTGCAGACCGCCTCTGGCACCTTCTGCTTCCCGTCGCCTGCCTCACCTACGGGGGGCTTGCTTACCTTTCCCGCCTCACCCGCGCGGGCATGCTCGAAGTGATCCGCGAAGACTACGTGCGAACCGCCAGGGCCAAGGGGCTGAGCGAACGGGTGGTCATTTTCAAACACGCGTTCCGGAACGCCCTCATTCCCATAATCACCCTGCTGGCGTTTTTGCTTCCGTCGATGTTCGGTGGAAGCGTCATCATAGAGAGTGTTTTTTCGATTCCGGGAATGGGGCAACTGGGTTTTGAAGCGGTGCTGAGCCGCGACTATCCGGTGATCATGGCCATCACGGCCATCTCCGGACTGCTCACGCTCGTCGGCCTGTTGATCTCCGACATTCTGTACGCGGCTTTGGATCCGAGGATCAAGCTGGAATAACCATCAAAAGACGGCGGGGCTTTGCACCCCCGCCGGAGACGAACGGTGGACTTTGCATAACACCATGGATCGAACAAACCCTGTGAAAGACGATTCTCCCCGTACTTATCGGCAGATGGTGTGGCATCATTTCAGAAAGAAGCCTTTCGCCAAATTCGGGCTTTGGATCACTATCTTTCTGTTCGTCGTGGCGATATTCGCTCCCGTCCTGGCAAATGACAGGCCGATCTTTCTTCACTACAAAGGCCAGTGGTGCTGGCCCCTCTTTTCGGGCATGGAACAGGCAGGAGGCATGACCTGGAAGGAGATGAAGAAAGAACCCCCCTTCATTTTCCAGAAGGACGCGGCCGGGCCGGGAAATTTCGCGATTTGGCCCCTCGTACCGTATTCGCCCACGGAATACAATCTTCTGGACTACCTGTCGCCTCCGACGGCACAGCACTGGTTCGGCACCGACGACAGCGGCAGGGACGTGTTGAGCCGGATGATCCACGGAGCGCGCATTTCCCTCTCCGTGGGGTTTGTGGCGGTCGGCATCGCTCTGGTGATCGGCATCCTCCTCGGAGCCCTGGCCGGCTATTTCGGACGCTGGTGGGACACGCTGATCAGCCGGCTCATCGAAATCATGGTCACGATCCCGACCTTTTTTTTCATCATCGCCATCATCGCCTTTCTTCCGCCCAGCATCTACAACATCATGGTGGTGATAGGGATCACGGGCTGGACCGGGGCGGCCCGTTTCGTGCGCGCGGAGTTCCTCAAGTTGAGACGACTTGATTTCATCACGGCGTCAAAGGCGCTCGGCGCTTCCGGCAGCCGTATCATTTTTCTGCACATGCTTCCCAACGCTCTCGCCCCGGTCATGGTTTCCGCCGTGTTCGGGATCGCCGATGCCATTCTCACGGAATCAAGCCTCAGTTTTCTCGGTTTCGGCGTCCCGCCCCCAACCCCGAGCTGGGGAGATATCCTCTCGCAGAGTCGAAACTACATTGAATTCGCGTGGTGGCTGACGGTCTTTCCCGGCCTTGCCATCTTCCTCAGCATCACGGCCTACAACCTCGTGGGGGATGGATTCCGTGATGCCATGGACCCCAAGCTTTTCGAGTAGAGGGTGCATCCATGTCCTATCCCGTGGCCCAAGAAGAAGGCAACATCTACACCATCACCCGCCTGAATGCCGAAATAAAGTCGGTGCTGGAGTCCGAATTCCCCCTGGTGTGGGTCAGGGGTGAGATCTCCAATTTCCGCGTGCCGGGATCCGGGCACTATTATTTCACCCTGAAGGACGAACAGAGCCAAATTCGCGCCGTCTTTTTCAGGCCTCAAAACCGGCACCTGCGGTTCATGCCCGAATCGGGCATCCAGGTACTCTGCCAGGCAAGGGTCGGCGTTTACGAACCGAGGGGCGAATATCAGCTCATCGTCGAAGTCATGGAGCCCCAGGGAATCGGCGCTCTGCAGCTTGCCTTCGAACAGCTCAAAAAGAAGCTTGCGGCGGAAGGGATCTTCGACCCCGCGCTGAAATCGCCGCTCCCGGCATGCCCTCAGAAGATCGCGGTGGTGACCTCTCCCACGGGCGCCGCGATTCGCGACATGCTCAAAGTCTTCCAGCGCAGCCCCTTCCCGCTCGACATCACGGTCCTGCCCGTGCTCGTGCAGGGACAGGGGGCCGCCGGGGAAATCGCCGCCGCACTGGGTCTCGTGAACCGGCTTTCGGAGAAATATCCTTGGGACCTGGTCATTGTGGGGCGAGGCGGGGGAAGCATCGAAGACCTGTGGCCTTTCAACGAGGAAGAACCGGCCCGGGCGCTCTTCGCGTGCACCGTCCCGACCGTGTCCGCGGTGGGACACGAGATCGACTTCACCATCTCCGACCTGGTGGCGGACATGCGGATGCCCACCCCCACCGCCGCGGCGGAATGGGTCGTGCACCAGATGGAAAAAGTGGAGCGGGAACTGCGGACCTCCGCGGACCGGTTGGCTCAGGTGCTGACGCGCAGGCTTGAAACGGACCGGCTCAGGTTCAGGCACCTCCAGGACAGGCTTCCCGACCCGCGGCGCCGCATGGACGATCTGCGGCTGTATCTCGACGACCGGACGGAGCGGCTCCGGTTATGCCTCACCCGCAGGTTCGAACAATCGCGTATTCTGCTCGATCAGCTCGAGGGAAAGCTGCATTTCCAGCATCCGCTGAAACTCATCCGACGGCATCGCGAAACCCTGGACCAACAGATAAAATGGCTGCACGTGCACCAGCGCAAAATCCTGGACGGGTATCGCCTCAGGTTTCACGGACTGGCTTCGAAGCTCGAAGGCCTCAGCCCGCTGAGCGTCCTCGCCCGGGGCTATTCCATCACCCGCCGGCTGCCCGAAGGCAGCGTTGTGACCCGTACGGGCGACGTTCAAACGGGAGACAGGGTTTCCGTGCTGCTTTCGGACGGTTCCCTGGACTGCACCGTCGACGAAATCCGGAATGGACATTTCAATTTGAAGTGAGGAAATCCGCTGTGGCGAAAAAAAGAAGCGATCAATTCGAGGAATCCCTGAAGAAACTACAGGCCATTGTCGAAAAGCTGGAACGCGGGGACCTGCCCCTGGAGGAAGCGATGGAATCCTTCACGGAAGGCATGCGCCTCGCTCAAATCTGCCATCAGAAACTGGAAGAAGCGGAAAACAAGGTGCAGGTGCTTCTGAAGGAACAGAGCGGCGGATGGACGACGGCACCGTTCGAGCCCGCGCAGGGAAACAATTCCGGAGAGTGACGCAGCCGATGGGCAGGCGGGAGCGATGAAAAGAGACCTTTCCTGCCGCTTGTGCGAAAACGACTTCCCCTGCCCGGCATTTCTTCTCCGTTTGCGGGCGGAGACTCCCCTTTCCCAACAGGGCGCCGCAGTGGCCCGGCAAAAAGCCGGTCTGGCACTGTCCCGGTTCGGGAGGCTAATATGATTTTCCGAGCCCCGCGAACCCGGCGCAAAAAATCCTCTTATTCGTTCCCCCAGCAGTATCGAATATAAAGATTGGAAACAAATGCCCAGTCGTGATAAACTGGAAAATCAAATATTAAGTCATGATGCGAGAGGTTTTTCCGCCGGTATCGACTGACGGCATACATGGGGCATCCATGACGGAGATAAACATAAACAGGGGCTGATGGTGAGTTTCGATCTCAAGATTTATCTCTCTGAACGAAAGCAGTTGGTGGAAGCGGCTCTGGAAAATTGCCTCCCCGTTTCGGGCGGACTGGAAAAGAAGGTCCTGGAAGCGGCGCGATACAGCCTTTTTGCCGGCGGAAAGCGGCTGCGTCCGATTTTGTGTATCGCGGCCGCCGAAGTCGTCGGCGGTTCGATCGGGGAAATTCTGCCGGTCGCCTGCGCCCTGGAGATGATCCATACGTACTCGCTTATTCACGACGATTTGCCCGCTATGGACAATGACGATTTTCGCAGAGGCAAACCGACGAATCACAAGGTCTTCGGCGAAGCCATGGCCGTTCTCGCGGGGGACGCTCTTTTGACGGAGGCCTTTGACTTCGTATCAAGAGTCAGGACCGATAAAAATATCACGGCCGAAAAGCTGCTTTCTGCGGTCGCCATTCTCGTCAGGGGCGCGGGTTACCGAGGGATGGTCGGCGGCCAGGTCATTGATCTCGAATCAGAAAATCGGACGGTGGATATTGCCACCGTGGAATATATGCATATTCATAAGACAGGAGCGCTCCTGTCGGCTTCGCTTGAGATAGGCGCACTCCTGGGCGGAGGGTCCGATGACCAGGTCTCGGCCTTCAAGCGGTACGGGCATCATCTCGGCCTGGCGTTCCAGATCACGGATGATCTCCTCGACGTAGAAGGAGACGCCCGGGAAATGGGGAAAAAGCCCGGGTCCGACGTGGCGAAGGACAAAAAGACCTACCCGGCGCTCCTGGGACTCACCGGCTCGCGGGAAGCAGCCAGGGAGCATGTCGAAGCGGCACTTCAGGCTCTCGATGCATTTGACGAGGGAGCGGAACCTCTGAGAGCCATCGCACGATATCTGCTGGTCCGGCGGTCGTGAAAGGACCGTCCGGGAACCGGCCCGTGGTTAAGCGCCAAACCTGTACAAATCCCCTTTGGTCTTCGGGGTGCCGTTTCGTTTCAGCGTCAAACGGGCATCGCGGAAAGGTGAAACCTTGAAGGAAACAGACGGAGAGACCTTGCTTTCCCGGATCGACAAGCCATCCCAACTGAAGCAGCTATCGATCCCCCAACTTCAGCAGCTCGCACAGGAGATCCGGGAGACGATCATCCAAACCGTCTCCACCAACGGCGGGCACCTTGCGCCGAACCTGGGCGTGGTCGAACTGACGCTCGCCCTGCATTACGTTTTCGATACGGCCCACGAGAGCATCACATGGGATGTCGGCCATCAGTCCTACGCTCACAAACTGATCACCGGCCGCAGGGAACAGTTTCACACGCTTCGCCAGTACGGCGGCATCAGCGGTTTTCCGAAACGGGCCGAGAGCCGCTACGACGGATTCGGCACCGGCCATTCGGGAACGTCCATCTCGGCCGCCCTGGGCATGACGGTGGCCCATTCGCTCAAGAACAGCCCCTGCCGGTCGATAGCCGTCATCGGGGACGGCAGCATGACGGGCGGCATGGCGTTCGAAGCTTTGAACCATGCCGGAGACCTCGCGAAAAACCTGATCGTCGTCCTGAACGACAATGAAATGTCCATTTCCCCGAACGTCGGCGCCCTGTCCTCCTTCCTGAGCCGCAAGCTCTCCAACAAGAGCATCATGTACCTGAGGCGGGAGATGGAGAACCTGTTGAAATCGGTGCCCGGCCTCGGGCCGAACATCGTACAGATACTCAAGCGAAGCATCGATTCACTCATCACTTTTTTCACGCCGGGAATGCTGTTTCAGGCCTTTGAATTTCACTACATCGGCCCGATCCAGGGCCATCGCCTGGACAAACTCATCCAGACGTTTCAGGCGGCCCGCCATGTGGATGGGCCCGTTCTGATCCACGTTATGACTCAAAAGGGGAGAGGATATCCTCCGGCGGAGAAGGATCCCACCAGTTTCCACGGCGTGGGCCCGTTCGATATCGCCACCGGGAAGTTCCTGAATTCCAATCCCCAGGCACCCATCAGCTACACCAAGGTGTTCGGGAAAACGCTCCTCAAGATGGCCGAATCCGATCCGAAAATCATCGCGATTACGGCGGCAATGCTGCAGGGCACGGGCCTTGACTGTTTTTCGGAACGGTTCCCGGACAGGTTTTTCGACGTGGGTATCGCCGAACAGCATGCCGTGACGTTTGCGGCCGGGCTGGCCGCCGAAGGGTTCAAACCGGTGGTGGCGGTCTATTCGACCTTTCTTCAGCGGGCCTTCGATCAGATCATCCACGACGTCTGCCTGCAGAACCTTCCGGTCGTGTTCGCCATGGACCGCGCGGGGATAGTGGGAGAGGACGGCCCCACACATCACGGGACCTTCGACCTCTCTTTTCTGCGCATGATCCCGAACATGATCCTCATGGCCCCCAAGGACGAGAACGAACTGCAGCACATGGTCAAAACGGCCGTGGATTACCAGGGGCCCGCCGCCATACGGTATCCCCGCGGAAGCGGAGTGGGGGTCGCACTGGATGAAGAACCCGTTTCCCTGCCCATAGGCAAGGGAGAACTGATCCGCGAAGGGGAAGACATCCTCCTCGTGGCAGTCGGAACGAGCGTGCAGCCGGCCTGTGAAGCCGCGCAGCGGCTGGAACAGCAGGGCATCAGCGCGGCCGTGATCAATGCGCGGTTCATCAAACCCCTGGACCGGGAACTCATCATGACCTGGGCCAGAAAGATCGGGCGGATCATCACGGTGGAGGAAAACGTTCTGCAGGGAGGATTCGGAAGCGCCGTGCTCGAAATGTTCCAGGAGGATTCCTTCTTCCCCAAGTCCATGCTGCGGCTTGGTTTGCCGGATGCCTTCATTCCTCAGGGAGCCCGGAGCATACTCCAGAACCTCTACGGCATCGATGCGGACGGAATTGAAAGCGCCGCTCAGAATATGATGAACACGCGTCATGGCCAAATCTTACACGCGATTGGACAAGCTGGTCGTCGATAGAGGGCTCGCCCCCAGCAGGGAACGCGCCCAGGCCCTGATCCTGGCCGCAAGAGTGCTGGTGGACGGCGCTGCCTTCACCAAGGCTGGCGAGCAGGTCCACACGGAATGCTCCCTTGAATTGACCGGGGAAGACATTCCGTACGTGAGCCGCGGCGGGGTCAAGCTGGAACACGCCATCCGGAGCTTCAACCTGGATGTCCGGGGCCTGACGGCAATGGATACCGGCGCGTCGACGGGGGGATTTACCGACTGCCTGCTACAACACGGCGCCGCAAGGGTTTACGCCGTCGACGTCGGGTACGGCCAACTGGCCTGGAAGCTCAGGCAAGACCCGCGAGTTGTGGTCATTGAACGGCAAAATATCCGCTACCTGCCCAAAGAGACCGTCCCGGAACCCATTCAGGTCGCCGTCATAGACACTTCCTTCATTTCTTTGAAACTCGTGATCCCGGCGGTGATGTCTTTTCTCGCTCCGGGAGCGCTTCTCATCGCACTGATCAAGCCCCAGTTCGAGGCGGGACGATCCCGGGTCGGCAGGGGGGGGGTCGTCAGGGACCAGGCGGTCCACGACGAGGTCTGCGCTTCAATCGTCGAATTCTGCACCGCTCTGGGATTCGAAATCATCGGGACCGTCGCATCGCCCATCCTTGGCCCCAAGGGGAACAAAGAGTTCCTGCTGGCGGCCGTCCACGGGCAAACCGCCGCCGGAGCGTGATTCCCCGGCACTACTTTCATCCGGGTTTCTATACTCATGCATCTCAACCTCGTCTTTGTCGGGAAAACGGTTTTCCGGGATTTGGAAACGGGAATCGACCGATACCTCGCCCGCCTGGAACACTACGTTCCCACGCGCGTCCATATCGTGAAAGCCGAAAAAGTGGCGCCCAACGGCAGGGATGAAGCCGTTCTCGAGAAAGAAAGCCAGCGGATCGCAAAGCTGATCGGAAGCGACGACTACGTCGTGGTCTGGGAAAAAGGCGGAAAGGAACTCGATTCGGTCGGACTCGCGCGGTTTTTGGAAAAACTAAGGGAAAGCGGTACCGGGACCGTCTGGATGATCATCGGCGGGCCTTTGGGCCTGTCGGAGGAACTGATCCGGCGCGCCGACACGGTGCTCTCCCTCTCAAGGATGACTTTTCCCCATGACCTGGCCCGCTTAATGGTTGCAGAACAGCTCTACAGGGCATTCACCATCCTCAAGGGGGAACCCTACCACAAATGACCCCGCCGGCCTGCACGGCCGAGCCGCACGGTTTTGCGGAAAGGATAAAACCGATTCAGACCGACACCACTTCGGAAATCTCGGGCACATCCTGCTTGATCGCCCGTTCGATCCCGGCTTTCAAGGTCATCTGGCTCATGGGACAACCATGGCAGGCACCCGTCAAGCGCACTTTCACGATCGACCCCTGCACGTCCACCAGCTCAACACTTCCGCCGTCGCGCTCGAGCATCGGTCTGATTTTGGCCAACGCCGCCTCTACTTTCTCCCGCATGAAAGCCTCCTGTAATGTGAAATATGAGTTCGGTCCTTTATAGCCGCCCGGAAATCCAAAATCAAGCGGAAGGCCGACATTTCCGCACTTTGTTCGCTTTTGCATTTCCGTATTCCGGCCGATTCGTCTATAGAACGCGAGGTTCATCGGAAGTGATACTGATGCTGGACAGTTAAGGTTAAACTGCATTGATCTTTAGATTCCTTTTCGCTATCATCTGCACCAAGTGGCTGATGAGGAACGCCCGGAAACGACCAGGAGGGAAAGAGTGGAGAAACACCAGTTGGTTCAGGTTGTTACCCCAGATAAACTGAAGCGATGCGTCGGGAATCTGGCTGACCGCATAAACCGGGACTACGAGGGGGAGAGCCTGGTGGTGATCGGAATCCTCAAAGGCTCCTTCGTTTTCATGGCCGATCTCGTGAGACGCCTGTCCGTCCCGGTGAAGCTCGATTTCGTGCGCCTTGCGAGCTACGGGGACAAGTCGGAGTCCTGCGGGCAGGTGCGCATCACCAAGGATATCGAAATGCCGGTGAAGGACCGCCACGTCCTGGTCGTCGAAGATATCGTGGACACCGGCACCACCCTGGACTGGTATATAAAACACCTGTGGGACCTCGAACCCCAATCGGTCAAGGTGTGCGCCCTGATCGACAAACCGGAACGCCGCCGGGTGGATGTCCACGTGGACTATATCGGAATGTCCCTTGAAAAAGGCTTCCTGGTGGGCTACGGGCTGGACTTCTCGGAACGATACAGAAACCTCCCCGGAATCTTTGAAGTGCTCTTTGATTAGCCGCACCCGTTCGGGGGCATGCCGTCATACTCAACCATCAACACTCGGCTGAATCGTGAGAAAAGGAAAAGCATAAATGATTGTTGCCTGTGAATCCTGCGGCACAAATTTCCGTTTGGACCCCGATAAATTCAAGGGGGACAGGATCAAGGTCAGGTGTTCCCGCTGCGGCCATGTTTTCACGGTCGAAAAACCGGAAAAAGAGGAACTCGCTCCCATCGGCCTTCCGCAGGAAGAGGCCGTCGAGGATGACTTCGAACCGCAAGCTCCTCAGACGCCTCCACCCGCCGCCCCGGCACCGAAGAAACGCCCGGTGATGCTGCGCGCCGCGTTCTGGATCCTCGGAATCCTGGTCCTTGCGTCGGCAATCTACTGGATCACCGATCAGAAAGCTCCTCCGCTGTCCGGCGCCGCACGGGACAAGAGTGCAAGGGATGCCGAACAGCAGGCCACCGTGACCATAGCGGATTCGCTGCAGGCGTATTTTCTTGAAAATTCACATGCCGGGCAGGTGTTCGTCGTGGAAGGCGAAGTGCTGAACGAATCGAAAAAGCCGGTCAGTTTCATCCTCGTGGAGGGGAAGCTTTATACGACCGGCAACCAGGTGGCCCAGAAGCAGCGGTGCTACTCCGGAAACGTGATGACCCGGGACGAGGTCTCGCGCCTCAGCGTGACGGAAATCCAGAACCGAATGATGAACCGCGAAGGCAAGAACTACAAGAACGTCCATATACCTGCATCGAGTCGCGTTCCGTTCATGCTCATCTTTCATAACCTGCCCGAGCTGGAATCCCTTGGGGATTACAGCGTGGAGGTCGTCAGCTCGAAGCTGGATTGATTCACATCCCCGGTGTGTTATTCCCTTTTTTACAAGCCGGAGCAACAGAGTCCAGCTCTCTTTAGTCTGCCAAGCTATTGAAGTCTCCAAAAGAATTGACAAAGGGGCTTTTTCGGGGTAAACATCCTCGTGCTTCAAGCTCTTGATAACCGTAGGGAAACTCTCCCCTCTTGAAAAGGATGCGGGCGTTTATGCTGGAATTGAAATTTGTCCGTGACAATATCGAACAGATCCAACAAATGATCCGGAACCGGCAGATGTCTTTGGACCTTCAGCCCCTGCTGGAACTTGACTCCGGCAGGCGGCGCGTTCTGCATGAAGTCGAGGAACTCAAGTACCGCCGCAACAAGGCGTCGGAAGAAATCTCCGCCCTCAAGAAAGAGAAGAAGGATGCATCGCCGATCCTGGAGGAAATGAAAGAGGTCTCACAGCGCATCAAAACGCTGGACCAGGAACTCGGAGCCATCGAAAGCAAATTCAGCGAGTTCCTGCTCTTCATTCCCAATATGCCTCACGAATCGGTGCCCGTCGGGGCCGATGAGAAAGACAACGTGGTGGTGAAGACGTGGGGCGAACGTCCCGAGTTCGGCTTCAAACCCAGGCCGCATTGGGAAATCGGCGAATCCCTGGGTATTCTCGATTTCGAACGAGCCGCGAAGATGACGGGCGCGCGATTCACGCTGTACTGGAAGATGGGGGCCGCGCTCGAACGGGCACTGGTCACTTTCATGCTCGATATCCACACGCAACGGCACGGATACGTGGAGGTGCTCCCTCCTTTCATGGTGAACAGCGCGAGCCTGCTCGCAACGGGCCAGTTGCCGAAGTTCAAGGAAGATCTCTTCAAGCTGGAAGGCACGGACCTCTACCTGATCCCCACCGCCGAGGTCCCGGTAACGAATATCCACAGCAACGAAATTCTGGAAGAATCCGATCTTCCCAAGTATTATACTGCCTATACACCCTGCTTCCGTTCCGAGGCGGGGTCGTACGGCAAGGACACCCGAGGGCTCATCCGGCAGCATCAGTTCAACAAGGTGGAAATGGTCAAGCTCGTCAAGCCGGAATCATCCTATGACGAGTTGGAGAGCCTGCTGCTCAATGCGGAGACCATCCTCCGGGAACTGGGGCTCCACTACCGCGTGGTCAACCTCTGTACCGGGGACATCGGCTTTTCGGCCGCCAAGACTTACGATATCGAGGTGTGGCTGCCCGGCCAGGACACCTACAGGGAAATATCTTCCTGCAGCAACTTCGAGGACTTTCAGGCCAGGCGGGCCAACATCCGCTTCCGGCGCCAAGGGCAGAACCGGACGGAACTGGTTCATACCCTGAACGGTTCGGGACTGGCCGTCGGGCGGACGCTGGTCGCCATTCTGGAGAACTACCAGCAGGAAGACGGCACGGTGGTGATTCCACCCGCGTTGCGCCCATATGTGGGAAATCGTGAAAGAATTGAATAAAGGTTACTGTTTTTTACCATTCTCCAAGGAGCAATAGACATGACGAAGAGCGAACTAATCGAAACGTTGGCCAAGGCTGAAGGCATTACTTTAAAAGCCGCTGAAACGGCCGTCAACGTTGCCTTCCAGAGCATGGAAGATGCTCTCATTCGATCGGATCGTCTTGAAATCCGCGGCTTTGGAAGTTTCAAAGTCAAGAATTACGAAGGATATAAGGGAAGAAATCCCAAGACGGGAGAACTCATCGAAGTCAATTCCAAGAAACTTCCGTTCTTCAAGGTGGGAAAAGAATTGAAGGAACGTGTGAACAACGACTCTTCCGGTTCATCGCAGGACTGATTTACAAGGCACCCTATTGCCCCTTGAACCCTGCCCGGCCGCCCTCGGACCAACGATCCCCGGGCGCCGGCAAGCCCTCCTCATGCGGCATTCCGTTTCAATGAGGAAGCCGGTCCGGATTCCGTCAGTCGCGCATGAGCAGGAAATAGAGGTTCACTCCGATCAGGATCAGGCTCCCCCCCACAAAGGTAAGAACGTCCCGAAGGGGCATACTTTCCCCGGGGGAGCCGACGGTCGCCTGCAGCAAAAACAGGAACGCGACAAAAGAACACAGCAGCAGGAACAGCCTGAACATCTTCCGCCAGATCATCAGGACGACGACCAGCACGCCCACGATCCAGACCACGGGGTTGTGCGCCACCTCTTTGGGATCGAGCTGCCGGAGTGCGTGCAGCAGCGAAGGGAAATCCCAGTTGGTAAGGAATCGGATGACATGGTCCCAGAGTTCTTTCAATTCTCCTGCCCCCCATTTCACCTGAAAACGATCTCAAATTCCTCGAACTCGCCCAGGAATGGTTCTTCCCGGACTGTTACATCGTCCACGCGGCTCATCGGGCTGCCGGTGCGGCACCAGTCGAGCATCCGCGCAACGGCCGCGTCGTCGCCTTCGAAGACGGCTTCCACCCTGCCGTCGGCGAGGTTCCTGACCCATCCCGTGAGACCCAGCCGCCTGGCTTCATCCCGGGTGTAAGCCCTGAAGAAAACCCCCGTGACCCTTCCCGTGATCCGGACACGTGCGCGTCGTTTCGCCATGGTTCCCCCGTTTCGTTGCCGTGTTCACCGATCGGAACGGATCAGATCGAGCCATTGCCGCTCGGTCAGGATTTTCACACCCAGCTCTTTCGCCTTCTTCTCCTTGGACCCGGCACCCGGCCCGGCAACAACGTAATCCGTTTTCCCGGAGACGGACCCGGCCACGTTGGCGCCGAGGGCCGCCGCCTGGGCCTTCGCTTCGTTCCGGGTCATGGTTTCCAGCGTGCCGGTGAACACGACGGTCTTGCCCGCCACGGGAGACGTCGTCGACTGGGGTTCGAAGTCCGTCACCGTCACCAGCGCGAGCCCTTCCCCCTTCGTCTCCGTAAGTCCGTCCAGTATTTCGCGGTTGTGAGGTTCCCCGATGAAGGCCAGGATGTCGCCAACCATGCTCTCCCCCAGGCCGTTGATGGACAGGAGTTCGGCACGGGCATCGGGGTCCCCGCGCCCGGCCGCTTCCAGGCACCTGCGCCAGTCGGCCCGCGTCAGAAAATGACGGGCCAGGAGGCGCGCCGTGGCCTGCCCGACCTGGCGGATCCCCAGCGCATAGATGAACCGGTCGAGGGAAATCGTGCGGGCCCGCTGAATCGCATCGAAGAGCTTGCGTGCGGAAACCTCCCCCCAGCCTTCCCATTCCCGGAGGGGGGGCATCCCTCCCCGGCCGTCTCGCTCCTCGAGCGTGAAAATATCCACGGGAGTCCTGATCAGGCCTTTTCCATGGAACAATTCCAGGTTTTTCTCTCCCAGCCCTTCGATATCGAATGCATTGCGGGACACGAAGTGCTTCAGGCGTTCCACAACCTGCGCGGAACAAAACAACCCGCCCGTACAATAAGTATCGGCTTCTCCCGGCTCGCGGATAAGCCGGCTTCCGCACACCGGGCATTCCTCGGGGAACCGGTACGGTTCGCCCGCCCCCTCGCGCCGTTCGCTCGCCACCCCCAGCACCTGGGGAATCACGTCGCCCGCCCGCTGCACGATGACCGTATCTCCCACCCGGATGTCCTTGCGGGCGATTTCATCGGCGTTGTGCAGGGTCGCGCGCCGGACGAGCACCCCTCCGACGCTGATCGGTTTCAGGTGAGCGACGGGAGTGATCTTCCCCGTCCGGCCCACCTGGCATTCGATGGATTCTATGACGCTGAGGGCCTGTTCGGGAGGGAATTTCCAGGCAATCGCCCACCGCGGCGAACGGCTCACGAAGCCGAGCCGCGACTGCCAGTCCAGCCGATTGAGTTTCAGCACCGTGCCGTCGATGGAAAATCCCAGTGCGGAGCGCTGCAATTGGATGTCCTCGTGGTACGAAAGCAGGTCGCGAAGGTCCCCGTCGGTGACCTCCACCAGCCTGGACGGTTCATTGAGCTGAAAGCCCCAGCTCTTGAACTTTTGCCGCGCTTCCCATTGCGTTTCCGCAAACGACCGGGACACCTCGCCCCAGGCATAGGCGAACAAACGCAGGGGGCGCGTCGCCGTCACGGCGGGATCGAGTTGGCGAAGGCTGCCCGCGGCCGCGTTGCGCGGATTGGCGAACAGCTTGCCTCCCGACCGGGCCTGCTGTTCGTTCAGCTCGATGAAGTCGTCGTCACTCATGTAAATTTCGCCGCGCACTTCGAAGACATCGGGCCAGCCGCCGCCCTGAAGACGCTGGGGAATGCTCCGGATGGTTTTGACGTTCGCCGTGACGTCTTCCCCTTCTTCACCGTTCCCGCGGGTCGCGGCGGCAACGAGCCTCCCGCGCTCGTAGCGTATCCCCACCGAAAGCCCGTCGATCTTCGTTTCGCAGTCGATCTCGATGGGAACGGCGGGGTCCCTCGCCTCCATGAGGAAGTTTCGGATCCCGCCCAGCCAGTCGACGATGTCCTCCTCGCTGAAGGCATTGTCCAGCGACAGCATGGGGACCGAATGGCGGACTTTTCTGAAGCCGGCGGCAGGTGCCGTTCCCACGCGCCGCGACGGGCTGTCGGGACGGATAAGTTCCGGGAAGCGCGCTTCGATGGCGCTGTTGCGCTGCCGCAGGGCGTCGTAATCGGCGTCGGTCAGCTCCGGCTGATCCTTTTCGTAATACAGCCGGTCGTGGTAGGCGATGAGATCGGCCAGTTCCGCCAGTTCGGACCGGGCCTCTTCCATGCTCAGCAGTTCAACGGGCTTCTCGGACAAGGGAGTGACTCCTGGTGTCATGGTATTCTTTCAGTTATTCAGTTAAGCAATGTGCCCTGAAAATTCAACATCAAATCAATCGCGACTTCAAGTCCTCCCGGGATTGGGCCCGGGTGCCCGCGCCGACCGGCCGGGCCAGCCCGGGGCAGAAAATCCCACATCATACTGGCGTGCTGCCCGCGCCGGAAAGCCGCATTTCACCGCTTCTTGTCTTTCGTCTTTCGTCTTTCGTCTTTCGTCTTTCGTCTTTCGTCTTTCGTCTTTCGTCTTTCGTCTTTCGTCTTTCGTCTTTCGTCTTTCGTCTTTCGTCTTTCGTCTTTCGTCTTTCGTCTTTCGGCTTTCGGCTTTCGTCTTTCGTCTTTCGTCTTTCGTCTTTCGTCTTTCGTCTTTCGTCTTTCGTCTTTCGTCTTTCGTCTTTCGTCTTTCGTCTTTCGTTGCGCCGTTGCGCCGTTGCGTGAGATTTCTCCGAGACTTTGCCAAGCGGCAAAACCCTTCGTCTCTCCGAATCCAGCCAAACCCCGTCGGATGACCCGGAGCACTTGTAATTTCGGGTCAAATTCGGACTTGGGTCGCAGCCCAACGGCAACTACGAATGACACCGGAGGCAGAAGCCACCAACACCGGGCCAGGGGCAGCAGCAATCAACATCGGGGGTGGCCCGGACAACTTGCTTGTCCGGGTCCGTCAGGACAGGAGGCCCGGGGGAGAAACCTTCAACCGGGCGCACGGGGTGGACCATCTCAGATGGGAATCTATATTCGAATCCCTCTCGTGCTTCGCACACCGGCAACCAGTTGCCGGTGCCACCCGCGCGACTTCAAGTCCTCCCGGGATTGGGCCCGGGTGACCGCGCCGACCGGCCGGGCCAGCCCGGGGCAGAAGATCCCACATCATAGTGGCGTGCTGCCCGCGCCGGAAAACCGCATTTCGCCGCTTCTCGTCTTCTCGTCTTCTCGTCTTCTCGTCTTCTCGTCTTCTCGTCTTCTCGTCTTCTCGTCTTCTCGTCTTCTCGTCTTCTCGTCTTCTCGTCTTCTCGTCTTCTCGTCTTCTCGTCTTTCGTCTTTCGTCTTTCGTCTTTCGTCTTTCGTCTTTCGTCTTTCGTCTTTCGTTGCGCCGTTGCGCCGTTGCGCCGTTGCGTGAGATTTCTCCGAGACTTTGCCAAGCGGCAAAACCCTTCGTCTCTCCGAATCCAGCCAAACCCCGTCGGATGACCCGGAGCACTTGTAATTTCGGGTCAAATTCGGACTTGAGTCGCAGCCCAACGGCAGCTACGAAGGACGCCGGGGGCAGAAGCCACCAACACCGGGCCAGGGGCAGCAGCAATCAACATCGGGGGTGGCCCGGACAACTTGCTTGTCCGGGTCCGTCAGGACAGGAGGCCCGGGGGAGAAACCTTCAACCGGGCGCACGGGGTGGACCATCTCAGATGGGAATCTATATTCGAATCCCTCTCGTGCTTCGCACACCGGCAACCAGTTGCCGGTGCCACCCGCGGGAGATCCGCCAGTCCGGTTCGGAGGGAGGGGCAGTGCAAGCCAATGCGCTGTTCCTACCCCTATCACCCGCGTAAAAGAAACCGAACCCGATATCACCGGACTCCGGGGATGCCGCCGGGATCGCCGGGTTCCTCCACCAAACAGACCGAACGGACGACCGGTGCGATGATCCTTTCCCGTGTCCGGTGGAATTCGGCGCTTCTGAACCCGTGCTTCCATTTGAGGGTGTGGAGTTCATCCGAAACGATCAGGACCGATGCCAGATCGATCCCCCGGAAATCCGCCACGGTGAACAGCGCCGACGTCTCCATGTCCACCCCGAGGACCCCCGAACGCTGATGCCCGAGCACCTTCCCCGCGGTTTCACGGAAAAAACCGTCCGTGCTCCATACCCGGCCCTCGTGAAGCTTCAGGCCCCTGGCGCAAAGAGCGTCCCTCAGGACCCCGCAGAGCCTTTCCGACGGTCCCGCATCCCGTGATTCGGGCGGGTAGTGGCCGGACGTCCCTTCCTCGCTCACCGCGCCGGAAGGCAGTATGACGTCGCCGATGCAAACACCCTCACGGAGCGATCCGCACCACCCCAAGGCCACGACGGATCGAACGCCGAGGGCGATGAGCTTCTCCAGGACCATCACGGCCTGGGGAGCACCGAGCATCGGACCGGCCACCGCAACGGAGGTGCCCCCGCAGGTTACCTCGAAAACATCGGAGAGATAGATTTTCCGGCTCGGTTTGGAATGTTCGGGAAAAGAATGGATCAGCAGATCGAGATCCGGAGAAGTGAAGACCAGGACGGCCGCCCCGGGGAGAGGCTCTTCCCGCTTTCCCCTGCGCGGCTCTATGAGGGGAAGATTTTCATCTGCTCGCATCTGGACGATGTCCGGGCCCTCGAAAGCGAATCGGGGGGACCCCTTCCCGGCAAACGCAGTTCCGGGATCCCCTTGAAACTATTTGACGGATTCCCTCAGCTTGTTGCCGGCCTTAAACCTCACAACCTTGCTCGACGGAATGGTAATCGTCTCGCCGGTCCTGGGATTGCGGCCTTCCCGCTGTGATCTTTCACTTACGTCAAAGGTGCCAAACCCCACGAGGGTGATCTTATCACCTTTACCAAGAGCTTCTCCGACGGCGTCGATCAGGCTGTTCAGGGCCTTCTCCGCCGCGGCTTTGGTAATCCCGGAACCATCAGCAATCTTTATCACCAAATCGGCTTTCGTCATGTGGATCTCCTCCTCATCAGGTGAACACCAAACCAACTCCATTTGCCCCATCAAAAAAAGAGGACTGTAATTGTACACGGTCCTCGAGCCCCTGTTTCGGCGGCAATTATACTAAGCTCGATGCCCTTAGCAAGCACTAAATCGGCTGAAACAAGGCCCTGACACATTTTCTTGGGGTTGGACCGGTAGACATGAACAGTTTTGAGAGAGGCGAATCCGGGGCCGGTCACTTCGTTAACCTATTTTTCTAATTTGGTTAACGAACTATTGACAGCGTCGTCCGCTCTGGGATAATGGCGGCCGTGGGAACGGTTCCGAACCGCACGGAACATCGGTCCGGAAGTACGCCGTCCCTGTTGCGAAACGCCACACCTGCGGATTCAACCTGAGATTCAACCTGCATGGAGGAGCATTGAAAATGAGCCATCTGAACATCGGGCACCTGCGGCATGCGGCGGAACTGGGAATCGCGGTCCCCCGGGAAACGGCCCTCGATATTTTGCGGTGCGACGCCGATGAAATTCCGGAAGTCCTGGCATGCGCCACCCTGCTCCGGAAGCACCACTTCGGAAACCGGTTCCGCTTTTGTTCCATCGTCAACGCCAAGAGCGGGGCGTGTTCGGAGGATTGCGCCTTCTGCGCGCAGTCCGGGCACCATCACACCGCCGCCGATGTGTTCGGCATGATCGGCCCCGACCGGATCGTGGCCGCCTATGAAGAAGCCTCCGATCTTCCCGTGAGCCATTTCGGGGTGGTCACCAGCGGAAAGATGCTCCGGGACGACGACATCGATTCCATTATAAGCGCCGTGAAAAGGAAACCGGACTCCCGGGTGCTCTGGTGCGCCTCGCTGGGATGCCTCGACCGGCGTCAGCTCCTCCGCCTGAAGGAAGCGGGCGTCAGGCGGTTTCATCATAACCTCGAATGCGCCGAGAGCTATTTCCCGAACATCTGCTCGACGCACAGCTACGCCCAGCGCATCGACACGATCAGGGCCGCGAGGCAATCCGGCCTCGAAATCTGTTCGGGAGGCATCCTCGGACTGGGGGAAAGCCTTGAACAGCGGCTGGAATTCGCCGGCATCCTGGCACGGGAGGCGGTCAATTCCATACCGCTCAATTTCCTCGTGCCCATTCCGGGCACTCGGGTCGAATCCCGAATCCCCATGAAGGCGCTGGACATCATCCGCACCATCGCCATGTTCCGCATGACCAATCCCCAGGCGGAAATAAAGGTCTGCGCAGGGCGGCTCCATTTGCGCGACCTCCAGTCCATGATCTTTTACGCGGGGGCGACGGGAATGATGATGGGCCCGATGCTCACGATCGCAGGCCGCGACGTGTGCCGGGACCGCCAGCTCATCGAAGACCTTGAAATGTCTGACGCCGAATTCTATTGCGAAAGGGTGTAGCGCACCGGGCCATTGGTTCACCTTCACCGCAACGAATAGACAAACCCGGGGCATCAAGCCACGGGTTATTAAAATCATGAAGAAGCCATGGCATGAGAAATGGCCGGGCATGATACATGGTCAAAGTATGGCGGTTACTGCACGATGGCGCTGATCGCATCACACCATCGTGCAGTCCATAAACATGGTTTCAGCATAAAGAATTCTTCTCGACCCCTATGAATCACGCTGCAAGGACGCAATAACGCACAATCTTGAATCTTCAGGGACGCCCCCCATGGCAGCTTTCACCCGTAGCCCGGAAGGGCAGCTCAGCCGTGTGCCGCTGTGTTGTGTGAGTTTCCTCATCTTTTTTTTCGGCATATGCGGATCGTTTTCCCTTATGCTCGGCATCGGAATAGAACTCAGCGTTGTGGCAAACAGGGTTGGCATTCCCCATGCGCGACCCGCACATTCCTCAAGGATGGTTCCATTCGCGAAAATCCCCATTTCAGTCTGCAGAGACGGGTCGATCATGTGTTTGGCACAGGCCGGCAATCATCGACGCGAGAACTATTGTTTATTTTTTGCCCATAAACAAGCGGTAACCCACCGACGGTGCATGATATTTTGATTGAGATCTAAAAGAAGTACGAATAGAAAAGGCTTGATTTTCGCTTTCAGGTCACTTAAGCTCCTTCTAATACTAAAAGCGGGAGGAGCCGACGACGGTGGAACTTGCCCTTGACGACGAATTCTATTTCCAGTGGCATCTGACCGAGCGATGCAACAGAGCCTGCAGACACTGCTACCAGGATGGAACCCCCTTTGCCGAACTCCCTCTCGATCGCATCCTCATCATTATTGAAAAAATGGAAGAGGCCCTTCAGAAGTGGGGGAAGAAGGGGACTCTATCTCTAACTGGTGGTGAACCCTTCATCCGGAAAGCGGATCTTTACGCTTTGATGGACCGGGCGGATCAATCTGAAGATATTCTTTACTATGACATACTAACGAACGGGTCATTGATCTCTGGCGCCGACGCCCGTTTATTGGCCGGTCACTCCCGGTTGCGAAGGGTACAAGTCTCACTGGAAGGGGCAACAGCAGCTTCGAACGATGCTGTGAGAGGGTCTGGCAGCTTCGATTCCACCATTGCGGCAATCGCTCGATTGCGAGATAATGACATTCCGGTTTCGGTGATGACCACGATCACGCGATCAAATAAGGATGAGATTCCCGATTTGATCGATTTTCTTGGCAAAGAGGGGGTAGCTACATTCGCTTTGGAGCGGCTGATTCCTGAGGGATCGGGTGCTGGCATGTTGGATGAGGTGCTCACGAAGGATGAACTGAGGCGGTTGTACGAATCAATTTATAAGATCGCCACGAACCGCTCGCCAGTTCGAATACTCCTCTACCGACCGCTTTTTGCCCTCATCGCTCCAGAAGACCCAACAGTAGGCGCGTTGTGCTCAGCAGGCAATACCGCATTAACGATAATGCCGGACGGAACAGTCTATCCTTGTCGCAGGCTTCCTATCCCCATTGGGAACGTGCTTACGGATGGCCTTTTCAAAATCTGGTATGGCTCCCAGGTACTGTGGCGCATCCGGAATCCCCAGAATCTAAGTTCTAAGTGCCGCAACTGTGATCTTTTGACACAATGCCGTGGGTGCAGGGCAATGGCGTACTTCACGAACGGAGATTACATGGCAGAGGACCCGCAATGCTGGAGTTAATGCCTGACACTTTATTGTCTCTTTCTGAAGACATTCTACTTCAGAGTATTCCCGAACTTGATCTTTATTATGCGTTCAGCATTGCTAACGGGGATCAATTCGAAATAAACCGAACGGGGCATTGGGCTCTAGAAGCTGTAAAAGAGGGAAGAGAATTCGAAGTATTAGTGCAAGAGTTTGCGCGCGCCTTCGATCTATCATTTGAAAGAGCAATGCATGATTTGGCAGAATTGATTATGCACGCTCTGGAGAACAAAATCATAAGGGGGGAAAATTCATGAAGAACGAACAAAAGGGGAAAAAATATGAGAAACCGATGATCGTCAAGAAAACTGAAATGCGTTTTCCCTTAGACCTGCTTGAATCCAAAGGGAAACGTGTGATTTGCAAACAGTGCTCATCTTGCCACAGCTGTCGATAATTGGGAAGCAGGCCCACTCGCCTGCTTTTGGTTAACCTCGCACATTATACGCACTGGCGTATCCAAAGTAGATTCTTAATTCATTTCGGCTCGGTGCGAGAGACAGGCTATTTGGTAACCACGATCAATCATTTCTACGGAGGCATCATAGCAATTTCAACTAATATCAGCATAGCGGAATGGTGTAAGATGATTTACACTCTATGGAGGCCATTGCATGTTAGAGGTTCTTTCTAAACTTGAGATGATCAAAGCCGTTCGCGAGTTCTTATCACACAAGGGCTTTGAAGTGCGGCCACCATATGATCCCGTTTTTGAACCAGCGAGGGTTCCAGTTTTCGCTTACTCGAAAAGCCAACTGGAAAAACAAATGTTTGTGGATATAATTACAGAGCGGCAAATTACCTTCAAAGATTACTTCAAAAAAAGAGATTTTAGCAGGAGCCTTCAGGGTGGTTTTACGATAAATAACGCAAACTCTGCACAATTTTTCAGACATTACTTCCCGCTAGCTGAAGTTTACTGGGCAATACCATCATATCTGGACAAAGAAGACCGTGAATTCAAAATTTTTAGCCAAAGATGTAAAGAAGATAATATAGGCCTCTTGGTTGTAGAAAGACGTGAGACTGGACAATTTTCTGTAACAGAATTGTACTCTCCACCTTTACCACTTATTGAAGAGCGCATTCAATTAATTATCGGTAAACTCAACAATAAGATTAAGCAGAAGCAAGAAAAAGAGTTATCAAATATATTAAGGCGATACAGTGAAGAAGATATATCATACTTGGTCTTTTACCCTGAACCGAAATATTTGGCCACAGATATATCCATTAGGGATCATGATTTCAGTATTAGCAGAGAACTAATCAATAAATTGGGCGACCTCCAACATGTATCATATAAGGATAAGTTGATTAGATTTAGCAAAGATTACTTCCACCATGCAGAAGATGATTATAAACTTGCATTAAATATCATTAAAGATCTTTGGTCCGAATACGACCTTGAGTTGCCTAATCTACATTTAGATTTTGAAAGTATTTTAAAGCTAGATCCAAGATATAGAGACCACTTCTTACACGCCTTTCAAGTATTTTTATTCGGTGTATATGTAATAGATAGCATGTATGATGAATCTATTACTGGATTGTTCGGGGATGGAAAAGGCAACCGAATTGAAGATGCATGGCTCTTCGCGGCGACTTATCACGACTACAATTATATGATTCAGAAATTCGAGGAGTGGACTAAGACATTTTTCCAAAACGCGTTACATTTGGATGCTAATGATAAAAGTCCAGCATCTCTCCACCTTAGTGAATCATACGTCAGAAAAGGATATATGTTCAATACTAAGCGATTGGCCAAGATGCTATCTATAAAAAATTTCGATAATAAAGACCTCGATTTTTTCTATGATAGAATATTAGAAAAGAAGAATCACGGATTGATTTCTAGCTTATCGCTGCTGAAGTATTTAGATATTAAAACAGATCATTGTTTGCAACCCAAGGTTATCGATGCAGCTTGTAAAGCGATTGCTATTCACGATAGAAACATATGGCAGTATTTGTGTGGAATGGCGAAGCATAATAATGCCGATCTCAGTGGCAACGAATTTAAAGCTAAAAAGATTATTAGCAAAATATTTTTTACCGCTGACCCGATACCATTCTTACTAGTATTGATTGACAGCATTCAAGAAGATGGTAGATCGAGGGACGCAAGTCTGAAAATAGAACTTGAAAAACTCGAATGTGAGGATGGTACTATTCACTGCGAGATGTCGTTCAAAGGGCATAAATCAGATGAGGCATTTCATTTTAAGAAACAAGAACTGAAGAGCGTTAGTGAATTTTTAGAAGGTGATGACAAATTCATAATATCGCTAAAAAGTATCAGTGGCAACGTCAAAGACAACACATCAATTACAATTTAGCTATAAGAACCGTTAGGCTCCTATGTTTCACAAAAGCATCGCATCATCAGCTAGAGTTCTCGCAGAGTTCGTAAACGCCTCTTCTTATAAGACACTTGACGAGGTCCGTGTTGCACGGTCACTTTTCGCTCTGTTATTGTCCGGTGTCGATATACAAACTTGCAATCTGTCAATTTCGCTAAACAATCTTATGGTTAGTCAGCGGGCAGATGGAGGATGGGTCGATGTAGAGGAGACTTCATGGGCTATTGCTGTCATTCTTAACACTTACGGTCCAATGGAGCCTCGCGTGCAGTCTGGATTCGAATGGTTAAGGAAGTTGCGTAGAACTGGCGGTGGCTGGGGCAGGCATTATAGAGACGAAGGGAAACTCCCCATTACTGGTTTAATCGCGGCAATCCTCCCGAGCATTTTCAGCCCAGAAGACCTCAAATGGCTAGTTAATGAATGGGAACGTGATTTTCGCGGAGCTGTGCGACTCGCATACAAAGCTGGTTTCTTTCTGCTCGCATTGCCTTCTGATGACGAGAGCAAACTCGTGACAGAAACTTTGGCTCATCTGGTAGAGGACCAAAATGACGACGGTGGTTTCGGGCCGTGGAGGGACCACCCCATTGGTAGCGACCCGTGGTCTACTGGAGTGGTGCTTTGGGGACTTTCACGATGGGTGGACAAGGTGGATAGGGCTATTCTCCACAGGGCTCTGGCATGGCTTGAGAGAACACAACTTCCTAGTGGTTACTGGCCTTACCACTACCTCGATGATGGCACATCCATCGCCCTGATAGGAGCGGTTGCAGCCTTGAAAGCCCTAGTGTTACGTCCCTCAAATTAGATGATACTAAGCAACCAGCGGCTTACCGGTATAGGTCCACCGGAATGGATGTGCGTAATCTTCATTGTACCGTTTGATATAGAACATGATTTGGTTCACGAGTTCCTGCGTCGAGCGCCAGACGCCGCCCCTGACAACGTCGCGCGTGAGGATTCCAAACCAAATCTCGATTTGGTTCAACCAGGAGGCGTAGGTCGGTGTGAAGTGCAATGTCAGCCGTTTGCGCTTCGAAGCCCATTCGGTCACTTTTTGGTGCTTGTGGGGACTGTAGTTGTCCAGAATTACGTGCAGTTCTTTATGCGGAAACTTGCGATACAGGTGTTTGAGAAAATAAAGGAATTCCTCGTGGGTGTGACGATCAATACATCTGCCCTCGATGGTCCCCTCATGGACCAGGAGAGCGGCCATAAGACACGTTGTCCCATGCCGAGTGTAGGTATGGGCCTGCCTTTTGGGTTTTCCGGGCCACATGGGCAGCATCGGCTGCGTTCGATCAAGGGCTTGGATTTGCGATTTCTCATCCACACTCAAAATGAGTGCATTTTCCGGAGGGCTCAGATAAAGGCCAACAATTTCCGCCTGCTTTTTCGCAAACTCCGGGTCGGGGCTTTTGCCACACCAGTGATCGATCTTATGAGGCTTCAAGGACGCCTCGTTGAGGATCCGGTGGACCGTGGATTTCGAGAAACCGCAAGCGTCGGAAAGTCTTCTCGTGCTCCACTGGTTGCTTCCGTCGTCCGGTGTGGTACAGGCAAGGGCCATAACGCTAACCCGCTCCTCAGGAGTAATCACCGCGGGTCTGCCTCTGCGAGGCGCATCCCGCAAACCCTCCAGCCGATCTTTCACAAATCGCTTACGCCACTTCAGACAATTTTGCCAGCTCAGCCCAACCTGTTTCGAGATGTCTTTGAGGCGCATTCCGGCAGAAGCACAAAGAATCACTTGAGCCCTCTTGGCGAAACGTTGTTCGGTCTTGCCTGCAGCCACCCACGACTTCAAAGCCGTTTGTTCTTCCTCACTCAACTGAACGATGATCGGTCTTCTCATCACTCACCTCCTTATTGGAGGCAGACTATATCATAATATTTAGGGGACGCAACACTAGCAGCCGATGAGGGGCCATGTGCACAATAGTTGTGACCTTCAATGAGAACGAGCCTGAAAGCCTTAAGGAAATGGCCTCAACAGTCCGCTACCGGGGGCCAGACTCATTTGAAAGCGGGTTGGTAGGTTCACATGGCCTTGCTGGGTGCCGCCTTGCTATTTTCGGAGATGAAGACGCTCCGATGATCTTCCACGACCAAGTTTCTGGTCTAACGGTCCTGCTGAACGGCGAGATATATAACTACAGTGCCTTATGGCAAGAATTGTCGGCCAACGGATATAGGCCGCAGACCAATCTTGAGGGCGAGTTGCTTGCAAAGCTTTATTCTTATCATGCTGATAACTTTGCGTCCGTTCTCAAAGGAATGTTTGCAATAGCTATCGTTGATGGCTCGAAGCTGGTGCTGGCAAGAGATCGGTTTGGGATAAAACCGCTGTATTACTACCAGGATGGCAAGACAGTCCTTGTCTGCTCCGAAATTAAGGGCTTTCTCAAACACCCCAAGATCACTCCAACTCTCAAGCTACAGGCCTTGGAAGAAACCTGCGTGTTTGGGTATGTCCATTCACAAGAGGAAACGTTTTTTCGTGGGATAAAACAGGTTGCTCCGGGTGCGGTGGTCTCGTTTGACTCATCAGGCAATCCAACGACAAAGCAGTTCGGGCACTTTCCGTCTGCAAGTTATCTCGGCGGCCTTCCCAAGCATGATTATCCAGACGCTGTCCGAGAAACAAAACGGCTACTGATCCAGGCTGTTGAACGGATGTTCAACCATGGTGGAATGGAGAAAGGGCTCTACCTGTCGGGTGGTCTGGATTCATCAACTATCGCCTATATCGCTCGTGCCGAACTTGGCTATCCCTTGCAAACTTTCACTCTGGCTGACAGTCCTGAAACCCCGGATTTCCAGAGTGCCAGGGTAGTCGCTAAAGCTCTTCATACCAAGCATAAGGAGTTCATGGTTTCGGTAAACGACTATTGGCGGTGGCTTCCTGATTACTTAGCACACTACGAAAGCTTAATGGCCGGAGGAGTTTTTCATATCCAGGGTGGCCTGGCCTTTCATATCCTGTCCAAATTTGTTTCGGACCACGTGCGAGTCGCGTTTTCAGGGGAAGGAGCTGATGAGCTTTTCGGGGGCTATTACTGGATCTACACGCATCCGCTCGGTTTTTCCGATAGGATAAGGCAACGATTGGGCAACGGTGAGAATGGGAAGGTTAGAGCACTCGTTGAGGCAATCTTCCCGCTGCCTGAAGATGAAAAGGTTTACCGCAAGAATCTTTTTGACGATCTCCTTAGAGGGGCACTGTCCAATTATCACCTCCAGAGCGTGGACCGATCTGGAGGTGCATTTGGGTTTGAAATTCGCCCTCTTTACCTGGATGATGATCTTTCCCAGTGGGCAATGGAATTGCCAATTGAATACAAAGTTCCGGACAAGAGTACAACCAAGAGAATATTGCGGGATGCCTTCCGAGAAGAGTTCAAGAAACACGGCATCCAGGAAGTGACCGGTCGTTTGAAAATGGGGATGCCTTCGGCGCTATCGAACTTGGACATTGAAATTAGCAAGCAGATAGATCAAGCCATTGGAGAGGAGGAGGTCGGGAAGCATCCACTGGGCCGGTATCTTGGCTCCAAAATGGGGCTCATGATTTTCGACCTTTTTGAACACATCTTCTTCCGTGGCTGGGACCATCACAGCGACAGTCCGCCTCCCAGTTCACTGATTGCCAGAGTATGGCCAAAATAGCACTTATCGGAAAATATCCACCTCTCGAGGGTGGCATTTCCTCCAAGACCTACTGGCTTTCAAACGCCTTGGCTGCTCGGGGGCACACGATTCACATCATCACCGATGGCATCGGTGTCGATGCAGTGCATACAATCCCTGGTATTGATCAAATCCCCAACCACCCGAACATTTTCGTCCACCGTATTGCCGAAAGCGTACCCTGGCACATCCCCAACGATCAGCACAGAGTTATATCCCTGTTGAATAAGCTTCTGGAAGTCTTGAGCAGAGAAAAGCCGGATGTTATCGCATCTAACTATCTTGTACCCTATGGCTTGGCTGCTTTCATGGCCAGTCAAATAACAGGAATTCCTTATGCCCTCGGACATGGTGGATCGGACATCCGAAAATTTGTATCCAATGGAATTTGGCCTGATCTCTGGCGCACCGTTTTGGGACAAGCCAAGAGAGTGATGACAGATAAAGATAGTCGGAAAGTCACCGAAAAATTGTCAGGTCACACTTCGTGTCTCATCCCATATATCCCAGACAGCACCTTCTTTCACCCTCAAAACAGAGCAAAAAGACAGAGACCTGTCCTTGGATTAATTGGGAAGGCTAACTACCACTGGCGGCATAAAGGGTGGCATCGGGCCATTGATATTTGGCAGCAGATGAAAAACTCTTTTGATTTTGTCGTAATCAGCCAGGGTGTTGGGCTAACAGACTTCAGAACTTATGTTAGTACCCGAACTGATACAGTAATCATCTGGCAAGACTTTATCCCGCCCTGGGAAATGCCTGGTCTGTTGAATCAGATTGATGGGCTCTTTTGTTTCGAAGCCGACTTGCCATTTCCTATGTATTCGAACGTTGCTTTGGAGGCACTTTTCTGTGGGGTGTCCATTTTTGTTGATAATAAGTGCGTCACACAGAACTATAAGGAGCATGGGCTGGGTTTGGACCGATACGAGCAAGGGGTACTAGAATTGTCAGATGACGATTCCTCGAAGGCAGCGGGACAAATCAAAAGCCATTTTGCCAGTCTACCAGCAATCTGCGTTCAGCCTGATCCAGTGACCCATGACGAGTATGTTTCAAATTACGAAAATGCCATAATAGCATAATACTGATGTGGTTGGAGCTGCTTAAGCAACTGTCCTTCATGGACAATGATATCTGGCCTCACCAACGGTAGCGCTCGAAGTTAACACACTTCTTCTGTACCGCGTTGTGCAGCCTCCCGTTTTTTTGGTTCATCCGGATAATGAGTACCCCTGAGCATGCAGGTGGTAGAGGCGCAGTTTGAAATACGTCATGTCTCGAAAACCGTACGCCTGCCTTTTCAGGGTTTTGATTTTGTTATTGATCCCCGCTACGATCCCGTTGGTGATGAAGTGTTTGAAATAATTGAGAAGCCCGGTCCTGTATCCGGCCAGGGTTTTGGCCACTTTGGCAAGCTGTCTGATTCCGGAGTTCATGGCATCTTTCAGCCAGACATCGAGAAATCCCTGGGCGGTGTGAACGTCTTCCTCCCAGAAGAGCCGCAGTTGTTCTTTCATGGAATGAGCGATGAAGAGGGGCCGATTGGCCTCAAGGAGGGCGTCCAGCCTGGCTTTCCTGCCAGGTTCAAGGGAATCATAGTTTTTGAGCAGCAGGAACCGGTTGCCTTTGAGCGTCTTTTGCCCCAGGTCGTCGAGTTCTCTCTGCTGACTCCTTCTGATTTCATCCAGGGCATGGTTCATGAGGGCCATGATATGGTAGCGGTCAAAGACAATGTCCACATTGGGCAGAGACTCCCGGACAGCGGAGAAGTAACTGCTGCTCATGTCCATGGCTATGGCCTCAAGGTTTTTTGCTTTGTGGGAAAGTCTTTCCAGAAACGGGCGGATATTTTCCTTGCTCCTACCCTCAACGGCATGCAGGATTCTTCCACTCTCCAGGTCCGTAATGATGGTCATGTACTCCTGGCCTTTTCTCAAGCTGAACTCATCGATTCCGACATGCCTCACCTCTCCAAGCGGGATGGTTCGGTAAAGAAGGGAAAGCCGTTCCTTATGAATCGCTTTAACCAGGTCCCAGCCTACCCCGAGGTACTCGGAGGTCGCCTGGATGGTACAGTATTTCAAAAGATCCAGGACGGTGAGCGCAAAGAAACGAACATAGCGGTGTTTACCATCCAGAAATGGAAGATGGTGCCACCACAGCCCTCCACATTCCATGCATTTGAGCCGGTGGAGCAAGAGATCGAGGAAACACCGTTTCCGTCCAATCGGGCTCATCCTGAACAGCCGCCTTTTCTGCCCTTTAAAGGTAACCCTCTTCCCGCCACATTGAGGGCATCTTACGCTCTGATCAGTTGTCCGGGCGCTGATCAGGACACAGTCTCCAAAGAAACGCGCCGATTCATACTGGATACCTTTGAGCCCAAAAGCGTGGTAAAGTATCGATGTGGACATGGTCCGGAACCCTCCCGTGTTGTTCGATTGCCGTCAAACAAACACGTGGTTCTGCCATGTCCATTTCTTTTTTGCAAATACTCAGGTACTCATTTCCCGGATGACCCGTTTTTTTTCAGCATGTGCAGTTCCTTTCCACCGTGCCCAGGCTCCGGTCAGAATGCACCATTTTGACGAAAAACGGTGAGCGAGCAAGGCATGGGGAAACGGAAGGATAACGTATAATATTTTTCGCGGGTGGCACCGGCAACTGGTTTGCCGGTGTGCGAAGCACAAGAGGGAGCACAGCAGGCAGGCTGAACAACTCGCCAAGGCCGAAAGGCAGGAGGGGAACCTGCTTTGAGCGACATTCGGAGAAATCCGGCGGTCAAGCGCAGTATCTTCGATGCCGAAGGGCATGCCTACTTCGTGACCTTTTCCTGCTATAGGCGACGGAGGCTGCTGGACGATAAACGAGCCGGGGGCATTGTTATCCATTTCCTTGCGGCACAGCTTGCCAACCAGGAAGGGACCTGCCTGGGTTTCGTGGTCATGCCGGACCACGTTCATGCGCTCGTGCATTTTTCCAATGCGGGTCGATTGAGCATTTTCATGAACCAGTGGAAGCGCCGCTCTTCAATGCTCATAAAAGGGCTGTATCGGGATGGTTTACCCTCTTATGGCCAACGGATGGATTTGGAGGGGCCTATCTGGCAGCCCAAGTACTACGTCTTCAACATATATTCGGAAGCAAAAGCGAAAGAGAAACTGGACTACATGCATGACAACCCGGTTAGAGCCGGGCTGGCCCGGCGTGCACAGGATTGGCCGCATAGTTCGGCACGTTGGCATCACCTGAAAAAATCGGTTGGAGTACCGATAAGCTGGCCGGTTTAGCCCTCTTGTGCTTCGCACACCGGCAACCAGTTGCCGGTGCCACCCGGAAATCGACCTTACAGGGCCTGAGTGGCTACCGCGCCCGATCCCTCACGTGAGACAGAACCAGGAAAAACTCCACATGTCTCTCCTCTGCAGCATTGTACCGCGTTGTGCGGCCTCGCGTTTTTTCCCCAGCATGTGCAGTTCCTTTCCACCGTGCTCATGCTCCGATCAGAATGCTCCATTTCGGCAAAGAACGGTGAGCGAGCAAGGCATGGGGAAACGGAAGGAGCCCGACGGGCAATTGCCGTTGCGGCCCCTGGTCTTCATGAATGAGACCCTTTTTCTTCCTCTACGCCTCCGGCATCCCATAAGAGCCGGTATCACCCTGATGGTCCGACGCATGGTTTTTTCAGCCATCGCACCCCCCACACCTTTTTTTATGAGTGACAATTCTTAATGTAAGTCGGTATCGTTATTCGCAACGCTGTCCGGGAAACGTCCGGAGGGCCTCCCGTCGTCAGCCGGGGAGGGACTGCCGTGTCGTTCGGTTCGGGGACGGCAGGGCATTTCGTCGTTTCGGCTGAAGTGAGGAAGCCGCTGCAACCTGTGGTGCGGGAAATTCTCGTTCAGCCGGGAATGACATGCGGACTCAGGCCTGGAAGCCCCCAGCCCCTCCCGTCGCTATCCGTGCGGGAGCGTGGATTGAAACCAGGGGCTGTTCCGCCGGTGGCGTCTTTATCGAGGAGTCATCGCCGGCAGGCAGGATCTCCGGCGAGAAGGACCGCGGCTGCTTTTATACACGACGGCGCAAATGGAGGCGCAATCGACTGCGGGCGGATCGACCGTAGTGCCGCTTTCCATTTTCTTGAGAAACAGCGTCTGGTGCTTTTTTGAACGCAATGGTCCATGATGCCCGCCTCACCCGCGAAGCATCGAAACGGGTATTTCGGGGCTCTATTTTGCAGGTAACTTGCGTATTACACATGTCAAATCCCGTTTTTTGATTTTTTCCGCAGCTTCCGGGCATGAACAAGCATCAAACGACCGACAAAGGAGAAACCATAAATGACTGCAGGCGACGATCGGCCCCCCGGAGGTGGACTTTCCGGCCCCGGATCACCGGGCACTCGACGGAGAAAAGGCCGGGGATTCATCGTTTTTCTCGTGATCCTGGTGGCAGCGGCCGGGGGCGCTTATTACTTCAGGGATTCGATCCCCCTGGGACCGCTGAGCAAACTGGCCGGTTCCCGGAAGGCAGCCCAGCCGAAGGTTATTTACTACTGTCCCATGCACCCCCAGTATCACTCCGACAAACCCGGGACCTGTCCCATATGCGGCATGAACCTTGAGAAACTTGAAGAGGGACAGGCCCAGGGGCAGGAGCAGGCCCCCGGCATGGAACAGGCACAGGGGGAAGAACGGACCGCGAAGGAAACAGCCCCGCAGGGAAAGCGCCGAATCCTCTACTGGCAGGACGCGATGAACCCCTCCTTCCATTCGGACAAGCCGGGCAAGGCGCCGGACGGGATGGACCTGGTGCCGGTCTACGAAGAGGAAGCCCCGTCCGCGGAAACCCTGCCTCCGGGAACGGTGAGAATCAGCCCTCGGAAGCAGCAGCTCATCGGGGTCTCATACGGGGAAGTAACGCGGGGGCCTCTGTCCAAAACCATCCATGCCGTGGCGAAGCTCGCCTACGATGAAACCAAGATCGCAAGGGTACAGACCAAGATCGAAGGCTGGATCGAAAAGGTGTTCGTCGATTTCACCGGGCAACTCGTCAAAAAAGGCCAGCCCCTCATCAGCCTCTACAGCCCTCAGCTCGTCTCCACCCAACAGGAGCTGCTCCTGGCGAGAAAATCCAGGGACACCTTCCAAAACAGCCAGTTCAAGGAAGCTTCGGCGGGCGCCGCGTCCCTCTATGAGTCCACACGGGAGCGGCTCCGGCTGTGGAACATATCGGACGCCCAGATCCGGGAAATCGAAAAGCGCGGCACTCCCCTGACCGTGATGACCCTCGCCGCCCCCACCACCGGCTTCGTCGTGAATCGAAACGCCTACCCGGGCCAGCGCATCACGCCCGAAACGGAGATCTATTCCATAGCGGACCTGTCCACCGTCTGGGCCATGGCCGAGGTCTATGAATACGAGATCCCCCTCATTCACATGGGCCAGCCCGCGACCATGACGCTTTCCTACGTTCCCGGGAAAATCTACAAAGGCCGGGTCACCTACATCTACCCCGACCTGGACAAGACCACGCGCACACTGAAGGTCCGCGTCGAATTCCCCAACCCCGATTATCGCCTGAAACCCGATATGTATGCGAACGTGGACATTTCGGTCGACTTCGGCCTTCAGACTTCCATTCCCCAGGAAGCCGTCCTGGATTCGGGCACCGAGCAGATCGCCTTCGTGGCGCTCGACGGCGGCTATTTCGAACCCCGCCGGATCCGGCTCGGGCAGAGGACAGGCGACCGCGTCATCGTGGCGGAGGGATTGAAGCCCGGGGATAAGGTCGTGACCTCCGGAAATTTCCTGATCGACTCGGAAAGCCAGCTCAAGGCCGCTTTGAGAGGGATGGGCCCCGGCTCCCCGGCGGGCCAGGCCGAAAGCCCAGCCCCGGCCGGAGAGGCTCAACCCGCCCCAACCGAGGAACCGGCACCTATGCCCGCTCCCGCGGCCGACCATTCGCAGCATGAAATGAAGCCCTCGGAGACCGCCCCCGCTCCCTCAGACCGTGCCACGGAGGGACCCGCCCGTTCCACCCACGCTCCGGCGGCATCCGGGGACATGAAGGACATGCCGGGTATGCCCGGCATGAAGGAAACGAAACCGGGGTCTCCTTGAGTGCGCGGCGTTACCCGGGGACGATCCGGGGCCGGGGCGTTTTACACCGGCATGAATGGAAATCCGAAGACCGTCTCACGCAACGACGCTACGGCGCTACGAAAAACACAAAAATGCCGGAGCGTGACCAGCCGTGTTCCCGGGGACGGGGCGTTTTACACCGGCATGAATGAAAATCCGAAGACCGTCTCACGCAACGACGCTACGGCGCTACGAAAAACACAAAAATGCCGGAGCGTGACCAGCCGTGTTCCCGGGGACGGGGCGTTTTACACCGGCATGAATGAAAATCCGAAGACCGTCTCACGCAACGACGCTACGACGCAACGAATAACACAAAAAATGCCGGAGCGTGACCAGCCACGTGACGGCGTTACCCGGGGACGATCCGGGGCCGGGGTGTTTTACACCGGCATGAGTGGAAATCCGAAGTCCGTCTCACGCAACGACGCTACGGCGCAACGAATAACACAAAAAATGCCGGAGCGTGACCAGCCGCGTGACGGCGTCAGCCAGGGGCGGCAACGTGCCGAAATCATAACGGGTTGTGTGTGAAGCCATGCCCTCCCAACTCCACGAGGTCGGGAAATGATCAACAGGATCATCGAATACTGTGCCAACAACAAGTTCATCGTCCTCCTCTTTGTCGCCATGGCCATCCTGGCCGGCTACCACGCCATGACGAACATCACCCTGGATGCCATTCCCGACCTTTCGGACACCCAGGTGATCATCTATTCCCGGTGGGACCGCAGTCCGGACATCATGGAAGACCAGGTGACCTACCCCATCACCACGGCCATGCTCGGGGTCCCCAGGGTGAAGGACATCCGGGGGTTTTCGGACTTCGGATATTCCTACGTCTACGTGATTTTCGAAGACGGGACCGACATCTACTGGGCGCGGTCGCGGACTCTCGAATACCTGAGCAACATCCTGCCCCGCCTGCCCCAGGGGGTGCAGGTGGAAATGGCCAAGGATGAAACCGCCATCGGCTGGGTCTTCCAGTACGCGCTGACGGACACCACCGGGAAGCGCAACCTGGCGGAACTCCGGTCCATCCAGGACTGGCAGCTTCGCTTCGAACTGCAGTCCGTGCCGGGGGTCGCGGAAGTCGCTCCACTGGGCGGATTCGTCCGGCAGTACCAGGTGAACCTCGACCCCGGCGCGCTCTTTGCCTACAAGATCCCCCTGGACAAGGTGACCGAAGCCATAAGGGCCGGAAACAACGATATCGGCGGCCGGCTGGTGGAATTCGCGGGCCGCGAATACATGGTGAGAGGCCGAGGATACATCAAATCGGTCAAGGACATCGAAGATATCGTGGTGGGCGTCAACGCCGAAACGGGCACTCCAATCCTGGTGAAGCAGGTCGGAACGGTGGTGCTGGGCCCCGACATCCGGCGCGGGGTCGGCGAACTGAACGGTGAAGGCGAAACGGTCGGCGGCATCGTCGTCATGCGATACGGTGAAAATGCCCTGAAGGTGATCGACCGGGTCAAGGCGCGGATCGAAGAGATCACCCCCACCCTGCCCGAGGGCGTCAAACTGGTCACGACCTACGACCGGTCCGACCTCATCGAGCGGTCCATGGAAACCCTGAAGGGCACCCTCATCGAAGAACTGACCATCGTGAGCCTGGTCATCCTCATCTTCCTGTGGCACATTCCGAGCGCCATCATCCCGATCCTCACCATTCCGATCACGGTCATCATCGCCTTCATTCCCATGTACGGAATGAACATAACCGCCAACATCATGTCGCTCGGCGGCATCGCCATCGCCATCGGGGCCATGGTCGACGCGGCCATCGTCGTGGTCGAACAGACCCACAAGAAGCTCGAACACTGGGAAGCGGACGGCCGGAAGGAAAACTTCAGGGACGTCGTCGTGGGTGCGGTGAAGGAAGTGGGAGGCCCGAGCTTCTTCGCGCTCCTCGTGATCGCCGTGTCCTTCATCCCCATCTTCACCCTGGAAGCCCAGGAAGGACGGCTCTTCAAGCCCCTTGCCTTCACCAAGAACTTCGCCATGGCCATTGCCGCGGTGCTCGCCATCACGCTCGACCCGGCAATCCGGCTGCTCTTCACCCGGATGAACCACTACAGCTTCCGCCCCCGGTGGCTCTGCTGGATCACCAACGCCGTGCTGGTCGGGAAAATCCACAGCGAGGAAAACCACCCCATCAGCCGTCCGCTGATGAAGGTCTACCATCCCATCGTGGAAACGGTCCTTCGCCACCAATGGATCACGATCATCGCGGCGGTGCTCGTCGTGGCGGCCACCGTTCCGGTGTTCAACCGGCTCGGCTCCGAGTTCATGCCGCCTCTCGATGAAGGCGCGCTCCTCTACATGCCCACCACCGTTCCGGGCATTTCGGTCACCGAAGCGGCAAGCCTGCTCCAGACCCAGGACAAGATCCTCCGGTCCTTTCCCGAAGTCCAACGGGTCTTCGGAAAAGCCGGCCGGGCGGAAACCGCGACGGACCCCGCGCCCTTTTCCATGATGGAAACCGTGATCCTGCTCAAGCCCCCGGCCGAATGGCCCAAGGTGCCCCGCTGGTATTCGGACTTCGCCCCGGAATGGCTGCAGAAGCTTCTTCGCCGCGCGTGGCCCGACCATAAAAGCACCCAGGACCTCATCTACGGTCCCGGAGGGCTCGACGAAGCGATGAAGATCCCCGGCGTGGTCAACGCCTGGACGATGCCCATAAAGGCCCGGGTCGACATGCTGTCGACAGGGGTCCGCACCCCCGTCGGAATCAAAATACTCGGCAAGGACCTCAAGGTCATCGAAGGGATCGGGCGGGACATCGAACCGGCCCTGAAAGAAGTCCAGGGGACCGCCAGCGTCTTTGCGGAACGCACCGCAGGAGGATTTTTCCTTGATTTCGATCTCAAGCGGGAAGAACTCGCCCGGTACGGAATGACCGTCGAACAGGTCGAAACGGTGATCGCTTCGGCCGTGGGCGGGGAAAACATCACAACGACGGTCGAAGGCCGGGAACGCTACCCGGTCAACGTGCGATACATGAGGGATTACCGCAGTTCCATCGAACGGTTGAAACGGACCCTCGTCACCACCATGGACGGAAGCCAGGTCCCCATCACCCAGGTGGCCGACATCAGGCTGCTGTCCGGACCGGGAATGATCCGGGATGAAAACGGGCGCCTCAGCGGCTACGTCTACGTGGATGTCGCCGGGAGGGACATCGGCGGCTACGTGGAAGACGCCAAGCGGGTGGTGCGGGAAAAGGTGCAGATGCCTCCCGGTTACAGCCTGGTGTGGAGCGGACAGTACGAATACATGCTCCGGGTCCGCCAGCGCCTCCTGGTCGTGGTCCCCATCACGCTTTTCGTGATTTTTCTGCTCATCTACTTCAATACGGGCGCCGTGTCCAAGACGCTCATCATTCTGCTCGCCGTGCCGTTTTCAGCCGTCGGGGCCGTCTGGCTTCTCTATTTTCTCGGCTACAACCTCAGCATCGCCGTATGGGTCGGGCTGATCGCCCTCATGGGCGTGGACGCGGAAACCGGGGTTTTCATGCTCCTCTACCTGGACCTGGCCTTCTACGAAAGGCGGGGCAAAGGGCTCATGAAGACAAAGGACGACCTGCGGGAAGCGATCGTGGACGGAGCGGTCAAACGGCTGCGCCCGAAATTCATGACCGTTGCGGTCATGTTTCTCGGCCTCGTTCCCATCATGTGGTCGACAGGGGCGGGGTCCGACGTGATGAAGCGCATCGCCGCCCCCATGGTCGGGGGGATTTTCACGTCGTTTATCATGGAATTGATAGTCTACCCGGCCATTTATGAACTATGGCGATGGCACTTCCATGTGAAAAAACCGGCCGGGTCGTAAAGCCCGTGCAGGGACGGCAAAACGGCGTGGAGGTGTGGGGGGGCCCATGCTCCCCTCTCTTTTGAGAAGCGCCGTTTGCCGCTTTCCTGAACGAAACCCGGCACCAGGGGCCCGCCGGCGTCGTTCACTTGGCGTCCTGGGTCTTTTCCAGCACCACCCCCTGGTCTTCCATCTGCTTGATGTACTTCTCGGGGTCCTTCTTGAACACCCCCACGCATCCGGAGCAGCAGAAATAAATCCTCTTCCCCTTGTAATCCGTATAAATCTTCTTGTCGATCTTTCCCCCCAGGACCGGACAGGTGGTCTGAGGCTGTCCCTTGCCGGCGGTGTCCGCGGCGAATACGCTGCCGGCAAACACCAGGCTGAACGAAACCAGCATGACGATCAGTATCTTTTTCATGTTCAACTCCTCCTTGGCGGTTTAAGATAGGTACAGTTCAAACGTATGACAAGGAGGAAATGCCCGGCATGAGACGTTCCAGCCCGAAAGCCGCCGGAACTCCACTGCTGCGCCGTGAGCCGGCTACTTCTTTCGCCTTTTGTTTTTGACTGCATCCACAGCTTTGTGATAGTCATATATACTGGTTTATTCTCATCTTCAGAAGCGTTTTGGTAACCGGTTGGGCGGAATTATCCTCAGATCCAATGGTTTTGGGACGTTAGCCAGGCCGCGCGGTGGAAAGCGGAGATTTTCCTAATCAACGCTCCGGCAGGTTCCGGGATGCGGCGATTGCCGGTCGGGGCCATCCATGAAAAAACTCGTGATCCGATCCATTCCAGGCAGACCCGAACATCAGCTTCCGCGACGGCGGAGGATCAGGGGGAAGTACATCTTCGCGCTGATTCTGGCCATGGTCATCGCCGTCGTGTCCTACAACCTTACGCACACTCCCGATGAGAAGCCCCTGGTGACGCCCGCGCTTCCCAAACCGGCGGCGGAGCCCGCTTCGCCCCGAACGCCGGACTATCCCGATTCCTTTGCCGTTCAGTCTCAGTACCTTGAAAAATACTCCGTAAAGCACCACATCGTGCGCGAGGGGGACACCCTGCCCCAGATCCTCGATTCCTTCGGGGTTTCCGCGGGTGTCGTCGGGCAATGGGAAAAATCCTGCCGCAGCCTTCCGACGCTGAACCAGCTCAAGCCTGACGACGAACTGATCGTCCACGTGGGCCGAAGCGACAATCAGCCGGTCAAGGTCATCTATTCGTCGATTCAGGGTTCGACCTACACCCTGCGCAGGGTCGGATCGGAATGGGATTGCCGCGACGACAGGATTTCTCCTTCAGCCTTGGGGACCACCGTGCGCGGGACTTTTTCCGAAGACCTGTACGATTCATGCATCGGGGCCGGACTTCCGGCAGCGCTCGTCGGCGATCTCACCGACCTTTTCGCCTACGACATCGATTTCAATTCCGACCTCAAGGAAGGTGACAGCTTCGTCGTGTACTATGAAGAACAGGTGAAGAGCGGACGGAAGGCCCGGGAAGGGACCGTTCTGGCGGCGGAGGTGACGGTTTCCGGACAGGTCTACCAGGCCTTTTTCTACCGGTTCCCGGACGGATCGACGGAATACCTGGACGCCCGGGGAACATCCCTGCGCAAGCCGTTTCTCAAGAGTCCCCTCAGCTACCGGCGGATTATGGCCGCATCGAATTACAAACCCATGAAGCCGGTCCTCAAGATTTACCGTCCTCACATGGGAGTGGACTACGCGGCACCCAAGGGGACCCCGGTGAGCACCGTCGCGGACGGGACCGTTCTATCGATCGGCAGGAACCAGAAAGCGGGCCGGTTCGTTGAAATCCGGCACAGCGGAGGCTTCAGGACGCTTTACGGCCACCTGTCCGGCTACGGCAAAGGCTTGAAAAAGGGAGGCAAGGTGAACCAGGGGGAAGTCATCGGCATGGTCGGTTCCGTTGATGCCTCGACGACACCTTACCTGGACTTCCGGGTTTTCCGCTACGGCAAACCCGTCAATTATCTGAAATCCGATTTCCCCCGGTCCCGTACCATCTCCAAGTCCCTGCGGCAGGATTACGAAAAGAAGCGCGACGCCTACCTGGCCGCCATGCAGGCGAGCCCGCCGACGGCGGTGCGGAACGCGGGCGGTCCCGCCGGTGAGTGAAACGGTGACCGATTCCTTTGCTGAAGTTTCCGTCTTCAGCGCACTCGATAAGACACTCCACTACAAGGTCCCTCCCGAATTGAGCGGCCGGGCGCGCGCGGGGATGAGAGTGCTCGTCCCGCTGGCGGGAAGGAGCGCCGTCGGCGTGATCGTGTCGTTGAGCGGCGACGCGCCCGACCTCGCTTCCGCGGTGAAGTTCAAACCCATCCTGGCGCTGCTCGATTCGGCCCCGGTCTTTTCCGGAGAACTCATCGACCTCTTCCGCTGGGTTTCGAGCTATTATTTCTACCCCCTGGGGGAGGTCTTTCAGACGGCCCTGCCACCGGGAGCGTCCAATCCGCCCAGGGTCTTCTTCCGCCTGACCGCATCGGGGAAGGAACGGGCACGGGATGACGAATCCGGGCTTCTGCCCTTTTTCATCGACCGGGAAAAGGTTTCCCCGGACGATCTCCCCCGCGAGACGTCTTCGCCCGGGAGCGTGAAGAGGCGCCTTCGGCGGCTCGAGGCCGAAGGGCTTATCGAAAGGTTTTACGACTGGCGGAACGCTCTGCCGGGCCCGAAGATAAAGAAGATCGTGCGCCTGTTGTCCGAGCCGGGCATGGAGGCGGCCCGCCGGAACGAATCCGCGAGAGCGCTGGTCGAACTGCTCGGGAAAGCGGAATCCGGCCTGGCCCTCAGCACCGTGCGGCAGCAGGTGAAGAACGCCGATTACTGGCTGAAAAAGCTGTGCAAACAGGGATTCATCCGGGTGGACGAAGAAGAGGACGTCCGGGAATTCCGGTGCGCACAGGCGCTGCCCGACGAACCGCCCCCGGAGCTCACGCCGGAACAGCAGGCGGTCTTCGATGAAGTCGCCGCGGCCGTCGTGAAACCGTCCTTCAAGCCTTTCATGCTCTTCGGAGTCACCGGAAGCGGCAAGACCGAAATCTACCTCAGGCTGGCGGAAGACGCCGTCATGCGGGGAAAGGGAGCGTTGGTGCTGGTGCCTGAAATCGGGCTCAGCACTCAGCTCGAAGCGCTTTTCCGCCGGCGGTTCCCGGCCTGCCTCGCCGTGTGGCACAGCGGGATTCCGGAAGGCGCCCGGCAGGACCAGTGGAAGGAAATCGTGAACGGCCGGAAGACCGTGGTGCTGGGGGCGAGGTCCGCGGTTTTCATGCCCGTCCGGAACCTGGGGCTGATCGTCGTCGATGAGGAACACGATTCGTCCTACAAGCAGGACGACCGCCTGAGGTACCACGCGCGGGACGTGGCCCTCATGCGGGCAAGGCTCCTCGGGATTCCCGTGGTCCTGGGATCGGCGACCCCGTCGCTTCAGACCATCCACCAGGCAAAGCTCGGCCATTACCGGTCCCTGTCGCTTCCGGGGCGCATCCTGGACCGGCCGCTGCCGGAGCTTGAAATCGTCGACATGAGAAGGGAAAGTTCCCTTTCGCGGGTCCTGTCCTTCCGGCTTCGAACGGAGCTCACGAAAACCCTCGAGGCCGGCGACCAGGCGCTTCTCTTTCTGAACCGCAGGGGCTTTGCGACCTGCTACGTGTGCAGCGTCTGCGGACATGTGCTCCAGTGCGACTCCTGCAGCGTCAGCCTCACCTACCACAGGCATGAGAAAATCCTGCGCTGCCATTACTGCGGGAAGGAAGAAGCCGTGCCCGAACGCTGCCCGGCGTGCGACCACACGTCCCTGTTTCCGCTGGGGTTCGGCACCGAACGGGTGGAAACGGAGGTGAAGCACCTCCTGCCGGGCGCCCGCATCGTGAGGATCGATCGGGACAGCGTGGACCGGCCCGAAGACCTGGTGGCGAGCCTAAACGCCGTGAGGCGCCGGGAAGCCGACGTCCTGATCGGCACCCAGATGGTGGGAAAGGGCCACGATTTCCCCCATATCACCCTGGTCGGGGTCATCAATGCCGACACGGCGCTGCAATTCCCGGATTTCCGCGCAGGGGAAACCACCGTGCAGCTTCTCATGCAGGTTGCGGGAAGGGCCGGGCGGGGTGAAAAGCCGGGGCGGGTGATCCTCCAGACCTACAACCAGTTCCATTACACCATCGGCTGCGTGTCCAGGCTCGACTACCAGGGCTTCTGCGATATCGAACTGGAATCGCGCGAAAAGCTCCAGTACCCGCCGTTCACGAGGTTCATGAAGTTCCTGGTGACTTCGGGCGATGAAAAGCTCACGGAAAGCGCCGCGCGGCGGCTCGCCGCGATCTGCCGCGAGGAAGCGGCGAACGCGGGGGAATCCGGCAGGCACGTGGCGGTCCTGGGGCCGTCCCCGGCACCTTTGGCCAAGCTGAAGAACCGGTTCCGCTGGCACCTGTTCGCAAAAGCCTGGGCGAGCCGGGACCTGCAGGACTTCGCCGAATCCGTGATGATTTCCGCGAAGGCCGATCCCGTGATGAAGCGCGTGCAGATCGCCGTCGACCGCGACCCGATGATGAGCATGTAGAAGCCATGCCGGACGTACTCCTCATACAGCCCCCCATCCGGGATTTTTACCTCACCGCGAAGAGGACCATTCCCTACGGGCTCGCCTGCATCTCGGCGGCGCTCGAGGCGCAGGGATTTTCGGTCGGGATCCTCGACTGCCTGGCGACGTCCAAATCGAAGCCCATCGACCTTCCGCCCGAAATGGACTATCTCCGCGACTACTACGGCAAGCCCGACATCTCCCCGTTCGGCCTTTTTCACCGATACAGGCATTACGGGTACGGCTACCGGCACGTGCGGGAAGCCGCGAAAGAGGCGGCCCCCTTCCTGGTGGGAATATCCTCTCTTTTCACGGCATACGCCGATGAAGCCCTGGCTGCGGCGGAGGCGGTGAAGGATGCCCTGCCCGGGTGCACGGTCGTGATGGGAGGCCACCACCCGACGCAGATGCCGGAGGCGGTGATGCGCTGCAGGGCCGTGGATTACGTGATCCGGGGTGAAGGCGAAGCGGCCTTGCCGCAACTGGCGAAGGCGCTGATGCATGGAGGGGACGTCCGGTCCGTTCCCGGCGTCGTGGCCCGAACGCCGGCTGGGGGAATCCTGGTGTCTCCCCCCGCGGAATGCCCGGACCTCGACCTCAATCCCCTGCCCTCGCTGCACCTGCTGAACCGGAAGTTCTACCGGCGGGCGTCGGGAGGCAGCGCCGTCGTGGTCGCAAGCAGGGGATGCCCGATGGGATGCTCGTACTGTTCCGTCGGGGGGCCTTCGGCGGCGACATACCGGCGAAGGAGCGTCCGGTCGGTCCTGGGGGAAATAGAGGACGCCGTCCTTAAATTCGGGGCAAGGTTCATTGATTTCGAAGACGAAAACATATCGCTTGACCGCTCGTGGTTCATGGAATTGCTGAACGGAGTGGCGGACCGGTTCGGGAAAGCAGGGCTGGAACTTCGGGCCATGAACGGACTTTTTCCGCCGTCTCTTGACGAAGACATGGTGAAAGGCATGAAGCGTGCGGGGTTCACCGCGCTGAACCTTTCCCTCGGAACGACCTGCCCGGACCAGCTCAAACGGTTCCGAAGGCCGGACGTGCGGGAAGCGTTCGACCGGGCGGTTTTCCAGGCGGGGGCATGCGGGATGTCCGCCGTGGGCTATATCATCGTGGGAGCCCCCGGGCAAAAGGCGATGGACTCGGTTTCGGACCTTCTCTACCTGGCAAGGCGGCGGGTGATCGCCGGCGTTTCCGTTTTCTACCCTTCACCTGGAAGCGTCGATTATGGAAAATGCGAGGCAGCGAACCTGCTGCCGGAGCGGTTTTCGCTCATGAGGTCGACCGCCCTGCCCTTATCCGATACGACCACGCGAATGGAATCGGTGACCCTGCTGAGGCTGGGGAGGATTTTGAACTTTATGAAGTCCCTTGCCGGTGCGGATTCGGCGGTTTCACTTTCGGGGGTCCGGACGACGCTCGACGCCCTGACGACCGAAAAATGCCCCGGCACATCCGAGGCTGAACTGAACGGAATATCGGGGGCTTGCGGGCGGCCGACGGCCGGGTGTTTCGAAGACCAGGCGGGCGGGAACGGATTCAGGAGTCCCGGGGATGCGAATGAACCGGAAGGCCACACACACGAAAAGAGCCCCCGTGGGGCGTCGGCCGGGATTGCCCTCCGGACGTTGCCCGCGAGCGGTCCCCGGACCGCCGTCATCGACCGGACCCAAGCTGGCAAGGCACTCCTCGGGATGTTCCTCGGGGACGGGCTGATCCGGGGCATGACCCCCGACGGTGAAATCTACGAACATACGGCCTCGCCCGCCCTGTGCCGGGCCTTTATCGATGGGCTGACGAAGACCGCACCCTGAAGCCGGGCATTACCGAAAGCACTGCCTCAGCGATTCGGAAGTCACGACCTGCTTTGCCAGGTCGTCGATTGCAAGGTTGCAGCTGGTCCTGAAATCCTCCGGGCTCCCATGTGATTTTACCTTGGATCTCCCGATGAATATATCGTTCCAGACAACCTGGCCGTTGGAGGTATCCTTCAGATAGAGTTTGACCATGATTTTGGGCCTGTATTCTTCGCTGAACAGGCCGCTCGTCGTATCCAGGTCGAGCGATACGAGATTTCCATATAGTTCATACGAAGGAGACTGCTTGTCCGTGGAATAATTGCTTTTGTTCAAAGCGTCGTCTATGGCCCCTTCGAGAATCTCCACTATGGGTTTTTCAGCGATGTATTCGCTTGCTGTCCTGTTGACGAACCCTTTGTCCTTAGTGATGATGAGCGACGGATCATCGACGCTTCTACTATCCGTTATCTTCCCGACATCGATCGATTTCACAGGCTTTGAAGCGAAGCTTGCCGGTATCGAAGCATTCGACGTGTAGTTCAGCGGAAAGGATTCCTTCGTCTCCGCGCATCCGGAAAACAGCATCGCCGCAAACGCTATGAGCGCCAGATGCCGAACGGTTCTCACGTGCATGGGTCCCTCCTTTGGATGAATGATTCACTTAATGAAGATTCTGCTGGTATCCCGAGCGGCTGATTCCCACGGCAATTCCGCTGCACCGATTGCCGCCGTCGCGGTTGTCGTACGGTTCTTCTCCCGTCACTTTGAAGGGAGCGAAAAATTTTCCAATGGAATTGCAGGATCGAATCGCCCCAAAACGATCATGGCAAACAAATACGATAGACCACGATTACACGCATATAATACTCTATTGCGGTCAAAATTATACAGATGAGATTGGTGTCTGCCTGCACTTGTACCACTGGACCATTTCGACAATGCACGGCCCTGACCAAATGTGCCGGTTGGGTCTTGATCCAAATTACCCACAAAAATGGGTATCTCGGGACTCTATTTTGTAGGTAATCAGCATTACACAAAAACAAGCTGAATATCCCGATATTGCCGGAAAATCGTCGTTAAAACCTGGAATTCCCGTCTCTGGTCACATCCCTCAAGCTGAACGACATTACTATGCCGGATTTGTCGGCCAATACCCCGGCTCAAACACGAAAAACCGTATCCCACGATTTAGGGGACGCAGCACTGGTCACGGCTCAAATGCGGATTTTCTGCCTTCGACTGAAACGGCGGAATTCCCACCGCCTCCCCCCGGCCGGCAACATGCGGCAGGAGCCCGAAGGGCCCCGCATAACGGTTTTCCTCGCTCACAGATGCGGCATCCGAAGGATACTACCAAATTAGGGGCGAAAGAGAGCAAGTCAATGGCTTTAGGCCCGGCACCCACGCCCCAAAGCCCCTCCGAAACCGATTTTATGCAAGGCTATCGCGCCACGGACGATGAAGACGCCGGAATTTTTGCCAGACTGAACCCGCGTCAGGAAGGGCTCCCGGATTCCCTGCCTCGGCCGGGTTTCTTCCTTGACAGCCCTCGAGGCCGCATTATATAAGGCCAAACAACAAACGGGCTGGCGTAGCTCAACGGCAGAGCAGCTGATTTGTAATCAGCAGGTTGCGGGTTCAAATCCCATCGCCAGCTCCAATTTTCAAATACTTACCGATGTCTGGGCGGGCTGATTTTCCGCGCATGGGTAATTTTATGGGCAGAACACTGTTAATTACACATGATACTATATAGTTACGTTCTATAGACTTTTTTGAATATCCCCGACGACCGCTACGCTGCGAGAACTTTTACACAATGATCCTAAAAACTTAACGATTTTCATCCCACGATTTTCAAGTTCGAGGAGAGCCGGATTGGGCTTCGGGAATGAATTTCCACCCCTGTGGGATATTCTCCATGATGGAGACCAGGTGGGAGGTCTCCGGCGTGAAATCTACACCGGAAACTCGGCTCGGTTCATCAGTTTCCCGGGAACACTCCCCGACTGTCTTTAAAGGCAAAGAACAGGGGGTAGCGCCAGGTCTCATAGGCAGTGACATCTACCGCAATGACGAAGCGGCCGTCTGATCCGATGGCCGAGGGCAGCTTAACCTCTTGCGCTACGCGCACGGATAGACGAGCTATCCGGGCCACTCGCGAAGACGAGAACAGGGTGAGGGACCGTAGCGCCGCCACCAGTCTCGCTATCCTTCGCCGGTTCGCCGTAAACCTGTGCAAGGCAGAGAAAACCTCCAAAGTCGGCATCAAAGTCAAACGTAAACGCGCCGGTTGGAACGATGACTACCTCCTGACTCTTCTTGGGCTCTCATGATTCCATGCGATTGCCCCGGACCGTGGAGTTGATGACTCATGCCGGCGCGGCCTCAGAACGCGGCCGGGGTTCGACGACGCGGGTACGATCCTTCTCTATCGGCGTTCCCGCGTCGCCGTCGGCCCAAAGTCGTTTACGCGGGGGCTGGATCGGGATTCGGATGCGGTGTGCCGAGATACGGGAAACCCGCGAGCAGATCCGTGTGAGGCCGTAGCCCATCGGGCGGCATCTTGCCTCTCGTGAGCATGGATAAGCGGTGCGCGACGATGTGGTCGGTGAGCAAACGGCCGTTCGGGTACCCGCCCGGCTTGGCGGGGTCGAAGCTCAGCATGTCGGGCAAAATGCCCTCCGCATCGATCGCCGCTCTGGCCTCTTCGACCGAATAGCCTCCGACATGCTCCAGCACGTGGATGAACCCGTCCAGGAAGCGCTCCCGGTCATGGGCCGGCTCGCTCCGGTTGAATTCGGGTTTAGTCTCGTCGGTCATGAAGAAGTTCGCGAGGGTCGGGTGACCCGAGCGATCGACGGGAACCAATTTCCCCCCGCGGCGGACGCTGACCCGTCCCCAGATGCGCACAGCCGGGTTGGCGCCGAGAACGCGCGTCGGCAGATCCAAAGCCATGCTGAAGACGTTCTGGTTCGCAAAGAGGTCGGTGCCGGTCCATCTGCCCGGGGTCGGAGTGCCGGCGAGTCCCGTGAAATTCTTCCCGCCTTTGTGATCGAAAATGTTCAGGATCCCCGCGAAGTCGATAAAAAACGCATCACTGCGGAGTCCGGCGAAAAAAATGTAAGGCTCCGCTGCGATGATGTGGGGCTCAGGACCGAACGACACCTCGGCATCTTTGATGATCGGCTCTCCGGCGGCTTCCAGCGCGTCGACCTTCTGACCGGTGGCGAGGTAGACGGTCACCCGCTGCCCGCTGTTTCGCGGCTCCGAGAACACCATGCTGAACGCCATGTCGGTCTCGGCATCGCCATTGTTGTCGATGTTGATGCGGTACACCGCGTCCGGGTGGAACGCCGGCGCCTTCGCGAATGAGTTGCAGTTGAGGATCAGGACGGTCCTCGATGCGTCCGCCGGTGACTGGAAGGCATAGAGGTCGGTGAGATCCAATCGGGTGTCCCCGTCGGGAGGACCGAGCCTCAGGCCCGTGAAGTGGTTCGACATGTTGTTTTCCTTTCCCTTGAAATGAAGAAAACGGGCGACGGTCAATGGTTCACGCGCACCGCTGAGCGGTTGCTGCTAAGGCTTTTTGATACCTGACATCAGCGTAAGGACCATGCAGGGGGTTGTCAATGCGACGTGATGGCGGGGTGATTGTGATAGATCCGGTAAGAAGCTGCTTTCCGCGCGGTTATGGTAAGCACGTCCATCCGGAGGATGGCCAGAGGCCTGTCGCGCCCCGATTTTTGGCAAAAATTGGAAAAATTTGTCATTCTATTTCGCCCAAAGGCGGATGCTTGGAAAGCAGGCCGACAGAGATAGGTTCGAGGCACATTCCCTGGCTTCCGGAGGGTGGCCCGGGTACTTGCTATACAGGTCCGGCAGGAAAGGAGGCTTATCCCTCGTCCGGACAACCAAGAATCTACATGGCCCAAGCCACTAATATTTTTATGTATAAGCACTCCATAACGCCAGGAGATTCGCTACCCCTGGATTCAAATTACACCTCTTGCGCTTCGCGCCCGGATAACGAGTATCCGGGCTACCCGCTAAAACTGTACCAGTGTAAACCTGATGCCAAATCTAAAGTCTCAACGGTCGGGCGCCGAAGGACTGAGTTAACCGTTCGTTACCACATTTCCCGTCCGGTCTGCAGTAAGGTGCCTTCAGGCGTATGGAAATATACCTTCACGCGCGACTTCATCTGGAGGACGGCCTTCTGACGAAATTTCAGGGCGTACGCCTGAGCGATGGCGTTTAACTTGTTCTCGGTCTCCCCGGTTTCAGGAGCAACGACCAAGAGAATCCGGGAGGGCTCGGAATAAGTCTCAGCACCACTTCGCCAGTACCCGTCGGCAGGGTATACAGTGAAGCCGTCAGGAAAACGGTTGACGATCTCTTCATCTCGAAACTGCTGCCATTGCCGATCGGAGATACTCGTTTGCCCCGAGTCTGCGCTAAGCCCGAAACACATCTCGTAGCGGGACCACCCTGGCTGTGTCGCACAGCCTGAAGCACACAGGACGAGCAGCGATATCAGAAGTGCCAGTGAAAGCTGTCTCATGTTCTTTTCCCGAATATGGAGCTCACCTGGAGCCGGTTCTTTGGGCGATCGCATGCAGCCGATTGTCGGCGGCTGATCGTCTTTACTCACCCTAACGGTCCACAGTTTCCTGGACAGATCCGGCGCTTAAATCGTTCGGCCCTCTCCGGTGAGCCGGCCTGGGCCACTCTCCCCCCGATTTGTGGCAGAGGCTGCCCTGATGCGGCAGAAAAGGGCACACAGCAATCGAGGCGGCCACGCCTCCAATATTACCCAAAACAGCTCGTCTCGCAAGGTCGGCCTTCAAAATGGCCAAAGCACCGGAACCGGTTCCTGGTGATCGGTCTTGAGAAAGTGATCGATAACGAATACAGTTGATTTCGTCTTTGTGAATGGCAGATGAGGGGGTTGCGAGCTTCCAGAGGCTTCGTAGCCGTCCGCCCTGCCCTGTTGAGGCATGCATGAATTGATGAATGATACCGATTTACCTAGAAAATGGAGTCCCGAGATACCCATTTTGATGCTTTACAGGTGAGGTGGGCATCATGAAAAATTGCGTTCAAGATGATAATCTCGGCATCCCCAAAAGAGCAGGGGAATGATTCCTGCGCCCCTCATGGTTTCGGCCACGCGCCAGCGCGTGAGGCCGAACGCCTGGCGCTCGCGGCGTTGCCGCGGCGCCACATAAAGCCGCGCAGCGGCGTGGGGGTGTGGGGGGCTGGCTCCCCACGCTTTTGAGAAACATCGTTTGCTGCTTCCTTGAACGCAAGCTGTCGATGGTACAGAGGAAAAACCGGATTCGGCGGGGTCTTACGAGGGTTTGCCGGATCGCTGTCTTTTTGTAATCAGCGGATTGCGGGTTCAAAGCCCATCGCCGCCCCCATGAGAATAACGGTAATTTGAATTACCTGAATTTGGGTTACAGGTACCGGCCTGTGGCCCTTTCGCATTTCTCGCCAAGACTTTTCTTCCCCGTGATACAAAGCATGGGGGAAGCTCATTCAAGACTGTGACGGGAAATTGTGAACCCTTTTTGAAACAGAGCTGTAGAACTCCGGGTTGATGATCCGGAACGCAGGAAACAACTGCCGCCATCGGTGCAGGCAGTCCTGAGCCTCCATTCTGAAAGGATGCAAGCCCATGGAAGACGCCAAGGAAGAAACCAATCTCTACAGATGCCTCTTCAATCTCTCTACCGATGCCATGTTTCTCGAAACCCGGGACGGGAGGATCATCGAATGCAACGAGGCGGCGCTGGGCATGATGGGCTATACCCGGAAGGAGATGCTCACTCTCCGCATCAAGGATTTGGTGCCTCCGGAGATAGCCGATACCATCCCGGATTTGTGGGATGAGTCGAACACCTCCAACGGGGTCTTCATATGGACCAGCAGCAAAAAGAAAGACGGCACCGTTTTTCCCACCCAGTTCAGCACACGGATCATAACCCTGAACAGGGAAGAATCGGTAGTGACCATCGTGAGAGATGTCACCAGTCTCTACTGGCAAAAACACTACACACACAAAGGAGGGGACATCGAGCATGGGACCGAAATCGGGGAGGCCCCCTTCTTCAGCCTTATGTGGCAGAGACGTGCGGGAGATTTCGTTCTCATCGGGTATGACCAGAATGCCGTCGCCGCCACCCAGGGACTCATAAAGAATTATATCGGAAAAACCGCCACGCGCATCTATGGCGAAAGACCCGATCTGCGTGAGGATTTCGAACGGGCCTACAAGGAGAAAGCCCTCATTCGCAGGAAAACGCTCTGCAACATGTTCACTGCCGGTCGGGACCGTATTGCCGATGTAACGTTCGTGGCCATGCCGCCGGACATCGTCATCATGCACATCGAAGACAACACCGACAGGGAAGAAACAGAGGCCCTCAACCAAAGCCTGGTGAACAGTTCGCCCGCCGGACTCTGCCTCGTTCAGGACAACCGTATACTGTTCGTGAATTCTCGTTTCATGGACTATGCGGGCTGCGACAGAAGCGAGATTCAGGGAAAAGACATCGTCGATTTCATCCACCCCGACGACAGGGGCCTTCTGAAAGAGATCATGGATTCCGCAGGACGGGAAGAATCGTCTTCCCGGAACGTGTACGATCTCAGACTCGATGGCAAATCGGGGATTCGGTGGACCATGGTGACCTCAGCCTGTATTTTCTATCGGAATAAGGTCGCCGTCCTGCTCAATTTTCTCGACTGCACCGAACTCAAGCAGGCAAGGGAAAAACTCGATGAACTGGCGTTGCTGTATGCATCCATCATGGATGCCATTCCCCATGCAGTAGTCGGCCTTGATAACAGAAAGATCGTCTTTGCGAATCACGCAGTGAGATCCGTTTTCGGCTGGAAACCCGAGGAACTCATCGGCAAGAGCATGCGGGTCCTTTTCCACAACAGGAAGGAATACGAAGAAGAAGGGAACAGATTCTACGGCATTCTGAAGCACAAACGCACGCACAGCCTGGAATTTACCTACAGGTACAGGAGTGGAAAAGACGTAGCCTGTCTCACCAGTGTATCCCGGATCGGCGGCGATGAATCCGGCAACCGGCTCGTGGCCACTCACACCGATATCACCGAAAAGAAGCATGCCGAAGACTCACTGCGTGAGAGCCAGCGGGTTCTGTCCACCCTCATGGGGAATTTGCCCGGCATGGCCTATCGATGCAGGAACGATAAAGAGCGTACCATGGAATTCGTCAGCAAGGGGAGCTACGACCTGACGGGGTACAAGTCGTCGGCCTTCGTCGGCAACAAGATCGTGAGCATCCGTGAACTGGCCCATCCAGAGGACCGCCAGCGGGTCTGGGATTCGATCCAGAAGGCGCTGAAGAGAAGGCGTCATTTCCAGGCCACCTATCGCATCGTCACTTCCAGGCAGAAGGTCCGGTGGGTCTACAATAAAGGCATGGGGGTCTACTCTCCCCAGGGAGACATCATCGCCATCGAAGGGTTCCTCTCGGACATCACACCGCACAAGCTTGCCGAAGAACAGCTGGAACAATCGAAAAAACAGTTGAGTATCCACGCCGAACATCTGCATACCGTGCTCGAAGGAGAACGCACCGAGATCGCCCGTGAGATTCACGATGAACTGGGGCAGATCCTGACCGTCCTGAAGCTCGACCTCTTTGGACTCCGCAAGAGCCTCCCACAGGACAACTTCCCGGTGCAGGCCAGGATCGATTCCATGATGGAGCACCTCGACGCCACCATAAAAACGGTCGAGAGAATCCTGGTGGAACTCAGACCGGGGATGCTGGCCGATCTGGGACTCACCTCGGCACTGGAATGGCTGGTGGACGAATTTCAGAACCGCACGGGGATCATATGCGAGGCCATTCTGGATCCCACTCCGGGCACCCTGATCACCGACGGCAAGGTGTCCACCGCCCTCTACCGGATCTGCCAGGAGGCGCTCACCAATATTCTTCGGCATTCGAATGCCACCAAAGCCGAAATCAACCTGCGGATGTCCGGCAGAAACGTGGATCTGATGATCAAAGACAACGGCGTGGGCATCAGGAAAAAGGATATCAGCAAGTCCGACTCGTTCGGGATTCTCGGCATCAAAGAACGGATCAATCTTCTTGGTGGAAAGGTGAGCATCGTGGGAAGGGTGAACAAAGGCACGGTGCTTAAACTGCGCATCCCCCTGGGAGCCACCCCCAAGTAGTCCTGCACAGCAGTTATTCTGCAAAAGATCACTTTCCCGGCATTCCTTCATGAACCATTGCTGCGAAAGCTGCCCGATTCCTCATAGTTACTGCAATCCGGCTTTCCCCGCCGCGGCCCCTCTCCCCTCCTGCACTATCAATACAAGTTTGCGCTCGAGATGATGGTTTCTGCCCCCCGCAAAAGAGCGGCAAAATGGTTCCCCCCGATGCCGTCCACGGAGAAGACCAACCGGAAAGGCAATGCCGCTTGTCGGTGTTTGTCCGACACAGCGGGGGGTTCCTCCCATATGCGAGTGGCCGCCAATCCTATGCCGTTGCAGGGCCCGATCTTACGGTAGATTCAGCCATGAGCCGAGGAAAAGTTCAGTGCTGCGCCGATAGATTTTAACTTCCGTGTGTGGATTAATGAGGATGAAAAGAAATGGAAACCCACAAGCGGTAAATCGCAGGAGAATCGAAACCTGCGGGGCAAAAGAGCCCGCCGGAGTTCAGCCATCAGCCGGTGTGGAGCAATCCTGCGGGTTTGCCGCGTTGAGGAACGTATGGACTATTGTGAACAACAATTCGAACCGGGGAGCGATATATGGCAGGCGCATCGGAAGTCATCGAACAAAGAGAAATCACGGGAGCCCCAACGACAGCCCGCGTGGGAAGACGCTACCAGGCACTCCTGGACAGCGAACCCTTCATTGATGCTGAGAGAGCCGTACTCTACACCGAATACATGAAAGAACACTGGACCGATCCAAGGTATCTGCGGGCAGGCGGGGCCCTCAAGCATGTGCTTTCCAACCTCACCGTAAAGATTTGGGACGATGAACTCATCGTCGGGAATATATCCCGCTATTTCAAAGGCACCCAGGTCTATCCCGAGTATGAATGCTGGATGTTGGAAGGGTTCAAGAAGATCAGGAGGGAAGAAGAACGCTACATGGAAGGGACCCTCCAGGAGAAGAAGGGCGATCGCCTTGGAATCTATCTGATCTACCGGGAAGACAAGGAACAGATCCTCGAAGTGGCGAAATCCTGGGAAGGGAAAGACTGGCGCTCGCTTGCCGAAAAGTATCTCAAGGAGACCAAGAGCGATTTCCCCCTGGTGGAAAAATGGATGCAGCAACTGGTGTTCCTGCGCTTTATGTTCGATGTCCCTGAAGGGCGGCTGATCGTGGATTATCAAAAGATCATCGACGAAGGCGTTGAGGGCATCATCGAGAGGATCGAGGGCAAGCTGGCCGGTCTGGGGGATCTCAACAGCAAGGAGAAATTCGACAAGTATAATTTTTACCAGGGAATCAAGTTGGCGCTGGAAGGTCTGGTTGCCTTTGCCGAAAACCATGCCGCGGAGGCCGAACGGCTTGCCGCCGAGTGCAACGACCCGGCGCGCAGGGCTGAATTGATCGAGATAGCCCGCATATGTCGCAAGGTCCCCAAAAAGCCGGCGGATACTTTTTACGAGGCCATGCAGGCCTTCTGGTTCACTCATGTGGTTCTCTTCATCGAGTTGAACGGGCGGGGCATTTCTCCGGGCCGTTTCGACCAGTACATGTACCGTCCCTTCAAAAGCGACCTGGATGCCGGCGCCATCACGGAAGAAAAAGCCCTGGAACTGCTGGAACTCATGCGCGTCAAGTGCGGCGAGATCACCCGGGCCCATGCAACGTTCACAGAGTCCTACCTGGGCGGCAGCGTGTACCAGAACCTGACCCTGGGCGGAGTCGACCGTTACGGAAAGCCCTGTGACAACGAGCTTTCCAGACTGGTGCTCCAGGCCGGCATCAATGTGAAAACGTGGCAGCCAACCTTGTCAGTGCGCTGGCGAGACGAGATGAGCGAAGATTTCAAGCAGATTGCCGTGAAATGCATCAAAGCCGGTTCGGGTTATCCCGCACTTTTCAATGACAAGCTGGCCACCGAGCGTTTCATCGAGCATACGGGAGCGAACCTCGAGGACGCGCGGGACTGGGCGCCTTGTGGCTGCGTGGACATGCAGATCTGCGGAAAACGCATGCCCATGTATGCAGTTCCCCACACCAACAACCTGAAAATTTTCGAATTGGTTCTCAACGGCGGGATCAACCCGGTGACCGGTGACAAGCTCCTGGACGTAAAACTCGATATAAAAAAGGCTCTCTACGAGGAGATCGTTGCCGAGTACAACCGCGTGCAGGACCTCATCATCAATCGCGAAGAGGAGTACTGGAATACCATCATGGTGGTGCACAACGATCTCGGGCTCGTGCATCCCATCATGACGGCACTCCTCGACGATTGCATCGACAAAGGCAAGGACGCCTACGAGGGCGGATGCCGATACAACGATCCGGCCTACGTCATCTCCTGCGGAGTTGTGAGCGTCGCCAACTCGCTTGCCGCCATCAGGAAGCTTGTCTACGAAGAAAAGACCCTCACCATGGAGGATCTCATGCAGGCGCTGAAGGATAACTTCAAAGGCAGGGAGAAGCTCAGGAAACAGTTGCTGGACGCTCCGAAATACGGCAACGACGATGATTACGTCGATCTTATCGTGGCAGAACTTTACGATGCCTGGTCGGATTCCGCACAAAAGGTCAACAACTGGGTTGGCGAACCGTGGCGGCCGAGCACCCTGTCCGTGACGACGCAGGTGCTTCTTGGCAAGGCGTGCGGGGCCACCCCGGACGGAAGACTCGCCGGTGAGTTCGTCGCGGACGGTGCACTCTCTGCGCAGCCCGGGACGGACTACAGCGGTCCCACCAGCCTCATCAAGTCCGCCGCCAAGATCGATGCGACCAAGCTGCAGTCCACCCTTTTCAACATGAAGTTCAGCCCCTCCGCCATCGAGGGGTGCGAGGGTGCCGACAAGTTCATCCATCTCAATGAAGCATACTTCAACCTCGGTGGATACCAGGTGCAATACAACATCGTGGATCAGAAAATGCTCCTCGATGCACAGAAACATCCGGAAAATTACTCCGACCTGATGGTCCGGGTGGCGGGTTTTACCGCCCGGTTCGTCGATCTCGGGCCGGAGGTGCAAAAACAGATCATAGAGAGGACGCAGTACGAAAACCTGTAGCACATCGGACGAGGAGGCGCGATCGTGGCCCGCCCCTCCTCGGAAGAACAGGGCTTTTACTTTTAATAATAGATAGATAAAGGAGAACTGCGGGAGAATCGATACTCGCTTGGCTCGAATCAACGTGTGAGGATGAGAGGAACACGGAATTAAAAAAAGAGAATAATCGTGGTCGATCCAGACAAGTGCACAGGTTGCGATAGCTGCGAGATGGCTTGTTCGATCAAGCACTTCGGCAAAGACCATCCATACCTGCCACGTATCCTGGTAAGGCCTGTGTAGCGCTCCAGAGGGGTCGGTTCTGAAGCGAAAGTGGAATTCCTAAAAGGCTCGTAAGGTTCTACGAAAGGAGACTGACAATGAGCAAGGCTATGGACGATTGGGCGAAGATGCCCTTCGGAAGAGCGATCACACAGGAAGAACTTCGGAAAAGGACTCATCCCGCATGGCCCTACAACTACTTCAACCCCGGCGTCCCGGTGGACCCCGATAAGGTTGACGAGATCCTCAAAGGCGTGATTGACGTGCATGTCCACGGCGCTCCCCTGGGGGGATGGCTCCCCGGCAGGCCGAGCATGGTGGAGACGTGCATCGAGGCGAGCGAAACCGGCATGCGCGCACTGGTTTTCAAAGACCATAACACCATGGTCAACAACTGCGCAGTCGTTATTCAGGAATTTCTCCGAAAAATGGCAAAAGAGAAGGCGAAACAAGGCATCGAATTCACACCCGTGGAAGTGTACGGCGGAATCACCCTGAACCACACCGTCGGCGGGATGAATGCTCATGCCGTGAAGGTCGCACTCGGCTATGGCCGGTGCAAGGAAGTATGGCTGCCGTCCCTGGACGCCAGGCACCAGATGCAGGCGCAGGGCCGGCCGAAAGAAGAATGGGAAAAGAAAGGCATCTGCGTGACGGAAGGCGGGATCGGCGGCACGGAACTCACCGGGGAGATGATCGAAATCCTCGATGTGATGGCTGATTATAACAACAACAGCAAGGATGATGTCACCGTCCTGAGCGGTTGCCATGTATCGAATGAAGAAAAAGTGGCGGTCCTCAAGTACATCAGGAAGAAGGGCATGAACGTGAAGATGCTGCTTGATCACGTGACCCAGGAGATGACCATTCTGACTCCGAGCGAGGCCAGGGAAATGATCGATCTCGGCGCGTACCTCGAGTTTGCGGAATGCTCATGTATCCCGTGGCCAGGCATGGGGGACTGGGTCGTGGCATATGACTACTCCTTCAACCTCATCAAGGAGCTGCTCAAGGAAAAGGGGCCCGACAACCTCGTCCTCATTACGGATGCCGGACAGCCCGGCAATAACCCCGTCCCGGGATGGAAGATGTTCATCAGGTACTGTCTTGCACATGAAATCAGCGAAGAGATGATCAACATCATGGCAAAAGAAGTTCCCGCCAAACTGATTTACAAGCAGTAAACGGCAATCGGCACGACTCGAGGTGCCCTGGAATCCTTACCGATTCTCCAGGAGGCACCTCGAGACATCGTTCATACAGGGCAAGGCAAGGAAGCCGGTTTTTTGTGCTGCAGGAAAATACCGGAGCCCGCGGGAGTGTCTTTCCTAAGGGAAGCAATCCTTCTGAAAGGTTTATTTATGGAACAACCTGGGGTCATCACCGAAATAAAGAAATTCGCTACACACGATGGTCCTGGCATCAGATCTACGGTTTTTCTCAAGGGATGTCCACTTCGGTGTACCTGGTGTGCCAATCCTGAGACCCAAATGCCTAACCTGCAGGTATATTACATAGCCAAACGCTGCAAGAGTTATGGCGGATGTGTCGATGTATGCCCCGAGAATTCCATAAGCATGGATGATGAACTCAGGATAGACCGTAGTAAGTGTAAGCTCTGTATGAAATGCGTTCGAGAATGTCCCCATGGAGCATATAGACAGGTTGGAATGCAATCGACTGTGGCCGAAGTAGTGAAGGAGGTTGAAAAAGACAGGCCCTTTTACGGTAAGGACGGCGGCATAACCCTAAGCGGAGGAGAGCCCTTGTTCCAACCCCGGTTCACTCTTGCATTGCTGAAGAGCTGCAGGGAACGGGAGATTTCCACGGTGTTGGACACGTGCGGCTTTTCCCCGTCCGACGTCGTCGAAGAATGCATGGCGTATACGGACCTGGTCCTCCTTGATATCAAGCACATGGATACCGTGCAGCACAAGAGGGCTACCGGTGTTGACAATAATCTGATTCTCCGCAATGCAGAGATCATGGCTCGAATGACTCGTGTGAGGATATCGCTGCCGCTGATACCCGGCTACAACGACAGCAGTTCCAACCTTTCCGAAACGGCAAGATTCGCCGTTTCCCTTGGGATCGAACATGTCGATATCAATCCTTTTCATGTCCTTGGCAAGGACAAGTATACCTACCTGGGGCTCGAACCCCCTTATAAGCAGTACGGCAGCATTACGAAACATGATCTTTCCCGGGCTGAAGGGATATTCGAAGAATTCGGTATCAAGGTTACCGTTGGAAGGATGATGTAGAGAAATGCAGGTGGAATAAGTTGAATGGGCAAGAAATCAAGGAGAAGTTATGGCTGATTTGAGCACATCATTTTGTGGATTACCAGTGAAAAGCCCCATAGGCATCACCTCCTGTGACTTTGGCGGGACTGCAAAACTCATCGACCGGTTCAGCAAGACGGGGATCGGCTGGATCGTGGGCAAGACCGTGCACAAGATTGACGGTCCTCACCGCTGGCCCAGGCCCTATTTCTATTCGCTCAAGCATTTCGGCAACGACCTGAAGGACGTGTTCATCTGCTCTCAGATGTTCCACAATATGCCCTATGAAAAATGGCTTGACGAAGAACTGCCCAAATGCCTGAAGATCTGCGAGGATCGAGATATCCTGTACATCGGCTCGGTTTCAGGAATCGGCCCCGTTCCCGAGACTTGGGTGCCGTTCATCCGGGATCTTCAGGATCGCGGTGTGAAAATTATCGAACTCGATACCGGTGGCCCCCATGCCACCTTCGGCGCCATCGACGCACATAAGGACGTCGGCGCCCCCCTGGCACTCGATCCCGATGTTGCCTACAAGGTAACCAAGGCCTGCGTGGACATCGCCAAGGTGCCGATCATCTTCAAGACAACTCCGCAGTGCGTCAATGCTGCCGCCCTTGCGCTCGCCATTAAAAAGGCGGGCGGCCATGCCATCTCCGGGAACAACGCATTCTACGGCGCATGGATCGACCACGAGACCGGGCAGTTCTACGGGGTGCCCGGTTCCATGGGCGGGCTCATGGGACGACCCTGGCAGATCTTCTCCCTCGCCAAGATCCTCGAAACCACGGCAACAATTCCCGAGATGCCGTTCCTTGGCGGCGGCGGCGTGTTCACATACGACGACGTGGCCCGTCACCTTATGGGTGGCTGTGATCTGGTGGGATTGTGCACCGCGATTTACACGCGCGGTATTGGGGTCATTCCCAAGATTCACAAAGAACTAAGCGAGTGGATGGACAAGAAGGGCTACAAGTCCGTGCGGGACATCCCGGTTATAACCAACCAGTTCATGTACTTGAGGGATTGGAAGCGCGAAGGACCTTACATGCAGGAGACAACTCCGATAATCCCGGAGTTCGACGAAGAAAAATGCAACAGGTGCGGCATCTGCGAGAACCTCTGCCCTTACGGCGCCATCCAACTGGATAAGGAAGCCGGCACAAAACCCACTGTTGACCATGAAACATGCTACGGCTGCGGCTGGTGCGTGGGGCACTGCCCGCAATGGGCGGTGAAGATGATCAAGGCCCGGACCGGCGAAGAGATCTGGGACGGCCGCGGAACCATCAAGGACTGGGTATCGGACAAAGAAGGGTATTAATACCAACTTGCGTTCAGGAAAGCACCAAACGATGAGTGGGGGGCTATGCCCCCCCACACCCCCACGCCGCACCGCGGCTTCGTGTGGCGCCGCGGCAACACCGCGAGCGCCGAGAGTTCGGCCCACGCACCAGCGCGTGGGCCGTAACCATGAGGGGTGCTGGGGGAATCCTTCCTCTGCCCTTTTGGGGGATGCTCAGACTATCATCTTGAACGCAAATGAAATATGAGGAGGCTCCTGCGAAAGTGCTTCAAAGCCCTGCAAATGGGCAAGATAGAGAACTTCATCGACGGTCCTGGAGTCAGGAAAACGACGACTGGTGTTACGTGCCTCAGATCAAGCGTTGTTTTCAGTGCCGAGCATTTACTGCAGGAAGTAGTCGTGGCACACGATCCAATATCATCGAACTCGAGGGATGTAACACCAGCCGGGAAACGCTGATGAAGCTCGGACAAAGAATATCATGGGGGATACTTGCCAATAGCCGACAGGATTTGGGTATTCAACCTTCCGCATCAATATCATGTGCCTCAGCAACATGAAAGGGGGATTAATGTCAACAACTCATATGGGAGCAGTGGCATCAAATCTTGAGTCTCAGAATATCAACGTAGGAGGTCGGCTGGATCGGCTCCCTATCGGCCCGGCCCACTCGATCGTCCTCGTAGCTCTCGCGTTTGCTTATTTTTTCGATATGGCAGATTATAACACCTTTGGCTATGCTGCGCCGGCACTGATGAAAGAGTGGAACATGTCCGTGAGCACGGTGGCCAAGATCACCACCTTCTCGTTCGTGGGAATGTTCATCGGCGGCACCCTGGGAGGATGGTTTGGCGATCTGGTGGGGCGCAAGCGGGGGCTGACTTACACGACCCTGGCCTATACCGGTCTTTCCCTCCTGAACGCTTTTGCCTGGGACCCGTGGTCCCTGGGTGTCTGCCGGTTTCTGACAGGCGTCGGGGTGGCTTCTCTGATCGTCATCGCCAACACCTACATCAGCGAATTCTTTCCGCCCAGTGCACGAGGCAAGTACCAGGCTTTGTCGATGACCATCGGCCTGTGCGGTATTCCCGCGACAGCCTGGGTGGCACGCTTCGTCATTCCGCTGGCACCATGGTCATGGCGTTTCGTGTTCGTGTGGGGAGCTCTCGGTGCGATCGGCCTTATCTTCATCGCACGGATGGTGGAATCCCCGCGCTGGCTCGAGATCCACGGGAAGAGCAAAGAAGCCGATAATGTACTGAAAGGCCTGGAGGCTAAGGCATCCGCCAAGAACGGGCCTCTGCCGGAACCCCAGCCCACCGTCAGCCGTGGAGAAGTCGCAACGGTTCCCTACACGGAGCTTTTCAAAGGCAAGTACCTGGGACGAACGATAGTATTGCTGCTGGCCTGGATTTTCCAGACCCTCGGTTTCTATGGATTTATTGCATGGGTGCCAACTCTTCTGGTCCAGCATGGTTTCGACATTGTGAAGAGTCTGACCTTCTCGTCGCTCATGGCATTCGGCAGTCCTCTCGGGGCCTTGATAGCTTCCTACGTATCCGAACGAGTCGACCGCAAGTGGGGCATCGCCGCCTTAACGGGTCTCACCGCAGTCTGCGGGCTGTTGTACGGACTGAGCTTCCACCCGACACTGATAGTCGTCTTCGGCTTCCTGGTGATGGTGACATCCTCGTGTTACCTGCCCCTGCTTTACTCTTACACTCCGGAGCTTTATCCTACTGAAGCCAGGGCCTCGGGTATGGGACTCACCTACGGCATGGGCCGCCTGTCGAACATGATAGGGCCCCTGATCGTTAGCCTTCTGTACGCAAGTTACGGGTACATCAGCGTATTCGGCTACATTGCCACATGCTTTGCGATAGTGTGTGTGGCTGTCGCGGCTTTCGGTCCCCGCACGTACAAGCGTACCCTGGAGCAGATCAGTGAAGGTGCTTAAACCATGAGATGATCTTTTCCCTGAAATCGATCAGTGGGGTTCAGGGAACGATTTTTCCCCACGGAATTGAATGCGCGACTGCGCCGCCATAGTGGCCGTGAGCGTTTCATGTTGCTCACGGCCACCTGTGCTCCGGGGGCGATTGCCCCTTTTCTTGTGAATTGGAGCAAAAGGAATTCGATTATTCAATGATGTGATTTTCCACCGCATAAAACGTCAGTTGCGCGTTGTTCTTCATGTTCATCTTTTCCAGTATCCGCGTACGGTGCGTACTGATGGTCTTGACACTCAGGTTCAACTCATTGGCGACTTCCGTAACCGTTTTGCCCGTTGCGAGCATGCACATCACTTGATATTCGCGGTCCGACAAACGCTTATGCGGCTGCTGGCAAGCGTAGGGATCTATCTCGGAAGCCAGAATTTCGGCCAGGGAGAGGCTGATGTATTTCCCACCACTCAAAACCTTGCGTATGGCGTGGATGAGATCGTTGGGGGCGCTTGCCTTTGTGAGGTATCCGGACGCACCTGCCCTCAGTGCCCTGATTGCATACTGCTCTTCGGGATAGATGCTCAGGATGAGAATGCCGATATTATGCCGAAGCTGTTTGATTTCGTCGATGACATCGAGTCCGCCTCGTTTTGGCATGGAGATATCGAGCAGCACGAGATCGCAGGAATGCTTTCGCAGAAAATCGAGCAGTTCGATTCCGTTTGCCACCTCCCCAACCACCTCGATATCCGGTTCTGCGGTGAGGATTTGTTTCAGGCCCGTTCTGAGAATCGGATGGTCGTCAGCTATCAGTACTTTTGGCATGGTCACTCCCTTCCCCGTGCGAAAAGTCACACGCCTGAACATATGCGCCACGACCCTTTATAGCATATTTCCGCCCCATAGACCTATAGCGGAGCGCCAAGTCGACCCCGCCCTTCCCTTCTGATTACGGTGGCGCGCGAGCCGTCTCCCTTTGCCCGAAAGAGTCCCGCGCGGCCGGGGGCTCGGCCGCCGGAAGGGCCGCAGAACGAACTTCGATACCGCCTGCGGAAACCGCGCGCAGCACAGATCATTGTCAAAAGGAGGATGTAAAGGAGCACCGTCGGCTTTTGCATCGACATTCTGTTCTCCAGGATTCGACATGGGGTGACCCGTTGCCCGGGGATACCGAGACCCGAACGAAGCGCCCCCTTATGACAGGGGGTTGAGCAACTCAAGAAGAAAACCGCACCTCGGCGGACCGCGGCGAACGATTGGGATAGCCTGCATTTCCACAACACAAGACGGTCAGGATGGGCATATGGGAATGAAGCATCTTGACTATTCAAGGGCTGAGCTTGGGAGCCTTATGGGCGGGCAAACCTGACATCCTGCTGCTGGAGCCCTAGCTTCGGATGCTCGTCAATATCGGCATTTGTTCCGCTTCCCCAACGTAGCTCGACGTCATAGTACGACTTGAAGATTTCGCCGATCGACCGGGTTTCCGGCAGCACATAAACGATGCCATAGCTTCCCGTAAAAGCCGGCTTCACGACGTGATCGAAAAAACTGGCAGGGACATTGATGCAACCATATGAAATACGTTTGTCGAGCGCAGTTGGAGTGGCCAGGCGCTCCAGGCGCCGCTCCTTGGGGTTATTCGTAACCACACGGTGCAGGGAAACGGCATTCTTGTAGTCCACCCAGAGTACATCCGTTCTTTTGGCGTTGAAACCCAGCGAGGCCACGAAGCGGCCGGCCGGCGTGGTTCGCTCATCGGGGCGAATGTCCGCCAATGCCCGGTCACCGATCCCGCGGACGGGGAAATCACCCCGTGCAAGGCCCAGCAGTGCCGGGGTTGCGCCGCGAAGTCGTCCATCGGCATCGAATACAAAGACTTTGGCGCCTGCCTTGTCTATGATTGCAAACGGCATACCGTGATTGTCGCGTGAATCGGCGACCCAATCCGCCACTTGCCGGGCGTTCCCGGACGTGGGCTCCCCTTCGAAGTCCGCCCGTTTCGGGTGGGGCGCCACGGGAGGTCGCGGCCTGGCCACCAACCGGGTTCCTGCGGCCTGAGGCACAGACAATGAAGTGCCCGCTGTGGAGGATTGCACGGCATTTCCCGCATCCGCCACTTGCCGGGCGTTCCCGGATGTGGGCTCCCCTTCGAAGTCCGCCCGTTTCGGATGGGGCGCCACGGGAGGTCGCGGCCTGGCCACCGACCGGGTTCCTGCGGCCTGAGGCGCAGACAATGAACTGCCCGGGGCGGAGGATTGCACGGCATTTCCCGCATCCGCCACTTGCCGGGCGTTCCCGGACGTGGGCTCCCCTTCGAAGTCCGCCCGTTTCGGGTGGGGCGCCACGGGAGGTCGCGGCCTGGCCACCAACCGGGTTCCTGCGGCCTGAGGCGCAGACAATGAAGTGCCCGGGGCGGAGGATTGCACGGCGTTCTCCGCAGTGACGTCATGGTGACGACTGGTACTCATGGCCACAAGGCCCAGGCAAATCCCTATCAGGATACTCGCCGCCAGCGAGTACACCCCCCAAGAGCGCTTTATGCACCTGAACGCCGCCCAAAGGCCTGGCCCCGTTTTTTCTGTCGGTTTCATCGGATTGTCCGAATCGGCATGTTTCTATCGAACTGAAACAACCGCAGGTGGGCCCTGCCCCGGTTATATGAACACGAGGGCAGGGTGCGCGCCGAGACTATCTCAGTTGCGGTCCTGTTTGGGCGCAGGGGTCGATCGCACGGGCACAGGCTTTGGTCGCGTTCTGACTACCGTGCGCCGGTGAACCACGGAATATGACCGATAATGATACGGGGAACGTGCATAGTAGGCATAACCATAACCGAAGGAGGGGTAACTCCAGCCGCCACGCCACGCTCCTCCGTAGTACCGATGACCTCCGTAGTACCGATGACCTCCGTAGTACCGATGACCTCCGTAGTACCGATGACCTCCGTAGTACCGATGACCCCCGTAGTACCGATGACCCCCATGATACCCGGGGCCCCCATGATACCCGGAACCACCGCCACCGCTGAATGAATACCCGGGAGACGCAAGCAGCATCAGCGCAACAGCCACACCAACGACCACGGGGAAGACCTTAACCAGTTTTTTCATGATTTGCTCCTTAATCTGGCATGGGGCCGGTAAACAGCTAAAGATCAGCCTCACATCCAGACAGACGTATAGGCCGCCGGTTCCGTCTACAAAGGTCAAGAGTTCTCATCGCGGAAAGCTGAGTTGCAGACTCGATCCCAGAAAGTCCAGAAAAATCGTGTCCGTAAAGGTCAAGGTGTCGTGCGGTGGGGCGGCGCTATCCGGACGCACGGACCGGTAGCCCGATGCTTGAAAATTATTAATTTCACGGTTCTCGAACAGGAATGGTCTGCCTTCCCTGCCCAAATATGTCGAACCGGCTGGTTCTTTTCATATGATCCGGTAATCCTGATCTTTTCGCCCAAGCTTCGATTGGTGGCCGGGTCTGTCGGAACGCGCCCCCAAAAGAGACGGCCTTCCCCCGCAAAACCGCATCGGCGCCGGGGGATTCACGCCCGCCCTCTCCGCTACAGGTAGTCGCGCCGAAGCCCGACGAGCATCTCATCCGTCAGCCGCTCCGCCTGGCGGAGTTCGGTGAACTTGGCGAGGAGGTCGTTCACCGTCATTCGCCGTTTTTCCTCCAGCGTGAGGTCGTCGATGATCCTGCCCTTGTTCATCATGATGGTCCGGCACCCCAGGTCCAGCGCCTGCTGCATGCTGTGGGTGACCATGAACGTGGTGAGGTTTCCTCTTTCGACGAATTTCCTGGTCAGTTTGATCACCTGCGCCGCGGATTTCGGGTCCAGTGCCGCGGTGTGTTCGTCGAGCAGGAGGACCTTCGGCTGGTTCAGGACGGCCATGAGAAGCGTGAGCGCCTGGCGCTGCCCCCCCGAGAGTGCCCCTATAACGTTGTCCAGCCGGTCTTCGAGCTGCATCTCGAGCTGCTCGACTTCCTTTCTGTAGACCTGCCTGCGTCCGGCGTTGAGACCGATCCCGGGATAGATTCTCCTTCCCCTCAGATGCGCCATGTGAAGGTTCTCGGCGATGGTCATGCCCGGTGCCGTCCCCATGAACGGGCTCTGAAAAACACGCGCGATGTATTTCGCCCTCTGGAAATCGGTCTTGTTCGTCACGTCTTCGCCGGCGACCACGATTTTCCCCGTGTCGGGAAGGAACGTCCCCGCGATGGCGTTGAGGAGCGTGGACTTGCCCGAACCGTTCGTCCCGATGATGGTGACGAAGTCGCCTTCCTCTATCTTGAGATCAATGCCCCGAAGCGCATAAACTTCGTTCGGAGTGCCGGTATTGAATCGTTTGTGCAGATCCGTTATCTCGATCATCTCGGTTCCTTGCGCTCATGCCCCGCGGTGAACCCGGTCCCCGGCGGCACCCGATCCCCAGGTGTCCGCCGAACGCGCCCACCGTCCTCAGGCTTCAGTTCTTCTCCGGAATCGTCACCGTCGCGTTGGCGGTGATCTCGGGCGGAATGACGATCCCGAGTTCCTTTGCGACCTTGAGATTGACCCCCATCGTGAGCTTGGTGTACCGCTCGAAGGGAATATCCCGCGGATTCTCCCCCTTGAGGACCCGATCGACAAGATGAGCCGCCTGAATCCCGCTGCTCGTATAATCATACCCCAGCACGCACAGCGCCCCGTCCGCCAACCTCTCGACATCGCTCATGAAGATGGGGATTTTCTTCGGTTCGGCTGCTTTCACCACCGAATCGAAAGCGGAGTACACGATGTTGTCCGGTACGAGCACGTAGGCGTCGATATTCTTTTGAGCGAGGGACAGGGCGGCCTGGTAAATTTCCGACGAGCTGGTGATGGTAGCGCCGACAAGGGTCACTTCGTCATTGAAGGACGCCAGCACTTTCCGGAGCACCTCGACGTTGAAGACGGAATTGGCGAAAGCGGGGTTCCAGATGCTTCCGATGGTGATCTTCCCCGGCTTGATCTGGCGCACGATTTCCATGAGCTTGTCCATGGGCGTCCATCCGTACACCCCTGTCACGTTGGGAAGGTGGTCGGCATCGGTTTTTCCGGCGTCGATGATGAAGGGGTTCGCAACGGTGGCGAACACGATCGGCCGATCCTTGATCTTGTGGATGGCGGCCTGCGTGCAGGGCGTCGAGAGGGTGACGATAATATCACACCCCTGCTGGACGAATTTGTCGAGGATGGCGTTCACGGTGGGAAGATCTCCGTTCGCGTTCTGAAGTTCGATCCGGCAATTCTTCCCGGGTCTGTAGCCGATTCTTCCCATTTCCGCGACGAAGCTGTCCCGGGTGATGTTCATGAGCCCGTTGTCCTCCACCTGGATGACCCCGATGGTACGGGACCCGGTCGCGGTTCCCGGAGATGTCCTGAAGTGCCGGACGCCGAATACCGCCGCTGCCGCGACGACGACCAGCACGCAGCCGAACACAACCGTCGTGCGTCGTTTCGCGAAAAGAGCGCCAAGGGGACCCGACCGGAACCGCACCGCACCTTCCTTCTTGTCGGCCATCCTGGATGCCACCAGTGTGACGAGGACGAAGACCGCCGTGAGGAGCTTCAGGTCGATGGGGTCCATGCCGATATAGAGCGCACCGGAAATCATCAGCCTGAAGATCACCGAGCCGAGAATCACCCTGAGAATCTGCGCATAAATGGAACGTTTCTTGAGGATGGATTCGCCGATGATGACGGCGGCAAGCCCCGTCACGACCGTCCCCACCCCCATGCCGACGTCGGCGAACCCCTGGTACTGGGCGACGAGTGCTCCCGACAGGGCGACCATGCCGTTGGCGAGGGCCACGCCGAAGACTTTCATCCTCCTCACATTGACGCTGGCCGCAGCAGCCATGACGGCGTTGTCCCCCGTGGCCCGCATGGCAATGCCGAGATCGGTCTTGAAAAAGAGCGACATGAGCAGCCAGAAAAGGATGATGACGGCCAGGAGGGCAACGGTGATGAAGACCTCGAGGTTCATCCCCGGATTGATCGCCTTCAGGAGTGAAACGAAGGTGGTTTGCTGCAGGAGGGGGATGTTCGACCGCCCCATGATATGGAGGTTGACGGAGTACAACCCCGTCATGACCAGGATTCCGGCGAGCAGGCCGTTGATGTCGAGGCGCGTGTGGATGAAAGCGGTAATGCTCCCCGCAACCGCGCCAGCAGCGAACGCCGCAAGCATCGCGAGAAAAGGATTGACCCCCGCGACGAGAAGCACGGCGGCCACGGCGGCCCCCGTCGTGAGGCTGCCGTCCACCGTGATATCGGGGAAGTTGTGGATGCGGAAGGTTATGAAAACCCCCATGGTCATGAACGCGTAGAGCAGCCCGAGGTTGAGTGCTCCAATCCAGAGTTCCATTCGCTATCCCTTCAGTTCGATGATGCCCATCATGCCGCGGCTGAAACAACTCTGTCCCAGAAGATGCTGCACCTTGAAGACCGCGAGTTCCGTCGCGGTGCGCTTCAGCTCGGCTTCAAACCTCTCGGGGTCCTTACTGAGGGGTTCTTTGGAAAAAACACCCGCGTGGATGTGGAAGCCGCTGCCGGAAGGGAGGAGTTGCCGGACCTCGGGCCGTTCGAGGTCCCTGTCCTTTACGGCGATGCCGGCCCCCATGACGATGCTGTCGGCATCCCCCGGTTCGACGGGAAAGTTCATCCACCTGGTGAAATTCGTTGCGTCGAAGATTTCGCTGCCGTTACCGGGAGCGTTCTCCGCCGTGGGGATTTGCTTCATGTGCATTCCCCACAGGCCCTTGCTTTCGGCGAGGAGGACCAGCCCGAGCATGTTGGCCCCGATCCGTTCGCAAACGAAATTCGTCAGCCGGGTGAGGTCGACGAAGCCCGCCGTGCTCTCGAATGCCACGATACACCGGTATGCGCCGGTAAACCCGAAGCCGTGAAGAAACCTGTATTCAAGACCAGCCTCCAGTTCCGAGGCGAGCATGAAATCGACGGCGGCGTGCCTTACCGCCGGATAACAGTAAAAATTGCGGTCGATAATGACCGATTCGCCGAAAACCCGGCTGTATTCCTCATACCGCTCCCCCACCGCGGCAAGTCCTGCTCCGAACTGGATCTCTTCCGCCTTGACACTCACGATGTCCTTTTCCGTATAGGCCGCAAGGGCCAGGGGAGCCTGGGAACCCAGCACTTTCAGCAATCCGGGCCTCCCGCCCCGGTCGAGCCACCGGAACGAGGCGCCGTCCGCCTCGATGGTCTCGATCGCGGGCGAGGCCGTTCCCGTGCCGGCGTGAGAGGCGATTGCCGCCGCATCGTCGAAAACCCGGAACAAGTCGAGCATTCCGCTCGTTTGCAGTATGCCCAGCACGACGTCCGGCACCTTCAGGAGCAGGAGTTCGCCATGCACTTTCTTCAGGTTCTTCTGAGCGGTGAGGAAGACGCGCAACCCCGCACTGCTGATGAAGTTCACAGCCTCGAGGTCTACGACCAGGATTCTCTCCCCGCCGCGAATCTGTTCCTCGATTTGTCGTTGGACGTCCGGCGAACTCATGCCGTCCATCCGCCCTTTCAAAGCGATCCACTTGAGTCCCAAATCTTCGGTTACAGTGAATTCCAACATGGTCCGTCCCTGACAACCGCACGCTCCCGTACCGGGCGCGGTGTTGCATTTGAATGTGTCTGAACTTTCCGGGCGCGGGGATTTACGGCGCGTCGAATCTGCTGAAAAAGCCACTCACCGGCCCGAATTCGCACATCGAGAAGCTAAATGAGAAAAGAAGTGATCCCGGGGAATTCCTTGGACTTGTGATTGCGGCAACCTGCTCTCGCCGCCTTTGCCACACCTCCACCGGTTGATTATTGTATAACCATGGAGAATCAACCGCAAGCGGGACCTTCTCTTTGCACTCTTGCGGGCCTCCGCGATGGGAATCACTCAGAGACAATCATACTCTTGTCCACTTTATGCATAACCGTTGCGGCAAGCATCCTGGCCACCCTGCTGACGGTGGTGCTGCTTGCCTTGCGGCTGTCGCCCAGCCGAATAACCCGGTGGCCGGCCAAGGCCGTTATCTCTTTTTTCCGCAACAGTCCGCTGCTGGTGCAGTTGATGTTCTGGTACTTCGCCGGTTTTGGCCTGTTGCCGACCGGCTTACGATCATGGCTGACCAACCCCGGTGCCTGGGACGTGCTGCCGGGCAATATTTCGCTGATCAACCCCGAATTCTTCGCTTCCACCTGGGGCCTGGGTCTGTTTTCGGCGGTGTTCATTGCCGAGGAGATCAGGGCGGGACTGGGCGCGGTGCCGGCCGGCCAGCGCGAGGCGGCCGTCAGCCAGGGCTTCGGCTACTGGATAACCCTGCGTTACATCCTGTTGCCTCAAGCGCTGGCCAATTCCTTCCAGCCGGTTGTCGGGCAATATCTCAATCTGATGAAGCTTTCCTCGCTGGCTTGCGGCATCGGACTGGCGGAAATCACTTACCAAGTGCGCCAGATCGAAAGCTACAACTCGCACGCCCTGGAAGCCTTTGCCGTCGGCACAGCCTTATACCTCCTGATCGGCCTCTTCCTCGGCCGCGCCTTTCTTGCCCTCAAACCCCATCGCAAGAGCCGTCCGGGATTGCCGGCCCCGGCGACTTTCATGGGAGCCCCGCATGCCCCTTGATTTTACCGTCATCGCCCGTAACTGGGACTACCTGCTGTGGGGAAGGGCCGCCAGCGGCGAACCGGGCGGCCTGCTGCTGACTGTGCTCATGGCTCTGGCCGCCGGGGTGCTGGCGCTTGTCGCCGGCATTCTGACGGCACTTGTCGCCTGGTACTGGAAAGGCACCGTGCGGCGGGTATTGTTTGCCGGTGCCGATTTCATTCGCGGGATTCCGCTCATATTCGTAATATTCTGGATTTACTTCCTGGTCCCGGCCCTCTTCGGCGGCTCGGTGCCCAACAGCCTCTCCGTGGTGATTGCCCTGGCCTGGTTCAGTTCGGCCGCCGTCATGTATAGTACGCTGGCCGGCTTGGAGGCCTTCCCGGTGGGCCAACGGGAAGCCGGCATCGCCTCCGGGCTGAGCGATGGGCAGGTCATCCGATGGATCCTTTTGCCGCAAGCCTTGCGCAACCTGGTTCCCTCGTATGTCGGGCTATTCGTATCGCTGGTCAAGGACACCTCTCTGGCCTTCATCGTCAATGTGCCTGAACTGACCATGGTCGCCAACCAGGTCAACAGCCGCACACAAGTGTTCCCGGCCGAGATTTTCCTGTTTACCGCCCTGCTCTATTTCTTGATCTGCACCGGCCTGGAGGCCGCCGTAAACGCATGGAACGAACGGACGAAACCCGGCGGACGGCCGGCAAGACAATCCTTGTAGTTCTCCCCAATCCCCGTTTCTCCGGATGATCGGAGTCAAAACCCATCCGGCTTGTCCCTTGCCGTCGCCGGGCTTCGACTACCGCCGCTCATCCGTCATCAATCCATAACCAGGGCACTTCCGTGCAATATCCGGCTGTGGACAATGGAGTGATCGGTGGAAGGCCGCCGATGTCTTCCCGGAAAGCGGACAACGGGGCCGTAGGCATTTTATTTCGCCATTCCCGGCACATTGTGCCATCAATTCGCCTCTGGTAAGGTTTTTCAGGTTACACTATGATAACGTTGGCAGGAGTATGAAACGGTTGAGCCCTCATGCTTTTTTCAAAGGACTGCCACGACATTTCCCGGTGCCGGTTCTACGAGTACAAACGGGCTGGCCGGGGGCACAGGTTCGAAGGGCTGACCGGCAGGACGTACGGGCAGACCGGGAACAGAGTGTCAGCCGAACCAAACGATCCGGAACGCAGGAGACGAAACAATGGAATGCAGAATAACGGTTCTTTGTGAAAACACGGTCCAGGGCCTGGGCCTGCTTGGGGAACACGGATTCTCCGCATTTATAGAAACCCCCGGGCAGAACATTCTTTTCGATACCGGCCAGGGTTTCGGGATTATCAGGAACTCACTGAAGCTTCAAAAAGATCTGCGGCAGGTTTCAAGGGTTGTGCTTAGCCACGGCCATCTGGATCACGTGGGTGGACTCATGGCCTTCCTGGAAGTGAAAGGCGCCTGCCCTGTCGCCGCTCACCCCGATGTTTTCAGCGAAAGGTTCCGGCTCGTACCGGCCGAGGGCGGAGGCGAGAAACCTCTGGCAACCGGCATGCCATGGCCCAAGGCATATCTGACAACCCGTGGGGCGCAATTCGAATGGATTCGGGATTTCACGGAAATCGCTCCGGGCGTTTTCGTAACAGGCGAAGTCCCCAGAAAAACGCTTTTCGAACTCGGATCTCCCAAGTTGGTGGTCTCCCGCGACGGCGTTTTGACCCCGGATCCCTTTTTCGATGATTCTTCGATGGTTTTGAAGACCTCACGAGGGTTGGTGATCGTGCTCGGGTGTGCGCACGCCGGAATCGTTAATATTCTGAATCATGCGATAGACCGGACGGGAGAAAACCGCATTTACGCCGTCCTCGGCGGTACCCATCTCGGTCTTTCTCCCGAGCCGCAGTTCGATCCGACCCTTCGTGCGCTTAAAGAATTCGATATCCGGGTTCTTGCCGTCAGCCACTGCACCGGCCAGACCCCGGTGGCTCGGCTGGCCTCCGAATTCGGCGACAGGTTCGCCTTCGGGCACGTGGGTTTCACTTTCGAGGTTTAATGAACCGCTGCATCCAACGGGAAATACATGCGGTCAGGGCAGATACCCGTCGGATTTCATTCGTGCCACACCTTTTCATAATGAATTACCTACAAAATAGAGTCTCGAAACACCCGTTTTGATGCTTCGCGGGTGAGGCGGGCATCATGAACAATTGCGTTCAAGAAAGTGCAAACGATGTTTCTAAAAAAAGTGGTGAGCTATGCTCCCCACTCCCCTACGCCGCTGCGCGGCTTTGTGTGGCGCAGCGGCAACGCCGCGAGTGCCGAGCGAAGCATCGCCGAGGAATGCTTAAGATATCTGTGAAGGAACATTCCAGAATCAGGAAGGGAAGAAGCTCCCATGACCCGGAAACAACCTCGTAGTTTCGACAAACCGGCGGCCAACGCGGTGGGCATTTACTGTTTCATGGATATCGTGGCCAAGGAGGTGGAAGAGTATGGCGCAGATCATACATCTCCCATGTCGGCACTCCTCGAGGAGGTTGAACACTTCACACTCACACGGCTATCCTCTCCCAGTATGCTCACCGGCCGGGTCGAAGGCCGGTTTCTGCAACTGGTGGCTCGACTGTCCGACGCGCGGCGGATTGTCGAAATCGGCACCTTTACGGGCTACTCGGCTCTCGCCATGGCCGAGGCCCTCCCCCTTGACGGGAAAATTCTGACCATCGAACACAATCCTCTTTATGCAAAGATCGCGCAGGATTTTTTCGACCGAAGTCCCATCGGTTATAAGATCACGCTGCGCACGGGTGAGGCGCCGGACATCCTGAAGACTCTGCCCGATGCGGAGACCGACCTTGTTTTCATCGACGCCGACAAGCAAAATTACGGTGCCTATTACGAGGAATCGATGAGGATCTTGCGGGATGGCGGCCTGGTACTTGCCGATAACGCCCTGTGGTATGGCGAAGTCCTGGACCCGAAAGACGATGAAAGCCGTGCGGTGGCGAACTTCAACGAAATGGTGAAGGCTGATCATCGGGCCGAAAAGCTGTTTCTCACTATCCGCGACGGCATTTACCTGATCAGGAAACGTGCCGGCACTGAAAAATCCTGAACCGATTTACGCAGGAAATACGCTCCACACAGGGGGGATTTTGACCGATAACGCCATCGGATACAAAAGCCCCTGAGGAAACGTCTCCACGCGGAATCTCTCTGATACCAAACCGTCGTCAGGAAAGCGCCCTGGCTGAACGGGCCGCTATGTCACCAGATGCCCAGGAGCAGCATATAGGGAACGCCGATCCCGAGGAACACGACAAGGTACAGCATTCCAAAGATGAGTCCCAGGCGCCAGAAATCACCGGAGCCGATGTAGCCGCTGCCGTAGTAGATGGGCGACGGACCGGTGGCGTAAGGAGTCAGTATCCCCATGAGTCCCAGGCTCATGACGAGCAGCATGGACATGAGCCTTACCGGCATGCCGCCGATGAGCAGTATCGAGGACAGAAAAACGGGGAGGAGCGCGGTGACATGGGCGGTGAGGCTGGCAAACATGTAGTGCACCAGGAAAAAGACGGCGGCAAGGACTATTGCGGCGGCAAGGACCGGGAAACCGGTGAGATGAACCGACGTACTCTTTGCGAACCAGTTCAGAAATCCCACCTTGTTGAGGCCGTCCGCGAGCGTCACGAGCGTGGCGAACCATAAGAGCACATTCCACGCCTTTTTGTAGCCGACGACGTCTTCCCAGGAGATAACGCCGAGGACGACCATAAGGCAGAGCGCGACGAGGGCCACCAGGGTAGCGTTCAAATAGTCGCCCGCGAATATCCAGAGGACCAGCGAGAAGAGGGCCAGGCAGGCCATGGATATCTCCCTGCCCGTAATTTTACCCATCCGGGCAAGTTCCTCATTGGCCCACCTCGGTGCATCTTCGCTCGTTTTCAGTTCCGGAGGATAGATTTTGTAAACCAGATACGGGACTGCCAGGAACAGGATAATACCCACCGGGAAGAAAGCCTTGAACCACTCCATCCAGGAAATGTCGATCCCTGCCATCTTATGGAGCAGGGAAACGGCCAGCAGGTTGGGAGCGAGTGCCGTCAGGAACATGGAACTCGTCACGCATGTGGCCGCAAGGGAGGTCCACATGAGGTAGGCGCCGATCTTCCGTGAACTGCTCCCGGGCGCGGAACCGTAGAGTGCCGGAATATTCTTTATAATCGGAAAGATGGTGCCTCCGCTGCGGGCGGTGATCGAGGGCATAAAAGGTGCCAGTGCGAGGTCCGCCAAGGCGACCGCATAACCCAGACCGAGGGTCTTCCCACCCAACTTCCGGATCAACATGAGCGAAATGCGCCGGCCCAGGCCGGTTTTTTCGTAGCCGGCAGCGAACATGAAAGCAGTGAAGATCAGCCAGACCGTTGCGTCCGAAAACCCGGAGAGTACCCACACGATTTCATCCGACGGCTTGGGTTTTGCCGGCCTGACGGTTAAAGCAGGCGCCGGATTCGAAGACGTGCCGGACAAGATTCGCCCATGATCCTGTCCGGCAGCCGCGGTCATTGTCTGCGTCTGGTTCGACTGGCCGGACATCGCCGGCGCAGGTTTCCCGGGGTCCGGCGGGTGGACCGGTACGAGCAGCAAGGCCGCGGCAAGGCAAATGCCGATAAGTCCCGCCGCTGCCGGCGGGATCGGTTCCAGCACCAGGCAGACGATCACCGCGGCGAAGATGGCGAAATAATACCACGCAAAGGGTTCGAGCCCCTGGGGAACCGGGAGGAGCATGATGGCACCTCCGGCAAGAATCGGGGCGATGGCCCTCCAAATTTGTTTCATTTCTCACTTCCCTTTGAAGATCGAGCTTCGTTCCGCTTTGCAGACCCGGTAACGCCGGGCCCGGTAGATTCTTCCGCCGGGCCCGGCGACATCAACATGCAAGAAATAGGTTCCGAGACCCTCGGCCGCTACTTGCGAACAGGCGGAAGAGGAACCGCGAACGGTTTGCATTTTACCGGGTCCATGGCCAGGTCCGGATTGGCGAAGCGGGCACCCTTATTGAAATCCTCCGCCGTCATGTCTCCTTCCATCCACCACATCCAGACGAGTTTCAGGGGCTTCGTCTTGGATGTGTTGACAAAGCCATGCACAGCGTAAGGGCGATGGTACATGGTGCTGCCCACTGTGACGTGTTCCTTCTGGTCGTCGATGTACCAATCCCCCTCGCCTTCCAGTACGTAGTAGATTTCAGGAGAGGGATGGTTGTGAGCGGGATAGGTGACCCCCGGCTTGAGCACCAGGGTCCCGAACTGCATATTGTTCGCGGTCAGCCCGGTGAAGGTGAACGCAGCCGGTCCGACGAGTTGCGTATAGTAATATTTCGCGTCTTTATCGGCGGCCCCGTTGGCACCGTTGCCGCGGAACCAGGCCGGGTGGGTCTTGGTTGCGAGCTTTGCGGCATCTTTTTCATTGAAAAAAGCGACCGTCCCCTCATGCCTGCCCGGAACCGGGTACTCACCGTACTGAGCTAACACCGGCTGAGCGGATAGAAACCCCAAAGCCGCTGTCAGAACTAACGTGCCGATCGTTGCGATTCCAAATCTCATGTAATGCTCCTTGAATGAAGTCTCTATTGCGGCTCCGCTGCCGCCCCGCGGCTACAATCCCGAAAGACCGTGGAGAACCGGCAGCACCTATGGTCAATCTGATCCACGGTGCGTATACGGCCCTCCCAAACCGCCGAGCGTTCCGCGGACTTGACAGGGACATTTTGCAACGGAAGTGCCAGTCACTTATTACGATGTTGTTTTAAATACTTAGAGAAAAGATCGGGGCGTCTTGACCGTCCGGGCAGCGGAGGCGGCTATGGAAAAATGGAAGAAAAGCGGGCCAGGTGATGGGCCGGCACGCCGATATCATTGGAATTTGTCCCGATTATGCAAGGTTCTATGGCTATGCATTCCGCTATGGGGTTCAGGCGTGGAGGGAGTGGAAGGGCATCGCTCCCCCACTCTTCGGAGGAGTATCGTTTGCCGCTTTCTTGAACGCAAGCCGGTGTCAGGGCTTCATTTTCTTAAGTCTTCGGCTCAGCGACGGCTGCGTGATTCCAAGGAGGCCCGCAGCGATGGTCTGATTGCCGTTTGCCTTGTTCATGGCTTCCTTCACCAGGATATTGATTGTTTCATGGATGGTGGGTATGCGGTCGTGAAAAGTCACCGGGACATTTCCGACCGGCACGGATGCAGGGGACTCAAAGGCGTGCGGGTGCGCGCGCCGTATGGCCTTTTTGAAGGAAGCGGTCGAAAGTTTCCCCGAACGGTGCTGACTGACGGCATCGTGGACCATGGCTCTCAACTCCCTCACGTTTCCCGGAAAGTCGTAGGTCTGCAACAGGAGGTAAAGCTCTTCCGGGGCCGTTGGTACCCTTTTTTTCAGCGATGCGGAAGCTTCGCGGAGAAAAGTGTTCAGCAACAGGGGGATGTCTTCTTTTCTTTCCCTCAGCGGAGGAAGAGTGATGCAGTGGGATTGGAGCCTGTAATACAGATCTTTGCGAAATCGGCCTCCACTCATCGCCGCCTGCAAATCCTGATTCGTTGCAACGATGATCCGCGCATCGGACTTTCTGGAATGGTCGCTGCCCAGTGGAAGATATTCATTCTCCTGCAGGAGCCTCAGCAGCTTGACCTGTGAACTCATACTCAAGTCGCCTATTTCATCGAGAAAAAGCGATCCGCTCCCCGCCTGCCTGACCATTCCGGGGCGGATCTGGGCGGCCCCGGTGAAGGCACCCGGCACATGGCCGAAAAGGGTGTCCGAGAGGACATTGTCGTCGAGCCCCGCCACGTTAAGGGCTACGAACGGGCTTCCGGGCCTGGATGTCAAGTGCACCGCCTCGGCGATAAGTTCCTTTCCGACGCCGCTCTCTCCCAGGATCAACACGGGGTGCGCGCTTGCCCCGATGGCCTCGATATATCTGAAGATCGCACGCATTTTGAAAGACTGGGTCACCATCTTCGAAAATGCACCGGGATTGCGAACCTCATCGCTCATCAGGTGAGCCTTGAGCTTCTGATTTTCACCACGCAGTTCGACAAGGTTGAGCGCGCGCTCCACGCCCGTAATGAGATCCCCTTCATCGGCCGTTTTGACGAAGTAGTCGTAAGCCCCCAATTTCATGCACTTGATGCCGGTCTCAACCTGGTTGAGGGCAGTGAGGACGATTACGGGAATCTCCGGGTATTCCTCACTGATTCTCCGGAGCAGTTCTTCGCCCGACAAATGCGGCATTACGAGATCCAGAAGAACCAGCCCGATCTTTCGGGCAGCCATGATTCCCATAACCTCCCGGCTGTCCTGGCAGAGGATGACGTTCTCGATCTTTCCGGCCCGTTCAAGCGTCAGGGAAATTGCATGCAGCCAAGGTTCTTCGTCGTCTATCACCAGCACGGGCAAGGCTTGCGCCTGTACATTCTTCATTGTGGAGCCCCCTCGTCCGCAAAGGGCAAAAAGACGGTGACGCTGGTTCCGACGTTCGGAACGGAATCGAAGGAAATCCTGCCACCGTGTTCCTTGACGATTCTCGAAGAGATCGACAGGCCAAGGCCGGTCCCTCCCTTGTCCCTTCGCATCGTGTAGAAAGGGTCCAATGCATGGCTCATGACTTCAGGACTCATACCGATTCCTTCGTCGTCAATCCGGATGAAGTTACAGCAAGTTTCCGCATCCTTTCCGGTGGAGATGGAAAGGGAACGTTTTCTGTCGGGAAGGGCCTCACAGGCGTTCATGATGAGATTCACCAGGAGTTGTTCGATGCGCTGGGAATTGCCCCTGACCGGCGGCAGACCCGCCCCGTAGGATACGTCGAAGTGGTCCGTGGCCTTGACAATGGCATGCCGGGTCAGTCTCACCGCCACCTCCACTGTCGTGTTGATCTCCACGGACTCCACGCGGTTCATCGGCCTTTCGGAAGAAAAATTCTTCAAGTCCTCGACGATCTGCCTGATGCGCCTGGCACTATCCAGCAAGACATGAAAGATACGTGGAATTTCCGTCTGGAGCCGCGGGTACCGCAGGCCGGCGATGCGGGTGTCATCCGATGTCTCCAGGTGCCGGTCCAGGACCGGGAGAAGCTCTTCGAAACATTTCTGGAGCATGGGAACGTGGAGCAGAATCAACCCGTTGGGATTGTTGATCTCGTGGGCGACCCCGGCCGCAAGAACTCCCAGGGAAGCCAGTCGGTTCGATACGGAAGCCTCCGCTTCGAGCCGGATCTTCTCCGTGACGTCGGTTGCCATCGCGATCACGCGTTCGATCACATGCTCGGAAGTTCTCAGGGGAAAGGCCCTGACTTCCCATTTTCTATCGTCCGCTCCCGCGAGCATGGATTCGGAGTACTCACCCGTCTCAAAGCACCGAAGAACCGGGCAATCGCCACACCCCGCCCGCCGTCGCCCGCACAGAGCGCCGCAATAATCCTGCGCGGGTTGCAGGTGTATCTTGCTCGCGGGGCCTTCCACCGGGCTCGAATTCGTCCAGATGATGTTGAGATCGGGGTCGACAAGGGTGATTCCAATCGAAATCCCCTTCAGTATTGTTTCAAACTGCATCTTGAGTTCGTTCAGACTCGCCGTGCTCTCCCGCAATCCCTGTTCCGCCGCCTTCCGTTCGGCAAGTTCCTTCCGCAGTTCCTTAGTCCTCTGGCCCACCTGCTTTCGCAGAGACCACGACCATGCGAGGGTCAACGAGATCAGGAGCAACAGGGGCGCAAGCACGATCGCCGCGTAACGGGCGATTTTTCCCAGCGGCCAGCCGTTGTCCGAGAGATCACCGAACCATTTTCTATGGATTTCTTCAAACCTTCCATCAGCCTTGATCAGCCGCAGGCCCATGTTGAGGTCCCTGAGCAGATCCTTGCGCCCCTTCGTAACCGCCAGGCAGTATCCGCGGGGAAGAATAGGTTTCCCTGCCGTTCGGATGTTGTCGAGCTTAAAGTGCTGGAGAGTCCTGCGGCCGACGTACTGTCCAACGATGGCCGCATCGTAATCGGATGATGCAAGCAGTTTCAATGCTTCCGGTTCGGAATCGGCCCGCGTGAAGTGGGCATCCAGCGGGTGTGCTTTGAAATAATCCTCCATGAAAGACCCTCGCGCAATGAGGACTCGTTTCCCGGCAAGATCTTCCAGCGAATAGATGGAGGTATCCTTTTTCCTGACGAATATCTCGCTGTATTCGATGGTGTTCGGTTCGGAGAAATCGAAAATCGCTTCCCGCTCGGGAAGAAAAAACATGGCCATGACATCGATTTCTTTGCCCGCTTCGAGGTTGCTGCGAAGGCCCGGCCAATCGCCCAGCCTGATGTCGCTTCTGCACCCGAGCGCCTCGCTGACGGCAAGGACCAGATCGACGTTGAACCCGGATGCTTTCCCTTTATCGTCGATGAATTCATAGGGCGGATAGTCGGGGTCCCCGCCGAACACGATCACGCAATCCTGCGGCAAGGTCGAGCGGTTCGACGGCTGCTCCCCCGCAGCGGAGCAAGAGCATCCGAAGAGCAGCAAGCCTGAAAGGCAGATGAAAAAAGAGGCATAATTTCGCATGAACCGGGATACCCCATCCGATCCGCGTTCGGGAAAACCGCCAGACACCCTCGCCGGCTGTCGGCGTATGGGATTATAAGTGTACGCGGGTCAAAAGTAAAAAGGGGCCTTGTGGGACCGCAACCGGCGGCGCTCTCGAAACGCCCGGCCGTTCCGCATCGGACCAGCCGCTCGAGTTTGATCTGTTGTCAAAACCTGTGCGCGGCACGAGGAAAGAATGCGGCGGAGGCCGGACCCGAAGTGACCTAAACCGTTCATTACGGAAAGATCCTGAGGGTCCTCAGCATCGTTGACACCGTCCGGGAGAACATTATAGAGTGCGCTGTCGTCCTTTCCTAGGGCCTGACAGCCACCACAGGAGCCTCTCCCCTTTCCACAGCGATTCACGCGCGGGCGCCCGCCTTCAGCGGCTTCACCGGGGGGCTCGCATGATGCGCCGGAAGCGTTGGAGCGACGGCTGAGGCCGGCTTCAACCTGTGGCACACACGGCGAAGCCATCGGGGTTGAACGGAAGGACGCTCCGGTACAAATTCAAAAAGCATGGCTCCAAACGACACAGGTCCCCGGAAATTGTATTTCTCCGACACGGTCGGATACCGCTGGAATTCAGCATTTGTTTGGAATGCTGTAATCAAAAAAGGCGCAGGGGAACCATTTTATGGCGAACGCCCATAATTGGCGTCCGAAAACCAATCCATGGTTTATTGCGGTCACCATGATCCTGCCGACGTTCATGGTGGCGCTGGATACTTCGGTCGCCAATGTCGCGCTCCCCCCATATCGCCGGGAGTCTGTCGGCCAGCGCCGACGAAGCCACATGGATCCTTACCAGCTACCTCGTTGCCAACGCCCTTGTGCTGCCCATTTCGGGTTGGATCACCCAGATCCTGGGCCGCAGCCGTTTCCTTATAATCAGTATCGTCACGTTCACCATTTCATCCCTTGCAAGCGGGGCCGCCGTCACCCTGGATATGGCCATAATCGCACGCGTGATCCAGGGCGCGAGCGGAGGTGCGTTGCTCCCGATTTCTCAGGCTATCCTTCTCGAAAGCTTCCCTCCGTCAAAAAGAGGAGAGGCCATGGCAGTCTATGCCATCGGCGTCATCGTAGCCCCCGTCGTCGGCCCCACGCTTGGCGGCTGGATTACGGACAATTACTCCTGGCGCTGGATCTTTTATATCAACTTGCCGGTCTGCCTGCTGGCCATTCTGCTGACCAGGCTGCTTATCGAGGACCCTCCATATATTCAGGCCCAGGCCCCCAAGTCAGTCGATTACGTTGGCTTCATCCTGATAGCTATCGGCCTCGGAGCACTGCAAATCGTTCTTGACCGGGGGGAAAGGGCCGATTGGTTCGCTTCCGGCTGGGTGTGGGTGGCCGTAATCGCTTCGGGGGTCTGCCTGCTGGGTTTCGTAATTTGGGAGCTGAATTCCAAGGAACCGATAGTCGATTTGCATGTTCTGTCCAACCGCAACTTTGCCGTCGGGGTCCTTCTGGCCACGGCCTATGGGGTCGTCCTGTACGGGACCCTGGTGATGCTGCCCCTTTTTCTGCAAAGCCTGATGGAGTACACGGCGCTGGCAAGCGGCCTGGCAATCACTCCACGCGGAATCGGTGCGCTCGCTTCGGTAATTCTTGCAGGCCGGCTCGCAAGGAGGATCGACAGCCGCATTATGATCATTGCCGGCTTTCTCACCCTCGCTTCGGCCAGTTATCTTCTGGGCCAAGTTGATCTTCAGATTTCCATCAGCAGTATCATCTGGCCCAACGTCATCATGGGATTTGCGGTTGGAATGATCTTCGTTCCCCTGACCACTATCGCCATGGGGACGCTACCCAATGAAATGATCGGAACCGCAACCGGCCTTTACAATCTGATGCGGGTCATGGGCGGGAGCATCGGCATTGCGGTGGTCACCGCTTTGCTTGCCCGGCAGGCGCAACTGCACCAGTCGCTCATGGTTTCACATCTCACGCCGTATAATCCGGTGTTTCGGGAATCATTCCACCGGCTGACGCAGTTGTTCGCCACCCGAGGGGGAGACCCGGTTGCGGCCGCAAAAGAAGCTTACCGGTCCATCTACAGTGTCCTTGTGGCCCAGTGCAGTCTCTGGGCGTTTATCGATAACTTCAGACTGCTCGGTTTCCTTTCCATCATTGCCATCCCCTTGACTCTGCTCTTCAAGAAGCAACCGTGAAAAAAACATACGGTCTTCCGTTGCGAACCGGCAGGGGCATAAACAGGCGGCCCGGGCAATAGCCGGTTCGGAATTGCAGGATGAACAAAAAACCATTCGACATGCTCCATAGTAAAACTGCTTCATGACGGATTGATCCGCCATCAGGCACGAGGGGACCAGGATTGGCCCCCCTGGTCTGCAATTATAGACCGCAATGTATTTGTAACGCTCGATCCCCGTCTAATGCCTCAGTTGCATCCATCTCGATGTGTGCATCCAAGCCATTGATTCAAAGGAATAATCTTAGAACAACTCCGGGATTTGCGCCCGGCTTGTACAGGCGCGCCTTGATGGTGTCCAAACGGGAGCCCTCCGTATGAGGCACATTCCGGACCCGCACGCCTTAACAGTGATGCTGTAACCCCGTTTTCCCTGTTCGTTCCCGCAACAGGAGACACCCTCAGCTTTTCTTCTTGACAGTCCGAAATCTCGACGCCTATGATCGGATCATCTAGTGATTGGACCAATCAGCCATATGCTGAATAAATGTTTTGAACCCCTTCTTCGAGGCGCCGATGAACGGACTGCAGGCCAGGGCAGGTTCCAGGTGGAAGTCACCCGTTCCGGCAGTCAATCCGGCGTTCTTATGGAAATCCGCTTCCCAATAATCCGACGGGGGAAAACGCGCCGCACGATGCTCGGGTCCCCCGGTAATAGCATGGTCGCACAACCGGCATCCACAATTCGATGGCGGCCGATGTCGATGGTACTTACCATGAGACGTGAGTTCCAGATCGCATCCATCCATATGACAGGCAGCAACAACATCCGGCAAGAGGGAAACAAAGTCCAGCAAACGGAAGACAACATCGAACGAACGGGAGGTTCAGCATGTTACATCGTGTCCGCACACCGTATCTATGCCTTGCATGTTTCGTCTTTCTCGTAACGCTTGCGGCCCCGGTGATACCCGTATCTGCGGGTTCCACCGTGGAGTACTGCAATGATACGCCCAGGCCGTCCTGGTGTGATGCCGTCCAGGGGGGACCGCCCGGGCACCGGCTGGTTGGCCCAGGGCCGTTCCGAGGTCATGGCGCGCAACGGGGATGGTTTCCACGAGCCAGCCGCTGGCAGCGCAGGCCGGTCTGCGAATCCTGATGGCGGGCGGCAATGCCATCGAGTGCCGCGGTGGCGACAGCGGCGGTCCTCAATCTCGTTGAACCTATGAACGTGGGGATTGGGGGCGACATGTTCGCCATCATTTACAGCGCCAAAGACAAGAAGCTGTACCAGCTCAATGCGGGCGGGATGGCACCCACCGGGGCAACGGTCGATCATTACAACAGCCTCGGCTATAAATACGATCCCAACAACTGGGGTTACGGTTCCGGCATTGCCGCTCGCCGGAATCCTGTCCGCACCCGTTCCCAGCGCTGCCTGGGGTTGGGGATGAGGCGATCCATAAGTTCGGCACGATGAGCCTCAAGCAGGTCCTGCAACCGGCGATCGAATACGCCGAGAAGGGCTTCCCGGTTTCGGACATTATCGGGAGCGGGGCAGCGGGCTGGCAAGTTCCCAATGCCCTGGATTGCCATGCCCCGGACGCCCAACACATTTTGCCGTATTGCACCCGGTTGGACCCCGATACGGTTGCCGCCTGGTACCTTAACGGCAAACCTCCCAAGGCCGGCCAGATTTTCAGGAACCCGGAACTTGCACGTACGTTCCGCCTCTTCGCAAAGTACGGCCGCAGCGTGTTCTACAAGGGAGAGATCGCCCGCGCCATCGTGGCCAAGTCCAGGAGCCTCGGCGGAACCATGACCATGGATGACCTTGCCCGTTACTACGGTGAGTGGGTGGAAGCACCGGCACACCAACTACCATGGTTATGAGATCTATGAGTCGATGGCACCTTCACAGGCATGGAACGTTCTCGAGCTGATGAACATCCTCGACGTGTGCACGCCCGAGTGGATCCCCGGTCAGACCCTGGCAAACCTGGGGCCGGCAAACCCGCAGTACTGGCATCTCATAGTGGAAGCCAAGAAACTGGCTTATATCGACCTTTACAATTACAACTCCGACCCACGCTTCTGGACCGAAAACCAGCAACAACTCTTCAAGAAACTGATCTCGAAGGAGTACGCTTCCTCACTGTGCGGGAAGGTCAACCCGAACGGGCCGGCGTTCACCCCCGGCCCCACGTATAACGGCGACACCGGCGCCGGGGACACGATCTATCTCACGACCGCCGACCGCTGGGGCAATATGGTATCGTGGATCAACAGCAACTACATGGGCTTCGGCAGCGGCGTCACAATCCCCGGCTATGGCTTTGTGCTCAATTGCCGGTTGGGCCAGTTCACCCTGAATCCAAACCACCCCAACAAAATCGAGCCCCACAAGCGCCCCTACGACACCATCTCGTGCGGCTTCGTGATGAAGGACGGCAAGCCCCTCATGACGCTCGGCCTGATGGGTGGCGACATGCAGGTCCAGGGCCACGAGCAGATGCTGGTGAACATGCTCGATCTCGGCGCGAACCTGCAGGCCTCGACCGACATGGCACGCTACTACCACCAGGAAATCCAGAACAAGCTGAACCTTGAGACGCAACTGTTCAACCTTGTCGGGGCGGCATTGAGGGACAAATACGGGCACAAGGTGGCACCAGTGACGGGAAGCGACGTTGGGGGCTATCAGGCGATCATGTTCGAGCCCAGCCCGGCCTATGACTCCGACAGCGCGCTCGGTGGGGGTGTAAAGCCGATCAACGGCTTTTACCGCGCCGGCTCGGACCACCGCAAGGACGGCGAGGCAGTCGGCTGGTAGTTGAAGGCTTGGGACCGGAATTAAGAAGGACTCCCCCTGAGCCGCATTGCACGACAGGCGTGGTTTGCGGCTGGGGGTATAGGTAAATGACGCAGGGGAGCCATGATTCATCGGCTCCCCTGCAAACGATTGAATTCGATCCTCGGCCTAGCTTCGCGCAACCGAATACCGCCGTCCCATGTGGCCGCTTTAGCCGTGAAATCATCGGCCGCGGAATGATGATATCCGGCATCGATACCTCCGACTGCCCCCCTGCCTCATGTACGGACCGGGGAAATATCCGTTTTGACGGATTCCATTGGAAAAAAACCGGGCGACCACTCGAATCCGCTTTTCATACGAAATTGCGTTCAAGATTATACTGGTCAGCGAACGGAACTGTGAGCAGAATGTAGGGGAGGCAGAAGCGTAGCGCTGCCACCGAAAGCGATGGGCACCAAGGTGCCCATCCTGCAAAGTTCGGCATTGCAGTTATGTCTTGAACGCAACTCAGTATCATACAGCAACCCGTCCCCGGTCCGGGATGGCACCGCCCTGCCCCCGAACCGTACACGACGAGTAAATGGGAGCACTGAATATAGAGGTGTTTCCATGAACCTTTCATCGCGCGGTCAATGGAGCTTGCCAGGGATCACCGAAACAGGGTCCTGCCGAAATGCCGCACCCCGGCGAGTGCTGTCCGCAATGTTTATTCGCACTTCTACCGAGTGTTCCCGATGGTCGTCAAGGAGGGGAACCACCTCTTCGTGCTGCTCGACGCCATCCACCGTAACACACATTTTACCACCGCCGGTCCGCGTTTGCAGAACGGCAATGTGGTAGACCGTCTCCCGGTACCGGTAGTGCATCTTGAACGACTTCCAGTCCGGAGGGAGGCACGGAGCAAAGCGCAGTTTATCCACTTCGAGCCTCAGCCCCAGCAGGGATTCGACGATGAGCCGGTAGATCCAGCCGCCGGACGCCGTGTACCAAGTCCAGCCGCCACGGCCGGTGTGCGGCGGGCGCGCATAGACGTCGGCCGAAGCGACGTAGGGTTCCACTTTGTAAATGGCGGTGCCCTCGGGAGTGCTCGCATGGTTCACGGGGTTGATCATCGCCAGCAGTTCCCACGCGCGCTCATTGTCCCCCAATGCCGCAAAGGCCATCGCCACCCAGACTGCCCCGTGAGTGTACTGTCCGCCGTTTTCTCTCACACCGGGCACGTAGCCTTTTATGTAGCCGGGATTCAATTCCGACTTGTCGAATGGTGGGTCCAGGAGCTGGATGAGCGCATCCCCACGGCGAACGAGGTACCGCGACACCGCATCCATTGCCATGCGCGAACGCCCGACGTCTCCGGCACCGGATAGAACGGACCAGCTCTGCGAAATCGAATCAATCCGGCATTCGGAGTTGCTCGCCGATCCAAGCATCGAGCCGTCGTCGAAATAGGCCCGGCGATACCACTCCCCGTCCCAGCCATATTTTTCGATATTGCGGCGCAGCCCGGCCGCCTCTTTTTCGCAACGCTCGGCAAAGGAGATGTCACCGCGCGCACGGGCAACCTTGGCGAACTGAATGAGCACCGCATAAAGGAAAAACCCCAGCCATACGCTTTCGCCTTTGCCGTGGATGCCCACAAGGTTCATGCTGTCATTCCAGTCACCGGAGCCGATGAGCGGCAACCCGTGCTCACCGAACCGGAGGCCCCTCAGGATGGCTCGCACACAGTGTTCATACAAACTGGCCGCTTCCGTTTCAGACCGGCCGGGCAGGTCATAATACGAGTCTTCGTCAGCGCTCACCGCGCGGCCCTGGAGGAAGTGAACGGGCTCGTCCAGCACGCCGGTGTCTCCCGTGCTCAGGACATAGCGGCAAGTCACCAACGACAGCCAGAGGTAATCATCGGAGCAATGCGTACGCACGCCGCGGCCCACGGGAGGATGCCACCAATGCTGGACGTCTCCTTCCTCGAACTGACGGGACGCGCAAAGGAGCAGGTGCTCGCGCACGAGGTGCGGCTCGGTGTAGATGAGCGCCATCACGTCCTGCAACTGATCGCGGAAACCGAAGGCGCCCCCGGACTGGTAGTATCCGCTTCGCGCCCAAAGGCGGCACGCCATGGCCTGGTACAAAAGCCAGCCGTTCGCGAGCACGTTGAGGGACTGGTCGGGAGTTTCCACATGCACGGCGCCGAGAGTATGGCTCCAATACTGCCACACCACATCGAGAGCCTCGCGGGCGGCAGTTGGTCCCCGAAAGTTGCGCACGAGGTTTCCGGCCTCATCCGCGTCCCGCCCCATGCCGAGTGTAAAAACGATCTCGCGCTCGTCCCCGTCGGCCAGGTCGAACGGAACCTGGATCGCGGCGCAGGGGTCCAAACCTGCTCCCGTCTTTCCGGAAAGCCGCAGCCGGCTCATGGCCGCGGGACTGCGAAGTGAACCGTTACGCCCGAGGAATTCAGCCCGGTCACCGCTGATGGTCCGAGTTTCAGCATCCACCTCGAAGAAGGCGACCCGATCGGCGAACTCCTTGTTATACGGGTTGCGCGCGAAGAGCGCTCCGCTGTCCGGATCGACTTCGGTGATCACATGCATTACCGATTTCGGCCGCAGATCTCCCATAACCCATTCCACGTAGCCCGTGGCGGAGAGCCGGCGTGGGCGGCCCGACACATTCCGCACCTTGAGCACGGTGAACTTGACCGGTGCGTCCAGGGCCACGTAAACCCATACCTCCGAGCTGATGCCGCCCTCCGCGTGTTCGAAAACGCTGTAGCCGAATCCGTGGCGGGTGGCGTAAGGCGTCATCCCGCGACAGGGTAGCGGCGTGGGCGACCAGAAGTGGCCGGTCTCTTCATCACGAAGGTATAAGGCTTCTCCGCTCGAATCGCTTACGGGATCGTCTTCCCAGGGAGTGAGGCGCAGTTCATGGGCGTTCTCGCTCCAGGTATAGGCGCCGCCACTCTCGGAAACGACGGTCCCGAAGCGCGGGTTGGCCAGCACATTTACCCATGGCGCGGGAGTCACCTGCCCGTGCGCGGTCGTAATAATGTATTCGCGTCCGTCAGGCGTGAATCCGCCCAGTCCGTTGAAGAACATCAGATCGCTTCGGAGCGACGCGGTCGTTTCCGGGGATTCCGCGCGGTGAATTCGGGTCGGCGCAAGGCGCGGGACCAGTGCTTCCACGACGCCCCGACGATCGATCTGGTCCCCCAGCCCCCCCCGATTATCGGCGATGATAACGCGGGCAACCGCCTGGAACAGGATACGGTCCTCCTCCGATATCTGGTCCGCGGGTCTCACGAAAATGCCGCCGGGCCGATCCGTTACATTGGGCTCGATGCCCGCGGCAATGAGCGCCATGATCTGGTCGTGCAGAAGTTGCCGGTAACCGGCACGATCTTCGTTCCAGATCACGAGGTCCACAGCCAGTCCCTTTGAGCGCCAGTACGAGTGGGCCTGCACGAGTTGGCGCACCAGGTCGATATTGGCCGCATCCCCGATCTGCAGCAGTACGATGGGCAAATCGCCGGAAATGGAATAGCCCCAGAGACCGGACTGCCCGCGGCGGTTCCTGATGAGGACGCCCGGGTCCGCACGCAGCGAAGAATTGGCGTAGATCACGGAACCTGCAATGCTGCAATAGAGTTGCGCGTCGGCTTCCGTGGCATTGATCTGCCGCAAGAGCACCTGGCTGTGCGTCCATGCCAGATCGAACACACGGTCCGCGAGACGCCGGTCCTGGTATTTGTCAACAAGGCCCAGGCACGCATCACGGGTTTCGCCGATACCGGAGACAATATCCACCGTCGCCGATTTTTCCGGATCGAGCGTTATCCGATACCGGATGGCGACAATGGGGTCCAGCACCGAGCCCTGGCTCCCCGAGAGCGCCCCTGAGGAACCCGGCGAATCGGTCATCGCCCGTGGATCGGCGACGGTGTTCCCACGACCGATGAACTGCATCCGATCGGTCTCGTAGGAAATTTCTCCGACCTTCGCCCCATGCACGGCCATCAGGTGAAACATCCACGGCGCCTGCTCGTCGACGGAGCGGGGCCGGCGAGTGCAAAGAATCGCCCGCTGCCGCCGGATGATCTCGGTCTGAACAAACAGATTGCTGAACGCCGGATGCAGTGCGTCCGCGACGGCCGGTGCCAGGACCACTTCCGCATAACTCGTCACGTCGACCTCTCTGCGCTTCCGAGCGCGATTGGTGAGTGTGATCCGGCGCAGTTCGATATCGTCCTCGGGCGAAACAACGACCTCCGTGTAGGCATCCAGGTCCTGGTGCCGGCAGCGAAATTCAGCCCGTCCTTCCGAAAAAATCGTTTCAAAACTCTCCGATCGTTTGAGCGTCGGCTGATAGGCCGTTGACCAGAATTCCCCGCTGGCCACGTCCCGGATGTAGCAGAACGCGCCCCAGTTGTCGCGGGTGCCGTCTTCGCGCCAACGGGTGACGGCCATGTCGTTCCAGCGGCTGTAACCGCCGCCGGAGTTCGTGACCATCACATGGTATCTGCCGTTCGACAACAACTGTACTTCGGGAACCGGCGTGTCCGGGCTGCTGAAAACACGCACCGGCGTATCCGCGCCACCGGAAGCCGTGTGCAGTTCTGAAAGCTCGGTCGTGTGCGCGAAGAACGCGGTAGCCTTGGGGACCCGTTCCTGAAGCAACAGCATGGTCGCCTGGAAGAGGGGATCCGACTCGAAGCGCTTCTGCATCGGACGGCCCAGGAGCAGATAAGCCAACGAAAGGAAGCTCATGCCCTGGTGATGTGTCATGAAGGAACGGACCACGGCGCTCGATTGTCCGCGCGGCAGGCGCGAAGGAGTGTAATCGATCGCTTCGTAGAAGCCGAATCTTCCTTCAAGCCCTGCGGCGGCCAGCCGCTCGAGATTCAAACACGCCTTCTCGGGCGCCACCATCAGCGCGAGCGCCGAAGCATAGGGCGCAATCACCAAGTCTTCGGCGAGCCCCCGTTTGAGCCCCAGGCCCGGCACGCCGAAAGCCCGGTACTGATAGTTGAGACGAACATCGATCGCATTGTACCCGCACTCTGAAATGCCCCAGGGCACTCCACACTTTCTCCCGTACTCGATCTGGCTGGCCACAGCGGCCTTACAGGTCCGGTCGAGCAGCGTGTTTTCGTAGGTCGGCATCACCAGGAGCGGCATGAGGTATTCGAACATCGACCCACTCCACGAAAGAAGAATAGGCTCTCCACCTGTGGTGGTGAGCAAACGTCCCAGGGCGAACCAGCTATCCTGGGGCAACTTTCCCTGGGCAATCGCCACGAAACTGGAGAATCTCGCTTCCGAAGCCAGCAGATCGTAGTAGCTGGAGTCCTGCCGATGCTCGTCAACGTTGTACCCGATGGACAGCAGATGGCGCGCCTTATCGAACAGGAAATCGTATTCCATACGTGCAAGTTCGTCTGATTGCAGTGCAAGGCGTTCGATGGACGCAATCCGCGCACCGGCGCGGCGGCTTGCCTCCGTGATGAGCGGCCGAAGCTCGTCGAGCCAGGCCTTCTCCCCGGGCGTCACATTGAGAGCGAGCCGATGATCGAGTTCCGGCAGCAGCTCAGCTTCAAGGTTGGACAATCGACGTAGCGTCGGGATCGCATCGATGTCGTGAAAGTCCCGGGGTCTATTCGGAGAGGCCAGGAGCGGTGTCCAAGGAGCGAGAAACAGTATCTCGTCAAGGGCATCCCGGCATTGCCGGGCGAACGAGTGCGCCCACCAGTTCAATTGGCTCTCGGGGTCGGCGTCGAAAGCATCGGTGGAGGCCACTTCCGCGGCGGAGGCTGCCAGCCGCTCCAGGCACAGCCGGGCCTCTTCGAGGGTGGCCGGTTGGGAACCGGCAGCGGACTCCAGATCCTTCTGAAGTTGAGCAATTCGGGCCGGAGCGGCGCCTCCCGCAACGCCCACGAGGACGCCTAAAGTGTCGCTGAGCCCTTTAAACAACCGCGCCCCCAGGATGTTGTCATCGGGCAGAGCGAGAAGACCCGGCTGCAATGTCAGCAGATGGCCCGCAAGATTCCCACTGTCGACCGACGAAATGTAGAGGGGCGACAACGGCTTCAGGGATTGCGTGTCGTACCAGTTGTAAAAGTGGCCCCGGTGTCGCGCCAGGGCATCCATCGTGCGGAAGGCGTTCGCTGTGCGTTCGATGAGTTGTCCGGCTGAAATGTAGCCGAAGTCGTACGCGGATAAATTCGCGAGCAGTGCAAATCCCATGTTGGTGGGTGACGTGCGATGCGCGACCTCCGCGGCGGGGTGCTCCTGGTAGTTGTCGGGCGGCAGCCAATGGTCCTTCGGGCCGACGAACGTCTCGAAAAACGCCCAGGTTTTCCGGGACAGCCTCCGGAGAAAGAGGGTCTGCTCCGTCGTGAGCTTTGCTTCACGGCGGGCGAGCGGCCGGCTGAGCCACCAGACGATAGCGGGGGAGGCGAACCAGAGACCCAGTATGGGCAGGGCCACAACCAAAACGGCCGGTTTTAAAAGCGAGAGAGCAATCACCGCTGCGGTGGCAATGACCGGGGCGATCCACATAGCCCGGTACGAGGCAGCGAGGTCAGTGCGGCCCTTGCGGTCCGGGCCGTTTGACGGGTTCCATTCGAGGAGCCGCCTGTGCGTGATGAGCAGGCGCCACGCCGTGCGGACAATCGCATCCAGACTGAAAAATGCCTCGTAGGGAAGGCATACGAGCGAGAACACCGCCAGGGCAAGGTGCCGGCCGGCCGAGTACACCGCAGCGGCGAGGTGCTGACCGAGAGTCACATCGCCCGGCTTTCGGATCACATCCAGGACTGAGTCGATCAAAGAAGGAATCAGGACGATTCCCAGCACCCCCAGGGTCCAAAACCAGGCCGACGGCAGCATGGTCCAGCCCAGCAGCAACAAAAGGGTCAAAGCCGCGGGCATGATACTCCGCCGCAGGTTGTCGAAGATCTTCCATCGGGACAGCATCGTGAGCGGGTTTTTCCGAAGGCGCGCGTCGGGGCCGGGCACGCCCGGCATCACCCACTGTGCGATCTGCCAATCCCCGCGAATCCAACGGTGCCGGCGGCTCACGTCCTCGCTGTAGCGAGACGGATATTCCTCGTATAGCTGCACATCGCTCAGCAGCCCCGCCCGCGCATAGCAGCCTTCCAAAAGATCGTGGCTGAGGATCCGGTTGGCGGGGAAATGCCCGTCCATTGCCCGCTCGAACGCATCGACATCATAAATGCCCTTTCCAATGAACGAGCCTTCACCGAACAGGTCCTGGTAAACATCGGAAACGGCGCGCGTATACGGATCGATGCCGGGATCGCTTCCACACATGTGCGCATACCGCGACCGGTTCGCTCCGGGCAGGCTGACGGCAACCCGTGGCTGAAGAACGCCGTACCCTTCACAGACCCGCTGTTTGTCTTCGTCGTAGCGCGCACGGTTCAGGGGGTGCGCCATGGCGCCCACGAACTGCCACGCCGAATCGCGCGCCAGTTGCGTATCCGTGTCCAGGGTGATCACGTACTTCACGTTCGCCAAAATCGCGGTTTCACCGACGACGAGCGAGAAGCGATCCCCGGGAAGGGCATGCGGCCCGGCGCGCAGAAGCCAATTCAAGTCCGCGAGCTTTCCCCGCTTGCGCTCGTAACCCATCCAGATCCGGTCCCCGGGGTTCCATCGCCGCGGGCGGTGGAAGAGGAAGAAAGTATCGCCTTCCGGGTTCCCGTACTTTTTATTCAGGTCTTCGATCCTCCGCCGGGCCAGTTGCAATAGTGCCGCGTCTTCCGGCAGCGTTTCTTCCGGCGCGTCCCGAAAGTCGGTCAGCAGGCCGAAATGCAGATGGTCATCCCGGTTAGCGAGGAAACGGACTTCCAGCGCATCGATCAAATCCTCTATGTTTTGAACGCTTGTGAGCATGGTCGGGACGATCACCAGGGTACGCGACTCCGGCGGAATCCCTTTTGAGAAGTCCATCCGCGGCAGCGGATGCGGTGTCACCAGCAATGTGGCCAGCCAGTTCACCACTGCCACTGCCAGATGGCTTGCACACAGCAGCGCAAGAACTTCGGTCAACGCGAGCAGCCAGCCATGCGTCCCGCCGCCAAGCGCCTTCGACACCAGGCCCCCGGCCAAGAGAACTGTCAGCAGCAGGATCGCGCCGCCGTACGGCGCCCAAGGATACCGGCGGCAGGCTTTCTGAAGGGTTTTAAGGGGTGATGAGCGCACCTCCGCCAGCCGCTCGAGTTGCGCCAATCCCTTGTCGACCAGGTAGAAACCCACGTGCGCCGCGCGCTCGTCGCAGTCTTTCCGGCCGGCTCCTTCGATCGCCGACTGGATCGCTTTGCGCGCCACTTCGCTTTCGGAGCACCGGCTGTTCTCCGCCAACTTTTCCACGACATGGCGGTAGCGGTCCCGGGTGGCAAAATCCATCCTGCCGTAGACATCCCCGGGGTCCTCACGCAGGGTCCGCTCGACAACGCTCATCGACTCGACGAATTCGCGCCAGTCCATCGCCCCCAGAAATCGAAGGCTGCCGATGCTGTTGCTTATGGAAACCCGATCGGCGGCCTGCTGTTGGTTCTCCGACCGCACCATCTGCTCGATCGTCAGACCGGACTCGGACAGTCGCTGTTCAATCCAGGTGAGCGGCAGAGCCAGGGCGTGGCTTTGTCCCTGCAACCGGCGCGCGAATTCGGCGACAAACGAACTCACCATCGGCGGGTCGGACCGCGCCATATCCGCGATCACCAGAATCAGGCTCTTCGGGTCCTTTCCGGCGATCTCGGTCATCTGGTCCGCCCAGTAGTCGGCGCGGTTCCGGTCGGTCCTGTCGACGGCGATCCGGGTCCCCACGCGCCGGAGATTCTCGATCAGCGCCAGGCGCAGCATGATGGGAATTGCCCACAATTCGCCCAGGGTCAGGACGGACACCGTCTGGTAGGCGGCCACGAAACTGCCGAGCCCCTCCGGGTCCACCCGCCCGTCGCCGTGCGAGATCGTCTCCAACGCGATGTCATACACCCTCGGAAGCCCGGCCGACGGTCCGTTGAGCAAGCGCGGGAGCCCCAGGCTGTAACCCTTTGGCAAATGTCGCTTAGCCGTGCGAATCTGTTCTTCGATAAAATAGAAGTTATCGAGCAGCCATTCCCCGGCCGGCGTAATTCGGCGATCTGTTTTGACCGCCTCGGTCAGCAGGCCGTGGACTCCGAGCAAGACACCTTCGTTTTCGGCCAATCGCGTCAAAAGCCGGTCCCGCGGGCGTCCCGGGCTCAACTTGTGCGAACCGGCGAGGGTCTTTCCGTGCTGCTTCATCTGAACGGCGCTGAACAACTCAGACCGCAGTGGCGGCTCGTCTCCGGCGTACTTTTGGGTCGGGTCTTTTCCACCGAGGCGCGCTCTCAAACGGAGCAAGGCCCGGGGGAGGATCTTGTTGCTGACCTCCATTATTGAGGTCTCCTTTTCAGGTTGGCCTTTCGGCCTGCCAAATCGAAATCCGGCAAAAATTTCTTGAAGTATGGTGAGAGGAAGTCGGCAGGAATCTCTGAAACTATTTCAGATTCGCCTGGTGAATGGAAGCTGCCACAGCCCCATTATTCTGGGCTTGTCCGCAAATACTCGACCTCTTGCGCCTGGCGTCCGGATGACAGGTATCCGGGCTACCCCCCGATCGCAGTATCCGTTGATTGCGGATAAGTCCTTGGAATGCGGAGGAACACACAAGTTCCGCTCTTGAGTTCCTGCTTTCGCTGCAAATCGGCAAGCATGGAGAGAACCGCCAAGGTTTCAGGACCTCTTCGGTCTGCTTGCGGATGTCTGTCTTGTGGGGTAAAGGGGGGCTCTTTCCACGATCGAGCAACTATGCGATTTGAGGGGCCGGGTGACCTGGACGGCAGCCGCCGGATCACTTTATCCGCGTGCCAGCTCTTGCAATCGTACTCATATCCGCTGAGCAAAGTCCGTTTCCCCTGCTTTGCTCCTCCCTTAAAAACATGTATCCGAGCAACTTTAACACGGAAACACGGAATGGTCTCCAATTCATCGACCGCTTTGAGCATTTCGGCCCGGTCCCGCTTTGTCACGCCGCGTACCACAGGACCGCGAAAAAGTGGCAGGTGGTACCCGTGAGGACGAACAGATGCCACACGAAGTGGCCGTAGCGTAGCCGCTCAGCCGCATAGAACGCTACGCCGCCAGTGTATGCAATGCCTCCCGCCAGAAGCCAGAGAATGCCGGACAACGGCATGTGCAGCCAGAACGGCCGGACCGCAATCACGATCAACCACCCCATTGCCAGGTAAAGTCCGGTGGATAGGTACGGATGCCGGATCCCTCCCACCACCTTCACCGTCACGCCGAAGATGGCGAGGCCCCATACCAGGCCAAGGAGTGTCCAGCCCCACGCACCGCGAAGCACTCCAAGCGTAAACGGTGTGTATGTCCCGGCGATAAGGAGGAAAATCGCTCCGTGGTCGAACACCCGAAAGACACGTTTCGCTTTGCTCTGCGATACAACGTGGTACAGCGTGGATGCCAGGTACAGAAGGGCCATCGTTCCGGCAAAAACCCCGGCGCCGGTGATGGTCCACGCACTGCCGTGGCGAATGGCCGGAACGAGGAGAAACGGCGCCGCAACCAGCGCCGCGATCAGGCCCGTGGCGTGGCTGACACCGTTCGCGATTTCCTCGCCCCGCGACTGCGGACGTTCACCTCTCAGGGGCGTCTCATTCATCATCGGCTATCCTGGCGGAGCCAAGAGGGCAGGAATTCCTGCGGTGCCGAGCCGGCACGGGAAACCGAAGTATGGTGACGTAGCGGACAGCCCGAGCCGGAATTCCGGCGGCTTTTGCGGCCTGGATCGTTTGCACCGGGAGCGGTTTTTCGAGTCGAAACCAGGTCGGCCGATAGAGCGCCTGAAATCTTCCGGAGCGCATTTCCCGCTCATGCCCAGGCATCAAAGCGATGCCTGGGCGGGGGCTCCCGCATCGGCGGCAGCCGCCTGGCTCCTCACTTCCCCGGCAAACTTGTTCAGGTCTTCACCCTCGATGGACTCCTTTTCGAGCAGAATCCCGGCGAGCTTTTCCAGGAACGCCCTGTAGTTCTGCAGCTTGAGGAGGGCCTTCTTGTAAGCGCCGGCAATAATCCTGCTTTTCTCTTCATCGATACCCTGCGCCGTACGCTCGCTGTATTCCCGCTCCCCCGAGCCCGATCCCAGGCCAGGGTAGCCTGACTGCTGCTCACTGGTGTAAGTCAGCAGTCCGAGGCGCTCGCTCATCCCATACTCCATCACCATGCTGCGTGCGATATCGCTGGCGCGCTGCAGGTCATTCTGCGCCCCGGTTGAGATATCTCCGAAGACCAGCTCCTCCGAGACCCGCCCTGCCAGGAGCACCTGTAAGCGATCCAGGAGTTCATCCCGCGTCATGAGATAGCGGTCTTCGGTGGGAAGCTGCTGGGTGTAGCCCAATGCCGCAATGCCTCTCGGCACGATGGAGACCTTGCTGACGGGATCGGCGCCGGGCAGAAGCATCGCCACGAGAGCATGGCCCGATTCGTGGTAGGCCACGATTTTTTTCTCTTTCGGCCTCATGACCCGGTTTTTCTTCTCCAAGCCGCCGATGATACGCTCCACCGCCTCCCGGAAATGGGCCATGCTCACTTCGTTTGCATCCCCCCGGGCCGCAATCAGGGCAGCCTCATTGATCAGATTGGCCAGATCGGCCCCCACGAAACCGGTGGTCATGGCGGCGATCTTTTTCAGGTCCACATCCGTGCCCAGTTTGACATCTTTTGCATGAACCTTGAGAATGGCTTCCCGCCCGCGAATGTCCGGCTTGCCTATGGCCACATGGCGGTCGAACCGGCCCGGGCGGAGCAAAGCCGGATCCAGTATGTCCGGGCGATTCGTCGCGGCCAGGATGATAACGCCGGCACTCGGATCAAAGCCATCCATCTCGACGAGGAGTTGGTTCAACGTCTGTTCCCGTTCATCCTGCCCGCCCATGGGATTGAGTCCGCGCGCCTTGCCCAGCGCATCCATTTCATCCACGAAGATAATGCACGGAGCATGCTCCCTGGCCTGTCTGAACAGGTCCCTGATACGGGCCGCACCAACTCCCACGACCATCTCCACGAACTCGGAACCGCTCATGCTGAAAAACATTACCCCGGCTTCCCCCGCAACGGCCCTTGCAAGCAGCGTCTTACCGGTCCCCGGCGCCCCGACGAGGAGAACCCCTTTGGGAATGCGTCCTCCCAGGCGTTGAGATTTCTCGGGGTTTTTCAGGAATTCGACGATCTCCTCGAGCTCGGCCTTGGCTTCGTCGATTCCGGCCACGTCATTGAAGGTCACTCCCACTTCCTTTTCGCCGTAGATCTTCACTCGCGCCTTGCCCAGGGATAGCACACCCTGAGGCCCGCCGCTCATCCGCCTCATCAGGAAAAACCAGATGAAAGCGAAAAATGCGAGCGGCAGCAGCCAGGAGGCTATCGCTACGATCCACTTATTCTCGGCATGACCGCTGAACTTGATACCCTTTTGCTCAAGTTGCCCGGCGAGCTCCGGATCTTCCACCCGAACGGTCACGAACGGCCTTACCGACCCTTTCTCGTCTTTCACATTGCCCGATATGCTCTCCGGCCCAAGGATAAGATTATCCACCTTCCCTTCGCGAGCCCACTGCTTGAAATCCGAATAGACAATCTTTTCGCTCCGCTGGCCACCCATGTACCCCTGAAGCAAGTAGACCATCAGCATGACCGCGACAAAATACCATACGGAAAAGCGCACCTTTTTCCGGGACGGGTCCGACCCTTTCGGGCCACTATCCCCCAACCCTTTGATACGATTCACGATCCTATCCATCAGGCCGGAATCGTCACTGCCTTTTATCGCCATTGATCACTTCCTATCCTGGGTAGATTCCAACCCACGACGGTTTAAGGATAACTCCAGACCTTCTTTAAGAAGGCGGATATCTTCCGTCAACTGCTTCAGGATTCTTGACTGATCCTGTTGAGTCACGAGCAACTCGCTCCATTGCTGTTCCCTCAGTGCATCCAGCTTCTGGTGCAGTGACATGATTTCCAGCTCCGCCTTCAGGTTCACTTCGTAATCATGCGCGGCATCCAGCCGGTCCTTTTCCGAATGGCGGTTCTGGGACATCATGATGACCGGCGCCTGTATGGCCGCGAGCATGGACAGGACCAGGTTCAGAAGGATATAAGGATACGGATCGAAGGTCCGGTTCCATCCGGTCAAAATGAATGTGTTCAGTATGATCCACGAGACCAAAACCAACATGAATAAGACGATGAACGGCCACGATCCACCGAAAGACGCCACACGGTCCGCCAGCCGCTGTCCCAGGGTAAGTTCTTTTTCATGCTCTTCCAGAACATCCCGGCTGATGTGCAGGCCCCGTGCGATCCGGTCTATGACGCCTTGCTCGCGAGGGCTGAGTGAATCGAAGTCCTCGTGGAGGAGTTGCTTCGCCAGTTTATGAACATCCCGCGCCATGTCCTTTACGCCCCCTTAAATGGAGTGATACCGGTTTACCTACAAAATAGAGTCCCGAAATACCCGATTCGATGCTTCGCGGGTGAGGCGGGCATCATGAACAACTGCGTTCAAGAAAATGCCACACGACGTTACTCAAGAAAGCGGGGAGCCGTGTTCCCCCCTACGCCGCACCGCGGCTTTGTGTGGCGCCGCGCGAAATCTGCGAGCGCCGGGCATTTGCGCGTGGGCTGAAACTCCGGGAGGTGTGAGGGAACCATTCCCGCGCTGTTCTTGGGGATGCTGAAATGACCATCCTGAACGCAAATCAGAATGATACGAAATTACATTCAAGATTATACTGGTCAGCGAACGGAACGGTGAGCAGAATGTAGGGGAGGCAGAAGCGTAGCGCTGCCCACCGAAAGCGATGGGCACCAAGGTGCCCATCCTACAAAGTTCGGGATTGCAGTTATGTCTTGAACGCAACTCAGTATGAATGATCCCGGGCCACTGTCCCAATACTCGTGATGATATCAAAACGAGCAAATCCGCTGCAATGCCCACCAGACCGCCTGACACCGCGCTGCAACAAAGTATTGTAACATTAATTCCAGTGATTAGTATTAATAATACCAAGGAAATATCTAGCTTTTTCAAATTTGAAGTACGGAAGGGTGGGAAGATCATGGAAAAAGAAAAAAACTTCGATGAACGCTATCATGCTTCATATGCGGCTAAATTGAAGACCGTTCCACTGGATAAAGTTGAGAATGCCGTAGCAAAGGCAATAGGAGAACTGACTCACGATCAGGTGGAGTGTATAATAACAAAATTCAATGCCGAGCGTCAACATGCGGAGATTACTATTACACTCGATACCGGAAGAGACAAACGATATTCCAAGTAAACTGTTCTATCTATCCGATTAATGAGTACCTCCGAGAATGCGAGTGGTAGAGGCACGGTTTGAATAGATCATATCCACGAAATCAAACGTCTTCCGTTTGAGAGTTTCGATTTTGTTGCCGATGCATTCGACTCCCCCGTCGATGATGACGCCTTTGCAACCCCGCCTATCCCTGCTCAGGAAAGGGGTCTGGCCACTCCTTTCAGCATCCGGCTGTCAGGTGAATACCTTCAGTGCTCAGCCCTGCGCCCGACAGCCAAACGCGGCAAAGCACGAAACGGCCCTGCAGTAAGCTGCGGGGGCGAAAGGTCACAGGCAACGCCATCGGCTTGTCATACTGAGTTGCATTCAAGACATAACTGCAATGCCGAACTTTGCAGGATGGGCAACTTGGTGCTCATCGCTTTCGGTGGGCAGCGCTACGCTTCTGCCCCCCTACATTCTGCTCACCGTTCCGTTCGCTGACCAGTATAATCTTGAACGCAATTTCGTATCAGGCCCCTGTCCCGGAAGCCTCGTAGGTCTGCCCGAACACGGTATCCGTCAGCCACCGCCGGAACGATTCGTTGTCCATGAACTGTTTGAAAAGCTCCGTATCGTCCTTGAGCAGGGCCGTCATCACCCGCGAGAGTGCCTTGTCGTGTTCGATACGGGCATTCTGCCTGTCGGAATTCTTTTTGGCGTTCTGATAGGCCGTGTCGGCCGCGACACGACCCGGGATGTCCTCTGTGATCAACCTGCGAACGCGGTCGGCATCCGTCCACGGGATGTTGCCGAACAGGTCGTTGAAAGTCCTCAGGATGTTCGAGAGCCGGTCGAGTTCCGGCTCCGGTTTGTGCCCTCTGCCGGTCGTCGGCAACGGCTCGATCTCCGCGTCCGTGTCCGGGAGCACGATCTGCCTCGCCGCCTGCTTCTCGGCTCGGTAGCTGTCCATATCAATAGCTTCGAGAATGCCCCTCGACAGGTCTTCCTCGACGGGGGCTGGCAGCTTCGGAACAAGGAAGTTCAAAAAAATCGACAGCTTCTCCCACTCGGCATTCGTGTAGGGGAGGATCTGGGCAAGGAAACCGTAGGTACGCAGAAAGATCTTGGCCTTGCCCTTGAAATCCACCTGTCCGTCTTCGTCGAGCTGTTCCTTGTAGACGGCGACACAGGCGTCGAGGATCGGGTCGAGCCGGTCGCGGTCCGCGCCGTCGAGGTACAGCGTCACCAGTTCGTCGATCTGAGCGGCGGCGTAGACCTGGTAGCTGTCGAGCGCGGCCTTGAGGTCGTGCAGCTTGTCTGGGTCGGTCTCTTCCGCAAGGATCGTGGTACGGTAGTAATCGGCGAAAGCCTGCCGGATCGTGTCCGCATCGTTCATGAAGTCGAGCACGAAGACGTCGTGCTTCTGCGGGTGAGCCCGGTTGAGGCGTGAAAGCGTCTGCACCGCCTTGATCCCCGAGAGCAGCTTGTCCACGTACATGGTGTGCAGGAGCGGCTCGTCGTAACCGGTCTGAAACTTATCGGCGCAGATCAGGAACCGATAGGGGTCTTCCCGAATCCTGCCTGCGATCTGGCTCGACGGGAACCCGTTGAGTGATGCTTCGGTGACTTTTGCACCGCCATCTTCATGTTCGCCGGAAAAGGCGACGATTGCCTTCCACGGGCTCCCGCGCTCGGCCAGGTAGTCACGGATGGCATGGCAGTAACGGATTGCGCGCCCGATGCCGCTCGTCACCACCATCGCCCGCGCCTGTCCTCCGATCTTGTTCAAGCCGAGCACCTGTTCGTGAAAGTGATCCACCATGATCTCCGCCTTGAGCCGGATGGCGTGATCATGGCCCTCCACAAAGCGCCGCAGCTTCTTTCTTGCACGCCTGGTATCGAACTCCGGGTCGCCCTCAACCGTCTTGACCAGCCTGTAGTAACTCGCCACCGGCGTGTAATGCTCGAGCACGTCCAGGATAAAGCCCTCCTGGATGGCCTGCTTCATCGTGTAGCTGTGGAAGGGACAATGCCTCACCTTGCCGTCCGCCTGCGGCTCCGGTTCGCCGAAGATCTCCAGCGTCTTGTTCTTGGGCGTCGCGGTAAAGGCGAAATAGCCGGCATTGGGCAGAAGCTTCTTCTCTTCCATGAGCCGGTTGATCTTGTCCTCGGCGGTTTCTATTTCCTCCCCGGACCCGGCCGTCCCGAGCGCCGCGGAAACCGCGGCGGAAGTGCGCCCGCCCTGGCTGGAGTGCGCCTCGTCGATGATGATGGCGAATTTTCGACCGCGGTGCTCGCTCCCGATCTCGTCCAGGATGAACGGGAACTTCTGCACCGTGGAAATAATGATCTTCTTCCCGTTCTCGATGAAGCGGCGCAGGTCGCCCGAGCGCTCGGCATGCCCCACGGTGGCGCCCACCTGGGCGAACTGCCTGATGGTGTCCCGGATCTGCTGGTCGAGGATGCGTCGGTCGGTGACGACGATGATCGAGTCGAAGACCGGTGCTCCGTCCTTCGAAAGCCCGATCAACTGGTGGGCGAGCCAGGCGATGGAGTTGGACTTGCCGCTCCCGGCCGAGTGCTGGATCAGGTAGCGCCGGCCCGCGTCGTGCTGGCCCGCGTCGGCCAGGAGCCTACGCACGACGTCGAGCTGGTGGAAGCGCGGCCAGATCTGTGCGCGCTTCCTGCGCCCGGTCCTCTCATCCCTGGTCGCGACGACCTGGGCGTAGTTCTCGAGGATCCCGGTCAGGCTGTCGCGCGTGAGGATGCGTTTCCACAGAAAGTCGGTCTTGAGACCGTCCGGGTTGGGCGGATTCCCCGCACCGTCGTTCCAGCCCCGATTGAAGGGCAGGAACCACGAGGTCTTGCCTTTGAGGTGCGTGCAGAAGCGCACCTCGTGGTCGTCCACGGCGAAATGCACCACGCAGCGGCCAAACTCGAAGAGCTTCTCGCGCGGATCGCGGTCACGTTTGTACTGCTGGACGGCGTCTTCGACCGTCTGTTTGGTGAGACTGTTCTTGAGTTCGAAGGTGGCCACCGGCAGGCCGTTGATGAAAAGGGCGAGGTCGAGGGCACGCTGCGTCTCGTCACGGCTGTAGCGGAGCTGCCGGGTGACGCTGAAGCGGTTGGCGGCGTAGTGTTCCCGGGCTTTCACGTTGCCCGGCGACGGCGTGCCGTAAAAAAGGTCAACGCGGTGCGGACCGTGCCTGATCCCGTGGCGCAGCACGTCGATGGTGCCGCGCCGGGTGATTTCGCCCTGCAGGCGGGCCAGGAACTTGCGCCGCGTCGGGCCGTCACGGCCGAGGTCGAGCGCTTCGGCCACCGTGGGCTGGGTCCCCCGCAGAAAGGCCGAAAGCTGCGCCAGGTTTGCGCAGAACTCACGGTCGTAATCCCGGGGCGCGCCATGAATCCAGCCCGCACTGTAAGTTGCCGGTCTCTCGCGCACCTCGTCGGCCGGTTCCGTGCCGGAATCGCAGGGCGATCCGGTCAATGCCGTGCATATCAGCCGTTCGAGGCCCCGTTCGCTGGTGTCGGTATGCATTCCGCCCGCTCCGTCAATTACCCGTCGATTCAGGACTTACCCGTGTTTAAAGGATTGCGCGATCAGACGATCACAGGGGTAGCCCGGATACTCGTTATCCGGGCGCGAAGCGCAAGAGGCTTCGGCATTTACGGACAAGCCCAAAAAAACCTCGTGAATTGTCTCGTTGAACCAAAGAATCATGATTATGCGCCATCACAAAAGGACGGGTTTCGTCAAGTGCCCGCCAGTCATGGCTCAAGCCCGGAACGGCACATGTTTCATCGGGTCCCGGGACGCATCTTCGTCGAAAGGTATTCGGCGCCACGGCCGGCGGTCATCCATCGGCTTCCCCGCTTTCGGCGTCCGGCCCGGCACCATTCATCTCCACTTCTTCCGGCACTTTGGCCTCCTCCTCGTGCTCCAACGCCTCCGGCAACCTCGCCGCCGCCTCGCGCACGTCGAGCTTGCCCGTGACCGCGTCGGAGATCAGGCGGGTGCGATATTCGCGGAGGAGGGAGATTTCGCGTTGAGCCGCAGAGATCACTTGGTCAATCCGGTTCAGAGTGGAATCGAGAAAGCTCACCAACGGCTCCTGCTCTGTCACGGGTGGGAACGGAAAATGGTGCGCTCTCAATTTATCGCCTGTCAAGTGAGCGATCGTGCTCACATGCCCATCGTTAAAAGCATTGCCCTTCGCCGCAGCACGGAGCACGTAGTACATAAAGCGCGGAATGTCTCGACCGGCGTTTCGCGGCCGAAGCCGGTGCAAAGCCTTCTGGAATCCAAACACCGCCAGTTCGCCCGGCCAAAGCGCACATCGGCCAATCTCTCCGCCCTCGCACACGAGAAGGTCCCCACGTTGAACAGTGTAACGGCCGTATTCGATAGGCGGAATGTCCATCGTAGGGAGGCCCTCAATGTTGATCCGATCCCATTGAACGTCGGTATTCCGAAGGTAAGGGAGCGAGTGACTGCCCGTGATTCGCTTGGAGTCGAGCATTTTGCCGAGACACTGCGAATACCTTTGTCGTAGCCCGCTGACCTCCCAGTGCTCCGGCACGTCCCCCAGCCATTCCACTCCGGAGGGCTTGAGGCGGACATTGGGGTCGAGGCCGCGGGTAACTGCGTGGTGGATAATGGCCTGCTTCTGCTCCTCCAGGAGCTTGAGCAGTTTCTGCCTGCTGCGGATGTAGCGCCTGATCCGCCGGTCCGCATACCCGAGGAACCGGACGATGGCGGCTTGTTCGGCAAGGGGTGGGAGAGGAAGCCAAATCGACTTGATTGCTACATGCGAAAGTCCGTACCGCGTCACACCGTTTGCCTTCACATGAAACTGATACGCAAGGGCGGTGCTCTGCAAAGTCCGGAAGAGATACTCCCCACAGAGTCGGTCGCGCAACGGCCGCAGCAATGCCAAGTGATACCCGCAAATCAGGTCGTCTGCCGGCTGCTCCACCAGAGCGGGCACACCGATGTCATTCCACGCCTCGGAGTCCTTGGTAATGAGAACATCCCCGCGCTCAAGGCGAAATCGCGCAATCTCTTCCGGTGAAGCCGTGGCACGCATGAATGGCATTTGGTGGCTGATGCGATCGCACCTGTAGACATCGACATAGTTACATAATCGGACAGGCACTTCGTCATCGTCCGTGTGCTTGTCAACATTACTCACACGCATATCGACGGCATTGCGGAGCCGCCGCACCTCCCAATGCTCCGGCACCTTCCCCAGCCACGGCACGCCGGAGTCTTTCACACGGGAGTAGGGCTTGAGGCCGGCCATCATCACAGCGCCTCGAACCACGTCTTGATTTTCAACGCCATGAGGCGGCGGCGCTCTTCGAGAAAATCGTCGTAGGCCGGTATCGCTCCGTCGAGCATCGACTCCGGAATGCAGTTCATCCGCAGGTTGGCACGCAGTACGGCAGCGTCCGTGATGCCACCGTACTTCTTTTTCCCTCCCGCACATTGCCCGGCCAGTTCCTTGAAATAGTTCTCCGGCGGTCGGCCTCCGATGGCGATGTTGATCTCGCTCTGGGCAAGCACGAAGTTGGCGATCTGGTTGTAGCGGCCGCGTGAGAGACCCTGCGTCTTCAGGTGCTTCCTGGGGTAGACATGGTGCACATCGCTGCGGTGCAACAGCAAATCCCGCACGGTGATGTCGCGGGACAGGAAACCCTTGTCGCCGAGCTTGACCTGCGCCGCCTGGAAGGCGAGGAAGTAAGGACTTTTCGAGGAAGAAGTGTCCATGAGTTGGGGAAGCATCCCCGTCCAGAAACTCCCCGGCATTTCGTTTTCCACCACCGTCTCCGTATACGAAGCCAGTCCGCGGGCCTCGACCTGGCGGATGTCCAGGTCAAAAGCGGTCTCGGGGCTTCCAGTATAGCGCCCGCGCAATATCGACATGGCGTACCAGCGCCGGACCAGCCGCTCCAGGTCCGCTGCGGGCATGCCTTCGGCCCGTCCGCGCAGATAGAGGATGTAGGCGAAGTTCACCGCATTCCGGCCGCCTATAAGGTCGCCCGTGGCGAACCCTGCCGAACCCAGGATCATGGTGATGCGCTCGAAATGCGTCTTGTTGGTGAAGGCGAGAATGCCTTTCTTCAGCTTGCCGAAGGAAGCCTCGGCAATCGCCTCCTCGTATTGCTTGGTCTCGAAGTTGCGGCCCGAGAGAAGCGCCACCAGGTCCTGCAGCTTGCCACGGCCGAATTCCGAGGTGAACGCCACGCGCAGCACGTCCGTGTAAGTGGGATCGTAGACGTCGTGGTTTCCGTCCTTGAGCCAGTGCATCTGCGGTAGAAACTCCGACTTGGCAAACGCCGGGTCGCATTTCTCGATGCGCGAATAAAAATCCGGTGAGACCGCCAAGTGGCAGAAATAGTCGATCGCCTTGCGCAGCATATTACCGCCGAAGCTTTCATTGACGGCGATCTTGGACATGGCAAAATCCGCCTGGGAAAGCTCGGTGCCCGCGGAGTTCACACGGATGAAAATCTCGGCGACCGTTTCGATGTCCAGGTCGTCAGCCAGTTCAATCACTCCGACATGGTTGTTGATGATGTTGCGAAGCTTTTCGACGCTTCCAAAAACAATGTCCTGCGAGACACCCTGATTTTTCGAACAGTAGTTTCCGACGAGTCCGAACACGCTGGTGGACGGGGCAAAGACTTCGGCCACGTCCGCAATCCAGGCGGCATCTTTCTTGATGGCGGGGTTGGCAACCTCGAAACGCTCCTCCTGAGGCTGGAAGGCAATGCGGATACGGACTGTGTCGTAGTCCTTCGTCAGTACCTCGTAACCAAGCAGCGCCGCCATGAGCGCCGTTACCCGCTGCTGACCGTCGATGAGGATCCTTTTGCCGGCGGACGGCGTACCGTCCTTGAGTTTCACCGTGGGATTGCGCCAGGCAATCAAGTATCCTACGGGATAGCCCCGGTAGAGCGAATCGAGCAGGTTGCGAACCTTGGTGGCTTCCCATACGAAGGGGCGCTGGATCTCGGGGATGGCGATTTCTCCCGATTTGACCCATGTAAGGAGAGTCTCAATGGGGTGCGGGGTTACGGAATAGCGTTGCGTGGACATGGTTCAGCTCTCGCCTCCGATGATCTCGTCGAGCAGCCCCTCGGTTTCCTTTTTCAGCGCGAGGATGTCGGAGCGGATTTCCTCCAGCGTGCGCAGCGGCTGCGGTTTGTAGAAATAGCGGGTGAAACTGATCTCGTAGCCGGTCTTGACACTTTCCGGCACGTACCATGCGTCCGGGGCGTAAGGCAATACTTCGCGGCGCAGAAAGGCCTCGATGCCGCCTTCCTCGAGGAGCGGCACCTGCTCGGTGTCGCGCAGGTCCGGGTCCGGTTCGTACTCGACGACGGCGGGCCTGCCCCTGACGGTGGCCGCGAACAGGCCGCGCAAGGGATCGGGGGCCTTGCTTCTTTTGAGAACGGCCCTGATGACCGGCGGCGCGTCGTCCGCACGCTCGGCGGTCTCCTTGAGCGCCTTGATTTCCTTGGCCGAATAGGCGCGGTTGGGATCGATTCCCCTGAGTCGCAACGGCCGCTCGACCGTCACCTTCCAGTGGCCGAAAGCGGCGTTCGGGAATATTTTCGATTGCGCGGTCTCTTCGAAGGCGAGAAAGGTGTCGCAGATGCTCCGGATGTCCTCTTCCGAGAGTTCGCAGTTTTTTTTGCCGAGGTTCTTGCGGAGCGGTTTGAACCGATGCGTCGCGTCGATCAGTTGCACCCTGCCCCGGCGATGTTCGGGCTTGCGGTTGGTGAGCACCCAGATGTAGGTGGCGATGCCGGTGTTGTAGAACATGTTGAGCGGCAGGGCGACGATGGCCTCCAGCCAGTCGTTCTCGATGATCCAGCGGCGGATGTTGCTCTCGCCCTGCCCGGCATCCCCGGTAAAGAGCGAGCTGCCGTTGTGCACCTCGGCGATGCGGCTGCCGAGCCTGCTGTTCGGCTTCATCTTGCTGAGCATGTTAGCCAGAAAGAGCATTTGGCCGTCGGAGGAACGGGTGATGAGCGAGTACTCGGGATCTCCCGCGTGTTCGATGACGAAACGCGGGTCCTTGATGCCGCCCTTGCCGCCCATATGTTCCAGGTCGCCCTTCCAGCTCTTGCCGTAGGGCGGATTGCTGAGCATGAAGTCGAACCCTCGCGACGGGAAGGCGTCGTTCGACAGGGTCGAGTATTCCGGCCCGCCGATGATGTTGTCCGCCGCGTCGCCTTCGCCCTTGAGCAGCAGGTCCGCCTTGCAGATGGCGTAAGTCTCGGCGTTGATCTCCTGACCGTAGAGGTGAGTGGCCACCTGCCTGCCCTGCCCGGTGGCGAGTTCCTTCAGGATCTCCTCGGCGACGGTAAGCATGCCGCCGGTGCCGCAGGCACCGTCGTACAAAAGGTAGGTGCCCGATTCGATCTTGTCGGCAATGGGCAGGAAAATCAGCTTCGCCATGAGCTTCACGGCGTCGCGCGGGGTCCAGTGTTCGCCCGCCTCTTCGTTGTTTTCTTCGTTGAACCGGCGCACCAGTTCCTCGAAAACCGTCCCCATGCCGTGATTGTCGAGACCGGGGTGCTTGACCGAGCCATCCCCGTCGAGGACCGGGTAGGGGCTCAGGTTGATATCCGGGGAGAGGAACTTTTCGATCAGCGTGCCAAGAGCATCGGCTTTCGAGAGGCGCGGAATCTGGTTGCGAAATTCGAAGTTCTCGAGAATATCCTGGACGTTGGGCGAGAAACCGTCGAGGTAGGCCTCGAAATCGGCTTTGAGCTGCTGCTGGCTGGCGCGGGCCCTCAAGTCGCGCAGGGTGAACCTGGACGTGTTGTAAAACGCCTGATCGGCGGACAGACGCAAGGCCTGGTCCTGGTGAACGATCTTTGCCCTGTCGAGGGAAGCCTTCATTTCGAGCACGTCCTGCTTGGTCCGCTCGAGCACCGCGTCGAGTCGACGCAACACGGTCATCGGCAGGACGACATCGCGGTACTTGCCACGGACGTAGAGGTCGCGCAGTACGTCATCGGCGATGCCCCAGATGAAGTTCGCAATCCAGTTGAGTTGAACCTGTTCCATGAGTCTCCGCTGCCCCTGACGGGTCCGACGTTCAGGGATAACCGACAACGCCCCCGGAACTCCGGTGGCACGGCAGTCATCCCGCCCCCGCCGGCTTCATGCCGCCTTTTATTACTGCAAGCCGGCCGCCGTGACGAATTCCGCGCCGGTCCGGAAGATGGTTTCCGTGCGATTTTCTTGACCATACTTGGGGAAAAGAGCGTTGTCAATGGGAAGGCCAATGATCGAAAGGCCGTCCCGGCGCGTGGGCCGAAACTTCGGTGGGGGGGAGGGGCAGGGAATCATTCCCACGCTCTTTTGGGGGGATGTTAAAAGTATCATCTCGAACGCAATTACCCACGATGCTGCGCGTCACCAGCGAAGCATCGAAACGGGTATTTCGGGACTCTGTTTTGTAGGTAAATCAGTATGGATTCATGCGGCATTCTTCCCCGAAGGCGTATCAGGCAACCCGGTCCCGAAACGGAACGACCGTCGGTTTCCACCTCAGGCGGCCGTGCAACGAAAAGCGACAAACGGGAAGCCTTGCGACGCCGCAACGATGTGCGGAGCAAGCTCAGGCGAATTCACCGGTCCGCCGACCGTTCAGAGGATTGGAGGAATTACCCGTTGCACGTGAAGTTCCGGAGCCCGGGGGGGCTAAGACTCATCCTCTTTGCTTTTGCGCGGAATCAGGTGCACGTGTGATTCATCAAGGACGATCCCCTTGCCGCGAAGGTTCTCCAGGCATTCCTTCAGGTAGGCGTCGTCATGTTCCGGATAAGGCCCCCCGTCATTGCCCAGTTCCCCGCTTTCCCATGGAGGTTGGTTTTTCCCTCTATAGGCAGGTATCCACCATTGTTCATTCTCTATTCGATACATCCGGCTGCCCATCTCCGTCATTACCAACCGGTGATAGGCGTAGAGTTTGCCGGGCGGATAGCGGAACACGTAATCCACGGTGGCGTGTTTCCTCCCCCAGCCTTTCCCCCTGAGTGCGCAGCATTCCCGGTGCTGGCCGAGCAACTGCCGGCGCGGCAGGCAGGGGATGAGTTTATGGTGCCAGAGTCTCATGCATGATTCCTCCACGTAATTCTTATAATTCCTGGCATCTCTTGACGCACTCTCGGCCGGTCACCGGGCAAATCGGGCAGGACGGCCCGATTCGAAGGTGAATTCTCTAATACGCAGGCCGGCCTGGCGGCCTTTTCTTCGATAACGATCGTATTCCGGGCTCCGCCTTGGTCGCATTTTGCAGCCGTGGTTTTTCCGGATGAATTTATTTCTTTCAAGGTTGCCGTTCTGGCGTGCATAATCCGCCGGTGAGTCTGTCACCCGGCAGGGTCAGTACAGGGGAGCCTTCGCCCCCGTCGCATCCTGCCGGGCGTCCTTCATACTGATTTGCATTTGAGATGATCGTCCTGGAAGAGCGGGGGAATGATTTCTCCCCCCCCTCAGGGTTTCGACTCACGCGCTGACGCCCGGTCCGAACGCCCGGCGCCCGCGGTGTTGCCTCGGCGCCACACAAAGCCGTGGTGCGGCATAGGGGTGCGGGGAGCGCAGTTCCTCACTTTCTTGAGAAATATCTTTTAACGCAATTGCCCGTGATGCTGCGCGTCACCAGCGAAGCATGAAAATGGAGGCTATTTTCCAGGCGATTCGATATCAGTCCGCAGCGAACAGGCGCGGAGCAACCGGGTGCCGCCTTACCCGAAGAAGAGGGAGAACACATGAGAGAGATCGAGTTTACGGAAATCGGGGGCGTAAAAGTCGGACATGCACAGGATATGGACGCGGCTACCGGGTGCACGGTCATCATCTGCGAGGAAGGTGCGACGGCCGGAGTCGACGTGAGAGGCGGGGCTCCCGGAACCAGGGAAACCGACCTTTTGAACCCGGTAAATCTTGCGCAGAAGATCCACGCCGTCGTGTTGACCGGAGGCAGTGCGTTCGGGCTGGACGCCGCGGGCGGGGTAATGCAATTCCTCGAAGAAAGGGATATCGGTTTCGACGTTCGCATTACAAAAGTCCCCCTGGTGTGCGCCGCAGCGCTCTTCGACCTGGAAGTGGGCGACCACAGGGTCAGACCGGACAGGGCGATGGGCTACCGTGCCTGCCTGGAAGCCGGCACCGGCCGATCCGGGCAGGGCAATATCGGTGCGGGAACGGGGGCTTCGGTGGGCAAGATATTCGGCATGTCCCGGGCGATGAAGAGCGGCCTCGGCAGTTTTGCCGCTCAGGAGGGAGACCTGAAAATCGGGGCCATTGTCGCCGTAAACGCCCTGGGTGACGTCATTGATCCGTCGACCGGGGAACGCCTCGCGGGAACATTGAACGAAACGCTGGACGGCCTGGCGGATACGGAAGAATGCCTCATCAGGTCCTGCCGCGGGGGAAAAAACTTCTTCAGCGGCAACACGACCATCGGCGTCGTGGCAACCAACGCCGGATTCACCAAAACGGGGGCGACGAAAATCGCTTCCATGGCTCAGAACGGTTTGGCGCGGACCATAAGACCCGCCCACACCATGTTCGATGGCGATACGATATTTGCCATGTCGACGGGCACCGTCGAGGCCGACTTGACCATCGTCGGCCTCCTGGCGGCCCGGGTCGTGGAACGGGCGATCGTCGCGGCGGTGGAGAATGCAGCCCCTCTTCACGGCCTGAAATGCCGGGCAGACCTCGGGATCACCAAATTCCGTCAGACCGCGGCGGGAAATGCGCGGTAAATTCCACCGCGATACTCTCATTCGGCAAAGGAATCCCGGTTGATGATTTCCACGCTTTCCCGGGACCGGTCGACACGAATGGACCCCTTCACGTAGCGCAGCCACTTGAGGTCTTCGGGCTGCATCCGGTCCAGGGCGGTAAAGAGATCGGTTATCTTGAAGAAGACTATGGCCGAATGAGGATGAACGAGGTTGATGTCCTTTTCGACCCGGTTTTCGTCCACGTCATACACCGTCACCACGGCCTCGATGAACTTGAGCAACCGACCGACCCCGCTGCTGAGGCCGTGGGCCAGGGGACGGTCAGCGCCTTTGGCCAGTATCACCTGCCGCCTGGCCAGGTATTCCTGAAGCACGCCGAAATGAATTTTCCATATGTTTTCATAGGGCCGAACGATTCGCACACCGTAGTAGACGCGTTCGTTTTGCGGCGCACCCGGCCTTATGGGTCTTCGCACCGCTGACCCGATGTTCTTCTCCTGAATCTCGGGCACAATGGCCGGGGGTTCCGTGGTTTTTTGGAGTCCGGACTGAATCCCTCCGATGGTGTAGGACCTGCCGGCAACTTCGAAGGGTTCGTCCCTGAGGACGATGTGATCGAGGCTCTTCAGACCGAACGCCTCCTTGCGCTGAGGTTCGCTGGCTTCGACCGGGACCTGGGGCAGCGGAGGCGGAGGCGGAAGAACGGCCGCCGTGTTTTCGTTCATCGCCTGGCGTTCTTTTTTCGGCACCGCCCGGCGAACCGGCGTTGTAGAAGAATCGCTGGCTGCCGATGAGTCGCCCGTGGCCTGCTGCTCGACCGCGTCGTCGGAAGACGGCGCGGCCGCACGATCATCCATCGGGAAAATCCTGTGCCAGTTGTCCATTATCGCTTCATGCCGGAGCGCGAATGCCACCGCCAACACGATGACCACCACCAGCAGGACGATGAGGCCGGTTTTCCCCTTGGACATGATCCCCTCCACTTTCTCTTCCCTGTTTCACCCTCGCCTATTCCAAGGAATTCACACTGCGTTGCGCTCAAAATGGTACTTTTATCATATTCAAAAAGAGCGGGAGAACGATTCCCCGCACACCCCTCAGGGTTTCGCGGCCCACGCGCCGGCGCGTGAGGCCGTAGCGCCAGGCAAAACCGCGGTGCGGCGTGGGGGGTGCGGCTCCCCACTCTTTTGAAAAACGTCATCTAGTGCTTCTTCGGGACGAAACTTTGCAGCACGACTTCGGGACGAAGCAGCACGACGCATCGGCAGCGTTGGAGAACAGTATAGCCCACCCCGGCCTGCATTGGGCAGCTAAATTACATTTCATTCATCTCAACGGGAAGAAGACTCAGGAAGCCGCCGCCGGAATGTTTGAAGCCCGGAATTCGGATATCAACAGGTGAGGGAAACGACGGTTGCGCATGACTGCCTACGCCGGCGCGAACGCGGTTCGATACCGGCCTCACGCAACGACGCAACGAAAAACAAAAGACTGGAAGCCCTGAAACCCGGCCGACCGTGTGCCGGCCGGGGCGACATACTGCGTTTCCTCTAGCCGAGGGGCCGGGCAAAAAAGCCCGTCATACCGGCCCCGTCTACCCGGCGGCGGATCTGTTCGACGTCGGTGGTATAGAGGCCGTTCTTTTTCATCCGTTCGAAATAGACCGACCCGGAAAAGGTATATTTCTTCGCCAGGCCCTGCCGGGTGCTCATTTCTTCCCTCACGTACGCAATGGCGTCGCCGCACGCAAGGCTTCGGGGCAATTCCACGGGTTCCAGTCCCAGTGCGTATCGCGCGGCGTTATGACCCGCCAGGGTCCCGGTCACGATGGCTTCCGTGTGTCCCACCAGCAGCCCGGCCTTTTCCCCGCCGCAGAAGACGTTCTTGAGGCCGTCCACCTTCAATCCGTTATTTCGCGGCAGCATGCCCAGGTACCTCATGGAATTGCCGATCCCGCCGGCATAGGGATCTTCGAACCGGGCATTTTCGAACCCTGGAATCCGGCGAAGGATGTCCAGGGGATAGTAGCTCGTCATCAGCTTGGCATGCCCCGTGTCGAGCAGCACGACGTTTTCGGCAAATTCCTTCAGTGCGTATTGCTGGCAGGCCTTCTGAGCAAGCGATTCCATGCTCTTTTGCAGGTGGGCCGGCACGGGAACGACACACACCCCCTTGCGGTCCAGTTCTTCTCTTATGCGAGGGGCCAGGGAATCCTTGAGGAGCTTACAGGAGCCGCTCATGGCCCCGAAGGTGCCGTCCGGCTTTTCGCCGAACACCTCTTCGATCCCCGCCTTCCCCGCTATGCTCATGCGGGAACCGAAGGTCGGACACCGGTAGATGCACATGACGCAGCCGTTGCCGTACTTCCTGCAGTTCGCCATGGGACCGGCGGTGCCGGACCCGTCGACGAACGCATCCGCGCCGGCGCTGACGGCCTCGCCGTGCAGCACTTCCCCGATAACCCCCACGATGGCGCCGTCCCGCTGTTCGATGTTGTCCACGCGGGTCTTGAGGTGAACCGTCACCCCGGCATCGGTGAGCGCTCTGCGCACCGACGGCTCGATGGTCGACACGTCGTACAGGCTGGCGTGCTTGTGCCCCGGGAAATCGATGTTGCGGTGGCGGGAATTCCGATCGGTGACCTCGAACAGGTCACCCCCGCCCATCGCGATCATTTCTTCCGCGGCGGTGAAACGTCCGTTGTTGCGCATGATCCCGCCGACCAGTCCCGTCCCCAGAAGCATGTCGGTCCGTTCAAACAGTTCCGCTTCACACCCGGCCTTCCGTACGGCCAGGGCGGCCGCGCAACCGGCCCATCCCCCGCCCACGATCACTATCTTATTTCCCATACCTTCTCACCCCTCTTTTCCCGCACGCTCCGCAGCGCCCGAACTCAGCCCCCTCGAGGACCGGCGCCGCGCTCTTCATTCCCGCCTCATGCCCCGATCATTGACAGCTCGTTTCCAGTTGTTTCCCCTTCATCACTTCCTCCCGGAGGATGCCCCAGATTTCCTGGAACAGTTTATGGTACTGAGGGCTGCTCCAGATGGAGGAAATGTCCCGCGGCCGAGGGAGATCGTTGTCCACGATGCATTTGATCGTTCCAGGATGGGCCGTCATGACCATGATGCGATCGCCCAGGCACAGGGCTTCATCGATGCTGTGAGTGATGAAAACCGCCGTCTTGCGCGTTCCCTCCCAGATCCGGAGAAGCTCCTGCTGCAAAATGATGCGGTTCTGCTCATCGAGGGCTCCGAAAGGTTCATCCATCAGCAGGATCTCGGGGTCGTTGGCAAAAGCACGGGCAACGCTGACCCGCTGCTTCATGCCGCCCGACAACTGGTGAGGGTAACAATCGGCGAATTTGGACAGGCCGATCATGCTGATGTAGTGTTCGGCGGTTTCCAGGCGTTTCTTTTTCGAAATACCCCGAAGCCTCAATCCGTACGCCACGTTATCGCGAACCGTCATCCAGGGGAAGACGGACTGCTCCTGAAACACCATCGAATTCTCCGGCCGGTCCTTCTGGGTCACGGAAACGGTCACGTCCCCGCCGGTCGCCGTTTCCAGCCCCGCGAGGATGCGCAGCAGGGTCGTCTTTCCACAGCCGCTGGGTCCGACGATGCAGAAAAACTCCCCCGAACCCACGCTGAACCGGATGTCCTGAAGCGCGTAGACCGGGCCGGACCGGGAACTGAAACACTTGCTCAGATTTTCCACCGTGATACTTGCATGATTCGAATTCATGATTCCGCTTACTCCTGGCGCTTCCATGGAATGACCCAGTTCTCCGCGATATCGAGCACGATGGAAAACAGATAACCGAGTACCGACAAAATGATCAGCGCAACAAACATCTGTTCGATGGCGAACATATCGTAAGCCCGCCATATCATCCAGCCCACGCCCGCCTTGGCCGCCGACATTTCGGCGGCCACCACCAGGATCAGCGCCATGCCCATCCCGAGCTTGAGCCCGGTAAAGATCATGGGCAGCGCCCCCGGAATGGCGACAGTCAGGTAAAAGTCCTTCCGGCTGGCGCGGAAATTCCTGGCCACATCCAGGTATATTTTCTCGATGTGCAGCACGCCGGCCATGGAATTGATCACCACCAGGTAGAAGACCCCTATGGCGATGGTGAATGTCTTGGACAATTCCCCCAACCCGAACACCAGGAGGATGAGCGGCATGATCGCCAGTTTGGGAATGGGGTATGTCGCCTGGACCATCGGTTCGATGGCGGACCGCACCAGGGGGGACAGCCCCATGGCAACCCCCAGCAGCACCCCCGGTACGCTTCCGGCGATGAAACCAAGGACGATCCTCTGAACGCTGACCATGGTGTTGTGCAGGAGCTCGCCGGAAACCACCAGGGGAACCAGCGACCGGAGGATGAGCGAGGGGCAGGACAAAAGGCGCGTATCGATGATCCCCACCCGTGCCAACACTTCCCACACCACCAGCAGCGACAGCGGCGACAGCACGGATAGGGTGTTCATGATGACTCTACGGCTAACGTTCTTCGTCATTTCCATTACCTGTCAGTATTTTCCAAGCTGCTTCAGAGCAAAATCGACGTATTGGTTGTCAACCGCATCTTGCGCTTTCACATCCTTTTGCAGCAGGTTGTTTTCCCTGTACCATTGCAGGTCCATGTCGATGCCCTTCATCCTGACATAACCGTCGGGATTGAGCCCGGTCGGAAACATCTGATCGTAGAGGGCCGGATCCTTGATAACCGAATACTTTACGAGAACGTCGACGATTTCTTTCTTGTTCCTGTCCTTGAAGAAGGCATCGTTGTAATCCCTCAGGGACTTGATATACGCCACGATGAACCGGTTCGCGAGCTCCGGGCGTTTAGTCAGGCTGGTACCGTAAACCAGCAGAGCGGTTTGAGCTTCGGGATCATATTCTCCGGGGTCCTTCCACGGGTCGAGGATTCCTTTTGCGATGCCCTGCGCGACAAAGGGCTCGATCAGCATCGCGGCGTCGATACTGCCGTTCCCCAAGGCCACGAGCATATCCGGAAATGACCGGATGACCTGCATATCGATGTCTTTTTTCGTCAGCTTAGCCGCTTCAAGCGCCCGGACAAGAGAAATTTCATCCAGCGACGCCGTCCCCACGATGGCGATTTTCAGGCCTTTCAGGTCCTTGAAGTCTTTGATTTTCCCCGCGAGGTCCTTCCGGACGACCAGTCGGTAATAGCCCTTCCCGGGAACATTGATCCCCTTGTCCGCGACGATCTTCATCGGGATGTCGCGCGACATGGCATTGAAAAGACCGGCCGAAGTGACACACGCTCCCACGTCCAACTGCCCGGCCGCGAGTTGATTGATCATTTCCTGCCCGGAATTGAACTGGATCGGTTCGATAACGATCCCCAGGTCCTTGTAATAGCCCTTGGCCATGCCGATCAGTATTCCCGCATCGGATATGACCTGTTTCATCCCCACCTTGACGGTCGTCTCCTGCGGCAGCGGGGTCAACCCGCCGGCCCATGCCGGGCCCTTCTTGTCCGCCGTCTGCGCCAGGGCGCCGGGGCCCCATGCACCGATGAAAAGCACGGCCGCCGCCAGGAAAGCGACCGCCGCCAAACGCCTTTTCTCCGCCATCTCTACCTCCTTCTCAGGGATCAGTTCGGGGTGCTCTTGCGCGGAACCAGAAACTGCTCTGCCATTGTATCCGCATATTCTCTCACAATCGAATTTCCCGCCATGGAAATCGGCGTCGATGTGACTCTCTCCCGGAAAACGAAAACCTCCGCCCGTGGCAAAAGTTTCCGTATGGCGGCCGCAAGCGGCAGCCCGTTTTCCAGTATTTCAAGGGCATGGGAGTTGCCGAGCACAAAATGAAGCCCCAGTGCTTCGGCCGTTCTTACGAGCTCACTGCCGGGCAGCGAACGGCTGATCGAGGCGATGACCGTATCCGCTTCCGGGTGTTCCGCCTTCGCCATGGCCAGGTGCCCGGCCGTAAAACCCGTGTGCGGGAAAATGTGGATGATCGTGGCCACCGGGTCTCCCGGTTTTCCCAGCAGGATCTTCCCCCTGGCCGAAACGATCGCCTCGTCGATGGACGAACTCCCACGCACCCGCCTTTCCGCCGACAGCAGTTCCATTTCCTCATCGAGGCCGGAAAACACGTCGATCCGTGCAACAATATCGGAAAGCGTGCCAATCCCCTCGATCACCCTGCCCACATGCATCACGTTTCCCGGAATCCCCCCGTAGGCGATCTCCGTGCGAAAGGCGCGGTGCCCATGGATGTATGCGATCCCCGGATGCAGCCCGTGAAACGCCTCGTGCAATTCAAAAACGGCGATGCCGTAGAGCGACAGGTAATTCTGGAGGGTCACTCCGCCGCAGCTCGCCGCATCCGCCACCGGGTGATGAGCGACAATGGCATCGATCCCCGTTGCCGCCGCGAGTTCGATACAGGATTCCGTGAGCGTCATCACCACGGCGACCTTCCGCACCGGCCGATCAGGGTCGCCGTAGACGAGGCCCGGCAGCTCGGTGCATTCCTTGCCGGGAATGCCGGAAGACTTCGTGACGACGAAGCGGTTTTCTCCGCCGCCGGAAACCGCTGCGTCCCGAACGCAGCGCCCGCCCGTAATGACATCCAGAACCTGAAGCAGATCCTTGACTTTCATCGCTGAAACCGGCAAGTCCTCTTTCCTGCAAACCACCCGGAAGTGTGCCCGGCAGGCACCTTATTCTGAGTTGCCTTCGATACGATAGTGTCGACCCTCCCCCAAAAAGAGCGGGGGAATGATTCCCCCACCCCTCAGGGGTTGCCGCCGCGCACCGGCGAGTGAGACCGAACGCCCGGCGCTCGCGGCAATGCGGCAGCGACACGCAAAGCCGTGGTGCGGCGTGCGGGTGTGGGAGCGCAGATCCCCACTCTCCTGAGAAACATCGGTCACCGCTCTCTTATATGAAACTTCATCGGGGCAAAAGCATGCCCGGCCGTTCCGAGCTTGTTCCTGTAGAATGATGCGTCCGGCAGCGCGAAGGTCCAAGTTTCATTCTCGTTCAAACCGCGCCCGAGGACGCGGCGGCTGGGCTTGAACTCGATTCGGTATTACCCCCGCTTTGGACCGCTCCCGGAGCTTTGTGCGACAAACGACTTCCACCGCGCCCGGTCCGCCATCACGCACCAGCCCCAGGCACCTGGGTGCTCTACCGCTTTCGGAAGGGACAAGGCTATCACAAACGAGTTGAGATGCAAAACGGAATGAACGGTAACATAGTAAAATATCGTGGCTTTCCCATATCGGACAAGTGGAGCGAGGCGACCGGAACGGCGCGGGATTCCTGCGCCGTGGGCAGGACAGCCGGAAGAGATCCCCCCCGCTCCGAGCCGGCCCGGGCCCCGCACGCAAGGCGGCAAGGCGGCAAGGCGGCGGGGCCACTATTCCCGCTTTCGGACGGTCCCACGCCTGGCGAGCGGAACCTGTATAGCAAACGCGAGGACCATGATCGCGATGCCGAACAGGCAGATCCCGGTCCAGCCGTACGGGGTCCAGATGAGCGCCCCCGCAAGGGACCCCAATGCCCCGCCCGCAAAAAACGAAACCATGTAAATGGTGTTGATCCGGCTCCTGGCCTCGGGCCGCATGGCGAAAATCCGCGCCTGATTGGCGACGTGCGATCCCTGGACCCCGAAATCGAGGACGATCGCTCCCGCGGCGAGCCACCACAGTGAACCATCCCCGAGCCACAGCGCAATCCAGGCCAGGATCACCACCCCCATGCCCATCAGGACAATTTTAACCGGGGCCACCATGTCCGCAAGACGGCCGCTCAGGGTCGCGGCAAACGCCCCCGCCGCTCCCACGAGGCCGAAGATGCCGGCCGCCTGAGTGCCGTAATAAAAAGGCGGAGCTTCGAGGCGAAAAACCAGTGTGGTCCAGAAAGCGCTGAACGCGGCAAAAAGAAGGCCGCCGGTCACGGCCGCTTCCTGGACCGCGGGAATCTCCCTCAAAAGCGACGGCAGAGACGTGAGGAGTTCGTGGTATTTCAGGACGGCCTCCGGACGACTGTGCGGGAGGCCGAGCCGGAGCAGCCCGGCAAGAACGAGCATGAATACGGCGGCGGCCCAGTAGACGGAACGCCAGCCCAGATGCGCCCCGACGATTCCGCTCACCGTTCTGGCAAGAAGGACGCCGATGATCAGACCGCTCATCACCGTTCCCACAACCCTGCTCCGTTCCGCCGGTGCGGCCAGGGTCGCGGCGAAAGGGACAATCATCTGCGGTACGACCGAAAAGAGGCCGATGAGAAGGCTGACTCCGATCACGATCGGCGCGGATCTCACGATGGCCGTGAGCACCAGGGCGGCCGCGGCGAGCACCACCATCGTGACGATGAGCCGCCGCCGTTCCGCTCTGTCGCCGAGCGGGGTGAGGAAGAGCAGCCCCAGGCCGTAGCCTATCTGTGTCAGCATGGGAATGAAAGCCACCCGTGTCTCGGGAACCCTGAGGTCGCGGGCGATCGCGGTGAGGAGCGGCTGGCAGTAGTAGAGGTTTGCAACCACCGCTCCGCTGGCTATCGCCAGGAGAAGCACCAGCATTTTCGAAATACCGGGCTGAGGTCGATGGGAACCGTTTCCTGGCAATCCTGTAAGCTCCTTTCCGGACCTTCCCGCATCGCAATCGCGTGTCCGATCGCTGTGGGCCGATTCTTCAAACCGTTCGGGGGATTGAAAGATCGATGAGGATTTCGATCGATGCGACGCCCGTATATCGATCCGGAGGGTCGGGAGGGTCCATGTGCAATTCTACGAAAGTCTCGTCTGTTTCCGTCAAATCCCGTGAATTATATTTTACTCACGACGGGAAGTAGACAGGTTTTTTGCGGTCGGGCGCCATCGGCGGAGGGGGTCGGGCATCGCTCGGGCCCAGCAGAGACACCGGCCGGCTTCGAAACCGGGTTCCCCCCTTTTCGCGAGGGGAAACCCCGACAACCATTCGCTCCCGCTTCCGGCTCAGGTTGTTGTATTTTGAGCCTCGCTTTTGCCGGCCGGGTCGGATGTTGTGCTTCTATACGGAACCCCGGCATCGTGGCGATCCCGTGGGGGCGGTACTGCCCTCCGCGGGTTTCGCTCGTTTCGTGCCGGGGATCAGTACCGGCCAGGAAGCATGATGGAAATCCCCCATTATCATGAGGCTTTTCTTCGCCGCCGCGGTTCTGCTCTCCACATTCCTGATCACCGAAGCGCGCGGCTTGCAGCACCGGATGCAGCCGGATTTTATGGAGCCAACCTAAAATAAACCCTCGAACAAGGGAAAAATCCCCCTTCTCCACATTTTTTCGTTTAGAATAGCGCTATTCCAACCTTAAAACGATATCGCTGTCCCCTCCTCCAAACCGACGACCGGGGCTGGCAGCAGCACGACATTATGGAGGATCCGTGCGTAACGACAAAGAACCTTCAGGATTCGATCACAAGACCACAGTGCAAACCATTCCCATGTTCCAGGTTTCCCAAACCGTTTTTCCTCGCTCGTCCATATTCAACCCCTTTCCCCCGTGATGGCTCCTTTTATGCAATGACGATTCTTGCCACGAGCATTCGGCGTCTCGATCCAAGCGAGACGGGCCTGCAAGATTTCACCTGCTCACCAGAGATCTGAATATCGGGGAGAGTGGCCTGTGAATCCTAACCTTGCATTGATTGCTCCAAACGAAGTAGTAGCGGAAGTCGCCCACATGGTCATCAAGGACGGTGAATTTAACTGCCCGATTATGTTAGGCAACCTTTCCCAAGGCGCCATATTGGCCAGGCAGGCTGAAAAGGCTGGAACCGAAGCGATAATCAGCCGGGGAGGCACTTTTCTGGCCATTCAGCAAGCCGTCAAAAACACTCCCGTGGTACCCATCAACGTATCAAGCATAGATCTGTGCGAGGCTTTGCACAAAGCCACCTGCTTCGACGGCGGCCGCAAGGGAAAAATCGGAATCGTGGGCTACCCCAACATGATTTACGACGCCTCTTCGCTGGGGAAGCACCTGAACATGGAAGTTCTCGAAATCCCAGTTGAAAACCCGGGGGAACTGGAAGAGCAGTTGTCGAGGGAAGCGGCCAGGGGCCTGTCCATTGTCGTGGGGGATACCATCTCCGTGGAAATCGCCCTGAAACTGGGAATACAGGGGGTCCTCATTTCTTCCGGGAAACGGGCCATTTACACCGCACTGAAAAGAGCCGAAGAGCTGGCGATGCTCCGGAGGAAAGAGGCGCTGGCCCAGAACAGGCTGCGGGCGATTTTGGACGCCGTGGCCGAAGGCATTCTCGCCGTCGGCGACGACTGGAAAGTTACGCACTGTAACCCGACGGTCCAGGAATACCTGGGACTCGCACCGGAAAGAATCCTGGGCAGGCACATCGAAAAGCTGCTCCCGAAGTTCCAGGGCAATGAAGACCTGGTTACCCTGGCGGGACAGCAGTATTTTCTGAGTCAGCAGGTTATCGCGGACAAAACGAACCGGGTGACCGGGTACATCGTTGTCCTGAAGCCGCTGAAACAGATACAGGAAGTGGAAACAAGACTCAGGAAGAAACTGTACGCCCGCGGTCACGTGGCCAAGTACACGTTTGGGGACATCGTGGGAGAGAGCGAGAAGATCAGGAAAGTCCTCATCAGGGCGCAAAAAATCAGCTCCTCCAACGCTACGGTCCTCATTACCGGGCCGACCGGCGCGGGCAAGGAAATGTTCGCGCAGAGCATACACAATGCCAGCCCCAGGGCCGGCGGACCGTTCGTGGCCGTAAACTGCGCTTCGTTTCCCGAGTCGCTCCTGGAAAGCGAACTCTTCGGCTACGTGGAAGGCAGCTTCACGGACGCCAGAAAAGGCGGAAAGATGGGCCTGTTCGAGCAGGCTCACCAGGGAACGATCTTCCTGGATGAAATAGGCGATATGAGTCTCTCCGTTCAGGCCAAGGTCCTGCGTGTCCTGCAGGAAAAAGAACTGTTGAGACTGGGCGACGACCGGGTTATTCCCGTGGATATCAGGATCGTAGCCGCCACCAATTCCGACCTCTGGCGCGCCGTGCAGGCCGGCAGGTTCCGCGAGGATTTGTTTTACAGGGTGAACGTGCTCACTCTGACCATTCCTCCTCTGCGGGAACGGGAAGGCGACACGGTCCTGCTCGCCAGGAACATATTCCGGAAGATCTCTCCTCAGTCGCGCTGTACACCCGATGCCTTCAGCCCGCTTCTCCACTACCACTGGCCCGGAAACGTGAGGGAGCTCTACAATTTCATAGAGCACTTGGTCGTCCTTAACGAGGGCGGCGTCATCACGGTGCGCAACGTGTCGGAATTACTGGGTTCCCTTACGCACTCGACGAAAGTCGGCGAGCCTCCGGTCTATCCGAGCCGGAAGATAGACGACAACCTGCTCATCAGTGTGCTCGAGAGATATAAGGGCAACGCCACCCGTGCATCCGAAGCACTGGGCATCCATCGTTCCACACTCTGGCGCAGGCTCAAAAGGTTGCAGTCCCGCGGATAGGGCTTTCCGTGCGGGACTGAGGTTGAGGGAAAAGCCTGGGCAAGGCGGGGAAGATACGGAAGCAAAAACACCGTCAAATAATATTATATAATATTATCAGTAAGTTGACTGTAATGTCACGGGGCCTCCGCTTCCGGGGCTGCGTGCAAATGCATTTTGGCGTGTCTTTGCCTCGGTAACTTATCGAGACTACAATTGTAAACGGTCAGGAAGCGGATTGCGGCACAGTCACTTCCGCGAAAATGACGAACCAACCTTTTGCTGATACCGCTCCCATCCGGATTCTCTCCCCGGGCATTCGCGAACTCGCTTGCGTCCGCGCCGAGGCAACAACCCAATAAGCGCTCCGCCGTTTCGATCGAATGGAGCCGCCCTCACCTCCGGTCCTCACCTTTTCAACCGGGCAGAAGGGAAAAAGCCACGTGCATGGCCGACAACTCCCGAAATACTTCCCCAGCGGTCCCCGCTCTCTTGAGAAACATTGCTTGCTGCTTTCCTGAACGCAATTATCCATGATGCTGCGCCTCACCCGCGAAGCATCAAAATGGGTATCTCGGGACTCTATTCTGTGGGTAACTCGGGATGAAACCTTCCGCTGCACCGGCCCCTTACGGGCCTTGCCAGGCTCTCGAAAACTCCCCCGGGCCGTGTTCCCGGTCCATGTGACCGCCATTCCCGGAAGGCCGGTCGGCAGGCCTCGCCCGCTGTTGTAGTGTCGCATTCGCAACGTTGCATTTGCAACGATAGCAACAGCCGCCCCGTCACCGGCGGAAACTCGCCGGGCCCCCTTTCCGTGTTCCTGCAACACATAATTCTCATCCAATAGGGACTGGCAGATTTCTTGCACAAAGATATTGGCGGTTTGCGAGCGGAGATTCTCCGCATAAAGCGACAGTACAGGCCGGAATACAAGCGGTTCTACAACACTCGAAAAGTGAGGAGCCTGCGATGAGCAACACCGGAAGGTTACAGACTCACCCGCCATATTTTTCTGAGGCCGCGCCGGTTCCCGACGAGGGTTTCAGTCTATTTCCCCGTCCACATGCATACGTTTTTCGTCCTCATTTGACGCATTGCCCGCGGGGAGAACTGTAAGCCCCCCAAACCGGCGAAAAGGCACCCGGACGCCGCATTGCCAATCGCGGCAAAACGCAGCTCACCGACTCCACGGACTTTTCCTTTCGTGTCCACAGGTGAGAACCACAGGGACCGTCCGGCTGCGAAACCTCCAGAGGAGTGTGCGCCTTGGTACACTACGCAATCATAGCTGACGATTTAAGCGGATCGAGTGATACGGCGGTTACATTCAGCAACTACGGCTACAAGAGTTTCGTGATCAATTTCCCGGAAGGGAAAACCCACAACCTTGAAAACTGTGACGTGGTGGCCATCTCGACCAATACCAGGGAACTTCCCTTCCGGGAAGCCAAAGAATGCATCGTTGAGGTCTGTGACTATCTGAAGCAACTTTCAGTGGGTCAGGTTTACAAGAAGATCGATTCCACCTGCCGAGGGCACATCGGAACCGAATTGGAAGCCATCATGGAAGAGCTGGACCTGACCTTTTCCATCATCTGTCCGGCCTTTCCCAAAACGGGGAGGATTGTAAAAAGCGGCGAACTTCTGGTCAACGGGGTAACGATAAGTCAAACGGCTATCGCACAGGACCCCCGTTTCCCCATCCGGGAATCGTACCTGCCCGATATTCTGAAAAAACAGACCAGCCTGCCCGTGGAACTGATTCACCATTCAACCGTGTCCCTGGGACCGGTTGCGCTAACGGAATACTTGAAGCGGTTATCCGCAAAAGGCAAGGCACTCATACTCATCGATGCGATAGACGATGAGGACCTGAACACCATCTCCTCCATCGATACAAGCCTTTTGCCTCCTCTTATTTTCAGCGGTTCGGCCGCGCTTTCCGACGGCATTGTCAGGAACCGGAGACGAAAGATCCTCCCGAATATTCCTCCCGTTTGCGTCGTCGTGGGCAGCGTCAACCCGCAAAACGATGCCATGTCCGACTTCCTTCTGTCCAAAGGGGACGCCGAAGAGGTTTACATCGACCCCGTGGAACTCATGGAGAAAGTCGGTGAGGCCCCGCACGCGGAGGAAATCGGCAAGGTCCTGACCGCGGACAGCGACGTGATAATCAGGACCTGCCACTACGGCTACGATCGGGACAGGGTAAAGAAAACGAGCAGGGAGAAAGGGATAAGCGAACCGGAAGCCGCGGAGGCGATTGCCAGAGGGATGCAGGCGGTCATGAAGGAAGCGATCCGGGGACATTCGGTTTCCGGGCTCATCGTTACCGGCGGTGCGACGGCGCTTCACGTCCTCCGCGGACTCAAGGCGGTGGGAATTCAGGTCGACGAGGAACTGGAGCCGGGGGTCCCGTGCGGAAGGATCCTGGGAGGGCCTCTGGACGGAGTGGGAATAATCACCAAGGCCGGCGGCTTCGGTTCGGAAACCACGTTCGCCGACGGGATTCTGCTCCTGAAGCGAAAGTACAGGCAGTGGAAGGATGTCAGATGATCCGAAAACCCCGCATCGCTCCTGCCGCGGACGGCCCCGCGGAAAGGCCGGACGGCGGGCGGTGTCGTCGCTGGGGCGCCTGAGTTCGCGGCCGCCAGGGCCCGGACGAAACGCCATTCAAGACAGGCAAAGCAAAAGAAAGGGGAAGTTCGATGAAAGCAGCGGTAAAGGAAAACAGAAGCAAGGGTGTGACCGTCAAAGACGTTGCAGTGCCGCAGATCAAGGATGACGAAGTGTTGGTGAAAGTCGCAAAGGGGGCCATTTGCGGCACGGACATCCACCTGTACCACTGGAGCCCTTGGTGCGAAAACGTGAACGCCAAAAACCCCATGGTGATCGGGCACGAGTATTCCGGCCGGGTCGTTGAAGTGGGCAAGGCCGTCAAGTCCCTGCAAGTGGGGGATCTCGTCGCCGCGGAAACCCATGTCCCCTGCGGGACCTGCATGCTGTGCCGTACCGGGAAACAGCACATTTGCCAAAACATGGAGATCATCGGGGTTCACGTCGAAGGGGCGTTCGCCGAATATCATGCGCTTCCCGAAGTCTGTGCATGGAAGCTTCCCGACGACCTGGATCCCACCATCGGCGCCGTCTACGAACCTTTTTCCATCGCCGTCCACGGCGTGACCAGGGACCAGGTGGCAGGGGTCCCCACCATCGTTACGGGTTGCGGCCCCATCGGATTGTTCGCCGTCGGCCTGGCCAGGGCATCCGGCGCATCCAAGGTCTTCGCGGTGGATATCAAGGACGTCCGGCTGGAACTGGCCAGGAAGATGGGAGCCGATTACGTCATCAACTCCGCAAAGATAAATCCCGCCGAGTTCATCCTGGAACACACGGGAGGACTCGGGGCCGGAGCGCTCATCGAGCTGTCCGGCAACGGGCAGGCACTGAAGGCCGGTTTGAAAAGTCTGAGGAAAGGAGGGTGGGCCGCGCTGATCGGATTGTACCGTGACGAAGTGCCCTTGGACCTGGTCAACGGGGTAATTTACAAGGAAGCTACGATCTACGGCGTAACCGGCAGAGAAATGTATAAGAGCTGGTACCTGGCAGAGGAGTTTCTGACGAGCGGCAGGGTAGACATAACACCTGTCATTACGCACACTTTCCCACTGGAGAAAATCGAGGACGCGATCCTTCTCGCCGAAAGCGGGGATGCCGGTAAGGTGATCATCGACATCGGGTGAGTTCCCGGGAAGGGGGCAGATTTGCAAACCAACCAGCACATTACAGGGGATTATCCATGCAAAAAAAACTAATGGTCATTTTTGCAGTCCTGGTATTCGTCTTTACCCTGGGATGGGACATCAGGCCGGCGCAATCCGCCAAGGAAGGCGGGCCCATCGAGATCAAAGTGGGCCATGTCGGCGCCCCGGTCAGCCCGCAGCAGGGGGCAGCCGACATCTTTGTCAAGTTGGTTGAACAGAAGACGAACGGCCAGGTGAAAATCAAGATTTACAACTCTTCCCAACTCGGCAACGAGGCGGAACTGGTGGAAGGTCTGCGCATGGGCACCGTCGACGGCGCCATCGTCTCCTCCGGCCTCTTCGCCTCCAGCTACAACGTCATGGGCGCCTTTGAGGTCCCTTTCCTTTTCAAAAACAGCGAACATGTCCTCAAGGTCGTCAACGGCCCCATCGGCGATGACCTGCTCACGAAGCTGGAGCAGAAAGCCAGCCTGAAGCCCGTGGCCATCTGGGACCACGGATTTCGTCAGATAACCAACAAGGTGCGCCCGATCAAAGAACCCGCGGACATGAAAGACCTCAAGATCCGCAGCCCTGAAGTTCCCGTTTACAGTTACGCCCTGGAAGCCCTGGGCGCGGTGCCCGTGCCTCTCGCCTTCACCGAACTTTATATCGCTCTTGACCGCGGCGTCGTGGACGGACAGCACAATCCCCTGATGCATGTCAAAGGCCAGCGTTTCTACGAAGTGCAGAAATACCTCTCGGTGATGGATTTCGCATACACCCCCAACATCGTGGCCTTCAGCAACAAGACGTGGAATAAGCTCTCCGGTTCTCAGCAGAAAGCCCTCGTGGACGCGGCCAAGGAAACGGCTCCCTTGTGGGCCGCACAGTCCATAAACGAAGAGAAGGCCATTCTGGCCGAACTCAAGGACAAGATTGCAGGTTTTGAGCGGCGACCAGATCAAACGGGACGAGTTCGTGAAAATCGTTCAGGAAAAAGCATATCCCAAGTACCAGGCAACATTCGGACCCGAATTCGTCGCCTTCCTCAACAAGGTACTGGAAGCCGGCAAATAGCGTCCGTTTTCACCGTGAAGTGGAACATCGGAGTCCGGAAGCCGCCGTGCTTTTTGCGACGGAATCACCTCTGGCCCGGCGGAACATCGCTTCCACGAGAATTGCTTCCGGATGAAACTACACGAAATGAGGAGATTTTATCAATGGGTAACGAAATCAGAGTACAGCACGCAGCAGGTACGGCCGGGAAAGTAGTAGCGGCCCGCATTTTGCCGGGAACGGACGTCTTGGTGGGAATTGAAGAAGCCTGCCGCGCCAACGGAATCAAGCACGCCCTGGTCAATTGTTTCGGAAGTTTTCAAAAAGCCGGATACATGTTCCTGGTTCCCAATTCCAAAGCCAAAGTCGGTGCAGGCTACGGGGATGTCAACCGCAAGTCCGGCCCCGTCGAGTTCCTGAACGGGACCGGCGTGATGTGTCAAAAGGACGGGAACTATGACATCCATTTCCATGCGGCGATGTGCGACAAGGAAGGCAACGTGTTCGGCGGCCACCTGGTGAAAGGGGAAAACCCCACGCTGACCACCGTGGACGTCATCATCACGGAAGTTCTCGGCCTCGATATGCTGCGTCAATACGACGAGGAAACGGATTTAACCCAGTTTTATCCCGCCCAATGACGGGAAGCCCCGGGCGGGGCAGGTCCTCCGCCCGGGGTCGATCCGACCGGTCGGGAGATTGAAACGGCGTTATCGATACAGCTTCAGACATCACCGTTCAAACCCCCTTTGGCCCGGTGAGGCGGCGGCCCCGCAGCCCCTGCCTCACCGGTGAGAAATCCGGGGATTTGAATGAATACCTGGGGGAGGGTTCTGCAATGAGAGATTCAAAAAAAGTCGGTTTTATCGGGTTGGGAGTCATGGGGCTTCCCATGGCCTCCAACATGCAAAAAGCGGGTTTCGATCTGGTGGTCTTCGATATCGATAAGGAACGCGTCAAACTTCTGCCATCGCAGGACAAGGTCGCCGTGGCAGGCTCTCCCGCCGATGTGGCGGCACAGGTCCGGACCGTCATCCTGATGCTGCCCAACAGCCCTCACGTGGAAGCGGTGATAAACGGTAAAAACGGGTTGCTGGAAAAGATGACCGCGGGAGCATTCATCATAGACATGAGCAGCATCTCGCCCGTGGTCACCAAGAAACTGGGCGAACAACTCGCAGGCCAGGGCATAGACTTCATCGACGCCCCGGTCAGCGGCGGCCAGATCGGGGCGGTGAACGGTGGGCTCACAATTATGGTCGGAGGGAATAAAGCACTCCTGGACGAGGCGCAGCCGTATTTCTCCGCCATGGGAAAACGCATCGTTTTGTGCGGCGGCGTGGGAGCCGGGCAGACCGTCAAGGTCGTCAACCAGCTCATGTCCGCCGTAAACCTGGTCAGCATGTCCGAAGGCTTTGTGCTGGGCGTAAAGGCGGGAGTGGACCCCGCGATCATGAGAGAAGTGGTCGTCAACGGTTCCGGCCGGTGTTGGGCGCTGGAAGACCGAATGCCCGTGATACTGGACGGCAACTTCGCCCCCGGGTTCACCATCGATCTTCATACCAAGGATATAGGTCTCGCGGTGGATATGGCCAACACGCTGAAAGTTCCCCTCTTCGCCACAAATCAGGTTCATGAACTCTTCAAAACGGCGCAGTTGAAAGGCAAAGGGCGCAACGATAACTCGGCCATCATAACCGTTTACGAGGACCTCGCGGGTGTGAAAGTGAGAAGAACGAAAGACGAGGTATAAGCCATGGAAGTCGGGATAACCCTGTTTGCGGCTTTCTGCATCCTCCTTCTCCTGAACGTGCCGGTTGCCTTTTCGCTGATGGGCGCGACGGCCGTAGGTCTCACGGCCATGGACATGGACACCCTGGTGCCCGTCCTGATGAAAATGTTTTCCGGGGCCAATTCCTGGCTGCTCCTGGCCATACCCTTCTTTATCCTGACCGGGAGCATCATGGAAAAGGGCGGCGTGACTCACAGGCTCATCGATTTCGCCGATTCCCTGGTCGGGTTCCTGCCCGGAGGCCTGGCGGCCGCAAACATCGTCGCCAACATGTTCATGGGAGGAGTGTCCGGTTCGGCCATCGCCGACGCCTCGGCCATCGGCAGCCTGATGATCCCGGCGATGGACAAGAAAGGCTACGGGATCAAGTACCCATCCGCGCTCACCGCTTCGGCCGCGCCCCTGGGGATCATCATACCACCCAGCATTCCCATGATCCTGTGGGGGTTCTGCGCCGGACTGTCCGTCGGTGATCTCTTCATGGCCGGGTTCGGTCCGGGACTCCTCATCGGAGGCTCTCTGATCGCCACGTCCACGGTGATTTCGGTGAAGAGAGGTTATAAAAGCTCGATCGGGTTCTCTCCGAAAACCATCTGCAAAAAAGGACGGGACGGCTTCCTCGCCCTGGTGTCCCCGGTCATCATCATCGGGGGCATCATCTCGGGTATTGCAACTCCCACCGAGGCAGCCGTTCTGGCCATGCTTTACTCCCTGTTCCTGGCGATTTTCGTCTACAGGGAACTGAAGTGGAAGCAGTTGCCGAAGATCATCGTGGATTCGGGCCGCATGACCGCGACAGTCATGATGGTCATCGCCTGCGCATCCGCTTTCTCCTATGTCCTCACGATCAACAACATCCCTGAACTGCTGAGCAACTTTTTCGTTTCCCTCAACATGTCGCGAAACGTCCTGCTCCTCGGGTTCGTGGCATTGTACATCATTCTGGGGATGTTCCTCGATGCCAATGCGGCCATCATCCTCACCGTGCCCATCATCGCCCCCGTTATAGTGGCCGCGGGGATCGACCCCATCGTGGCCAGTATCGTCCTGATCGCCACCCTGGGACTGGGACTTCTGACTCCTCCGGTCGGGCTTTGCGTGTACGTCGTTTGCGGTCTCACGGGCATGAAGTTCGACGACCTGCTTTCAGAGCTGATGCCCTTTATGGTGACCCTGGCAATCGATGTGTTGCTCTTGTTATTCATTCCGCAGATCATCACAACCATTCCGATATTGATGAAATAGCCCAGGGGAGGTCACAAAATGGATGCCCTGAAGAAACTGAGCAACGTGCTCGATACGATGTGTATCTGGATTATGAGCGCCTGCCTCCTGGTCATGACGGTGTGTCTCATCTTTCTGATCTTTGGACGGAACCTCTTCAACATCTCGTTTGCCAGCATGGAGGAAATCTCACGCTTCACACTGGTTTGGGTCACTTTCTTCGGCGCATGTGTCGCATACAAGCGCAATGAGCATATGGCCTTCGATTTCCTCATCGTCCGTATGCCGCAAGGCGTGCAGCGGGTGGTCAGGATCATCCGGGAACTCATTCTGCTCGCGCTGGTTTTCATCATGATCTATTACGGGGTGGAACTGGTTCATGCAAACCTTGGCCAGATCAGCCTGCAGGCCATGATTCCCGTCGGTTATGTGTACGTCGTCTTCCCCATTACCGGTGCGGTCATGTTCGTGCACGGGCTGAGCCACCTCATCTGCCAGGCCGGCGGAGTGGAGGAACCCGTTATGGAGAAGGTGCTTGTGGACTGAATCGAGAGCGATCCGAAGGTTGTGCGGCCAAGTGCCGCCACAATCCGGGTGAGACCTCAGGCCGGGTTTTGCTGCAAAAGGCTCGAGGACATCGGCGGGGGCACAAAAGTACCTGTTGTGTGGAACGATGGTTCACTGTTGCGGATCTCGTGCAATCCGCAACCTCCTCCAGTGTGGGAAAGTGGCTGCAAAGTCCCCGCCAATGGCCCGCTTCGCCGGTGCCTGAAAGGAAATCCGCACCCGATGGGGCAACAACCCGGTACCCGGCCCGGCCGTCACCACGAAGCCTTGCCCTCTTTAGCGCCACCACCGGGAGGCTGCCACCGAAACAGCGCCGGTACCGTGCGCAGGCCGTCCATGTACTGGAAGTCGATCGCATTGCAGGGCATGCGGGGGGCGGCCGACAGCCCCGAACGCTCTTCCCGGAAGGCTTTTAACGCGGGCGCCGTCCCGCTTCTTTCAGGACGCGGCGGCAGCGGCCACACAGACGTCCGCTTCTTCCCCGCCCGTGATTTCAAGGAGCTGATCGACCGTAACCGGCACTGCGGAGTGATCGTTTCCCGCTGCGGCATAGACCGTTTCAAACATTCTCATCGAAGTGTCTACGAGAACCCGCAGGCCTTCGGGCAACAGAAAAGGACAGACCCCGCCCGGAGCATAACCCGTGTGTCGAATCACTTCGCCCGCCTGGGGGAGACGCGCCTTGCCTTTGAGACCCGTGGCCTGTTTGAGCTTGGACCCGGCCACCTTCAGGTTTCCGCAGGTGACCACCACCACGGGCTCGCCTCCCACGATAAAAAGAATGCTCTTGGCGATTTCGGCCGGAGTGCACCCCACCGCCTCCGCCGCAAGGACCGCATTGGGAGTGGGTTGTTCGTATTCCAGGACCTCTATCCCACGCCCTGCAAGAAACCGCTTCACCTCTTCAATCGTAGCCACTGAATTTCCTCGTAAACGTTCGATAACGCGCAGGCATGGTTCCCGTGTCCGCGCTCACTCGCTCCCGTCTCTCCGGCCTCTTACGCCGGCTGCCTGCTTCTCGCGCCCGTCTTCTTCCCCTTGAAAAGGACGGCCTCGATCTCATTGAGATGATCGAGCATGCGGTTCCGGGCCGTGGTGGGATCCGCTTTTTTGACAGCCTCGAGCACTGCCTTATGGCCTTGAAACGATCTCTCGGCCCGAACGGGGTTCGCCAGAGTGTTTTCACGGATCCCCGCCATGAGGTCCACCAGGGCATAGAGGAGCCGGCCCAGGACGCGGTTCCGAGCAATTCGTGCAAGCGCCAGGTGGAATTGTATATCGGGAACGAAATTCCTGCCGTTCTTGATGTTCTCGTCCTGCGTCTGCAGGTTCACTTCCAGTTCCGCGATGTCCGCGGGCGTAGCGAATCCGGCCGCCAATTGGGCTATGGACGGTTCCACGATCTTGCGAAGATAAAAGATGTCCATCAGGTCATCTTTTTCGTTAAAAAGGCTGGCGGCCAACGTCGTCATGTCGGCCTCCTGGCCCGAGGCCAGAATATAGGTGCCGTTGCCCTGCCGGATCTCGAGCAGCTTCTTCTGCTCCAGCGAACGAATGGCCTCTCGAACCGTGGTGCGCGACACCTTGAAGGTTTCCGTCAGTTCCCGTTCCGTCGGGAGCTGATCCCCCTTTTTTAATTTTCCCTTCATGATCAGGTTGACGATCTGTTCGGCCACATCTTCAGACGCCCGTTTCTTCTTGACAGCTTTCAACATGCCGACCTTCCCCTTTCTTTCTTCCTTCGCCCCCCGGCTTGCCGAGGCCCCATCAGGGGCACGGCAAAAGCGGCGCGGATCTTCAACGCGCTCAATCCCCCCCTATCGTCAAACGGCCCGTCGGGGCCATCAATCCATCTATCGTACGCCCTTTCGCCTTCAGCGGTCCCGACGGGCAAACCGCCCCGTCGTCGCCATACGTACCCGCCCTCCGCACCTTTTCCGGTCCCGGCCGCCGTCGTGCGGTCGGCGGTCATCGCGGCACCTCATCACGGTACAGCGGGCACGGTCTCAAATCTATTTCGAGGCGGGTTCCCGTTCCGCCGACGATGAAGCGGATTTGAGGCGTTTTGCCTTCAATTCCTCCACCAGCGTGTATCCCGATCGCTCGTGTTCTTCCAGTCCGCATCGGCCGCACTTGCGGTAGCTGAGAGTTATGGACGGATGCCCCATATCGGCGAATTCTTCCGTTGTGGTGGTGGCCCCTTCAGTCCAGCAATGCCCCAGTAAAACACAAGTCAATTCCGTCAGGAGTTTCATTTTGACGCCTCAACTTCGCCGGCCGAGTGAAAACCCGTGAACCTTTGCCGGGCCGCTTTCCCGTAAAATGAACATGAGCATGCCAATCCCGCCGCAGCCAGTGCCGTTTTTCCAAACACTTCTCCCCCGCCGGGTCAGCGTCAATCATCGGTTTGATCATCCTACCATGATATCCGGCCGGCCGCAAACTGGACTCCAGTCTTTATCTTTTTATTTTACCATATAAAGGTGCGCGGAAGGCCCCGATGACACGACCGCGCGTATTTTTGCGGACTGCTTTTGCACACCGGAATTCCACCTGGAGGCAAATTTGTCATGCGACATATATTATTTGTTCCGTATTGTCGTTCACTCTCGGGCGGACGTCCCAGGCACACACCAGCGAGTTCGAAATACCCGGGAGCCGCGCCCGGCCTTCCCGTTCAGGTGGGGTAAATCAGGTGGGGTAAATGTTGTAGTGATTGCTTCAGCCAGTGGTCGGACCATATACAGAGTAGCCCAGTATAAGGACTATCCAAATTCAAGGCCTGGCCGGTAAATTCGGCCTCGGAATGTGATTATCGCAACCCTCTCGAATTGCTGCTTGATTTTGAGGAAAAGCCGTATATACTGGCGCCGTTTTAAAGGATGTCACCTGGTTGAAATTAAATATCGCATATGGGTTTCAGGCACGGATTTTTTGAGATTCTGTTTTGCTCGGCCGCTCGCTTTTTGGCCCTTTCAAGTCAAGTTCGGCCCTTCTTTCCGCAGAACTCACCGTTCGGTTAGCCGTTACGCCGTGGCCGTTTTGCGGAGTTCGAAACGCACCCTATCACGTTGTCACGTCTCATAGCCCGCTTCGGCGCTTCAGGGGAGTCCCCGGGGGCGTTTATGCGCCTTCGTTCGCCTTTTTGCATACGGTTTGCGCGGGCAGAACGAGGCTATGTCGCAATGCTCTTTGTCAACCTGAAGGATCGGATCATCACCTCGCCAATCATGGTTCCATCGACGGGCGGATAATTCGCTTCAATCAGATTCCGGGGGGTTGGATTTTACTGAAAGTTGATTTTTGCTGCGGAGGTTCTAAAGAATGTTGAGGTACATGCTGGTTTCGACGCTGACCCTTTCACTCGTTTTGCTGGCTGTAGCAGGTACTCGGGTTAATAGTTATCCGCTTACCCGCCAGGGCTCGGAATCATCTTTTTCTCACAGCAGGGGAGGGTTCGCGGGGTCCTATGGGATGACGGGGCTGCGGCTTCCCGGCAGCCATGGGTATTCCGAAGGACCCAGGAGCGTGGCGGTCTATGACGCTTATGGGAATTTCGTGAGAGATACGGGAGACCCTGTCGAGGTTTTCGCGACGGATCTCAATGGAATGGTCATTGTTGAATAATATTCAGGGAAGGTTGTCCCCACCGCGTCCGAATACCCGGTCAACGGGCCGGGCCGGTTACGCCTGACAGGGGTCGGTTCAATCCCCGGTGCCCGGACACCGCTCCGGGCACCGTATTCCCGTGGAACGCCTTCACCTGCGGTTCGCCGCCGATCCATCGGCACGGCCCCCACGGTCTTCCGGGCCTCATGCGGTTGCGCCACGGCGAATTCTTTTACCGATGACCTGCGGATACAACCCCATTCCCACCGCGGTCAGGGGCCCGGGGAAAGTCAGGCACCGTCCGGAACATTCTTCCCGTCGGCAGCATCGGCACCGCCGGGGAAATGAGCGGGCCCCCTTTTTCAGTCGCCGTCGGGATAAGGTGTGACCATCTTTTTGGGGTCCACCAGGCGGTCGAACTCCTCCTCCGTGACAAACCCCAGCGTCAGTGCCGCGTCTTTCAGGGTCAAATCATGCTTCAGCGCGTAATGTGCGACCTGTGACGCCTTGTCATAGCCGATGAGCGGGCTGAGCGCGGTCACGAGCATGAGCGAGCGCTGCAGATGGTATTCGATCTGTCTGCGGTTGGGTTCGGTCCCCTCGAGCAGGAACACCCGGAAGTTGCGGCAACCGTCCTGAAGCAGCCGGATCGATTTCAGCAGGTTAAAAATCATCAACGGCTTATACACGTTCATCTCCAGGTAGCCGCCTCCACCACCCAGGGCCACGGCCAGATCGTTTGCCATCACCTGCACGCACACCATCGAGAGCGCCTCACACTGCGTCGGGTTTATCTTGCCCGGCATGATGGATGAGCCCGGTTCGTTGGCGGGAATCCTCAGTTCGGCTAAACCGCAACGGGGCCCGCAGCTCAGCAGCCGGATGTCGTTTGCAATCTTGTAGAGGGACGTGGCAAGGGTTTTGAGTACCCCGCCAAGCTGCACCAGGGCATCATGAGAACCCTGGACCGTGAATTTATTCGGAGCGCTCACGAAAGGCAGACGGGTGAGGAGTGTTATTTCCCGGGCCATTGCTTCGTCAAAACCCGACGGTGCGTTGATGCCCGTACCGACAGCCGTGCCTCCGACAGCCAGTCGAAAGACCCCCTTCAGACTATGTTCCAACCGTTCGAGGTTATCGTCCAGCATCCCCGCATAGCCGGAAAACTCCTGCCCCAGCGTCAGCGGCGTGGCATCCTGCATGTGCGTGCGGCCGATCTTGATGATATCCCGCCACCGGCGGGCCTTTTCGCCAATTGCGCCGCGCAGCCGCTCGACGGCCGGCATCAGCCGCTCCTTGGTCCCCTGCGCCGCGGCAATGCACATCGCCGACGGGAAGGAATCATTGGTCGACTGCGCCATGTTGACATGATCGTTCGGATGAACGGGGGATTTGCCGGCAAGCGGCGTTCCGGCGAGCTGGCAGCAGCGGTTGGAGATCACTTCGTTCACGTTCATGTTGAACTGCGTGCCGCTGCCCGTCATCCATACGTGGAGCGGGAACTGGTCCTGGTGCCTCCCGGCAAGAATTTCATCACAGGCCAGGACGATCAGTTTTTTTTGCTCGTCACTCAGCCGCCCGTCCCGATGGTTCACAAGCGCGGCCGCTTTTTTCAGCACGGCATAGGCAAAGATCATCTCGCGCGGCATGAGGTCGTCGCCGATGTCGAAGTATTCCAGACAACGCTGGGTCTGCGCCCCCCAGAGCCGATCGGCGGGGACCCTGACCTCGCCGAGTGAATCGGTTTCTATCCGAAAATTCGTGTCAGGCATTACCCGTTCCTTTCTTTGCATCTTTTTTCGCGGAGCCGGGAGCCCCCCCACGGTAACCGTCACAACATATTCCGGTCGCATTCCTCACTAAACCATCGCCGTGGCCGCTTTTCCTGCCGGCGCGTCGGGGCACCGTTCGAGAGCGTCCCCCCCTGCCGGGCCGGGACGACACGGGCGTCAACGCGCAGGGCTAAGACCGCTCCCGATCCGGGGCCGGCCACAGGGCATTCACCTTTGTTCCCTTGCCGATTGAGGACCGGATATCGAAAACTCCGCCCGAGAGTTCAACGCGTTCCTTCATGCCCATAAGTCCGAGCCCCCGGTCGTCGCTGTCAACCTTGAGGGCTTCATCCACGTCGAAGCCGGTGCCGTCGTCTTCAACCGTCAGTTCCAACGCCCCATCCCTTTCAACGAGCGAGAGGGCCGCAAACTTTGCCTTACTGTGCCTGGCGATGTTGTTCAGCGCCTCCTGGATGACTCTGAAGATAACGATTTTAAGAGATTTTTTGATTTTGTCCTCTTTGGCGTCAACGTACTGGAAGATGCGGATGTCCGGATAGGTCTTTCTGAGTTCGCGGCTGAACCAGTCAATGGTTACGACAATGCCCAGATCGTCGAGGACCGAAGGCCTGAGACCGGTGTATATCCTTCTGACCTCTTCGATCGCTCCCTGGACCATCGTCACGAGGCTTTCAAGCCGTTTGATGGCGGCACTGTCCTCCCTGCCGTCCTTCGTCCCGATCACCCCTTCTATGGAGAACTTAACGGCGGCAAGATACTGGCCTATGCTGTCGTGAAGGTCCCGCGCAACCCTTCTCCTTTCCTCCTCCTGAGCGGTGAGAAGCTTGGAGGACAAAACCCTCAGCCTCTGCTCAGAATCCACAAGCGCCTTTTCCGCCCGTTTTCTTTTCGAAATATCGCGGGCAATGCCGAGGATGAACATCCGACCGGCGATTCTGGTGGTGAAGGTCCTTACCTCCAGATCAGCCGAAGTGCCGTCTTTGCACATGAAGGTGAACTCATCCGGTCCGGAAGGATAGCCCTGTGCGCTTCCGGCCAGGATTTCCCTGACTCTCGGAAGCTGAGCGTCCGGGATGGCCCCCCACTCGAGGATATTGGTCCCGTTTTTTTCTTCGTTTGAATACCCCGAAATCTGCTGGGCCGCCTCGTTTCCGTCCACGAAATTACCTGCAGGATCAAGCAGAAAATAAGCGTCCGGAGCGCAAGTGAATAAAACCTGCAGCCGCTCGTTGGCATTCGTCAGTTCCTCTTCGGCCCGTTTGCGCTCGGCCAGCTCCTTGCTCAATTCCCTGGTTCTCTCCGCGACGAGCGCTTTGAGCGACCGGTTCCAGAGCAGCAGCCCCACCAGAAGCAGGCAGATGACGCCAAGGACGGCGAGGGTGCTCACCCACTCCCCCCTGCGTGCAAGCAGTTCCCCGAGCCCCTGGCGGACTCCTTCCCCTCTGGCGTCTTCAGCGCCGGAGGGATTGACAGCGACGAGCAGTACCGCCGCAAACAAAACCGCCCCGACGATCCCCAACAACCGGATATTGATTACAGCTCTTCCGATCGCTCTCAAGGTTATGCGCACGCCGACCATATCCCCGTGACTGAAAAGGAGCGGCAAAGGCCGCCGGTGATTTCCAGTTTTCATGAAATGCCGCAGCAGGCCGGCGCCGGATGCGGTCCCCTGCCGGCCTTTACGGCTGATCCGCTTTTTGCGGGCTGTTTCCCGTACGAGGCATCCTGCCGGAAGTGCCCACGGCAGTGATGAGTGGAAACCGTGTCCGCCCGCGCCAAAATTCGACGCACCGCAGCAAACGCCTTTCCGGTGAATCCTGCGATGCATCCCGCACGACGTCGTTTAACGTTCCGGCAACCCGCAAATCGGCCTGCACATGAATCTAATGCGTCCACCGGTCCATGGAAAGGCCCGGGACCATGGGAACTCGAAGATCCACCGGCGGCTTTCCGGTCCTCCGTCGACCCTGCGTTTCATGGGAAACGGTTGGAGAAGCAGTCATTGACACATTCCGGATTTGATGATTATGTAACCGCTCGCGCCGGAGCAGGGACGGATAAAGCATCACGGACCGCACTTTTTTCGACACCTCCGGACGAACATTTTTCCCCATTTGCGTGGACTGAGGGGCATCGATTCCAGCTTATGTTCAAACTGCAGGACGCACTCATGCTCGTCGTCGGATTCTCCAGCATCCTCGGCGGCATATTCTTTCCGGAAATATCGGCGTATTGTCAACCCTACCCGATATACTGCATGATGGGACTGATTTTTTTCAGCTTTCTGACCATCAGCCAGCGGGCCATTTTCCACATGGTGAAGACTTCTCTCACCAGCATATGCTACTACCTGACGATAAAACTGATCCTGTTTCCCGCGGTGGTATTCATTGTCTTTCACTACGCCTGCCCCGACTATGCGCTCGCGGCGCTGCTGATGGTCGGGGCTTCCTCAGCCGTTGCGTCTCCCTTTTTCGGTAGTCTGGTCAAGGCGGACATGCCCCTCATATTCGGCATGCTCGTTACCAGTTCCATCCTGGTGCCGTTTACCCTGCCCGCGCTCGTGAAACTCCTCGCCGCACGCAACATGGAGATATCGCTCCTGGCCATGGTGCGCATGTTGTGCCTGGTGGTCTTTATCCCGATTTTCATTGCCGAGGCACTGAAGCGGTTCTCCCCGGGTTCCGCCCGCAAGCTCTCCGAATGGCAGTACCCGGTTTCACTCCTGTTTTTTAGTGTTACAAACCTCGGGATCTTTTCGAAATACGCGGGTTTTCTTCGCGCGGAGCCATTCACGGTCGCCGTTGCACTGGCCGTTTCCATAGTACTGGCCGGGGTTTCTTTCGTGGTGGGAATCTTAACGACGTTCAAAAAGCCCCTGGCGGACCAGCTTTCCATTGCAATCGGCTTCGGGCTCGCAAACAACGTTCTTATCCTGGTGTTCAGCTCCCAATTCTTCGGTCACCGCGAACCCATGGTGGCGGCAATGTACACCGTCCCCTTTTTCGCTCTGATTATCCCTCTGCGCCTCTACAGAAATTGGAGAACAGCCCGGGAGGACCGGTGAGCCCCGCCGGAAAACCGCACACCCACGGTGTGCGGGCCGTTGATCCGTGCACGCATTTCCAACGCCATTTCGGGCGCCGGCAGGAACCGGAAACCGGGCCGGGTCTAAAACCGGCCGCTCCATCCCTCACATTTTTTGCAAAGACGTTTGTCGTGTTTTTCCAGGAGGCAGATTTCCGGATCGGGCCGTCAGCCCGGTATTCCGGGAACATCCTTCCCGCCTTCCGCGCCGACTCCATGCAGGAACAGATTGACGATGATGTCCTTCAGCGCCTGCACGTCGGTTTCGCGCATCACCGGGTCTTTGTACACTTCCCGGTACAGGGCCGTCATGTGTGCCATTCCGACCAGGAGCTGCGCCGCGATTCTGCCGTCCATCGTTCTCATGGCCCCGTCCCGCATCCGTTCATCGAGGAATGAGCCGAGGAACCGGTAGAATTCCTGCATGTGTTTTTCCGTGAACCTTTGAGAAAGTTCGTTGCCTTCCAAGGCGCCGAAAATAATCATGCGCATAAACGAAACGTCGTTTGCGCTTTCGCTCAGGATGTTGCCCACGATCGTATCGAGCACCTCCCGGTCCCTCTTTGCTCGAGTCGCATCGACCGGGTAGAAAAGCTGCTTGGCCGAGTTGATTTTCTCTTCGAGAATCGCGTCGTACAGCACTTCCTTGCTCGGGAAATGATGGTAAAACATGGCTTCACTGACGCCGGCCTCGGCGGCCAGCCGCCGCATCGTGGTCCCGCGAAACCCATGCAGGGAAAACACCTGCGTCGCGGCCCGAATGAGCTGCCGCCTTCTGTCTTCGCCTTTAAGCCGGCTTTTTTTCTCGGGCTTCGCATCGGAAGCGGACGCGCCCCGACCTTTGCTTTTTCTTTCAGCCATGCTCAAGGGTCCTCAAACGGCTCGTCTCCGCACGGGACCACCCGCGGGAAGACCACAACGGTCGCCGACCCCGCATGCGGTCCCTCTCGATCTCTCCCGCAAACCGGGGAACACTCCCGTACCGCAGGACGTTAGTTAAGTGAGTATTCATTTAGTAATCTTTGAAACTTCCATAACTGTCAAGCTAATTCATCGATTGTGCGAGGACCGGAGACGGGTCCCCGCATGTTACGCTCGGTGCCTGAAGATGAACTCAGCCTCACGCAACGGCACAGCGATGCCAATGAAAAACTTGAAAGAGGATATGACGCGGCACTGAACTCCATGAACCTTCCGGCTCATCGACCGCCAGGGCCTGGGGATTCGCCCCCTCCGGAGCGCCTGCGTCCATGCGCCGTCCTTCAGAATGCCCCTCGGCCTGTTGGGCTTCCCATGCCTGAGGACCAGGGTCTTTTTGACTCACGCAACGGCGCAACGGCGCAACGAAAAGCATAAAGACAACATCTCACTTCCCCGCGGCTGGCCGTTCCTGTTGCAGGCCATTGAACTAGTTTGGAAAATTATCGGCAGGACAGGGCTCCAAACCGGTCAGACAAACATTCGCAGGCAATGTTTCAGTTTTTCGTTGCGCCGTTGCGCCGTTGCGTGAGACTGCTTTCAAAAAGACTCCCCCCTTCGCGTTCCCTTTTCCCCCATCACACTTCGTCGCCCCTTCCCACCGCACCGTCCCCCCTGCCTCCCGGCAACCCCGCACCGCACGAAAGAAAAAGAAGGAGAGACACTCGTAGGCAATGTTTCAGTTTTTCGTTGCGCCGTTGCGCCGTTGCGTGAGACTGCTTTCAAAAAGACTCCCCCCTTCGCGTTCCCTTTTCCCCCCATCACTCTTCGTCCCCCCTTCCCACCGCACCGTCCCCCCTGCCTCCCGGCCACCCCGCACCGCACGAAAGGAAAAGAAAAGGAGGAAATATTTTATTGACTGGCGGTTTTTGCGGCCGTATAGTACCTCATATGTAAACGTTTACGTAAACGTTATCTCAGCAACTCACTCAACAGGGAAAAAACGATGACAACTGATGCCAACTTGCGAAAATCACGTCTTTACGACAAGGTCCTCGGCTGTATCGCGGGAGGTTCCATCGGGGCCTCCATGGGCGCCGCTCTCGAATGGGTGGCCCTGCCCACCGGGGGCTACAAGGCCCTGGAAGAAAAATTCGGCGGACTGGTCGAGGAACTCCTTCCCTGGTCTCAGGCAGACAGGGACGTCCGTTACTGGAACGGACCCATCCTCCATTATTATGCCATCGACCACCCGGCCGGAATGACCGAAGACGGGACCGAACTCAAGTACCTCATCGCCAAGGCCATCATCGAGAAGGGCGGCCCCATTACCGTCGACGACCTGGCCGACGTCTGGCGGCGGGATATCGATCCCGAAACCATCGGTTACATCATCAACCCCCACATCCGGATTTTCGTTGACAGGCTGAGCGGCGGGAATTCAGTGACCAGGATTCCTCCGTCCGAACTGGGCGGTATGACTCACTGGCCCGGAATGGTGGATGCCATGATGATGGTCAGCCCGATCGGCGCACTGCACGCGGGCGATCCGCGGCAGGCGGCGTTGGACACCAGGAACGCGGCATCGATCCTTCAGTCCAGGATCGGCTACGGCCTCGACTGCGCCGCGGCGGAAGCCGCCGCCGTTGCAGAGGCCATGCGTCCCGGGGCAACCGTCGAATCCGTCATCGAAGCCGCCAAGTCCTATGTTGCCGCCCCGGTTGCCGAGGTGATCGACGAGGCCATCGCCATCGCCGCTCAGTACCCCGATATCCGGGCGGTGAGAGAACCCTTCTTCAAAAAGTACGGTTGGCTGCCCGCTTTCGACGGCATGGAAGTGCTCGCCGAATCCATGGCCCTGTTTTACATCACGCGGGGCGATGCCAGGCTGTCCATCATCGGTGGTTCCAACTTCGGACGGGACACCGACTGCATCGCCTGCATCGCAGGAGCGATCGCAGGGGCCTTCTGCGGCGCGTCGAAATTGCCCGTCCACTGGATAGACACGGTGGAAACCGCCGTCTCCCATTGCAAAATCACCGTCCAGGACCGGTCCATGAGAGACACCAGTGAAGACCTGACGCAGGTGATCCTTGACCTCGCGGCGGCCAGGAATCGCCAGGTGAAGGCCATCGAAGCCATGGCAGTTGAAACTGCGTAGGGCCTTGCAGGGTGAAATTTACACCCGTCAAAACGATGGGACAGGCCTGTTTGCCTTATTCGCACGAAGGCGCGACCCGGGAATCCGGTCTTTCGCTTCAAGCCGCTGACCGCGACCGGCGAAGGCCCGGGCCCCGATTTTCACCGGGTGGATGATAGCCGCGGTTTCCCGCAATTTGTTGTTTTTTGGGCACCTCGTCAAGTTGAAGCGCAAACGGAAAGCATTTCACGAGAAGGAGTGAGGCCATGAAGACGAACTTAAGGAAGGTCGGCTGGAAGGTGCAACTCGGATTCGTTGTGGTGATTTTGTCAGCTTTTCTGTTGACTGCCGGCTTGCCGGCACCCTCCCCCGCGCAGGCGGCGGATGCCAAACCACTGGTGATCCGGCTCGCCCATGTCACCGCGGAGGGCAGTCATTTCGACTTTGCCGCAAAAAAGTTTGCCGAACTGGTCGCTCAGAAGACCGACGGCAAGGTCAAGGTCGAAGTCTACCCCGCCGGGCAGCTCGGGGACGAGCGCACCGTGCTGGAAGCACTTCAGATCGGAGGCATCGAGACCACCATTATCGGCCATGATCCCCTGGCGCAGTTTACCCCGGTCGTGACCGCCATAAGCCTCCCTTATATCTTCAGGGACCGCGATCATGCCTACAAGGTCCTGGCCGGACCCTTCGGCGACGAGATCCGCGCAGCGACTTTGACGAAGGGAATGCGCGTGGTCGAATTCGGGGAGAACGGCTACCGGGTGATCTCCAATTCCGTTCGCCCCATCACCAAGCCGGCCGACGTGACCGGCCTGCGCATCCGTAGCCCGCAGAGCCCGGTAAACCTTGCCGTGACCAAGGCCCTGGGGGGCAATCCCGTCGCAGCCCCGTTTACCGAAGTGTACACCATGTTGCAGCAGCGGGTGATTGACGGTCAGGAGAATGCTCTGGCCCAGATTTACGATTCCAAGTACTACGAAGTGAACAAGTACCTGTCGATCACCAATCACATCATGACCTTCACGGTATTCCTGGTGAGTGACAAGTGGCTCAACACCCTGTCACCCGAGCTGAAGCAGATCGTGCTCGACACCGGCAAGCAGGCCATGCTGGAGCAAAGGACGTATTCCCAGAACCTTGCCGACAATGTGCTGGTGAACAAGCTCAAAGAGGCGGGCATGGAAGTGAACTATCCGGACCTCGTTGCTTTCAGGGAAGCCACGAAAAAGGTCGATGCCGAATTCATCCCCAGTTTCGGCCAGAAATGGTACGACCTGATCGTGAACACGAAATAGCGTTTCAGGTGCAATCCGCCTGTTTCCTGGCGGAAACGAAACGGTTCGGAGCCGGAGGCGCGTCAGCCTCCGGCCGGTATGGCACAAATTGGGGGGTGAACTCCCGGGATGCGGCAAGCGGTGCGCCCCGCATCCCGGGGGCATCCCGTGCGAGGTTCGCCGGAAAGGGAAACGAGAGATGCCTTCCGCCAACAAGATCATCGATTCTCTGCTCGGAGTTACGCTCATCGTTTTTATGATCGGGATGCTGCTGTCCATCGGGCTCAACGTTTTCTTCCGCTACGTCATCAACCATCCGCTGGCGTGGGGGGACGAGGCGGCGAGGACTTGCTTCGTGTGGGTCGCGTTCCTGGGGGCTTACGGGGCGTTGAGGCGCAGAACCCACATCGGAGTCGACGTGCTTGTTCAAATTCTCCCCCAGTGGCTGAGGCTGCCGGTCATGGGGATCGGGGTCCTCATTTCCGGGATATTCCTGGGCACGGTCACCTTTTACGGCATTCGGCTGGTCCTGCACGTGGTCAAGGTCCAGGAAGTGATGCCCGCCATGGGGCTGTCGGTGGCCTGGGCTTATCTCGCCGTCCCGCTCAGCGCCTGTTTCATGCTCATTGAACTCCTTGCCCAGGCTTCCCGCAGAGCCTTCTGGAGGCGGAATTCATGAATGCCGCACCATTTCTAATCCTGTTCCTCGTTTTGATTCTCGGTGGCGTCGGGATCGCAATCGCGCTCGGTTTTTCATCCCTGGTCTACTTTTTTGTCCGCCTGCCCACCGTCGGATTCGAACTCATACCTCAAAAGATGTTCGCCGCAATCGATTCGACCGCGCTGACGGCAATCCCTCTTTTCATCCTGGCCGGCGAACTCATGAATTTCGGCGGCATCACGGTCCGGATCGTTCGGTTCGCCTCATCGATGGTGGGGCACATACGCGGGGGGCTGAGCTACGTTACCGTCATCGCGGCAATGTTTTTCGGCGGGGTCACCGGATCCGCCATAGCGGACACCACGGCCGTCGGTTCCGTCACCATCCCGGCAATGGTGTCCAAGGGTTACCGCAAAGACTTCTCCGCCGCGCTCGTCGCAGCCGCGGGATCGATCGGTCCGATCATTCCACCCAGCATACCCATGATCCTCTACGGCTCCATTGTGAACGTCTCCATCGGGAAGATGTTTCTTGGAGGCTATATCCCCGGGATCATCATAGGGTTCGCCCTGATGGGCCTTTCCTATATTTATGCCCGAAGAGAGGGCCATCCCGCGGAGGAACGCAAGACCCTGAAAGAAATGGTCCTGGCCTTTTTCGACTCGTTTCTTGCCCTGCTCACACCGGTCGCGATGATCGGCGGCATCGTACTCGGAATCGTAACACCCACCGAAGCCGGCATGATCGGCGTCGTCTACGCCTTTCTCGTAGCCACATTGGTCTACCGGGTCCTCAAGATCGGGGACATCCCGAAAATCCTGGTCAACACCGCCATCACCTCGGGAGTTGTTCTTTTCGTCTTCGCCACGGCTTCCATTTTCGGATGGGTCATGGCCTTCGAACGCATCCCTCAGATCGTCGCCCAGTCGCTCGTCGGCCTGGGGGTCTCATCAGCCGCCGTGCTGGCCCTCATTCTCGCGGTGCTGCTGGTCCTGGGCATGTTCCTGGACGGGCCGGCCATCATCATCATCATGACCCCCGTTCTCTACCAGGTAATCATGAAAGCGGGGATCGATCCCGTCTTCTTCGGCGTACTCATGTGCATCGACATCTGCATCGGAACGCTCACCCCTCCCGTGGGGGTATGCCTCTTCGTCGCGGCCGGCATCGCCCGTGTGCCCTTTGAGAAAATAAGCTACGCCATCCTTCCCTTCATCGTCGTCATCACCCTGCTCATGTTTCTTTTTGCTTTTGTGCCCATTCTGGTGATGTGGCTGCCGAATCTCTTAATGCCATAGATTGTGGGATATTCGAGTTGAAAAGACACAGAAACGCCAATACTTCCCCCGCGGCGAAAACCGCGACCATTCGTGAACTTGCCTCCCTTGCGGAGACATCCACCGCCACGGTTTCCCGCGTATTGAATTCCAGCGGCTTCGTGAGCGACGAACTCAAGGCACGGGTCATGGAAGCCGCAAGCGCCCTCGGTTACCACCCCAACGAGATTGCGCGCAGCTTCAGAAAACAAAAGACCCAGACGGTCGGAGTCATCATAAACGACATCGCCAACCCGTTTTTCGGCCACGTCGTACGTGGGATCGACGAGGCGCTGGCCCCCCGGGGCTATCACCAACTGCTCTGCAACACGGACGGCGACACGGAAAAAGAAGGGATGTACGCCCGTCTGCTCTGTGAGAAGCGGGTGGAAGGGATCATTATCTCCGCGGCCGGCAAGCAGGTGGAGCATCTGCAGATTCTCAAGGACCAGAAGGTCCCCTGGGTTTTCGTCAACCGGCGGCCTCCGGACTTCGGCGGCCCCGCGGTCCTGACCGACAACCGGGCCGGGACGTTTGACGCCACCATGCACTTTATCGATCTCGGGCACCGATCGATCGGAATCATCGCAGGGCCGCAAAACGTCAACACGGGGATCGACCGTCTCGAAGGCTATCTTGAGGCGATGCAGCTTCGCGGCATCGCGGTCCCGCCGGCGCTGATCCACTATGGAGACTTTCATGAGGAAAGCGGTTACCATGGCTTGTGCCGGTTCATGAGCCTTCCCGCCGGGGAACGTCCCACCGCCGTGTTCATCTGCAACAACCGCATGGCGGCCGGAGCATGGAAGGCACTGATCGATCTGAACCTCCACGTGCCCCGGGACGTGGCACTCGCGGCATTCGATGAAACGGAGTGGGCGCGCATCGTGAACCCGCCGCTCACAACCGTGGCCCAGCCGTCCCATGAAATGGGACTCGCCGCGGCCCGCATCCTGTTTAAACTGATCTCGCGAAACCGGTCTCCGGACCAGGAAGCCGATTTGCGGGACGTGTACCTCAAGCCCCGGCTCATCATCCGGGAATCATGCGGATCGGAGCAGCCCGGGGAAACGTCCGAAAGCCTTTCGGGTCCGGTCGTATATTGAAAATGAAGACCCCGGGACCCGCCGGATTGCATGTATTACGAGTATCCACAAGCCATTCAGGAGGCGAAGCAGATTTATGAATTACGGAAACGGCTCTCTGGGAAAAATTCATATAATCCATCTCGACCGCAACGAAGACATCCTGGAATCCCTGCGCCGATTTGCGGCCGCCCACGGGATTCGAAACGGGGTTGTCCTGACCGGATACGGAACCATAGACCGGTGCCGGTTTCATTCGGTAACGAGCAATTCCCTGCCCCCCAAAGATGAATTCATCACCGTTCGGAGCCCGCTTGAAGTCCTGGGCATCCATGGGTTGATCGCCAACGGGGAGATTCATGCGCACATTGAGGTGGCGGACCTGGAACATTCCTTCGGCGGACACCTGGAACCCGGGTGCCGCGTGCTGTATCTTTGCGACGTGGCCGTTGCCGAGCTTGAAGGACTGGACCTCGGGTTCGACCTGAGGCGCGAAACGGGCCTTCGCCTCCTTTCCGTGAGGTCCGGGAACGAGGCACAGGGACCCGCCGTGGAACTGGATGACTGCAATGAACCGCAGAGCACTGCGCCCGCCCGGGGCTGGGAGTCCTGATGATGGCCGAAAAACCGGACAGCTCGCCTGACCGCGGAACGGAAGCCCGCACAGCATTCCCTGCGATGGAACGGAAACGGGACGAAGTCGTCGTGGGAATCGATCTCGGAACGAGCGGTGCGCGTGCCGTCGCCTTCAATCGCGGCCTCTCGTCGCTCGCCGAGGAGAGGCGTTCCTACAAGGTTCGCATTCGACCGGGAGGAGCGGTGGAACAAAACCCGCTCGAGGTGGCGGAAGCGGCGGAAGACTGCATCGCGGCGGTGGCCGCGCGGCTGAAAGGCACCGCTGAGATTTCGGCCCTTTGCCTGGCCGGAACGGTCAGCAGCCTTGCTCCTTTCGCTCCTTCGCGTCCCGGGACCGGGACGGCCGCCGGGCATTCTCCCCTGATCCCCGCCTGGTTGTGGGGCGACGTGCGTGCGGGTGCGGAAGCAAAGGAAATTCGGGAAACGTTCGGAGTGGACGGCTACCGACGAACGGGCTGCCCGGCGCACGCCAGTTACTGGCCCGCCAAGCTTCTGTGGTGGAAAAGGCATGGAATGGACCATTTTCTGAGCGGTGCTCCCGGATGCGCCGTCCGCACCGAAGACGATCCCGAGCCCTACCGGTTCGAGCAGGATTCGGGAAAGACCATCCTCGCGGGCCTCAAAGACTTCGTGCTTTATCGTTTGACCGGGGAATGGGTGACGGATTCCGCCATGGCCACCGCGACCGGATTGTACGACCCCGTTGCGGGCAGATGGGACGGGGAACTCCTCACGTGGCTGGAGGTACCCGGGGAGAGGCTCCCGGCCGTCCACCCGCCGACGGAAAAACTCACCATGGCGTCCCATGTGGCCGAGAGGCTGGGGCTTCCGCCGAATATTCCGGTCGTCATCGGGGCCTCCGACGGGGTTCTTTCCCACCTCGGACTGGGATGCATCAAACCCGGCTACGGGAGTTGCATGATAGGAACGAGCGGCGCCGTGCGCTTCTCATCCGAAAAAAGAGACATCGATCCCAGGGCCAGGACCTGGACCTACCCGGCAGTCGACGGGCTATGGGTGCTTGGAGGCGCCGTGAACAACGGAGGGAACATACTGTCCTGGTTCGGCGACCTCGTGAACAACACCGTCCGTGCCATTGCTCCGGCGCCTTCGGAAGGAAGCTCCGGACAGCTCTGCAGGGGACTTGTCAAACCCTACGGGCTCATGCGTCTCGGCTTCCAGGCGCGCCCGGGTGCGGACGGGCTCCTGTTCGTCCCTTATGTCCACGGAGAACGCAGTCCGCTGTGGAGAGAGGACCTGCAGGGCGCCTTCATCGGGCTCTCGCCGACTCACGGACCGGCTGAAGTGGCCCGTGCCATGCTCGAAGGCATCAGTTCCGGGTTGTATTCCGTCTATCGTGTCCTCGTGGAACAGGCGGGAATGCCTTCCGAGTTGAGGGCGAGCGGAGGCTTCCTCAAATCGGGCGAATGGGTGCAGCTCCAGGCGGATGTTTTCAATGTTCCCATCGCGATCACCAATCAAGGCCAGGAAACGGCGGCCGGTGCCGCGATGCTGGCATGGCAATCCGTCCGTGAAATACCCTTGAGCGAGTCGGCAAAGGGAATCACGGTCACGAAGCGATTCGCACCCCGGGAAAGCGAACATGTCCGTTACGCCGAGAATTTCCGGCGCATGGAGATGCTCAGGGAGTTCATCTGGCCAAAACCCGGGGACCGGCGGGATTAGACCCCGGACGGAGTGCGGGAAACGGGTTTCCCGCATGTTCCCATGGGCTTCCGAGTGTTTAAACGGCGGCTGAAAGTCATGAAACCGTTCAACGAATCTGTAAATTCACCTCTGCTGCTGCAGATCGCGCTCGACATGACGTCCATTGACGAGGCCTTCGGCGTGGCGGAAAAGATCGCTCCCTGGGTCGACCGGATCGAGGTGGGCACGCCGTTGCTGATTTCCGGGGGTCTGGCGCTGCTCCGAAAATTCAGGATCCTCTACCCTTCTTCTACCCTGATCGCGGACACCAAGATCTGCGATGCCGGCCTGCGCATTGCCGATGCGGCCTTCCGTGCAGGCGCGTCCGTCGTCACGATGGTATCGGCCGCGGCCGACCGGGTGACCTGGGCCGGAGCGGCGGAAGCCGCCGGCCTGCACGGCGGGAACCTGATGGCCGATCTCATCGGGTGCACGGACACCGAGGCCGCCGCCCGGGAAGCGGTCGCCCGGGGGGCGCACGAACTCTGCCTCCATCTCCCCAAAAGGCATCCTTCGGTTGCAGAGGACTTCGAGACATCCGTCCGGGTGTTCCGCAGGGTGTGCGAAAGCGTGTCCGTACCGGTATACCTTGCCGGCGGCCTGAAGCCCGAGGACCTGTCAACCGTTTCCGGGCTGGGCGCAAGGGGCCTCATCGTCGGAGGTTCCATCACCGGGTCGCCCGATCCGGCGGCATCCGCGAGGAAATTCAAAGAAGGCGGTCCCGGGGCACAGTGACCGCACCTTCCGTCGTCACGACCCGGTGTCGTCCCGGAACGGGTCGAATCGCTCGAGGTTATGAAAGATGGCGACAAAGTCCAACTCCGAACTGTTGGCCGATCTCTTCGCTCGTTCGATGATCGATATCCATCGAGGGCAATTGTTTGACACGGAGCCGGCCGCACTGCCCCGGCCCTTCGATTTTGACCGGATCGACGGAATGATGCTGGGGCTGGCCGTGGGTGACGCTCTCGGGAACACGACGGAGGGGCTGTACCCCGCAAAGCGCGGGCCCGCCTACGGCGAGATCCGGGATTATCTGCCGGGCCGGTATTCCGGCGAAGCCGTCGGCACCCCTTCGGATGACACTCAACTCGCCTTCCGGACACTCGAACAGATGATCCACGACCGTGGATTCATCCCCGAAAACATCGCCTCGCGCTTTTGCAGCGACAGGATATTCGGAATCGGTTCGACGGTCAGGCAATTCCTCGCAAATTGGAGATCGGGGGAAAAGGAATGGTACCGATGCGGTCCCAAATCCGCGGGCAACGGGGCTCTGATGCGAATCGCCCCTATTATTGTTCCTCACCTCGGGTCGGTCTCCACGGACCTGTGGGCGGACACCGCGATTTCCGCCATGCTGACCCACAACGATTCGGCTTCCATCTCCGCCTGCCTGGCTTTCATTCACATGATCCGGCAGATCCTCGCAATGGATTCACCCCCCGATCCCTTCTGGTGGCTGGAAACGTACATGGACGCCGCACGCGACCTGGAATCCGACGTCGGCTACCGTCCGCGGGGAGGTGCTTTCAGAACCTACCGGGGAACGGTTTGGGAATTCCTCTCGGAAGCCGTACCCGGGGCCTATGAAAGAGGGCTTTCCGTGGTGGAGGCATGCGGTCTGTGGCATTCGGGGGCCTATCTCCTCGAGACCGTGCCGAGTGTCATTTATATCCTCATGCGGCACGGGCACGATTTCGAGGAAGCGGTCGTGAGAGCGGTAAACGACACGGTGGACAACGACTCGATTGCGGCGATCGTGGGCGCGGCAGTCGGGGCACTCCACGGGAAAAAGGGCATTCCCAGGCGATGGCTGGCTGCCCTTCCGGGACGCACCACCGAAAGCGATGACGGCAGGATATACACGCTGCTCGATCAGGCACGGGACATCTGGGGAATCGACTGACGACGGCCCTCCGAGCCTTTCCCTGAGCGGCCGGACCGAAACGGGCCCGCAAATCCCCAAAGCCTCACGGCTTTCCCGTACCGTCGATCTTTTCAAGGAGATCCACGATACGGCCGGTCCGCTTCATGGAGAAAAGCCAGTCCGCAGGGACCGCATCCATGCCGAGGGAAGCGCCGAGCACCGCACCCACTGCCATGCCCCTTGCGGCGGAATCGCCGCCGGCCATGACATTTTCCACCAGGGCTTCCCTGAGGTCGACGGGATGCCGGGCCATGATTTGCACGACCGAAGGCAGGGCGCCCCTCGTATCGCAACTCTGCCCGAATTGCTGAACGGCGGTACGGGTCGGAATCGACGCGGCATCGATTCCCCGGGTGATGCTTTCTCCCACCGGTGTTTCCCGGAAGAACTCGGCCCTCACTTCCAATATGGCGGGAACGGGCTTATAGCCTTTGAGCACCCTCCGGAGGACCCTCGCCAGGAATTCCGCATCCTGAATCACCAGGGGGTTGTTGTGTGTCATGGCCGTCTGGGCGCGGGCATTTTCCACAAGGCTTTTCTCATCGTCTTCGTAGAGGTAAGCCAAGGATGCGATCCGCACGGCCCCCGCGAAATCCGTCGATTGAGAACCCGATTCGGTGGGGGAGCGGCCGTCCTGAAAATTGGCCAGAGTGGCTTTTGTGGCCTTGTCGACATAGCCGTTGTAGTGATTGAACAACTGCTGCCACTCGGCCGCGAAGTCGTCCAGGTCGAAGCCCTGCTTCGAGGCGAGGGATTCGAGGAGCACCATGGCCTGGTCGCCATAGTGAGTGAAGTCCCCGAGGTGCTTCATGGAATGATAAGAATTTTCAACAGGCCGCAGGAGGCTCTCCACTCTTCCGAACCTGCGATCGAGTTCATTCACGTCGTAGATCCAGTGGGCTCCCAATGCCAGTGAGTCCGCAACAAAAGATGCGAGCACCATCGCCTTTGCGTTGTCGTTCATGTTCCCCTCCGTGTCGAAACGCCGATTCTCCGTTCAAACCGCCTGAACCGGAGCCCGCTGAAGGCCCCGGGTTGCATCCCGATCAATAGAGGTATATTAAGCATTTCTTGCCGCCGTGGCAGGATGGTTTTGTTTGGTCGAATTGGTCGAATTGGTCGAATTGGTCGAATTGGTCGAATTGGTCTGAGTGGTCTGAGTGGTCTGAGTGGTCTGATTGGTCTGATTGGTCTGATTGGTCTGATTGGTCTGATTGGTCTGATTGGTCTGAGTGGTCTGATTGGTCTGAGTGGTCTGATTGGTCTGATTGGTCTGATTGGTCTGAGTGTGCCGAGTGGCGGCTTGCGTGGATCGGTTGTCTAATTAGTTTAATGATTCCAACTGATTTTGCTGGTCAGGCCAAGTGCGATATTCTTGATATTTCCGGGAGTTTACAGACGATGCAGAAGATATGGCGGGCAGTGATGATCGTTTTCGTGCTGTTGCTTTCGACGCGTGCGGAAGCACATCATCCACAGGCGATAGAGCCGCTTATTTCCGGCGAAACGCGCCTCATGGTCCTTTCTCCGCATCCCGATGACGAATGCCTGGGAGCAGGCGGGCTCATACAGCGGGTTCTCGCCGCGGGGGGGAAAGTCAAGGTCGTCTTCGCGACCAACGGGGACGGCTTTCCGGAAGGGGTGGAGATGGAGGACCACATCGCTCGCCCGACCGCAAACGACTATCGCAAGTATGGGGATGAACGCAGGGGTGAGGCGCTGAAGGCACTTGCCACACTGGGGATGAAGGAGCACGACGTGGTTTTTCTGGGCTTTCCCGACGGCGGCCTGTGCTACCTGCTCTGGCAATACCGTGCCGATCCCCAGGCGTATACGTCCCCATTCACCAGGGAAAACCATCCCCCGTCCTTCGAGATAATCGTCCCCCACACGGACTACAACGGCCACGACATGAGAGCAGAAATTGAAAAACTGCTCGCCGATTTCCGACCCACTCTGCTGGCAACAACTCCACCCGAGGACCAGCATCCCGACCACTGCGCAACTTATTATTTCTTGCGGGAGGCATTGGCTGAGGCGGGCGTAAAAGACCCCAGCATACAGCCCACGGTGCTTACCTTTCTGATCCACTACGGGCAGTGGCCCGTGGGTCAGGGTTCGGGTACCGGATCTCACCTCAATGCGCCGGAAGGTTTTCCGGACAAGGAAACCCGGTGGCTTTCACTTTCACTTCAACCCGGGGAAATTGAGACAAAGCGCAGGGCCATACTCAAGTACCACACCCAAATGCTGGTAATGGGACGGTTTCTCCTGAGTTTTGCCAGGGCCAATGAACTGTTCGTACCCGCACATCACGACCTGGCCAAACAAATGGAACACGCCCCATGCTGTTGGAAGTAAGAGGAGCCGATATCCCGACCGGTACTTCCACGCGAGAGAGGTCGCCTTCTTCTTTTTTACTCTCTTTTTGCATGGCCAGCGTTCTGAGGACCGGCCCCATACGCTTTCGGAGCTGTTCATAGAGGGCTTTCCTCCTGCACTTGGGAATCCATACCACCTGATGCTTGCAGGCCCACACTGTGAGCCTCAGGCTTTGGTACTCATCCATACGAAAGCTTTCTTCCTAAACTCTGAGCGGTTCACCAGAGGGAGGCTTTCGTATATTCCCGCAAATGTCAAACCCTGGCGGTCCCCCGGCAGAACCGGGGGGTTGCCCATGATTGATTAGACTACTGGGACCAACGGGACCAATGAGACTACTGGGACCAACGGGACCAATGAGACCAACGGGACCAATGGGACCAATGGGACCAATGGGACCAATGGGACCAATGGGACCAATGGGACCAATGGGACCAATGGGACCAATGGGACCAATGGGACCAATGGGACCAATGAGACCAATGAGACCAATGAGACCAATGAGACCAATGAGACTAACGGGACCAATGAGACCAACGGGACCAATGAGACCAACGGGACCAATGAGACCAACGGGACCAATGAGACCAACGGGACCAATGAGACCGGCAAAACGAATCCTCCTCGCCGTGTTCATAATTCTTTTGAGTGTCGGGTGCGACCAGATGACCAAGGCGGGTGCCGCGGCGTACCTTCCGAAGAGCAGTGAAATCCAGCTTGCGGACGGCATAGTGACGTTGCACTATCATGAGAATGAAGGCGGGGTTTTCTTTTTCGAAAGCGTTCTTCCCGAGAAATGGCAGGGGAAAGCCGTTACGGTTGCGACCTCGCTGTGTCTCGGACTGATCATTGTCGCACTGCTGTTCGTCCCCGGGTTGAGATTTCTATCGGTCGTGGGACTGTCCCTCTTTTGCGGGGGCAGCCTGGGTAATCTGCTCGACCGGATCGCGTTCGGAGGCGATGTGATCGATTTTCTCAGCCTTGGCTGGGGTGACTACCGCACGTACATCTTCAACGTTGCCGACGTCGCCATCATGGCAGGGGGTGCGCTGCTCCTGCTGAGCGTCCTGTGGGGCCTCGGCTCGATCGTCTCCGGGAGACGCACCCGGTCGAAACCCGGAGCGCCCGGTTGAACCCCATAATTGCGAGGTTATAGGGTATGGCCCACCACACCGCCAAATCCGCATATTCGCTTCTTACGGAAAGACTGAACCGCTTTCCCCAGGGCGCTCCCGATTCGCCGCTGCTGCATAAAAACCCTGCACCCGCTGCAGCGGCTGCGGGAAATGCGCGAAAACCTGTCCCGTGGAAGCCATGGGCCTGGTTTCGGCTCATGATCCGCATCGGCCGAAAAAACAAAAGGCCAGGCTGACCGAAGACCTCTGCCTGGGATGCGGTGTTTGCGTGCGATCGTGCCCGGGCAAGGCCATCGCACTGGAATCACGGCCGGAGCGCGTGATCACGCCGCTCAACGGGGCACACCGGGCGGTTGTCATGGCCATTGAGCGCGGCAAACTGCAGGACCTCATCTTCGACAACCGGGTATTGTGGAGCCACCGGGCGCTCGCCGCCGTTCTCGGCGCCATCCCGAGGTTGCCTCCGATCAGGCGGGCACTCGCCTGCGGGCAGGTCAAATCCCGTTATCCGGAAACGCTCATCAGCCGCATGAAGGTGTAAGAACGCGCGCTTCCCTTCCCGCTTTACACGGCCCATCCGATGTGCCATATTGAGTGCAGGTTCAGATCTTTATTCAGTGATAACAGAGTGCTATTGTAAGTCCAAATCGTTGCGGCCCCTGGTGTGCCGGGCTGAAGCCATCCGGAAACGCATTCGGATCCCATGTTTTTTCGCCGCCTGGAACCACTTGGGGCTGTCCCGCTGTTCCGTCCATCCGCGGGGGGAGACATTCCATCGCCGATTTGTTCGGGAAAGCGGTGAGGTATGCACGGGGAATAAGGCCTGCGGACGGAAACAGTCGATTCCGGCAGGCGGATGAACTCTTCCGGCGGGAGTCCATATGGCGCCGATCGATTTGAACCCTCATTTTATCGCAAGCGCCGTCCTTTTCCTGCCGGCCTGCTGCACGCTTTTCATCCTGCCCCGCCAGCGAAGGGCCCTGCTGCTGAGCGGCCTCCTGTCGGCGCCGCTGGCCCTCCTGTCCTGGCAGCACGTTCCCTGCTACTGGCAACCGCGGGAAACATTCGGCTGCATCACCACCATGGAAGACCTGCTGTTCACCACGAGCATCGGAATCATGAGCTGGTTCATGGCCGTTCTGCCCTTCAGGGGCCGGGTCACGATCCGTCCCGAACCAAGGGAGGTGGTCCGGCGCGGCGTTTTTTGTTTTATCGGGGGAGTCGCCATCATCGAGTTCGTGATGATCCTGATGGGAACGCCAACGGCGGTCATGCCGGCAACGCTCATGGCCATGGCCGCGGCCGCGCTCATTTTGCTGAGCGTGCGGAGGGATCTGCTGCCCTTGTCGTGTGCGGGCGGTGCGGGCACCATGATTTATCATTTCCTGGGATTGTCCGTCGTGACTGCCGTGTGGCCGGCCACGCGAACCTACTGGAACCCCGCCACGCTGTTGCCCTACGAGGTCCTGGGCCTGCCCGCCTATGAACTCATATGGGCCTTCGGCTTCGGTTTTCTCTGGCCCCTCGTGTTCGGTTATATCTGCGAGGCCCGCTGGAAGTGAAGACCGGGTCCCACCTGCCCCGGAATCGCGATCGAATTGCAGCCGATCTTTTCAGGGATTCGTTCTGAACCGTCATTCGTTTTCAAATTGTGCAAAAATTCCCATGCAAAAACCTGACATTCGTAAGTTAAACTCATTGATGTGCATCTCAAATGACTACAAATAATCGAAGTGCAATCGCATCCGAATGAAATGACAGAGTAAATTAAACTTGAAAGTCAAATTCCAGTTGACATATTTGCACTATGGAGTGAAATAGGCATACATTCTCAAGGCGGGGGACGTAATCCAAAATACGGGTCGGAAGTTATTTTGCTGTCTCAAAGAACGTTCGGAATTGATCCAATAATGTTTCTTCCCTGATTTCCGGATTTCTTTGCGGAACGTTCATTGGACTGCAGCTCCGCAAGAACCGGCGGTTTTCGGTTCAAAGAGGGGAATTGTTTCGGCTGTGCGCCAGGTAGGTTTTGTGAGTCGGGACGGTCTGGGCGGAATTCTTTTCTGAAGGAGTCGAGATGAAGCGAAAAGCATGGTCCTGTGCAGGAATGGCGGTGTTCTTGGTGGCCCTGTCCCTTGTTGTCTTCCCGTGCCTGGGCTCAGGAAGCCGGGCGGAGGACAAGGTGGTCAAGGTGGGAAGTCTTCTTCCTCTCTCGGGTGCATCGGCGTCGGTCGGCCTCCAGGCCAAGAATGCCCGTGAACTGGCACTCGAAGAGATCAATTCGAACGGCGGGATCAAGTCCCTCGGCGGGGCCAAGATCCAGATGATCTATGCCGATACGAAAACCGATCCGACGGTCGGCGTGTCGGAAGCGGAGCGCCTGATCAACACGGAGAAGGTGAGCGTCCTGATGGGGGCGTGGAATTCCAGCGTCACGTATCCATCCACCGCAGTGGCCGAACGTTACGGAATCCCGTACATCGTTCCGGTTTCCGTGAGAGACACCATCACCGAGCGCGGTTTCAAGAACGTGTTCCGGATTGCCGCCAAGGATTCGTGGTGGACGCGCGATCAGTTCCGGTTCATGCAGGATCTCAAGACCGAATTCAACACTCCCATAGAGACGGTTGCCTTCGTCTACGAGAACGGGGACTGGGGTACGGGGTTTGCCGAAAAATGGAAAGAACTTGCCAAGGCGGCCGGTTACAAGGTCGTTCTGGATGAACCCTACCCATCCACGGCAACGGACCTCACCGCCGTGGTCAACAAGATCAAACGGGCGAATCCCGACGTTCTGCTGCTGGTGTCCAACGCCGCGGACGCCATCCTCCTCTCCAATACGCTTGCCGAATACCAGGTTCGTCCCAAGGCGATCATCGGCAGCGGCGGGGGACATGCCGATCCGTCTTTCATCAGTTCCGTGGGTAAGAACGCCCGCTATGTTTTCGACCTCGTGGAATGGGAAACGGACGTCAACAAACCGCTCGCGAAGGTTACCAACGACAAGTACAAGGCCAAGTACGGCCAGAACATGGCCGGTGAGGCCGTGGACGCCTATATCTCCGTCTATGTGCTCGCGGATGCCCTGGAACGCGCCGGGTCCCTCGACCCGAACGCCATCCGGGACGCGCTCAATAAGACCAAGATCACCAGCGGCCCCGCGATGGTCGCCGCATACGATACGATCGAATTCGATGAAACCGGCCAGAACAAATACGCCGGTCTTGTCATGGTTCAGATCAACGACATCGGGAACGGCCTGGAACGGATCACCGTCTGGCCGAAGGCTGCCCGCCGCGCCGGGTATACCCCCGTGTTCCCCATGCCCAAAGACTAAATCCGCTGTTGAAGTTCCGGGGGGCTTCCGCCCGGCGGGAGCCCCCCTTCCTGGCGACATCCGGGGGTCCTTATGATTTACATGTTTCAAGACGTACTGAACGGCGTCCTCATGGGCCTGATCTACGGGTTGACCGCTTTGGGTCTGACCCTCGTTTTCGGCGTGCTCAAGGTCATCAACTTCGCCCACGGTTCCCTGCTCATGGTCGGTATGTACGCGGCCTACTGGGCGGTCAGCCTGAGCGGGCTGCACCCCTACGTGGCCCTTATCCTGGTGGTACCGGTCATGTTCCTGTTCGGCTATTATCTGCAGGACATCGTCATCAAGCCGATTTTCAAAGCCGAAAAGGATGTCCGTGAACCGGCGACGGTGATCATCGTGACGACGGGCGTGTGGTACGTGCTCGACAACCTGGCCCTGCTTCTTTTCGGACCTCAGTACCGCTCGCTTCATCCCAACCCGCTCCTGGGAAAAATGATGCACCTGGGCGAGATTTTCGTTTCCGTGCCCAAATTCTGGGGTGCCGTCATCACCATCGCGACTGCGCTGGGACTGTATCTGTTCCTCCAGAAGACCCGCCTGGGGCGGGCCATCCGGGCGACCAGCATCGACCGTGACGCCGCCAGTCTCCAGGGGATCAGTTCCTACAGGATCTACAATGTGGCATTCGGAATCGGGACAGCGATCGCCGGCATTTCCGGCGTCGTGTTCATGCCTTTTTACAACGTCTACCCCACGGTGGGCGTGCTGTTCGACATCAAGGCATTCATCATCGTCGTTCTGGGAGGACTTGGAAGCATATCGGGGGCACTCCTGGGAGGCATTATTGTCGGACTCATCGAATCCATCGGTCCCCAATACATGACCGCCACATGGACTGAAGCCATCATTTACGGCCTGTTTCTTGCTGTTCTGTTTGTGAAACCCTCCGGCATCTTTGGTTTGAAATACGATTATTAGGTCCGTATCCGCATTCTGGGAGCAGCTATGAAACGCCAGCAATTCAAAAAACTCTCGATGATTTTCGCACTGATCGTCGCCTTCGGTTTGCCGATCTTCCTGAGAAGCGCGACTTATCTGCATATCCTTATTCTGCTGTTTTTCTACGCCTATCTGACCACGAGCTGGAACCTCGTGGGCGGCTTTGCCGGCGTATTGCCCCTGGGGCATGCCGCTTTCGTGGGAATCGGCGCTTACACTTCCACCATCCTCTTCCTGCAATACGGGATCAGCCCATGGCTGGGGATGATCGTGGGAGGCTTCCTCTCCGTCATCGTCGGGCTCCTGATCGGGCTCCCCACGTTCCGAATGCGAGGAGCATATTTCTGCCTCAGCACCATCGCCTTCGGAGAAGGCATCCGGGTCATGGTGGAAAACATCGACAAGCTCGGCCCTTTCAAACTGAACGGCCCGCGGGGACTGCAGATCCCACCCCTGCACACGGGCTTCCAGTACTTCCAGTTTTCCACGAAGGAACCGTATTATTACATCATTCTGACCATGCTCGTGGGGGTCGTACTGCTGACGTACCTCATCTACAACTCCAAGCTGGGTTATTCCCTCAACGCGGGCGGGGAAGAACCCGAGGCCGCACAGGCCCTTGGCGTCAACGTGGCCAGGTGCAAGCTCATCGCCCTGGGGTTGAGCGCCTTTCTCACCGCTCTCGCGGGTACTTTCTACGCCCAGTTGACCCTTTTCATTTACCCGAAGAGCGTTATCGGCCTAGATCTTTCCTTCGAAATCGCATTCATCGCCCTCATCGGGGGCCGGGGCTCCATAGCCGGCCCCGTGCTCGGAGCGCTCCTCATGAGGCCTTTGAACGATTTCACCCGCATCTATTTCGGGGACAAGCTGCCGGGCCTCCACCTCGTGATTTTCGGCGTACTTCTGATCCTGGTCATGATCTTCCAACCCCGCGGTATCCAGGAACCGTTGTCCAAACTTTACAACCGGATGCTGGACGCACTTTTTGGGAAAAAGACTGCTGAGGACATAGGGTGAACATTCTCGAGATCGCAGACCTGACAATGAATTTCGGCGGACTGACTGCGGTTCAGTCCTTCAATCTATCCATCGGGGAAGGACAGATCCTCGGGTTGATCGGTCCCAACGGCGCGGGCAAGTCCACCGTTTTCAACTGCGTGGCCGGGGTCTACCCGCCGTCCGGAGGCGAAATCCGTTTCAGCGGCGAGAGGATCAATTCCGACAGACCCTGGAATTTGTGCAGGAAAGGCCTTGCCAGGACCTTCCAGATCGTCAAGCCTTTTTCGACCAAGACGGTGCTCTACAACGTCATGGTAGGCGCTTTCTCCGTCACGGAAAAGCTGTCGGAAGCCAGGGAAACGGCTGCGGAGGTGCTGAAATTCCTTCACCTGTATTCGAAGAAGGACACCATCGCAGGCAATCTGAACATCGCCGACCGAAAGCGCCTTGAAATCGCACGGGCTATCGCCACGAAACCGAAGCTGCTCCTCCTCGACGAGGTCATGGCCGGCCTCAGACCGACCGAGGTGGACGAGGTGATTGCCATCATCAGAGACCTCCGGAAGAGCGGAGTGACCGTATTTGTCATAGAGCACATCATGCGCGCCATAATGGCACTCTCGGACAAAATCGTCGTGATCCATTTCGGCCGGAAAATCGCCGAGGGGACTCCACAGGAAGTGGCGAGTGACATCAACGTCATTAAGGCCTATCTGGGAGAAGAATATGCCATTTCTTGAAGTGAAGAATCTCGATATCTGCTACGGCGACGTACAGGTCGTATACGGCCTTTCCATGCGGATCGAAGAAGGCGAAGTCGTCAGCATCATCGGGGCCAACGGCGCCGGGAAATCCACTCTGCTCAAGACCATTTCGGGTCTTATGGAGCGATCGGGCGGAGAGGTTTATTTTGAAAACGTTCCCATAGGAAAACTGCCGCCAGAAAAAATCGTGGAAAGAGGTGTCATTCAAGTCCCGGAAGGAAGGCGCATTTTCAAATTCATGACCGTGAAGGACAACCTGATCGTCGGCGCCTACAACAGCCGGGCGGACAAGGTAAAGGAAGAGACCCTGCACGAGGTCTACGAGCTTTTCCCCCGGTTGAAGGAACGGGAATCCCAGCTCGCGTTGACTCTGTCCGGGGGGGAGCAGCAGATGCTCGCCATCGGCCGCGGCCTCATGGCCAAACCCAAGCTTCTTCTGCTCGACGAACCTTCCCTGGGGCTGGCTCCGATGCTCATCCGAAGTATCTTCGAGACCCTCAAGACCATCGCGGACCAGGGCACCACGGTGCTGCTGGTTGAGCAGGACGTGAAGCACTCGCTGGACCTCAGCAACCGGGGCTACATCTTGGAGCACGGGCGCGTGGTGATGGAAGGCCCGGCAAAGGAACTGCTGGACAATCCGCACGTCAAGGTCGCATACCTCGGACTGTGACGTAGCGGACGGCGGCGGAACATCAGGAATAACTGACGGGGAGCGGGATGATGTCTCCCCGTTTTGATTATGAGACCGGAATGCAACGGTTCCGGGTGTTGGAGGCGGGGATTTCCGGCCGGAAGAAAGGGCGGAAAATGTGGAGGTGCGCCGGGTTCCCGCTGAAGCGGGAACCCGCTGTTTTTTATTGCGGTTCGTCGATTTCAATCCTTACAAACACTGGACCCCGCGGATTACATGGGTAACAATAGGGGGGGGCGGGTTCCCCGTATTTTTTCATTGGCTTTGGCTTTTCAACATCCTCCTGGGGGCGTCCTGTCCGAAGCCTCCGTTTCCTCGACCCCGTGGGCCGGACCACGGCCGACGCGAGGCCGGGATCCGGGGTTTCGTCGGGAATGATAATTGTGGAGATCGCGCGGAAGATGCGAGATGTCGAAGCCGGGTTTCCATCTGAGATGCAATCGAATATGGCGTGAGAAATCAAACGGAATGAGTCCGCAGATTCCTTGCAATCACGACCAGGAGTAACCGATGGAGAATTCAATGAAACACGAAGAGTTGGCTGAACTGCGTTCGAAGGTGGTTCCACGAGGCCCGTCCAATGCGACGCCTTTTTTTGTCGCGAAGGCCCGGGGAGCCGTAATTTACGATGTGGACGGACGTGAACTCATCGATTTTGCCGGCGGCATCGGCGTGCAGAACGTCGGGCACTGCCATCCGAAGGTGGTGGCCGCAATCAAAGAACAGGCGGAAAAATACCTCCATACCTGTTTCCACATAGTGATGTACGAACCATACGTGGAACTCGCGTCGAGGCTGTGCGCCCTGACTCCGGGGTCTTTCCCCAAAATGGCCATGTTCGCGAACAGCGGGGCCGAAGCGGTCGAAAATGCAATAAAGGTCGCACGGCGCGCCTCCAAAAAAACCGGAATCATCGCTTTTGAAAATGCATTCCACGGCCGCACTCTCCTTACGATGAGCCTCACCAGCAAGGTCAAACCCTACAAACTGGGTTTCGGCCCGTTCGCTCCGGAAATCTACCGCATGCCGTCCGCCTACTGCTACCGGTGCCCTTTCGGACTCGAATACCCGAAGTGCCGCGTGGCCTGCGCGGATTATCTCAATGAATTTTTTATCGGCAACGTGCCGCCGGAATCGACGGCGGCAATCCTGATCGAGCCGATCCAGGGGGAAGGCGGATTCATCACGCCCCCTCCGGAATATTTCCCGAAACTCGCCAAAATCGCCCGGGACAACGGAATCATATTCATATGCGATGAAATCCAGAGTGGCATAGGGCGAACCGGCAAAATGTTCGCCATAGAACACTGGGGGGTCGAACCGGACATCATCACCACGGCAAAGAGCCTCGCCGCCGGCATGCCGCTCAGCTCCGTCGTGGGCCGTGCGGAGTTGATGGACGAACCCCAGTCCGGAGGACTCGGAGGGACCTACGGCGGGAACCCGGTCAGTTGCAGTGCGGCCCTGGCCGTACTGGACATTTTCGAAGAGGAACAGCTTCTGAAAAAGGCCGAGGTCCTGGGAAAGAAGCTGTGGGCCCGGTTCGAAGAATGGCAGAAGGAATATGAAATCATCGGCGACGTTCGAGGCAAGGGGCCTATGATCGGCTTCGAACTGGTTCGCGACCGTGTCACCAAGGAACCCGCGGCGACTGAAACCAAGGCCCTGGTCAAGTACTGCTACGAACACGGCCTCATCCTGTTGTCCTGCGGGAATTTCGGCAACGTCATCCGCATGCTGATGCCCCTGGTCATCACGGACGAACAGTTGGAAAGAGCACTGGGCATCCTGGGCGAAGGGATTGCACAGCTATCCAGATAACCGAGGCTGCGGCCGGGCGCGTCGAGGTCATTTCGCGGGGCGCGCCCGGCCGGTTTTCCACGGGAGGGCAACGGGGATGCACCGGCCTCGGGCCGCCCAAAACAAAGACCGCCGTTCCGGGCCGTTGGGGCGGCCGATCACAAGAGAGGCAGCAGATGGACGGATTTTACAATCGCACACTGACGGTAAATCTGACAGACAGGACCTTCCGCATAGAACCTCTGCCCGATCACATTCCCGGGAAATATCTCGGCGGCAAGGGGCTGGGGTCCTATCTCCTGTTCCATCACAATCCTCCCGGAGTGGATCCCCTGGCCCGGGAGAACTGCCTCATTTTCACCACGGGGCCCGTCACTGGCAGCAGCGTCTGGGGCTCATGCCGATACGGCGTCTTTACCAAGTCTCCCCAGACGGGTTTTTACTCGGAATCCTACTCCGGCGGCCGGGTGCCCGAAGCGGTCGATTCCACCGGCTTCGATGCCGTCATCATAACGGGAAAGAGCGCCGTCCCCACGGTCATTGTCGTTCATCCGGACGGGGTCGATTTTCGGGAGGCGGGCGGCATATGGGGCATGGACACCTTCCGCGCCGAAGATGCGGTCCATGAGCACTTCGACGGGCTCCATCCCGAATTCAGGCGATCCGGGGCCGTCGTTATCGGTCCGGCCGGAGAAAACCTGGTGCGCTTCGCCGTCATCGAAAACGACTACTGGCGCTCGGCCGGCAGGACGGGGGTCGGCACGGTCATGGGTTCGAAACTGCTCAAGGGAATATTGTTCCAGGGCGACCGCAAACGCCCGATCCACGATCCCAAAGGCCTCGCCGCCTACACCAAGGCGTTCGGCCGCATCGCGAAGGAATCCGCGGGAGCGAAAGCCTACAAGGCACTGGGCACCCCGCAGATGGTGCAGCTTCTGAACAACGCCAACGCCTTCCCGACCCGCTACTGGTCAGAGGGAAAATACGACCAGTGGGAAAAAATCGGAGCGGCCGCCCTGCACAGCCAGGTCCAGGTAACCCCTCACGCCTGTTTGAAGTGTTTCATGGCCTGCGGTCGTCTCAGCACGGTGCTTCAGGGACGCCACGCTGGTCTGAAGCTCGAAGGACCCGAGTACGAAACCATTTACGCCTTCGGGGGCCTGTGCCTCATCGACAGCATCGAGGAAATCATTTATCTGAACGACATCTGCGACAGGCTCGGCATGGATACCATTACGGCCGGCAACCTTTGCGGATTCGCCATCGAGGCCGCAAGACGCGGCAGGATCGACCTCAGGATAGATTATGGAGACGTCGACGCCATTGCGGCTCTGCTGGAAAGCATTTCGGCGCGTGAAGGCATCGGAGACATCCTCGCCAACGGCATCCGGTTCGCCGCAAAGCAATGGGGGCTCGAAGATATTGCCGTGCACGTCAAGGGACTGGAACCGGCAGGGTACGACCCCAGGGTCCTTAAAGGCATGGGGCTCGGATATGCCACATCCGACCGGGGAGCGTGCCACCTGAGGGCCACCTTCTATAAACCGGAGCTGGCCGGAATGATCCCTCCCGATCAGATCGAAGACAAGGCGGACCTGTTCGTTGAATTCGAAGACCGCCTCAACCTCTTCGATACACTCATCCTGTGTCGCTTTTTCAGGGATCTCTATACGTGGGAGGAAATCGAGAAAATCGTCGGTTTCACCACCGGACTGCAACCGGGAAAGGATGGATTGCGAAAAACGGCCGCCGCCGTTGCCGACGTGGTTCGAAGTTTCAATGTCCGTGAAGGGCTCGTCCCCGAAGACGACCGGCTTCCCGTGCGGATGCACCGCGAATTGCTGAAGACGGGACATATCATCAGGGAAGACGAACTGGAATACATGGTCAAAGATTATTACCGGCTTCGCGGCTGGGACGAACGCGGCCGCCCCCGGGACAATGCGACGGCCTAGGCGCCGGGCGGTACGGGAGGAAGGCTACTTCCCCATCCATTTGACACGGAGGTCCCGATCGATGCCCTTGGCCTGAACGGACTCGATTCCCTTGTTGATGAGGTCCAGGAGGTCTTTCCTGCCTTTTTTGACGGCGATTCCGTAGTATTCGTCACCCGATTCCACGAATCCGGCCACCTTGATTCTGGCCACGGCATCCTTGTGTTCCAGGAGGTAATTCGTCGCGACCGGGTCGTCGCAGACCACTCCGTCGATCAGCCCTTTGGACAGGTCGTCCAATGCCTGCCCTATGCTCCGGTACGGCTTCGCGATAACCCCTTCGACTCTGCGGACCGCTGCGTGACCGGTGGTGTCATCCTGCACTCCGACGGTCATGCCCTTCATGCCGGAAAGCTCCTTTACCGCCGAATCCCCGCGAACGATCAGGGACTGGCGGATCTTCCTGTCCCAGAAATAGGGAAGGCTGAAGTCCATCAGCTTCTGCCGTTCATCGGTTATGGTCAGGGCGGAGCAGACCACGTCATATTTGCCCGCACGCAGTCCCGCGAACAGGTCGCCCCAACCGACATTTTGAAAAACCACGTCGAAAGAAGCCTCCTTGGCGATCGCTTTCATGAAATCGACGTCGAAACCGACGATCTGCCTGCTGTCATCCAGGAATTCCATGGGAGGCCATGTGGCGTCCATCCCGACCAGCACGTTTTGGCTCCACACGGGCTTGGCACAAAGAGCGACTAGAACAAGTATGATCTTCACGATCGTTCTCATGACTCCCCCTGGCTGTCTTCCGGTGTTCGGACTCCAATTGCACGTTCCCCACCCTTCGGCCGGCGGCCGGCGACGGTCGGTCCTTCAATTTCACCCCGGAGTCCACCCCAGTTGTGCCGATATCTTGGCAGCATACAGGATGGCAAGTCTCCGGTATTCTCCCCGCAACTTGCTTTTGCTGATCCGATAAAACGGGCCGGATATGCTTATCGCGGCAACCACCTCGCCCGAACCGTTCGATATCGGGGCCGCCGAAGCCCGCTCTTCTTCGTAATATTCCCGGTCCGCAACGGCGTACCCTTCGCTCCGGATGTCCTTCAGTTGAGCCTTGAGTTCCTCCGGACTGGTGATGGTATTGGACGTGTACCGCTTCAAGCCTTCCGTTCCTATGATCCGGTCCCAGTCTTCTTCGGGAAGATGGGACATCAAAACCTTCCCGGCGGCCGTACAGTACAACGGGATCTCGTCTCCCGGCGGCGATGAAAACCGGACGGGCTCCTCGCTTTCGATCCGCTCGACGCAGAGCCCCCTGGTGCCGCTCAGGGCTATGAGAAAGATCGTCTCTTTCGTGAGGGCGCGGAGTTCTTCCATAAAGGGGCGGGCGACGAACGAAATGTTGAAGCGTTGTTGAGCGAGGATCCCCAGGCGCAGGACACTTAAGCCCAGACAGTATTTCGACGATTTCTCCTGTTCCTGGAGAAAACCGTACCGAACCAAAGTCCGCAGCAAACGGTAAGTCTTGCTCTGGCTGAACTTCAGGCGCTCCGAAATCTCCGAGACCGTGAGACAGGGGGTCGATACGTCGTAGAGCATCAAAATGTCCAGGCCGTGGGCAAAAGACTGCACGATATCCGTCATGGGTTGAGACCTTGTTTTCGGTTTGTTTGTCAGGAAAAAGGCAACACCGCACCACCCTCTCAACCGTGAGGCTTCAACACTGCACTCCCGATGCCGATATCCGGGCGTGGCCCCACGCCACCGTGGAATACTCTCCCGTATGGCAGGGCTGAACGGTCAGAAACGGCGACCAGTCAAAATCTACCCCCGGGTCCCTTATTTCGACGAGGGGTTGCGGCCATTTTGTCTGAAGGGGACCCGGAGAGATTTCCATGGGCGGATTCTTGAATCAATCACACTGGAGCCATCACGCCTCTGCCGGCAAAACCTCGCGACAAAGGCGGATTCTTACGTATACACGGATTTCAGGAGGATTGCAACCGAACGGCGAGGCCGGCCAGACCGTAGACGGCAAGCCACGTCAAAAGGTGAACGGAGGTTTCATGTACATCGGTGCGCGGATAGACTTCCACCAGATCGAGGCCCAGCATTCCCTTCTGCCCCAGCACATACAAAACTTCAAACATTTCCCCTGAAGTCAACCCGCCGAAATCCAGGGCACCTCCCGGGTTGAAGGCGTGGTCAATGATGTCGCTGCATACGCTGACGTAAAAGCCGTCCGTCCCATTCGTGGCGATTTCGACGGCACGATCGAGCATTTTCGACAAGCCCTCCCGGCGCACGTCGGCCATCGTGACGACGGGAATCCCCCGTTCGCGCGCGTAGAGCATCTGGCTCCGCGCATTCCGTGGGCCTCTGATGCCGAAATGGACCATCCTGGTCGGATCGAAATGAGGCATTTCGCTGACTCGCCGAAACGGGCAACAGCGCGCCAGGGCGTCACCCCCGTATTCTCCTGCGTTGTCCAGGTGAGAATCGAAGTGGATGACGCCCAGGCGACCGGGACGTTGAGCCGAAAGGGCCTTGAGTATCGGGTAGGTGACCGCATGATCTCCACCGAGGAAGACGGGAACGATCCTGGAGGAAAATACCCGGGCCGCGGCCTCCTCAAAACCGGCGAAGGTCTTCTCCACGTCGTTGGGATGAGTCGGAAAGTCCCCCATATCGCCGATCCGCAGGCTGTTCATCACTTCGATGTCGTATTCGGGGAGATATCCTGTACCGTAGCGGAGCGAAGCCAGGCGGCACGCCTTCGGGGTCTGTTCACAGCCCGAGTAGGTGCCCCAGGTATTGGTCCCTTCCCAGGGCAGACCGGCCACGACCGCATCCACATCATGAAGATCGGCCGGGTCGATAATGGGGCGCGACCCCAGAAACGAAGGCGTGTTTCCGTATATGGTGGGGACAAGGTTTTTCGAGTAAGGAGCAATGGATTCTCTGGGGGGTTGGATGTTTTTAGCCATTTTCTTTAGGTTTCCTTTCTATTCCGATCTATTCCGGCATGGGTGGTTCGTTTCCGCCCGTGCGCGCGGATCGGCCTGAACTCCCTCTGAAAAAGATATACGCCGAATACGCTTCGGCACCCCGCGGCGAACGATCAGGCCCGGTCCCGGGCTCCCCCCGGCTAACCGCCCAGGTAGGCTTTCCGGACGTCCTGATTTTCGATCAGCTCGGATGCGGGACCTGACAGGACGATGCGACCGGCTTCGATGACATACGCCCTGTCGGCCGTCGTCAGGGCCACGAACGCATTCTGCTCGACAAGCAGCACCGTCGTGCCCTCCTCATGGATTTCGGTGATCGTCTGGTAGATCCTTTCCACAATTACCGGCGCCAATCCCAGGGAAGGCTCATCGAGCAGGAGCAGCTTCGGCCGGGCCATCAGGGCCCTGGCCAGGGCGAGCATCTGCTGCTCCCCGCCGCTCAACGTGCCTCCGGGCTGTTTCGCCCTTTCCTTCAGGATGGGGAACAAAGTGAAAACACGGTCAAAATCAGCGGCCAGATCGCCCTTGCGGGTGAAGGCCCCCAACCGGATGTTCTCCCGAACGGTGAGGTCGGGGAAAATGAGCCGCCCTTCGGGCACCTGTATGATGCCGAGCCGGACAATGGCCTCGGAGGAGGTCCGTATGAGCTTTTCCCCCTCGAATTCGATATCCCCTGAGGCACAGCGAATCAGCCCGGACACCGTATTGAGCAGAGTGGTCTTGCCCGCCCCGTTATTTCCGATGAGGGCGACGATTTCGCCTTCGCCCACCGTCAGGGATATCCCCTTGAGGGCCTGGGCCTGGCCGTAGCGAACGTGTAGATCCTTAATTTCCAGCATGAACCCGCTTGTATCCCGTTCCTAAGTAGGCCTCGATCACCCGGTCGTCGCACTGAACTTCGACGGGCTTTCCTTCGGCGATTTTTTTCCCGTAATCGAGCACCGCGATCCTGTCGGATATGCCCATGACCAGCTTCATATCGTGTTCGATGAGGAGGATGGTCTTCCCCAGTTCATCCCGGATCATTCCGATCTGGTGCATCATGGCGTCCGTTTCCGCAATGTTGAGCCCCGCGGCCGGTTCGTCGAGCAGCAGCAATTTGGGGTCGGTCGCAAGCGCCCGGACGATTTCCAGTTCACGCTGCTGTCCATAGGGAAGGTTGGAAGTCAGTTCGTCCCTGATCCCTTCCAGCCCGAACATCTGCAGCAATTTTAGAGCGCGCTCCCGCGTGTGCGCCCATTCCCGCCTGGCGGGGCCGGTTTTCAGAAGCGCCCCCAGAAAACTCGTATGGGTGCGGCAATGGAATCCCACGATCACATTGTCGAGAACACTCATCCTCCCGAAGAGGCGGATGTTCTGGAAAGTCCGGCTGATCCCCAGCGCCGTGATCCGGTAGGAGGGCAGCCCTTTCAGCTCTTTCCCGGCAAACCGGACGCTTCCCGACGTGATGCCGGTCAGCCCCGTGAGCATGTTGAAAACCGTGGTTTTCCCGGCACCGTTGGGGCCGATGAGTGCGAAAATCTGGCCCTCGTCGACCTTGAACCCGACATCTGCCACGGCAAGCAGACCTCCGAACCTCTTCGTAACGGCATCGATTTCCAAAAGGGCCATATCCCGCTCCCGATACCTCCCCTAAGATTCCCGCGTGGCATGGCGCCACTTCATGGAGAGGGAACTCAGGGCCCCCAGCACTCCCCTGGGCTGGGTCACCATGACCACCACCAGCAGCCCGCCTACCCACAGCAGGCGATATTCGGCGAATACCCGGGTGATTTCCGGCAGCACGTATATGATCAGTGCGCCGATCAACGGACCGGCCATTGTTCCCATGCCGCCCACCGCCGGCATGGCGAAAATGAGATATGAATCCATCATCTTGAAAGCATCCGGGGACACGAAGGATATGTAGACGGCGTAAAAGCTGCCGGCGATTCCGGCGAAAAAAGCCCCCAGCGAAAAAGCCAGGATTTTGTAGCGGGCGGTGTCGATCCCCATCGACATGGCCGCCGTTTCGTCCTCCCGTATGGCGATCCACGCCCTCCCCACCCTTGAATTGACGACGCGGTGAACGGACGCGATGGTCAGCACGAGGAGCACGAGGATCAGGTAATAAAAGGCCGTCTTGCTCTCGATGGCAAAGGAACCGATCGTGGGCGAAGGAACACCGGGCAGCCCCATCGGACCCCGCGTGAAATCCGTCCAGGTCAGCAGCCCCAGGCGCACGATTTCACTGAATCCCATGGTCGCGATGCCCAGGTAGAGGCCCCGAAGGCGCAGTGTGGGGATCCCGAGAAGCAGTCCGAAGAAGGCCGCGTTCAGGCCGGACAGGGGCATCACCACCCAGTAGGACAAGTCGAGGCGCAGCATGAGCAGCGCCGTGGTGTAGGCGCCGATCGCCGCGAAGGCCGCCTGCCCGAGGTTGAGCTGCCCGGCGTACCCGTAGATGATGTCCACGCTGGCGGCCAGCATCATGTACACCGCGGACATGATGGCGAGGTGCAGCCAATAGGGATCGTTCAGCACGAAAGGAACGGCGAGCAGCACCAGTGCCGACAGGGCCTCAACGACGCCTCGACGCTTCATACCTTTCCCTCCCCGCGCCTGATCCGGAAAAACCCCGACGGGAGAAACAAAAGGGTCAGGATAAGGATGACAAAGGCGAAGCCGTCGCGAAAAGACGAGGAGATGTAGGCGGCCCCGAGGGTTTCGACGAGCCCGATGATGACGCCGGCGAGCATCGCCCCGGGAATGCTCCCGATTCCGCCCAGAACGGCCGCGGTGAAGGCCTTGATGCCCGCCGTCCAACCCATAAGGGGGTAGACCGCGTCAAAGTATACCCCGATCAGCATCCCGGCCACGGCCGCAAGAATGGAGCCGATGGCGAACGTAACGGTCACGATCCGGTTGACGCTGATTCCCATGAGACGGGCGGCGGAAAGGTTCTGGGCCGTCGCCCGCATCGCCGTGCCGATCAGGGTGCGCGTGACGAAGAGGTGCAGGACGATCATGAGCGCGACCGCTATGAAAAAGATGATCAGCTGCAGGGATGAAACGTAAATCCCGCCGAAGTGGTAGACGATCTTGGGAATGACGACCCCCATCGGGTGAGTGCCGGTTCCCCAGATCACCTGGGCAAGCGTTTCGAGGAAGATCGACACCCCGATCGCGCTGACCAGCATCGCATCCTCGAACCCCTTGCCGAACCGGCGCACCGGCCGGTAAGCCACGTACTCGATGGCCACTCCGGCGACTGCCGTGAGTATCATGGCCCCGATCATGCTGGCCGTGAAATTGAAGCACCCCGTGCCGAGCAGGGCGAGGCCGAGGAAGGCGCCGATCATGTAGACATCGCCGTGGGCGAAATTGATGAACCCGAGGATGCCGAACACCATCGTGTAGCCCAGGGCAACGAGCGAATAGGTCAGCCCGATGACGAGGCCGTTGATCAACTGTTGAGCGAACTGCTGAAGGAAGTCCATGGGCTGCTCTCGGAAAAGGGGGCCGGAATCGGCCCGGCCCCCTCCGTTTCTGTCGCGGGGATCCGGTTTATTTTTGGTAAGGCTGGAACGCGCCGTCCTTGACTATGAGCTTGAACGGGGCTTTGGCGACATCACCGTGCTCGTCGAAGACGTTCGTTCCGGTCACACCCTTCAGCTTGATCGTCGTGAGATGATTCCTGATGGCCTGGCGGTCCGGTCCGCCCTTCTCGATAGCCGTTGCAAGCACCAGCAGGGCGTCGTATCCGAATGCCTCGTAAGTACCGGGCTCTTTGTTGTACTTTTCCTTGAAGTCCTTCACGAACTGCTGAACCAGGGGATCGGGAAGGGCCGGGTGAAAAAAGCCGGCGACCTTCGCCCCCTCAACCGATTTTCCGCCCAGTTCGACAAGGGCCGAGGAGTACAGGCCGTCCACGCCGAAAATGGGAGGCGTCCATCCGACGTCCGCCGCCTGCTTGGCAATGAGCGCGGCCTCGGTGTACAGACCGCCGATAAAAAGAGCATCGGGATTCAGGGCGCGGAGTTTCGTGATGTACGGGGTAAAGTCCTTCGTCTCGCCAAGGTAGTAGGATTCGCTGCTCACCACCTGCCCGCCGTAGGCGGGGACCCTGGCGCTCATCACCTCTTTGAGTCCGAGGCCGTAGTCGTCGTTTTCATACATGATTGCGATTTTCTTGAACCCTTCGTCCTTCACCATCCAGCGGGCCACGAAATCGCCCTGGAAAGCATCGGTCACGATGACCCTGAAAGTGAAGGGCCCAGCCTTGCTGACTGCGGGGGAAGTGGAACCGGCGCTGATTTCGACTATTTTGGCCCTGTTGTAGATGGGCGCCCCGGCAAGGGTGCAGCTCGAATTGAAGTGGCCTATAACGGCGAGCACCCGGTTGTCGTTTGCCAGCTTGTTGGCAACCGTGGCCGCCTCTTTGGGATCGGAACGGTCATCGACGGAAATGATCTCTAACTTTTTGCCGTTGATGCCCCCTTTCTGATTGATCAGGTCGGCGGCAAGACTCGCTCCGTTTTTAATGGCGTTCCCATCCTGCGCGCTCGTCCCGGTCAGGGGACCCGCCACCGCAATGACCAGGGTTGATTGCCCCGTCTGTGACCAACCCGAACCGGCCGGTGCCAAAAGGCCGAAGCATGCCATAAGTGCAATTGTGACAGACTTTCCGATCATTGCTTCCCTCCTGATTTGAGAACCGTGGAATGAAGCCTGGCTGCAAGAATCGCAACCCCGGCGGAAAACACCTGGCGCAATCTATTATCACTATACGACAATGGATTGTCAGCATAGTGAAAACCATACCACCACGGATGTTTTTTCTTGTCAAGAAATATTTTTCGTTCGACACCGTTTCACCGGGAGCCGTCGATAAAAGGATTGGAAAGGTACGGAAACCGGGGTCATCCCCGGGTCTACGGCGGTGTTCCCGCCGCCGGGGGGAAGTGTCCCAGCTCCATCCGCCCGTCCCCGCTATTTTCCCCCCGGTTAAATCCGGGCCGGCGCCGGCGGAAAGGTTCTGGGCTTTTCCGCCGCCGGTTGCCGTCTGGTATTCAACGGCTTGAAGGATGGTGATATAATTTTATTATGAATCCTTCTTCATCCAACAAACGGCTCGTTTCTCTCGATGCATTCCGTGGTGCGGCCATGGCGGCGATGATTCTCGTGAACAACCCGGGGAGGTGGAGATACGTGTATGCCCAGCTCCGGCACGCGCAATGGAACGGTTGGACCGTGACGGACTGTGTTTTCCCTTTCTTCCTCTTTATCGTCGGCATCTCCATCGTTTTTTCCCTGTCGCGGAGAAAAGAATTCAAAGTTTCCGACGCGGCGCTCATGCTGCAGATTTCAAGGCGGGCGCTCATCCTCTTCGGACTGGGTCTGCTGCTCAACGCCTATCCCTATTTCAGCCTGTCGGGACTGCGCATTCCCGGGGTGCTCCAGCGGATTGCCGTCTGCTACTGGGCGGCAGCGGTCATTGTCCTGAAAACCGGGGGCAGGGGCCGGATCGCATGGACCGTCGGACTGCTCGGGACCACCTGGCTGCTCATGCGGTATTACCCCGTCCCCGGGATCGGTCCCGGAGTCTGCGAACCGGGACGGAATTTCGCGGCCTACGTCGATTCACTCTTCCTCGACGGGCATATGTGGTCAAACTACAAAACATGGGACCCCGAAGGAATCGTCAGCACCATTCCCGCCATCGGGACCACTCTGCTCGGCGTGCTTGCGGGGGACTGGCTCAAATCGGACCGTTCCCGAGGACAAAAAGCCTCGGGAATGTTTGTCACCGCAGTCCTCCTCATTGCCTTCGGACTGCTTCTCGATCGTTGGCTTCCCATCAACAAGAACCTCTGGACCAGTTCCTACAGCGTTTTCATGGCGGGATTGGCCATGGCGTGTTTTTCCGGTTTCTACTGGATGATCGACGTCAGGGGCTACCGGCGGTGGGCCGCTCCGTTTGTGGTCTTCGGAGTGAATGCCATCACCGGCTACCTGTTCTCCTACGTCATCGACGTCTTCATAAGACTCCCGATCCTCAGTGGGCCGGCCGGGACCCGGATCGGGCTGCGGACCTTCATTTTCGAAGGAGTATTCAGCCCGGTTGCAAGCCCTAAAACCGCTTCGCTGCTTGTTGCGTTCACATTTGTGCTGGTGGTGTTCATCCCGCTGTGGGGAATGTGGAGAAAACGGTGGTTTCTGAAGATATGAACCTGCGGCGCCCGCCGGAGCGGCTGAAGTCACCCCGCGTTCCGCGGGTGCCCGGAACCGTACCCGGTGGGGACATCATTTCACCTCTTTAGGTTTCCTGCTTTTCGTTGCGGCGTTGCGTGAGGCCAATAAAACTTGCGTTCCGCCAAAAGCGCCCCCCCGCGACACCCTTGCCCCATGCCACCCGACGCCGGGACATCCTGCCGTATGGGGACCCTTTTCCCGATCCCTCTTGCGCTTCGCGCACGGATAACGGGTATCCATGCCAGCCGGTGAGGGAAGAATCCTGGAGGGGGGAATGACCTGGGCCTCAGCCGGAAAGCCGGTCTTCGGGGCTGTGGAAAGGGGCGGTCAGTTCGCCCAGGCGGGAACGCGCTTCCACGCCTCGTGCATTGCGGCGACGACGGTCTTGCAGGAGGGTTCAAAACTTGTGACGAGAGACCAGAATCGCGGGGAATGATTCATCTCCCGGGTGTGGCACAACTCGTGGATCAAAACATGCCGAACCTGCTCGGGCGGCAGGAACAGGAGCCTCCAGCTCAGGCTGATCGAGCCCCTGCTTGAGCAACTGCCCCACCGGCTCTTCGAACCGCGAACCTGCACCCTTTCGTACCGGAGCCCGGTATCGGTGCTCAGTTTTTCGATCCACGGGATGAGATGCACACGCCCCTGGAACCGAAGCCAGTCCTTGAGCAGCATCCGGCAGGGTTCGACCTTCGACGTCTCACCGATCAGTTCCAGCAGCCCGGCGCCGGTTTGGATGAGTTGGATCCTGCCCGAATTCTTCGGGGTACACCGCACGTCCACGACCAGGTTCACCGCGTCCAGGCGAATGGAATCGGGCGGAAACGGACCCGGTTCCGCTGCCCCGTCCGGAAGGCGCATCTTTTGGGCCGATTTTATTATCCAGTCTCTTCTCTCTTTGAGGATTTCAGGCAATTTTGCGCGGTCAAACCCCCGGGGAACAACCACTTCGAGCTTCTGCCCGGGGAGCATTCTGAGGATGACTCTTCGGGCCTTTTGGCTGACCCGGACCGTATACGGGACGGGGCTTTCGCAGTCTTTCATGAGTGTGTAATTCGCAGCCGGAGAAAAGGGCCTCGCCGGCGACACCGGCGAGGCCGGAATTATGAACGGACAGGAGTGAACGTCCGCAGACTGAACAAGAGGTAACGGGAGAAAGCTACTTCTTGCCTTTCCTCACTTCCCTGTTGACCGGTGTGGGGTCCTGCCCCTTGGACCAGATCTTGCCTTCGGCGTCCGTGAATTTGTTTCCTTCCAGGGTCCCGGAGGATTCCCCACCATTTGTCAGGATCAGCTTCACGTCTTTTCCCGTGACCTGATACTTGCCGTCAACCGAGGAATAAGGGGCTTCCGGTCCGGCAAACCTGTCGCGCTGCTTGAGGTAGAACGTACCATCGGAATTGAGAGTGAGATACTCGCGCGTGTTGCTCTGGTTGATGTACGTTCCCGCCACAGTGGCATCGGCCGAGGAAATGGCCGCATAGCCCAGCAAAAGTGTCACCGCTGCAAGGATCAGCACAATACGTTTCATTTGCAAACCTCCGTTCAACACACATTCCATGCCGTTCCCGTCCTCCCCGGCACCTCTGTCCGTTGCTGGCGGGCGGGAAAAATATTCAGAATAACCGCTGCCAAAAAAGCAAACCTCATTGCCTCGAATGCCACCCACTATAGCGTAGTTGCACACCGACCAAAACAGAATTCTGCCGGTCGCCGCCCGCTCGGAGTGAGCCAGCCTGCAGGAACGCGCGTTTCCCGGGAAATTCTGGAATGTTCAGAATAACATAATTTCGCTTGACACCTCGTTCGTCCCGATGCCAAATGCCGGTGTCGCGACAGTGGGGCGCAAAAATGAGAAAACCTGCGATATCGAATGGTTATCCGGAACGATCGGGGCAGGGACACTACCAGGGAGGAAATCTTGCGGAAGTCGTTTTTCTTCCAAAGCGGTTTATGGTGATTCCCTTTTCGGGGATTTCGAGTACGGACGGAACGGCCCATTCCCGAAAGTCCGGGTCGTAGCCGGTCGGGAAGAATGGATATTCGACCCCGGTCAGCGAAACGGCGAGGTTCTTTTCTTCGTGAAAGCCGGAACCCGGTTTTGCTTCCCTGGCAAACTTTGTGAATTTTAGCTCTTTTTAATGTGCTTTCATGTTTGACATTCGGAATCTTCTTGGATATATGTTTGTCAAGGCGACAACTGCGTGCAATATGGAATTGCGCGACCATGCGAAAATGTTTCAATCGCGACAAAGTGTACAAGCAGACCGAGCCATGAAGGCCGAAAGGAGGGTACTCCTGCCCTGGTCGTCCTGGCTTTTTTTACCTGATTTCTCGGGTTGAGGCGGCATCCGGTCGAGGTGTTTGCGCAGCGGGGGAACATCCGGCCACCGCCCATGTTTTTTTAAGGCCTGCGGTCTTCGGGCCGATAGGCAGTTCCGCTTTTTAGATAGCTCATTTTTTCACATCATGACAGTCGAGTTGTGCCTTTTGTATAAGGTTGAACGTTCGTTACGGAAAGGAGGTGAGAACCGAGCTGCCGGAAAAGCTCGTTCGAGTGCGTAAAGGTATGGATCTCGGTGGAATTGCGGCCATACGGAAACTTCAAGTATCGCTCAGAGGAGATAATAGGATCATGCAGACATGCGAGAGTGGTTGCAAAGATGCTGAATTGGCTGAGGGACTGGCCAGAATCATTAAACCCTACCAAGGGCAGTCCTCCGGGCTGATTCAGGTGATGGCGAAGGCGCAGGAGTATATCGGCTATCTGCCCAAATGGGCGCAGGTCCAGGTGGCCGAGGGGCTCGGCGTATCGCTGCAGGACGTCTACGGCGTGGCGACCTTCTATGCGTTCTTTTCGCTGATTCCCAGGGGCAGGCATAAAGTCAGCGTCTGCGCGGGAACGGCATGCTACGTGAAGGGTACCAAAGGAGTACTCAAAGCCATCAGAGAGGACCTCGGAATCAAGGCCGGCCAGACCACGTCGGACAGCCGTTACACGATGGAGATCGTCCGGTGCATCGGGGCCTGCGGTCTGGCTCCCGCAATGATCATCGACGGCAAGGACGTCCATGGACGCCTGGAACCCGAACAGGTTCCGGAAATTCTGGCGCAATACACCTAGTTAATCGAGTCATTAGACATACCCCATTGCCGTGTTTTTGCGTTACTCGCGGGAGTTCGGTGGGGAGATGCGGGTCGAGTATGCCGTGGGATGCTGGCAGTGCTGGCTGGAGTTCGATATAGGAGGAGAACCGATATGAAATCTTTGGAGGATCTCTCGAAAATCAAAGAGAGAATGCAGGAAACTCTCAAGATCCGCAATGGAGTACCGTCTGCCACTGAAAAAGCGCATATCATGATGTGCGGTGGTCAGGGATGCATATCGTCCAAGTGCACCGACGTCGTGGACGCCTTGAAGGAATCCCTTGCAAAGAACGGTCTGACGGACGACGTCAAGATCGTTCTGACCGGTTGCATCGGACCCTGTGACATGGGCCCGGTGGCCATCGTGTACCCGGATGCCACGTTTTACCGCAAATTGAAACCCAAGGATGCCGAGGCCATCGTCGAAGAACATATCATGAAGGGCAACCCCGTGACCCGTCTGCTCTACAGGGCACCGGGAGCGAAAGAGCCCACGCCGAGCGTGCACGACATCGACCTGTTCAAGAAGCAAAAGAAAATCGTACTTCGCAACACCATGTACATCGATCCCATGTCGATCGAGGACTATATCGGCCGGGACGGCTACGCGGCCCTGGGCAAAGCCCTCACCACGATGAAGCCGGCCGACGTCATCAACGAAGTCAAGAAAGCGGGGATTCGCGGCCGCGGCGGCGCGGGTTTTCCGACGGGCATGAAGTGGGGTTTTTCGGCCGCGGCCAAGGGCAGCCCCAAGTACGTGGTCTGCAACGGTGACGAAGGCGATCCCGGGGCCTTCATGGATCGGTCCGTCCTCGAAGGCGACCCCCACAGCGTGATCGAAGGCATGGCCATCTGCGGTTATGCGATCGGCGCCGAGCAGGGCTTTGTTTACGTCCGTGCGGAGTACCCCCTGGCCATTCACCGCCTCCAGAACGCCATCAAGACGGCGCGCGAGCTGGGACTACTGGGCCGGGATATCTTCGGCAGCGGCTTCAACTTCGACATCGAGATCAGGATCGGCGCGGGCGCATTCGTATGCGGCGAGGAGACGGCCCTGCTGACCTCCATCGAAGGCAGGCGCGGCGAGCCGAGGCCCAGGCCGCCCTTCCCCGCCAATTCCGGCGTGTTCGGGAAGCCTACCGTCATCAACAACGTGGAAACCTGGGCCAATATTTCGCCCATCATTTTGAAGGGCGCCGACTGGTACGCATCCATCGGTACGGAAAAGAGCAAGGGGACCAAGGTCTTCGCCCTTGCCGGCAGGATCAACAATACCGGTATCGTGGAAGTGCCGATGGGCATTACGCTGAGAGAGATCGTTTTTGAGATCGGCGGCGGAATCCCCAGGAAGAAAGCATTCAAGGCCGTTCAGACCGGAGGACCTTCCGGAGGCTGTATCCCCACTCAGCACCTGGACACCCCCATTGACTACGATTCCCTCGGCGCTCTTGGCGCGATCATGGGTTCCGGCGGAATGATCGTCATGGACGAAGACACCTGCATGGTGGACATCGCCAAGTTTTTCCTGGACTTCTGCGTGGATGAGTCCTGCGGCAAGTGTTCTCCCTGCCGGATCGGCGTGAAGCGCATGTATGAGATCCTCGACCGCATCACCAAGGGTGAAGGCAAGGAAGGAGATATCGAGCTTCTGACCGAACTTGCCACGACCATCAAGAGCACGGCTTTGTGCGGCCTGGGACAGACGGCTCCGAACCCGGTCCTCAGCACGATCCGTTACTTCAGGGATGAATACGAGAATCACATCAAGAACCATGAGTGTGTGGCCAAGGTCTGTGAATTCGATCATTGAGATGAGCACACGGAGCTTTCGAAGAAGATCTTTTCTCTGGAAGAGCAGCTTGGAGGAAAAGCCAAATGATCACATTGACGATCGATAATGCAAAAGTCACGGTGGAGGAAGGCGCCACGGTTCTTGAAGCCGCCAAGCAAGTGGGGGTGAACATACCGACGCTGTGCTATCTCAAGAACATCAACGTCATCGGCGCCTGCCGGATCTGCATGGTGGAAGTGAAAGGGGCCAGGGCCTTCATGGCGGCATGTGTTACGCCGGCCAGTGAGGGAATGGTTGTGCGGACGAACACCCCGGCCGTTGTCAAGGCACGCAAGAACATCCTCGAACTGATACTTTCCGACCATCCCATGGAATGCCTCACCTGTATCCGGAACCAGAACTGCGAACTGCAGGCGCTGGCGGAACAGTTCGGGATCAAGGAAATTCGTTTCCAAGGCGCGAAGACCGAGTACGCCATCGACGATTCGAGTCCCGCCATCGTGAGAGACCCGCGCAAGTGCGTCCTCTGCCGGCGCTGCATTTCGGTGTGTTCCGAAATCCAGACGGTAAAGGCTCTCACCGCGGAAAACAGAGGGTTCAATACGTTGATCGCGCCCGCGTTCAACGAGCGGCTGAGCAATATGGAATGCGTTCAGTGCGGCCAGTGCTCTCTTGTTTGCCCGACGGGGGCCATTCACGAGGTGGATGATACGGGCAAGGTATGGGCCGCCCTGGGGGATCCCAACAAACATGTCGTGGTTCAGACCGCACCGGCCACCAGAGTGCAGGTGGGCGAGACCATGGGAGCGGCGCCGGGCAGCATCGTCACCGGCCAGATGGTCGCCGGACTCAGACGGCTCGGTTTCGATAAAGTGTTCGACACCGATTTCACCGCCGACCTCACCATCCTCGAGGAAGGCAATGAATTGCTGCAGCGGTTGGGCAACGGCGGCAAACTGCCGATGATCACATCCTGCAGCCCCGGTTGGATCAAGTTCGCGGAGCATTTCTACCCGGATCTGCTGCCGCATCTGTCCACCTGCAAATCGCCGCAGCAGATGTTCGGCGCTCTGGCAAAGACCTATTATGCCGAGAAGAGCGGGATCAAGCCCGAAGACATTTTCGTGGTCTCCATAATGCCGTGTACGGCCAAGAAGTTCGAGTGCCAGAGACCCGAGATGAACAGCAGCGGTTATCCGGACGTTGACGTGGTGTTGACATCCCGCGAGCTCGGACGCATGTTTAGACAGGCCGGTCTGGACCTGCAGAATCTGCCGGCGGAAGAATACGATGCACCGCTGGGGATCTCGACGGGTGCCGGTGAAATCTTCGGAGCCTCCGGAGGCGTCATGGAAGCGGCGTTGAGGACGGTCTACGAGGTTGTGACGGGCCAGACGCTGGAAAGCCTTGATTTCACGGATTGCAGAGGCCTGACGGGAGTCAAGGAAGCCACGGTCCAGGTGGGCGATATCCCAGTAAAAATCGCCATCACCAACGGATTGGGCAATGCCCGGAAGGTGCTGGACAAGATCCGCGCGGGCGAGGCCGATTATCATTTCATTGAAATCATGTGCTGCCCCGGAGGTTGTATCGGCGGTGGCGGGTCGCCCATCCCGACCAACACCGAAATACGCCTCAAGAGGATCGATGCCGTGTACCGCGAAGACAAGGGAATGGCGCTTCGCAAGTCCCATGAGAACCCGGCCGTCACCGAACTCTACGCCGAGTATCTCGAAAAGCCCCTGGGACATAAGTCACACGAACTGCTGCACACTCACTACACAAAGAGAGGCCTGAACAAGGACGAAGAGAACTGACACCGGTAACGGGACGCCGACGGTCCGATCGGCGCGGACGGGGGGGAATATGCTTCCGCCCGGTAGCGCGGCAGGGAACGCGGGGTCCTGGTTCAACAGCAGCATAGCTCTTACCTGACAGGCGGGCTTGAACCTTCCTGAAGGGGTCAATACGGAATTTCTGCGAAAAAAGGGACTATTCCTGATTTCAAGGAAGAGACGACAGCAGACGGCCCTTTTTTCGCATTGCGGAAGAAGGGCCGTTTTATTTCGGGAGACATTCATGCCGGATGGTCGAATCGGAATCGTCGGAATCCTCGTGACGTGCAGCGAAAGCGCTCACGGCATCAACGAGATACTCAGCGAATACAGGGAAATCGTCGTGGGGCGTATCGGCGTCCCCTATCGGGAACGCGGCCTGTCGGTCATTTCACTCATCATCGACGGGTCGACCGATCAGATCGGTGCCATGACGGGGAAACTGGGCAGGCTGAAAGGGGTGAACGTGAAGACCGCGCTTCTGACCAAGTGAACCGATCCAAGGGGAGCTGCATTGTGGAATATCGCGTGGAAAAGGATCTCCTGGGAGAACTGAGGGTCCCGGGGGAGGCTTATTACGGCATTCATACCGTCAGAGCTGCCGGTAATTTCGTGGTGTCCGGCGTAAAAACGCACTCCGCCCTGATCACTGCCATGGCCCGGGTGAAACAGGCGGCCGCGCTCGCCAACATGAACGCGGGACTGCTGGAACGCAACATCGGAGAAGCCATTGTGCAGGCCGCTTCCGAGGCGGCAGACGGGGAACTGGCGGACCAGTTCATCGTCGATGCCTTTCAGGGGGGAGCGGGAACATCGAGCAACATGAACATGAACGAGGTCCTGGCAAACCGCGCCATTGAACTGCTGGGCGGGGTCAAAGGAGACTACGCCGTCGTCGACCCGCTCCGGCACGTCAACCTGTCCCAGTCGACCAACGACGTCTTCCCCACCGCCATGAGGGTTGCGGCCATCGGGATGGTTTTGGAACTGAGCGAATCCCTGGCGGGTCTGCAGACGGACCTGCAGAAGAAGGAAGCCGAATTTGCGGGAATCCTCAAACTCGGCCGCACCGAAATGCAGGACGCGGTGCCGGTGACCCTGGGACAGGAATTCAGCGCCTACGCCGAAGCCATTGCGAGGGACCGCTGGCGCCTGTACAAGGTCGAGGAGAGGCTCCGCCAGGTGAACCTGGGGGGGACCGCGGTCGGCACCGGGCTCAACGCGGACCCGGCCTATATTTACCACGTCGTCGAGGAACTCAGGGAAATCACGGGATTCGGACTGGCCCGGTCCGAAAATACCATCGACCTGACCCAAAACGCCGACGTATTCGTCGAAGTCTCGGGTCTCCTCAAGGCGGCGGCCGTCAATCTTGCCAAAATCGCCGCGGATTTGAGGCTGCTGTCTTCCGGCCCTCTCGGCGGCCTTGCCGAAATCCGGCTGCCGCGCATGCAGGCGGGGTCTTCCATCATGCCGGGAAAAGTGAACCCGGTGTTTCCCGAAATGATCACCCAGGTGTCCCTGCAGGTGATGGGAAACGACCAGGTGATCGCCGCCGCGGCCGCCGCCGGGCAGCTCGAACTGAACGCCTTCCTTCCGCTGATCGCCCAGAACCTGCTCCACTCCCTGGAAATGCTCATCAACGCCGTTAACCTGTTTTCTGAAAAATGTATCAGGGGAATAGAGGTGAATGAAGATCGATGCCGGAGGTGGCTCGAAGAAAGCCATGCCTTCGTCACCGCACTCACGCCTCACGTGGGATATGACGTGGCGGCGGAATTGGCAAAGCAGGCCCAGCACACTGGAAGGAAGCTGAGAGACGTCGTCATCGACTCCGGACTGCTGAGTGAAAAGGACCTCGAAACCGTTCTCACCCCGGGTCAGTTGACAAGACCGGGGGTGGCGGGAGCGGAACTCTTGAAGAGAGGCAAAGACAAACGTGACAGCAATCAGTCTGAATGAGACACCCCGCGGAAGCAGGCTCCATATCGCCATTTACGGCAGGCGCAATACCGGCAAGTCAAGCCTGATCAACGCCCTCACCAACCAGGACGTGGCCATCGTTTCCAGCGTGCCGGGCACGACCACCGACCCCGTGTACAAGTCCATGGAAATCCTGCCCGTCGGACCCGTCGTGATCGTCGACACCGCCGGGATAGACGATTTCGGGGAACTGGGAGAGCTGAGGGTCAAAAAGACGGTGGGCGTCCTGAACAAAGCCGATCTGATCATCCTCGTGCTCAACGCGGACCAGGAAACGGACGACCGTGAGTTCGACCTGATCCGTAAAGCGAAGGAACAGGGCGTGCCCGTAGTGGGGGTCCTGAACAAGATCGACCTCAGCCCGGAAGCCGACGCCGCAGGTTTTGCAAAATCTCTGGGCATAAAGGTCACGCCCGTGAGCGCGGTCACCCGGCAGGGCATCGACAGGCTCAAGCAGGAGATCGTGAAGTCCGCTCCGAAAGACTGGGCCGCTCCGACCATCATAGGAGACCTGATCAACCCCGGGGATACGGTGGTGCTGGTGGTTCCCATAGACCTTGCGGCACCCAAGGGCAGGATCATCCTGCCCCAGGTGCAGACGATCCGGGACATACTCGACAACGATTCCATCGCTCTCGTGGTCAAGGAAAGAGAGATCAAAAAGGCGCTCGCCGGCCTTTCACATAAACCCAAAATAGTGGTCACCGATTCGCAGGCATTCCTCAAGGTGGATGCCGACACCCCGAAAGACGTCATGATGACGTCGTTTTCCATCCTTTTCGCCCGCTACAAGGGAAACCTGGAAACCCTGACGGCCGGGGCGCTCGCCGTGGATCGCCTGAAGCCCGGCGACAAGGTCCTCATCGCCGAGGCCTGTACGCATCACCGGGTGGCGGATGATATCGGAACGGTGAAAATACCTCGATGGCTGCGTCAAAAGGTCGGCGGGGAACTGCATTTCGACTGGTCAAGCGGCCTCGAACTGCCCGACAACCTCGATCAGTACCAACTGATCGTTCACTGCGGCGCCTGCATGATAAACCGCAAGGAAATGCTGCACCGGCTCATGCAGGCAACCGCCGCCGGTGTGCCCATCGTCAACTACGGAGTCCTGATTGCCCACATGCACGGCATTTTGAGGCGGGCGCTGGCTCCTTTTCCATCCGCACTGCGGCTTTTGGACATGAACGGAACGGAGGATTCCGGCCTTAAGGAGAAAGCCACCTGACCGGACACGGGGAATTTGCCGGAATGAGAAGCCGGGCCGCGCGAAACTTCGCGGCACCGCACGGTGGAACGGGGAAATCCGCCGCCGGCTCTTTGGATAAAACTTGAGGTCAAACGCAGGGAGACACCGTTGATGCGGCACCGGACACCTCGAAAGGGAAATGCATCACACCCGAAATCTCTCACGTTTGCGGGGAAAAACGACGGATATAGGTTCTAATTCAAAATTGAAGGAACCCGCATCGCGACGGGGATTCCTTCGGAGACAAGGAGAATCAGCATGGCTGCCAAAGAAGCCACTTTCATTGACGATCAAAAGATAACCGAATTGCTCGAAAACGCAAAAGACAGGGCCACGAGGGAAGAAGTGCTTCGCATCGTCGACAAGGCCGCTCTTACCAAGGGCCTTACCCCTGAGGAAGTGGCCGTGCTTCTTCAGGTGGAAGACCCCGAACTGATGCAGCGGATTTTTAATGCCGCAAGCGAAATAAAGGAAAAAATCTACGGCAAGAGAGTGGTCTTTTTCGTACCCCTTTATATCAGCGATCACTGTATCAACAACTGCGTTTACTGCGGCTACGGGCGGCGCAACAAGTTCGAGCGGCGCAGGCTGACGATGGATGAGATCAAAAACGAAGTGACCGTGCTCGAGGAGATGGGGCACAAGCGCATCGCCATGGAAGCCGGTGAGGACCCGAAAAACTGCCCGATCGAATACGTCCTCGATGCCATCGACGCCGTTTATTCGGTCAAGGTCAACAACGGGAGCATCAGAAGGGTCAACGTCAACATCGCCGCTACGACGGTAGAAAATTACACGCGTCTCAAGAATGCCAAGATTGGGACCTATATCCTCTTCCAGGAAAGCTATCACCGGCCGACCTATGCGAAAATGCACCCGTCGGGACCCAAGAGGGACTACGACTGGCACACCTGCGCCTTCGACCGCGCCATGGAAGGGGGCATCGACGATGTCGGCTTTGGAGTGCTCTACGGATTGTACGACTACAAGTACGAAACACTCGCCATGCTCCTGCACGCCCTTCACCTGGAAGAAGTCTATGGGGTCGGTCCTCACACGATTTCCTTCCCGCGGCTGAGGCCCGCCGAAGGGGTCAATCTGGACACTTTTCCCCATCTGCTGACCGACGACGACTTCAAGAAAGTGATCGCCGTGCTGCGCCTGGCCGTTCCCTATACCGGAATGATTCTCTCCACCAGGGAAACCGCCGAGTTGCGCGATGAAATCATGAGGATCGGCATTTCCCAGGTCAGCGCCGGTTCCTGCACGGGAGTGGGCGGCTACTGCAAGGAAAACAACGAAGACCGGGAAGCGCAGCGGCCCCAGTTCAACGTCGAAGACCACCGGGACATCAACCAGGTCGTGTCCCAGGTCTGCAAATGCGGATACATCCCCAGCTTCTGCACGGCCTGCTATCGCAAGGGACGCACGGGGGACAGGTTTATGCCCCTCGCAAAGGCCGGCCAGATCCAAAACGTGTGCCAGCCCAACGCCATCCTTACCTTCAAGGAATTCCTGATCGATTACGCCAACCCGGAAACGAAACGGCTGGGCGAGGGAGTGATCGAGGAGCATCTCAAAAAGATCGGCAAGGAAAAGGTGAAGGAAGAAACCAAGAAGAGGCTGAAACTGCTTGAAGAAGGAACGAGGGACCTCTACTTTTAACCGAGACGGATTCTTTTACTGCCGGACCGCCGGGTTCCCGGATGGATTCGCCATCCGGGCCGGCCTGGCGCCAACCCACAGCGGGGAGTTGAACAGAAAATGCTGACGAAGCCTGAGATCCTTGATCTGCTGGAAGAAGAGGATGCCGAGGTCGTCGAGTCCCTTTTCCGGCAAGCAGACCGGGTAAGAAAAGAAAACGTGGGCGACGCCGTCCATCTCAGGGGATTGATCGAGTTCTCGAACCACTGCCGGAGGGACTGTTTCTATTGCGGCCTGCGGAAAAGCAACAGGAACAACGTGCGCTACCGCATGTCCATCCCGGAAATCATGGCCGCGGGCACGGAAGCGAGAGACCTCGGGTTCAGGACCGTGGTGCTCCAGTCGGGAGAAGACCCGCACTACACCATGGATGAACTCTGCTCCCTGGTTCAGGACATCAAGTCACGCCTTGGCCTTGCCGTGACCCTTTCCATCGGAGAACGGTCGTATGATGACTATAAGAGGCTGAAAGAGGCGGGCGCGGACCGATATCTCATGCGGTTTGAAACCTCCAGCCCCGTTCTTTTCGCCGCCCTGAAGCCCGATTCGGACTACGGACGGCGGTTCCGGTGCCTGGAATGGCTCCGGGAACTGGGTTACCAGGTCGGTTCCGGCACCATGGTGGGTTTGCCGGGACAGTCGCTCGCGAGCATTGCGGACGACATCCTCAAGTTCAACGAGCTGGATCTGGACATGATCGGCCTGGGACCTTACATATCGCACCCGGACACTCCGCTGAAAAACAGTCCCAACGGAAGCCTGGACCTGCTGCTGAGGGTCACGGCCCTGACGAGAATCATCACGAAAAACGCCCACATGCCCGCGACCACCGCAACGGGGACCATCGATCCCGAGGGCAGGCAAAAGGCTTTGCAGTGCGGGGCCAACGTCCTCATGCCGAATTTGACCCCGCAGACCTACCGGGAACATTACCTGATCTATCCCGACAAGATCTGCATCACCGAGGAACCCCACAAGTGCCGCTTCTGCGTGGAAGCCATGGCGGTGTCTCTCGGAAGGACCATCGCACGCGACGCGGGCCACAGTCTGAAGCCGGCTTTCCGCTGAGAACGCCGGAAAATCGCGGGCGGTTTTTTGCTGCGCCCGGACGGCATATGGCCTTTCGGCATTGGCATGCAAAACGGCGCATCCGATGCCGCCCGTACTGCAATGCCTTTTCGTCACGAGAGAATTGACAAACAGGCCGTATCGTCTAAACTGAATTCGCTGTCGGGTATTGAAGCCCGACACTCCGGTATTACCGATACGGTCGATTCGTAAAACGGTCATGAAGGCCAAGGATGGTTGAAAACCATCCCTGGCTTTTTTTGTCTCATGTTGCGGCGGTTCGGGATACCACGGTCCGCTCGCTCAAGTCCTGCTGAACACGAACATTCCGGGAAAGGCACAGGTGTACTTCCATGCAGATGGAACGGACAGCGCAGAGTTCTTTGGATCCCTCGCAGGGGGATACCGCTTCTGACCCGGCGGGATTCCCGAAAAGCGTTTCGATCATCGGCCTTGGGAACATCATGAAAGGCGACTTCGGTGTCGGGTGCTATGTAGTGGATGCTCTGAACCAGGAGCCGTTAGGGGATTCCATCGATGTGTCCTACCTGGCGGAAGACTCCTTTTACGTCGACGCCTATTTTTACGGGATGAAATTCGGGATCGTCGTTCAGGCCGTCGATTTCGGGGGACAGGCCGGAAGTATCTACTGCTGGGATAAAAGGGTGTTCGAGCGCAATGCCGCCTGGTTTGCGGAAAAATCCCCCTCCCAGACAATGCTTGCAAGGGCTCTGACAAGAGCGGAACTCATCGAGGAGTTTCCGGACGATCTGTTGTTCGTATGGATCGAGCCGAGACTCACGGAGGGCTTCGGCATTTCGCCGGAGATGCACAAGGCCATACGCAAGGCCGTGCGGATCATCAAGACCAGCCTCTTCGAGAGAAACCTCCTGCCCGAAATGGTTTTCAGCCTTTCAATCATCCATCAGCTTAAGATACTTGATCTAAAAATCTGAACTCCCCGGAGACCGGCATGAAAACATGAAACGGTGCCGCATCCAACGGGCGTTCCATGCCTGCGGTCCATTCAGCAGACCGCATCCAGGGAGTCGGGAATACTCTGTTCGCCCAGTAGCTTTCTCTCCGGAACGATCGCGTTCAGATGTTCATACAGCAGACGGTCCACCATGTGCGGGAGGGGCTCCGAAATGGTACCCACCACCGCCACGGGTTCCTGGGCCAGAGGCAGAAGCAGTTTCATCGCCGTGGAACTGCCTATGGCGTCGACCATCGACGGAGTCACTTCCCCCATGAGGGCATGGCTGATGAGAATCGAGATCGGGCCGATGATGACATCCACCTGGTGGACACAGTGACAGATAGCGCTCTCTCCCGAGGCGCCCCGGTTGGCGCGGGCCTTCAGCATTTGAGAGGTTGCGGTGGCATTGGTTCCAAGTGCCCAGATCTCGATCTTTTCGCCGTACGCCCTTTTGACTTTCTTAATGATTGTGGAACCGACGCAACCACCCTGGCCATCGATCACGGCTATTCGAAACACGATTGAACTCCCCTGAGACAAGCCCACGGCAGGAATCCCGATTCTCGGGATCTTCCGCCGCAACGACGTGTCGCTCTCATCACTCAGCCGCTTCAAGAGTCTTCGGATCCGATTCGGCATGGTACCCCGGCCCCGCCTGCAGGATAGCTCTTTGCCGATCCTGAGCCAATTCAGGGATACATTCCCGACAAGGAAGCGGGAGCCCCACCTGTCCGGACATTCCCGTGCACGTTCGGAAAAAACAAAAAAGCCAGCAAGGACTGACGGATTTTCCACCCATCAAAGCCTTCCTGGCTCAATTCTGTCTGAAACCCACCACGGCCCGGTCTACGGCTTCTTACCGCAGCAAATGCCGATAAGCACAATGTGCCTGTTTGCTAGTACCCCACGACATCACGGCTGTCAAGAATCATTTGCCGATGAATCTCCGAGGGGGGCAACCCCGCCCCATTGCCGGCGGTTTGATTCAATGCACCGAGAAGACCGGCTTTGATGAAAAGAGAGTTCTTAAGAATGCACGGAACAAAACCCGCTGCGTTTTCATGGGAAAAAGCCTCGACGAGCGGGGATTCCCGTTCCCTTTGCCCTATGGTTCAGACGAGTCCTTCCCTCAGGCTTCAGGGTTGTGCATCATCAGACCTTCAGTTTGACTCCTGAGTCTTTCAGGGCTTTTATCCTGGCGCTGCGGTCCGTGTAATGAATGTGCAGAAGCTCATGGGACTTGTGGCCGCAGGGGCCGTCAGCCAGAAATCCCGTCTTCTTGTCGTAGATCTTTTTAACCATTGGATTGTCTTGAGATTTTCTGATTTTGTAGGATTTTGCATCGGCCTCGTAGACCGATTTTTGCCTCAGGCCTACAAAATCCATGGTCGCTGCAACGGCTTCCCTGGTGAAATTAAACCCCAGCAGAGCATATCCCGCGGCAAGGCCGGCAGCTTTGATGAAGCTGCGTCTCGTCAACTGCACCACGTTTTTCATGGGTTTCCTCCTTTCAGCCTGCCGTCCTCATGCTGAATCTCTTGTTGATCGAAGCAATGGTCCTCTTGAACAGGGACGCCGTGCGCACGTTGGGATCCAGGGGCTGCCCGCCGCCGTTGACGCAGCCGCCCGGGCAGGTCATGATCTCGATGAAGTGGTAGGGGGACTTCCCCGCTCTGACCTCTTCGCACAACTTGGCCGCATTGCCGAGGCCGCTGGCCACCGCAACCTTTACGACCCCGAAGTTGGGCACGTTGATGTCGGCGGTGTTGATTCCTTCATGGGTCCGGACGACCTTGATGTCGGGAGAGGCAAGCTTTTGTTTGGAGAGCACCTCGTAGGCCAGGCGCAGGGCGGCCTCCATCACGCCGCCGCTGTTTCCGAAGATGGTGGCGGCACCCGTGGACATGCCGAGCACCTGGTCCGGGGTCGAGTCGGGAAGGCCCTTGAAGTCGATCCCCGCCTGTTTGATCAGGAACGCCAGTTCCCTCGTATTGATGGTGGCATCGATATCCCGCGATTTGCTGGCCATCATCTCGGGTCTCAGCCCTTCGTATTTCTTCCCGATACAGGGCATAATGGAGACGGTATATATTTTCTTGAGCGGCGTTTTTGTCGTCTGGGCTCCGTACGTCTTCGCCAGGGCTCCCAGCATTCCGATGGGGGACTTGCAGGTGGATACGTTGGGAAGCAGATCCGGGTAAAAGGTTTCCACGAACTTGACCCAACCGGGACAGCACGACGTGAACTGCGGAAGGGGCCGGTCCTTGCCCGGTTTGGCAATACGCTCGATGAGTTCGGTCCCCTCTTCCATGATGGTCACATCCGCCGTGTATTCATTGTCCCAGATATAGCGGAATCCCAGCTTTCTCAAAGCGGTGTGCATCTTCCCGCCCACGTAGGTCCCCGTGGGGTATCCGAAGCTTTCGCCCAGAGCGTAGCGCACGGCGGGGGCCGGCATGGACACGACGACCGTGTCCGGGTCCTTCAACTTTGCAAGGATTTCGTCCACGTAGCTCACGCTCTCATAAATGGCACCGTAGGGACAGTTGATGAGACACTGGCCGCAGTTCACGCAGGCAGCAGGATCGACCACATGCCGGATGCCGGCATCGTTCATGGGCTGGATGGCGCCTGTGGCGCAATGATTGTCGCATTCGCCGCATGCCTGGCACTTCTCCGCGTCGACCTGCACGAACGGAATGGTGTCCGGGTCGACGGCTGCCGGCGCGTTGCCACGGTACTCCACCTTTTCGATTTCTCGCATCTTTTCCTCCTGTTGGCATGATAATGGAAACGATCGACAAGTACGTCGATGAGTCCGGCCGCTTTCACCGGGACTCCTCTCCTCGGGAACAGGATGTACACTCACGATTTCGCAACGGGAAGCCGGCGCCTCACAGCTCCGGACGTTCATATCGGCCCGGCGTCACCCCGGACGGGCCGCTTACAACAAAAAAAGCCACGAGGCGCAGATCATCATCTGCTCGCCTTCGTGGCTTCATCACCCGTTCAGCCGCCTTTCACAAGCGGGCTAAACTCTACCGTCAATTTTCTCCGGAACCATAACCACCAATCGGACCATCTTCAAGACGGCCCCTGATTGTGAATATTATCTCCTTCTTTTCCCCGACTGTCAACGCATTCGTGCAAATTGTCCCAAAGACTCCGCAGAGATCGAGAGCTTTCTTTTTCCGGGGTCCCCCGGGGGCCGGAAGAACACCGGTCGTTTGCCCAGCCTCATATTGTCCGGCACTCCGGAAAATCCATTTCTTCATTGACACCCGGCTCCCGTTACCCTAGGATTGGCGGTCAACGGGGAGATGAACTTCCCTGGTCCCTTTTGCACGACAACGTCGAAGGGATTACTTGTGGAAAACGATTTGTGATTCTAAGATTGGTCATGAAGGCCGGCAGCCATGCCGGCCTTTTTTTATTTTGTGGTCGGCGGGCTTGGGTGCACGGAACATCATCATGGCGCGAACAGGCGTGAAGAGGAGGAAGACGGCATGCCGGTTTTTCGTAAGCGTGACCCTTTGGTCCTAGGGGAAGAACAAATCCGGAGGCTTCAGGCAATCCAATCTTCCCGAAACATATCCCGTTCCACTCTCGTTCGTGCCCGGATTCTATTGAGATATGTCAGAAACGAAAGCATCAGCGAGATTGCCCGAAGAGAAGGTGTGACCCGCCCGACGGTGCAGCTCTGCATCGATAAAGCGCTGTCAGGAGGTGTGGAGACGGCGATCCGGGACCTGTCCCGCCCCGGCCGCCCCTCATCCGTGACCGCGGAGGACAAGGCCTGGGTCATGCACCTTGCCTGCGCCAAACCCACGGCGTACGGAGAAGCGAAGGACCTGTGGACCTTGAGCCAACTGACCGACTATGTGCAGAAGCATGCCCTGGAAACGGGCCACTTCTCTCTCGAGGGCGTTCAAAAGACAACCGTCCGGAGGATACTGAAGGAATCTTCGCGCAGCCCTCACAATGTTGCCTATTTTTTCGACAAGCACAGCCTTGAATACAGCGAACGCATGGCCTACGTGTTCGCAGTCTTCAAGGAGATCGATCTGCTGCAAGAGGCCGCGGGCCGTGCAGTGGAGACTCGACGGGCACAGCCCGCATTCGGTCGGGCGGAGGGCTCCGACATACAGGCCGGTCTGCTCATCACGGCGGACCTCGCGGTCGAACCGAATTCCCACCCCTGCTGGTTTCAAAGCTACGAACGGGAGAGGCTCGGCACCGTCAGTCTGCTCGCAGGCATCGACCTCTACGACGGCCGCGTCATCGCCATGGTTCGGGAGAAGTGTAAAGACAAACGGTTCATCGAGTTCCTGAAAATCGCCGACGACTACTACCCGCCGGACTGGAAAATCCGGGTGGTGCTTGGCAACTGCCTGTCCGACGTGTCCAGGGAAAGCATGAGGGCGCTGAAACTGTATCCGAACCGTTTCGAATTCATTCATCTTCAAAAAAACGACTCATGGCTGAACTTGGTGGACGTTTTCTTCACCCGCATGACCAGGTCTTTTCTCCGGTCCCTGCACGTGAATTCCAAAGCGGAATTCGTCAAGCGGATCAACGATTTCGTCGAGGAGATCAACCTGTTCACCGTAAGCCCCAGCTAAGGCTTCAGCCGCCTGCCTTCCGAAAGCCGATGCCCGCGGTTCGATTGCCTCCCCTGCCCCCCCCGGAGGCGGGTTGAAAACGCCGCTTCGCGCGCTTACCCGAGCAGCCGGAAGCCGTTGTGCAAGCAACCGATTGACAGCTCAGCCCTCCGGGATTACAGTCAAATTCAAAAGGCCCATGAAGGGCCCGGACAACCTGACGAACAGGAGGATCGGCCATGGAAGGAAAACACGAACACGAACATCTGCACACCCACGAACACACCCATCTGCATTCGCATGCACACACCCACGGGGGCACTGAACACACCCACGAACACAGCCACAGCCACACTCATGAACATCAGCACGAGCACATTCATGAGCACGCGCACGTGGGCACACCCGAGGTCCACGAGCATGAACACGCGGGGAACCACGGGCCGCACGAACATGTTCATTCCGGCCACGAGGCGGAAGTGCACGATCACGTTCATTGAATCATGAAGCGGCTGGACTTTGAGTGACGTCAAGGACGGAGGCGAGCGCGAAGCACGTGCTCGCCTCTTCGACTTTCCACCGTGGATGTTTTTCCTTGACCGTCTGCGGTTCCGCGGTCTATTCAGAGCATCGATGGTGGACCACCCGTTCGGCGGATCGCGGCCCGCGGCATGAAGCCTCGGTGGCAATGCACCCCCGGGAACCATCACGAAACCATCGCGAAACTCGAAACAAGGCCGGGAAGGCTGTGAAGGGATTCGTCCCTTCTGCGTTCCCGGCCTTTTTGCTTTCTACGGGAAACCAGGAACACACGGAAAGGACTTTCGACGTGAAGCGAATCATTGTCACCGGGGGAGCCGGGTTTATCGGCAGCGCCTTCGTCTGGAAATTGAACTGCGAAGGAATAGACGACATTCTGGTCGTCGATTCGCTGGGAAATGGTGAGAAGTGGAAGAACCTTGTGGGGCTGCGCTATTCGGACTACCTGCACAAAAGCATCTTCCTGCGGAAGATAACCTCGGACTCGCTCTTCTTCGAGCCGGAGGCCATCGTGCACATGGGGGCCTGTTCTTCGACCACTGAACGGGATGCCGATTACCTCATGGAAAACAATTACCGTTACACCCGCATATTGGCCGAATGGGCGGTGCAGCGTGGAATCCGGTTTCTCTACGCCAGCAGCGCGGCCACCTACGGCAACGGAGAAGCGGGCTTTTCGGATGAAGCCGATCCCTCTGCCCTTCGCCCCCTGAACATCTACGGATACTCAAAGCAGGTTTTCGATTTGTACGCCCGGCGCGGCGGCCTGCTGGACAGGATCGTCGGACTGAAGTTCTTCAACGTCTTCGGCCCGAACGAATATCACAAGGGGGACATGGCAAGCGTTGTATTCAAGGCATTCCACCAGATCGCGGAAACCGGCCGGGTCCGGCTTTTCGAATCCTGCCGGCAGGATTATGCCGACGGCGGGCAGATGCGTGACTTCGTCTACGTCAAGGACTGCGTCAGGGTGATGTGGTGGCTTCTGATTCACCCGGAGGTGTTCGGCCTCTTCAACCTGGGAACCGGCAAAGCCCGGTCGTGGAACGACCTGGCCGAAGCGTTGTTCGTGGCCCTGGGTCTCCCTCCTCAGGTGGAATACATCCCCATGCCGGAACATTTACGGGCAAATTACCAGTATTTCACCCGGTCTGACAACGCGCAGCTCCAGCAAGCGGGCTGTCCGCTGGAATTCGGCTCCCTCGAGGAATCGGTTCGTGACTACACGGTCAATTACCTGAAGGCCCCAGTGCCTTTCCTTTCCGCCTCATTGCCCGCTCACGGCGGATTGAGCGGGCAGCGGCGGCAGTTCATTCATCTTCCGGAAGGCGCTCAGTTTCCGCGGGATTATTCTTCTTCCAGGACTATTCGGTGAAGAACGAGATTCATCTCCTTTATGCGCGCCCTCACCCATCGCTGGGCACCGAAAATATCCCGGATATAGATGCTGTCACCCTCGGGCTTAAGGATGTCCACACCCGCCATAAGAAGCTCTTCTTCGCCGTCTTTTAAAAGGTATGCATTGGCTTCACACATTTTCTCCATCCTCCGTTCCATGCAGGCATTTCATTTCTCCGTGCATCACCTGCAGCGTCATTGCGCGGGGGCCGACGATGCTGGTTCACGGGCCTCGGGCGGGCATTGTCGGTCCGAAACAAAAAAAGCCGGGAAGACCGGACGGGTTCCCCCATCAAAGCCTTCCTGGCTTTATTCATCCCAAACCTCAGCACTGCCGGGCCTGCGGTTTCTTACCGAGGCGTATACCGGCAGGTCTGCATTTCCCACTGCTGACCACCCTGATCCAACATGCGTAGGTTACTACTCAACGTTCCAGAACGTCAAGACAATATCACGCCTGAAAACCTGGTTCCGCCGGGGAAAAGCACCATGCCGGAATCCAGAAACAGGTTGACACGGCCCGAAAGGTGAAGGTACAAAAGAGCGTACAACACCATAGATTTTACAATCCTTTCATCATTTCGGGCGCGGCGGGAAGTTCCGGGTCATCAAGGAGCCCAGAGTTCCGTGCCTTCGGTCGAAGTGATGCAGCATGCATCGGACAGCGTGTCGGCAGACGGCACACGGTTCGTGGAAGAGCATGCCGGCGGGATGCGCCACCCACATCATGAAGGTGTGGGCCGTCAGTGCGCATGTTCCGCTTTGAAATTTTCATCGGTTAAAGACCAGACGGGATATTCCGATATCCCTTGATGAGGCCGCGAATGCCTTTCCACTCGCATGAATGCGAGGAAATGCATTTTGCGGCCTTTTTTTCGTTTTGGACCCGGGCGGGATTCGAAACATGCGTACGCGCCTTTGGCAAAGCCTGACACTCTCGGTCCTCGGGCACTTGGTGCTCCTGTGCGTTTTGGTGACCGCCGGAACGAAGCATCCCGGCCCCGACTTCAAATGCATCACGGTGACACTCCTGCCGGGCGGCGCTTCCTTCTGCCCGTCGGATTCCGCGGGCGCTCAGGGAATCGGTCGCGGCCCCGGCACCGGGGCTGAAGTCGAACTGCGCGAACCGGATCCGGAGCGGCATGAGAACACACCGAAGGAAGAACCCGTGGAAACGAAGCCCGTCAGGCGGGAAGACGTGAAAGCAATCCGGCAGACGAAGGCAAAAGAGAATCAACACCGGCCCTCCTTTAAACCGAAACCAGCGCCGGCGCACTCCCCGGCGGCAACGATCGAACCCGCTCACTCCGGGGAAGCTGCGGTCGTGCCGGACCATTCCGGAGAACCGGGGCCCGGGAACAACTCTCCTGCGGCGGGCGGGACCGGCGCAGGCGGCCTTGCCGGGGGAACCGGAGGGAAAGGAGGCGCAAGTTCCGGGGTCCTCAATACGGAACTGGGTTCGGCCAACGGCCCGCACTTCATCCGCAGGGCGAAACCGAATTATCCGAGTGTCGCAAGGCAACTGGGAAAAGAGGGCCTGGTCCTCCTGAGGATCACGCTCGATGAACATGGGAAGGTCACGAGTGTGGAAGTCGTGAATAAAGCCGGGTCCGGATTTGACGAGGAAGCCGTGAGGGCCGCCGGCGAATCAATTTTTTCCCCTGCCCAAAAGGACGGGCGGCCCGTCGGATGCAAGGTGCTGTTGCCGGTCAGGTTTCTCCTGAAGGGCTCGGGATGACCGCCGGAAGATGATGGAACGGACGGCATGCCGCAGGCTTTCCGCACCTGCTGCGGTGCACGTTCCTTGGGCAACTTCGCGGGTACCGGCGGAACCGGTTCGCCGGTCCGTCATGGAAACGGCATGCGAAAGGAGGTGATCACGACATTTGAGTTTTGAAGGGGTGAGTTTTGAAGGGGCAGGGCTTCCGGCCAGGGAAAACTACCTGCCCCAGGGATCCGTCTAAAGAAAATCCCCACTTTTCTCTATCACGCCACGCAGCGTGAGGCAACGAAGGAAAACGGCCATGCTCACGATAAGCGGTTTGAATTTCGCAATTTTCACCCATTTACGACGTTGGTCCGCATCCGGTCTCATACGATCCGGTTTTGCATGGAACTGGATACTCTTCTTAACGGCATGCGTCCTTTTTACCGGTCCTGTTCGAAGCATCGCGGCCGATGAAGCGCAAAACCTCTGGAATCCTCAGGAGACAAAGGAAGATGTGAAGAAGGAGGCAAAGCAGGACGATAAGACCACCAAGGACGGAAAGAAAGAAGCGTCCCTTGACGAAATCGTCGTGACGGCCACACGGTCGTCAAAGTCCCTTTCGGACGTTCCGGCCGACGTGTCCGTGGTGACGAAGGAAGACATAGAGAGCAGAAACGTGCAGACCGTCGATGAGGCGATGAATCTCGTGCCCGGCCTGTTCGACAAACGCGCCAAGCCCCTCGACACCACCGCTTCGGTGACCCTGCGCGGCATCCCCGGTCAGAAGCGGACCCTTGTCCTCCTGGACGGACAGCCCCTCAACGACGGATACACGGGAGCCGTCGACTGGAACGGCCTTTTCCCGGAAAACGTCCAACAGATCGAGGTGGCCAAAGGCGCTTTTTCCTCGCTCTATGGGGGAAACGCCATGGGCGGGGTCATCAACATCCTGACCAGGATGCCTGAAAAACGTGAGGTCACCTTCGAGAGCGGCTACGGAACCGACAATTTCTGGACGACCTACGGTTCCTACGGTGACAGATACTACGATAAATTAAGTATTTTCGCAAGCTTCGGCCACAAGGAGAGCGACGGATATCCGGGCACTCCGGTGGTGAAGACCTACACCACTTCAGGCACGGGAACAGCGGTTAACGGCGCCGAACCCACGAAGACCGCCCAGGGAGTTCCCGCCTACACGATCGGAGACACCGGCAGCAATTCCTGGTGGCGCCAGTCCGGAACCTTCAAAGCCGCTTATGACTTCACCGAGGACACCAAGCTTTCGTTCTCGTACATGCGCGCCAGTTACGGATACGGCTACGACGACCCGAGCACGTATCTCCGGGACGCTTCGGGAAATTCGGTCTGGTCCGGCCCCGCCGTGTTCAACGACAACGGACTGAAGCGCCTCAGCTTCTCCGAATCGTCTTTTCTCAACGGCGGTGGCGAGCAGGCAGAGAACATCTTCCGGGCAGCCTTCGACACTCTGGTGATGGACACGGTCAAGGTCAAGGCGACCTGCGGCCTTGTCGATCAACCTTCCAACTGGTACATCACACCCTCTTCTTCCGCCACACGGGCCGGAGGACCGGGAACGATCAACGAAACCCCTTCCCAGTCCTTTCAATCCGATTTGCAGGTTTCATTTCCCGTTTTCGAAAAAAACCTCCTTACGTTCGGAACCACTTATCAGTTTGCCAATGCCGATTCCCAGGAACACAGCCTGAGCGATTATACGGACAGCGGGTCCAAGGGGGATCTCACCTATGAATCCAAGGGAAGGGACGGCATTTTTTCGATGTACGCGCAGGCGGAAATCGCCCTCTGGAAGGACCTTACCGCTTACCTCGGCATCCGTGGAGACTATTGGGAGACATTCGACGGAATGGTCAACATGAAGGGCAGCGCCGGAGTCCCCGTGGATTACGAGTCCAAGGATTCCACCGCCGTGAGCCCGAAAGCCTCCCTCGTGTACAAGCTCCTCGACACGACTACGCTCAGGGCATCCGTCGGAAGCTCGTTCCGCCCGCCCAACGTCTACGAACTCTACCGGACCTGGACCTATTACGGTACGACTTACGCGTCCAACCCCGATCTGGACCCGGAAACCTGTTTTTCGTGGGACGCCGGCGTCGAGCAGAAGCTCGGAGAAAACGGCCTCCTCAAGTTCACCTACTTCTACAACCACATAGACGACCTCATCTACCTGACAACCATCACTTCCACTTATCAGCAGTACATCAACGCGGGAGAGGCGGAAACGAAAGGATTTGAAATCGAAGCGCAGCAAAAGCTGTGCGAATGGTTCAAGGTGTTCGGAGGCTTCACCTTTACCCTGAGCGAGATGCTGAGCAACCCGGCGAAGCCGAGCACCGAGGGAAAGCAACTGACGGGCATCCCGGAAAGGCTCTTCAACCTCGGCGGCGAGTTCACCTACAAACGGTTTTCCGCAACCCTTATCGGGCGCTATGCGGACAAGCAGTACAACAACGATCAGAACCTCGACACCACCTCCGGGGTTTATGGTTCCTACGATTCGTATTTCGTCACGGATCTCGCCCTGAAGTACAAAGTGACCGACTGGGCGAGCGTCATGTTCGCGGTCAACAACATGTTCGACAGCAAATACTACGCCTATTACCAGGCCCCGGGCCGGCAGTTGTATGGAGGTCTCACTGTCAAGTTCTAGAGCGAAAAGGAAAATGATCTCCGTGTTCGTGCTGGCGCTGGCGGGGCTGCTGCTGTGCCGGGTCCCCGCCGACGCCTTCATGGTGACGGACAAAATGGGAAGAGAAGTCGAAATAACTCCTCCCGTTCGCAGGGCGGTGCTCCTTTCCCTGTACGAATTCATCCCGGTGCTGAACCTTTGGGACCGGGTGGCCGGCGTGAACCGCTGGGCATACAAAAGCGAGGCCCTGGCGGATTTCCCGCGCGTGAAATCCATACCATCCGTTGGCACCGGGGACCAGGTCAACGTGGAAGCCCTCATGGCGCTCAATCCGGACCTGGTGATCTCATGGACCTATAAACCCGAAGTCGTGGATTTTCTGGCGGCAAGGGGGCTCAAGGTCATCGCCATCTATCCCGACAGCATCGACGAACTTTTTGAAAACCTCAGGATGTGCGGAACATTGTTCTCGGAGAAGAAGGCAAAGCAGACGAGGTCATCGCCTCGGTGGAGGATGTGTTCGAATTCGTGAAGCGGACCGTGTCCCGGATACCCGCCGGGAAGCGCAGGAAAGTGCTGTGGCTGTGGCAGAAACCCAACACGGTGAGCGGCCGGGCGGGGATTACTCCGGACTTCACGAGGCTTGCCGGAGGAATCAACATGGGGGATTCGTTCGAATCCAGATACTCGGACGTCTCCATGGAATGGATACTGGGCTGGAACCCTGACGTGATCTTCATATGGGGCAACGCCACTTACACTCCCGAAGACCTGGCGGCCGCACCCCAGTGGAGAACCGTCAAGGCCGTGAGGGAAGGCCGCGTCTACAAGTCCCCCGCATGGTCGAGCTGGTCGCCCATAGTAGCCTTGTCGACGCTCTGGACGGCCCACAAGATGTATCCGGAATACTTCGACGCCGGTGCGGTCGACGCGGAAGCCCGGGCATTTTACAGGAGATGCTTCGGCATGACCTTTGCCGGATCGGTCTCGGATTAGGATCGGTTTTTGAAAAGACAAACCCTGCTCATTCTTCTCGGCATTTCCCCCTTTTTTTTCGGAGGACTGTCCCTTTTCTGGGGAGCGTACGACGTCTCCCCTTCGCTGGTGCTGAGCGCGCTGTTCGACAAGGCGGCGGGTCTTCACCCGGGAGATACCCCTGCGCTTTCGATCATCCGGGACATAAGGCTTCCCAGGATCATTCTGGCCGCCATCGTGGGAGCGGCGCTCTCCGGGGCGGGAGCGACCCTCCAGGGCGTTTTCAGGAACCCTTTGGTCGATCCCTTCATCCTGGGCCTCTCCGCCGGGGCCGCATTCGGCTGCGCCCTTTCCGTGGCCTTCCTGCCCGCGCTGCCCATCCAGGTTTCGGCCTTCATTTTCAGCCTGATCGCCTCCGCCGTCGCCTACGGCCTTGCCAAAAGCCAGGGGCGGATCTCCCGCCTTCCCCTGGTCCTGTCCGGCATCGTCGTCTCGGCATTCTTTTCGGCCCTGGTGTCCATCCTGAAGTTCATGGTCGATCCCCATAGACTCGTCAGCATTGTGTACTGGCTCATGGGAAGCTTTGCCCTGGCCGACTGGCAGGGGGGTCAAAATCGCGGGGACAGGGGTCGCCGTTTCCCTCGTGCCGCTCTACCTCATGCGGTGGAGGCTGAATGTATTGTCCATGGGCGAAGAAGAAGCCAGAGCGCTTGGAATTCACGTGGAAAGGGACCGGATGCTGTTCATCGGGGCGGCTTCTCTTGCCGTGGGGTCCGCCGTGTCAGTGAGCGGCATCATCGGCTGGGTCGGGCTGATGGTCCCGCACCTGACGAGGATGCTCGTCGGCCCCGACCACCGGCTGCTCATCCCTTCCTCCATCGCGGCGGGTGCGGCCTTCATGGTGCTTGCCGACACGCTGGCGCGGAATCTGACCTCACTCGACATCCCGGTGGGGATCATCACCGCATTGAGCGGCACGCCCTTTTTCATCTATCTCATGCGAAAGGGCGCTGCGGAAAGCTGGGGAAAATGATCGAAGTAAAAGATCTCACCTTCTCCCATCCCGGCGCCTGCCGCCCCGTCCTGGAAGGCATCAGCTTCCGCGTGAACGCCGGCGAGATCACGACGGTGCTCGGCCCCAACGGCTCAGGGAAAACGACCCTGTTTCAGTGCATGCTGGGCATCTGGGACCGTCACGAGGGCGAGGTCCTGTTCGACGGCCGGTCCTCAAAAGGCATGAAACGGCAGGAAATCGCGAGAAATGTCGCCGCGGTCCCCCAGGAACACGAGCCCCCTTTCCCCTATTCCGTCGAAGACGTGGTCCTCATGGGGCGGGCGGCGCACGTCGGGCTGCTTTCCTCCCCTTCGCGGCAAGACCGTGAAAGGGCAAGAAAAGCCATGGACACCATGGGAATTTCGGCCCTCGCGGACAGGCCATACACCAGGATCAGCGGCGGCGAGAGGCAAATGGTCCTCATAGCACGGTGCCTCGCGCAGGAAGCCCCGGCTGTGCTCATGGACGAACCCACGGCCCACCTGGACTTCAGAAACCAGATCACCGTCCTCATGAAAACCCGGGCCACAGTCAGAAAAAACGGGTTGGCGGCGGTGCTGAACCTGCACGATCCCAACATGGCGATCCTCTTTTCAGACCGCGTCCTGCTCCTGAACGGCGGGAAAGTGGTGGCGGAAGGAAAACCCGGGGACGTCATCACGAAGGAAAACATCCGGGCGGTCTACCGGCTTGAAGTCGAATTCGTATCGCACGGGCGGTTCGAAATGATCTGTCCGCGGCTGGAAACGGCGGAAGACGCGGTTCCGGTTCGCGGTCAACGGGAAGGGCGATAGAAATGGGAAACAGAATGAAGCTTTTGTCCATCATGTGGTCCAGTTACATTCCTCTTCTGAAGAACGCAGCAATGAAGACCGGGCTGTTTCAACTCACGGCATGGTCGACCAAGCAGATCAATCTCGAACCGGGTTTGGTCGGCAGGATCTGCCGGGAATTGAGGAATGCGGACCTGATTCTTCTCTACAGGACCGAAGACGCGTTCTGGGACGAAATCGAAGAGGAAATCCAAGCCCTCGGCGGGCGGGTCCCCGTCGTGGTCGTCGGGTCCAATCCCGGCTTCGGCCGGACCTCAACGGTGAACCCGGAAGTCATGGGGATGGTTTATAAATACCTCCTCTACAGCGGCGCCGAAAACCACGAGGAAATGCTCAAATACCTGTCGTCGACGATCTTCGGCGGGGAACAGGCTTTCAGACTTCCCGCCGAAACCGCCTGGGAGGGAATCTTTCACCCGGATTTCAGCGAACCGTTTTCAACGACCGGCGACTTCCTGCGGGCCTATCCCTTCAAGGACCGGCCCCTTGTAGGCCTGCTCTTCTCCAGGTCAAACCGTATGTCCGGCAATATGCACCTCGAACGCCGCATCGTGAAGGAGCTGGAAAGCCGCGGGATGGGCGTGCTGCCTATTTTCTATTATTCCGTCAAGGACACCGCGCTCGGAAACCTCGGCGGAGAAGAAGTCGTCGCCAAATACCTGCTCGACGCGAGCGGAAACCCCCTGGTCGACGCGATCATCAAACTGAGCGTCTTCTTCCTCGGCCAGACAAGCGGGAATATGTCCGAACCCCAGGCGGACGCGGGATCGCGGCTTCTCGCCCGGCTCGGTGTCCCCGTCTTCGGACCGGTCATTTCCTATTATAAAGACCGGGACGAATGGCTGAAGGACCCGCAGGGCCTCGGCCAGCAGATTGCCTGGAGCATCGCGCTTCCCGAATTCGAAGGAGTGATCGAACCCCTCATGATCGCGGCCAGCCGCGGGATAAGCCGGCCCGAAGAGGAAATGTACGAACCGGTGGACGACCGGGTGGAAAGACTCTGCGCGAGGGTTACCCGATGGATCGGCCTCAGGCGCAAGCCGAACCGAGAGAAGAGAATCGCGTTCATTCTGCACAACAACCCGTGCGCCTCCGTGGAAGCGACCGTCGGATGCGGAGCTCACCTGGACACGCTGGAAAGCGTCGCCCATATCCTTCGGCGCATGGAAAAGGAAGGCTACGCGGTGGATCCCCCGGCAAACGGGAAAGAACTCATCGACACGATCCTTTCGCGCAAGGCGATTTCCGAATTCCGATGGACCACCACAAACGAAATCGTGTCCAAGGGGGGGACCCTCGCACAGCTTGAAACCGAGGAATACACGCGCTGGTTCGACGAACTTCCCGCGGCGACTCGGGAACGGATGATCGAAGCCTGGGGGCGGCCTCCCGGCGAGGAGCGCGACGGGGTGCCGGCGGCCATGGTGCATGACGGGAAGATCCTGGTGACCGGCGTTCGCTACGGGAACGCCGTGGTTTGCGTTCAGCCCAAACGGGGCTGCGCGGGAGCAAGGTGCGACGGCCAGGTCTGCAAGATCCTCCACGACCCCGACGTTCCGCCGCCCCATCAATACGTCGCCACCTACAAATGGCTTTCCCGCGCTTTCAAGGCCGACGTCATCGTACACGTCGGGACCCACGGCAACCTGGAATTCCTGCCCGGAAAGGCATCGGGGCTTTCATCCGGTTGTTTTCCGGATATCGGGATCGATGAGATGCCTCATCTCTATATCTACAACGCCGACAATCCTCCGGAAGGGACCGTGGCCAAGCGGCGCAGTTGTGCGACCCTCATCGATCACATGCAGACGGTCATGGTCCGGGGGGAACTGTACGGAGACCTGAGCGAAATCGAGAGGCTCCTCTTTGAATACGAAAAGGTGAAAGCGGTCGAACCGGCGAAGGCCCACACCATCAGCCACATGATCGAGCAGAAACTGAAGGAAGGGAACCTCATCTCCATGATCGACGTGCCCGAAAACGCTCCCTTCGATGCGGTGGTCCGGGCGGCGCACGAAGCCCTGGGGCTCCTCAGGAACACTTACATTCCCAAAGGCATGCACATTTTCGGAAAACTTCCCGAAGGCGGCCGGTTAGCCGATTTCGTGTACGCGGTCGTCCGCTACGGGACCGAGCCGGGTTCCCTGCGCGGACTGGTAAAAGAGATTCTCGAAAGAGGAGGGGCCGCCGTCCCGGAGGACCATGACCGGATGAAGGACCTCGTGGAAGAAAAGGCGAAGGAAGCCTGCACGGCCTACCTTGACGCGGGGATTCCGCTTGCCGTGAGCCTCGCACGCATCGGCGACGGCGGCGGCTCCCATGAATCGGCGATCGAACGGATACGGGCCCAAATCGACGGCGTCAGGCAGTCGGTGCTCCTCTCGGACGAAATCGGGGCGCTGCTCACCGGCGCGAACGGCGGGTACATTCCCCCGGGCCCGTCGGGCATCGTCACGAGGGGCAGAGCGGACATCCTTCCCACGGGCCGTAATTTCTATTCCCTGGACCCGAAAAGAATACCATCGCCCGTGGGATGGGAAGTCGGAATACAACTTGCCTGCAAGAGCCTTGAAAAGTACCTCCGGGACGAAGGGGAATACCCGGAAAACATCGCCTTTTACTGGCAATGCACCGACATCATGTGGGCCGACGGCGAGGGGATGGCCCAGATGATGTACCTGCTGGGAGTGAAGCCCCGGTGGCGCTCAAACGGCCGGGTGGACGGCTTCGAAATCATCCCCCGGGAAGAACTCGGGCGGCCCAGGATCGATATAACGGTCCGTGTGTCGGGCATCACGCGAGACAATTTTCCCTCTTCCATCGAAATGATCGATGAGGCCGTGCAGGCCGTCGCTCAACTGGACGAACCCGTCGAGTGCAACTTCATCAGGAAGCACGTTCTGAAGAACATGGCGGCAGCCGACGGCGCAAACGGCGGCCCGGAGGCACTCCGGCAGGCGACCTATCGCCTCTTCGCCAGCATGCCCGGGGTCTACCAGGCGGGGACCCAGCTCGCCGTCTACGCCTCGGCGTGGAAGGATGAGAAGGACCTCTCCGACGTGTTCCTGTACTGGAACGGCTACGCGTACGGCAAGGGGGTTTTCGGCGAACCCGCCCACCGGTCCCTTGTGGAAAACCTCAAGACCGTAAGGCTTTCCTTCGGCAAGACGGTCACGGATGAGTACGACCTGCTGGGCTGCTGCTGCCATTTCGGAACGCACGGAGGGCTGGTCAACGCCGCCCAGGTCGTGTCCGGGCGGAAAGTCAGGACGTACTACGGCGACACACGCGAACAGGGGGAAGTCCAGGTGCGGGACCTCGCCAACGAACTCCGCCGTGTAGTGAAAACAAAGTTGCTCAATCCGGCCTGGATCGACGGGATGAAGGAACACGGGTACAAGGGCGCGGCGGAGATCAGCAAACGCATCGGGAGAGTGTACGGGTGGGAGGCGACCACACGCGAAGTCGACGACTGGGTTTTTGACGACATTGCGAGGACCTTCCTCATGGATGAGGAAAACCGGTCCTTTTTCGAGGAAAACAACCCGTACGCCCTGGAAGAAGCGGCAAGGAGGCTGATCGAAGCGGCCGAACGAGGGCTCTGGAAACCCGCCCCGGACGTCGCGGACGCCCTCAAGCAGGTCTATATCGAAATAGAGGGATGGATCGAGGAGAGAATCGGCGATATGGAAGGCGACTTCCAGGGCGGCTCCATCGACGTGCTCACGCCGCGGGAAGTTGAGGGCTGGAGGACAAGAATGCAGGATATTCTCGGACGAAAGGCAGAACAATGATCTTTCCTTTTACCGCGATTGTCGGCCAGGACCTGATGAAACTGGGGCTCATCCTCAACGTCATCGATCCGGCCGTGGGGGGACTGCTCATCATGGGGGAGAAAGGAACGGGCAAAAGCACGGCGGTGCGGGCGCTTGCCGAACTCCTTCCCGAACTTCAGGCGGTTTCCGGCTGCGCGTTCAACTGTGACCCCGCCGGGCAGGACCTCTGTACCCGCTGCCGGGATCAAAAGGACAGCGCCGGGCCGCTCAAAACCGAGAGGAAGAAGATGAAGGTCGTGGAACTCCCTCTTGGCGTCACCGAAGACAGGCTCATCGGGACCCTGGATGTCGAATACGCCCTGAAGCGCGGGGAGAAGCGATTCGAACCCGGAATCCTCGCCGATGCGAACCGGAATTTTCTCTATGTCGACGAGGTCAATCTCCTGGAAGACCACATCGTCGACCTGCTGCTCGACTCGGCGGCCATGGGGCGGAATACGGTGGAAAGAGAGGGAGTGTCCTTCAGCCATCCCGCACGGTTCATCCTGGTCGGCACCATGAACCCCGAAGAGGGAGACCTCAGGCCGCAGCTTCTCGACAGGTTCGGATTGAGCGTCTATGTCCATTCCATCATGGACCGGGATTCGAGAATCGAAATCCTGCGGCGCAGGGCCGCCTTCGATGCAAATCCCGGGGGGTTCGCAGACGACCGGCGCGACGAACAGGCCGCCATGTCCGGGAGCATCACGAGGGCGAGACAAATCCTGGACAAAGTGGAAGTGAGCGAGGAAATCCTGAGCAAAGTGGTCGACATAGCCACAACCGTCCGCACGGACGGCCACCGGGCGGATATCGTAATTCTCAGAGCGGTGAGGGCGCTGGCGGCTTTGCGGGGCAGAATTGCGGCCCTCGTCGGGGACCTGAGGGACGCTGCGCCGCTCGCGCTCGGCCACAGGCTGAAACGCCTTCCCTTCGAAGACGTCGGCTCGGAAGGAAAGCGCATGGAAGAAGCGATTCTCAAGGTCTGCGGACCCGGAAAGGAATGAGGTGAATCGATGCACCAGGCCTGCATTCCATCGGAGCGGCGGGAGGTCGTGAAGTCCCGTTCACGCATCGTGGGACAAAAGGAAGCGAAACTCGCCCTCCTCCTGATCCGCGTCGATCCGCTCATCGGAGGCGTGCTCCTCGCCGGGGAAAAGGGAACCGGAAAATCCACCCTGGCAAGATCGCTCGAGGCCCTGCTCCCCGCGGATGTCCCCTTCGTCGAGGTCCCTCTCAACGTGACCGAAGATTCGCTCCTCGATTCGGTTTCGATGGACGAGTCCATCAGGACCGGCACCAGGGCCATGGAACCCGGCCTGCTCTCACGCGCCGCCGGGGGCATCCTCTTCGTGGACGACGTGAACCTTCTCAACCCGGACCTGCTGAAGCTCATTCTCGACCACCAGGACCGGGCTGCAGCCCGTGGAGAGTCGGGGAAGGAAAGGCGTGGCTCGGCCGCGGGCAACTTCAGTCTCGTCGCGACCATGGACCCGGATGAAGGCCCTCTCCCTCCCCAGGCCCCGGACCGGTTCGGGCTGTGTTCCTTTCTCGCCGCATGCCCCGGACGGGATGAGAAGACAAGGATTCTCAGGAATTCGCTCCCCGCAGAGGATCGGAACCCGGCGGCGGGCAGAGCGCCGTTCCGAGCACTTTCCGCGACGCTTCTCCGGGCGGCCGGGAACGTCCCGAACGTCAGGGTTGCCGACGAAATCCGCGCCGGGATCGTTCAGCTCTGCCTGGATGCCCATACGGCCGGGCACAGAGGAGACATCGTCCTTCAACGCGCGGCGGTCGCTTACGCCGCCCTTCGGGGCGATTCCGAAGTGACGGAACGCCATCTGAAACGGGTCCTGCCCCTGGTATTGGCCCACCGGGCGCGCGACGCGCAGGAACTGCCCGATGAACCGGGAAGGAATTCCAAACCGGAGCAACCAAACGCCGCGGACAATGAAAAAGAGGACCCCGAACGCCCGGAAAACGACCGGGACACCCGAGACACGGCCGAAGACACAGGCGCGGAGCAGGGACACGGCGAAGCCGATTCAGTGGCACCTCTTCCCCGGGAAGGGGGTACGAAAGAGGAAACCTTCACCGTGGGAGATCCCTTCGGTATCCGCAGGCTGATACTTCGGAAGGACAGGATCGAGCGCAAGGTCTGCGGCAGGAGAACCGGCACCAGGTTCTCGGGAAAAGGCGGCAGGTACGTGAAGAGCATCCCGCAGGAACGAAAGAACGATATCGCCGTCGATGCGACCCTGCGGGCCGCCGCACCATGGCAGGTCCTGAGAGGCAGAACCGAGAACGTCCTCATTAGCCGGGAAGACCTCCGGTACAGGCAGCGGGAGAGGAAGATGGGGCACCTCGTGGTCTTCGTGCTCGATTGTTCCGGTTCCATGGGCGCAAAGAAAAGAATGGTCGAAACCAAGGCGGCGGTCCTGTCGCTCCTCATCGACTGCTACCACAAAAGGGACAAGGTTTCCTTGATCGCCTTCAGAAAGGACCGGGCCGAGGTTGTGCTGCCTCCAACGTCAAGTGTCGAACTGGCGTCCCGGCGGTTGAGTGCGCTCCCGGTCGGAGGCAGGACGCCGCTCACGGCAGGCCTTTATGCCGCCTGCAATCTCATCCGGCGGGTGCATTTGAAAGAACCCCGCACACGGTCCCTGGTGGTTGTGATAAGCGATGGGCGGGCCAATCAGTCCATGTCGGAAATGCCCGTGGGGCAGGAAATCATGCAGTGCGCACGAGAGCTTCGCCGCTTGCCGGGAACGGACACCATCGTGGTCGATACCGAGGACAAATCGAGCTTCATGCGTTCCGATTCGGCCCTGGCCCTGAGCGGCATGATCGAGGCGCAATACTTCACCACGAACGAGCTGAAGGCACAAGATCTTGCCCGAATCGTGAAAAACGGGAAAGAACAAGCAGGATAAAGGCAAAAACGTTCCGGCATGCACGCGGCGCGGCGGAAGGCAAGCGGGACCGGTGAGCTACAGGAGGTTTTTCACTTCCATTTCGAGGCCCCCGGGCTGAAACCCGAGTTCGAAAGCTTTATCGCTGGCAAGAGAAACATCGGCCGGCCGCGGCGCCGCCGTTTTTACGTTTTTCTGCAGGCACGGGACCAGCTTCGCGTCCGCAAAACCGGAAAGGCGCTTCAGAAGGAGCCCGAACTCATACCGCGAAATGCGTTCCCGCCCCCCCAGGTGGATGATTCCCCGGACCTTCTCCAGGGCGAGGAACAGCCCTTCCACCGCGGACCGTCCGCTGACGGGCGTCCTGAATTCATCCGTGAACAGGCGCAGTTCCCGGCCGTTTTCCATGGCATCGAGCATCGGTTGAATGAAAGTCGAAGCGGCGGGGCCCGGATCGCCGAACATGAGCGGCAACCGGCACACTGTCGCCCGGGGATATTCCCTCAGGACCGATTCCTCGGCAAGGGCCTTCTGTTCGCCGTAGACGTTCAGCGGAGAAACCCGGTCCGCCTCGCGGTACGGCGGGTGCATCCCGTCGAAAACCATATCGCTTGAAACGAAGACGTACGGGATGGATAACTCCGCGCACAGACGGGCTATATTGACGGGGACTTCCACATTGATCGCACGGGATTCCCGGCGGTTTACCTGGCACCAATTGAGGTTCGAAGCGGCGGCCGCATGGATCACCGCGCGCGGTTCAACCTCTTGGAATACCGAGGCCAGTTCCCGCCGGTCGGTGAGGTCCGCCGTCAGCATCCGAACTCCGGCCACTTCGACCGTGTGCCTGTTGACCGTGCCGACTATTTCCCATTCCGGTTTTTTCAGCCGGCAGACGTTGAACCCGAGAAAACCGCTCGCGCCGGTAACCAGCAATTTTTTCACGGATCAAACCTTCTTATGCAAAGCCACCCTTAACGAACGATCGCCCGAACTGGTCCTGTCCCTGCGGGAAAAATTCCGGAGGCGGAAAGCTCACGACGGACGAGCTTCCTCTTCCCTTCGGCCAGACAGGTGGAACCTGTTCCTGAGCCGCTCGACTCCGTAAGTATTTTCCCACGCTGCAACGATTTCGTCTACGGGGACATCCTGGTAGGTCCCGTGAAATTCCAGGTACTGCATGTACTGTCGTTGTTCGTCGTTGTATGGCTGAAACAGGGAATCTTCACGGCCGTTGAATTCGAGCGGCGGGACTTTGTAGAGTTTGCACAGTTCCCGGTTGAAGGCCGGCGTGGCCTTGATCCATTTCCCATTCAGGTAAAATTCAACGAAGGCGTGGTAGACAAACACGTCGGTCCCGAGGATCTTGAGGAACCGTTGGCTCGCGAGGTGGTTCCTGACGTCGGCAAACCCGAGCCTGCAGGGAATGTTGCAGGCCCTCGAAAGGGCGCAAAGAAGCGACGCCTTGGGCACGCAAAAGCTTCGTTTTTTTTCGAGAACATAGCTTGCGGTGTAATAGAGAGGCCGGTCAAACGGCACATGAACGTCGTACCAGATGCCGTCCCGGACGGCGAGGTAGAGTTTCGCGGCGATGTCCTCGGGGGATTCAAGGCCTTCCGTGACGCTCCGGGCGAAGCGTGCCACGGCGGGATGGTCACTGTCTATGATTTCCGTCGGCTGAAGGTATGGAAGAAGTTTCTCGTTCATCAATCCTCGAGCTTTCTCGTGTTGCACGGGTCGGACGGAAGACCGTCAAACCGAAAGGGTCACGGACTACCGGCCCGTAGGAGTGAAACCCACAAATTCCGGGCGGATGAATCCTCATCTTTTTTAATCTTACTCATTCCCACGCGTTTTGGGAATGTCTTTTCGGACGGAAACCACGCGCTTCCAGGACGCAATGGGACCGGCGGGGGGGCCGGCCCACCGGATTATTCATTGCTCGGTTTGCATCCCCATCCTTGACAGCAGCGGACCGATTGTGCTAAACGCCAATGCCATTCACGGAGAAGGGGCGACTTTGCTTTTTCGGGCCGGTACAAACTGACCTCTGTTTGCATCGGCAAAAATTTGTTTCATACTGAAAAAGTACTTGTTATTCCCTCGTTGATGTGGTATTTAAAAAAGCTTGCTTGGGTTTACGAGACCCGGTTGTGCAGAGATATTGAAAAAGTTTGGAGAGGTTCCCGAGTGGCCAAAGGGAGCAGACTGTAAATCTGTTGGCGAAGCCTTCGGAGGTTCGAACCCTCCCCTCTCCACCATTTTTTGAATTTCTGACTTGTGTAGGAGATAGTGGCAGCCGAGCAGCGAGTCATTGTCGTTGGGACTACATACGCTGAACTGGGACGGCGAAAGGCCATGCCGGCTTTATATGGCTTAAGCTCCCCACATCACGCTATGAACCTTCTCCGATCATTCATGTTGGCTGCTTTCTCGCTGGCCCACGTAGCTCAGTAGGTAGAGCACTTCCTTGGTAAGGAAGAGGTTCACCGGTTCGATCCCGGTCGTGGGCTCCATTTGGTTACTCTCGTTGCCCGAGAGAGCAAGCCGGATCAGGCATGCATCCTTCGAATTCGGCCTCTACTCATCACCTGAATCCAATCTTCGAAGTAGTGTTTTTTCGCGGCGTTGAAACACATTTTAGGAGGAAGCACGATGGCTAAGAAGAAATACGAGCGGACGAAGCCGCATGTGAATGTGGGGACGGTAGGACATATCGACCACGGAAAGACGACGTTGACGGCGGCGATCACCAAGCAGTTGGCGAAGCGGGGCAAGGCGGAGTTCGTACCGTTTGACCAGATCGACAAGGCGCCGGAAGAACGGGAGCGCGGGATAACGATCGCAACGGCGCACGTGGAATACGAGACCGACAAGCGCCACTACGCTCACGTTGACTGCCCGGGGCACGCGGATTATATCAAGAACATGATCACAGGGGCCGCTCAGATGGACGGGGCGATCCTGGTGGTTGCGGCCGACGACGGCCCGATGCCCCAGACCCGTGAACACATTCTTCTGGCCCGCCAGGTAGGGGTGCCCTACATCGTGGTGTTCCTGAACAAGGTGGACATGGTCGACGATCCGGAGCTGATCGAACTGGTGGAACTCGAACTGCGGGAACTGCTGACCAAGTACGGGTTCCCCGGAGACGACGTTCCCATCATCAAGGGATCGGCGCTCAAGGCCCTTGAGGCCGATGACCCGGACAGCCCCGAGGCCAAGTGCGTGTTCGAACTCATGGACGCCATCGACGCCTATATTCCGAACCCCGTTCGTGACACGGACAAGCCCTTCCTCATGCCCATCGAAGACGTGTTCTCCATCAGCGGCCGCGGCACGGTGGTGACGGGCCGTGTGGAACGCGGAGTCATCAAGGTGGGAGAGGAAGTGGAAATCGTGGGCTTCAAACCCACTTTCAAGACCGTGTGCACGGGCGTTGAAATGTTCCGCAAGACCCTGGACCAGGGACAGGCCGGAGACAACATCGGAGTGCTCCTGCGCGGAATCAAACGCGATGAGGTCGAACGCGGCCAGGTGGTTGCAAAACCGGGCAGCATCACCCCTCATACCAAGTTCAAGGCCGAGGTCTATGTCCTTAAAAAAGAGGAAGGCGGAAGACATACCCCCTTCTTCCCCGGATACCGGCCCCAGTTTTATTTCCGGACCACGGACGTTACGGGCATCATGACCCTGCCCGAAGGCGTGGAAATGGTCATGCCGGGCGATAAGATCAGCACCGAGGTCCATCTCATTACTCCGGTCGCCCTCGAACAGGAACTGCGCTTCGCCATCCGCGAAGGCGGTCGTACCGTCGGCGCCGGCGTGCTTACTGAAATCATCGAGTAACCCGATAAGATACAGGTGGGTGAACATGCGAACTCTTGTCATACTGGCTTGTTCGGAGTGCAAACGACGCAATTACACCACGACGAAGAATAAGCGAACGACACCCGAGAAGTTGAGTTTCAAAAAATATTGCAGATTCTGCAGTGCTCACACGGAGCACAAGGAAACCAAGTAGCGGGAATCTGCCGGCAGGCAACTTTCTGATGCTGAGTCCTGCACGAATACTGACGGCGGAAGGTTCGGGAAGAGCACCGGGTCGCACGATCATCAGCGGCAGCGTGACTGGCTCATACCGGACCGAAGCCAACTTTGCTCAGAACCGATGTTGAACAGCAGATGAGAATGGAATGAATCCGCCGAAGTTGTTCCAGAAGAAAAGTGAAGTCGATCGATCCGCGAAGCCCCAAAAGGGCGAGAGTTCAAAGAAGGACGGTCTGAAAGCGGTTAAGCCGAAAAAGGCGGAACCCGCCAAGAAGCCGCTCAAAAAACCTGACGAACCGCGGATCGCATGGTGGAACACCGCTCGCCAGTACCTCCGGGAAGTGGTTTTTGAGCTGAAGAAGGTTGTCTGGCCGTCTCGAAAGGAGACCATCGGTTCCACGGCAGTGGTATTGGTGATCGTTGCGATATCGGGAGTTTTTCTGGGAATTGTCGATCTGATCTTAAGCCGCTTGGTGAGACTGGTCATCGGGTAACGGTGAGCGTCTTCTCTCCGCGAAGAGACCGGAATTGACTCGGACACAAGCACGAATGGGGTATTTCTGTGGCCAAGGCATGGTATATCGTCCACACGTATTCAGGTTTTGAACACAAGGTCAAATCGGCCCTGGAAGAACGTATCAAAGCCGAAGAGAAGCAAGCCTTTTTTGGCCAGATCCTGGTGCCTACCGAAAAAGTCATCGAACTGGTGAAAGGACAGCGGAGGGCGTCATCCCGCAAGTTTTACCCGGGTTACATCCTTGTGCAGATGGAACTCAACGACGACACGTGGCATCTGGTGCGGCACACACCCAAGGTGACCGGTTTCATCGGCAGTCAGGAGCGGCCGATTCCGCTCTCCGATGAAGAAGCCGATACGATCATCCTCCAGATGCAGGAAGGCGCTCAGAAGCCGCGTCCGAAATTTCGTTTCGAAAAGGGAGACGAAGTGCGGGTTGTGGATGGTCCGTTTGCCAGCTTCAACGGCACGGTGGATGAGGTCATGCCGGACAAGGGTAAGGTGCGGGTTCTCGTGAGCATCTTCGGACGGTCCACGCCCGTTGAACTTGACTTCGTGCAGGTGAACCGAATTTAGAACCGCGGCTTTCGAATAAGGAATTGAGGAGTAAAAGCGAGAATGGCAAAAAAGGTTGTGACAAACATCAAATTGCAGGTTCCTGCCGGACAGGCGAATCCATCGCCTCCCATAGGCCCGGCCCTGGGCCAGCACGGGGTCAACATCATGGAGTTCTGCAAGGCATTCAATGCCAAAACGCAGGGACAGGAAGGAATGATCATTCCGGTAGTCATTACGGTATACGCCGATCGTTCCTTCACCTTCATCACCAAGACCCCTCCGGCATCCATTCTTCTCAAGAAAACGGCCCAGATCGCCAAGGGTTCGAGTGAGCCGAACAGGACCAAGGTCGCCAAGGTGACCAAGGCCCAGGTGGAGGAGATTGCCAGGCTGAAGATGCCCGACTTGAACGCCCGGGATTTGGACGCAGCCATTCAGACCATCATGGGAACCGCTCGCAGCATGGGGATCGAGGTCGAATGAGAACGGGCCACCATGGATGAACGAAAAGCACGTTTCTGGAGAGTTGAAGATGGCAAAACATGGGAAGAAATATCGCGCAGTGCGCGCAACTATAGACCCTGCTAAGCGCTACACCTTCCAGGAGGCACTGGAACTGGCGGCCGGGTCGGCCTTCTGCAAGTTTGACGAGACCCTGGATATCGCCGTGCGTCTCGGAGTCGACCCCCGGCGCGCGGACCAGATGGTGCGCGGCACCGTGGTTCTGCCCAATGGGCTCGGTAAAACGGTCCGCGTCCTGGTGTTCGCCAAGGGGGAAAAAGTCAAGGAAGCTCTTGACGCGGGCGCGGATTTCGCCGGCGGGGACGAGATCATCGATAAGATCAAGGAAGGCTGGATCGAATTCGACAAGACGGTCGCAACCCCGGACATGATGGGCGGAGTCGGCAAGATCGGAAAGGTCCTCGGCCCCCGGGGACTGATGCCGAATGCCAAGCTCGGGACCGTTACCTTCGACCTGCAGAAGGTGGTCAAAGAGATCAAGGCGGGCAAGGTCGATTTCAGGGTTGAAAAGACGGGGATCGTACATGCTTCCATGGGCAAGGTTTCCTTCGGCCAGGAAAAGCTGATTCAGAACATCTCCGCTTTCATGGATACCCTGATGCGCCTCAAACCGACCGCAGCCAAAGGGACTTACCTGCGCGGGATCGCGATCTCGACTACCATGGGCCCCGGGATCCAGATCGATCCCCTTGCCGTGAAGTCCATCGTCGTTTGACGCATCGAATGTCCGAAGGGATTTCCGTTGGTCGCGAGAGGAACAACTTTAGACGGCGTCCGCCCCGGAACCGGCCTGTGCGGCCGGATCCACCGGAACAGAGGTTCGCGGACGCCCTTAACAGACTGCCGTTTGGTGTTTTCAGCCATCTGAGACCGTAGGTACATCTGAAAGGTGTTTAAATCCCTTCACCGCGGGGAACCTACCGAGATGCATGAAGGAACCAATCAGGCTCACGGACTCACGAGACCGACCCTCCGTAACGTGGAAGGTGAAGTCGAAAGCACACCGGCAGAGGAAAGGAGGATACGTAGACCTTGGAACGAGCCAAAAAGGAGCAAGTGGTCGCGGAACTGCATGACAAATTGCAGCGCGCCAGTGCGGCAATCCTGACCGATTTCAAGGGACTCACCGTCGCCGAAATGACCGATTTGCGTGGCACGCTTGCCGCGGAAAAGGTCGAATACCAGGTGGTCAAGAACACGCTGATGCGGCTCGCGAGCAAAGATACGACCGCAGAGGCCCTCGTTCCGCTGCTCAAGGGAACGTGCGCGATCGCCATCGGCTATGGTGACCCGAGCACCCCGGCAAAGATCATCAAGAAATTCAATAAGGCGAATGAAAAACTCGCCATTAAAGCCGGAGCGCTGGGGAATCGCCTTTTGGATACGAGTCAGGTGGTCGCCTTGGCTGACCTGCCCCCGCGGGAAGAACTCCTGGCCAAACTTCTGGGAACCCTCAATGCGGTGCCCACCAGCCTGGTTACGGTTCTGAGCGGAGTCCCCAGAGCGCTTGTGGGTGTGCTGGCGGCTATTCAGGCAAAACGAGAAGAAGCTTAGCTTAATCTTTCTTATGGAGGAAGTCGGAAATGTCCACGATTACCAAAGAAGAAGTCATCAATTTCATCGACAACATGACGGTTCTGGAACTGAGCGAATTCGTTAAGGAACTGGAAGAACGATACGGAGTGAGCGCCGCAGCGCCCGTAGCCATGGCCGCAGCGCCGGCCGGCGGGGCCGAGGCCGAACCGGTGGCGGAACAGACGGAATTCTCCGTCGTGATCACCGCGGTGGGTGACAAGAAGATCCAGGTGATCAAAGAGGTACGGGCCATTACCAGCCTCGGTCTGAAGGAAGCCAAGGACCTGGTGGAAAAAGTGCCGGGTCACGTGAAGGAAGGCATTCCCAAAGAGGAAGCTGAAGCGATTGCCAAGCAACTGACCGAGGCGGGTGCGACGGTCGAAATCAAATAGAATTTCTCCATCGATCGGGACATCGGAAATCGGTTGGGTTCCTGTCGGCCGATTTCCGATTTTCGATTTTTGCAGCACCTAGATTTTTCAGGTATTGAGTGATGAGTATGGGCGGTGAGTTTCCGGCCGGAAAACTCGGGCGGAACGGGCGTTCACGCCCCTTCACTCTTTGCTTTTTACGTTTGCAGGAGAGACCATGCCAACGGCTTTGACCCATGAATATAGGGTGCGAAAGAGTTTTGGGAAAATCCAGAAAATTATAGACATTCCCAACCTGATTCAAATGCAGAAGGAGAGCTATGACCTCTTTCTGCAGCGGGATGTGCCCCCTGAAGCCAGAAGCGAGAGAGGTCTTCAGGAAGTGTTCAAGAGCGTGTTTCCCATCGAGGATTTCAGTGGAACAGCTTCCCTTGAATTCGTTCAATACAGCTTCGGTGAAGTCAAATATGAAGTAGACGAATGCCTTGCGCGGGGAATGACTTACGAAGCCCCCGTGAAGATCGTGGTGCGCCTGGTGGTCTACGACGTGGACAAAGACACGGGCAGCCGGTCCATCAGGGACATCAAGGAGCAGGAAATCTATTTCGGAACGCTGCCGCTCATGACCGACAACGGGACCTTTATCGTCAATGGAACCGAACGGGTCATCGTGAGCCAGCTTCATCGGTCCCCGGGTATATTCTTCGACCATGACCGGGGCAAAACACATTCCAGCGGCAAGATCCTCTACTCGGCACGCATCATCCCCTTGCGCGGTTCATGGCTTGATCTCGAATTCGACCCCAAAGACATCCTGTACATTCGCATCGACCGTCGCCGTAAATTCCCGGTCACCGTCCTCCTGAAGGCCCTCGGATATGCCACCGAAGAGCTGCTCAACTACTTTTATCCCAGTGAGAAGGTCTTTCTGAACACCGAACTCCAGTCTGAAAAGGAACTGAATCCGGACATTCTCCTGGGGTCCCGCGCGGTGGAGGACATCGTCAATCCGGAAACCGGCGAAGTGCTCATCAAGAAAAACAGAAAACTGGGCAAACAGTCACTGAAACGCCTCGTGGAAATGGGCATCAAGCGCCTTCCCATGAAGACGTCCGAACTGATCGGCCAGGTGCTCGCTCAGGACATCATCGACTACGGCACCGGGGAAATCATCGCGGAATGCAACGATACCGTCGACGAGGCCATGCTGGCCGAACTCATCGAGCGAAAAGTGGCCGAAGTGGAATTGCTCCACCTCGAAGGCCCCGACGTAAGCCCGTCGTTTCGCAATACGCTGCTCATGGACAAGGTCAACACCCAGGAAGACGCCCTCATCGAGATCTACCGCCGCCTGAGGCCGAGCAACCCTCCCACCCTCGAAGTGGCGACGGAGTTCTTCGAAAACCTCTTTTTCAATGCCGATCACTACGACCTGTCCGAGGTCGGCCGCCTGAAGCTCAACCTCCAACTCGGCCTGGACGTCTCGCTCGACTACCGCACGCTCCGCAAGGAAGACATCCTCATGGCCGTCCGGCAGCTCATCAGGCTCAAGGACTCCCAGGGGCCGGTGGATGACATCGACAACCTCGGCAACAGAAGGGTCCGCGCTGTCGGAGAACTGCTCGAAAACCAGTACCGCATCGGGCTTGTCCGGATGGAACGCGCCATAAAGGAACGCATGACGCTCCAGGAAGTGGAAGCGCTCATGCCCCACGACCTCATCAACGCCAAGCCCGTCTCCGCCGTGGTGAAGGAGTTTTTCGGGACGAGTCAGCTCTCACAGTTCATGGACCAGACCAACCCGCTTTCGGAGATCACTCACAAGCGCCGGTTGAGCGCTCTCGGTCCCGGAGGTCTTACCCGCGAACGCGCAGGGTTCGAAGTCCGCGACGTGCATCCGACCCACTACGGCCGTATTTGCCCCATTGAAACCCCGGAAGGTCCGAACATCGGTCTTATCGTGTCTCTTTCGACCTACGCCAGGGTGAATCCCTACGGTTTCATCGAAACCCCGTACAGGAAGGTCGAGGGGGCACTGGCCAAGCGGGAAGTCAGCTACCTCACCGCCATGGACGAGAAGGACTATCCCATCGCGCAGGCCAACGCCGCCCTGGATGAAAAGGGACGCTTCAAGGCGGACCAGATCTCCGCGCGTAAGGCCGGAGAATTCGTGATGGTCCCACCCAACGAGCTTCGTTACATGGACGTATCGCCCAACCAGCTGGTCAGCGTGTCCGCATCGCTCATCCCCTTTCTCGAACACGACGACGCCAACCGCGCGCTCATGGGGTCGAACATGCAGCGCCAGGCGGTTCCCCTCATCCAGACCCGGTCGCCCCTGGTCGGTACCGGGGTGGAACGGATCGTGGCCAAGGACAGCGGTGTCGCGATCGTCGCCAGGCGAAACGGAGTCATCGAATACGTGGATGCCACCCGTATAGTGGTGCGGGCAACCGACGACAACGGCGATCTCGCGAGAAGCGTCGACATTTACAAGCTCATCAAGTTCCAGCGCTCCAACCAGAGCACGTGCATCAACCAGAAGGCGCTGGTTCACCACGGAGACGTCGTCGTCAAGGGACAGGTCCTCGCGGACGGTCCTTCCACCGACCACGGAGAACTGGCCCTGGGCAGGAACGTGATGGTCGCCTTCATGAGCTGGGGCGGGTACAACTTCGAAGATTCCATCCTCGTCAGCGAACGGATCGGCAAGGAGGACGTTTTCACGTCGATTCACATCGAGGAATTCGAGGTGGTCGCACGGGATACGAAGCTGGGCAAGGAGGACATCACCAGGGACATACCCAACGTGGGCGAGGAAGCGCTGAAGAACCTGGACGACAGCGGGATCATCCGGATCGGCGCCTACATCAAGCCCAATGACATCCTGGTCGGAAAGGTCACCCCCAAAGGCGAATCGCAGCTCACCCCTGAGGAAAAACTGCTCCGCGCCATATTCGGCGAAAAGGCCAGCGACGTGAAGGACACCTCTCTGAGGGTGCCCCCGGGGGTTGAAGGCATCATCATTGACGCCAAGGTGTTTTCCCGTAAGGGCGTCGAAAAGGATGACCGGACCAAGACCATCGAAGACCAGGAAATATCCCGGCTCATGAAAGACCAGAGGGATGAGCTGGAGATCATTCTCAAGTCCACCGTAAGACAGCTCGCCCGCCTGCTGGAAGGAAAGCCGAGCGACTCGGCGGTCAAAGACGGCAAGAAGGTTTACATCAAGAAAGGAGAAGCTTTCACCGAGGAGTTCCTCCTGAATCTTCCCAGCGGACTGTGGGACCAGCTCACCGTTACGAAAGACCCCGCGATCTCCATGGAGATTGAGAATATCGCCGCCAACTACCGCGAACAGATCCAGATGGTCAAGGGACTGTTCGAGGACAAGATCAGCAAGCTGAGACGCGGCGATGAGCTTCCTCCGGGCGTCATCAAAATGGTGAAGATCTATGTGGCCGTCAAAAGAAAGCTGCAAGTCGGCGACAAGATGGCGGGCAGGCACGGCAACAAGGGCGTTGTTTCCCGGATCCTTCCCATCGAGGACATGCCCTACTTCCCGGACGGGACCCCGCTCGATATCGTTTTGAACCCGCTGGGCGTCCCCTCGCGTATGAACGTGGGCCAGGTGCTGGAAACACACCTCGGCTGGGCGGCCAAGGGGCTCGGACAGCAGCTTGCCTCTTTGCTCGAGGATTACAAGGAACGGGAGACGGTCGACCAGAAACTCCACAGGATCTACAATAATCTGGAATTCGATTCGTACTTCAAGGACGCCACGGACCAGGACCTCAAGGAACTCATCGATGACTTCAAGGAAGGGGTCCACGTCGCAACCCCCGTTTTCGACGGGGCCGAAGAACCCGAGATCAGGGCTTTCCTGAAGGAAGCCGGGGCTTCGGAAACGGGCCAGTCCGTTCTTTACGACGGAAGAACCGGCGTTGCCTTCGACCAGCCGATCACGGTCGGCGTCATGTATATGCTGAAGCTCCATCACCTTGTGGACGACAAAATCCATGCCCGTTCCATCGGCCCCTATTCTCTCGTGACGCAACAGCCGCTCGGAGGCAAAGCCCAGTTCGGCGGCCAGAGGCTCGGAGAAATGGAAGTGTGGACCATGGAAGCCTACGGCGCGGCTTACGCGCTCCAGGAATTCCTGACCGTGAAGTCCGACGACGTCGCGGGCCGGACGCGCATGTACGAAAAGATCGTGAAGGGTGACAATACCCTGGAGGCCGGTTTGCCTGAGTCCTTCAACGTTCTGGTTAAGGAACTCCAGGCCCTGGCCCTCGATGTTCGACTCCTCGAAGAAGAGGAAGGGAACTGAGCTAGATTATTTGCGGTTTGCCGGATGGTCCGGGCGGGCGGAAGCCGCCCTCGCGGTCCTGGCTGTCCCGGCGGATCGCTCAATGGTTAGGTGAAATACAAGGAGGCTCCTTTGAAAGAGCTGTACAGTCTGTTCATGAAGCCCAAGGATCCTTTGAATTTTAACGCCGTTAAAATCATGATTTCGTCACCCGAACGGATTCGCGAATGGTCTTACGGAGAGGTCAAGAAACCGGAAACGATCAACTACCGGACCTTCAAGCCGGAAAGGGACGGGCTTTTTTGTGCGCGGATCTTCGGGCCCATCAAGGACTATGAATGCAACTGCGGCAAGTACAAGCGCATGAAGCACCGGGGCGTCGTCTGCGAAAAATGCGGAGTTGAGGTCATTCAGTCCAAAGTCCGCCGTGAACGTATGGGCCACATCGAACTCGCCTCCCCGGTGGCGCACATCTGGTTTCTCCGCAGCCTGCCGAGCAAGATCGGCAACCTTCTGGACCTCACTCTGCGAGAACTGGAGAAGGTCCTCTATTTCGACTCCTATATCGTACTCGACCCGGGCGAAACACCCCTCACCAAGGGCGAACTCCTGACGGAAGAAAAATACCGCCAGTTGGTTCAGGAATACGGGAGTCGTTTCACGGCCGGGATCGGGGCCGAGTCGATCAAGCAGTTGCTGGGCGGCCTCGACCTCGAGAAACTGGCCGTAGACCTGCGCGATGAGATGGCCAAGACGAATTCCATGGCCAAGCGCAAGAAGCTTGCAAAGCGGCTGAAGATCATCGACGCCTTCCGCGAATCGGAAAACCGCCCGGAATGGATGATCATGGACGTCATTCCGGTGCTGCCCCCCGACTTGAGACCGCTCGTGCCCCTCGACGGTGGCCGATTCGCCACCAGCGACCTGAACGATCTCTACCGCAGGGTGATCAACCGCAACAACCGGTTGAAGCGGCTCCAGGAACTGAACGCTCCGGACATCATCATTCGCAACGAAAAGCGGATGCTTCAGGAGGCCGTCGACGTTTTGTTCGACAACGGCCGGAGAGGCAAGACCATCACGGGGGCGAGCAAACGACCGCTCAAATCGCTCAGTGACATGCTCAAGGGCAAACAGGGACGTTTCCGCCAGAACCTGCTCGGAAAGCGCGTGGACTACTCGGGCCGTACGGTTATCGTCATCGGTCCCAACCTGCGCCTCCATCAGTGCGGGCTTCCGAAGAAGATGGCCCTGGAACTGTTCAAGCCCTTCATTTACAACAAGCTCGAAGAAAAGGGCTATGTAACGACCATCAAGGCCGCCAAGAAGATGGTGGAACGCGAAACGGCCGAGGTATGGGATACCCTGGACGAAGTGGTCCGTGAATTCCCCGTGATGCTCAACCGGGCCCCTACTCTGCATCGGCTCGGCATCCAGGCCTTCGAACCCATTTTGATCGAGGGCAAGGCCATCCAGTTGCATCCGCTCGTGTGCACCGCGTTCAACGCGGACTTCGACGGCGATCAGATGGCCGTCCACGTGCCGCTTTCCATCGAGGCCCAGACCGAAGCCCGAATCCTCATGATGTCCACCAACAACATCCTCAGCCCGGCCCACGGCGATCCCATCATCGTCCCTTCCCAGGACATCGTTCTCGGGGTCTACTACATGACCAGGGAAAAGCCCTCGGTTAAGGGCGAGGACCGGATATTTTCCAGCAGGGAAGAAGTGCGTTGCGCCTTCGACGCCGGTGAAGCCGACCTGCATGCCCGGATTCAGGTGCGAATCGACAAGGAACGCGTGGCCACCACCGTCGGACGGGTGCTTCTGTCCGACATTTTGCCCGATACCATGAATTTTTCCGCGGTGAACCGGGTAATGAACAAGAAGGCGCTGGCCCAGCTCATCGACACCTGCTACCGGACGGCCGGGATCAAAGCGACCGTGCTTCTCGCCGACCGCATCAAGGACCTCGGCTATCAGTACGCGACCCGGTCGGGGCTGTCCATATCCATCAAGGACATGACCATCCCTCACCGCAAAACCGAGATTCTGGATCAGGCCTTCGATCTCGTGAAGGAAATCGAACGGCAGTACAATGAAGGTTTGATCACGGAAGGTGAGAAATACAACAAGGCGGTGGACATCTGGGCAAAGGCCACGGAAGACGTCGCGGCGGAAATGATGAAGGAGATCGCCACCACGGAGATTTCCGGGGCCGACGGTGAGGCGAAACGCATCGAAGCGTTCAACCCCATTTACATGATGGCGGATTCGGGAGCGCGCGGAAGCAAGGACCAGATGAGGCAGCTCGCCGGAATGCGCGGCCTCATGGCCAAACCCTCCGGAGAAATCATCGAGACGCCGATCACCGCCAACTTCCGCGAAGGACTGACCGTTCTCCAGTACTTCATCTCGACACACGGAGCCCGAAAGGGCCTTGCCGATACCGCCCTCAAGACCGCCAACTCAGGATATCTCACGAGAAGGCTCGTCGACGTCTCTCAGGACGTGATCATATCCGAGCTCGACTGCAACACCATGGACGGCATCGAGGTGGAAGCACTGCTCGAGGCGGGGGAAATCATTCAGCGGCTGGGTGACCGTATCCTGGGGCGTATCACGCAGGAAGACATCGTGGACCCGGTGACCAATGAAGTCCTGGTCCCCATGGGAACCGAGATTGACGAAGAAAAGGTCCAGTTGATCGAAGACGCAGGCATCGAAAAGGTGTCGATCCGGTCCGCTTTGACCTGCCGGAGCCCGAGGGGCATCTGCAGCATGTGTTACGGCCGCGATCTGGCGCAGGGAAAACTGGCCCAGATCGGTGAAGCCATCGGGATCATCGCCGCACAGTCCATCGGCGAACCCGGCACACAGCTCACCATGCGTACGTTCCACATCGGGGGAACCGCCAGCAAGAGCATCGAGCGGACGTCCATCAACAACCGTTATGCCGGTACGGTCCGGTTCCTCAACCTCAATACGGTCGTCAACCGCGACGGGGACTTCATCGCCATGAACCGGAACGGTGAAATCAGCGTCGTGAGCGAATCCGGGCGTGAACGCGAACGGTACGTGATCATTTACGGCGCCAAGCTGAAGGTGACGAACGGCCAGCAGATCGAACCCGGCAATCTCCTCGCCGAATGGGACCCCTTCACGACCCCGATTCTTACCGAAGTCGCGGGTACGGCTAAGTTCGGCGATATCGTCGAAGGCCAGACCATGCAGGAAAAACTCGATCCCGTGACCGGAAAATCCAGCAAGGTCGTTGTCGAATACCGTGAATCGGATGTTCGCCCCCGTATTTCCATCAAGGATGAAAAGGGTAAGACGCTGAGGGTCGGCGAAGGCGGGTTCGCCCGCTACTTCATGCCCGTCGGCGCCATTCTGATGGTGAGCGAGGGAGACCCGATCTTTCCGGGAGACGTTCTCGCCAGGATCCCGCGGGAAACCACGAAGACCAAGGACATCACCGGCGGTCTTCCCCGTGTCGCTGAACTGTTCGAAGTTCGCAAACCGAAGGAAAACGCCGTCATCACCGAAATCGACGGGGTGGTCAACTTCGGCAAGGACACCAAGGGCAAACGCAAGGTCGTCGTGGTCCCCGAAGTGGGGGATTCCAGAGAATACCTGATTCCCAAGGGCAAGCACATCAGTGTGCACGAGGGCGATTACGTCCGGGCCGGCGAACCCCTGATGGACGGTTCCCCGAACCCGCACGACATCCTCACGGTCCTCGGAGAAAAGGAAGTCGCCAAGTACCTGGTCGATGAAGTCCAGCAGGTCTACCGCCTGCAGGGCGTCAAGATCAACGACAAGCACATCGAAGTCATCGTGCGCCAGATGCTGAAGCGGGTCAGGATCACGGATCCGGGCGATTCCGAATTCCTGGCGGGCGAACATGTCGAGAAGCCGATTTTCGAAGAGGTGAACGACGGCCTCGTGGCGGAAGGCAAAAGGCCGGCCGCCGCGGAGCCTCTGCTGCTCGGCATCACCAAGGCGTCGCTGAGCACCCAGAGTTTCATATCGGCGGCATCCTTCCAGGAAACCACGAAGGTCCTGACCGACGCGGCCACTGCGGGCAAGGTCGACCACCTTCTCGGCCTCAAGGAGAACGTGATCATGGGCCGCCTGATTCCCGCCGGGTCCGGTTTGCGGACCTACCGGGAAGTGCGCAAATGAAATGAAGCATGACGGGCCGGACTGCAAAGACGCGGGCAAAACCCGCCGTTCACTCCGGCCCGCCTGTCCGCTCGGAAATGCCGCGGACCCTCCTCGTCAGGGTCTCCGGACGTAGGGTGCTCGGCCGCTTCGCCGCGTGAAATTTGCGTTTCGCGGCTCCGGCATGAGAAAGAGCTTGACAAAAAAGGCTCCTCCCTATAAATAAAGGAGATTTCCGAGCCAGAATGTTTGTGATTATTGAGCATTTATTTCAGAAGTATTAGAATTTAAGCGGAGAAAAACTACAAATGCCCACGATCAACCAGTTGGTCAGAAAAGGGAGAGAAGAGATCAGGAAGAAGTCGAGCACGCCTGCTCTTCAGAGCTGTCCGCAAAAGCGCGGGGTGTGTGTCCGGGTCTATACGACGACTCCCAAGAAACCTAACTCAGCCTTGCGCAAGATCGCTCGTGTACGGCTCACCAATGGGATTGAGGTCACGTCATACATTCCCGGCATCGGGCACAACCTCCAGGAACACTCGGTGGTTTTGATTCGCGGCGGTCGTGTAAAAGACCTGCCAGGCGTACGGTACCATATTATCCGTGGGACTTTGGACGCGCTCGGGGTGGCCGACCGGAAACAGGGTCGGTCCAAGTATGGCGCTAAAAGACCCAAATAATTAATATACGGTTAGCTATGGGGCCATGGCTACGGATGATCGGTCATGGCCTCTCTTTTGTTCAGAATAATTCAAATGGTCGAGGGAACGGATGCCAAGGAGAAGAGAAGTTCCAAAACGCTATGTCTTGCCGGATCCGAAGTTCAATAACAAGCTGGCCGCCAAGTTCATCAACAACGTCATGCGCCGCGGCAAGAAAAGCTTGGCAGAACACGTACTGTACGGGGCTTTGGACCTGATCGAGCAGCGCACCAAGCAGGATCCCCTGGATACCTTTCACAAGGCCCTGGAAAATGTACGGCCCGTGGTTGAGGTGAAGTCCAGGCGGGTGGGCGGCGCCACGTACCAGGTTCCGGTCGAGGTTCGCCACGAACGCAGGGACGCTCTCGCCATGCGATGGATCATCAACTACTCCAAGCAGCGCACCGAGAAGACCATGATCCAGCGTCTCGCGGGCGAATTGCTGGACGCGGCGCAGAACCGCGGAGGATCGGTCAAGAAGCGTGAGGATACCCACAGGATGGCGGACGCCAACAAGGCATTCGCGCACTATAGATGGTAGCCGTTCGTCCCGTGAAGACCGTTTGAGAAGAATCGTGATTGCGTGAGTACCGCGAGGAAGCCGATCACCGGAATCCGGTTCCGCAGACGTCGCGGAAACGACATCCACACTGGAACAAGTATTTCGTGCAAGGACGAGTAAAGTGTCCGAATCCACCCGGGTGTGGTTTTCGGCCCCAGCGAAGCACGGCGTAGAGTTTGGCAAGGAGGAAGCACGATGGCTAAGAAGAAATACGAGCGGACGAAGCCGCATGTGAATGTGGGGACGGTAGGACATATCGACCACGGCAAGACGACGTTGACGGCGGCGATCACCAAGCAGTTGGCGAAGCGGGGCAAGGCGGAGTTCGTACCGTTTGACCAGATCGACAAGGCGCCGGAAGAACGGGAGCGCGGGATAACGATCGCAACGGCGCACGTGGAATACGAGACCGACAAGCGCCACTACGCTCACGTTGACTGCCCGGGGCACGCGGATTATATCAAGAACATGATCACAGGGGCCGCTCAGATGGACGGGGCGATCCTGGTGGTTGCGGCCGACGACGGCCCCATGCCCCAGACCCGTGAACACATTCTTCTGGCCCGCCAGGTAGGGGTGCCCTACATCGTGGTGTTCCTGAACAAGGTGGACATGGTCGACGATCCGGAACTGATCGAACTGGTGGAACTCGAACTGCGGGAACTGCTGACCAAGTACGGGTTCCCCGGAGACGACGTTCCCATCATCAAGGGATCGGCGCTCAAGGCCCTTGAGGCCGATGACCCGGACAGCCCCGAGGCCAAGTGCGTGTTCGAACTCATGGACGCCATCGACGCCTATATTCCGAACCCCGTTCGTGACACGGACAAGCCCTTCCTCATGCCCATCGAAGACGTGTTCTCCATCAGCGGCCGCGGCACGGTGGTGACGGGCCGTGTGGAACGCGGAGTCATCAAGGTGGGAGAGGAAGTGGAAATCGTAGGCTTCAAACCCACTTTCAAGACCGTGTGCACGGGCGTTGAAATGTTCCGCAAGACCCTGGACCAGGGACAGGCCGGAGACAACATCGGAGTGCTCCTGCGCGGAATCAAACGCGATGAGGTCGAACGCGGCCAGGTGGTTGCAAAACCGGGCAGCATCACCCCTCATACCAAGTTCAAGGCCGAGGTCTATGTCCTTAAAAAAGAGGAAGGCGGAAGACATACCCCCTTCTTCCCCGGATACCGGCCTCAGTTTTATTTCCGGACCACGGACGTCACGGGCATCATGACCCTGCCCGAAGGCGTGGAAATGGTCATGCCGGGCGATAAGATCAGCACTGAGGTCCATCTCATTACTCCGGTCGCCCTCGAACAGGAACTGCGCTTCGCCATCCGCGAAGGCGGTCGTACCGTCGGCGCCGGCGTGCTTACTGAAATCATCGAGTAACTTTTACGGGGAATATCGACCGGGCGTTTTTCAAAGCATTCCGGTCCAAAGACTAACGGGGACGACAGACATATGGTGACGAATCAAAGAATTCGCATCCGCTTGAAGGCATACGATCATAAATTGCTTGACCAGTCGACGAACGAAATCGTCACGACTGCCAAGAAGACCGGCGCCAGGGTTGCAGGCCCCATACCTCTTCCGACGAAGATACACAAGTATACGGTCCTGAGATCCCCTCACGTTGACAAGAAATCCCGGGAGCAATTTGAAATCCGCGTCCACAAACGTCTGATCGATATACTTGAACCGACCCAGCAGACGGTTGATTCGCTGATGAAACTGGACCTGTCCGCCGGGGTCGATGTGGAAATCAAGCTTTAAGGCCTCAAGCGGTGTTTTTATCCGAAAGAGAGCATTCTGCCATGATCAAATCAATTATCGGACGCAAGCTGCAAATGACCCAGATTTTCGCGGAAGACGGGACTGCGGTGCCTGTAACTCTGCTCCAGGCGGGTCCTTGCACCATCACTCAGATAAAAACTCCCGAAAGAGATGGCTACTCCGCCCTGCAGCTCGCCTTCGGACAACGGAAGCCCAAGCACGTCAATAAGCCGCTCAAGGGACATCTTGACAAGGTTGGGAAAGGCTACTTTCAGGTGCTGCAGGAAGTCCGCATGGAGGGAGCTTCAGACCACCAGACGGGCGAAGAGATATCGGCCGACATTTTCGAGATCGGTGAACAAATCGACGTGATCGGCACCAGCAAGGGCAAGGGTTTCGCCGGGACCATCAAGAGATGGGGGTTCCAGCGCGGTCCCGCGGGCCACGGCTCCAAGAACATCAGGGAACCCGGGTCGACCGGAAATGCGACCTACCCCGGCCGGGTTATCAGAGGCAAGAGGATGCCCGGTCAGAAGGGCAACAAGCGCGCCACGGTCATGAACCTCAAGATCGTTGACGTGCGGCCCGAGGACAACCTTTTGATCGTCAAGGGAGCCATCCCCGGTGCAACCAACGGAATCGTGTTCATCCGAAAGACTAACAGGGGCAAATAAGGCCTTATTCGCACGTTCGGGAGAGATTTGAGGATCACCATGCCAACTGTGGACATTTTTAATACGAATCGTGATGTGGTGGGACAGCTTCAGTTGAGCGACGCTGTTTTTGCCGTCGAGGTGAAACCACATGTTATGCACGAGGTCGTGCTCTATCAACTGGCCAAGCGGCGCGCCGGTACGGTGAATACCAAGGGCCGGAGCGATGTTGCCGGGGGCGGCAAGAAGCCCTGGCGCCAGAAGGGCACCGGACGCGCCCGCGCCGGTACGAGCCGGTCGCCGGTGTGGCGCGGCGGCGGTATCATTCACGGACCGCATCCTCGTGACTACACCATGCGCGTTCCCAAGAAAGTCAGACGCCTCGCGCTCAAGATGGCACTTTCACAGAAGTTGCTGGACCAGGGCTTCACGGTCCTCGACCAGCTTCTGCTCGAACGGATCAAGACCCGGGACTTCGCCGCCATACTCAATCGCTTCCAGCTTCAAAAGACGCTCGTTGTGGTTGCCGGCCAGGATGAGACGCTGGAGAAATCGGCCAGGAACATTCCGAACGTCAAGGTATTAAGATCCGAAGGTCTCAACGTGTACGACCTGCTCAACTACCGCAGTGTACTGTTGACTCAGGAAACCGTCGGGAAAATAGAGGAGTCATTAGGGTCATGAATGAGAAATCTTTCCGGATTCTCAAGCGGCCTCTAGTCACGGAGAAGAGCACCACCGAGAAAGACCTGCGCAACAAGCTGTTTTTCGAGGTGGAACGCATGGCCAATAAGATCGAGATAAAAGACGCCGTCGAACAGATTTTCAAGGTGAATGTCCTCGATGTGAGCACGCTCAACATGAGGGGGAAGAAGAAGCGCGTTGGCAAGTTCTTCACCAAACGTTCCGATTGGAAAAAGGCGATCGTCACGATCAAACCCGGTCAGCGCGTCGAATTCTTTGAAGGTGTTTAGGCTTAGAGAGGGCATCCATGGGCATTAGAAAAGTTAATCCGACATCACCCGGCCGCCGCTTCCAGACGTACTCCGTCCATAAGGAACTCAGCCAAGCCGATCCTGAGAGGAGCCTGCTCGAGCCTCTCAAACGGACGGGCGGACGAAACAACGCGGGCAGGGTGACGGCCTGGCATCGCGGCGGCGGGCATAAGCGTCGTTACCGCATCGTCGATTTCAAACGCGACAAAGAGAATATCTCGGCGAAGGTCGCGAGCATCGAATACGATCCCAACCGGTCGTCCCATATCGCCTTGCTCCACTTCGTGGACGGTGAGAAACGCTACATACTGGCCCCGGTGGGATTGTCCGTGGGCGACACGGTGGCAACGGGCAGCGAAGCCGACATCAAACCCGGCAACTGCCTGAAGCTTGCCAACATGCCGCTCGGCACGATCATCCATAACGTGGAACTCAAGCCCGGCAAGGGTGCGCAACTCGCCCGATCCGCCGGTTCCAGCGTACAGTTGATCGCAAAGGAAGGGACCAACGCCATATTGAGGCTTCCTTCCACTGAAATGCGCATGGTTCCCCTGGCCTGTAAGGCAACGGTCGGACAGGTGGGAAACATAGACCATGAGAACATGTCCCTCGGCAAGGCCGGACGCAAACGTTGGATGGGCAAGCGTCCCCACGTGCGCGGCGTAGCCATGAACCCAGTGGACCATCCGATGGGCGGAGGCGAAGGTCGCAGTTCAGGCGGCCGTCACCCCTGCACGCCGTGGGGTGTTCCGACCAAGGGTTACAGGACCCGTAAATCGAAACACAGTGACAAGCTGATCGTCCACCGTCGCAAGTAGGCGGCCCCGCCCGCACCCGTCGGGAAGGTCGCGGCCCTGCGGGGCGGATCAGGTCGTTGATTTTTATCATGGCGCGAAATTGAAAGCCGTTGGTTTCCGGTCAGTGCGCCGGTAGCCAAAAGGAGGAAAAGGTGCCTCGCTCTCTCAAAAAGGGACCATTTGTTGATACCCACTTGATGGACAAGATCTTCAAGGCCAAGGACACCGGTGACAGAAAAGTCATCAAAACCTGGTCCAGGCGCTCCACCATCGTGCCGGAGTTTGTCGGGGTCACGGTTGCCGTTCACAACGGGAAAAAGTTTATCCCCGTTTTCATCACCGAGAACATGGTGGGTCACAAACTGGGTGAGTTCTCTCCTACCAGGACCTTCTACGGCCACGCCGGCGACAAGAAGTCTAAAGTGAAAGGGAAGAAGTGATGGAAGTCAGAGCCGTTACCAAGTATGTGCGTGTTTCGCCGCACAAGGCCCGGTTGGTCGCGGACCTCGTTCGAGGGAAAAAGGTCAACGACGCTTTGACCATCCTCAAGTACACTCCCAAGAAGAGCGGCCGTCTGATCAACAAGACATTGCGTTCGGCGGTGGCCAACGCAGGGAACCAGAAGTCCATAGATGTGGACACCCTTTTCATCAAGACCATCCTGATCGATGAGGGACCGAACCTCAAACGGTGGCGTCCGCGTGCCATGGGCCGTGCCACCAAGATTCTCAAGGGATCGAGCCACATCACGGTGGTGCTTTCGGAGAAGTAATATTGCCGGACCTGGTGCGGTCACCGGGGGTCGGCTTGTTTTGTTCCGGAGTGTTGTTGAATCATTCGATGAGGCCTCTTCCACCGGTTGAGTGGAAGTGAAGGCCGGCACAAATCTGCGGAGGTGGAGTTTGGGACAGAAGGTACATCCAACCGGGTTCCGTCTGGGCGTTCTGAAATCTTGGGATTCGAAGTGGTTTGCCACCAAGGATTATTCCAAACTGGTCTTTGAGGACAGGAAGATCCGCGACTACATCAAGGACCGGCTGTACCATGCCGGTATTGCCAGGGTGGAAATCGAAAGGGCGGCCAACAAGGTCAAGATTCGCATTTTTACAGCCCGTCCCGGAATCGTCATTGGGAAGAAGGGTGCCGAGATAGAAACCCTCCGGCGAGACCTTGAAAAAAGGTTCAAGCGCGAGATCCTTATCGACATCCAGGAAGTACGCCGCCCCGAACTCGACGCGACCCTGGTGGGTGAGAATATCGCTCTTCAGCTCGTCCGACGGGTTGCTTTCCGCCGCGCGATGAAGCGCGCAGTCAATGCGGCCTTGAAATTCGGTGCCAAGGGTGTGCGCGTTGCTTCCGCCGGACGCCTCGGCGGCGCTGAAATGGCCAGGCGTGAGTGGTATCGTGAAGGGCGAGTGCCCCTCCACACGCTCCGCGCCGACATAGACTATGGTACGGCCCTTGCCCGCACCACATACGGGATTATCGGCGTCAAGGTATGGATCTTCAAGGGCGAAGTGTTGCCGTGACTTTTACGGTGGACTGATGCCGGTCGGCCGCGGGCCGCAGAGATCGGGAAATGCGGCGTGAACAGGCGGTACGAAATGGTGACGGACAGGAGAAATACAGATGTTAGCGCCTAAGAGAGTCAAATATCGAAAACAGCAGAAGGGCCGGATGAGGGGCACCGCGTTCAGGGGAAGCACTCTGAGCTTCGGTGATTACGGCTTGAAGGCCCTGGGATGCGGCTATGTAACCTCAAGGCAGATTGAGGCAGCGCGTATTGCCATTACTCGTCACGTGAAGCGCGGCGGAAAGGTTTGGATCCGGTTTTTCCCTGACAAGCCTTTCACCAAGAAGCCCGCTGAAACCCGTATGGGAAAAGGCAAAGGCTCTCCTGAAGGTTGGCATGCCGTCATCAAGCCCGGCCGGATACTTTACGAAATCGAGGGTGTTCCCGAATCGGTCGCCCGCGAGGCTCTGAACCTGGCTTCCCATAAACTTCCGATCCCTACGCGCTTCGTATCAAGGCAGGATGTACTATGAAACCCAAAGCGCTCCGTGACATGACTAACGACGAATTGGTTCGGAAGCTCGATGAGCTTCGGCAGGGACTGTTCAATCTGAATTTTCAGCATGTGACAGGCCAGCTCGAGAATACGGCTCAGCTCATCAAGACCCGAAAAGACATCGCGCGTATATTGACAATTCTCCGCGAGGTGGATCGCAACACCGCGGCATGAGGTAGGACGTATGGAAGAGCAGAAGTCCGGCAGGAAGACACGCGTCGGAAGAGTCTTGAGCGATAAGATGGACAAGACCGTAGTGGTGGTTGTCGAACGCCTCGTTCACCACTCCCAGTACCACAAGTTCATTAAGCGTCAGAACAAGTTCAAGGCCCACGACGCACAGAACGTCTGCAAGACGGGAGACCAGGTGCTCATCGAGGAAAGCCGCCCGATCAGCAAGGAAAAGCGCTGGGTGGTGGTGAAGGTTCTCGGTAAAGAGGCCATGTAAACAGCCGCGGCGCTCCGTCCCCGTCGGCGGACCGCAGCAGTTCATCAATGGAGTCAGACAATGATTCAAGCGGAAACCCAACTAAATGCCGCAGACAATTCCGGCGCCAAGCGCCTGTACTGTATCAAGGTGCTTGGAGGAACCCGGAAACGATATGCCTCGGTGGGCGATATCATCGTTGTTTCCGTCAAAGAGGCGATTCCGAACGCGAAGGTCAAGAAGGGCGACGTCGTTAAGGCGATTGTCGTTCGAACGCGCAAGGAGGTTCGCCGTCCTGACGGCTCCTACATCAAATTCGATGATAATTCCGCCGTGCTCATCAACGCCGCAAAGGAACCCATCGGGACTCGAATTTTCGGCCCGGTCGCCAGGGAATTGAGGGCCCGGCAATTTATGAAGATTATTTCGTTAGCCCCTGAAGTACTTTAGCCAGGTTGAGGAACTTGTCCAATGAAGGTTCAGAAGACTTTTCATATTAAAAAGAACGATACGGTGATGGTCATTGCCGGCAAAGACAAGGGGAAGAGCGGCAAGGTGCTGAGGATCATGACCAAGAAAGACAGAGTCATCGTCGAAAAGGTCAACATGATCAAGCGGCACATGAAACCCAATCAGCAGAACCGGCAGGGGGGCATCCTCGAAAAGGAAGGCCCTTTACACGTTTCAAACCTTATGTTGATCTGCAGCAAATGCACGGACCCGACCCGAGTGGGCTATAGGATTCTCGAGGACAATCGCAAGGTGCGTTATTGCAAAAAATGCGATGAGGTCATCGACTAGCGACGTCCATTCATCAAGGGCCGGAGTGGAGGCAATTCATGGCACGATTGCGGGAAGTCTACCAGCAGGAGATAGCTCCCAAGCTTTCAGAGCAGTACAAGTACAAGAGTTCGATGCAGATTCCCCGGATGAGCAAGATCATTCTCAACATGGGACTGGGCGAGGCCATCCAGAACATCAAGATCCTGGATTCCGCGGCTGAAGAACTCGCCCAGATCAGCGGCCAGAAGCCCGTGGTCACCAAGGCAAGACAAAGCATAGCCGCTTTCAAATTGCGCAAGGGAATGCCCATCGGATGCATGGTCACCTTGAGGGGTGACCGGATGTATGAATTCTTCGACAAACTGGTAAACGTCACCCTGCCCCGGGTCCGCGACTTCAGGGGGGTTTCCCCCAAGGCGCTCGACGGTCGCGGGAATTACACCCTGGGCATAAAGGAACACATTATCTTCCCGGAAATCGACTACGACAAGATTGACAAGATCAAGGGGATGAACATCACCATCGTTACGACGGCAAAGACAGACGACGAAGCCCGGTCGCTTCTCTCCCTTTTGGGTATGCCGTTCAGACAGTAGAGGAGGAAGCCTTGGCTAAGAAATCTTTGATCGCAAAAGCGAAACGCGCCCCCAAATTTAAGGTCAGGACCTACAATCGTTGCCCGATTTGTGGAAGACCCAGGGCTTACATTCGCCAGTTCGGACTCTGCAGGATATGTTTCCGGTCGATGGCCCTGAAAGGTGAACTTCCCGGAGTGGTCAAATCGAGTTGGTGAGCAGGGAATGAGAAGGAGCTAGTTGTTATGGCCGTAAGTGATCCAATTGCCGATTTTCTGAACCGCATCAAGAATGGTCAAAAAGCGCGGTTCGAGAAGGTGGATATCCCCGCTTCGAAGATGAAAGCCAGTCTTTCGCGGATCCTCAAAGAGGAAGGCTACATCCGGAACTTCAAGCAGATCAAGGACGACAAACAGGGGATCATCCGCGTTCAGTTGAAATACACTGACACCCGTGAAGGCGCCATCACCGGGATCAAGCGAGTCAGCAAGCCCGGATGCCGCGTGTACGTCGGGCACGATGAAATGCCTCGAATCTTGAACGGCATGGGCATATCCGTCGTTTCCACCTCCAAGGGGGTCATGACGGACCGTCAGGCCAGGCAAGAGGGCGTAGGCGGGGAGCTCCTCTGCTCGATATGGTAGCGCTCAGGCCTACCGGTATCGGCGGCTCGCAATTTCCATAAAGTCAGATGTACAAGGAGTAGTGGCATGTCACGTGTGGGAAAACTGCCCATCAATATACCGCAGGGGGTCAGCATCACTCTGGATGATCCTCTTGTCACGGTGAAGGGTCCCAGGGGAACTCTGGCCCGCGCCGTACCCGGGCTGGTCCGCCTGGAAGTGGCGGAAGGCGCCGTGCACGTCAGGCGCGAAGACGATTCCAACCAGGCTCGGTCCCTGCACGGATTAGTGAGGGCGCTGGTAAACAACATGGTTCAGGGCGTCAGCCAGGGGTTCAGCATCGTGATCGAGATCCAGGGCACGGGTTACCGCGCTGAGGTGCAGGGGAACGTATTGAACCTGAACCTCGGCTTTTCTCACCCGGTGCACTTTGTACTCCCGGACGGCATCAAGGCAACCGTGGAGCGCAACACGATTCGGCTGGAAGGAATCGACAAGGAGCTTCTTGGGCAGACGGCGGCTCGCATCAGAGCGCTTCGGCCGGCTGAGCCGTACAAAGGCAAAGGCGTGCGATATCTTGGCGAGCACATCCATCGCAAGGTCGGTAAAACAGGCTCCAAGAAGTAGCGATAGCGGGGAGAATAGGAACAATGGCTAACAAGACTAATCCGCGGGAAACGGCCCGTCTGAAGCGCAAGTCGAGAATTCGCAAGAAGCTCGAGGGGAACCAGGAACGGCCCAGACTGACCGTGTTCAGGAGCGATAAGCACATATACGCCCAGATCGTCGACGACATCAAAGGAGTCACCCTGATCGCCGCTTCGACCCTCTCGCCCGGGTACAAGGAAGCGGAAGCCCCCAAAGGCAAGGTCGGGGCCGCCAAGCGGGTCGGAGAGATGATTGCCCGGAAGGCCCAGGAACAGGGCATCACCAAGGTGGTCTTCGACCGCAACGGGTACATCTATCACGGCCGCGTTCAGGCTTTGGCCGATGCCGCCCGGCAGGCTGGGCTGAATTTCTGATGACGGAACGTCCAATAGAAAGGGAGGCATGCAATTGATATCTGTGGAATCGAGCCAACTGCAACTGATCGATAAGGTAGTCCACATCAGCCGGGTGGCCAAGGTCGTGAAGGGTGGCCGGCGTTTTTCGTTCAGCGCCATCGTGGTCGTCGGCGACGGTAATGGCCGTGTGGGCTTCAGCCTCGGGAAAGCCAACGAAGTCCCGGAAGCCATACGGAAGGGCTTGGAATCAGCCAAGCGGAGCATGTTCGAAATACCCATGGTGGAGACGACCATTCCTCACGAAGTGCTGGGGCGCTTCGGGGCATCCTCCGTCGTGCTCAAACCGGCCTCCGCCGGTACCGGGGTCATTGCAGGAGGCGCAGTCCGCGCCATAATGGAAGCCGCGGGCATTCACAACATATTGACCAAGTGCATCGGCTCCAGGAATCCGCACAACGTCGTAAGGGCCACTCTCGAGGGACTGCGTCAACTCCGCAGTGCGGATCGCGTTGCCAGGATCCGGGGGTGCGATGTGCAGGAAATGCTGGCTTAGCATAAGGCTGGGACGGAATTTTGTCAGGTCCCCGGGATCTGCCGGTCGGTGACAACGGTACCCGCTCAGGCGCAAGTCCGGGGATTTACGGCTCGAGCACAACAAGGAAGTTGCATATGGCAAAGCCAATACAGGTTAAACTGGTTCGAAGCCCTATCGGGCGCCCCGAGAAGCACCGCAAAGTCCTCAAGGCGCTCGGGCTCACCCGGCTCAACAAGACCGTGAACCTTTACAGCACCCCGGCCATCATCGGCGCGGTGCGCAAGGTCATCCATCTGGTGGAAGTCAGGGAAAACTAGGCGATCAACCTCATTTTATCGCGAATGGAACGGGTGTTTGATGAGACTCGAAGATTTAGCTCCGGCTCCCGGGGCGAAAACCAATAAGAAACGTGTGGGACGGGGATCCGGTTCAGGCCTTGGCAAGACCGCGGCACGCGGAACCAAGGGACAGAATGCCCGTTCCGGAGGCGGCACTCCTCCGTGGTTCGAAGGTGGGCAGATGCCTCTTCAGCGCCGCATACCCAAGCGTGGATTCACCAACATTTTCAAGAAGTTTTATGCGATCGTGAACGTCAGTGATCTCGACCGCTTTGCAGCCGGAACCGACGTCGACCTGAAACAGTTCGTCGAATCAGGCCTGATCACGAAAATCCGTGATGGCATCAAGCTGTTGGCTGACGGGGAATTGTCCATCCCGCTCACCGTTCATGTGCACAAGGCGAGTGCTTCGGCGGTCAAAAAGATCGAGGCGGCCGGCGGTCGGGTGGAACTGATTCCTCCACAGGAAAGGAACTAAAGGGTGTTATCCGGTTTCGCGAACATCGGCAGAATTCCTGAACTGAAGCGTCGCATTGGAATGAGCCTCCTGCTGCTGGCAGTTTACCGTGTGGGAGCGCATATACCGACGCCGGGTATCAACGGCGAGGCCCTGGCCGCCTTTTTCAAGGCCGCTCAGGGGACTTTGCTCGGGCTCTTCGACATGTTTTCGGGAGGGGCTCTGAGCCAACTCTCCGTTTTTGCGTTGGGCATCATGCCCTACATCAGTTCATCGATCATTCTGCAGTTGCTCACGGTCGTCATCCCCCACCTGGAACGGCTGAGCAAGGAAGGCGAAGCGGGCCGCAGAAAGATAACTCAGTATACCCGTTACGGGACCGTTGTCCTCAGCATCATTCAGGGCTTCGGGATAGCTTTCGGACTGGAAGGCATGACCGGACCGGGCGGTGAGGTGGTTGTTCTCTTCCCCGGCTGGGGCTTCAGGCTGACCACGGTCCTCACCCTTACGGCCGGCACGGCCTTCATCATGTGGCTCGGAGAACAGATCACGGAAAAAGGCATCGGCAACGGAATTTCACTCATCATCTTTGCCGGTATCGTGGCTGGAATTCCCAATGCCCTCGTGAACACGGGCCGTTTGGTTACCACGGGTGAAATGAGCCCTTTTCTGCTTATCGCTTTGACGATCGTCATGCTCGGCGTCGTGGCGTTCATTATCTTTATGGAACGAGGCCAGCGCAGGATACCGGTCCAATACGCAAAGCGCGTGGTCGGTCGGCGTGTTTACGGCGGGCAGAACACTCATATTCCCCTTAAGATCAACACATCAGGGGTTATTCCGCCTATCTTTGCGTCATCCATCATCATGTTCCCCGCCACGGTGGCCAATTTCATCAACGTGCCCTGGGTCCAGTCCGCTGCCACGGCGCTCGGCCCCGGCCACTGGCTCCACACGGTTCTTTACGTGGCGTTTATCGCCTTCTTCTGCTTTTTCTACACCGCCATCGTTTTCAACCCGGTGGATGTGTCGGAAAACATGAAAAAGTATGGCGGGTTTATCCCCGGGATTCGTCCCGGCAGGCCGACGGCCGAATACATCGACAAAGTGCTGAGCCGGATAACGCTCGGGGGTGCCGTATACATTTCCGCGGTGTGCGTGCTGCCGACGATACTCATTCAAAGGTTCTCCGTTCCGTTCTATTTCGGCGGCACCGCGCTCCTTATCGTGATCGGGGTCGCAATGGACACCCTCTCTCAGATCGAAGCACACATGCTGTCGCGTCATTACGAGGGTTTCCTGAAGAAGGGTCGCCTTCGCGGCAGGAGGTAAAGCGGCGGTTTCCGTTTCACGCTGCCGGTCCGCTTGAGAGGATAAGCAATGGGCTTGCTGGCCCTCATTTGACCATGGAGAGAATGCGTATATGAACATCATTCTGTTGGGGCCGCCCGGGGCCGGAAAAGGAACACAGGCCAAGCGCCTGATCGAAAAGTACGCCCTGCCCCAGATTTCCACCGGCGACATGCTTCGCGCCGCTCTGAAGGAAGGCACGCCATTGGGTCTTGAAGCCAGAAAGTACATGGATCGCGGTTTGCTGGTGGCGGACAGCGTGGTGATAGGTCTTGTAAAGGAACGGATCCAAAAATCGGATTGCACCGGCGGGTATATGCTCGACGGCTTTCCACGAAATGTTAGTCAGGCGGAAGCCCTTGACGGCATGCTCGCCGCGCTGGGACAAAAGATCGATCACGTCATCTGCATCGATGTCCCCGCACCGGACCTGCTGACCCGCCTGACCGGACGCCGCACATGCCGCAATTGCGGCACAGGTTTCCACGTCCTGTTCGATCCGCCGAAGAACGATTCGGTGTGTGACCGCTGTGGCGGGGAACTCTACCAGCGCGACGATGACAATGAAGTTACAGTTGCCTCGCGTTTGAAAGTTTACGAGGATCAAACCAAACCGCTCATCGACTATTACGCCAGACAAAGCAAGCTCCGCCGGGTAGACGGCGTCGGCAGCATGGACGCGATTTTCGGCCGGATCGTAGCGGCATTGGGATGAGAAGGATTGCAATTGATCGTTTTGAGGTCAGAGCAGGAAATTCAGAAGATTTCGAAGGCATGCAAGATCGTAATGGAGATACTGCGGCGTCTCAGGGAGCATGTCAAGCCGGGAGTAACGACCTGGGAGCTGGATGCCGTCAGCGAGGAAATGGCAATCAAGAGAAAATCGAAGCCGGCGTTTAAGGGCTATCAGGGTTACCCCTATTCCCTGTGCACTTCGGTGAATGAAGAGGTGGTCCACGGCATGCCTTCGAAGAGCCGCCATCTTTCCGAGGGAGACATCATCAGCCTGGATTTCGGGGTGATTGTCGACGGATACTACGGCGATGCGGCCATAACGGTCCCCGTAGGGAAGGTCAGCCAGATAGCCGAACGGTTGTGTAAGGTGACCGAAGAATCACTCTACACCGGTATCAAGCAGGCCGTCGTGGGAAACCGGCTCTCCGACATTTCCCATGCTATACAGGAATACGTGGAGCCCCGCGGTTTCTCGGTGGTCCGCGACTTCGTCGGGCACGGCATAGGGCAGCACCTTCATGAGAGTCCACAGATTCCCAATTACGGCCCGCCCGGCAAAGGGGTCATGCTGAAGCCCGGGATGGTGCTTGCCATCGAGCCCATGATCAATGCCGGGAAGCCGGACGTGGAAATTCTGCGGGACAACTGGACCGCAATCACGATCGACCGGAGCATTTCGGCTCATTTCGAACACACTGTGGCCGTCACGCAAAACGGGCCGGAGATTCTCAGCGCATAGAATGGTCTTTACAAAGGGATACCGATAAGGTAAATTAAGCAGTTCTGAAAACAATTAGGACGAAGACCTCTAAGGAGAAATCTAAGTACATGGCTAAAGAAGACGCGATTGAAGTGGAAGGCACCGTGGTCGAAACTCTTCCAAATGCCATGTTTCGTGTGGAGTTGCCAAACGGTCATCGGATTCTCGCGCACATCTCGGGAAAAATGCGCATGCATTTCATTCGTATTCTCCCGGGGGATAAGGTTACCGTTGAACTCTCACCCTATGATCTGAATCGTGGCCGCATCACGTACAGGTCCAAATCATAGTGCTGCTTCGCCGGTGATTGCGGAAAGGGAGTAGAAAGGCATGAAAGTGCGAGCGTCGGTCAAACGTATCTGTCGGAAATGCAAAATCATTCGCCGTCATGGCAATGTGCGCGTTATCTGCGAAAACCCAAGGCATAAGCAACGACAAGGTTAATCGGAGGAAAGGGCATTGGCACGCATTGCAGGTATCGACTTACCCAAGAATAAGCGGATCGAAATTGCTCTGACATACATCTACGGCATTGGGCGGTCCACATCCCAGAAGATCCTGGCGCAAGCCAATATTGATCGCGATACCAAGAGCGACGATCTCACCGAAGCTCAGATCAACGAAATCAGGCACGTCATCGATTCCCAGTGCAAGGTCGAAGGCGATCTGCGGACTGAAATCTCGATGAACATCAAACGCCTGATGGATTTGGGCTGCTATCGCGGGTTGAGACACCGCCGCGGCCTTCCCGTCCGCGGCCAGAGAACGCACACGAATGCTCGCACTCGCAAGGGTCCTCGACGCTCCGTGATGGGCAAACGCAAGAAGGCATAAGAGGGAGGAACTATGGCCAGGGAGAAAGCTGCTTCACGAAAGAAGAAGGAGCGCAAGAACATCTTGAACGGGATTGCGCATATCCGTTCGACTTTCAACAACACCATCGTGACGATCACGGATGCGAGCGGAAACGCGATTTCCTGGTCCAGCGCCGGAAGCCAGGGTTTCAAGGGATCGCGGAAAAGCACTCCCTTTGCAGCTCAGGTTGCCGCTGAAATAGCCGGCAAGAAGGCCATGGAGCATGGAGTCCAGAATATCGAAGTTTACGTGAAAGGGCCCGGATCAGGCCGGGAAGCCGCACTTCGGGCTTTGCAGGCCGCCGGCTTTAATATCACGGTCATCAAGGATGTTACTCCGATCCCTCACAACGGCTGCCGTCCGCCCAAGCGGCGACGCGTATAATCAGTCCTTCAAGCGTGTGTTGGTCGCAGTCATCTGAATAGAAGAGGAGGAACAAAACTTGGCCCGCTATACGGATTCATCTTGCCGCATTTGCCGGCGAGAAACCATGAAGCTTTACTTGAAAGGCGACCGTTGTTATTCCGACAAGTGCGCCGTTGAACGCCGAAATTATCCGCCCGGGCAACATGGCCAGGGCAGAGGGAAGTTCTCGGACTATGGTCTTCAGCTTCGTGAAAAGCAGAAGATCAGGCGCATGTACGGGCTGATTGAAAAGCAGTTCAAGGCATATTTCAAAGTAGCCGATCGTCAAAAGGGAGTTACGGGAACCAATTTTCTGACACTCCTCGAGAGACGACTGGACAACATGACTTATCGGTTCGGATTCGCCAATTCCCGTTCACAGGCGAGGCAGCTCGTGCGGCACAGCCATTTTCTGGTCAATGGCAAGAAGGTCAATATCCCTTCGTACCTGCTCCGCCCCGGGGACGTTGTAACCGTCGCAGAAAAGAGCCGCCAGATCGGTAGCATCACGGAAGCCATGGAAGCCATGCCCCGTCGAGGGCTTCCACCCTGGTTGGAATTTGACGGCGCGAAATTCGAGGGGACCTTCAGGACCCTCCCAACCAGAGAAGAGATGAATCTGCCTGTGCAGGAACAGCTTGTGGTCGAGTTCTACTCGAAGTAAGGCCAAGGTACCGACGATTGCGCAACTTCCGGCTCGAGGGTTCAGCTTACGTACCCCCGGGCTGGTTATCGCTTGCCTTATAATACGGGCAAGCAAGCAGTGACATCTCTTGACGAGGACACACTATGCAAAGGAACTGGCGCGAACTTATAAAACCTAAGCGCTTGGAAGTCGAAACGGACGGTCATCCCGACACTTATGGGAAATTCGAATGCGAACCCCTGGAGCGCGGCTTTGGAATCACCCTGGGGAACGCACTCCGGCGTGTCCTTCTTTCCTCCCTGCAGGGTTCGGCGATCACCAGTGTTAAGATAGATGGTGTATTACACGAATTTTCAACGATTCCGGGAGTCCTTGAAGATGTCACCGATGTTATCCTCAACCTGAAGGAAGTGCGCTTCAAGGTTCAGGGAGACGGCCCGAAGCAGGTCCTCATTGAAAAGGACGGCCAGGGCCTGGTGAGCGCAGGGGACATCGAGGGGGGCGCCGCTGTCACGGTGCTGAACCCCGACCAGCACATCTGCACGCTGGAAAAGGATGCCAAGCTCAGGATGGAACTCACCGTCAAGCAAGGCAAAGGCTACATGCCGGCTGACAGGAACATCGAAGAAAATCAGCCCATAGGCACCATTCCCATCGACGCCATTTTCGCCCCGATCCGCAAGGTGAGTTATACGGTAACCCAGGCCCGTGTGGCTCAGATCACCGACTACGATAAACTCACCATCGAAATCTGGTCGGACGGGAGCGTGAAGCCCGATGATGCGCTGGCGTACGCCGCCAAGATTCTCAAGGACCAGTTGAGTATCTTCATCAACTTCGAAGAAGAGGTCGAAACGGCCGAGGAAGAAATCCGTACCGAGCCCGCCTTCAACGACCATCTGTTCCGCAGTGTCGACGAGCTGGAGCTTTCCGTCCGCTCCGCGAACTGCCTCAAGAATGCGGACATCAGGTACATCGGAGAGCTTGTTCAGAAGAGTGAAGCCGAAATGCTCAAGACCAAGAACTTCGGACGCAAGTCTCTGAATGAGATCAAGGAAATTCTGAGTGAAATGGGATTGTCTCTCGGGATGAGGCTTGAGAATTTCCCCAGCCGTGAGGAAATCGAGAACAGAAGAAAGGAACAGGAATAACCATGCGTCACGGAGTTTCCGGAAGAAAACTCAATCGGACCACCAGCCATCGCCTTGCCATGTTCCGAAACATGGTGACTTCCTTGCTGAAGAGTGAGCGGATTTTTTACTACGATACCCAAGGCTAAGGACCTGCAGCGCTGGACCGACTGGACGATCACACTCGGTAAACGCGGAGACCTTCATGCGCGCCGTCAGGCGCTTGCATTCGTGCGGGAAAAAGCCGTGGTCTATAAGCTCTTTGATGAGTTGGCGGGCCGGTATCAGAGCCGTTCCGGAGGCTATACGCGCATCGTGAAAGTCGGCTTTCGCAGAGGGGATGCTTCCCCCATGTGCCTCATCGAACTCGTTAAAGATGCGGCGGCCGCACCCAAAAAGGGCAAGGCCAAGCCGAGCGCTGTGGTTGCAGCACCGGCCGCGCCTGTCGCTCCCCCCGCGGCGGCACCTCCCTCCGAAGCGGCGGCCCCTTCCACGGAAGCATAAAACTCACACACCCATTGAACCAAAAAAAAACAACCCGGTTTCTTCTCCCGGGTTGTTTTTTTATCTGGAACTCATGAATGCTTATTGAGAGGGAGGCTCTTCCTCTTTCTGTGAATACTGCGGGCATTCCCTGCACGTAAAACCACCCCACATAGCTTTGGCCGCTTTATCCAGGCAGGCGTCATAGTTCTGGCAGGCAAAATTCCTCACGCCCTTCCCTTCCTTGCACGTCGCCGGACAAGGTGAATGCTTTGCGTTCTTTTCCGGCTGCGTCAACTGCCCACGACCCATTCTCTCTTTTCCCATACTGCTCTCTCCTTAATGACACTCCAATTGTGGGGAAGTACCTGCCCCACAAAATCTGATCGGCAAAAAACCGAACCGACTGAACCTTCCTGCTTGCCAGTGGGAGTTTACCGCGGTATATGAGCCGTTCTGCCCTATTTGGGCATTGCACTCTTAACCGCGTAACATTAAACATTATATTTGTTGAAATCAAATATTTTGTAGTTTAGGCGGCTCATTTCGCACCAAGCGCGCGCCGCCGCTTCTCCAGCCGGGAAGAAAGCGGGCCGGAAGACCGCCCTCTCAGCCCGGGTGTCGGCATCCAAGCAAGGCCGGAGGCAAGAGTACCCCGATGCAAATTTCAGTGAAACTCACCCTCTCCAGGTTCCTCATGCTCGTCTCACTGTGTGTTCTGGTGCTGGCCGCACACGGAATGCTGAGGAAACAGGAACCTTTCTACTCGTGGTTTTACACGTTTGCATGGTGGAGTTATATCCTGTTTCTGCAGGCCTTTCTCTACCATCGGTCGCGCAGTTCTCCCCTTTTCGATTCTCCCGGCGCCTTTTTCCTGCTTTTGCCGCTTTCCGTCACGGTCTGGCTCGTTTTCGAGGCTTTCAACTTCCGGCTTCAGAATTGGCACTACTCCAATCTTCCCCAATCCACGGCCCTGCGATGGGCCGGCTACGCCGTATCGTTTTCGACCGTCCTGCCGGGTATTTTCAGCACCATGTGGACACTTGAGCATTTTCTGGGGATGGAACGCAAACGGACCCATCCCCTCACGAACCCGAACGCCTCGTACGGCTATCAAATCGCCCTGGGCCTGGCATTTCTTTTCCTGCCCCTGCTCCTGCCGAGGTTCTTTTTCCCCTTGGTCTGGGGAGGTTTCATCTTCCTGCTGGAGCCGATCAATCGCCACCTGGGCTTCGATTCCCTCACCGAACAATGGGAAACCGTTTCCCTGCGCCGTTTCACCATCCTTCTGTTCTCAGGCCTGATTTGCGGCATCCTGTGGGAATTCTGGAACTACTGGGCCGGTTCCAAGTGGGTGTACACCGTGCCGTTCGTGGGTGGGTGGAAGGTCTTTGAAATGCCGATTCTCGGATTTTTGGGCTTTCCGCCTTTTGCCGTCGAATGTTATGCTATGACCAGCTTTCTGGCCGGCCTCCTGGCAAGCCACAAGCGAACGACGTGGATCGTCCTTTGGGCCCTGATGGTTATGTTCGATCTGCTCGTTTTCGCCGGCATCGATCGATTTTCCGTAATTTCTTTTGCCGATTAAATACCTCAGACGCGGGCTCGTCTCCAGGCAAATGAGTGAGGAAAGGTTGGCAGCAGTCTTCTCATGAGCAAATTAGCCGCAATGATCAGCTTAGGCTGTGCGAAAAACCTGGTTGACAGCGAACAGATGGTATCCCAAGTGCTCGAGGTCGGATATGAAATGACCTCGGAAGCCGCTGAAGCCTCGCTGATCATCGTCAACACGTGCGGGTTCCTCCAGAGCGCCGTTGAAGAATCGGTGAACACCGTTCTCGATCTGGCCCGGAATAAGACGGAGGGCGTGTGCGAGAAACTCGTCGTTGCCGGTTGCATGGTCCAGAGGTACGGGAAGAAGCTGCTCGATCTGCTCCCGGAAGTGGACCTCTTCGTCGGGACATCCCATTTTCACGCTTTGAAGGACATCCTGAGAGGCAGTGAGGTGGGCCAGGTCAGGCGCCTCTGGATTGCCTTCCCGGACCACCTCGAGACCGGACCCGTTCCCGCCGCGAGGCAGCCCGGTGATCCTTCCGCCTATGTCAAAATCGCGGAAGGGTGCAGCAACCGGTGTTCTTTCTGCCTCATCCCGCATCTGAGAGGGCCCTACAGGAGCCGGACAAACGAGGACGTATTCCGGGAGGTGGGTCGGCTCACATCCGACGGGGTCAAGGAAATCAACCTCATCGCCCAGGACACCACGGCCTTCGGTACCGACAGGAACGACCCGGCGGCCCTGGTGAGGCTTATCGAATCTCTGGACGACATCACCGGCCTGCAATGGGTGCGCCTGTTGTACGCATACCCGGACCGCATCACCGTCGAACTGCTCCAGGCAATGTCCCGGTCAGACAAGGTCGTCCCCTATCTCGATGTGCCCCTTCAGCATTGCGTCCCGCGGATCCTGACGGCCATGCGACGGGAAGGCCCCGCACCGGAAGAAGTCGTTGACCGGATTCGAAACGCGATCCCGGACATTGCACTCCGGACGTCGCTCATCGTCGGCTTCCCGGGAGAAACCGAAAAAGATTTCCGGTCCCTTGCCGATTTTGTCGAACGTGTCCAATTCAATCACCTGGGCATCTTTGCCTTCTCGCCGGAACCCGGCAGCGCCGCGGCCAACCTGCCGGATCAGGTCGATTCCGCCGTTGCCGCGGAAAGGCGCCGGCTGCTGCTGGAAATGCAAATGGCCATTTCCCGTAAACACCTTCGAAAGCTCGTGGGCCGGGTTTTCCCCGTACTCGTCGAGGGGGTGCACCCGGAAACGGAGCTCCTGCTTGCGGGCCGACTGGCAATCCAGGCCCCCGAGGTGGACGGAGCGGTCCTCATCACGGGAGGCGAAGCCACCGCCGGGGAAATCACGCCATGCCGGCTTACGGCGGCCCATGATTACGACGTTGAAGCAGTTTTGCTCAATCCTTTAGAAATCGAACAAATTTAACAAGTTAAATGGGATGGCCGTCCCGGAATGACTAAAACGCTTTGACATGTGGAGTTTTTTTCGATATTGAGTGAATGTTCTCACTAAAAACTTATGGCTTCCAGCGAAGATACCCTACACACAAGAAGACTGACCGATATGGATCAATCGAGCGCACTGACTGTGGATCCTTTTGCTGCCCCCGATGATTTCGCGCCGAACATTGTGAGCATGAAAGAACGCATCTTCGCGCGGCTACGACCTGATCTCAAACGCCTCGAAGAGGAGATTGACAGGCTGCTGACCACGAGCGTTCCGCTGATCTCAACCGTGGGACGGTACATCATGGGGAGTGGCGGGAAGAGGCTGAGACCGCTCCTCCTGATTCATTCAGCCCGCCTGTGCGGGTATCGCGGCAGCAAGGACGCATCCCTGGCGGTGGTTTTCGAGTTCATTCACGCCGCGTCGCTCCTGCACGACGACGTGGTGGACCATGCGGAATTCCGCCGAAGACGCCCGGCCGCGAATACCATATGGGGCAATGCCGCGGTTGTTCTCGTCGGGGATTTTCTCTACTCCAAGGCGATCCACCTGGCCGTCGGGTACAATAGTCTCAGGATCCTGGAAGTGCTGTCGGAAGCCACGACAACGATGTCCGAAGGTGAAGTCCAGCAGCTCGTACATGCGGATAACCTCGAAATCTCGGAAGAAGAATACCTGGAAGTCATCACCCGGAAGACGGCCAGGCTGATCGGCGCGGCGTGTCAAATAGGGGCTATTTTCGGCGGCGGAAGCCTTCCGCAGGAAAACGCCTTGAAAGCCTACGGGCACAACCTTGGGATAGCCTTTCAACTCGTTGATGATACTCTGGATTATACCGGTGAGGTGAAGGAGCTCGGCAAACCCATAGGAAACGATATTCAGGAGGGAAAAGCGACCCTGCCGCTCATCTGCACACTACGGGGCGGAACGCCGGCGGACCGTAAACGATGTCGCGAAATTTTTATTTCGGACCAGATCGATGAGGACGACTTCGCCGAGGTGAGGGAGATGGTGAGCCGCGCGGGCGGGGTCGATTACACGCTGGGCTTGGCATCCCATTATGCCCGCCTGGCCAAAAAAAGCCCTGGACACCTTCCCTTCGCATCCCACGCGAGAGATTCTCTCGGACATCGCCGATTACGTCATCTATCGTAGAACGTAGGGAAGGAATCGCATCGACTGCGATCCCTTCAATATCCCTGCCGTCCCCCCCGCAAGGGAGGAACACTGCAAACCAGTCCCGCTGCCATAAGCACTTCCGGGGATTGTTCCTTCCCTTCGAATTCAGCGGTACCGGATCGATGTCCCTCTCTTTTTCCACGGCTCCCGCGGTAATTTGTGCCGACCGGTGCAAGTCGGACTGCCGGGCGCCCTCCCGTCTTGTTTCGTAATGGCTTTGATGTTAAAAGGAAAGCATGTGTGTTTTCGGCGGGCTGTAACAGGACTGCGACGCACGAAAAAAACCTGCGGTTTGGGAAAAAAAATCTCATTGTGCAAACCGGCAGGTCACGGGCATTCGGTTCCCGGAAGAAGTCCCCGCTCGGGCGGACCGCGCGGTGCGGATCGGTTGTAAAGGTGCATGCAATTGGATTCCCGAAACACGTTCTATCCCATTTTCGTCGCCCTGGGCGGAAAGGTCTGCCTGGTGATCGGCGGCGGGCAGGTGGCCGAACGCAAGGTGCGCAGCTTGATGCGCCACGGCCCTTCCGTTCGTGTCGTGGCCCGGGAACTGACTCCCTGGCTGTCTGAGGGATGCAGCGGCGCGGAGCCCAATATGGAATGGCTGGCAAGGGAATACGATGAATCCCTGATGGAAGGGACGGACATCGTTTTTGCAGCCACCAGCGACCCGACCCTCAACAGGGAAATCGCCGGGGACGCCCGGCGGCGGGGTCTCTGGTGCAACATGGCGACCGATCCGGAACTGGGCTCCTTTATCGTTCCGTCGGTGGTCGAACGCGGCCTGCTGAGCATCGCGATCAGCACGGGGGGGGCCAGCCCCGCCCATGCACGGATAATCCGGGAAGAACTGGAAAACGAATTCGGGCTCGAATGGGCCGTGCTTCTCGATTTCATGGCCCACCTCAGGAAAACGATACAGTCCCGAGGAGTGAATACCACTGAAGCGCAGCGGCTCTTTCGGGAAATTGCCGGGCTGCCTCTGCTCCGGTGGATTCGCGACAGGGAATGTGAGAATATCCGGCGGGGATTATGTGAAATATGCGGACACCTGGTTGAATCAGATGAACTGAATGCGTTGCTGGATGAATTATGGAAGCTCTTTTCCTCGTCATCGCCACTTTCTGCTATGCCTGTGGGACCATCGGCTACCTGATTTATCTTTTTAGAGACAGGGAATCGATCCACAGGGTGTCCTGGTTGGTTCTTTTCGCCGGGGCCGTCTGCCATGCCGTGGCCATAATGCTGCGTTCCGTGGAGATCGGCCAACTGGCCGTGACCACCAGTCCCGAAGCCATGTCGTTTTTTGCATGGATCTTCGTGATGACGTACCTGGTGGTACAATTGAGGCTGAAACTGAGGATCCTCGGGTCTTTTGTATCGCCCCTGGCGGTGATTTTCATGGTGGCCTCAAGCTTGCTTCCGGGAAATATCGTTCCCAAGAGCGAGCTGTTCAAGAGCGGTTGGGTGGTCCTGCACGTGACGGCCCTTTTCTGCGCCAATGCACTCTTTGCGCTCGCCTTCTGCGTGGGGATCATGTACCTGCTGCAGGAACGACAGATCAAGAGCAAGCAATTCGGGTTTCTCTATCCCCGTCTGCCTTCTCTGGAGAAACTGGACACGATCAGCCATTACTGCCTGATCGTCGGGTTCCCGCTGATGACCGGAGGCCTGGTGGCCGGATTCGCCTATGCCGGCATGGTCTGGCATTCTCCCTGGAACTGGGACCCCAAGGAAATCCTGTCCCTGGTAACGTGGTTCATCTACGCCATTCTCCTCCACGAACGCCTGGCGGTGGGATGGAGGGGAAGGAGAGCGGCATGGCTGGCCATTTTCGGCTTTTCTGCCGTTCTCGTGACCTTTTTGGGGGCCAATTTGCTTTTGAAGGGACATCACTCGATATTTGTCAGGTAGCGCTCTGCAATGTGTCACATTATACTCCTGGGAATGAATCACAAGACGGCGCCTGTGGAAATTCGCGAGCAGTTGGCCGTGGCATGTCAGCAGGATGTGAATCCTTTGCACCTGCTCCCACACCTGCAGCATGTCGACGAATTGGTCCTCTTCTCGACCTGCAACCGTGTGGAGTTCCTGTTCACGTGCCGGGATTCGAACAAGGCGGTGCAGGAGGTAAAGGCACTTCTTCGGACGCACATGAGGTATTCGTCCCCTGCTCCCCTGGATTCCTACCTGTACCGGCATGACGGACCGGATGCGGTGCGCCACCTGTTCAGGGTCGCGTCGAGTCTCGATTCAATGGTGGTGGGGGAACCCCAGATACTGGGGCAGATCAAGACCGCCTACCGCGAAGCAACGGAATGCAGGACCGTTCGGGTGGTCCTCAACCGGCTCCTGCACAAGACGTTTTCCGTGGCAAAACGGGTCCGGTCGGAAACCTGCATCGGCTCTTTCGCCGTATCGATCAGCTACGCGGCGGTCGAGCTGGCGAAAAAGATTTTCGGAATGCTCGAGGACAAGCGGGTCCTGCTCATCGGCGCCGGGGAAATGGCCGAACTGGCCGCCGAGCACCTGATGGCCCAGGGGGTGCGGCACATGGTCGTCGCCAACCGCACGCTGGAACGCGCCCTGGACCTGGCGCGGCGATTCAAAGCGGAAACGATTCCGTTCGAGCACATCCTGGATGCACTGAAGAACACGGATATCGTCCTGTCTTCGACCGGGGCCGTCGACCCGATTCTCAGGTATCAGGACGTCAGATCGAGGATGCGCGAGCGCCGCAACAGGCCGCTTTTTTTCATCGATATCGCCGTTCCCCGCGACGTCGAGCCAAAGATCAACACCATCGATAACGTGTACCTGTACGACATAGACGACCTCCAGAGCGTGGTGGAGCTGAACCGGGAAGAACGGAAAAAGGAGGCGGAGCGGGCGGAGCACATCGTTTCGGAGGAAACCATCAAGTTCCAGCAATGGATGAGCACGCTGAACGTGGTCCCGACGATCGTCGCGTTGAGGGAAAAGGCTGAAACCATACGACGGGCCGAGCTTCAGAAGACTTTTTCACACCTTCCGAACGTCGGGGAAAAGGACCGTGCGGCCATCGAAACGCTGACGGAATCGATCATCAAAAAGCTGCTTCACGATCCGATCCTGTTCCTGAAGAAGAAATCCGAACGCAGCACCAAGGATGTTTTTGTTGATTATACTCAACAATTGTTTAATCTTACCAATGGGAACGGCGAAGACCGGCCGACATTGGAAAGGGATGCGGCGCCTGACGGAAATGACGGCAATACCCTGGAAGCCCTCAAGAAATAGATGAAGGGTCAAACACATGGCGGAAATCATAGAATTCGGGAAAAAGGCACAGGACCTGAGGTCCGTGAAGGATCTGAGCCTCCGTCAGCGCAAGATCGAAGCCCTCAAGAAGATCTTTCAGTGCACGCGGTGCATGCTGAAATGCGCGAAGTGCGGAGCGCAGCTCGACGGCTCGGGCACGGAAGATTCCGGCAGGTTTGCAATGCCTTACGCATTCTGCGGAAATTGTTCCGAGGAATACGAAGAATACCGGCAACGGCTGAAGAGCGATCAGGCCGCCCCCAGATTTTACTGGCACAATGACATATGGATGCAGGTCTGGAAAAGCTGGCTCGAACACCAGAAGCTTCTCGACCGGTACAGGCAGTCGAAAGAATTCCTGCAGCTTCTCGATGAAGTTGAAGAGCTGCTGAAAAAGTGAAAAAGGAGCAGGATCATGCTTGGTGGTATTGGAATGCCCGAACTTCTTCTTATATTGGTGATCGTGCTGATCATCTTCGGTGCCGGCAAGCTCCCTGAACTCGGCGCCGGCCTTGGAAAGGGAATCCGGAATTTCAAGAAGGCGACCAACGAATTGGACAATCCGCAGGAGAAGACCGAAGACAAGGAAAAACTGGAACACAAGTAGTCCCGCGGTTCCATAGTGAACGGCGGGGCGGCCCGGTCCGCCGGTTCCGGTTCTGAGTCGTCATCTTCGATTCACACGATGGGGCCCGCCATTCGGTTTTCGCCGGAGGGTGGCCCATGAAGGTACTCCTGATCCATCCTTCCCGCATCCGTAACGGCCGCAGGGATAAACGGCGGCGCTGCCCGGCTCTTGGGAATGACGCTCCCCCACCTGGCGGCACTGGTGCCGCGGGATATCCAGGTCGAAATCAGGGACGAACTGCCGGAAGACATCCGCTTCAGCGAAAAATGCGACCTGGTGGCGTGCCATTCATGTCATGGCAGGCCCAGAGGGCCTACCAGCTCACCGCGGGGTTCCGGACGCGCGGGGAAGGGCGCGACCGCTTCGCTGGAACCTCTCCGGGCCATCCACACGCCCGATTTCATCACACCGTCGGCATGGTCCCAACGGCCCCCCCTTCAGCTTCACATCCCGGCAGTCCTCCACTCAGAACGGGATATCGTCTTCTCCTGCACCGGGATTGGGCGGGAGGTCCTCCGTGCGCGAACGTCCCCCGCGTTCCTGGTTTGCGGGGCCTTTGTTCTGAGCCGGGGCCGGGGCTGAACCATGGCCCTGCTGGCCGCCCTCGCCGCCGCCCAGCATTTGCATGTCGCGCGCCACGATCTCCGTGGTGTAGCGTTTCGCCCCCTGCGCATCTTCCCATTGCTGGGTCCGGATGCTTCCTTCGATGAAAACCAGGCGCCCCTTGCTCAGATAATTTCCGCAGGTCTCTGCCAGTTTCCCGAAAACCACGATGCGATGCCATTCCGTCCGGTCTTCCCAGTTCCCTTCCCCGGCCGGCACTCTTTCGTTGGTGGCGAGGTTGAACTTGGCCACCGCCGTCCCGTTGGCGGAATATCGAACGTCCGGATCGCTCCCGAGTCTGCCCACAAGGATGACTTTGTTTACCGTTCCCTTCGACATTATCCCATCCCCCTTCTCTCGATGATGGATACCAGGTTGCGCTCAAAAAAGCAGCAAACGATGATTCTCAAAAGAGCGGGGAGTTGCGCTCAACCCCCACGCCGCACCGCGGCTTTGTGGGGCGTTGCGGCGCTTCCGCCTTCGTCACCTATAGCACAGGGCCGAGGCTTGCGACAAGCTGCCGGTTATTTTGTTTCGGATTTTCACACGATGAATTGGCGTTCTCCCATAGGGGCTTCCGTGGTAAACTTGCTTATTTCAAAGGGAATGAATATCGCGGGAACCGCAACCGGGCCTCACGAACTGACCGGTTGACTCGATATTCGAAAGCGTTTACAGTGCCCAAGAAGGATAGAGTGCAACTATTTGTATTCAATGATGATCTACTGACCTTTCGAGTCCGGTCGCCCGCGGCCCCGCCTCTCGAACCGCTTCCCGTTCGGATGCGTGAGGAGGAAAGTATTCATTTGATGAGGTTTTTCCATTCCATAGCCTTTTACACCCTGTTGTTTGTCGCGACCATCGTACTGGGAATTGTGGCCATTATCATGACCTTTACAACTCGAAACGACAACCATGCACATCTCGTGGCCAGGGTCTGGGGCCGGCTGCTCCTTCGGGCAGCCGGCGTGAAGGCCACTGTGCACGGTCTGGAAAACATCGACCCGGGACGGTCCTGTATCTACGCAGCCAACCACCAGGGGGCGTTTGACATTTTTGCCGTCCTGGCAAACCTTCCCGTCCAGTTCCGATGGCTTGCAAAGGAGGAACTGTTCCACCTGTTTGTCCTGGGGCGCGCCATGAAAGCGGCCGGGTACATTCCCATAGACAGGTCCGACCGAAAAAAGGCTTTTACGAGCATAAACCTCGCCGCCGAACGGGTGCGTAACGGAACGTCCGTTTTCATCTTTCCTGAAGGGACCCGGAGTCTCGACGGTGTGCTGATGGGCTTCAAGAAGGGCGGGTTCATCCTTGCCATCAAGTCTCAGCAGCCCATTGTTCCCATCAGCATCAGCGGCTCGTACAGGGTGCTGCCCAAGAAACACGGTTGGATGATTCATCCGGGAACAATTCAAATGACCATCGGGGTCCCGATCTCGACCGAAGGACGCACCGCGAGAGACCGCGATGCGCTGATGGCTGCCGTGGGGCAGGCCATTCGCAGGAATCTCACTCCCCATGAAGCCGGCAACCGGGAGTGCGCGGCCGGTTGAGATATGGCGCAAAGAGCGCTGCCGGCAATTGAAGACCAGGTGCTTATGAACGAATCAGCGGTAAAAATCATCCCTCTTGGGGGGCTCGGTGAAATCGGGCTCAACATGATGGTTTTTGAATGCGGGGACACGATTATTCTCGTCGACGCCGGACTCATGTTCCCCGAAGACGACATGCTGGGGATCGACATTGTCATTCCCGACTTTACGTACCTCAACAGGAACAAGGACCGCGTCCGCGCCCTGATAGTGACTCACGGCCACGAAGACCACATAGGAGCGATCCCGTTCCTCATGCGCGATTTTCAGATTCCCGTGTACGGGACCGCCCTCACTTTGGCACTCATCAGAGAAAAGCTCAAGGAACACGGCCTCCTCGACCGTTGCGAACTGAGGTGCGTCGTACCTCGGGAAGTCCTTGAAATCGGACCGTTCTCGATCGAATTCATCCAGGTATGCCACAGCATCCCGGATGGAGTGGGGCTGGCTATCAGGACCCCCTCCGGCATCATCATCCATTCCGGCGATTTTAAGATCGACAACACCCCCATCGACGGCAGGCGATTCGATATGGCCCGTTTCGGGGCCTACGGCGAAGAAGGGGTGCTCGCCCTTTTTTCCGACTCCACCAACGTGGAGCGCGTCGGGTATGCCCTGTCCGAACGCGACGTCGGGGCCACCCTGCGGGAGATCTTCCGGGAACGTTCGGGGCGGATCATCGTGGCGGTGTTCGCCAGCAACCTGCACCGCATCCAGCAGGTGGTGCATCTCGCTCGGGAGTTCGGCAGACGGGTCCTCCTGAACGGCCGATCCATGGTGATCAACATCCGCATCGCCCGGGAACTGGGATACCTCGATTTTCCGACCGAGGAGGAGATCGGCCTGAACGACCTCACGTTTTTGCCCGATTCCGAGGTGCTCATGCTGACGACGGGAAGCCAGGGTGAACCGATGAGCGCCCTCACCCGCATGGCTTTCAACGACCACAAGAAGTTGAAAGTGAAGCCCGGCGACACCATCGTTCTTTCATCCAAATTCATCCCGGGAAACGAGCGAACGATTCAAAACATCATCAACCACCTGTACCGGCACGGGGCCGAAGTGATTCACGAACAGGTGAAGGACATCCACGTTTCGGGCCACGCTTACCAGGAAGAACTCAAGACCATGATCAGCGTGGTGCGGCCGAAGTTCTTCATCCCCATTCACGGCGAATTCCGCCATCTTGTGAAACACCGTCAACTGGCCGTCGATATGGGCATGCCCCCCGAAAACTGTATGCTGGCGGAGGACGGAGACGTGATCGTCTGCGAAGACGGCAAGGCGGTCATGGGGGAACGCGCGGAAACCGGGAGAATCCTGGTGGACGGCAAGGGGGTTGGAGACGTCGGGGGCCTCGTTTTGAGGGACCGGCGGCACTTGTCTGAAGACGGGATGGTGATCGCCGCGCTCATTCTGAACAAGGAAACGCAGGAACTGGTGAGCGGTCCCGACATCCTGAGCCGGGGGTTCATCCATGAGGACGCCAAACCGGAACTCATTGACGAAGCGAAGTCCGTGGTATACGACACCATAGACAGGCTGATAAACGACAATGCCGAACTCGATCGTATGGTCCTCCAGGAAGAAATCCGGCGGGAACTGAAGCGCTTCTTCAACCGGGCACTGAGCCGCCGTCCGGTGATATACTCCCTGGTGTTCGAGGTATAGCCGCGATGGCATGGCCGAGGGATTTTGGCGGACGGGTCAAGGTGCCCGGTGCCGAATCCGGCAAACGGCCTCGATCGCTTTTCATATCATTGACGAAAGGTAAATGCAGATGTTCGGGCATTCATGTCTCAGGGGTCCTTGGTGAACGAGAAAAAACATGAAATATGGGCGCTTTTGGTCCTGACGCTCACGCTCCTGGTCCTTTTCAGCCTGGTGTCTTTTCATTCTTCGGATTCGACCATATTCAACGCTTCGCCCGTCAAACGGCCTCCTGTAAACCTCGTGGGGATTTTCGGGGCCTACATCGCTCACGGGCTCTTCTCACTGATCGGCATCGGCGCCTACGGGCTGGCAGTGATCGGCCTGTGGCTGAGCTGGGCGCTTTTCAGCGGGAAGGCTACCCTTTATTTCGGCAGGTTCCAGGTCATCGGCATGGTCCTGCTGATTCTGTCCGTAACCGCACTTGCGTCCCTCCACTGGGCCTGGATCGATGTGTCCGACCAGGTATTCAAGACCGGAGGCTTCGTCGGCCAGAGCCTGGCCGCCCTTTTGAAAAAGAAGATGAACCCGGTGGGTTCTCACGTTCTGCTCATCGGTGTTTTCCTGATCGCTTTTCTGCTGGCCACCCCGCTGACGCTCAAATCGACCTTTAAATGGCTGGGCCGGGCTGTCGTGTGGTTCTTCAGGATGGCTTTCGGAGTGATTGCAGGCACCGTTATGGCAGTCGCACGCAGGATCCGTCTGCCCGAACGACGGGAAAAGGAAGTAGTGGTTGCCTCACCGGTACGTTCAGTTCCCGAAAAGAAACCGGCCTCCCCGGCGCAGCCACTCCTGCCCCCGCCGCCCGTTCCGAAAAAACAGCCGAAAAAGGAAGGGACCGCACCGATTCCACCCCAGGTGGCCCCGGGCCATTACACGTTGCCCGTGCCCGACCTCCTGGATTCCTATGAAACCACGATGCGCAAACCCGACTGGAAAAAGCTCGAACAGGATGCCGCCGTGCTCGAGGAAAAACTCTCCGATTTCGGGGTGCAGGGCAAAGTCGTGGGCATCTCTCCGGGACCGGTCATCACGATGTTTGAATATGCCCCGGCCCCCGGAATCAAGATCAGCAGGATCGTAGGGCTTTCCGACGACTTGTCCATGGCGCTCAAGGCCACCAGTATCCGCGTGGTGGCCCCGATCCCGGGCAAGGCGGCCATCGGAATCGAGCTTCCCAATGCGGACCGCGAACTGGTGTCCATAAGGGCGGTCCTCGAATCGGAGGCTTTCACCGGGTCCACCGCAGCGCTCACCGTCGCCCTGGGCAAGGACATCATGGGGCAGCCCGTGGTGGCCAACCTCGGGAAAATGCCCCACCTTCTCATTGCAGGGGCCACCGGAACGGGGAAGAGCGTGTGCATCAATGCGGTCCTGAGCGGCCTTCTGTATCGCAACACCCCCGATGACATCCGTCTGCTTTTGATCGACCCGAAACGCATCGAACTGAACAGCTACGAAGGCATTCCGCACCTGATTCATCCCGTGGTGACCGACGCGAAAATGGCGACACGGGCATTGAAATGGGCAGTGGAAGAAATGGAACTGCGGTACAAGCTCCTGGCCGACAAGAGCGCGCGCAGCATCGAAAGCTACAACCGGGCGCTGTCCAGGGAAAAGCCCCCCAAGGTCAAGCCCGATGCTCCCCCGGCTGAAGAACCGGCGCTCAAGCATCATCATCTGCCCTATATCATCATCATCATCGACGAACTGGCCGATCTCATGATGGTGGCTTCGCGGGACGTGGAAGAATCCATCACCCGGCTCGCACAGATGGCCCGCGCCGCGGGCATTCACCTGATTCTGGCGACGCAGCGCCCCTCCGTGGACGTGCTCACCGGGATCATCAAGGCAAACATTCCAACCAGGATCTCATTTCAGGTTTCATCCCGGATCGATTCACGCACCATTTTGGACGGTTCGGGCGCCGAGAGCCTCCTCGGCTCCGGGGACATGCTGTTCCTGCCCCCGGGGACCGCAAAGCTCCAGCGCATACACGGCGCGTTCATCTCCGACAACGAGGTGCAGCGCCTTACGCAGTTCTGGCACGCCCAGCAACTCGTGGAGGATCCGCTGGGCGAAAGGGTCGATTTCGAGGACCACGGGTCTGACGGAGATGTCTCCGAAGAGGATCTGGACGAGAAATACGACGAAGCCGTTGAACTCGTTGTTGAAACCAGGCAGGCATCCATTTCCATGTTGCAAAGGAGACTTCGGGTGGGCTACAACCGGGCTGCCCGTATGATCGAAGTGATGGAGCAACAGGGAATCGTCGGTGCTTCGGACGGGATACGACCCCGTGAGGTCTTTGGCAGGAGAAACTCGTAAGGACCCACTACCCATGAAACGAATCAAATCATTTCAAATTCTGTATGTGTTCATATTCTCCGTACTGTTCCTCTGCCTGGCGCCCCACGGCGCTTTCGGGGCCGAACAGTCACCGGTGCTGGGGGAGATCCTGAAAAACACGGAAGCCCACTACCAGCAGGTCCATGCCTTCGTGGCCGATTTCAGGCAATCGACCACCTCGTCTGCCGCAAGCGCAATGACAACCACGGAAGCTTCCGGCCGGCTGTACTATGAAAAGCCGCGCCAGATGCGATGGGAATACCAGAAGCCGGATCCTCAGACTTTTGTGGCCAACCAGCAGCTTGCCTGGCTGTATGCGCCTTCCGACAGCCAGATCTCGCTCTTTGACGCCAACTCCCTCTTTGCGTCCCCCCTGGCCCAGGCGTTTTTTGAAGGGATCGTCGAACTGAAGAACAACTTTCAGGTGACCATCGATCCCAAACAGTCGAATAAGGCGTCGGCCGTTCTGAAACTGGTGCCCAAAACCGAGGACCCCAACATCAAGACCCTGTACCTGCGCATCGATCTTCAGAGTTACCGGATCATGAGCGTGGAAAGTCTCGATGCCTTGGGCAACACGAACCGGATCGTCCTGGATTCGCAGACCGCGACCCCTCATCTTGACCCGAAGCTCTTTCAACTGGAAGTGCCCCCCGGAACGACGGTTACGGACGCCGACGGCCGTGAGTTGAATCAAAACGACATCAACAATCTGAAACAGAAGCTGCTTTCGAAGTAGGAACCACGAGGATTTCCCGTGTTCCCCACGGAGCGGGAACGGGCCAACGTCGATGCAACCGGTCGAGGGCATCCGGCGGAGTCCGCTATAATAAAGGACATTCACAACACAATGCGAAACAACAGCCCCCATATCGCCATCACCATGGGCGATCCGACCGGAGTCGGACCGGAAGTCATCGTAAAGGCCGTGAATGCGCCGGAAGTGCGGGAATGCTGCCTTCCGGTCGTGATCGGCGATCCCCTGGCCATGAAGCGGGCCATTGAGCTGCTCGGTGCCGATTTGGACATCATTGCAATGGAACACCTCACGGAGGACATCCCGTGGGAAGCCAAGTCCATTCCGGTGGTCGCACCCGGCGGCCTTCTCGCCCCTTCGGACATCGAATACGGCAGGCCGTCGGCATCGGCATGCAAGGCCACCGTGCGCTATATCGAAACGGCGGTTTCCATGGCCCTCGAAGGGATCGCGGACGGAATAACGACGGCCCCCATCAACAAGGCCAATCTACACAAACACGGGTTCAACTTTCCGGGCCATACCGAGTTTCTCCAGGACCTGACCGGCGCTCCCCAGGTCGTCATGATGCTCGCGGGGCCCAGGCTGAGGATCACTCTCGCAACGATCCACGAAGCCATTGCGGATGTCCCGGCCCTCCTGGACGCAGCGCACCTCCACACGGTCATTCGCATCACCGCTGAAACCATGATCCGGGATTTCGGGCTGAAAGAGGCTCGCATAGCCGTGTCGGCCTTAAACCCTCACGCGGGTGAAGAAGGTCGGTTCGGCCGTGAGGAAATCGATCTCATCGGGCCGGTGGTAGACAGCTTTCGGGCGACCCCGTACCATGTGAGCGGGCCTTATTCCGCGGACACCCTGTTTTATCGGGCGTATTCGGGAGAATTCGACGCCGTCGTCGCCATGTATCACGACCAGGGGCTCATCCCCATCAAACTGGCTCATTTTCATGAAGCGGTGAACGTCAGTCTCGGTCTCCCCATCATCCGGACGTCGGTCGACCACGGAACGGCCTACGACCTGGCGGGCACGGGAAAAGCCAACCCGGGCAGCATGATCGCCGCCCTTCGGCTTGCCGCTTCCATGGCCCGAAATCGGTCGGCTTCCCGGAAAGATGCCGGGCAACCGTAAACCTCTCAGGCATTCTGATCCCATGGACCAGATCATTATCCGGGGAGCGCGGGAACACAACCTCAAGAACGTCGATCTCACGATTCCCCGCAACAAATTCGTGGTGATCACCGGAGTGAGCGGCTCCGGGAAATCCTCGCTCGCTTTCGATACGCTGTATGCCGAGGGACAGCGGCGATACGTCGAGGCGCTGTCCGCGTATGCAAGGCAGATGCTCCAGCACATGAGCGCCCCCGCCGTGGACGAAATCCTCGGGCTCAGCCCCGCCATTGCCATCGAGCAGAAGGGACTGCCCCATAATCCGTGGTCCACCGTGGGGACTTTGACCGAGGTGAACGATTACCTGCGGCTCCTGTTTGCCCGACTCGGAAAAGCCCTGTGCCCGTCCTGCGGCGCGGAGATCCGCGCCTACACCGTCCCGGAAATCGTTCAGGAAATCTCGACCGCCCTGCCGTCCGGCAGCAGGCTCCTGGTCGTGGCCCCCCTCGAACCCACGGAGGAGAAGAAGCTTTCGGGGGTGATGAAGAAGCTCCGGCGTGACGGCTTCGCACGGATCAGAATGGACGGGACGATCTATGACCTCGATCCCCTGCCATTGCTGCCCCGGCGCAAGCGTTATGAAATCCAGGCCGTCATGGACCGCCTGGTGCTCGACGATACCAAGCTGAGGCGACTGGCCGACTCCCTTGAACTGGCGGCCGCAACCGGCCGGGGCGTCGCCGGAGTGGTCATTACGGGCGGGGGCGAACGGTATTTCAGCGATTCATACCGTTGCCTTTCCTGCGGCTATGAAATGCCTGAGCCAATCCCGAGCCTCTTTTCCTTTCATCATCCGCTTGGGGCGTGCCCCGACTGCGGGGGAACGGGCCTGGTGCGGCCAAAACCGGCGGAAGATGCGAAGAAACCTGCGGCGGGCAGGAGGAAATCGTCGAAGAGGAGTGAAGCGGCCGGGGAAAGCAACGAGGAGGAGGGTCCTGATTCGGCCGCGCCGGAGGAAACCGTCTGCCCGTCCTGCGGCGGGTCGAGGCTCAACCCGTCGGCACGTGCTTTTCGACTGGGTGGCCGCAGCATCGACGAGGTGGCCGGATTCTCCATTCCATCCGTCAGGGACTGGCTGCTCGGGCTTCATTTTTCCGACGCGCAACTGAGGATCGCTGAACGTCCGAAGAAGGAAATCCTGAATCGCCTCGACTGCATGATCGAATTAGGCCTGCCGTACCTCACTCTGGAACGCCCCTCACACACCCTCTCCGGCGGGGAAGCACAGCGCACGCGGCTTGCCCACCAGATCAGCACGGCCCTTTCCGGTGTCCTGTACGTCCTTGACGAACCCAGCATCGGCCTGCACCCCCGGGACCACCAGAAGTTGCTCGACATGCTGTTCCGGCTTCGCGATGCGGGGAACAGCGTCGTCGTCGTGGAGCACGACCGGCAAACCATCCTTCAGGCGGATTACCTTGTCGACATGGGGCCGGGGGCGGGAGTCAACGGCGGGGAAGTCGTATTCGCGGGAACACCCCGCGAGATACTCGACCACCCCGAATCCCTTACCGGCCAATACCTTTCCGGCCTCCGGTCCATTGCCGTCCCACCCAGGCGGAAACCCTTTTCCAACGGTTCCCTCGAACTGATCGGGGCGAGAGGCCACAACCTCAAGAATATCAGCGTAAACTTCCCGCTGGGCTGCCTTACCTGCGTTACCGGTGTTTCCGGCTCGGGAAAGAGCACCCTTGTCCTGCACACGCTTTACAGGGCGCTCGCCAACGTTCTATACGGCGGCGCACTCCGTCCGTGCCCTTACGACCGGCTGGAAAACGTCGAAGCGGTGCACCGGGTGAGCCTGATCGATCAATCACCGCTCGGCAGAACACCGAGGTCCACTCCCGCCACGTATACCGGCATTTTCGATCAGATCAGGGACCTGTTTTCCCGTCTGCCCGAAGCAAGGGCCAGGGGTTACCGCCCTTCCCGCTTTTCTTTCAACGTGAAGGGAGGTCGCTGCGAGACCTGCCGGGGCGAGGGACTGCAAAGAATAGAAATGTTTTTCCTGCCGGATGTCTACGTCACCTGCCCCGCCTGCAACGGGACCCGGTACGCCGGCAACACCCTCGATATAGTCTTCAAGGGGCATTCCATCGCTTCGGTACTCGATATGACCGTCAGTGAGGCAACGATCCTGTTCGAGCACTTCCCGCCGATCAGGAAGAAACTGGAGACCCTGATGGAGGTGGGCCTGGGCTATGTCCGCCTCGGGCAGTCCGCGACCACCCTCTCGGGCGGTGAGGCACAACGGGTCAAACTGGCCGCCGAACTGGGCCGGCCGGGCCTCGCAAGATCCGTCTACATTCTCGATGAACCCACGACGGGGCTTCATTTCGACGACATCGAAAAACTGCTCCACGTCCTCCAGAAGCTCGTGAACCTGGGGCATACCGTCATCCTGATCGAACATCATCCGGACGTCATCAAGACGGCCGACTATATCATCGACCTCGGGCCCGAAGGCGGGACCAACGGGGGGTACCTCATCGCTTCCGGCACGCCGGAGCGGATCGCCGGCGAGAAGCTCTCTCCCACGGGACGGTATCTGCGGGAAGTTCTGGACAAAGAGTAAGGCATCAAAACCGGAAAGTGGCCCATGAGGCGCAACTCCCTCCTGCGGCGGAGCGGCCGGTTCGGAACATAGCTTGGCGTTTCCCGGCAATGTACAGGGCTTGTTGGGTTTCTAACGGGGTGTTGCCAGAGGAAGGTCTTATCCGCCTGTCACGTTCCGAATGAGAGGTGGTAAGCAATGGAATCGAGTTTGATGGTGAAGTCGACATTTTCAACATGACAGCAATCCGGCACCTGAATCTGCATCGGGGCAAAATTCAGGATCCCGTTGATCCCCGCCAGGACGAGCTGATTGGCGACACTCTGAGCTTCATTGGCAGGAGTGGAGATAATGGCCACGTGCACTTCACGATCCTTGACCACTTCCTCGAGTTCATCGACGTGGTTGATCATCAGGCCATTCGGCAACCGTCTTCCGACTTTTTGCGGGTCCACATCGAAAGCGGCCGTAAACATGTAGCCATACTTGATGAAATTTCCGTGCCTGATCAGGGCCGATCCCAGGTTTCCAAGTCCGACCATGGCAAGGTTCCACGGACGGTTCAACCCCAGGATCTCCTTGATCTGATTCACCAGTTCATTGACGCGATACCCGACCCCCCGAACTCCGAACTCTCCAAAGTACGCAAGGTCCTTACGGATCTGAGCCGGATTCACGCCGCACTGCTTCGCTAAACGTTCTGAAGAAATGACGTCGATATCGTCTTCGAGCAACTCCTGCAAAGTCCGCATATAAATGGAAAGCCTGGTAATGGTAGCCATTGGAATTTTGGCGAATTTCATTCCTGACCTCAAAGGGGCAGCCGCTCGGCCGGGACCGGCCAGCAGCTCTGTAATCATTCGGAGGTATCCATGATAATGTGAATTAAATCACATCGCACCCAGATGGAAGTACCGGGAATTTCCCCCTTAAAAGCGGGGGGCAAGCACAAACCCATACCGCCCCCCGCTTATAATTCCCGCAAAAAAGTAACTTACTTCGCCGCGCCCAGGAAGCTCTGCATCGCCGAGAGCAGCGGGTTGGCGTAGATGAGAATCAGAGAAATAACCAAAGCATAAATGGTGAGGGATTCGATCATGGCCAGACCGATCAGCATGGTAACCGTAACTTTACCGGATGCCTCGGGATTGCGGGCAATTCCCTCAACCGCGCCGCGAACCGCCATACCCTGGCCGATTCCGCATCCGAGAGCCGCGATGGCGATACCGAAACCGGCGGCAACAGCGGAGAATACATAAACCTGAACGCCGGCCACTTTTCCGCCGTCACCATCGGCAGCCATGGCAACCGCAACCAGCCCGAGGGTCAACAATGTCGTCAGCACACTCACTTTCCTGAACATTTAGATTAACCTCCTTTTTGGGTGTTTGAATAAAGAATTGCAGCGTGAACGGAAATATGTCTAAGGGCCTTCCCAACCCATAACCGCCTGGTCTAGTGCGCTTCTTCGATGGCGCCGGCAAAATACATCATGGACAGAAGACAGAAGACGAATGCCTGGATGAAACCGGTCAACAGCCCCAGGACCATGATGGGCAGCGGAGCCAGGTAAAAACCGGCGAGAAAGAAAAGAATGGCCAGCACCAGTTCCTCACCGAAAATGTTGCCGAAAAGACGGATGGACAGACTGAACACGCGGGCGACGTGGCCGATGATTTCAATGATGAAGATCAGCGGAGCCAGCCACCAAACCGGTCCCAGGAAATGTTTGATGTACTTGACACCATGGAACCTGATCCCGATCACGTGGGTGAAGACGACCACGATAATCGCGCAGGCGGCCGTGGTGTTGATGTTCGAGGTCGGAGCGTAAAAGCCCGGCACCATCCCGAGGTAATTGCTGAAGAGGATAAACAGGCCAAGGGACGCAATCAGGGGAAAGACGAAGCGGCCTTCTTCTCCCGTGACCCCCACCATGAAGTCCTCCACCCCGGTGAGCACCATCTCGAAGAAGTTCTGGCTGCCCCTGGGGACCATTTCGAGCCCCTTCACCGCCATGCTTCCGGCAAACAGCAGGACCAGCATCACCACCCACGTATAGGTCACATGGGGTTGAAGTATCAGTTGAGGAATCGTGTGGGCCTGCTCCAGCGGAACCACCGGAAGGCCCAGTTTTTCAAAAAGGATATTCAGAAAAAGAATTGGGTGTTCCATAAGCTAGCTTTCCCCCTTTTTCATCAGCAGCGCCAAGAATTCCAGCCCCCCGACCAGCAATATGCTAACCACCACCACGGACAATCCCGCCAGGAAAGCTACGGGATTTACCCATCCGTAGCGCATCACCAGGAATACCAGGAAAAGAGTCGCCAGATAACGGACGTAATACGTTGCAAAAAGACCGGCTTTTTGGGGCACCTTCCCCGGGACCTGAAACGCACGCCTGAGCTGCCATTTGAGCGCCTGGAAGCTTGCGATGACGATGGCCCCCCCGACAAACACCCCGAAAGCCATCCGGCCAGAATAGCAGAACCAGGCCACCAGAATCCCTGCTGCCAGAAAAAACCTGCTGGCCCCCTCGATATGCCTCAGGAGCCTTTCTCCCACAAGAGCATCACGCACTCTATTTCCCTGAGCCCTTTTCGTCGTCTTTCTTCTGTTTCATCACGAACCGGTAGTAATTCAAAAAACCCGCTGCGATTCCGAATCCTATGAAGATAAGAGTCAGCCAAGGCAGTGTACCGAACTTGCCATCAAGCCAGTAGCCCACCCAAGCGCCGATAAAGATCGCGAAAACAACCTGGAAACCGATTGTACTGGCCATCGCAAGCTGCTTGACATATTTTTTGGTTTCTTCATCCAAATGCGTTATCTCGTGTAAATGTTCACAGGCATGCCTACCATAGGCCCCAAATTCAGTCAATGATTTTTTTCACAAACTAACATGCACAATGCTGTGCGATCTCTTTATATGCCGCCGCGGCAGCCTCGATGGTAAATTCGAGATCTTTTTTCTCATGTGCCATGCTCACGAAGAAAACTTCGAACTGGGCCGGCGCCATGTAGACTCCCCTCTTCAGCATTTCCCGGAAAAAGATGGCGTAGGCGTTCGTATCGGCCTTAAGGGCGGATTCGAAATCGGTGACCGGCCCCGGGGTAAAAAACCCGCAGCCGAGCGAACCCAGCCGGTTGAGCGCGACGGGAACACCTGCCACCCTGGCCGCTTCACCGAGCCCGTCCGCGAGAAACCGGGTCTTTTCTTCAAGAGATTCGTAGACGCCCGGTTCCGAAAGCAGCTCCAGTGTGGCCAGACCCGCGGCCATTGCCAGGGGATTTCCCGAGAGCGTCCCGGCCTGGTACACGTCTCCGACCGGGGCCACCTTCATCATGATTTCACGCTTTCCGCCGTAGGCCCCCACGGGCAGCCCGCCTCCGATGATTTTCCCGAGGCAGGTCAGATCGGGCCTGATGCCGAAGAGTTCCTGAGCACCCCCCGGAGCGAGCCGGAACCCGGTGATCACCTCATCGAAAATGAGCAGTGTCCCGTATTGATCGCAGATCCTCCTCAGCCCTTCGAGGAACCCCGCCCGGGGCAGCACCAGTCCCATGTTGGCGGGAACGGGTTCGACGATGATCGCGGCAATCCTTTCCCCGTCTTCCTTCATCACCCGTTTGACCTCGTCCAGGTCGTTGTAATCGAGTGGGATCGTGCCGCGCACCACGTCCTCGGGCACTCCGGGACTTCCGGGAATTCCGAACGTGAGGAGCCCCGATCCCGCCTTCACCAGGAGGCAGTCACCATGCCCGTGGTAACAGCCGTTGAACTTGATGATGGCCGGTCTTCCCGTGTAGCCCCTGGCCAGCCGGATGGCGCTCATGGTGGCTTCCGTCCCCGAATTCACCATCCGGACCATTTCGACGGAAGGCACCATTTCCGTCACTTTGAGGGCCATTCGCGTCTCGATTTCCGTGGGAATGCCGTAGGAAGTCCCCCGGCCCGCGGCCTGCCGGACGGCTTCGATTACCTTGGGATGGGAATGCCCGGCAATGAGCGGCCCCCAGGAAAGGACGTAATCCACGTACCGGTTGCCGTCCTCGTCGGTCAGCCGGCACCCCGCCGCCTCCCGCACGAAGATCGGGTTGACGCCGACGGCCCTGCCGGAGCGCACCGGACTGTTCACGCCTCCGGGGATGACTTTGCACGCCTCTTTATAGAGCTGATTGCATCGATCGTTCTTCATCCGTTCTTCCCTTCCCTCCTTTTCCTCTACAACCGCCTGTCCAACGGGCAGTAGTGCCCTGTGGGGACATGCGCGAATCCAGCGCCTGTCATTTCACGACGAGATCGGCGGTCCGGGGCTTCCGTTGGAGAAATCCGGTGAACCGGCCGGAAAGACACCGGCCCCCCAAAGCCGTACGGGGGCTCAGACAATGGGAGTTATAACGATGTGTATCCTTCTGGAATTATGCGCCTGCGCCCGGGAAACCCTTACATTCCTCACCCGCTCACCGCGTTCGCGAAGGCGAGGCGCGCAGGCGCCGCCCCGGGATCAGCTCTCCAGGGGCGCAATTTCATACTGTTCCAGGTGGAACCCCGGCTCCCCCTTCATCTCTATCCTGGCGTGCAGCAGCTCTTCCACCTTTTCGAGCGCGCCCCGGTCCTCATCGCAGAACCTCGCCGCCACCTCCGGATGGGTGAGCACCATGACGTTCTGCCCGAAGAGGTCCTTCTTATCCCGCTCCAATTCTCTCAGGATTTCGTAGCAGACCGTCTGCTTGGATTTCAGGTAGCCCTCGCCGTCACAGTAAAAACACGGCTCGCAAACCACCTGCCCGATGCTTTCCCGGGTTCGCTTCCGGGTCATCTCGATCAGCCCCAGTTCGGACATGTTCAGGATATTCGTCTTGCTCTTGTCCTTGTGCATGGCATCCTTGAGCGCGTGACAGACCTTTTCGCGGTTGCCTTCCTTCTCCATATCGATGAAGTCGATGATAATGATTCCCCCGATGTTGCGGAGCCTCAACTGGTAGGCGATTTCCTTCACGGCTTCCAGGTTGGTCTTCAGGATCGTTTCCTCGAGGTTTCTTTTCCCGACGTAGCGGCCCGTGTTCACGTCGATGGCGGTCAGGGCTTCCGTCATCTCGATCACGATATACCCGCCGGACTTGAGCCAGATCTTTTTGCTCAGCGCCCGCTGGACTTCCATTTCGATGCCGTAGGCATCGAAAATCGGTTCGTCACCTTCGTACAATTCCACCGAACTCTGAAGCGACGGCAGGAAGGTCTCCGTGAAATTGAGCACTTTCCTGTATTCGCTTTCCGAATCGATCACCAGACGATCGACTTCCCGCGTGAACAGGTCGCGCACGGCACGCAGGGTTATGTCCAGTTCCTGATAAACGAGGGACGGAACGGGTGCGTTTTCCGCGCGTCTTTGAACGTTCTGCCAGAGCTTGGCGAGGAAATCGACCTCGGCCCGGAGTTTGTCGGGTTCGGCCCCTTCCGCGGCGGTACGAACGATGAACCCGCAGTACGGAGGCTTCATTTCGCACATGATCTCGCGCAGGCGCTTCCTTTCCGCTTCGTTTTCGATCCTCCGCGATACCCCCACGTGGTCCATGGTCGGCATGAAGACGAGGTGACGGCCGGGAAGGGTGATGTGAGTGGTGATTCTCGCGCCTTTGTGCCCAATGGGCTCCTTGGCCACCTGGACCAGGATATCCTGCCCCTCCTGGAGCCGGTCTTCGATCGGCACACTGCTGCAATACTTCTGCAGGTCGAAAACTTCCTGGAATTCCGAACTAATGGGTTCGACGGACTCCTGCGCCGTTTCCGTGTTTTCCTTGCCGTCGCAGGACGCCATCAGAAGCCGTTCGACATCGGTCATCGGGTGGTGAATATCGTTCACGTACAGGAATGCGGCCTTATCCAGATTGATATCCACGAAAGCGGCCTGCATGCCGGGAAGCACCTTGACAACCCGCCCCTTGTAGACGTTTCCGCCGATCCCGCGGTCCGAACTGCGCTCGATTTGAAGCTCGGCCACCTGCCCGTTCTCGACCAGCGCCACGCGGGTCTCGAAGGCATTACAGTTGATAATGAGCTCTGCGGACATCTTCTTTCTCCTCCATCCCCGCGTACGGGGATATTGCAGTTTTGCAGATTCGGCATTCGGCGAGGGGTTCGAGCGGTTCGGCCAGAAGATGGTGCAGGATGGCAGTGGGCCTGAAGCACAGTTGCGGGTTCTCGAGCAGATCCATTTCGATGCTGGATTCACTCAACTGCCTGAGGTCGAGAAGAATGTCCCCGAGGCGTGCATTCACCTCCCCACTCTTCGTCTTTTTGACCAGGGCCGTGTTCAGCCGCTGTGGCCGGTTTTGTACGATACTCCCGGCGGCGGACGGACTCAATTCCGAAACGCGGTAGGTCGCCTTCCGCGTACCGCAAGGGGCCGGTTTGTGTTCCACCCGGGCCACTTCCTCGATGGTGACGCCCTGAGGAAGATGCCGATTGAGCCGCAGCCGAATCTCTTCCGCCGCAATATTCTCCGAAAGGGTTATGCACGCTTCCCCGACCATTGTTTCCAGGCCGAGCGGAAGCGCCTCACCGAAAGACATTTTTATGTGCGGATGAAACCCCTTGCTCTGGACCGCGGGCAGCCTCTCCCTGCGCACCGCGCGGCTGAAACACTGAGCTATCTCCAACTGCCCGAAAAACCGGGCCTTCCCCAGCTTGGAATATCTGAGCCGATACAGAAAAGCCCTGTCTTCGCCGGATTGTTCGGAAATTTCATCCTTTGCATATTCGAGTTCTTCTTCTCCGTCGTGCAGGCGGGTTCTCACTTCCTTATGATCGCATGCGCCGCAGTTCGTACAGCGGTCCCAGCGGCACCCCGGCGTGAACTGTTCCGAAAGCGCTTTTTGGTACTCTTTCCACAGATAAGCTTTATCAACCCCCGCCGAAAGGTGGTCCCACGGGAAGATTTCATTCCCGGGCCGTTCCCGCCGCCCGTAGAAGTCCGGGTCGATCCCCGTCTCCTCGAAAGCGCTCTTCCAGACGTCTTCACGGAAAAGTTCGGTCCAGCCGTCGAACCTCGCCCCCAACCGCCACGCCCGCAGAAGTGTCCGGCCCAGCCTGCGGTCTCCCCGTGCAAAGACGGCTTCCAAAGCGCTGAGGGCCGGCTGATGCCATTTCAAACGCATGCCCGGTTTTCTCAACCGGTCTTTGAACTCGTTCAAGCGCCGTTCCACTTCGGCCTGAGGAATCTGCGCGACCCATTGAAACGGAGTCATCGGTTTGGGAACGAACGTCGCAACGGATACGTTGATCGAGGCCCGCGTGGCCCTGCCCAGGCGCCACACCCTGGTGCAGAGGTCCACGAGCGCATCGCGGTCGGAAGGTTCCTCCGCGGGAAGCCCCGTCATGAAGTAGAGTTTCAGCAGCCGCCATCCGAGGCGATAGGCGTTTTCCACCGCGGACATCAGGTCTTCATCCAGGATCCCCTTGTTGATCACACGCCGCAAACGTTCGCTGCCGGCCTCCGGCGCCAGGGTGAACCCCGTTTTTCGCACCTTCCGGATCAGTTCCATGAGGCGCGGCGTCAGGGTCCCGACCCGCATGGAAGGAAATGAGACGGCGATCTTTTCCGCCGCGTAACGGTCCATGAGGGCCGAAAGCAGCCCCTGCACCTGGCAATAGTCCCCCGTGCTGAGCGAAAGGAGGGACAGTTCCTCGAACCCGCTGTTTCGGAGGGCCTTCTCGGCCTTGTCGAGCAGGGACCGGGGACTGCGTTCCCGCACCGGCCTGTAAACGAAACCCGCCTGGCAGAACCGGCACCCCCTCACGCATCCCCGTGCAATTTCCAGCCCGAGGCGGTTGTGAACGATGTCGAGCACGGGGACCAGGGGGGTTTCGGGAATGGGAGCGTCCCGGTCGAGGTCGAGGACCAGGCGCTTCCTGACGGAGGTGTAATCGTCATAGACGGGATCAATTGCGGCGACGGTGCCGTCGGGATTATAGGAGACGTTGAAAAACGATGGAACATATATTCCCTGTATCTTACTGACTTCCCGGAGAAACTCTTTTCGAACCCAGCCGCCCGGGGACCGCCGGCTTTTAAACAGGTCCGCCAGTTCGCGCAGCACCTCCTCCCCTTCGCCCAGCACGATGAAGTCGAAAAAATCCGCCAGGGGTTCGGGATTGTAGGCACAGGGACCGCCGGCGATCACAAAGGGATGGCCGTCCGTCCGGTCGCGCGCATCGATGGGAATACCGCCGAGATCGAGCATGGTCAGGATGTTGGTATAACTCAATTCATACTGAAGACTGAACCCGACGAAATCGAATTCCGCGAGAGGCCGCCCGGATTCCACGCCGCAAAGCGGTTCGTGAAGGGCCCTCAGCCTTTCCTCGAAATCCATCCACGGCGCATAAACCCTGTCCGCCATGACGTCGTCCATGCCGTTCAGTACATGGTAGAGCAATTGCATCCCAAGATGGCTCATCCCGACTTCGTACACGTCGGGGAAGGCCAGGGCGAACCGGACCGCCGCGTCGTCGAAGCTCTTCATGTAGGCGTTGGCTTCGCCCCCGACGTAGCGTCCCGGTTTTTCGATACCGTACAAAATCTTATCGGGCATAAAAACTAGATTCCCATGAGCCCGGCCGGAGGGCCGGGCGAAAGCACCGGAGCGCCGTCCCTCCCCTTAGGAGGGGAAAACGGGGCTGAAGGTGTGGATCCAAATGCGCCTTCCGGTGCACTCAATCAGCGGCCTGTTGCTATCGGGGCTGTTCCGTGACGGTTTCGGTACGGACCGGGGATCGGTCATCGGGGCCCGAAACACCCGCCGGTACCCGGCAACAAAAGTGCGACCCCGCCGCTCTCATGACCATTTCCGTCTAAAAAACCGGTCCGCCACAGCCATTTGGGAGTGACTGCCCGGTACAGCCGGACAACCCCGGCAAGATGATCGCTCCCCTGCATGTACGCTCCGCGAGCGTAGGAATTGCAGTCATCTGAAATGTATACTTATACTTTTCCATCGGAAAGAGAGTCAACAGAAAAGCTCCCCCCGCACGAAGCGGATTCCCGTTCTGCGGTCGGGGACGGGAATCCGCCCTCGGCAACAACTCGGGGGAATCGCTCCAAAACTTCCCCGGACCGTTCAAAATCAATTTCCACTTGCAATCTTTCAGTGAGCATGTTATCGATTTTCACTGTTACTCAAGAGCATGCAAGATACCGATACATCATCAAACTTCGAACGAACGATTCAGCGAGTCAACAATAAAGAATTTCGAACCAAGCCAAGGAGGAAAGATCATGAAGGTGTTCGTAGGCGGAATTGCAGCAGCATTTTTGGGTCTAATCGGTGTTCTGGCGTTTTTTACGCAGTTTCTCAATCTGATTGCCGGTGCAATCCCTCTGGCCCTCTTGCTTGGCGGAGCGATGGCGGCCTACCTGGGCTATGACGAAGTGAAAGAAAAGCTCCCCTTCCCCAAGAACAGGGAAACCTACGAACAGCCCGGTTCCGATTCAAAGGTCAAAGAAGAGGCGGAAAAGTACAGGCAGGAAGTGGAAAGGCTGAAAGCGGAACTCGAGAAGTCGAAATCAGCCAGTTAATCCCCTGTTCGCCTACATCTCTCATTGTCATAAAAAGCCGCCCGGCGTCTCGCCGAGGCGGCTTTTGTCTTGGAGCTCAGGCGTGCGCTTCCGCCCAGTTGCGGCCCCATCCGAGTTCCACCTTGAGCGGCACCGAAAGTTTCCAGACCTTTTCCATCGCATCCCGCACCACTTCCCTGGCGGTATCCAGCTCATCGTCCGGCGTCTCGAACACCAGTTCGTCGTGCACCTGGAGCAGCATGACCGTCTTCAGCCCCTTCCCCTTCAGGAGGGCCTCCAGATCGATCATGGCTTTTTTGATGAGGTCCGCGGCGGAGCCCTGCAGGGGAGTATTGATCGCCAGGCGTTCACCGAGCTGCTGGATCGTCTTGTTGCGGCTTCGCAGTTCTGGCATGAAGCGCCTTCGCCCCAGGAGCGTTTCGCTGTAGCCGAGTCTCCGGGCCGAATCGATTGCAGAATCGATGAAGAGCCGCACCCCCTGGTAACCCGCAAAATACCTGTCGATGGCCACTCTGGCCATCTTGGTGCTGATACGCAGCCTCCGCGCCAGCCCGAACGGCCCCATGCCGTAGATGATCCCGAAGTTGATGGTCTTGGCCTGCCTCCGCATCTCCGGAGTGACCGCCACCGGGGAAACGTTGAACATCTCCGCGGCGGTCCTGCGATGGATGTCTTCGTCGTCCATGAAGGCTTCAACGAGGTGTTCGTCGTGGCTGTAGTGAGCCAATATCCGTAGTTCGATCTGGGAATAATCGGCGGAAAGGAGCAGGCAGCCCGGCGCTGGGATGAAGGAGGCCCGGATTTTCCTTCCTTCTTCCGTTCGGATCGGGATGTTCTGGAGGTTCGGATCGGAACTGCTCAGCCGGCCCGTGGCGGCGACGGTCTGGTTGTAGCTCGTATGGATCCGCCCCGTGGCGGGATGGATCAGCTTGCCCAGCGCGTCGGCGTAAGTCCCCTTGAGCTTGGCCAGGGTCCGGTAGGCCAGAACGTGGTCGGCGATGGGATGTTCGAGCGCCAGTTCCTCCAGAACGTTCACGTCGGTCGACGGGCCGCTCTTGGTCTTCTTCACCACCCGCAGCCCCAGCTTGTCGAAAAGGATGGACGCAAGCTGTTTCGGGGACTGGATATTGAACTCCTCCTTCGCGAGGTCGTAGATGACGGAGGCCCTCGCATCGAGTGCCTTTTCGAATTCGAGGGACAGGTCTTCGAGTTTTACGGCATCGACGAGTATTCCCCGGTACTCCATCTTGGCGAGGACCGTGATGAGGGGCACTTCGATCTTCTCCTGGAGTTCTTCCATCTTCGCTTCCCGGAGTTTTTCCATGAGAACGGGATACAGGCGCCAGACGGCCTCGGCTTCCGCGCAGGCGTAATCCGCGGCGCGTTCCACCGGGAGGGCATCGAGGCCGGCCCCGGCCTTCCCCCGCCCACCCGTAGCCTGGTAGACATCGACATTTTCGCCCAGGCATTCCGCCGCGATACGTCCGAGGCCGTGGTCCTGTTTCCCGGGATCGAGAAGGTAGCTTGCGATCATCGTGTCGAAAGCGATCCCCGCAAGTTCGATGCCGTACCTTTTCAGGACGATCCAGGCGCTCTTAAGATCGTGGCCGATCTTGGCCGGCCCGGAGGCGCCCAGCACTTTTCCGAGGGCGGCCAGGACCCGGGCTGCGGGCAGCCCGTTCCCGTGGTCCTTCCCGTTGTGTCCTACCGGGACATAACACGCGGGATGATCCTCAAAGCTGAACGCTATCCCCAGGAGGTCCGATCTCATGGCGTCATCCGACGCGGTTTGGACCTTGAGCGACAGGACCGGCTGATCCGCGAAAAGCGTTGCAAGAGATTCGAGGCGGTCGGGATCGGTCACGATTTCATCGCCGCGGGCCCTTCCCGGACGCTCCGGACGCGACTCCCCTTTGGCGCCCAACCCCTTGAGGATGTTCTCCAGGAGGCTCTTCAGCTCCAGTTCTTCAGCCAGTTGCTGCAGTTTGAACCGGGCCGGAGGAGAAGGTACGAAGTCCTCGAGCTTTCCGTTTATCCGGACGTCTTCCTTGAACGAAACCAGGCGCCGCGACAGAAAGGCGTCGTCCCTGTGTTCTTCGAGCTTCTTTCGCACCGACGCCAGCGTGATTTCGTCCAGGTGGTCATAGATTTCCTCGATCGATTCCCACCGTTCGAAAAGCTGCCGGGCCGTCTTGTCCCCCACCCCTCTCACCCCCGGCACGTTGTCCGAGGTGTCTCCCACCAGGGCCAGGTAATCCACCATGTGGGCGGGCGTGACTCCGAACCGTTCCTTCACTTCCCGTTCGGTGAAGACCCGGTCGTTCTGAGCGTCCCACTGGCGGACGGCGGGGTCCCGGACCAACTGGTGCAGGTCCTTGTCGCTCGACACGATCACCACGGCGATCCCCTGGCCGGAAGCCCAGTGGGTGAGCGTCGCGATGAGGTCGTCGGCCTCGTATCCGTCCTTTTCCATCTGGGGAATTCCACTGTATTCCACCATGTCCTTGATGTAGGGGACCTGGCTCACCAGGTCTTCCGGCATTTTCTGCCGCGTCGCCTTGTAGGCGACGTAGAGGTCGTGCCGGAAGTTTCGTCCCGGGGCGTCGAAAACCACGCAGACATAGTCGGGCTTCTTTTCCCGGACGACCTTGACCATCATCTGCCCGAATCCGTGGACCGCGCCCGTCGGCTGGCCCTTGGAACTGGTCAGCCGTGTTACGGCATAAAATGCGCGGTAGATGTAGGAACTCCCGTCAATGAGATAAAGCGTCTTCTTCGGTTCCATCTTTTTCCGATCCGTTGTCCGTCTGAGACCGCCGGTCCAGGGGGCCGCGTACGTTCCCGCTTCCCAGGGGCGGCGGCAGGTACTCGGCGTTCACGTGGCTCATGGCGTGGAAAATGTTTCCCCGCACCTTGGGGTTCCCGCTGTAGAGCGATTCCAGTACGGTCCTTATTTCCTGCCGCTTGTTGTGAGGGGCCGAAGGACAGCAGGTGGGGATGATGGGCAGCCCGATCTTCCGGCCCAGGCGGAGGATTTTTGGCGCGGGCACCAGGGCAAGCGGGCGGATCACGGTCATCTCCCCTTTGAAGAAGGGCTGCCGGGGAACCATGCCCGCGATCTGAGCACCGTAGCAGATGTTGAGGAAGAGCGTCTCGATGAGGTCGTCCTGGTTGTGCCCCAGGGCGATCTTACGGCACCCGAGTTCGGACGCCTTCTTGAACAGGGATGTTCTCCTCAGCCGCGAACACAGGAAGCAGGGGTTTTCCCTGTTTTCGGGCCCGTGCGCCCGCGGCCCCTGGTTCGTGCGGATGATTTCGTACCGGAAGCCTTCCCGGACAAAAAAGGATTCGAGGCGTTCGGCCGACGTCGAATCGAAGCCCGGATCGACGTGGACTGCGATGAGTTCATACGAGATGGGAACACGGCGCAGTCGTTCGCGGAGGAGCCAGAGCATCAGCATGCTGTCCTTCCCTCCGGAAACGGCGACCACGATCCGGTCTCCGTCCTGAATCAGTTGATATTCGTGAATGGCCTTGCCGAACAAACGGCGCACTTCCTGATCAAGATATGCCATGGTTCCAATCGTCCAGCTCTGTAAAAAGTCCGTTCTTCCGGAAAACCGGTATTCCCAACGCGCTTCGGTCGTTCGATACCGGCGCCCTCGGCAGAAGCACCGCCTCATGGAAGCCGACGCAACGATGGCGCTTCACGCGTCAAAAGTTCGACCGAGAGCCCGGCCCGTTCGTCTCCCCCTCCGGGAAAGACGCCAGGGGCGGATCTTGGATCTACCCCACCTGGGCCATCCCCGGGGCGAACCACGCCGAACCCCGACCGGCCCCTTGTCTCGCCTGCGCACCGCGGGTTTTCACTCTACCATGGAAATGCCGGGCGGGCGGAGACGGATGCTCCGGCAACTCGATGAATTGCTTGAGCTAACCACAAACACTATATTCGAGAAACAGGGATCGGGCAACGAAAGGATCCACGGAACTCAAAGAAGGCAGCGGGCTTGCGGGCCGGCACGGCGAAAAAGGAAACTCGGTCCATGAATCGTGGCGGCCCTTGTAAAGATTCTTTCACTTTTTGCCATCAGAGTCACAACGCGGTCCGGATGGCCTCAGTCGTCTCTTGAAATCGCTCCAGGCCGAGTTCTCTGAGCAATTCCATATTCAGGCACCGCCCTGAGCTCCATTGTATTCCAGCCGCGTGCCGCAGCCTGGCCGCGCACGGCACCAGGGCTTCTTTAGCAGCTTTTTGATGGTCCCTCCCCATTTTCCTGTCACAGTCCTCTTGACACGGAAGGAGGTTTTGCTATAGAACAGCATTCTCTTTGGGTGGGCAAATCGTGCGCCCGTAGCTCAGTTGGATAGAGCGTCGGACTTCGAATCCGCAGGTCGCAGGTTCGAATCCTGCCGGGCGTACCAAGTTGTCCTGTCCCCCGAGAGGGCCGTTAGCTCAATGGTAGAGCAGCTGACTCTTAATCAGGAGGTTCGCGGTTCGAGTCCGCGACGGCCCACCAAGAAAATCAAGGGGATTTGGCAAGTTGAGCCAAATCCCCTTTTTGTTATTTCTCCTCAAAATGATATCTGACTGCTCGCTGTTTGCAGTCAAAATGCATGCAGGAAATCGGATCAAGGATGCGTTTCCAAGGGAAGGAAAGCGGCAAAGAAAACCAAAACCTGTATCCTTCTCAGGGACAGAACACGGGGCTTCATTTCCCCACAGCCCCGCCATTTCAACTCACCTCCACATACCCGAAGCAGAACTCATTCACCCCGCCCCCTGCAAGGGTCACAGTGAACCGGAGGACATGCCTTCCCTTCCTGGCGTCCCCGGGGTATTTGAACCGCACCTGCACCGCCGGCGAATCCAGCCGAAAAGCACCCCTTTTATATTCACAACACACCGGACACTGGCAAATTTGACTTTGTGGTGGGCAGAAGAGGATTCAAACCCTCGACTTCTAAAATTGTAACAAGAATAACGGAAAGTTACATGGCACAAATTTGAACCCGCAACACCCTTGCCACACGGTTTGGATGTTGACGTGATCGACCTCTGGATTCGAACCAGCGATCGATCTTCACCAGAAACTGTCCGGACATGCGTTAGAACACAAGCGGAATACATGAAGTGGAGGGGGGTGCCGGAATACTCCGTTTACCCCGCTTCACTTTTGGTGACCACAGAAGTCGAACTCGCCGTAAGCAGAAACGGAACTTTATTATTGACTAACTCGATCAGGTATATGTAGTGTGCATCACAGAAGCGGCCGTGCTGATGGGTAGCGTATGATACTTTTCGCTTTTTTGGAGTACGGCAGTGCCCCATTCACGGGGAGAATGGACTCTGCGAAAACCCAATTCACCCAAGAAACTGGAGTTCACCCCGTTGAAGCTGCACAAATCCCGCGCACCGTCGACAGCGCGGACTTCGCCTTCATCAGCGGCAACCACGCCGTCGCACTGGAGACGCTGAAGGAGAAGATTGTTGTCCAGGCCGAGGATGTCGCGCAGAGCATTTCATACAGGATATCAATGTGGTATCGAGTTGGAGGACTTCAAGAACGTGGGAGAAGAGTCGGTCAACAACTTCAAGGGACTCCAGAAGCCCAAGTGGTATCTGGCAAAATGGAAGCTGGAAAAGTAACGACATACAAACCTCAGCCCGCAACCACTTGCCAGGGGAAAGAACGGTTGTGGGCCGAACATTTTACCAAAGGAGGTGGCTATGAGTTCGCGATGGAAGAGGTTTGTCCTGCCGGTAGTGGCGGCGGGAATGTTTTGGGCCGCATCAAGTACTTGCATTCAGGCGGGGGAGTTGACCAAGCTGAAGGCCGGGATCATCCCCGTGCCAGAGCACACAAAATTGATAATCGCGCGCGATAAAGGGTTGTTCGCCAAGGAAGGGCTGGAGGTAGAACTGATTGAGTTCGACAACAGCGCAGACGGCATGACGGCTCTGCGCGCAGGGAAGACCGATGCCGGATCAGTCGGCGTTACGGCACCTCTGGTGCATATATCCAAGGGAGCGGAAAACATCCGAATCATCGGTGGGCTGGGGGGCGAGGGGTCAGCAGTAGTGGTCCGCGTCGATCAGGCGGAGAAAATCGGCGACCTGAAGGGCCTTAAAGGGCTGAAGGTCGGAACGGTCAGACTGTCGTCGAGCGATGCCATCGTGCGCGCCGAGTTGGCAAAAGCTGGAATCGACTGGAAAACCGACCTTAAGTTCTTCGAGTTGAAAAGTCCTGCTGCGGTCGTTGAGGCCGTCAAGGCAGGTCAAATTGATGCAGGCGTAGTGTGGGCTCCCTTTGACATCAAGGCGGAGGAGGCCGGACTTAAAGTGTTGGTGCGAACCGGCAAGCTTTCGCCAGCCCACCCCTGCTGCCGCATCGCCGTCCTCGCAGAGGATCTGGCCAAACGGCCGGAAGTCTGGACAGCCTACCTGAAGGCGCTCCTCCGGGCTGAGCGCTATATTGACGAGAATCGGCAAGACACCGTGGATACGGTGACCAAGGCGTTGAAGCTCGACCCGAAGATCGTGGAGTCGGTAATTTACAGCGGCAACACCGAGTTCAGCAGCGACCCGAACGTCAAGGGCATAGTGCTGTTCTGGGACGCCATGAAGGCCAGCGCCTTCATCGAGTCAAAGGCTGATATCCGGGCCTACATCGACGTCGCCCCCTTTAAGGCGGCACTGGATAGCCTGATCGCAGCCGAGCCGAATGATGCCTACTGGAAGACAAGGGCGGAACAATTCAAGGTCAGAGACTGAGGCAGCGTAAAAAAGGGTTGCGCCTGCGTGATCGGCGCAGGCGCAAAACTGACAGCTGTTTTACCAGATGGAGAGGGCATTGATTGCTTTTCGCGTATCGGTGCTTCCCGGAGCGAGGAACACGCGTACATATAGTGGAAGAAAGATCATATGCGGCCCAGTGCTCTGATCACCCGTTCGAGAACTTCGGAATCGAATCCACTGTCGATTTCGACGCGGTACCGGCTCCGGGGCCTCTCTGCCGACCGGACTTCTGATAAATCCGTGCCCATTGCTCATGATGGCCATTTTCGAGGGGGTCCCGGCAACACCTCATGAATAATGCGGGCTTCTTGAACACCCGTGCCGAGGGCGAGGAACCGGGATCCATCTTCGGGGTCTCGACAGATTTCGCCGATGGATTTTTCTCTATGGATGTCATAGACACCTGGCATAAGGCTGATCAATTAATGACTCCGGCATTCCGATCGGACTGCACGGCGTCTCCTTAGGCCTTTGGGCATGCGTAGGCCTATTGCTCTTGTAAATCGTTGACAGACGAACTATTTCGTGTCAGGGTCTCCTACGAAGTGAGTGTATTGATGACCGTTGAAACAGTGTTGTAGAAGACTAAATCCTGGGCAATAGGCCACACTTTAGAATGAGGAGTCCACTGTCATGTCTATGCTTTTGAAATCAGGAGATAAGTTCTACGAGATCCGTTCTGAATCGTTGGCCGGATGCACCATTTCCAGCGAGGATTTCGAGGCCAGGAAATCATGCTCAAGGGTTGCCGAGCAGAAGCTCGTATGGGATGAGTATGCGGATTCAGTGGAAATCGGCTGCGGTTGCTGCATGTCGAAAAAAAGCCTCAATGCATCCTGCTAGCACGGAATCATCCTCGCGCATACCCGGCAGTGAGGAACCGGTCCGTCAATGAAACACGGCCCATCAACGGCTGGGTTCGGGAAAATCCTGAGTTGGGACAAAAGGTTGTAAATACCGAGCGTGCCACTGGCTGGAAACAGCAGGGCACGCTTTTTGCTGCGCAGTTTTCCTGTTTGAATGAATGGGACGAGTGATATGAGTGCGGAAAAAGCCACTGCTGCGTTCGAAGTGGAGCAGCCGTATGCGTACTGGGCCTCTTCCGGGAAGCCGGGAAAGGCACTGCGGGCGTTGCGGAATGTTTCGGCCGTGTGGGTGCCATCCCGGTTCAATGCCGCGGTCGATATGCCGGGAAATCTGAAGGCCGTATACAACACCTTTTCGGGGGCACTTACCATCGTGCCGGCCGAAATCTGGGATGGGTATTTTACCCCGGGTTTACGACGCAGAGTTTCCGCAGATTCCATTCCCGACGCCTTGGCTGAACTTCATTCCAAGGGCTTCTTCACGTGCGAGGGCGTCGACGAGATCGACCTGGTCCGGCAGTATTTCCTTTCCGAGCGCTACGACAGGACGGAGACCCTCGGGGTGAACCTTCTTCCCACGCTCCTGTGCAACCTGAGATGCCCCTACTGTTTCGAAGGAAAACTCCAATCGGTGAAGCAGCACAGGGTCATGTCCCAGGAGACCGCGGATGCCGTTGTGCGGCATCTCACGGCGGAAATGGCCGGTAAGAAGAACGTCGCGATGTCGTGGTTCGGCGGGGAACCACTACTTGCCACACGCATGATCGGGAACATCAGTACAAAACTGCTTCAGGCGTGCGATGAAGAGCAGATCGCCTATTCGTCCGTCATCACAACCAACGGGGTTCTCCTCAGCCCTCCCACCGTGGACAAACTGCTTGAATGCCGTATCACGACGGCCCAGGTGACCGTCGACGTTCCCCGTGAGATGAAGTACGACAGGAGGGGCAGGGACACCTTGGACGACGTCTTGGACAACATGGCGGAGGCCGCCGGGAAGCTGCAAATCCACGTCCGCGTCAATCTGGTTCAGGATGACGAGAAAGAATGGGACCACTTGTTCGAAGGAATGATTCGAAGGGGCCTGCACAAAAGTCTGCAGTCGGTGAACATCGCCAACGTCTTTCTGCCGGAACTCGGGCGCGCTGGCTGCATGGGAAGCAAGGTTGCCCACGAGTCGTACGTGGAGGTGCTCCGGCGGCAGAGGCAAAGGGCGAGGGCTGCCGGCCTCCCGATGCAGAACTTCCTCCTGTGGAAGCGTTCCCCCGGGTGCATCGCGACCCGGGAATCGTCCGTCGCCATTGATCCGAACGGGCTGCTTTACAAGTGCAATGAAGACGTGGGCTGGCCTGAGCGTGCTTACGGGTCGGTTTTTTCCAAGCTGACGGTGAACATGAACAACCTGCAACCATGGTTGAGCTACGACTGGTTTCAGCACCCGGAGTGCCGGGACTGCCTCGCGCTGCCCCAGTGCGGGGGCGGATGCCCTCATCGACGCATTTTCCAGGGGAACAGCCTGGACAGGGACGACTACTGCTATTGGTTCCTGAGGGGCGACCTGGACGCCAGGATTTATGAACGTGCCGCGAGCTTTCTGAACAAGCGGGGGTGACGTTCCGCCCTGAGGGCGTTCGGAGCCATTGCTGCGGGGCAGTCATTTTTCGAGATCGTGTACCGTGCAGGCGGAAAGGTCCAGCAGATTACAGGCATCCTTCCATCCCCCGGTTTGCTTCGCTTGCTCCATGGCCATTCCCTTCAGACTTTGTTCAAAATCCGCTTTGGACACCTTGCTTTTGGCGAGGACCTCTTCCGGAATCTCGTAATATTTATCCCCTTGCTTGATGATGATGGACATGATTTTTTCTCCTGTTTGCCGGCCTCGACCTGAAAAACAAGCCGACGCCGGGGAAGTCAGCGTGTCGGACCGGCGATGTCCGGGGCAAACCGAACACCAGTGACGGGTTCAAAATACCTCTCGATAAATCCTTTTTTGGCTTTGCACCACGGCGACTTCCTCATGAGACTCCCCGTTTCTTCCAGGGCATCCAGGGGGCATCCGCCATGACAGAGAACCCAGAAGCGGCAGCCTCGACATTCCCCGTCACAAAGGATGCGGCCCCGTTCAAGAAGCACCTTACGGCGCGAATCTTCGAGGATTTCCGAAAAGGAATGCAGGGAGATGGGCCCGTAATCGAGGAGCCCTCTGTCGACGGAACGGCCGCAGTGGGAAATCATGCCGTCCGGGGCCAGAGCGAAGTACGAGGCCGCACATCGGCCCAGATCGGTGCAGTAGCTTTTGCGGGAGCCGTGCAGGATGGCATCCGTCAGGACCCGGAACGGTTCGACCATGGGGCGTGTCTGCCGTTCCGCCCACCAGGCCGTGAAGATGGCACCGAGGAATTCAGCGAACTGCTCCGGAGTGACCGCCAGCCCCTGGGGGTCATGACCGCAGAGCAGCACGGGTTGGAACTTGATATTTCCGTCCGGCTTCAATCGGCACAGGGCATGATAAATATCCAGAGGCCGTTCGAGGGAACGGCTCGTGACGACGTAAATCAACCCCCATCCGAATCCCTCATCCTCGAGGACCTTCAACCCGTTCCGAAAACGGCGGTCGTAGGCATCGGAATCCCGGCCCTTTCCGAATCCGCGAATGCCGGGAATCGGATCGTAGCTGGTTCCGATGCCGAATATCCCCATTTTTCGAAATACTTCCGCAAACCGTGGGGAAAACAGGGTGAGGTTGCTTTGTATCCTGTGGACCAAGCGGGAACCCGTTTGCCGGCAGATTTCGTTCTGCAGTCTGAACGCCTGCTCGAAGAATTCCGGACCCGGCATGAGCGGCTCTCCACCGTGCCAGATGACGATCATGCGTTCGTCGGGATTCTCGCGCAGGAACTCGTCAGCCCGCTTGAAAAAAAGCTCCAGGACCTCCACGGGCATGGTGTGGATCCCGGAGCGAACCTTATCCACGGCGTCACAATAAATGCAGTTCGAATTGCATTGAACGGTGGCCTTGAGGATCATAACGGCCAAGTGATATTCTCCTATCCCGCGCGGCACATCCGAATTCAAATCCAGCAGCGGTCGGCATCGGCATCTTCGCGGTCCACGGCCTGCGTGCGGAGGCGATTTCCATCGGCCACGGGTTCATTCTTCCTTTAAAGCTTTGCGGAAAAGCTCGGAACTTTCAAGTATCTGCTCGAAACTTCCCCCGGCGGCGATTCGTCCCCCATCCATTAGAAAAACCGAGTCCGCCCGGGAAACGAAACCGGGGTCGTGGCTCACGGTGATGATGATCCGCCCGTTCCTCCAGCCCTGGAGCAACCGTGCTACCCTGGCGCTGCTCAGGGGATCCAGGTGAGACGTCGGCTCATCCAAAACCAGAACCGGGGTCCGGCGCAAAAGGGTACGGCAGAGTGCCACCAGTTGCCCCTGCCCTCCGGAGAGGTTACTGCCCATCCGTCCGACCTCGAATTCCAGGCCCAGCCCCGTGAACAAGGGATTCAATCCTTCCCGCTCCAGGAAATCCAGCAGGGCCCGGTCCGGCAGCCGGCTCGTGATCCCGAAGGCAAGATTTTCCCGCCAAGTCATGTACGGATTGATCTCCATCAGGCTGAGAGGGCTCCAGGCAGCGCCAACGATGTCCTTAATGCGCGCGGTTTCCGCCTTCCATAATTCCAGGAAATCCGGGTTGGTCCATTTTGCCGGGAACACCCCATCGTCCAGTTCCGCGGGAGTGCACGTCAGGGCTACCACACACAACGCCGTGCGTTCCCGTTGCGACAGTTTCTCATGTTCACCCCTCTTCGCGCAAGCTGATCTCAGTTTCCAGATCGGCTCTTCGATGCAAACCATGGCCGCTTTCGAATAATGCCGGAAGCTGGGCCGGGTGAGCAGCGCATCCGTATCCCTCAGCAGCTTCCGCCCCAGCTCCGTGAGTTCGGAACCCAGCGGGGAGCGGCAGAGGAACCGGAGTTTGCCCTCGTTCCCCTCACCTGCCAGGCTCTGCACCGTTGTTGTGCGTTCGCACCGGCCGTTCAGAAGGATTTCCAGCAGCCACGAATCACGGCTCGCATGCGCTTTACCGTAAGGTCTCACCTCGACGCCCGCCGCTTCGGAAAGATAAGCCCGGGCCCGGGTTCTGACTTCGGCGATGTTCGTGCTCAGGGGCGACCGGAGCGAGGAATCGGAAGGCAGCATGTCCAGGGCTTTGAGCCGGCAGATCTGCCCGAGCCCGGCGGATTCCATCACCTCGAAATCGGACTCCGTCAGTTCGAGGCGTGAGGAAAAATGAGTGCCGTCGTTTCCCGTATCGAAAAGAAGGTTTTCACGGATGGTTGTGTTGAGCAGAGCAAGAGACTGCGGCATCAGGGAAAACACGGAAGATCTCCAGGGACCGGTGAGCGGTTCCCCGCCATACAGGACTTCTCCGTCCTGCGGATGCAGGCGGCCGAGCAGCAGATTGACGAGAGTGGTCTTGCCCGAACCTGCACGTCCGGCGATGGCATACCAGCGACCGGGAGAGAACTGTGCGTCGATGCCGGCCACGCCGCCCTGCCGGTTGTTGCCGCCGTTGTTATAGAGGTAGGTGACCCCCTGGAGATGGAGTACCGAGGCCCCTGCACACGGAGGGGAAAAGGGCTGATTTTTTCCCCGTGGTGTCTCCGGGTTCCTATCGTGTCCTGCCGACGAACCTGGAGCGGCATTTCGGTCCTCCTGGGGCGACGGTGAGCGTGCGAGGGTTTCATATTCAAGGAGGCGGTCCCTGCTGGTGAAGGCCAGTTGAAAATCTACGTTTAGAAAAATGAGATTGGATGCCTGCAGGAAGAGAGTCGGCAGGGCCATGACCACAACGGGCAGAAGGGCCAAGGCGAGTCTTCCCTCTCCGGTATGCTTCATGACCATGACCACGAGGATCGCGGTGACGATCGCCAGAAGGCTCGACAGTGAATCCCCCGCGTTCAGAATGCCCGAGAGTCTCACAAAACGCAGGGTAGTGGTGCTCCTCAACTTCTGGCACGCGCGAAGCGCGCGGCGGACTTTCCCGCAAAGGTTGCCGACCTGAACTTCCGGAGCGGCACGCAGGAAGTCCTCGAACTGCGACTTCACGCGGTCATCCTCGTGCAGGAAGTCCCGGTCCAGGTGTTTGATGCGCCGCGTCATCCGGAAAGACCAGAAAGCTGCGGCGGCGCATGAGCAGATGGCGGCCAACCCCATGCGCCAGTCCTTCAGTAAAAAAAATACAAAATAGCTGAGAAGCAGGACCGAGGAACACCACACGCGCATGACGTGGCATCTCAGTTCGCAGACACGGTTCAAATCCACCGTAATCCGGTTTACAGTTTCGGCCGGAGAATGCAGGGCAAAGAAGGCGTCTTCCTTCCCGAGCAGGTGGGTCAGAATCTCGACTTCAAGATCGTTTCTCGTCATGAGGCGCAGTGCCCCCGTAACCCGGATTCTCCAGTATTCGAAGAAAGCCGAAAGGCACTGGGCCAAGATGAACAAAGCCAGGATGAAAAGCGGCAGGCTGAGTTGCAGGGACTCGGAAAGGGCGGGCAGGAAACCAGGCGGCACCGCGCCCGCGGCGCCGGCCGGCCCTGAAGGGGACGCCTGCGCCCCCAGCGAAAGGGTCAGTGAAGTCAGAAGAGCATTCTGAGCGTAAACCATTCCCGCGGCAAGGGTCCCGACGAGGAACAACTGAATGATCAACGACCGGTAACGGGGATGCCACAAGGCAAACCAGTTGGACAGCCCACTCTCTACAGTCGGTCTTTCGAAAGGCCGTGCGGCAGAAAACATTTTCCGTTCCAGAGCGGGAGAACCGGGACCGTCGCAGCATCTCCCCAGTCAAGCCTGTAAGGTTGCAATGTCGCCTGCCCATGAACGGTCGACTGGCAGGAAAACGGCTCCGGTCGCAGGGAACCCCAGGGCAGGGAGACTCCCTGCCCACGGAAAAGATACCGGACCGATCCGTGCTTCAGGCGGAACCACTAGGCCTTTACCTGAGGCTAAGTGCCCGGCAAACCTTCAACAGGGTGAGCACGTTGCGGTTCGCCCCGTTCTCCACTTTTGGAACCTGTTGCTGCGTGACCATGAGCGTATTCGGCCAAATCAGCCCGGCTTATTCCGCGCTTTGGTCCGGTCTCTGCCACTTCGATGCCGATCCGGACAAGTTCCTTTTCGTCGTCGAAGAGTTCCTCGAATCGTTCTTCTCGCAGTTTTTCCTGCAAGTGGGCTCTGAAGATCTTCATGCGATCGCCACCGTGTTGTGTTCTTCCCACGATTGAATTTCAGCAGATTTCAAAGAATAATGCCCGTATTTTCTCCAAGGTCTCATCGAGTACCTCATCGGGCATTCTGCACTTGAAATCAACCCTTCTGGCCCGCCAATCCAGGCTTTTTGCCTGGTCGGCCAGGACAACACCGCTTATTTCCCATCCTTCGGGGATAGGCACCTCAAAAGGGTAGCCCGTGATGCTGTGCGTGATCGGACAAAAGACCGCAAGTCCCACCTTCCGGTTGTAGGCCTTCGGCGAAAGTACGAGGGCCGGCCTTCTCCCACCCTGTTCATGTCCGCTTTGCGGAACGAAATCGAGGTGGACGACATCACCACGATCCGGAACATAGGAATTCACCAAATCTCGTCTCCCTGCGGCCGCCCGGTTGCGATTTCCTTGTGGAGGTTCTCCTCCGTGATTTCTCCCAGCAACCGGCAAAGAGAATACCGCGGCTTCGAGTCGATCGGTTTAACAACTAAATTCCCGTCCGATACGGAACACTCCACTGCCGAATTCTCAGTCACTTTCAACTGCGCCGCGATATGACCCGGGATTCGCAGCGCCAGACTGTTTCCCCATCTTTTAATGACGGGCATGATCCGCTCCTTCCTGCTTATGTTTCCGATGGTTTATACAAAGTATATACACCGGCAGGATTATGTCAAACGGGAAATGCCTGTCTACTGTGCCAATGTCACTGAGACACCTTGGCACCTTGGTGCCCATCCTACAAAGTTCGGCATTGCAGTTATGTCTCGAACGCAACTCAGTATTAGCAGTACCCGGGAGAGCTACAGGCTCAGGCAGAGCATCAACCGTAAGAAAAAATCCAATAAGGAAGGCAATGTCCCCGTCCGCTGAAAAACACGCTCACCACTCCTCCGGGAAAGGGGGCAACTCCGATCGCCCTATGGGCTCCCTCCGTTTCCCCCTTTCCCGGAAATCCCGCCAATGGGGCTGGACTGACCAACACGGGGGGCCAGATGGGAGTATCAAAATGGGCCAAATCAAGTTGACGAAACCAGGAACCTTAACCAAAACACTGATGGGGCTGGGGGAATTTTAGGTTGTCATTACGAAGAGGCAGCATTCTTCGCGTCGCATCCGGTCCTCTCGCCGCCGGGCAGGCAACTGCGAACCGGTTATGGAGCGATTCCCTGAATTGGCGCTGGATACGGCAGGGGGGGCACCTACCGGAAAACGGATGCGGCTCAGCAGCAGGTGAGCGAGACTCCACTGCCTTGAGAAAAAGAAACAACGAGGGTTGTTGAAAAGCGGGCGGTCGAAAAGAATCCCATTGAGGACCAGGCGAATGAACCGTTCTCATTGAGCAAGGATGGGCTCCCCCCTTTTCCCCTTACTACACACCACGGGCAAAAGGGGTCCTGTCCACCAGCCAGACCGCGGAGGACCCGGGTTTCCATCCGCACAGCCTGACGGAAAGCAGAAGCACGCCCTTCAAAGAGCATGCTTCCGCTTTGATTCCGGCTGGTTGACTTTCAGACCGTAGCTTTACTGACTTCAGCTTCTTCCGGTACCCGTTTATCGGCACTCTTCACTCGAACGGCCAAAACCGACAGGGTCCCCATAACCGCAAAGGATGCGAGGAAATACATTCCCGCATTGGTCGAACCGGTTGCATCCTTCAGGAACCCGACCGCATAGGGGCCCAGGAAGCCGCCCAGGTTACCGACGGAGTTGATGATCGCCAGTCCCACCGCGGCGGTAGCTTCACTCAGGAACTGGTTGGGCAGAGCCCAGAAAATCACCGGGAAACAATAGATGCCCACGGTGCTGATGCAGATGAAGCCGAGGGAAAGCCACAGGTTGCCCGTCTGCGTAAGAGCGATCAATCCGAAAAAAGCGATCAGCATGGGAACGGCAATGTGCCAGCGCCGTTCCAGGGTCTTATCCGAATGCCATGCCACCAGCACCGGGATGATCGCCCCGCAAACGTAAGGGATGATCGTAATGAGCCCGATCTGGAAGTTGCTCAGTACCTTGGAAAGGCCGCGCAGGATCTGAGGCACCCACATGCCGAGGCCGTAAAGAGCGACGACATAGCAGACGTAACACCATGAAAGATGCCAAACCCGCGGCTGTTTGAAGACGGCCCACATCGAAATCCGCATCCTGGACGACTTTGCTTCGTGCTCCCGGCGCATTTCAGTGGTCAGCCACTCTTTTTCCCGCGGTGTCAGGAAGGTGGCCTGCTCAGGTCTGTCGGTCAGCACAAAAAGCGTAAGCCCCCCCAAAATGATCGCGGGTAACCCCTCCAGCACGAACAACCATCGCCAGCTTTCCACTCCGTGCCAGGCGATATTGTCCATGATCCAGGTGGAAATCGGTCCCGTAATGATATTCGCAAGAGCCATACCGCACATAAAGAAGGATACCGTCTTGGCAAAGTACCTGGATGGGAACCAGAAGGTCAGATACAGGATGATACACGGATAGAAACCGGCTTCGGCAACTCCGAGCAAAAACCTCAGGATGGCCACGTGAGTAACGGAATGGGCGAGGCTGATCAATATGGTTACCAACCCCCAACTGATGAGTATCCTGGCAATCCAGCGCCGCGCCCCGATTTTGTGCATAAAGACATTACTGGGAACTTCAAAAAAGAAATATGATATGAAAAAAATCCCGGCAAGCATTCCAAATGTACTCGCCGTTATCCCAAGTGAACGGTTCATTTCCAGTGCGGCAAATCCGAAATTCACTCTGTCCATGATTGCAATCATGTACAACAGCATCAGGTATGGAACGATTCTCCACCGCAATTTGGTCATGAGCTTTGCTTCATCAACAGCAACTATGGCACTGGCCATCATCGCTCTCCTCTCTTTTAGAATTCCAAGAAAGACAATTCAATGCAAAGTCAAAGCATCGTCAACCAAGTCCATGCCTCAAATCACCGAACCGGCACAGCCTCCAATGAACTCGCTCAATGCGGGGATGTACTGCCGCCTTCATGCCGTTCCTCAGCAGCGACAAGAGCCATCAGAATCGATCACATTTGTCGCAGCAGCCTGAAGCGGGCAGGTCCGTAGCTTCCGAAACAGGCCGATCGCAGCCGGCCGCCTTGTTTCTAAAAAACACTATTATCAGAAAGACAGCAATCTTATCGGCATAGCAGCGTATGGAGGCTTCCCTCTTCTCATACTTATTTGCGTTCAAGATGATAGTCTCAGTATCCCCCAAAAGAACGGGGGAATGATTCCACCGCACCCCCTCAGGGTTTCGGCCCGCGCGCTAGCGCGCGGGCCGAAACCCTGAGGGGTGCGGGGGAATCATTCCTCCGCTCTTTAGGGGGATACTAAGACTATCATCTTAAACGCAAATCGGTATGAATGCTGCGGAACAGACCAGCCAACAAGCCACAAAAAGGGGGGGGAGGAATTTTTCCTCCGCCCCCCGTATTCTTTCTTCCGAAGTGTCACGCCTGATGGAACGGAACCGGGGAGGATCACGCTCAAGACGGCCGGACCGCCTCTATCCCGGAAAATTCAAAAGGCGACCGTTCTGTGAATCAATGCCTTCAGCGACGCCCCCCCCTCGTCCCGCTCATGCCATCATGCGCTCAACCACCTAGAACAGAACCGAGAAACCGCCCCCCGCCGAAACCTCGCGGGTCGTCCTGTCCAGGGACCAGGGAACATAAGCCACGGAACCGAGAGCGTTGGTGCTTCCCGGACCGCTTATGTCGTATTCCTGGTAACCCGCCTGGACAAAGGGCTCAACCACTACCCCAAAGACCTTGGCCGTCGCACCGAAAGACCCCGTGACTCCCCAGGTGGTTCCATCCAGGGATCCCGTGTTTTTCAGCACGGTAATTCCACCCAACAGCGGCGTCCCAAGGCTGGACGAGTAATCTTCCGTGACAGGACCGCCGAAAGCGGCAAGACCACCGCGCAGCGTGTACGAACCCATTTTCTGCTCGGCCAGCAGCTTCATTTTGACCAGATGTTCGGTGAGGGTCGGGCATGCGCTGTTGTCCCAGGTGATGATCAAAGAATCATCCAACACGTCAACCCCCGGATCAAGGGCCAGTCCCAGGGATTGCTTGTTGTGGATGAAATCGTAATAGAGTCCGGCCGCGACCATCAGGTCACTGGACACTTGCTTTTCCACTCCGCCGCCAGCCTCGATGCTGAGTTTCTTCTCGGTATTCTGATAATCCCACCCGTACCCGCTGATGGTATTCGACGAGCCGCCGTCGGACCAGCTGAGGTTTCCGGTACCGGAGCCGTCGCGGTTCTTGTCAAGATAATCGACCTTTACGCTGAACGGAAGGGACAGGGTCTGCGAAATGGGATAACGAACCCAGAAGTCGCCGCCAAGCTTCCAGCCGGTCACATCGCCCTTGAGCCGGTAAGCTTCGCTCGCACTATACGTCACCCCTCCCTCTGAGGCCGAACCCGTGGCACTCTGTTTCCACGTGTTGTCGCCACCAAGGAGCGGCCCACCGCGCACGTCCATTCCGATCCAAGCCGGTCCGAAGTTACCCTCGATGCCCGTTTTGAACAGCATCTCCCAGTAACTGTCGTCGTAAGGCAGCATGGCCGGATAAAACTCGCCGATGAAATCATTGTTCATCTGCATGGTCAGGGCGGGAAGACCGACTGGGTTGCCGGAATCATCCGTCACACTGAGGCTGCCCAGGCTGGACTGATACTTGTTTGTTTCCGTTTGATACGCGACCTGGACTTCGCCGCCGATCCGCAGGTCACAACCCAGGGGCTGGCCGTAGATAATCCGGAAGTCGTAATTGTCGGAATCGCTTCGCATAGTGTAAGGCGACAGGACGGATGCGCTTCCCAAACCACTGACACTGCCGAACAGGCTTTGCGTGCCGTCATAATCGCCGCGCTGGCCGGTGTATTTGAAGAAGAAGCCAAGTCGTCCCGCCCCGGCGGGCAACGTCGCACCGACCTGGGTGCTGTAATCCCACAGGTTGCCCGAAGAATTCCAGGCCCCCCTGGCTTTGAGCCCATCGTAGGACGTCCCCAAAACACTGGGCGAACCGTTGAGTCTGCCGCTCCAGTTGAGGTCCAGCATGTCGTGATACGTGAATCTTGCGTCCCCATAATACTTGACCCCGGAACCGTCCAGAATCTTGGTCGGCAAGGTCAGAAAATCCGATTCATCGGGAACCAGGCCGTACGGATCGCCCATACCTGACATCCTGCCTTCCCAGGCAAACGCACCACTCGACAGTGCCGTCACCATCAGTATGGCCAACAACAGGTGAAACAATCTCAATCTCATTATTTCTCTCCTCAAAGCAAACATTCGTAATTTTCAGCCCCACTAACACTGAATCCCTCTTGCCATATCTACTCAGCACAGGAACCATAAACCAAAGAGGAGACCCTTTGCACTCTCCCGTTCCTCCGCATTCCAGAAAAACCTCAGTTGCTCTTTCATGGAAAGATGCATATTTTGATTTTGTCGATAATATACTCATAAAATCAAAGAGTTAGATATAGCCCCATCCTGAACATGACTGTGAAACCGGCAAAATCAGCAGTTTCAGTCAGCTTGCAGTGGTAACTACACTCAAATCACAGTCAGGTCAATACTATTCAGATTCTTTGGGCACGCGATATCAGTAGCATGGTAACATACTGTATTTATTGAATAGGATTCAACATTAAAGGTTAATAGGCAAGCGAAAAATGCTGGGAGAGCTCCGAGGAAGGCATCAGGCGAGCCTTCCGGTTGGATCCAAAGGAACCATCATTTTAAGCTTGGGTCCGGAAAGCGAGCGATCTTAATATGTGGCCGGACTTTTGGTTCGAAACATGGTACCAGGGGGGGACTCCTGAAAATGGTGGAAGAAGTAAATGCCGTTGTTGCCCGCGCCGCAAATGTTCTTTGTTGTTGCATCGAGCAGTGGAGAATACAATGGAAGCCGCCGAATACTACCCGGAGGGAAAAGCCATACTCCGGTCACCCCTGAACGAGCCCACTGCTCCGGGTCTCTCCGGTTGGGTGGATCACATCGATGGAAAGCTGCGGACCGGTGTTTCGAGCCGGTCCAGGCCAAAACAGGGGCCCCTGTCACATAGGGAGGTTCAATAATGGTTTCAGCGTGGCATCTTTGGATGATTGCCGCCATGCTCCTTTTTGTGGCAGAAATATTCATTCCCACATTCGTTCCGGCTTCTTTCGGGATCGGTTGCCTCATCTCATCGTTTGCGGCCTTTCTGGATGCCGGACTCAACATGCAGATCGCGGCGTTCATCGCCGGCACCCTGGGCGCTTTTTTCGGAGTTCGTCCGTTCTTTACAAAATACGGTTACAAGGCGTCCGGAGGGGTCAAAACCAATGTCGAGGCCCTGATCGGGAAGACGGGCCGGGTGACCGAAACAATCAATGACGAGCTGGGTTCAGGTCGCGTTGCCGTCGGCGGGGATGACTGGAAGGCCGTTGCTGCGGACGGAAGCGTTATCGCCAGGAATTCGAAGGTAGAGGTCGTCGGAGTCGAGGGCGTCAAAGTGTTCGTAAAACCGCTGGAAAGCACAAAAAGGAGCCTCTAATGGGCGCACTGATCGTTTTGGGAGTTCTTGCATTATTGATTGTTATCTTTGCGGTGAAAGGCTTTCTCATCATCCAGCAAAGTGAAACCATGGTGATCGAGCGCCTCGGCAAATATCACCGTACGCTTCCATACGGCATAAACATCCTGTGGCCGCTTTTTGACAAACCCCGGCAAATCGAGTGGCGCTACGTTCTGACGGACCAGACCGGGAAGACGATAATCCGGAAGCAAAGCGTCAAGAGGATCGATCTTCGCGAAACCGTCTACGATTTTCCCAAACAAAGCGTCATCACGAAGGACAACGTCGTCATTGAACTGAATGCGCTCCTCTACTTTCAGATCACCAATCCGGTGAAGTCGGTGTATGAAATCGCCAACCTTCCCGATGCCATCGAAAAGCTGACCCAAACCACCCTGAGAAACGTCATCGGGGAACTGGACCTGGATGAAACCCTCTCTTCAAGGGATACGATCAACAGCAAATTGCGGGCCATTCTGGACGATGCCAGCGATAAGTGGGGCGTCAAAGTCAATCGTGTGGAGCTTCAGGACATCAACCCGCCGCCCGAAATCCGGGACGCCATGGAAAAACAGATGCGCGCGGAACGGGACCGGAGAGCGGCCATTCTCGAAGCGGAAGGCCTGAAACAGGCGAACATCCTTGAGGCAGAGGGCATCCGAGCAGCGGAAATCAGCAAGGCAGAAGGAAGCAAACAGGCCAAAATCCTGATCGCCGAAGGAGACGCCCAGGCGAGGGCCAAAGTCGCGGAGGCGGAAGCCGTCGCCATCAAAGTGGTCACGCAAGCCATCTCCGGGACCAGTGGGAACCCCACGAACTACCTTATCGCCGTCCGATACATTGAAACCCTGAAAGAAATGGTTTCGGGGCAAAACAACAAAATAGTCTATTTGCCATACGAAGCCACGGCAATACTCGGCTCCATTGGCGGGATAAAGGATATCTTCGACAAAACAAAGAGTTGAACCGCCCCTGCCGTGCGTCCTTTTCGCGCGTGATGCCGATTTATACGGTGAGAACCCGCACTGCCGCAGGGAACACTCCCCAGGCAACGCGGAAGAATCGAGTTTGGGAGTCTTCGGGAAACGGGCCAGGCCCTCGAATACGCATCAGTTCCTGCTGCCGCTCATTTCCGACTCATCCGAACGCCTCCAAAAGACGGGGAGAACGGTCTCTTCCCGAGGAAGAATGCAATGAAGCTCTCCAGTTTATCTTTGCCCGACTTCAGGCAATATAAAACCATTTGCCTCCTCCTCATCCCGTTGATGTTTATCTGTAAAATCATTCTGTTATCGAACGGCAACCTGAATCACGATAATGCCCGCCTCTTGTATTGCGCATCCGAATGGATCCGTGGTTCTCAACTATACAGCGGCATCGTCGATATAAACCTGCCGATGATATTCTATCTGTATAGTATACCATCATTCATATCTACAATATTTTCAATATCAATCATCTTGAGCTTCGATATATGTGTAACTTTATTGTGTGCCATATCATTACTATTATCATATACTATAATTAAGAAAATACCCATAGGAGAAGTGCAATGGCTTAAATATTATGCAACTGTTGTCTGCACATATATATTTGTATTGCTCCCTGGCTATGATTATGGTCAAAGGGAACATCTCTGCATTTTATTTATAATGCCATATCTGTTTCTTGCAATAACCTGTTTATACGGGCAATTCCTGTCGGTTCGTATCAGGTGCCTTTCGGGGTTGATGGCGGGCATTGGATTCTCGATCAAGCCATATTTCGTACTCGTTTTCGTAGCCATTCTCGCGTTCCTGATCGTATATTCCAGGCGGAAAGACATCCTCTGGAGAATTGAAAATTTACTGATATATATGATACTTGTGACATATGCCTTTCTGCTCTTCTATTGTCATTCCGCCTTCTTCACCATCGCTTCCGTCACGATGCAGTTTTATTTCGCTCACAACAGGGGATTCTTCCTGCACTTCCTTGAAAGCATTACCGCGGGGGGTTGGGGGGCAAGCCTGGTATGCCTCTTCATTACCGCACGGCACAGGGAACATCTTCCCGCCCTATTGATGATTTTCATGACGGGTACGGTTTTTCTGATAGTGGCATACATACAAAAGAAAGGGTGGACCTATCATTACTACCCGGCCAATGCGATTGTTTTTTTATTTCTGTCGGTATTCCTGTTCGCGTACGCTCGGTTATACGAACTGAGCTACGACATCGTTTCGAAAAGCCGCATTCGTTTCCTTTTATCTTTCCTGATACTCTGTGTCATATCCGTCACGACGGACAACCTCGTGATCTGCATCATTGCCGCGTTGTTCGCCATTGGATTGATATTTATATTTATTCGGGGCAAAATTCGCAATTGGCATCCCGGTCCAAATGCAATAAAAGCAATATACAATTATTGGGTGGTGGGTTTTATGGTATTTTGGGTTGCGCTGATGGGTTGCACTTCAATACAGAGCAATGTCCGGGCGTACGCCTTGAAACACGATTACGATCTCTACGTAACGGCGATCAAAGAAAAGGCACACGGCAAGCCCGTCTATTTCATGACACCGTCCATTTTCCCGGCCTTCCCCGTCGTTCTCTACTCGGGGGTACGATGCTCGGTTCGCTTCGGGGACCTCGGGCTGGTTACCGGCTTATACTATATGAGAAACTCCTGCCCGGATTGTAAGATAGCTTATCACTCCCCGGATTCCATGCCGGATGTAGAACGATGGTTCAAGAGCATTGTCGTCCAGGACTTGATAAAGGACCCTCCTGCCCTTATTTTTGTGGACGAAAGAAAGCAAAAGCCCGGACTTAAAGCGCAATTCGACTTCATCGAATACTTTTCCATGGATGAAGATTTTGTTCGTCTCATAAAAAGCTACGTTCGCACGGAGAGCATCGGCAATTTCGGATTATACGAAAACCGCGAAAACCATGGCCCCCTGCAGTCGGAAAATTTCTGATCGACGGATGCCGGGACACACGGTCCGCATACCGTTCACTCGCCCAGCCGCGGCATGCGATGTGGCCCTCTCCACCGCCTCGCACTGAAAACCGCGATGTGGCAAGCTATTGACTTCAGTTTTCCACTTTGATATGCCGATTTAGCTTAACTATTTGTTATTATTTTCTTATCACCGAGCACCGGGCCTTCGAAAATCGCCGGTCTCAATGTCGCTGCAAGGGTTCGGGAGAATCATTCTCCCGCTTTTTTTGAAGATGCAAAAAGTGTCACTCTGAGCGCAATTACCCATGATGCTGCGCCTCACCCGCGAAGCATGAAAATGGGTATCCCGGGACTCTATTTTGTAGGTAACCCAGTATCAGCCGTTCATTTCTCCGGCCTGGGCGTCGAATTTACGGGAAGGGAGAGGATGAAGGTCGATCCGGCGCCCTGCCTGCTTTTGGCGGTGATGGTCCCACCGTGCCGTTCCGCGATCTTCCTGCAGATGGCAAGCCCCATCCCGGTGCCCTCGTAATCTCCGCGCGGGTGAAGCCGCTGGAAGGGAGCAAATATGCGGTCCACGTAAATTTCATCGAAGCCTATGCCGTTGTCTTCAACGAAGATTTGATATTCCCGACGGTCGGCCGTGTATTCTCCATGGATGGTGATCACCGGGTTCTGTTCCCGGCGGAACTTCAATGCATTGCTGATGAGGTTTTGGAAGATTTGCCTCATCTGGCTTGCATCGACCGCAATGGTGTCGAGCCCTTCCACCTCCAGGACCGCCCCCGTTTCTTCAATTCGTGTTTCGAGGTCCGTCAGCACCTCCCGGACCACCGTGTTCAGGTCCGTAAGCTTGAATGGATCGGTCTTTGACATCACCCGCGAGTAATTGAGCAGGTCCCTTATGAGCATACTCATCCGCTCCGCGGCCTGCTGCATCCGCTGGAGGAAATCCCGGCCCGCATCCCCAAGGACACCCGCGTATTGGGTTTTCAGAAAGCCGCCGAAGACGAGGATTTTTCGGAGCGGCTCCTGTAGGTCGTGCGATGCGATGAACGCGAAGTCCTGCAGTTCCCTGTTCATCGATTCCAGCTTGGACAGGTAGGACTGCCTGGCTTCCTCCGCCTGTTTGCGGGCGGTGATATCGCGGTTGATTTCAAGGATTGCCACGGGCTCCGATTCGGCGTTGCGCAGCAGAACCTGGCGGCTTTCGACCACGACGCGCCTCCCTTCCTTCGTCGAGTGATCGAGTTCGCCCTCCCACTCGCTTTTCTTCATCAGGCATTCATCCATCTCTTCGCCCGTGTCGGGGCCGGTTTTGAGGAGATTGAGCGAAACCTTTCCCAGCGCCTCCTCCCTGGTGAAGTGATAGAGGGCCTCAGCACCCTGGTTCCAGTAGCGGATGCGCCTGTCCAGACCCCGAACGATAATGGCGTCATGGGCCAGATCAAGGAGGGCCGCCTGCTCCCTCAGGGTTTCCCCGGCCTTGACCAGTTCGGCCGTGCGTTCGCCGACGCGAAATTCCAGCTCGTCACGCGATCGTTGAAGTTCTTTAACGAGTTTGATGCGGTCCATGGCTGCGGCAACCTGCCCGGTCACCGTCTTCATGAGGGCGACCTCCTGGAGCGAGAAGCTGTCCCTGGTCCGTGTTCCGAATGAGAGCGTACCGATCAACCGCCCCTGCCCCAGGAGCGGATGGCAGGCATAGGCTCGTATTCCATTGGCTTTCAACAGTCCCGTCCGGCAATCGGCGGTATCAAGGATGTTTTCGACGACGATGGGCACCCCGTCATGGGCGGCGCAGCCGCAGACCGTGCCTCCATAGTCCAGCAATTCGATTTCCCTGGCCTGTTGATCCGGAATCCCGGCACAGGCGTTGAGGCGCAATGTTCCGGCCTGTTCATCCGCCAGGTAGTTGGAAAAGAACTGGCAGTCCAGGTGTTCCATCACTCTTCGGCACAGCTCATCGGCGCTTCGCTGAGGGTTTTCCGAAGCCAGCAGCCGACCCGCCGTTTCCGAAAGCAGCCGGAAGCCCGCCTCGCTCCTGCGCAGAGCCCTCTGCGCCGTGCGTTCCTCCGTCTGGTCGCGGAATACCAGCACCACACCGCAGATCTCGCCGTTTTCGTTGCGGATGGGCGCGCCGCTGTCGGCCAGGGGAAGCTCTCTGCCATTCCGGGCCACAAGCACGGTGTGGTTGGCAAGCCCTACGACCTTGCCTTCCCGCAATACGCGCGCAACCGGGTTTTCAACCTCCGCACCGGTCTCTTCGTGGACGATGCGAAAAACCTCTTCGAGGGGCCGCTTCAGCGCGTCTTCCTCTTTCCAGCCGGTGAGTGCCTCGGCCACGGGATTCATCCGGGTAACATAGCCGTTTCCATCGGTGCTGATCACACCGTCGCCTATGCCGTAAAGGGTGGCGCGGATCTCCTCCTGAGCTTCACGCCGCGCGCGCTCGGCACGGTAAAGCGCCTCAAAGGCCCGTTTGCCCTGGCCCCTGTAGATATAGCCCGCACCCAGGCCAGCCAGCAGGATGAGCATAAAGGTGACAAGGCCGATGACCGTACGACGATATCGGGCCTCGGCGAGTATCTCATCGGAATCCATCTTGGTCACCATCATCCAGGACGAACCCGGCACGGGACGGATGTCGGAAAGCACTTTCACACCGCGATAATCCAGGCCGGCGAACCGGCCTGACTTTCCGAGCGCCGCCTGGACGGCCGGAACATCACGTCGTGAGAGCGGAATGCTCAGGGTCATGGCCGGGTCCCCGCGATGCCGGAGCATGTTGAGAAAGAGGGCTTCATCCCCCTCCCGTCGCACCAGGAGCGTTTCCGCGGTCCGGCTGGGGGTGGGCCAGGACTTGATGAGGGGATAGAGGTAATCCCCGGGATCGGTGCGCAGGATGAGCACGGCCACGGGCCGGTTGTCTTCGTCGAAAACCGCTGCCGCCACATCCAGGTAAACCCGGCCGGACACCGGGGACCGGGAAAAATCACCGAGCACGGCATCGGGAGAGGTAAGAGCGCGGGCAATTTCGCCCCGTGTATTGGCGTCGAGTTCGGTAAGGCCGGAATCGACCGAGAACAGCACACGGCCGTCCGGACCCGCAAGGATGACATTCTCATAGCGGTAGGACTTCCGAACGGACTCGATGTATCTCAGGACGTCCATTTTCGGCGGAACATCCCCGGGAGACCTCAGCCATCGTTCAACGGCGGACCGAAAGAGGGATGAAGACGCATGCCCCAGGGCATCACCCGCCCGCTCATTGCACCACGCGGTGATCTCGTTCACCTTCAGCTCACCGATGGCCTTCAGATCGTTATAGGCGCTTTGCCGAATGGCCCTGCTTTCATGGCGGTAGAACCAATACCCGCTGAAGGCCGCCAGGAGCGCGATGGTGCCGAACAGGATGACAAGGGACCAGCCGGGGCGAAGCGATCCGTCCGTTTCTTTCATGGCCGCACCTCTGATTCACGAAGATTTCGCGCTCATTTTCCATTTCGGAAAAGGCAGGGAAGAGACTTCCCGCATCGCTAAAAAGAATGCACGGTCCGAAGCAATGAGCGGCTAAGGGCCTTACCGGAAAAATCAGTCGAGATCAGTTGACCCACCAAACGGCCTGCAGAACGTCGGGCCGGTTATTTCGGGATGTCTTTCAGTCTATGCACCGTTGCCCGAATGTCAACGAAGAATACGAACATAGCCGGAGGCCGGCTTCTCGCGCCCGCCGGCGCACTTCCGGGTTCTTGCAGGCGGGTCGCCGGAACGATGCCGGGTGAATGAGTTGTTGAACGGGCACAACCATCTGGAACCATAGAAAACTCAGCACATCCCGACCGGTGGCTTCCACCCGAGTGGCCTTCGGGGTCCCCATTTGAGCTGCGATTCAAGCCGGACCTTAACCTGGTATCAGTGGACGGCCCGCTGCAGCACTCCTTCTGAAAAATTCACCTGCCCCTCGACAAAGCCTGCTTCAAGGTTCATAATTGGAATGATCATTGGACCACAATTCCCGGCAACTCTGCGATCCGGATTCAGCCCCCGCCGGCATTTTTCAACGGATGGACGACCGTGCGGGTGCAGCATTGATCGATTCCGGAATCGTCTCCGGTCCGGGAACGTCGGGCTCGCGGTCCGTTTGTCGGTACCATTGCCCTGTCCACGGTTACGAGTGAAAACCCGTTGGCAAAAATCTCTTGACAAAAAGAGACCGTGTGGGCGATATACTCCAGCATGTTGATGGATTTAATGATGTATAGGATGGATCACCGCGCCCTCCTCGTTGAAGGGGGGGTGGAAGGCGTACTGTGTGTTCATTTCAGGCGGGACGACCGCCGATCGATCTGAGCAGGACGATTTGAAAACGGTGAACAGGCGCAGGCACGGCGAGGAACCGGTAAGGGTTCAGGTAAGAATTGAACCCGTCGGGGACACGATCGGGAATTTCGGGCAGGCGCTTGGTAAAACATAAGCGGAAAGGCGAAGGAGCATTCATGAACCTCAAAGTAAACGGCAGGGAACAGACCATTGCGGACAGGGAGTCCCTGTCCGTTTCACTGCTCCTGGACGAGCTCAAGGTGTCGGACCCCTTGTACGTCACCGTTGAACTCAACGGCGAAATCCTCGACCGGAAGGACTTCGACGGTGTCTCCGTCAGGAACGGCGACAGCGTTGAATTCCTCTATTTCATGGGCGGAGGCCGCAGCCGGTGCTGACAGAACCCCAGATCGAACGCTATTCCCGGCAGATCCTTTTAAAGGAAGTCGGCGGAAAAGGGCAGACGAAACTGCTCAACGGCCGGGTCCTGATAATAGGGGCCGGAGGCTTGGGGGCGCCCGTCGCCCTTTACCTGGCAGCGGCCGGGGTGGGGACCATCGGCATCGCCGACGCGGACGTGGTGGACATCTCCAACCTTCAGCGCCAGGTCATTCATTTCACTCCCGACATCGGAAAACCGAAGGTGACCTCGGCAAAGGGAAAAATGGAAGCCATAAATCCCGACGTCCGGGTGAACACCTACCGGGAATGGGTCCGCGCCGCCAATATCATGGACCTTATTCGCGATTATGACTTCGTGATCGACGGAACGGACAATTTCGCCGCCAAGTTTCTCATCAACGATGCCTGCGTTTTGGCGGGAAAGCCGTATTCCCACGGGGGAATCCTGCGGTTCGACGGGCAGACCATGACCGTCAGGCCCGGGGAATCCGCCTGCTATCGCTGCATCTTCCCCACCCCGCCTCCCCGCGACGCCATCCCTACCTGCTCCCAGGCCGGGGTCATCGGGGTGCTTCCCGGCGTGATCGGCCTCATCCAGGCGACTGAGGCGGTCAAATTCCTGCTGGGAAAAGGAGAACTGCTCACGGGAAGGCTTCTCACCTACAGTGCGTTGGACATGAAGTTCCGGGAAATCCCCATCCGGAAGAACCCGAACTGTCCCGTGTGCGGAACCGCTCCAACCATAACGGAAGTGAAGGACGAAGAGGGCGCCCTTACGGTGTGCGACCTGGAGAGGAAATAGCATGCTGCGAATTCCCGGACACATTTACAGGCGGATGGTCGAACACGCCCGTGAAGGGTTTCCGCTCGAAGTATGCGGGATTCTCGGAGGCAGGGACAACGGCGTTTCGGAGATTCGCCCGATGACCAATACCGATGCCAGCCACGAACATTTCACGATGGAACCCCGCGAACAGTTTGCGGTGGCGAAGGATTTTCGTTCGAAGGAGCTGGAGATGCTCGCCGTGTATCATTCACACCCCGCAACGCCCGCCAGGCCTTCCGAAGAGGACATCAGGCTGGCCCTGACCCCCGATATTTCCACCGTTATCGTGTCGCTAGCGGATTCGTCCGCGCCGGATGTCCGGTCTTTCAAAATCAGCGATGGACACGTCAGTCCCGAAAAGTTAGAAATCACCAACAAATAAAAATTCCGGAAGAAGAAAGGCTACTATGAGCGAAGAGCCCAAAAAATCCGTAATCGATTTAAACGCACTCAAGGCCGGCGGATTCATCAAGGAACGGGAGAAAGACCTGTTCACCGTGCGGCTCAGAGTCCCGGGGGGAAGATTGCCCGTTTCCCGTTTGAAAAAGATCATCGAAGTGGCCGAGAAATACGGCGGCGAATTCATTCACCTTTCCGTGCGCCAGTCCATCGAATTGGTTCACGTGGACTTCAGACATATCGATGACGTGGCCAGGGAACTCGGCCTCGCCGATCAGAAGGTAGCGTCGTGCGGGGCGCGCCTCCGGGTGCCCGTCGCCTGCGGAGGGTGCGAATACAATCCCAACGGACTGGTCGACACCCAGCAATCCGCGCTGGAAGTCGACGAAAAACTCTTCGGCCAGGAGACCGGCCACCATAAGTTCAAGGTTGGCTTCGCCGGTTGTCCCGTGGATTGCATCAAATCGGCGACCAACGACGTGGGCTTCCAGGGGGCGGTCCGGCCGGAACTGGACAGGAGCGCCTGCATCTCCTGCGGGGTATGCGCCAAGGCATGCACGGCCGGTGCGATCCGGAAGGGAAAAAACGGCGAGCCGATTTTCGATTCGGAGCGGTGCATCTATTGCGGCGATTGCATCCACGCCTGCCCGGCGGAAGCGTGGAAAGCGGAAAAACAGGGCTACACGGTGCGCATCGGAGGCAAGTGGGGAAGGCATCCGCTGGTGGGAACGGTTTACGCCAGGTTCCTTCCACCCGGAAAAGCCGTTGATTTCTGCACCGAGGTCCTGGAGTGGTACAAGGAAAATTCCGAAGGACTGGGGAGGATCCGGCTAGGCGACATCCTTATCCGGAAAGGAGTTGAAGGCCTCCTTCAGCGCCTGGCGGCAAGATTTCCGGAATACGTCACGGAGACGGCCGTCCCTCCGCAGGTGGTCGATACGCAAACGGGCAACGGCCATTCAAAACCATACGAACACGAGGTGACACATGCATCAGGTCGATCTGCGGGGCATCACCTGCCCGTCTAATTTTGTCCGGGCCAAGCTGGCCCTCGAGGATTTCGAAGCCGGCGAACCCGTGCGGTTTCTGCTGGACGACGGCGAACCCGTAAAGAACGTCCCCCGGAGCCTCAAGGGGGAAGGACACAAACTGCTCAGCCTGAAAGAGGCCGAGGAAGGGTACTATACTCTCGACATCGAGAAGGGTGAGGACTGACCGGGCCGCAGAGTACCGGACTACTTCGCCGAAACACGGCTTCGGTCCCCCGGGTAGTAAGGGGGCAGTTCGGCGGATTGCCCGGAATTGAAGCGTTCCGCCGCTTCCCGTGCATAGGGGTCGTCATCGGGTTCGACCACCTCGCGCAGGCGAAGCGCTCTGAACCGGTCATGGTCTCTCAACGTGTACGCGCGCATTGTTACGGTATGGGCCAGGAGCATGTATCCGGCCCTTTTCCGTTTTGCTTCATGTTCGATTTCCAGGAACCCGGCATGTTCACGATGGCGTCCGAGCGCAAACCCGCTGAACTTTTCCCACGGAACAAGCGCGATCATGGCCTGTTCCAGTTCCCTGCGTCTCTTGCAGGAAGGAAGCCTGATTCCGTTCTCGCGGATCCACGCTCTCAGTTCGCAGACGGAGAACAGGGGCAGCGCTTCCGAAAGCGCGGCCGGTTCAGGGACCGTGCGGCCCTGCATCTCGAACGCTTCCCGGTATTCCCGGACCAGGTACGGCCACCGGCCGTCGGCCCTGAATCGTTGCACCCATTCGTCAAACCAGGGCCAGCGCCAGTCGGCCTCTCCCAGGTACTCCTCCATGGCCTTTTCCTCAGCTCGCGGGGAACCGGCCCGATGAGCCGCCGAATAGGCGCGGAACAGGTCCCGCCTTGTGCGTTCGGGGATGTCCGTTCCACCGACTACCTGGTCGAAGGCCGCTCTCACCGCCGCTTCGGGCGTGGCGAAAGGATTCGTCTCCGCGGTTTCGATTTTCACCGGAACCGGGGCGCGAACCGGACTCCCGCAGGGACGCGTCTCGACGGGCCCGGCGCGGCCCCTGCCCTTTGAGGCGGCCTCAACCCGCGGCAAACCCTTTAAAATCCTTTTTATGAAAAAACCGAACAAGCCCATATCCGCTCCTTCGTTCGCCTCATCTTCAAGAATCCCCGGTACCTGTGCCGTTGAGTTTCTTTTATCCCCTTTTTCTCTTTGCATTCGGTATTCAGGTATTTTCTTGAGGCCACGCCGAAAGTTTTCGAATTCAAGGGCTCTTTTACAAAGATTTGCCCGGCAGAAACGCGGATGGAAGCATGCCGGGGACCCGGTGTTTTCGTCCGGTTGCGAGGGGTGAGCGCGGTTCTTCGTTCATATGAACGCGCGGATGGTCTATACTTGCAGCGATACGAAGGATTTGTTGCAGCCGATCGGCAATCATGGGACGGGAAAGCCCACATCGGGGGACGGCCAATGGAGATCACCATCAGACCTGCCGGCGCGGAGCCGCTGCTGACGCAGGTGCGTGAGCTTTTTTGCGAATATCGGGATTCGCTTGAAGTTGATTTGTGTTTCCAGGATTTTGAACAGGAACTGTCCGACCTCCCGGGCAAATACGCACCGCCGGAAGGCCGCCTTTACCTGGTCTTCGCCGGTGGGTCGCCCGCCGCCTGCGGTGCATTGCGGCCTTTCCGGAAAGACCGGTGCGAAATGAAGCGTTTGTACGTGCGCCCTCAGTTCAGAGGGCATAATCTTGGAAAGCTGCTGGCCGGCAGACTGATTGCCGATGCAAAGAAAACCGGATACCGGCAGATGCTGCTCGACACCCTTCCCTCGATGACGGCCGCCCAGGCCCTCTATCGCGCCCTCGGCTTCCGTGAGATCCCGTCGTACCGGTTCAACCCCGTCGAGGGAACCCGTTACCTGTGCCTTGACTTACAGTCCCTCGGCTGAAACTACCGGGCCCCCGGCTACGGCCTTCGACAGGCGGTTTTCCGGGAAAAGCCCGATCATGCGGCAGCCTCCGCGAGTGCCGACGCCCCGATGCGGAAATTTCATCGGAAAGTGCGCGGGGAATTTTCCCCCTGCGGCCCCGGGACAAGGCTCAGGCGGAGCCTTCGGCCGCCCAGGCAATCGAGGCTTCCCCACCCCTTCCGTTCAGTATTTTTCTACAGAATGTTTTCACGCGGTCATGCCTGGGTGCCGCAAAAATGGAATCGGGAGTCCCCTGCTCGAGGATTTCCCCGTTGTCCATAAAAATCACCCTGCTTCCCACCTCTCTCGCAAATCCCATCTCGTGGGTCACCGCCAGCATGGTCATGCCTTCCCCGGCCAACCGTTTCATCACTTCGAGGACCTCGCCCACCAGTTCGGGATCGAGCGCGCTCGTCGCCTCATCGAAAAGCATCACCGCAGGCTCCATGGCCAAGGCCCTCGCAATGGCCACCCTTTGCTGCTGGCCCCCCGACAACTGGCCGGGATAGCTCTGCGTTTTCGATTCGAGCCCCACCTTCCGCAGGTATGCAAGGGCTTTTTCCCTGACCTCGGCCTTGGGGAGTTTTTTCACCAGGCGAGGGCCCAGCATCACGTTTTCCAGGGCGGTCATGTGCGGAAAGAGATTGAAACTCTGAAAGACCATGCCCACTTCCGAGCGAAGGCGGTACACGTCCGCCCGGGGATGATGGACGTCTACCCCATGGACCAGAATTTGCCCGCTATGGATGGTCTCGAGCCGGTTCAGCACCCGCAGCAGAGTCGATTTACCCGATCCACTCGGCCCGATAATCACCACGACCTCACCTTTTTCGATCTCGAGATCAATCCCCCGGAGTACGTGGTGAGGGCCGAAATATTTGTGGACGTCAATGCATTCGATGATCATAGGATACGATATCTCCTTTCGGCCCAGTTGATGAGCCATGCAAGGATTTGGGTCATGGCAATGTACAGAAGCGCCACCATGGTGAACACACGCAGGTTTTCAAACGTGGTCGACGCGAGCAGCTGGCCCGATCGGGTCAGTTCTCGAACCGTAATGGCGCTGGCAAGCGATGAATCCTTGAGCAGAATGATAAACGAGGTCCCCAGGGGTGGAAGAATCACCCGGGCGGCCTGCGGCAGGATAATCCGGGTCATGATCTGGCCGGACCTCAGGCCGATGGCCTTGGCCGCCTCCCACTGCCCCTGGGAAATCGACAGAATTCCGGCCCGGAAAATCTCGGCATGGTAGGCCCCGTAGCAAACGGCCAGGCCGATGATGCCGGCCTGGAGAGCCGTCAGTTGGATGCCGAGGTCAGGCAGGACGAAATAGACGTAGAACATCTGCACAAGAAGAGGTGTGCCCCGTATGATGTTGGTATAAATCCTGGAGGGGTAGTAAATCCATCGCCTGGCACTGCGGAGCCCCAGGGAGAGGAAGAACCCCCAGATGGTCGAAAGGATTATGGCGGCCACCGTGATCTGGACGGTGAAATAGCCCCCTCTGAGGAGTATGGGCAGAAACTCGCGCGTCTGCTGCACCCAGTGTTCCATATGAAACTCCGATACCGTTCACGGACTGTCAAAAGAAGCGTGAATATCCGCGCGGGAATCCATGCTTCACCGTTTTGAAATTCCACGGGCCGGGATGGCGGGCCGGCATGCACCCTTTCTCCCTTTTCGGTGGGAAAAAGCCCCGGAGCGCAGCCCGCACGAGCGGGTACCCCGCGCGGTTTTCGGACCCGGGTTCCCGGAGCTGTGGCGGGACAAGCCGTTCAAGCGCCGGCGGAGGCAACGACGGATGCGGGAGACCGGAAAGACGATCTTCACTCTCCCCCAGGCCCCTCTATTGACCCCATTTCTGCAAAATCAGCCCGATTTTGCCTTCTTTCTTCATCTTTTCCACGGCGGCGTTCACTTCCTGCAGAAAATCCTTGTCTTCCTTGTTCACTCCGATTCCGATGTCGCCGCAGAGCACCGGGACATAGCTTTCGACCACTCTGACCTTGAACTGCGGTTTGGTCTTCACCAGGTATTTCGCCACCGGCCCGTCAATAATCGACGCATCTATCCGACCGTTGGTGATTTCCGTAAGGATATCGCCCGTGTTGTCATAGACCGCCACATTCTTGGCGCCACGCTCCTCCAGACCCTTTATGTAGGTCGTGCCCACTTGGGCGGCAATTTTCAAACCCTGCAGATCTTCGATGCTCTTGTAGACATTCGTATCGCCCGCCTTCACGACCAGGGCCTCACAGTAAGGGTACACGGGCACCGAGAAATCGATCACTTCCTGGCGCTGCGGGGTGATGAGCATCGCGGCCGCAATCAGATCGATCTTCTGGGTCTGCAGGCTGGGGATAAGGGCTGACCAGGGCGTCTCGACGACTTGCAGCTTGACTCCCAGATGCTCCGCCACCCCCTGTGCCACATCGATCATAATCCCCACGATTTTTCCGCTTTCCGTGTCCATGAATGTGGCGGGCACCCCGGTGGCGGTGGAGCCGACCTTGAGCACCCCCGCGCTTTTGATCCGGTCCACGACGGGCCCCGCGAAGGCGGTTTTCGAAAGCCCCACAATGAGTAACAGAACGACCATTGCGACTTGCAGCCTTTTCATGATGCTTCACCCCAATTTTTCGGTGGTTGACGATTGGAAGGACCGGCTAGACGACCGAATGCTTCGTCATGATCGTTGCATGCAGATTTCTTTCGGCCAGCTTCTCGAAAAAGACCTTGGGCGGCACACACGCCTCGGCGGCAAGCGCACCCCGTTCCGTGATGGCCCCGGACGCCAGCAGACGGCTGGTAATGCCCACGGGGACCCCGACGGAATGAATCCCGGTGGGCATCCCCCAGGGTTCAAACGGACTGCACACCATTTCCAGCCGGATTTCCTGCCGCCTGCCCCCTTTGAGACCCGTGACATCGACCCGGAGCACCTTATGGTCGTCCGGCTTCCCGGTATACTTGGGAAGCCCGGTTGAAAGCTTGATCAGGTAGTCCCGCGGGGAGACGCGGAAGCTTTCGACTTCCATGGGTTCCGCGGAACCGAACCCCATGTCCATGAGGAACCGCAGCTTGGTCTCGAATGCCTTGGGCAGCGCCAATTTGAAACTGACGTTCTTCAGTCCTTTCGGTCCGAAAACAACGGGCATGGTCGCCACTTCCGAGTGGAGGGTGCAGAAAACCGTCTGCGTGCCGACCGGCGGAGGGAAGTCAATGATCTCATCTCCGGAAAAAGGAGGGACCGCCTTCCATTCACCGTTTTCATAGACGTAGGGATTCATGGTGAATTCGTCGATAATCGTTCCCAGGGCATACGGGATTGCCAGCGGGGTATTCAATCGGGCAAGATTAACAATGCCGTCGGTGATGCGTATGGTGTCGACGCTGTCGAGAAGATCCACCGCACAGCGGCTCATAACGTTCACAATGCCCGGAGCGCTCCCCATGCCGACCACCGCGGTGAGGTTCTTCGCCTTCCATTGTTCGGAGAGCAGCATCTGCTTGCGCGCGACATGAAACAGGCCGCCGAAATCGACGTAATGAACGCCCTCGGCCAGGCATGCTTCCATGACCTGAAGGTTAAACAGGTAGACGGTCGCATTTGCCAATGCGGCACTGCCGCGAATGACCTTTCTCAGCGCCCCCTGATCGTTCACATCCGCCACTGCGATTTCAGCCTTGTTGTGACACCACTTCCCGGCACGCTCTTCCAGAATGGGGCGGGTCGTTGCAAGATCAGCGAGAACGATTGTTTTCACCTCGGGAGCCTCTGCAAGGTCCCGGATCACTCCAGTGGCCATTTTCCCGGCCGCCCCCAACACGGTAATACGCATCACTTTTCTCCTTTTCTTCCTGTTCGTTTCTTCGGCCCGCGTCCGCAGACAATCGCCGCACCACACGCGGCGCACGGCCGAACCCGCAATACGATTGCTGGAAAATTCCGGAAGGTCTCTGCCGGGGAAAACCACGGAGGGATTCACTGCCGAGGGTAGGAACGTATGTCTTTCAACGTGCCTTCAAAAACATGGTACCGATGAATATGCAGCCCCGGATTTCAACTTCTCCCCGTATGCCCGCCACGACCAACCGAACCGATTGAGCTTTTCGACGGAATCGCCCGGCGCTCACTGCCTCCTTTCTCATCCAGAAGGCCTTCGGCAGGGGGAAACGACGCCACGATCAAAAGCAATACACGGGTTCATGCTGCCGGAACGGAGAAGTCTTGCTGTCTCGATCAGTACCATGAATCGTCTTCGTATTGCGCAAATCCGGCCGCCCGATCCGACGTAAAACCGGAAATCGGGTGGTAGCCATGGAGATGTCCGCAACGGTACAGCCGCTCATTGCGGGACTAACCGGAAACGCGGCATCGCCCGGAATTGCCCCCTTCGAAAATACCGGCACCGGAAGGTTTCCACTGCCGGGAATTCCCAACCAGATGAAATTATTGGACCAAAAAAGTCTTGATAATATTTTCGAAACAAAAAAGTTTCAAATTCAAGGGCAGTATAGACTTATCGTCACTTCGGACGCAAGCTCGAAGTGCACATTTTTTAAACTGCATTCAAAATATTTTCTTTGCAGTTCAATAAAATCAGACAGCAATAGTTATCCAGTTTGACATAATATCCTGCAATTTCAATAAATTAATCGATGATTTCCCGAGGAGCCGAAACCGGGGAACGGCGGGATGGTTCCGGGAAGGAATTTTCCGGCGGGCTGTCCAAAACCGAATTGCGTTCAAGGAAGCGCCAAACAATGTTTCTCAAAGAAGTGGGGAGCAGCGCTCCCCACCCCCCTACGCCGTTGCGCGGCTTTGTATGGCGCTGCGGCAACGCCGCGAGCGCTGAGCATTCGGCCCCCGCGCCAGCGCGTAGACCGAAACCCTAAGGGGGGCGGGGGGAAGGGGCTGTTGCCGGAAGCCGAACCGGAGTGGTAACAGGAGATGACGGAGGCAATCCAAACCGTGGAGAGGCTCTGCCGGGAAAAGCGCAAAAGATTCTTTACACTACCTGGGGGGTTGGGGCGCGCGACGGGTAGCCCGGAAACTCGTTTCCGGGTCCGTCAGGACAAGAGGTGCGGGTAAGAAACCATGAACCGGGTACATGAAGACCATTGCAACGCGGCTCAATTTCCGAATCCCTCCTGCGCCTTCGCGTCCGGATAACAAGTATCCGGGCTGCCCCTGGAGAAGTCTTCAGGCAACAGCCCCGTAATCATCACCCCGCTCTTTTGGGGGATATCAGGACCATCCTCTCGAAGGCAAACCGGTGCGGGTCACGCGGCGCAAGCGGTGCCGGGCGTTTAAAAGACACCGGGATAGAAGAGGAGGATGAAGGAACTGCAGGCGGCCCAGATGAGTGTACCGAGTGTTGCCAGGACGCAAACGCCGGCCAGGAGCTTGTGCGAGTAGGTCTCCGCTTTTCTTTCCTGGTAACCCAGGATCAGTCCACCCAGGATACCGCACAGCAGCCCGCCCCCGTGCGCCCAGTTGTTGATCCCCGGGAAAAGAAATCCGAAGGCGAAAATCCCGATGGCCCATCCCCCCACCTGCCGGTAGACCGTTTGCCCGAAGTAGCCCCCTCTGCTCTTCCCGAAGTAGAGGGCCGCTCCGATCAGGCCGCACACGGCCGCGGAGGCGCCGATAGTGAAATTGACTCCGGCGAAGTAGGACACCAGGTAGCCCCCCACGCCGCTCAGTGTAAAAATGGAAACCGTCCGGTACGCTCCGTATTCCTGCACAATGAGCGGGGCGATCTGACGGAACGCGATCATGTTGAACAATATGTGAAGAATGCTCCCGTGCAGGTAGTTTGCGGACAGAAGCGACCACCACCGGTGCAGCCTGTCGATGGGAATGGTTCCCGTCGCTCCCAAAAGCAGGAGGCTTCTGTTCCCGGGAGACAGGAAATCGAACGGGTTCATGGAAAAACCCGTCGATGTGGGATTCAACACCAGCGACAGGATGAACATCGCCGCATTGAGATAAATGACGTTCCTGATGAGCTGGTCCTTCTGGAGGAGGCCCTGCGGAGCGAGGTAACCCCTCCAGCGCGACCCGGGGTTTCGCAATCCGCAGTGCGGGCAGTGAGACTCATCCATGCTGATAAGCCTTCCGCAATTGGGGCATAACATCGAACGTCTCTCATGGCTCTCCATCATCGCTCCTCATGGCAGGAATACCGGGCCGAATGCCGCGCGCCGGCAGCGCCGGCACCCACGTGCTTTAACCATTGGCCCCCGGACCGGCAAGCCCGTACCTCCGCGCACCCCGCCATTCAGGCAAATGCCGCGCGCAAGTCCCGGAAAACCACCGGGGACGATACCATCGTGCACAACAATATACCGGGTATATGGCAAAGGGTAAAGATCGGGGTGTCAGGAGGAAGACGCCCGGAGCCGCGCTCGCAAAAGAACGAACCCGGCCCCGGAGGCACCACGGAAGTGACAAACCGCCGCACGGGAAAGATCCGAAGAAACAAACGGACAAAAATACGTACGCCGATGGACCGGCAGGTTCCCCGGCTCGAAGCGATTTCCGGCAGACGGAGGATGAAGCGCTCCGAACCCACCGGCTAGAAGTTGTAATAGACCGTAAACATTGGAGTATATTTCATGACGGTATCTTTCCCCGCGAGGTCGATCGCCGTGCCCAGTGAAAAGGCCCAGTTTTCCGTGGCCACCAGTTCGATTCCCGGCAGGACACCGAGCACCGTGGACGGCGAACGATCGTCCTTGTCCCATGTCCAGGTGCTGTAGAATTCCATCAGGGCGATCCATTTGCTCGTGAAGGGATATTCGGCCGCCAGGTTGAAATTCACATAGTTCCGGCTCTGCGTGGTGTCTTCCCCCGAGTAGACGTTGACGGGGGTATTGAACCAGACGTTGCTGTAAAGCAGAAAGGGCTGAAGATATTTATACAGGTTGACCCCGGTGCTGAAAACGAAGGCCCCGCCGCCGATGGCGTCCGTGCCAAGGCGGGTGGCTTCGAGGTCCGAAGCCTTCCCCGTCGGGAAACCCACGCCGAAGATGCCGGAAATAGCGGGACGCACCGGGGTTTCGTCAAACAGGAGGTATTTGCCCACCACGCTGACATCGCCCAAACCGCCGTAATTTGAAGCCGTCTCGCCATGAGGTCCGGCCTCTTCCGCATGGCTCGCAAAATTGTGTACGTAGGGGATGACGGCGTAAATCTCGAAGTCCTTTGCCAAACCGTAGGTAAACTTCACCGGCATGGAAAGGGACACGAAGTCCCCTCCGGCGTTCACGCGCTGCCAGTCGCGGTCGAAATTCCCCCCCGCCACCCCAACGGACCAGAGGAACTGCACGGAAGCTTTGTGGAGTTCAATGGGCACGGCCGTATCCGTAATCAGCGGCCCCGCGGTCGCGGGAGCTTCTTCCCCGGAAGCCTTGCCCTTCTCCTCCAGCCGCTCTTCGGGCTCCCCTCCGGCAACGGCCACGGCGGCGTTTCCCATCCAGAACAAAGCAAATATCAGCAGGAGCCATAATTTCCAGGCCCCCGGGACGTGCACGGCCCCGGCGCTCATTTGTCCGCTCGCCGAAACGGCCTCGGGGTTCGGGCCGGCGTTTCGTGCAAGCGTGCAACCATGCGAAAAACCAATTCTTCTCAGTATATCGATTCGTGCCGACATGATTCCCTCCTCAGGGAACAAACCTCCGGCGAGGCGGCCGCGCCATCGGAACGGCGCGCCCGCAGCTTCGTTCACCGTGGGTTGCATCAGGGTTTGAGTGAATAGCGGGGGATATCCCCCTTGATAATACCGGGCTGACTGATTCCTGCACGGGAAGGCATGGACCATTTCTTTGTCCGTGCTCGAAGCGCAAGAGAGACCGGGAAACCGATCCCCACCGCCAGGCCCCCCCGTGCACACTGCTGTCCGGGCCACCCGGCCTGGATGGCTTCCGCCCCTGCCGTCATTCGTGGTTCCCGGCGCGCTGCGGTTCAAGCCGCAACCTGGCGTGTATCCGCGAACAGTGCAGCCTCTTGCGCTTCGCGCCCGGACAACGGGCATCCGGGATACCTCCTGATCGTAGAATCTCAATTACCGACAGGCTCTTAACCTGAGCTTACCGGAGCACCGGTTCGTGCCACACGTGCAGGCCCGAAAAACGACCGATCACGGCAGCCCGCGTCCCCTGGTCTCTTTGCTTTCGCCCTCATCCGTACGGTCAACCGAATCGGGCGTTCCGCCGCAGCATCCCGAACAACATCCGGAGCACGCATCGGCACCGCTTCGACGCGATTTCACAAACCGGCGGACCAGGTAGAACACGACTGCGGCAAGTACTATCGTTACGACTATTATCTGTCCCATTTTCATCTCCTTCTCGGCGTTCATCCGCCGGAGCAGGCTCCGGGCCCACGGCCGGGCCGGACCTTCCTTCCCCCCATGGGGAGGGAGTGTTGGAAGGCAGTCCCCATGCCGCATGACACGGATTCATTTCCCCGGAACACCATTCCACACGCGGGGCAACGCATCACCCCGCGCCCGGGCTACAATCCGAGCCCCAGCAGCCGTCCCCCCTGGTAGACCAAAACCGCCAGGAGAAACGCTATCGCACTGTTGAAAACCATGGAAAAGACCCCCCACTTCCAGCTCCCGGATTCCTTCATGATGCATGCGACCGCCACGAAGCAGGGTGAGTAGAGGATGCAGAAGACGATAAGAGCGGAAGCCACGAGGGGATTCCAGCCCGGATCCCTTGCCAGGCGTTCGCTGAGCGACAGGCTTTCGTCCGATTCAACCTTTCCCAGGGAATAAGCCGTTCCCAGGGTTGAAACGACCACTTCCTTTGCCGCAAAGCCCCCCACGAGGGCGACGTTGGTGCGCCAGTCGAAGCCGCAGTACCGCGTGGCATATTCCAGTGCCGACCCGATGCGCCCCGCGATGGAATGCTTCAAAGCAGCCTGCGCCTCGGCGTGATCGACGGCCCCGAGTCGTTCCCCCACCCGGGCAAATTCCCCGGGCAGGTTCGCGTGGCCGGATGCGTCCGACAGAGCGGCCCCCCGAAGATCTTCGGGAAGCGAGGCTGCGATGCTCAGGCGTTCGGCCTGAAAGGCTGCCTTGCGGCCATCCGGCAGATCGGGGAAGTTCATGAGCGCCCAAAGGATGATGGAAATGGACAGGATGATGGTCCCCGCCTTGCGGACATACAGCCACGCCCGTTCCCCGGTGTGGATGAGAAGGCCCCGCAGGGTGGGCAGCCGGTAGGGGGGCAGCTCCAGCAGGAACGGTGTCGTGGGCCCGCGCAGGATGGTGGACCGGAGGAGCTTGGCGATGAGAAAGGCCATCGTCCACGAAATCAGCGTAAGGACCAGCATGACCCGGGCCTCGTGGTCCGGAAAGAAGGCGGCGATGAGCAGCGCGAAAACCGGAAGCTTCGCACCGCAGTTCATGAAAGGAACGGTAAGGATGGTCGCCAGGCGTTCTTTGGAACTCCTCAGGGTGCGCGTCGCCATGACGCCGGGGACCCCGCATCCGCCGGCGATTCCGCCCCCCACCACGTAGGCCATGAAAGAATTGCCGTGCAGCCCGAAAACCCGGAACACACGGTCCAGCATGAAGGCGGCCCGCGCGAGGTAGCCGGAATCTTCGAGAAAGGCGATCCCGAAGAACATGAAGAGGATGATGGGAACGAACCCGATGACGCCCCCGACCCCATCAATGACCCCTGAAACGATGAGTGAGCGGACATAACCGGGAGGAAGCACCGATTCCACCAGGCCGCCCAGGGCCGCGATGCCTTCCTTCAGCCAGTCCACGGGGATCTTGCTGTACGTGAAGGAAAACTGGTAGAGCGCATACAGGACGAGGCACATGATGATGGGCCCGAAAAACCGGTTAGTGAGCACGCGGTCCAGCTTGTCGGAAAGGTACAGCCTGTCTTCGGCGTATTTGCGCCGGACGACTCCGGATTTGAGCACGGCTGCGATATACCCGTAGCGGTGATCGGCGATGATGGCTTCAGGGTAGGTATCGAGCGTCTTTCGCAGGTGAGCGGCCACCCGGGCCATCGCGGCCTCGATCTCCCCGGAGACCGCCGGATTGACCCCACGCCCCTTGTTCATGATTTCCTCGTCCATTTCCAGGTACTTCAGGGCCGTCCAGCGGGCGGGGTAAAGGTCAGTGAGAAACCCGGCGGCATCGATTTTTTTCTCCATTTCGGCCAGGACCGGATCGAGGTCCGAACCGTAGGAAATGTGCAGCGGCTTCCAGGTCGAGTTCCGCTCCGCCACTTCGATCGCCGTGCTCACCAGTTCGTCTTTTCCCCTGCCGCTTCGGGCCACGGTTTCTATCACCGGAACGCCAAGCTGCCGGGAAAGACGGACCGCGTCGATCTCGATGCCGCGCCCCTCTGCCACGTCCACCATGTTGAGGGCGATCACCACGGGAATTCCGAGTTCGAAAAGCTGGACCGTGAGGTAGAGGTTCCGGTCCAGGTTGGAAGCGTCGACGATATCGATGACGACGCGCGGGTTTTCCTTGATAAGAACGTTGCGCGCCACGAGTTCCTCGAGGGAATAGGCGGTGAGGGAATAGGTCCCCGGCAGGTCAACCACTCTCAGTTCGCGGCCATCGGACCTGCACAGACCTTCCTTTCTTTCCACGGTGACCCCGGGGTAGTTGGCCACCCTCTGATGGGCCCCCGTGAGGGCGTTGAAGAGCGTCGTCTTTCCTGAGTTGGGATTGCCCGCAATGGCAATGAAGTGTTCACTCATCGCGTTTCCTCCCGCTTTATCAGGATCTGATCGGCCTCGTTGTTGCGCAGCGTCAGCGTGAAGCCGCGGACCCGGATCGCCACCGGGTCCTTCAGGGGGGCTCGCCCCTGGATTTCGATCAGAGTTCCGGGTACGAGCCCCATGTCCCGGATGCGGCGGCCAAGTTCTCCCCGGGCCGTTACCTTCGAAATGATCCCCTTTTGCTTCGCGGCCATGTTTCGCAGCAGCATTTCTTCGGAAGATTTCGCCGCCTCGTTCCCGGGGGTGTGTTCCGACCGCTCCCCGGACCCGGGCGCGACGGTGCTCCCGCCTCCGCCGCCTGCCTTTCCTTCGTTCGTGTCCTTCCACTGTGCCATGAGCATCCTCCCTGCTCCCGCCGGACGGCCGTGACAATCGCGATTTGCCAGCCATTCCGGCCTTTCCGGGCCATTCGTTTTATTAACCAGTGCATACTTAGTGTGTGAGTCCTACATAAGTTAGGATATCCTAACTTGTCAAGCGTTTTTTCATCCTTTAAGCAATCCCCGGAGCAGGGTACGGCTCCCCACTCTTTCGAGTAGCAGCGACTGAGCGGCTGCCGCTTTTTTGCACCCGACCCGGCATCACCCGCGTTGCACCGATGTACACGCATGCCCCCCCGTCGCCCGGCGTCCGTCGCAACGCGTGGCCTGCTTCCTGAGGCCTCTTTTTCAGGTGGAGAATTTCCATAAAATGCCGGTGTGGATCTGTTGACAATACCTTATTTAAACTTATGTTACGCCCAGTAAGAAAAGGATTCGTTACTGATAAATAATCGCCGATATGGCGGAACAGGAGAGTGTCATGAAGTGCAAAGGGAAGAAAGAAACGACAAAAGTGGAAAGTATGAAAGCGGAACGCGAACGGAAGGACAAGGAAGAACGCGAAGACCGCGAGTTCCTCCTCGCAGGGCGCACGGAACGTTGTGACAACTAGTTCCAGCGGGATGTGAATCGTTGTTCGTTCTTTTGCCCCCGAGCCGGAGCAGAACCGGCCCGGGGACAAAAGCATACGGGGCAAGGCCTTTCAGAGGGCTTCGAGCGGCCCGACCCGGCATGAATCAAAATGCCCGGATTTTCACACACGAGTGGGAGCATGTCCCCGTTTCGCCCCCACGCCCACCTCCGAGAGTTCCAGATTTTTCGTTTCCGGGCTGACCAAAAGACTTGCAAAGGTCAGCATCGCACCCACCGTGAGGATGACGGCGGGAGACAGCCACATGTCCTGCCCTTCGATGGCCCCGATGAAGGGTATCTGGTGAGCCCACCAGATGTAGACACTGAACCACGCTCCCAGGAGCGCCCCGGAGGAATACCCGAAGCTGACGCCCACCGCGCGCCGCCTGGTCGGGAACCGCTCCGCCAGGTAAGCCGGAATTATTCCCCATCCCAGTTTCAGCATCGCGGCCATGATCGTGCCCGCAATCGCCATCCACACATTGCGGGCAACCGCCGCCGTGTAGAGGACATAATAGACCGGTACTCCGAACACCATCAGGAAAATGCAGTAATAAAGGGTGAGTTTTCTCCTTCCGGTAAAATCGGAAAGCCACCCATAGACGTTGTAGCCGATGAAAGCCATGAACAGGGCAAAACCGTAGATCAGGCTGTATGCCGTTGTGTCGAAGCCCCTCCCGTTCAGGGTGAGAATATTGGGGAGGAACCCGTAGACCGAGTAATCCGTGAGGAAAAGCCCGGTCATGAAGACGAACACCTGCAGGAAATCCCACAGCGCCGGCGGTTTGAACATGCTGAAGAACGGCGCCTTCTCGATTTCGCCTTTTTGCACGGCCTTTTCGAATTCAGGAGATTCCGGAAGGATTTTCCTGATGTAGAGGGCCAGAATCACGGGCATGGCCGCCGTCACAAAAACGATGCGCCAGCCGTACCGAAGCATGGCCTCGCCACCAATGGCATTGGAGATCAGTGCAAACACCAGTGAGGCAAAAACATACCCCGCCGGGAAACCCGACTGGATAAAGCCGCCGATCGCGCCACGCTTCTTCTGGGGGGCATGTTCCATGGCGAAGGTGTGCCCCACCGCATATTCCCCTCCGAAAAAGCACCCCATAACAAACCTGGAAACGCAGAAGAAAACGTAAGCCCAGCTTCCAACCTGTTGATAAGTCGGAAGGAAGGCCGTCACCAACGACATAATGCCCACCCCGCCTATGGTGAGAACCAGCAGGAAACGCCGGCCGATCTTGTCGGCATAATGGCCGAAGAAGGCCGAACCGAAAGGCCTTGCGGCCATTGTTATCGAGTAAGTGAATACAATCGTGATGTATCGCCACGCGTCACTCCCGTGGGGCGGCGAAAACAGGTTAACCAGCATAGGAGCCATCACGAGCACCAGCGCCATATCGTAAGCATCGAGCATGAAGCCGAGAAACTGGGAAGCCATCGCCATCCTGGTATCCCTGCTCAGTTTCACTTTTTCCCCACCCCCCATCAACACTCTTTCCCCTTTCACAATTCCCGGGGCCGCTTCTCAGAAAAGCGCAGCCACGTCCGGAACGTCTTCAAGGTTCAAAACAGCCCGGCATACGTCCCCCGGCCGGGGTTCATCCCATGAGCCCTTCATGAGCCGGAGAAACTTGGACGCCAGGACCTCATCGTCCACCGGGTTTTCGGGATCGCCCCTGGGGAAGTCCGTCCGCCCCCGGTAGACTTCACCCGAACGCATGGTAATTTCCACGGCCGCGGCCCGAGTTCCCGCATTGTCCAGCGTCCATAACAACTGGTCCCGGTTGAGCCCGAGGAGCTTCCCCGCCGCGGGAACCTTGAGCCCGGCCGTTTCCCCGTGTGAACTGTTCGAGTGTTTGATTGAAAATGCCTATCTGCCGCTATTTTTACTAGTATCACAGGTCGGGTAAGAGTTCAAAAAGCAGAACCCGGCGCTGCGCTGTCGGCCCGGCTCATTCTCATCTTTATGCCGAGGACTGAATTCTGTCTCACGCAACGGCGCAACGACGCAACGAAAAGCATAAAAAGAAAAAGAGGAAGCGCTCAAACAGCGGCGCACTGTGGCCTGAGATAGAAGCCTCCCCGGGATGCCGACGGCTCTGGCCTCTGCCCTCCGTGAAAAACAACCCGGGTCGGCTGAAGATTGCTGTCGGCCCGGCTCACTCTCATCTTTATGCCGAGAACTGAATTCTGTCTCACGCAACGACGCAACGGCGCAACGAAAAACATAAAAAGAAAAAGAGGAAGCGCTCAAACAGCGGCGCACTGTGGCCTGAGATAGAAGCCTCCCCGGGATGCTGACGGCTCTGGCCTCTGCCCTCCGTGAAAAACAACCCGAGTCGGCTGAAGATTGCTGTCGGCCCGGCTCACTCTCATCTTTATGCCGAGAACTGAATTCTGTCTCACGCAACGACGCAACGGCGCAACGAAAAACATAAAAAGAAAAAGCTCTGAAACATGGAGCCCCAAGCCCCATTATTACAGGATCTCGTAAATGCTGGCAGCAGCAGACAAAGGCAGGCAAAAATCTTGTTGCCCCATTTGCCCGAAAGTGGGGCAGCCGTAAACCGGCTGGGGCTTCACCAGGCGTAAGCCGGTAAATCCAACCCGTTACATCTACTTCTTCTTTTTTGTTTTTCGTTGCGCCGTTGCGCCGTTGCGTGAGACATGAATTTTTCACGGGATGATCGCGGAGTCGAATTCTCCCCCAAGCCCCACTATCACAGGATCTCGTAAATGCTGGCAGCATCGGACAAAGGCAGGCATACCTCTTGGCGTCTCACTTGCGCAAAAGCGGGGCAGCCGTAAACCGGCTGCGCTTTCACCAGGCGTGAGCGGGTAAATCCAACCCGTTACATTTACTTCTTCTTTTATGTTTTTCGTTGCGCCGTTGCGCCGTTGCGTGAGACATGAACTTTATAGGGCTGCTGCGGCATCAAATCTTCGCCGAAGCCTCATCACAACGCGAGCTTGCAGGAGACCATGAAGGATTTGGGATTTCGCCGGTCGTGAACCCGTGATTTCGATCTGCTGATTTCATGTAGCAAAAACGCCAGGCCGCCGCTTTCGCGGGGTGATGATGAGTGAGGATTTCCCGCACGCACACAAATGCTTTCAGTTGTTGCAGACCGCCAAGCCGCCATGACCAACCGGCCGGGAAACGGCCCATCCCCCCGTTTCACCCACATTCGGGGGATATTCCCCTGCGAACCTCGGCAAGGATCCCTTCGACCTCGGATTCCATGCCCGCCCGGATGATCCATCCCTTGAAATGATCCCCTTCGAAAAGTTCATTGTTCACGGACGAATCGACCTCGACCATGCAGTGAGCGATTCTTTCCCAGGTCCGGCTGTCCACGCGCGCACTGAGGGTATATCCAGCAACGGTCAGGACATCCCCTTTGGAAGAGACCCGTACCAGGTGCACATCCATGAGGTTGTCCCGGTCCCTCAGGTCTTCCCTCACAGCCACGATTTTGTCCCAGTCGGCCTTGGGCACCTGGATCAAAAGCCCCGGAGTATTGATTCCCGCCTCAAGGCCCTGCCCGCTCCTGCGAACTCTCCAGCCGCCGCACAGCAGCCGTTCTTCCCCCGCCCCGCCCGGCACGGTGAGGTAGGCGTACACCTGGAACACCCCTCGGGAATCCCGTTCGACCCTGAGCAGGACTTTCGTACCGGACCCGGTGCCGGTCACGATTTCCATTTCGGTGTCACTGTTCATCGTCGACAAAGACGTACCCCGCACCACGCACGGTTCGAAGCAGTTTGGGCTTGTCGGCCTGCTCGATCTTTTCCCTGAGCCGGCATATATGGACTTCAACGATATTGGTGGAAGGCACGAAGTTGTACCCCCAGACGTACTGCAGTATCTCAGCGCGCGTAATCACCCTTCCCCTGTTTTTCATCAGGTATTCCAGCAGCGCGAATTCCTGCGGCAGCAGCTTGATTTCTTCTTTCCCCCTGAACACACGCCTTCCCAGCAGGTCCACCAGCAATTCACCGGCCCTGAGATGCATGGCTTCCTGAGTCCGCCGGCTCCTGCGAATCAGGCTGAAGATCCGGGCGAGAAGTTCCGCGAAGGCGAACGGTTTCGTGAGGTAGTCGTCTCCTCCGACCTGGAGGGCCCCCACCCGGTCGCTGACACTTCCCCTCGCGCTCAGGATGAGGATCGGCGTGTTGATCCCGCTGTTCCGGAGTTTTTGGAGAAGTTCGAGACCATCCATCGTGGGCAGAACAATGTCCATGATGATAACGTCAAAAGGCTGCTTCGAAGCGAGTTCGAACGCCTCGTCCCCGTTCCATGCAACGTCCACGCTAAATCCCGCCCCCGAAAGGCCAAGCTGCAGGATCTCCGTAACCTGCCGGTCATCCTCCACCAGCAGAACACGTATGGGTTCGCTTCCGTTCATCAAGGTCCGATCAAGGTAAACATGCCTGCTTACTGCAAGCTCAGGGTACCGATCACGCCAAGAACACCCCTGAGTTCAAATTTCCACGCCTTTACGGCAATTTTCCGCAATTAACACGGAATACCGCTCTCGCACAACGTCATATATTATCCATCAATGTCAGCCTTAATCATAACTTATTCAGCATTAAAAAAGTTTAATGGAACAGGCGGCGCTTCGGAGGGGAAATTGACAGACGTTCCTGGTAGACATATTTTATTGGCAAATAACACGTCGCAATTCGGTGCCGGTTCAAATTCGATTGCGGCCTGTTTTTATTTTGCATTTTACCTTACCGGCCCTGCCGGGGCAACGGTGGGTCGAGCCGAAACGGCACGGGGCGGTATGGAATCGGGAAGCACCCCTCGAGAGGGTGCGCATGTAAGGAGGAATGGAAATGAACAAGTTCTTTGTGTTCGTGGCGCTGTTTGGAGCCATCGGGCTGGTTGCTTTGGTCGGAGGAAGGGCTATGTCTTTCGAGAGTGGTCATGCGATGCAGCCCATGGGGGCCGTGACCGGTTGTGAGCAGGAGTTCAAGAACCTGGACAGCGGCGACAAGGGATACCTCACCTACTACGATTTCCGGGGAGACGACAGTATCGGGAAGATCAAAGGCAACGCTCCCATCGGCAACAGTTATACGAGATTTCTGTCCGCTGACAGCAGAGGGGACGGACGTCTGACGATGGGCGAATTCTGTTCATGGAAAAACAGAGAATAGCCCGGTCTTGGTACGGTGGCGGGAGCAGCCCATGAAATGCTCCCGTTACCGCCCTCCCCTCGCAGTCCACCCGCCTTCCTTCATGAATCCTCGATAATCCGCAAAAGACCGTTTACGTAACATGGCGACCCACATCGTCTTTTCAGGCCTGCCTCCGAGAACGGACAGACGGGCTTGATTGAAGATCCGGAAGCATGTATGTTCATTGGGCGACTTCCGGGCGGAGCTGAACCGCATTCTCATGGGAAAGGCCCATTTCCGGACGACCATGCACTTTCATTGTCCCTTGATTGGAGAAACCGATGAGCAGGAGAAGGGTTGGCATTCTGACCGGCGGAGGAGACTGTCCCGGCCTCAACGCCGTTATCCGCGGGATCACCAAAAGCGCCATCAATGATTTCGATATGGAGGTCCTGGGCTTCTATGACGGATTCCTCGGCCTTATCGAAAAACGGTTCACCCCTTTGACCTTCGACATGGTGTCCGGCATCCTGAACCAGGGGGGGACCATTCTCGGTTCGAGCAACAAGGCCAATCCTTTTGCACACTTGGTCCCCGACGGTGACGGAATTCGGAAGGTCGACGTTTCGGACGGGTGTGCCTGCCTTTGTAATGACCTGGGACTGGATGCGCTCATATGCGTCGGCGGAGACGGGACGATGTCGGTTGCCGCGGGAATGGCCCGAAAAGGCATAAACGTTGTCGGTCTGCCCAAAACGATCGATAAGGACCTTGCGGAAACCGACATCACGTTCGGATTCGATACGGCGCGCACGGTCGCAACAGAGGCTCTCGACAGAATCCACACCACCGCCCAGTCCCACCACCGCGTGATGCTGGTTGAGGTGATGGGAAGAAACGCCGGCTGGCTGGCCCTCGAATCGGGGATCGCGGCGGGGGGCGACATCATCCTGATCCCGGAGATTCCCTACGACATCAAGGAGATCATCAACGTGGTCCGCAGGCGGAGCCACTACGGAAGGCGGTTCAGCATCGTGGTCGTTTCAGAGGGCGCCATGCCGGTCGGAGGTTCCCCGACGGTCCAGAAAATTGTGGCCGACAGTCCGGACCCGGTCCGCCTCGGCGGCATCAGCCACCTGATCGCCGGCCAGGTGGAAGATCAGACCGGAATAGAATGCAGGGTGACAATCCTTGGACACGTGCAGCGGGGCGGGACCCCCACGCCTTTCGACCGGGTGCTGGCTACCCAGTTCGCCGTGAAAGCGATGGAACTGGCGGCGGACCGGCATTACAACCATATGGTCGCGCTTCAGGGCCGGGAGATGGTAGCCGTTCCCATCGAAAAGGTGGCGGGAAAGCAGCAGCTCGTCCCATTGGATTCCCCGCTCCTGAAGACCGCAAGGTCCGTCGGGGCTTTTCTGGGATGATCCGCGGGCAGTCCGCCGGACTGTCGTTCCTCAGCCCTCGGCCCGCGACTACACCTCCTTCTCCCGGCGGGAACCACGGAAGCGGTTTGTAGTGAGAAATATCTTCAGCCATGATACTATGCCCGGCATGGTACGGAATATATCGTTCCGGTTCGAAGCGGTTCGTTTCAGGTATTTCGAGCAAGAGGCAGTTTATCCCCTGCGGATGCAAACAGGAGGATGGAATCCATGAATCTGGTCATGATTTCCCAGATACTGGCAATCATTTTTTGTGTTTCCCTGGTCTTTGCGGCCGCCTATTACCTGGGATTTCGCAGCAATGTGCGGAAATACCAGGTCCAGTCGGTGAATGACCGGGAGGAAATGCTGACCATTGAACGCGCTCTGAAAGAATTCTGGGACAATGAAAAGCAAAAGCTCGAAAATGAGAAGGAAGAACTGAACCGCCGCATCAGTTTTCTCGAAGGCCGGCTTGAACAGTACCGGAGAAAAGCGGCCGGAATCGGGATGATGGGTCTCAGGAAGAGCAAGGTCACCGACATGTTCGTTACCCTGCTCATTGAAAACGAAACCCTTGAGGAAAAACTCTTTCTTCAGAACCTGAAACTCAAACAGGAACGCGACGAATACCTGGAAAATGAGTTGAGAAGCATCAGCTACAAACGCATTCTTCTTTCGGAACTGTTGGCACAGTCGGAAGTAAGACGGGAAATGGAACGTGTTATCAACGAGAAAGGCCGTCTGAAAAGACTGGACCTGCGGCAAAAGGAACTCGATCCCCTGGCCCCTGAACCCCTGAACGGTGACTGAGGGCACAAGCCGCTCTTTTCATCGTCGGGACATCATGCCCCCGACCGCTTTTTCCCTTCCCGGTGCGCGCGCCGCTCCGGGCTGGTGCAGACCCGTACACGCAAGGCGTGCGGCCCCCCCCCGAAATGATCTTTTGGAATCGTACAACCATGTGTTAGCATAGCTAACTAACATGCTTCCTTTTTTTATTATGCCTATCTTTTGCCTGCTCACGTCTTTCGGAGGTGCTGCTGAAGTGAAAGATGAAAAAAAAGGAAAGAGAAACCAGCTCATCGATGACTTGCTCCGACTCTGCCGCCAGATCGATTCGCTGGAAGGGGGTGGGGCGGAAAAGAGCGATCCCGCCGAAACCGGCCTGCGGGTCGCGGACCAGCCATACCCGGACATCATAGAATTTCTTCCCGATGCGACATTCGTCATTGACCGGGAAAGAAGGGTCATTGCCTGGAACAGGGCCATCGAAGAGATGACCGGCGTAGCCAAGGCGGACATCCTCGGCAAGGGGAATTTTGCATACGCCATTCCGTTTTACGGCAAATCCAGACCCATCATCATCGACTTCGTGCTCGGCGTGGGCCCCGAATTCGAGCGGGCCTACACCTATGTAAAGAAACAAGGGGATACGTATTACGCGGAGGTCTTCACCCCCGGCATGTTCGGAGGCAAGGGCGCATACCTTTGGGGGAAGGCATCTCCGCTCTACGACAGCCATGGGGTGCTGGCCGGCGCTATCGAGTCCATACGGGACATTTCCGAGCACAAGATGATGTCCGAGAGCCTCAAAAAGAGCGAAGAACGCTACCGGGAACTTGTTCAAAATGCCAACAGCATCATTTTGCGCATGGACCCGGAAGGACGAGTCACTTTCCTCAACGAATTCGCCCAGGCTTTCCTGGGCTATCGGGAAATGGAGATCATCGGCCGGAACGTCATCGGCACGATTTTCCCCGAAACGGATTCCTGTGGCGCCAACGTCAGGACCCTGGTCCGGGATTTTCTTCACCGCCCCGAATTGCACCCGAACATCGAAAGCGAAAACATGTGCCGTGACGGAAGGCGGGTTCACGTTACATGGACCATCAAGGGGCTTTGCGACAACAACGGCAAATTATCCGAACTGCTCTGCGTGGGCAATGACGCAACCGCCCAAAAAATCGCCGAGAAGTCTTTGCGGAAAAGCGAATATCAGTACCGCACGCTCGTGGAAACCATGAATGAAGGGCTCAAGGTCCAGGACGAAAACGGGGCCATCGTTTACGCAAACGACAAACTCTGCCAGCTTTTGGCATATCCGCGGGAGGAACTCATCGGTATTCCGGAAACGGACCTGTTCGATGAATGGAATCGGCACATTTTCACCAACGAGGAGTCCAGGAGAACGGAGACCGGGCATTCTTCCTACGAAATCGAACTGCTGGCAAAGGACGGACGCAATATTCCCGTTCTCATCTCCAGTTCTCCCATCGTCGATGAAAATCGGAAATTCCGGGGAACGATCAGTACGGTCACGGATATCACCATTTTGAAACAGGCCGAGAAGAAACTCCGGGAGTCCGAAGAGAAGTACCGAATGATATTTGAAAATTCTCCGCTTGGGATTTTCCATTTCGATAGTGATGGCGCCATCACGGCGGCCAACGAGAACATCTACAGAATATGGGGAACGACACCGGAAAAGCTGATCGGCTTCAATCTGCTCACCTCTTTAAAGAACAAGAAGATGAAGGCCTCCGTCATCGCCTGTATGTCGGGCAATTCAGCCTATTATGAAGGCAACTACCTGTCGGTCACCGGCGGGAAGATCACCAATCTGAAAGCCGACTACGGTCCGATTTTTTCCATCGACGGAGCGGTCCTGGGAGGCATAGGGATCATCGAGGACATCTCCGATCGCAAACGAACGGAGGAGGCGCTTCAAGAATCCGAGAAACAGCTGCACTTTCTCTCCGGCCAGCTTCTGAGCGCCCAGGAACAGGAAAGAAAGAGGATCGCGCGAGAACTGCACGACAGCATAGGATCGTCCCTGAGCGCCATCAAATTCGGCCTCGAAGCGAGCCTCAAAGCCGTGAGGAAAGGAACGGCGGGACATGAATCCCTCAAGGACCTCGTTTCACTCACCCAGCACGCCATCGACGAGTCCAGGAGGATCATGACGGACCTCCGTCCGTCCATTCTCGACGACCTGGGAATCATCACCACGATCCGCTGGTTTTGTGGCCAGTTTCGCAAGGTATATGAAGGGATTCGCATCGAGGACCACCTGTTGATCAAGGAGGAGGCGATTCCCGAGGCATTGAAAATCGTAATTTTCAGGGTCCTGCAGGAAGCCTTTCACAATATCGCGAAATACAGCCGCGCGAACGTGGTGGTCCTGTCGCTTCAAAGGAAAGCCCAAAGGATTGAACTGATCATCCGGGACAACGGCGTCGGTTTCGACCTGGATTCGGTTTCGAGCCTGTCGGAAGAGAATGCGGGGCTGGGATTGCCGAGCATGAAGGAGCGGACCGAACTGTCGGGAGGGTTATTCTCCATTGAATCGTCCACGGGCAAGGGCACGACAATCCTTGCCTCCTGGATTTGCTGAAAACGACCTGCCGTGTTCCCCCTGCAATGGGAAACCGTGAGCGGTAGGCTTCACCCCTGTTTCCACGGGGAAAGGCGGCATCTTCGCCGTAGACGCTTTCCGGAACCCGATCGGACTGATATTCGTGAACCCCGCATTCAAAAGCGATCGTTCCTTCCGATTCTATGCGCCGGAACGACAGCACGCCGATTCTTTTCGGCACAACGGCCCGGCAAGCCTGCTATTGTCCGGTTTCGTCGGCGGCCTCATCATCTTCCTGCGATTCATCATCCGGATGGACACCGGGCCCGGGGGCAGGAACCTCCACTGCCGGCTGCGGAAGCGTCACATTGGCAGCGGAGCCTCCGGCCGCCGCATTCCCGTCCGCAGCGCCGGGCTGCCGTACGGGCACATTCCCGGCGCCCGCAGGATCAGGCGCCTGTCCCTGTGGCGCTCCCACGGGCGGGCCGGGCGGTACGGGGGGGGACGGAACCTGCGGCGATACCTTCCCTTCCGAGAACAGACTGAGCACCGAAACCTGTCCGTCCTTTTCCAGCGAGACACTTTTGGGTTCTATCTTGACCACCTGGAAGTCTCCAACGCGCTGGCCTTCATGGACAGTCACGTAGGGGGACTGGTTCTTCTTCCTGTCCGCTTGCGCCGGGGGGCTCTTGAGGCGCAGGAGCGCCTTCTTCGTATCGCCCTGAATCATCACCCCGTCCAGTTGAATCGCATTGAGAGCCACTCCCGGCTTGCCGGGCTGGGCGGCGGCCGCGGACAAATCCGCAGGCGGGGGTTTTCTGTCCTGGGCGAAAAGGTTCTTGTCCACCATGATCTGCTCCGCGGCCTGCAACTGCGGTACAATGGCCAGCGCCCCTAACAGGATTACAAACCAGGCAAGCAGCCTCATCTTTCGCTCCTCGATCCTGCGTCGTTTCAGAAAGTTGATCCGTCGGTCCATTCGTACTATATAGCCGATCAAGGCAAATGTTCACCACCTATTTCACGGGCAAACGGCGGGGATAAGGCATCCCGGCATGACAACCGCCCGCTGCGCCCGCGCACCGCAAAGTTTACTTTTACCGGACGATTTGTTAAGGGTACATGGATAGCTTACCGAATCAGGAGCCTTTATGCCCGACGCTTCATCGCTGCTTCAAGCATTTCAGGCGGAATTCAGTCTGCAGGACGAACAGGTGAGCCAACTCCGCGAATCCTATTTCGTGCATGGGCTTCCACTCGCCGAAGCCTTTGAACGAATCGCCGTTACGGATGAAAACCGGATCCTGCGGGTCCTGGCGAAATATCTCGATATTCCCCTTCTGGACCGGGAGGACTACCCCGAGAAGCCGGTCCTGCTCGAAGGGGTTTCCATGTTTTTCCTGAGAAAGCATGCCGTGCTTCCCATCCAGATAGACAGCGGCAAGGTCAAGGTGGTTGTGAACAATCCGTTGAATCTGCCCGTGCTCAATCTTCTGGGGAGTTATTTCTCGGGAATGAAACTCAGCCTGTGCATCGGGCAGCGCGACGAAATCCGTACGGCGATCGACCGGCTTTACGGCGCGGCGGCCCGGGAAGCCGAAGAACTCTCCCGCAACGGCACCGGCGGCCTCATAGAAGGCCAGGGGTTCGAGGACGACCTGGAACACCTGAAAGGCCTTGCCCAGGAAGCCCCCATTGTCAGACTGGTCAACGTGTTGATCTCCAGGGCGTTGGACATGCGCGCTTCCGACATTCATTTCGAACCCTTTGAACGCGCCTTCCATGTCCGGGCCAGGGTCGACGGCGTTCTGTTCGATCTCGACCAGGCGCCCAAAACCATGCAGGCCGCCATCATCAGCCGGGTGAAGCTCATGGCCAACCTCAACATCGCCGAACGACGGCTTCCCCAGGACGGAAAGATCAAGCTCAAATTCGGCAACCGGGAAGTGGATATCCGCGTGTCTTCGGTTCCGACCATTTACGGGGAAAGCATTGTGCTCAGGCTGCTCGCCCAGGAGGGAATAGACTACAGCCTGAACGCTCTCGGCATGGAACCAAAGGATTTGGCCTATCTGGAAGGATTGATCGAACGGCCGTTCGGCATGATTCTGGTCACCGGGCCGACCGGGTCCGGCAAGACCACCACCCTGTACGGGATCCTGAAAAAACTGAATTCGGTGGCGAGGAAAATCATCACCGTGGAGGACCCCGTGGAATACCAGGTCAACGGGATCAACCAGATCCAGGTGAAGCCCCAGATCGATCTGACTTTCGCCAACGCACTCCGTTCTCTCGTGAGGCAGGACCCCGATGTGCTCCTCATCGGTGAGATTCGAGACAAGGAGACCGCAGACATCGCCATCGAATCCGCGCTCACCGGGCACCTCGTCCTCTCGACCCTGCACACGAACGACGCTCCTGGCGCCATTACCAGGATGAGAGATATCGGCATCGAATCCTTCCTCATGGCTGATTCGCTGCTGGCCGTCATGGCCCAGCGCCTGGTCCGGGTCCTTTGCCCCCACTGCAGGGAACCCTACACCGCCCGCGAGGCGGATCGGGCCCGGTTGGGCGAGGTCTTCCCCGATTTGCCTTCCTCCATCACCCTGTACCACAACAAGGGCTGCGACCGGTGCGGCTATACCGGCTTCAGGGGCAGGCAGGGCATCTTCGAAGTCCTGCCCATAGGCGATGCCGTGCGGTCCGCCATTGTCGGCGGCAAAGACGCGGGAAGCATCTCTCAAGTCGCTTTCCAACTGGGGTACCGCCCTCTCGTGTACCATGGATACCACAAAGTGCTCGACGGAATCACAACTCTTTCTGAAGTGCTCAGGGTGACAAGCCTTTCGTGATCCAAGTGAACCATTCGACCGGCGGCGCCGGCTTTGCCTGGCCATGCAATGGAACCCCGCGGCAGCGGGGGTTATGGTTTTGAACGGCTGAAACATGCTGAAAAATGGATACGGCTATGGGCTATTTCCAGTATCAGGCACGCGACGGACAGGGCGAGACCCATAACGGGGTCATGGAAGCCCAGTCGGAGACCGACGCGGCCCGGAAGTTGAAAAGCGGTAAACTGTATCCGCTTAGAATCAAGCCGGTAAAGAGCCGCAAACCCCGCAGGGTCCCCGAAGAACACGTGATCCGGTTTTTTTACGATCTCTCCGATCTGCTCCTTGCGGGATTGCCCGTCGATCGCGCTCTTGCACTCATCAGCGCCAATCAGACGCACAAGGTTTTCAGAAGGGTGGTCAACGGGCTGTTCGAAGAGGTGCAGGGCGGGAGCGATCTCTCGGGGGCCCTGGGCAATTACAGGGACATTTTCGGCAACCTGTCGGACCACATGGTGAGGGCGGGCGAGGCGAGCGGGACCCTCGGCTCCATCCTCAGGCGACTGGCGGAATATCTCGAACAGCGCCGCATCTTCAGACAAAGCCTCGTTTCCTCCATGATCTATCCGGTCATCCTTTTTTCCACCAGCATCGTTTCAATGATCATCCTGCTGGTCTATGTCATTCCGAAGTTCGGCCGGATTTTTCAGGACCTGAACCAGAAGGTCCCACCGCTCACGCAGGCACTCCTCTATGCCGGGGACTTCCTCAAAGAATACGGATGGGTGATCCCCGTCGCCATGGCCGTCCTTTTCTGGGGTGGCCGCTACCTGGCCAGGCGCCCGAAGTTCAGGAGCGCCATAGACCGTTTTCTGTTCTGGATTCCGTTCTCCCGGTACCTGATCCTGCACAGCGAACTCACGCGGTTCTGCCGGACGCTCGGCACCATGCTCCAATCCGGGGTCCCTCTGCTGAGGGCCTTGAACCTCGGGCAGGAACTGCTCATAAACACGGTGCTCAGGACATCCGTTTCCCCGCTTTACCAGGAAATAAAGACCGGACATTCCATGAGCGGTTTTTTCCGTTCCCGCAACCCGTTTCCCGCCCGCATGGGTACGATGCTCCGTATTTCCGAGGAACAGGGGAGCCTGGGTGCGGGGCTTCTCAGCCTGGGAGACCACTTCGAAAAAGAATTGCAGCGGCGTATTCAAAGGCTCATGACGCTCCTTGAACCGGCCGTCATCGTCATCACCGGCCTTGTGATCGGGGTCATGGTTTTGAGCATGTTCACGGCGATATTCGGGATCAACGACATAAAATTCTAGCGTGAAGGGAACGCGGGTTGTGCGCATTGCCGGACTGAACGACAGCAGAGGCGGGTTCACCTTTCTTGAACTGATGATCGTGATTATCATCATCGGTCTGACCGCCGGATTGGTTCTGCCGCGGGTCGGCGCCGGATGGAAGCGCATGGAAGACAGGGAATTTCTTCAGGACTTCACGGATACCCTCAGGAGCGCCCGGCTTCGGGCCATGAACTCGGGGGAGGTCATCGCCTTCAGGATCAGTGGTTCCGAACATCTGTACGATTTGGAAAATCCTCCCCGCAGGGTCATTCCGCCGAACGTCGACATCTTCGCGGACCATCTCGAACGCGATCCCGAAACGGGGGACCACATGATTGTCTATTTCCCGGACGGAAGCATGTCCGGCAACGATATCGAAATTGTTTTCGACCGGCAGCGCAGTTTTCTCATAGTCCTCCATCCCCTTTTCGGAACGGTGAACGTGTCGAGAAAAGGTTCCTGATGAAGCATTCAGAACACGGCGCACAAAAAGCGGGGCGGGGCTTCACGCTCATCGAGGTCATGGTGAGTCTCCTCGTGGGCACGTTGATCGCGGGAGGCGTCATGGGAGTGATTTCCGCATCGCTGCGCTACGAACAACACCTGAAGGAGAAAACCTCCAGACAGCCGGTTCTGGAGGCGGCTGCCCAGGAGATACTCGCCGACCCGCAGAAAACCGGGCACCATGTTCTGAAAATGGACGGTCTGCCGGGGGTTCCCGTCGTGGAAATCAGCCTGACGCCGGTCGTGCTTCCACAGAACAGGGCGACCGCGCAACCGTCCGACCTGACCAGGGTACAGTTGCTCTACCAGGGAGAAATGCTTGAATTCAGCGTGCTCGTCCCCAGGCCGAAACTCAAGTGAATCCTCACGGGACCGACATCCGGGTGAACCAATGACCCTCGAAACCTGGAAATTTTCCGGCACCGGCGGCTTCACGCTCCTGGAACTGGTGCTGGCCACCCTGATATCCTCCCTGGTCATCGGCATCCTGTCGGTGTGCCTGAGCTTTTCCCTGAGGACATGGGAAAAGCAGGGGAGCCGGGAACGAAGCAGTCTGCCCGAAGTGCTCGATCTCCTGAAGATGCAACTCGCTCAGTTCGAACCGACGACCATCCGCATGGACCAGCAGTCCCGTCCTCTTTTTCTGGGGGAGGCCCACACCCTGGCCTTCGCGACGGACCACTCCATCAGGGCGATATCGAGGGGGGTGCCCGTCGTTGCCCGGTATGTTTTCGATGAAAAGGGGAAGCGGCTGCTTTACGCCGAAATGCCTCTCGATACTTATCACCCAGACCGCATAGGGGAATTCCTGAAGATCAGGCCATCCACTCATGAGAACTCCTGGCCGCGTTTTTTCCCCATCGATATCGACGAATTTTCCCTTTCCTACGGAGGGGGCAAGCGGCCAGGTTTTTTCGATACCTGGGACAATGAGGAGTCCGAGCCACCGTCTTCCGTTCTGGTAAAATGGAGCCGAACGGGCGACCCCGTCGTCCACTCGCTCGAGGTCATCCCCAATTTTCTGTTCAATCTGAAGGCGGACACCGATAACAACGTCGTCGCCAGCCCCGTACGGCGGACGCTCAATTCGAAAACCACACAGTAAAAAGGCAAAGACGACGATGCGGAACCTCGGGCGGGGATTGCTCACGAAAAGGGACGGTGTGGTCATTATCGCCGTCTTATGGATCTGCGCCCTGATCATGTGGTTTGCCCTGCGAACCAGTTCCGAAACCCGGCTCAGGGGAGAGGAAGAGGCGCACATTCTCAGAAAGTCCCAGGCTTTTCATCTGGCCGTCGGAGGATGTTATGAGGGCCTGGGGCGCATGGGGCTGCCTCCCGCTACGGGTCTGCACGAATCCGTCGAGGAGAACTGGCAGCCCGACGGGCGGCCTCACGTCGTTGAATACCGGACCGGCAGGGCCTTCGTCACCATCGAACGGGAAGACCGGAAAGTCAACGTCAACAAAGCGGGACTGCCGCAATTGAAAGCGGTGCTGGAAAAGGCGGGAATGGAGGAAGGGGCCGCCGAATCGCTTTCCGGCCTGATCGTCGATTTTGTCAGCAAGGGAGATACGTCCTCCAGGTTTCATGGGATGAAAAAAGATCCGTACAAAGAAGCGGGTCTGCACTACGGGCCATTTAACGGCCCCCTTATCCGGCTGGACCAGTTGCTTCTGATTCCGGGAGTCACGCAGCAACTGTTTTACGGATACCTGCGCAATCGGGAAGACGCCGAAACCGGGGAAACCGGCATGCTGTTGCCGTCGAAGGATTCCTTGTTCCAGATGCTCACGGTCTATGGTAGTAATATAACGCTGCCTGAGAATTCGGAGCAGCAGGCTCCGCAAATGAACACCTGGGGGGAGGGAGGGGTCTTCCGCATCCTTTCCGTCGGGCAGACCAACTCGGGTCCCCCACCGGTCACCATATGGCTTACAGTCCGCTTTGCTCCGGAAACACCGGAAGGATACCAGACACTATACCGCAAGATTCTCTAGCCAGACGGGAAAGCGAGTACGGCAAAGGATGCTGAAGGATTTTATAAACCATCGCCCCAGAAATCTGTTGGCGGTCTATATCGAATCTCAACAGATTGAAGTCCTTCGTGCCCACCGGCAATGGAGGAACTGGGAGGTCGATTCATGTGAACGGATTCCGATACCCGATTCGGAGCCGGTGTACGATTTCCTTCAGCGTCAGAACCTGCGCCCCCGCGGGCGGAACGCCACGACCCTCCTCCTCTTTCTGTCCCGCAGCTATTACACATTCCACCGGGAACATTATCCCGCATCGCTTCGGGAACAGCTCGAAGAAGCCCTGAACTTCGACTGGCAGGAAAACACCTTTCACGAACATGAACGGACGCTCCATTTTTTCGGGCCCCCCGTCCCCTTCGACCGGCACCTTTCGGTACCGATCTTTTCCATGCAAACCGACGTTTACGAGAAATTTTACCAGGTGCTCGGGGGGGCGGCTTTTCAGACCTTTACGGTCATCCCCAGCGCCTTGGTCTACAAGGCATTTTTCCCCGCCCTGTTTTCGGAAGAAGACACACTGCCGCTCGAGATAATCGCCCGTATCATTGACCCTCAGCACCTGGAAATACACCGCTTTTACAACGGCGCCCTTCTCGATTCGACGGTCATCGGCAAGAACCTGGACAATCTTCGGCTCTTCCGTGAGAACCTCCACTGCCTGGCCGAAGGAGTATGCCAGGAAGACGTCCATATACACCTCATGTGTTCGGAAGACGAATGCGACGAGGCGAAGGATTATGGAAAGGACTGGGTGGAGGAAGACCTCCCGGTTCGGGTCCTCCCCCTGGAGGGAAACCTGCTTTCTCATTGGATAAACTATCTTTTCGAGCAGGACCGGATCCGGACGTTTGACACTGAACTGGTTTTGAAGCCGTGGCAGGTCCCAAAGGTCGCCTACCCCATCCTGGCGGCGGTTTTTATTTTCGTGGTCTTCACGCTTTACCAGGTCCACGCGGTGCATCGGCTGGGTGAGACAGGAAAACAGTTGAAAAAGGAAATGTCCCAGCTCGAGGCCCAGTGGAAGCCCATTGAAGCCCTTCAGAACCGGATATCGAAATTCCAGCAGGACCAGAAGACCCTGTCCCAGTTCAACATGGAAGGCTATCCGACCCTGGAGATCCTTACCGTGCTCACCCAGGTGACCCCCGACGACACGTGGCTCAACTACCTGTCCCTTAAAAAGGGTCAACTGATATTGCGCGGCGAAAGCAAGTCTGCTATCAAATATCTCTCCGAGTTGTCCAAGGTTGAAGGCCTGACGGATGTTCGGTTCGCTTCTCCGGTTACCAAGAATCCGGCGTCCGATCAGGAGAGATTCAACGTCCAGGTTGAAATCGATCTTGAAAGAATGTCCAAGAGCTTCGGATCGCTGTCTTTGGAAAAGGGTGAGGCAGGAACCGAAGCGCCCGGCACGGTGATTTCCCCCCGTAAAATGACCGGACCTCCTCCCGGAGCGACCGGGGACGAGGAACAGGAAGAGGACACCCCCGAGGAAGTTCAACAGGATCAATAATGAAGCGTTATGCGATTCCCTGGGCCGATTTGAAGAAACACCGGAGGGCCTTGAGCGGAGCGGGCCTGGCGCTGCTGGTATTGCTCGCCGTCCACTTCGTGTGGCTCAGCCCCTACCTGGCGGAAAAGGAAGAACTGGCGCAGCAGGTCAGACAGCAGACCGACCTGCTGCGGAAATACCGGGAAAAGCTCAACCAGGCGCAGAGTATCCGCGACAACCTGACCAAGCAGGAACAGGACCTGAGAGAAATGCAGAAAAGGCTTTTCCGGGGCAATGATCCGTATCAGCTTGCAGCCTCGCTTGGCGAACTGCTTTCCGCAAAAGGAGGGCAGAAGCTCGACATAAAGACCTACCAGGTCCTCGCAAGCAAAGAATACGGCTTGTACCAGGAAGTCCATCTCCGGTTCAATTTCATGACGACCATCGATGGACTTTACTTCTTTCTGGACCGCGTGAGAAACTTCGAGGCCGCCATTCTCGTTCAGGAAATCAATGTTCAGAAAATCCAGCGGACAAAAGGTCCGGACCTCGTGGTCAACGTTATTCTTGCCGCCTTGATGGAGAAGGGGGAGAAGTCGTGAGGCCCGCGCACCGGATCGCAGGTATCCGGGGCGGCCCCTCGAATGCCGGCCCGGCTGCCGGCCAGGCCATGCAGGCTCGCGCTCCGTTTGAGAATATCCATCGAATTCCGAACTCACTGCTCTGCAGCAGATAGTATTCAAGGCCCTTTATCATTGCACCGAACAGGGGGAGATTATGAAGACGACCGGGGCCATTGTTGTCATTTTTGTGGCCTTTTTCCTGACATCCTGCTCATCGCTCAGACCGTCCGCCCCGAGAATCCCGTCTTCCCCGGTGGCAGCCCAGCCGTCCACACCGGCTTCAGAGTTGCTGAGCCCGGTTGCCCTGGACGGAGCCCAACAGCCCCAGGCGGCACCCACGTCCCCCAAGCCCACGGACAAGGATTCGAAGACACCTATCCTTCCCAACCTTGCAGGGAAGCTGTCCACGGGCCTCCTGAGCCCCGGCGGCGCTCAATCCAAAGCCCAGAAAACCGCGCCCGTGGAATCCGAGCGGCAGCGAATCCAATTCAACTTCGACAAAGTCGATGTGGCTGAGGCTACGAGTCAACTGCTGGGGGACTACCTCAAGCTCAACTACGTGATCGAACCGACGCTTCAGGGCCGTATCAGCATGTTTCTGGAAGGCGAATTCTCGAAGGACGAGCTGTTCCAGATGATCAGCAAGGCCTATGAGGCAAACAATATATCCATCGTGCCCCGAAAGGGAATTTATTATATTCAGACGCTGCAGCGGAGTGCGAGCAGCGGACTGCCCGTCGCGGATTCCCTGGTCCTCAAGCCCGACAAGGACGGCGTAAAACCGGTCATCGTGATCTATCGGCTGCGCTATCTGGACGCCAAGCAGGCGCTCAACACGATCAAATTCTTTCTTTCGCCCGGACGTCCCATTACTACGGACCAGCTTTCCAATACCATCATCTTTGTTGAGAATAACGACAACGCCCAGAGCATCGTCGAGGTCCTGAGGACCCTCGATATCAATATCCTCCAGGAAGTGAGCATGGAAATCGTGCCCGTGAAGTCCATCTCCCCTCAGGATGCCGTCCAGAGCATGGAAGCCCTCATGGCCAAACTGGGTATTTTTAAGGACAGCAACATCAAGGGCAACCTGGCCTTTATTCCCCTGATGAATTTTGGAGGGGTCCTTGTTCTGACCCAGAACCCCGACCTGATGAAGACCGCCAAGCAATGGATCAGCGCTTTGGACGTGCACGGAACCGAGGTGGGGGAGCAGATCTACGTTTATTTCGCTCAAAACGGGCTTTCCAAGGACATCGGAGATATCCTGACACAGATCTACGGCCTGAAAAGCTCGGAAAAAAGACCCGAGGAACAGATCGTTCAATCCTCCCGGCAGGGTTTCGGCAGCAAATCGGGGGGAACGTCCGGCTTCGGATCGTCTTCGGGTTCCGGGCTGGGCTCGTCATCGTCCTTCGGATCATCGAGCAGTTCCCGCTTCGGGAGCGGCTCTTCGGGGGCATCGGGCCAGGGCTGGACGTCCGCCTCGGGAACGGCCGCCCAGGCCGCCCAGCGAAGCGCGAGGACGTCCATTCGGGGCGCCCAGGGGCTCGCCCCCGCAAAAACCCTGACCGGCGAGGTGGTGATCATTCCCGATGAGGTCAATAACGCGATCGTGGTCCGGGCCAACGCCAACGATTACGCCAAGATCAAGAAGACGATCGAGTCCCTTGACATTCTCCCCAGGGCCGTCCTGATAGAAGTCATGATAGCCGAAGTCACCCTGACCAAGGATTTGGCCTACGGCCTCAAGTGGTATTTCAGCCATGCTCCGGTCAACGCGGGCTTCATGCAGGGCTCCCAGAACGGGCTCGCGGGAACGACCGTCGATGTCGGAACGGCGTCGGCCACGGGAGGCGTCGCCCTCGCCTGGATCAGCAACGCAAAGGACATCGCCGCACTGCTCACCTTCCTCTCCAACAAGACCGACGTCCGGGTGCTCGCCACCCCAACACTCCTGGCCACGGACAACAAGGAAGCCGCGATCCAGGTGGGCGGACTTGAACCCGTTCCCACCGGTTCCTATTCCGGGGGCACAAGCACTACCGTTACCGACGTTTTCAGCACCATAGAATACGAGGAAACCGGCGTCATTCTCAACGTGACGCCTCATATCAACGCGGGAGGACTCGTCCGCCTGGAGGTCGACCAGACCATCCGGAGGGTCGGGGCATCCGTGACGGTGGGGGTCGGCAACACGGCCCCTACATTTACGGAGCGTAACCTCAAAACGACGCTTCTCGCCCAGAACGGGTCCACCGTGGTCATTGGAGGGATAATCCAGGAAAGCGTGACGGAAACCAGGGAAGGAATACCCTTCCTGATAGACATGCCCATTCTCTCGCCGCTCTTCGGAAACAAGGAAAAGAAACGCGAACGAACGGAATTGATCATCGCCATCACGCCGCGCGTCGTGGACCATCGGTCGAGTGACGCAACCCGTGAGTTTATGAATAAACTCAGAGACCTGCGCGAACTGATCCCGCGATAGGCGGCAGCACAAGCGCCGGGGGTGTGCGCAAATCATTGCTCCGCACTTTTGGGGGATGCGAAAATCATCATCTTAAACGCAATTATCCATGATGCTGCGCCTCACCCGCGAAGCATCGAAATGGGTATCCCGGGGCTCTGTTTTATAGGTAAACCGGTATGAGATGGACATGCTCAAGCCACCCTTCCTTTCGGGCGGCTATCCGCGGGAGACGGGACCGGGTTCGGAAGACATGAGGGTCCGGAGCGTTTCGATGAGGTCCGCGAAGTCGGGAGGGAGAGGAGCGCAAAATGAAAGCAGGTCGCGCGACACGGGGTGGTGAAATTCCAGCTTCGCCGCGTGGAGCATCTGCCGGTCAACGGCCAGGAGAATTGTCTTGAGCGGAATCGATTTGACCGAATGGGCCTTTCGCCTGCCGCCCCCGTAGACGTCGTCCCCCACAACGGGATGAAGAAGATAGCTCAGGTGGACCCGGATCTGATGGGTCCGGCCGGTCCGGATGCGAACCCGGAGAAGGCTCACCTCGCCCCAGTCCGTTTCGACATTCCAGGAGGATATCGCCTCGCGCCCGCCCTTTTCGAGCACGGCCATCTTCTTTCTGTCGACGGGGTGCCTTCCCATCATCGTTCTGATGTCGCCCGACGGCCGGGGAAGACTTCCGTAAACCAGCGCCGCGTATTCCTTGACAACCGAGTGTTCCTTGAACTGCCGGATCAGGTCGAGATAGGCCCGGTCACTCTTTGCGACCACCAGCGCCCCCGAGGTGTTTTTATCCAGCCGGTGTACGATTCCGGGCCTCCAGGGCGCTCCCTGAGACGCCAGATTTCCGCAGCGGGCGAGCAGTCCATGGACCAAGGTACCATCCTCATGGCCGGCACCCGGGTGAACGATCACACCCGGGGGTTTGTTCAGGACGAGGATGTCCTCATCTTCAAAGAGGACATCGAGGGGCATGGGGTGAGGGACCAGCGCGCCTTCGACTCTGGCGGGTTCGAGGCGGGCGGTTATGCGGTCGGCAAGGCGAACTTCATAGGCGGCTTTGACGGGCGACCCGTTTACGAGCACAAACCCGTCCTGAATGAGTTTCTTTATGCGGTTGCGTGAGCAGTAGCCGCAACGGGTACTCAGGAACACATCCAGGCGGCATCCCCTGTCTTCGGGCTCGATCACGAACTCCAGGACCGGCGGAAGATTATCTTCTGTCATCGGATGAGTACCAGCCTCCTCCATGCCGTGACCTGAGGCGGCTGCGCCGCCTCTTTCGAATTCCGCGCCGGAGCCGATCCCACGGGGTTCCGAAAGAGCCCACCCGGAGGGAAGAGGCCCCTGGAAATGCGTGTTCCCGCAGCCCGTATGAGTCCTTAAAAAGGCGGGACCCGTCAGCCCGCCATTGTTGGTCGATCATCGTGGTTCGGAACCGCCGTCAGTGTTGCTGCCGGGAATGATCAGAGTCCTTGAGGGTTGTGAAAATGAGACGTCCGGCGGTGGTCTGCAGGATACTGGTTACCGAGACTTCCACTTCTTTTCCCAGGAACCTGCTGGCATTTTCCACGACGACCATCGTCCCGTCCTCCAGATAAGCGATCCCCTGGCCCTGTTCCTTCCCTTCTTTCAAAATCTGCAGGCGCAGCACCTCCCCCGGGAGCACAACGGGTTTCAGCGCATTGGCAAGCTGATTGATGTTCAGGATTTTTATGCCCTGAACCTCCGCAACCTTGGAAAGGTTGTAGTCGTTGGTCACTATTTTGGCGTTCAGGTGCAGCCCCAGCGCGACCAGTTTTGCATCCACATCATTGAGGTTTTCAAAATCCTGCCTGTCTATGCGGACTTCAATCATCTTTTCCTGCTGAAGCCTCTTGATAACGTCCAGGCCGCGCCTTCCGCGAACCCGCCTCGTAGGGTCGGGACTGTCGGCGATATGCTGGAGTTCCTGAAGAACGAATTCGGGAATGACGAGCACCCCCCCCAGAAACCCGGTCTCCACGATGTCCGCGATGCGTCCGTCGATAATAACGCTGGTATCGAGGATTTTCATGGCCTGGTTGTTTCGTGAATTGCCGCGCGCCAGCCAGGGCCAATTCGGAACGCGCAGTTCTTCGATCTTGAAACTTCCCAGGACCATTCCCATGTAGCCAAAAATGCAGGATAATATGACATAAATTGCAATGCTGATGGTGGTGTTGGGCAGCGAAGTGAAGACGTACCCCATCAACTTGACGACGGACAGGCCCAGGACAAGGCCAACCGTCCCGCCGAAAAGGACCTTGAGTGGAATATGTTTGATGAGCTTTTCGACGGACAGGGTGAGCATGGCAAACATGATGCCAGCCACCACGCCGGCCCAGGGAGTCCATGAATAAGGTTTCAGGCTTTCAATTTGATCCGCTATAAAGTAACCGCCAACACCACAAATGATGACCAGAAGTGTTTTCAGTATGAACCAACCCCATTTCAAACTTTTCACCTCCTCTCCAACGATTCGGATCAGTTAAGGAAATATGGAAATAACGCACTGAAGCCATTGACGTCCGGATAGCGCCTGCAGGAAGAGCGGCTCAGCTCGGGCCGGTCACTTCAACATCTCCCGGATGCTGTTTTCCACATCATCCTCGCTGAGATCCTGCACAATGGAAAGCTCTTTCAAGAGAAGACTCCGTGCGGTATCGAGCATTTTTCTTTCGCCAAAAGAGAGTTCCTTATCACCTTTCAAAACCGTCAAATCCCTCAGCACTTCAGCCAACTCGTAAATTGAGCCGGTTTTGATTTTTTCCATGTATTCCCTGTATCGTCGGTTCCACGTACCGCCATTAACCGATACTTCCCGCTTTTGCAGTATGTCATAAACCTGTGGAATATCATGCACTTCGATCAGGCCGCGCAGGCCTACGGTATGAGCGTTAGGGACCGGAATCATGATTTTCATCTCATTATCCAGAATACGCATGATGTAGAAATCCTGCTTTTTCCCCCCGATACTTTTCGTCTCGATGGACTCGATTTTGCCTACCCCGTGTGCAGGATAAACCGCCAAATCACCAATTCTGAACATCACGACCTCCATACTCCCAATCGCTCAAGGCATATCAACGTGGGTATGACAATTGATTTTACCACTATTCAGGAATGATGCAAAGCCCCAAACGGGGAAGCGAGGGCAAAAGAGAGAAAAAGACGATCAGAGAATTTCTATGAACTAAGGCAGGTTACGAGGCCCTGACGGGCACCGCGGCCCAAGGCCGCACTAAACCCTCGGCCGGCAGGGCGGCCTCCCGGCAAAGCCCTGTCCGGGAAATACAACTCTCCTGCAACGGCAAAAAGAACCGGACTTACCGGACGGACACGGCGCGTTATTTATCCGTTTCCTTCCGATTGTACAAATTCATACCGGCGGACAGCCCCGAAGCCACGACCGACCGGACCACCTCCCGGCCCAGCTCGATCATCTGTGCAAAAACCGGGGCATCCGCGGAATAAGGAAGCTGAAGGACATACGATTCAACCGGTTCGCCGTGCGCCGGCCTCCCGATTCCCAATTTCAGCCGCGGAAAATCCTGCGTGCCCAGATGTTCGATAATGGAGGCAATCCCGCGATGACCGCCGGCCCCGCCGCGCCTCATGAGGCGCACACGGCCGCACGGCAGATCAAGGTCGTCATGCACGACGAGAACCTGGGTGGAGGCGTGCCCGAAGTAGTCCACAATGGGCCTCACCGCCTCACCGCTGAGATTCATGTATGTCAGCGGCTTGACCAGCAGGACCTTGCGTCCTTCGACGAGACCGGCCCCCCAGCTTGCCCGGAACTTGCGTTCCTGCAGCGTGATCCCGCATGCGGCCGCCAATCCGTCCACCACCAGAAAACCCGCGTTGTGGCGGGTTCCTTCGTAATCCCTGCCCGGGTTACCCAGGCCGACGACCACGGCGACGGCATCATCCTTCTCCGATTGCGGGTTCATGCTCATCCATCCGGCCCCGGACATATCCGTGGCGGCCCCTACGACTCCTCTGGAGTCTCTTCCTCTCCTTCAGCTTCAGCGGCCGGAGCTTCCGGTTCGGCTTCCCCAGGAGCAACCACGTTGATCACGGCCAGCGACGGATCGTCCACCAGTTCGAAGGACACCAGCTTGACGAGATCCTCGACATGGATGGAAGAACCGACATCCAGACCGCTCACGTCCACCTGGATCTTCTCGGGTATCGCATTCGGAAGGCATCGCACCGAAACGGTACGCTGGATAAGGTTCAAGGTCCCGCCCATCTTCACACCTGCCGCCTCCCCGATCATTTCCAGGGGAACATCCACCACGATCGGATGATCAAGGGGAACCTCATAGAAATCCACATGAAGGAAGCGCTTGCGGAAGGGGTGAACCTGGACCTCCCGGATCAGCACCTGCTTTGTCTGGCTCTTTTCGCCTTCGTCAATGGTGAGGCGGAGCAGCTTGCTCTCTTCGCCCATGTCCCGCATGAGCCTCTCCAGCCTCGACGCGGTCACGGAAAGAGAAATGGTCTCCATCTTCGGGCCGTACAGCACGGCGGGCACCAGTTCCTGTTTTCTCAAGGTCCTGGCGGCACCCTTGCCGCTCTTGCTTCTCATTGTTGCTGTCAGTTCAATATCCATTCTCGTCTGCCTCCTGGAATATCACAGCACGCCCGTGGGAGTGCTCATTGCTTTGTCCTGAACAAAGAACTTACCGACTCTTCATAATGCACGCGGCGAATCACTTCCGCCAGCAATAAAGCGACTGTCACCGTACGGATCTTTCCGGATCTGGCGGCTTTCGTACCCAGGGGCACCGTATCCGTAACCGTTAGGGAATTCAGAGGGGATTCTTCCAGCTTTTCAACGGCATTGCCCGAAAACAGGCCGTGGACGCAATAGGCGTCAACCGATGCGGCACCGGCCGCCATGGCCCCTTCCGCGGCGCGGACAAGCGTCCGTCCCGTGTCGACCATGTCGTCCAGGATAATGACGCGACGGCCTTTCACATCCCCCACGATCCGTGAAAAGGGTGCGGCGTCGGCCCCCCGGTAATCCATAATGGCCAGACCGGCCTTGAGGTATTTCGCAAAGGTCCTGGACCTCTCGACGCCCCCCGCATCCGGCGCCACTACGATTTCATCCCCGTGCCGGTTGCTTTCGGCATCGCTGAGCAGCACTTCCGACCCGAAAAGACGGTCCACCGGAATAGTGAAAAAACCCTGGATCTGGTCCGCGTGAAGATCAATGGTGATTACCCTCGTCGCCCCAGCCACCGTCAGAAGATCCGCGACCATTTTGGCGCTCAGGGAGACCCGGGGCTTATCCTTCTGATCCTGCCTCCCATACCCGTAGTACGGAATAACCGCATTGATCCTTCTGGCGGAAGCCCGTTTCAGAGCATCCATGATGACGAGCATTTCAATGAGGTTCTCGTTCACCGGCGGACAGGTGGACTGCAGCACATAGACATCCCTGCCCCTGACGTTTTCACCGATTTCAACGCGGACTTCCCCGTCACTGAAACGACCTATAAGCGCCTGCCCGGGAGCCACGCCCAAGTGGGAGCACACCTTGTGGGCCAGCGGCAGGTTAGAATTTCCGGTAATTAAAACGATCCGGCCTCGCATTTAGTCACTCGTCTTGAGGTTGTTGGAGCAGACATCCCCCTGCGGGGATTCCGCCGAAATAAAATGGCTGGGGCGGGAGGATTCGAACCTCCGAGTGCGGGTTCCAAAGACCCGTGCCTTACCGCTTGGCGACGCCCCAATCATCACATGTCTATGATGGAATGGAATCCGTACTGCCCAGGCTTTCCGTCACCTCAACCCAGCAACCTTCCCAGGCCTGCCGGGCCCGTGCACAAGCGATTTCCGCCCGGCCCCTGTCCGGGAAGATACCGAAGACAGTCGGCCCGCTTCCGCTCATGAGCGACCCCAAGGAGCCCGCTTCCGCGAACCATTCCTTTATCTGAACAAGCAAAGGGAATTCCCGCAGCGTTACGGTTTCCAAATCGTTCTGGAGAAAGTCTTTGAGGCTCCAAAGCATGGCTAAAAACGCTGGGAGTTTAATGCGGCTTTCTCCTCTTGTCAACTTCAAACTTTGATAAACCCAGCGAGTTGGAACACATACGGGCGGTTTGATGAGCACCATCGGATAGCTTGGGACGCCCCGGACCCACTCGAGCTTTTCTCCTATACCCTTAGCAAGAGCCGGAACACGGTAGAGGAAGAACGGAACGTCCGCCCCGAGCTTCGCCGCCGCGGCCTGAAGTTCGTCACGGGAAAGCCGTTCACCGGTCAACCGGTTCAAACCGACCAAAACGCCCGCGGCGTCGGCACTTCCTCCGCCCAGACCCGCTCCGATCGGAATCTTCTTTTCCAGCGCAATCGAAACTCCGGACGACAGGCCGGCGGTTTCAAGATAAAGCGCGGCGGCCCGCCAGGCAAGATTGTCACTGTCCGCCGGGACCTCCGCACTGTCCGTTTCCATGCGGATTCCCCCTTCCGTCCCGAGTTCCAGTCTCAAGGTGTCGTAGACCCCGATGGGAAGCATCAGGCTCGACACCTCGTGGTAACCGTCGGCACGTTTGCGGAGGACTTCCAGCCACAGATTGATTTTCGCCGGAACCTGGATCCTGACGGCCAAAACCTCATCCTTCCGCGGGAAGAGCTTCCGGAAAAGCAGTCGCCCTATTTCCCGCTCTTCTGAACGTAGCGCAGGCGCAGGTCATAGAGCAGCGTTTTAAGGAGCCGGTCTTCCTCGGCATCGAGGTTGCCCTTCGTTTTCTCCTGGAGCATGCCCAGAGTGTCGATGACCTGCTTGGCAAGCGGCAGGTCGACCCGCACTTCCTGGCTCATGGGGTCGGGGACTTCACCAAGATGCACCAGGGCGGAAGAACTCAACGACCACACAAAGGTTGCCAGCGTCACCGCCGGCATGGGAATATGGCGTGCCTCCTCTTCCATGGATGCCTGGTCCGGTTCGCGGCCCGGAGCTTTCTCTTCCTGTTTTTGAGCACTCTCGCCGACCGGCGCGGCCGGTTCGGCTTCCGCGCCTTCCATGGACACCCTGCGGCGATCCTTTACGACAAAACCCCTGTCTTCTTCTTTCTCTCCCATAGTGCTCCCTTTCCCTCAATGCCGTTGACTTGAGAATCCGCTCCAGAAAAATCCTGCCACATCCGGCCTACGGCCCGGACGGCATACACGACGGCGCCGTGCTCCTTCCGCAAGTCACACAAGTCTTGCAAATTCATAGCCGGGCATTGCCGGGCGGCCCCCCTGCCGCAAGGGGAGGCCATCCGTCCCCTCTTCCGCAAAAACAAGCCGGGAGAGGATTCCGGGATCAGGCGGACACGGACCCGTCCGGGATCACCCGCATCGCCTCTCGTTCCGGCGGATCAAAGTTCGATGGCCTGAACCACGTTTACGTTGTCCATGGCCAGGAGTTCTTCTTTCACATGATCCGGGACCGGAGAGTCCGTACGCAGGAAAATGATGTTCTGCCCGCGATCCAGGACCTGCCCGACGTCCATCATCGAAATATTCACATCGTGGCGGCCGAGGCAACTCCCGATCGCTCCGATCGTCCCCGGAGTATCGATATTGTAGATGAGCAGCAGGTGCCCTTCCATGGCCGCTTCCAGGCGGAAGTCGTTCAGGCGGACCATGCGCGAATCCTTTTTCCCGAAAAGCGTCCCCGCCACCACGTTCTCATCTTCGGACGTTTTCACGTAGATGCTGATGAGGTTCCTGAAATCCTCCGCCTCGCTTTGGAAGGATTCCGTCACCTTGATGTTTCTCTCTTTGGCGTGAACCGGAACGTTCACGAAGTTCACCATGTCGCCGAGTATGGGGGACAGCATTCCCTTGAGAATGGAATAGGTAAGCGGCTGCGTCTCCATAGAAGCGACTTCGCCGATATATTCGATGGATACCTTCTGAATGGCGCCTTTGGTGATCTGGGTAAGAACGGAGCCGAGGTTCTCGGCCAAGTGCAGGAACGGCCGAAGCCTGGCCAGGACCGCGCCGTCGATATTGGGCGCATTGACCGCATTCCGGATGGTTCCGCGCAGGAGATAATCGATAACCTGGTCCGCAACGGCCACGGCCACGTTCTCCTGGGCCTCGTCCGTGGATGCGCCCAGGTGAGGGGTCGCGATCACGTTTTCGAGGGCGAGCAGGGGATTATCCTTGGGAGGTTCCTGGATAAAAACGTCCAGGGCGGCGCCGGCCACAATTCCCGACTTGATGGCTTCACACAGGTCCTGCTCGTTGACGATGCCTCCACGGGCGATATTCAGGACAAAGACCCCGTGTTTCATTTTGGCGAAAGCCTTGGCGTTCAGGATATTTTTCGTCTCCTGGGTAAGCGGCGTGTGGACCGTGATATAGTCCGAACGGGTCAGAAGTTCCTCGAAGCTCACCGCTTCGATCCCGAGCTTCTCCACCACTTCCGCGCTGATGAACGGGTCATATCCGAGGACGTTCATCTTCAGACCCTTGGCCCGGTCGGCCACGATCCGTCCGATCCGACCGATGCCGATGATTCCAAGGTTCTTGTTGAAGACCTCCCGCCCCATGAAACGGTTCTTTTCCCATTTCCCGGACTTTATGGAATTCGTCGCCTGGGGAACACTGCGGCTGAGGGCCAGCATCATGGCGATGGCGTGCTCGGCCGTCGTCACGACGTTCCCCTCCGGGGTGTTCATGACCACGATGCCGCGCTTGCTCGCGGCTTCGATGTTCACATTGTCCAGACCGATGCCGGCCCGGGCTATGACCTTCAGGTTGTCGGCCGCTTCTATCAATTCTTTCGTCGCCTTGGTGGCGCTGCGGATCACCAGGGCATCATAATCCTTAATAACCCGGATAAGCTCATCGGGACCGAGGCCGGTCTTGACATCCACTTCTAAGCCGGGAACAGCCTTTAGCTTCCTGACCCCCGATTCAGCCAGCTTATCACTGACCAGAACTTTCATCTATCAGCCTCCTCCAACGTGGAAAATCCCACGGGACTCTTCGGCCCCATGGTTCCCGTATTTTCGATTTCGACATCGAACTCCAATGCCCCCGGAATTGAACGAACAGTTACGCTAACACCACCCGGATTGTATCGTCAAGAAATAAACAAACGTCTCCGGTATTCGCCAAACCCACGGGCAATGCGGTTTCGGGAAGAAGAAGAGGAGGAGGAATGCCGCAACCGCGGCGCAATCCTATGGTTCCCGTTTCGGCTTGTTCAGTTCTTCTTCGATCATGCGTTTGAACGAATCAAAACTGGGCCCGCCTACGACAAGCTTTCCATTGATAAAAAAGGAAGGGGTCCTGTCCACGCCGAGGCTGATAGCTTCCTTCTGGCCCTGTTCCACGGATGCCTTGAACCGTCCGCTCTCAAGACACTGCTTGAATTCTCCCGTCGACAGGCCGAGCCCCTGGGCAAACTGCACAAGTTTATCCGGTGTGAATTCCTCCTGGGAAGCGTAAAGGACATTCTGGTAATCCCAGTACTTACCCTGCAGCCCGGCGCACCTGGCCGCCTCGGCCGCGCTTTGCGCATACTTGTGCTTCTTCAGGGGATAATCCTTGAACACCCACCGGACCCGGTTTCCGAAGGTACTCCTGAGCTTCTGGACGACTTCGTGAGTGGCGCGGCACGCCGGGCACTGGAAATCCGAGTATTCCACGATGGTTACCGCGGCATCGGCGGGACCGATGGAAGGACTTCCTTCCACATCGATCCTGGCAAGAATCGGCTGCGGCTCTTTCAGATATATGGTCACCCCATATTTGGGTTCAAGCGTCTTCGCGTATTGGACAATCGCATTGTATCGTTTCTGCTGTTCGAAATAAGTCCTGATCCGGTTCTTCAGGTCATCCGGAGCGCCGGTCCAGTCCTTCAAATGATCGCGGTTTTCCCTGATATATCCATCGATTTCCGCTTCCTCGACCTTGGGGGGGACCGGGACGATGACTTTATTCACCAGGTCTTCAAGGGTCATGTTCCTGGAAGCGGCTTCTTCCGTGACCAACTGGTCCATGACCAATTGGTCCAGACGGTCCTTCCTCAGCTTGTAAATCTCCTTTTGCAGATCCAGCAGCTTCGAACCCACCATTCGATCCAGGCGCTCGCTTGTCACGCTTTCCCGGCCTATCTGGGCCACGATCCGGGGCTGGTCCCCGGCGCCTTCCGTCGGAAGGGGGGTCGCCCGGTTTTCGGACGGGATGTTGAAAAAGGCCACCACCCAGCAAAGAGACGCAATAGCAAGCGTCTGCCAGAAGTTGCGTTTCTCAAATGATATCAATAAAATCAGAAGAATGACCAGGAAGTTTGCAATGCAGAAAACACAGAACGCCTTCATGGTCCACATGGTCCACACCAGTACGACCTCAACCCCCGTACCCGCCGACACGAACCAGACGACCGCCTTCCTCAGGCGCCAGAGGCAAAGGGTCAGAACGGCATAAAAAACGACCCCCCACGCCCACACGGGTAAATGAAGGAGGGTGACGGTAGCCGTATCCTTGCACCCGTTCGAGAAACTGGCGCAAAACGATTGCAGTGCCGGTACGTACTCAGACAGGCCGGCAAGCCCGGATACGATTATTCCGATTAACCCAAGAAAAAGCAGAATCGTTTGCTTCGACTGTTCCTGAAACATCAGGTCTCACCCCGCTTTGATGATTGCGTCTAAAATATGCCGCTCAAAAAAAGCATTGCGGTACCCCTCCGGAAGCACGAACGCCTCCCGGTTCTCCGCCAGGACGTGAAACATCCGGAGCACCACGCGATAAATCGATCCGCCGGGTTGAAATAAAACCGGCCTCTTTCACAAGCCACCAGGAAGTATTCGGCACGGGAGGCGTCGGAACTGAAATCCCGCGCCCGCCGGGTCTCAGGACGGCGGCCCCTTGCCCTTCGTCATTTTCTCGAGTGATTTGATCGATTCATCCAGTTCATCGATCCGCGCCACCGAATCCTTCAAGAGGGTCCTGGCCTTCTTGTAGTGGAACAGGGCCAGCTTCATGTCCTGTTTGTGCTCGTAATACCGGCCGAGGTGAAGGTGGGCCTGGCCGATCTGATTCAACTGGCCCAGGAGAATTCCCATCTGGTAATCGATGTCGGGAAAAACGCCGGCAAGTGCCTGGATTTGGTTCAAATGCTGGTATGCATCGTCTTTTCGCCCCTCATCCATGAGAACGAGCGCGAGTCTGTAGTGGGCGATCGAAGCCGAGGGATCCAGCATCAGGGCGGTTTCAAGCGACTTCTGGGCTTCGGGCAATTTTCCCATCTGATGATAGACCGAACCCAGGCTGCACAGTATGAGGGGACTGCCCGGACGGAGCCTGGCCGCTTCCTGGAGTTTTGTAAGGGCATCCGTGGAATTGCCCATCCGCAGATAAAGCCTGCCGAGGCCGTAAGCCGACTCGGCCGGGTTCTTGCGGGCGGCGGCCTGAAATTGCTCCGTCGCCTTCTCCGGTTCGGAATAATCGGCAACCAGGGCCGCCTTCATGATGCCGAAGTCACCTATGGAAGGGGAAATTGCGGGCCTGTTTGCCTGGCTTTTCTGCTTCTGTACCATGTCCTGCAGATGCTGGACTCTTTCGGCGCTGGTCGGGTGAGTGAGGAGATACGAAGGGACCTTGGAATTGACGAGCCATTTGCACTGATCAAGCTTGTGCATGATGGTCACCATGTCCCCGGGGGGATATCCGGCCCCGCAAAGGTACTTGAATCCGAGCTGATCGGCTTCGGCTTCATATTCGCGGCTGTACTGCAGGGCGGCGGTCTGCACCCCGGCGGCACTCCCCAACGCGAGCCCCGAGCCAACGGCCCCGCCGCCCGACATACCCAGCAGGATTCCCGTGGCTATACCCGCCAGGGACGCAATGCTGAGCATCTTATTCTGCTCCGCCTGCCTCTGCATGTGCCTTCCCTGGATGTGCCCGCATTCGTGGCAAAGGATGCTCGCCAGTTCCCCTTCGGTGTCCATCATTTCGATGAGTCCGCGGAAAATGAAAATATAGCCTCCGGGAACGGCAAAAGCGTTGGGTATCGATTCGTTGATTACGAAAAACTTGTAATCATAGGGATTTGCGTTGAACTGTCTGACGATTCGATCGCCGATGGACTGGACATAGGTCTGAACTTCGCCATCGTCTACCACCTGCATGTGTTTCCTGACGGCTTCCAGTACCTTACGGCCCACTTCCTTTTCTTCGCTCATTGTATAGGCCGAACTTTTCTGCAATGGTACGAAGGTGCCGGTGAGGAGGAGGCAAATGCTGGTGGCAACAGCCACAGCGTATTTTAACCTTCCGGCCAGCGACTTCATAATAAATCCTTTGTCTCCTGGTCCTCGGCCTCATCGGAAGCACCCCCCGGGTGCACCGCATCCGCTTCAGACCACAGGCTTTCAAGGTCATAAAAATAGCGAACCGGCTCGTAAAAAATATGGACGATTACATCGCCATAGTCCATCAAGATCCATTGCCCTTCGTGGAACCCTTCTATTCCCAGCGGCTTTACACCCAGTGCTTTCAGCCTCGTTTCGATATTGTCAGCGATTCCCTGCACCTGCCGGGTAGACTTGCCGCTGCAAATCACAAAATAATCCGCAAAAGAGGCAAGATCGGAAACGTCCAGGACAACCGGATCGACGGCCTTGTAATTGAGGGCTTCCTCCGCGCAGAGTGAAGCCTTGCTTTCCGCATCCGTCGGTTTTCGCTCCGGAACTTCCCCTGAGTTTTGCGGCACGCCGATTCCGCTCTTTATTCGGGTCATAATGAACATTTTCCTCTTTTTACGTCAGGCCTTGATTCCTCTAAAGTGTAAAGACGCTTTTCGGCAATATAACGCATAACCTCGGGAAGGACCAGATAGCGCACGGACCGTCCCTCCGACACCAAGCGCCGGATCCGGGTGGACGAGATTCCAAGATGCGTGTTCCTGAGGGGATGGACGGGGAAAAGCCGCGGATGTTCATAGAACCCTTCGTCCTCATTCCACCGGTAGTCCGGGGAAATGTTGGTTTTGAGGAACTCATCCAGTCCTTCCTGCCTGTACTCCGGGCGCCTCAGCACACACATGTGAGCCAGTTCGAACAGCTCATGATAATGCCACCATGTGTTCAGTTCCAGGAACGCGTCCAGGCCCACGAGGAAATAGAACTCCACCTCGTTTCGAGATTCGTCGAGCAGCCTTTGCAGCGTGAGCACGGTGTAGGATTTTCCGGGCAGCCTCAGTTCGATATCGGAGAGCCGGAACTTGGGATGGTCCTGCACCGCCAGTTCCAGCATCCGCCAGCGGTGTTCGAAAGCAAGGATTTTTTTGTCGGGCTTATGAGGAGGGAACGCGGACGGAATGAAATAAAGCGATTCGAGCCCAAGGCACTCGGCGGCCTCTTCGGCGGTCCGGAGATGTCCCAGGTGGATCGGATCGAAGGTCCCTCCCATGACCCCTATTCGGCGAGGCATGCCTCCACGCTCCATCGCTTCCCGCCCGTCAATCGCGCAACTGACCGTTGCCCAGTGCGATAAACTTGGTTGTCGTCAGTTCCTCGACCCCCATCGGGCCGAAGGCGTGCAGCCGCGACGTGGAAATGCCTATTTCCGCTCCCAATCCGAGCTGGAAGCCATCGTTGAAGCGCGTTGACGCGTTGACGAGCACGAGGGAGGACTGCACCTCCTGAAGAAAGCGGTGCGCCCGGTCCAGGTTTTCCGTTACGATGGCCTCGGTGTGATGAGAGCCGTAGGCCGTGATGTGGTCGATCGCCTGATCCATGCCGTCGACCACTTTCACCGCGAGGATCAGGTCCAGGTATTCGGCGTACCAGTCTTCCTCGGTCGCCGGAACACACCCGGGGACCAGCCGCCGAGTCCGCTCACAGCCGCGCAGTTCCACCCCTTCCGCGCGAAACGCCGCGGCCATGCGGGGAAGAAACCGTTCCGCGATCCCTTCATGAACCAGCAGGGTCTCCATGGCATTGCAGACCCCGGGGCGCTGAACCTTTGCATTGATACAGATGCGCGTGGCCATTTCAATGTCCGCGTCCTCATCGACGTAGACGTGGCAGACCCCTTTGTAGTGCTTCAGGACGGGCATTCTCGCATGCTCGGCCACAAACCGGATGAGGTCTTCCCCGCCGCGGGGAATCATGACGTCGATATATTCTTCCAGTTTGAGCATATCCAGTACGGCGTCACGGTCCGTGGTCCCTACGAATTGAACGGCATCTTCGGGAAGCCCGTTCCTCCCGAGGCAGCCGCGCAGGATTTCCGCCAGGCGCCGGTTGGAATGGAAGGCCTCGGACCCGCCCCGCAAAATGACCGCGTTTCCGGCCTTGATGCAGAGCGCAGCGGCATCGACGGTCACATTCGGACGGGATTCATAAATGATTCCGATCACCCCCAGAGGGATCCTCATACGGCCGACGCGAAGGCCGTTCGGCCTCGTCCACATCCGGGTGATTTCCCCGACCGGGTCGGGCAGCGACGCGACCTGCTTCAATCCTTCGGCCATCTCGCCCAGCACCTTGTCACTCAATTTCAGCCGGTCGATTTTCGCCTCGGAAAGGCCTTTTTCCACCGCGGACCGCAGGTCTTTTTCATTGGCTTCGGCAATGGACGGTCGCTGCGTTTCCAGGGCCAGGGCCATGTCTTCGAGCACCCGGCGCTTCGGACCATCGCCGATTTTACCCATGCCATGAGCCGCGATGACGGCTTTTTTGCCCATCGTCAGCATCTCTTCACGCATCCGGTCCTCCATCGCCCTCTTCGAACATTTCATCAGCCAGGACGAAATTGTTGCGGTGGATCACCTCATCGGAATGCTTGTATCCGATGATTCCCTCTATCTCTTCAGTGTGATGCCCCTTGATGCTCTCGATTTCGCTCGACCGGTAATTGCTCAGGCCTATACCCACCACATTCCCGGCTTCATCCAGGCACCTCACCGGTGAACCGACCCCGAAAGACCCCGTCACCTCCCGAACTCCAATGGGCAGCAGGGACTTTCCCTTTTTGCGCAAAGCCAGGACCGCCCCTGTATCCAGGGTCAAATCTCCGGCCGGTTTGGGCAGATTCGCGAGCCACAGTTTTCTGCCCTGGTACATCCGTTCCCTGGGCAGGAAGACGGTGCCGAGCGTCTCCCCCTCATGCAGCCGCAGCAGTATATCACGTTCCTTACCCGGGGCAATGATCATGGGAATTCCCAGTGAGAGGCACTTCTTCGCCGCCTTGATCTTGCTCAGCATTCCCCCCGTCCCCACGGACCCGGCCCGCGGAGTCGCACATGCGAGGACCCTGGAGTCGATGCGGTGCACGATGGGGATGAGGGAGGCCGAGCTGTTCTCACGCGGGTCGCAATCATAGAGCCCCTGCGTGTCGGTGAGGTTCACGACGAGATCGGCGCCGATCAGGCCCGCGATGAAGGCCGAAAGCTGATCGTTATCACCGAACTTGATTTCCTCTACGACCACGGTATCATTTTCATTCACCACCGGCAAGATTCCCCACCCGAGCAGCGTTTCCAGGGTGTTTCTGGCATTGAGATACCGGTGCCGGTGCGCGAGGTCCTCGGTGGTCAGCAGCAACTGGGCGACCAGGAGATCGTATTTGTCAAAGGCCGCTTCCCACGCTTCCATAAGGACACTCTGGCCGACGGCCGCCGTTGCTTGCTTCTGCGGGATGGTTCGCGGGCGGTCGGCGAGCCCAACCTTCCGAAAACCCGACGCCACCGCTCCGGAAGACACAACGACCACTTCGCATCCGTGCACCCGCTCCTTCAGTTCGGCGATCTGGTCGGCCAGGCGGTGGACCATTACCCTGTTGAGCCCCCGGGGTCCGGTAATAACGGCGCTGCCGACCTTGATCACCAGGCGGCGGCATTTGGCGAAATACTCTTTTCGATCTGGAAATTCCTGCATGGGCTCTCAGTTCCTCCAGGTTTTCCGCGGGCCGGGCCCGTGACGATCCGTCGCGGCCCGCAGGAAATAAGCGCCGATGAAAGACTTTTTTACAACGAATTTAAACCTATAGAAAAGGAATGAGCAGAGCAAGCAATTTTCCCACGGACGTCGCGACCCACAAGGAAGTTCTTCGTCGGGGCCGATCCGGAGGCCCCCCGTCAGTCCTCACCCTCTGCGGCGTCCGGCGGAGTGAGAGCCCTCACCAGGGCCACCAGCAGCCGATCGATTCCTTCCCTGGTCACGGCCGAAATCAGCAGAACCGGATGTCCGAGTTCCCCGTAAACGGCGGCGATGCGTTTGAGCTTTTCCCCGTCAGGTTCAACGTCGATTTTATTGAGAACGATCAGTTGGAGCTTCCGGGCCATTTTATCCGAATAGCTATTCAGCTCGTGCTCAATGAGCCGGTAGGGCTTCAAGGGATCGTCCTCCGGAATCAAAGAGACATCGATCAGGTGAATCAGGATCCGGGTCCGTTCTATATGCCGGAGAAACCTCGTCCCCAGGCCGGTTCCCGTGTGCGCCCCTTCGATGAGGCCCGGGATGTCGGCCATGACGAACGGAGGCGCATCCCCGTATCGCACGACCCCCAGGGCCGGGACCAGGGTGGTGAACGGATAGTCGGCTATTTTGGGCTGAGCGGCTGAAACGACGGAGATCAGGGTCGATTTTCCGGCGTTGGGAAGTCCCACCAGTCCGACGTCCGCGATCAGTTTCAATTCAAGGAGCAATTCCCGCTCCTGGCCTTCCCCTCCATCTTCGGCCACGCGCGGCGCCTGCCTCGTCGATGACGCAAACCTGGCATTGCCCCGTCCTCCGCGACCGCCCTTCGCCGCAAGCCACTTCTGCCCCTGCTGCGACAGGTCGGCCAGCAGCTCCCCCGTGGCCACGTCCTTCACCACCGTGCCAACGGGGACCTCCATGATGAGGTCCTCCCCGCTCTTCCCGTGACGGTTCTGCCCCTCTCCGTGCCCGCCCCGCCGGGCCTTGAAAAGGTTTCTGAACCGAAAATCGAGGAGCGTGTGTTTTCTTTCCGACGCTTCGAAGTATATGCTCCCTCCGTGGCCTCCGTCGCCTCCGTCCGGTCCACCCTTGGGAACGTATTTTTCACGGCGGAAACTGATACAGCCGTTCCCGCCCGCGCCGGCAAGCAGCCGGACCTTCACTTCATCGACGAATTTCATGTGCCTCCGTATCCCGATTCTCAAAATGCGGTTTCCCGCATAAGGATTCGGTTCGCAGCCGGAAAGGATCGCATCTCGGGGTCGGGACGGAAGCGAGTGGCCTCCGCACCCCGGGAATAAGTATACAGCCCCGCGCTTCCCCTGCTCCTCATCGGAACATGCGGGAAACGCGGGATTTGAAAGGATCTGTAAATGACCCGACACATTCGGATCAACGGAAGGGAAGGAGATTATTCTTGCGGCGGGATCGGATAAACGCTGATCTGCTGGCGTGTCTTGTCCTTGTGTTCGAATGCCACAACCCCATCGATCAGGGAAAATAGAGTGTAGTCCCTGCCCAAACCCACGTTCCTGCCCGCGTGGAATTTGGTCCCGAGCTGCCGCACCAGGATATTCCCGGCCCGTACCTGCTCGCCGCCGAACTTCTTCACCCCTCTGTGCTGGCCCGCACTGTCCCGGCCATTTCGTGAACTGCCTCCGGCTTTCTTATGTGCCATGGATGATTCCTCCAATATCGACTTCGGTTTTTAGGCTTCCGCCGCGTTTTCCTCAGGAGCCTGCTGGCCCCGACGTACGATCGCGTCTACCCGGATGGCCGTATAAAACTGGCGGTGGCCCTGTTTCTTGCTGTAATCCTTGCGCCTTTTGTGCTTAAAAACAACCAGCTTGCGGGAACGGCCCTGTTCGATGATCTTCCCCTCGACCACAACTTCCGGAAGCACGGGCTGCCCGACCTGGATATCTTCCCCGTCTGCGAACAAAAGCACTTCACCGAGGGTCACGCCGTCTCCCACTTCACCGGGAAGCTTTTCGACCTTGACCACCTGGCCCTGCCTTACCTCGTACTGCCTCCCACCCGACTTCAATATTGCATACATAGGAACATCCTCCAACCATTATCGCGATCAACTTTACCGGACGTCCGCGGGTGTTGCCGCATTTCCGGATAAAAAAGGCGGCCTGGCGGCCGCCATGTCAGTGGCGGATCACCGGGCCTTCACATCGTTGCATAAATGCCTTGCTTCAGGATCAATTCCTGGTATTCTCGGAGCCTTTCGCACTCTTCCAGACACTTGTTCTTGTCCTCATTGGCGCGGTCACAGCTCAAGCACGGGCTTTTTAGCATCTCATGCCTCCTCTGGAAAGATATTGAAACGCTTCTATATACTGGACACCGCTGCCTGCTGTCAAGGTATTTTTGGAGGTGCACCTTCTTGCCGATGACCGGTTCGTCTTCCACCGAAACCACTGCACCTGAGCGCCCCCGCCCCCGCGTTCTGTGGTCCTGTGCCTTTCTGGGCGTTGCGGCACTGTCATTCGCATCGATCTTTATTCGATTGGCCGACGCCCCACCCCTCGCAATAGCCGCATACAGGGTGGCCATCGCCTCGCTCCTCATCGCGCCGTACTTCGCCGCCGGCCCCGGCAGGACCAGCCGCTCCGCATGGGATACCCGCACCGTTATCATAACATTGCTCTCGGGTTTTTTCCTTGCCTTTCATTTCGCGTGCTGGATCTATTCGCTTCAAATGACTTCGGTGGCAAGTGCCGTCACCTTCGTGAACGCCACTCCCATTTTCACGGCGTTGTTTTCATGGTTTTTTCTCCATGAACGTCTGAACCGTCTCATCGTGGCGGGTCTCCTGACGGCCACCGCCGGCAGCATCGTACTCGCGGGGACCGATTACGCCTTCTCGGGCCGGGCGCTCCTGGGCGATTTCCTCGCCCTCTGCGGGGCGCTCATGGCCGCGGGCTACCTCATGGCCGGCCGATCGCTTCGCCGCTCGCTCGACCTTCCCACCTACACCCTGGCCGTTTACGGCATTGCGGCCCTGTTCCTCATTGCGTGCAGCCTGGCGGCGGGAATTCCCCTGAGCGGTTTCAACCGCAGGACCTATCTCTTCCTGGTCCTCCTGGCGGTTGTGCCCCAACTGATCGGGCACACGACGTTCAACTGGTCGCTCAAATACCTCTCCTCCAGCGTCGTGGCGGTGCTGATCCTGGGAGAACCCATCGGCGCCACTCTGCTCGCCCGGCTGATCCTCGGGGAGAGCATTTCGTGTACAGGGGCGGTCGGCCTGGTGATCCTCGGAACCGGAATCCTGGTGAGTTCGCTCGGCACGGGCTTTAATGTTCCCGGAGGGGGATCTCCGTCTCGTCCGAGCACCTGAAACCGGGGATTCGCGGCACGACCCGGCTGACCCCGGCACGGGGCGCTCTCCGCAAAGGGTGTCCGAGGGTGCCTGCACGCACGGGGAGAGAGCCAAAGGCCGGATTCAATGCGGTTCTACAGCCCCAGGGTGACTGCGCGCACGGAGAGAGAGCGCTGCGCGCGGTCCCGGCCGCCACGCCGTTGTTTTTCCCGGAAAATGACTTCGAGTTGACATGAGGCGGGAAAAACAGTAGTTTCAGCTTTGGAAATTCGGGAAATTCAGCCTTTACCGTTTCAATTCCGCCAACAACGGGGGAACCATGTTTATCCTCACCAATCTGATCCTGGCTCTGGCCAAGATCATACATATCGTCCTCAACCTGTACATGTACATGATCATCGCACGGGCGATCATTTCGTGGGTCAATGCCGATCCGTACAATTCGATCGTCCGCTTCCTCTATAACGCCACGGAGCCCGTTCTGTACGCCATCCGCAGGCGCTTCCCCGTGTTTTTCGGCGGCATTGATTTTTCACCCATGATCGTCATCCTGGTGATTCTCTTCCTGGACGACTTTGTCGTCCCTTCACTTGCGGGCATGGCCATACGGATGGGCGCTTAGCCTTCCCGCCGCGGCGGCAGGCGTCTTTTGGCCGGGCCTGGCGCATGGGCACATGCACACTGAAAGGAATGGAAGACCGTGGATAATGGAACATCCGAGATCCGAAACGCGCGGTTTCGTGTCCGCTGGAGAGGTTACGACCAGGGGGAGGTAAATACCCAAATCCAGCAGTTGACCGATGAGATCAGGGACCTGAAAATCGAGGCGTCCACGCTCAAGAGGACGCTTCAGGAACAGGAGAAGGAACTCAAGGAGTTCAAGGACAGGGAAAACACCATCCGAAACGTCCTGATGAACGCTCACAAATCCATCGAGCAGATGAAGACCAACGCGGAGAAGGAAGCCCGGCTGACCCTGTCGGAAGCGGAACTCAAAGCGGAAAAGATCGTGGAAGGGGCGCACCGGCGGCTCGGCCAGCTCAATCAGGACATCGCCGAACTCAAGCGCCAGCGCATTCAGCTCGAATCCAGGCTCCGTGCCGTCATTCAGAGTTATCAGCAGATTCTGGATATGGAAGGCAATGAGGCCAAAGACATCGACAATGAAGACAAGGCCGGGGTTTTGAACAAGCAGTGAGCCCGCCTTCGAGGTGATCATGACGATAAGCAAGGACCTACTCGATATTCTCGCCTGCCCCAAGTGCAAGGGGAACATTTACCTGAATGAATCCCAGGACGGCCTGATCTGCAAGCAGTGCGGGCTCCTCTATGAAATTCGGGACGGCATTCCCATCATGTTGATTGAGGAAGCGAAGCCGCTCCAGCAATAAGGTTTTTCCCAACAATGCAGAATCATCTTCATCTCTCCCCGGAGGAGAAAGGCCGACTCCGCAATGCGGTGGCATCTTTCCCGCACTGCCGGCTTCTCGTGGCGGGCGACCTGATGCTCGACACGTTCATCTGGGGCGAGGTCCGCAGGATTTCGCCCGAGGCCCCCGTTCCCGTAGTCGAAGTGCAGGAGGAAACCCGGCTCCTGGGAGGCACGGCCAACGTGGTGCACAACGTTGCGAAGCTCGGCGGCAAAGCTTCCGTTCTGGGCGTCATCGGGGACGATCTTCCGGGCCGTGAGCTGTTGAATCTCCTTGAAGGAATCTCCGTTCTTACCGACGGGCTGATCATCGAACCGGACCGCCCCACTACCCTGAAAACCCGGATCATAGCCAGGAACCAGCAGGTGGTGCGCTTCGACCGTGAACGGCGTGCGCCCCTCAGCACCGGTTCCGCGGCAATGATGTCCGCCTTCGTCACGAACAACCTCGATCGGACCGACGCCATTATCATCTCCGATTACGCCAAGGGCGTCGTGACTCCCGAATTCATGGATTCCGTACGATCCGCGGCCGGGGATTCGAAGATCCCGATTATCGTCGATCCGAAAGTCCAGCACGTACACCTCTATCGGCAGGTCACCATGGTTACCCCGAATCATCATGAGGCCGCGCGGATGTCGGGAATCGAAATCCGCGACGAGGATTCGCTTGTCCGGGCCGGCGGGCGTCTGCTGGAGCTACTCGGATGCGAGGCGGTGCTGATCACCCGGGGGAAAGACGGGATGAGCCTCTTTGACCGGAACAGCCACGTCACCCACATACCGACCGTCGCTCGAAAGGTCTTCGACGTAACGGGCGCGGGGGACACGGTCACGGCGGTGGTGACTCTCGGTGTAGCCGCCGGCCTGTCCCCGATCGAAGCGGCGCTCCTCGCCAATCTGGCCGCCGGCATCGTGGTGGGGGAAGTCGGAACGGCCGCCGTGACTTCCGAACAACTCCTGGCGGCGATCGAAAATTGCTGACGGACCGAAGACACTCATGAGCAGCCCCAAAGAACCGCTTTCAGCCAAACTCATCGTGGGAATCCTCTCCGGCAACCCCGATGCACGCGGCTCCGCTCTGGCCGTTCTGTGCGAACATTTCGGACCCATGGACCTCGCCATCGAACCCGCCCCCTTCGGGTACACGACCTATTACAACCGGGAAATGGGCGAGGCCATCCAGCGGCAGGTGGTGAGCTTTCTCGATCCGGTTCGCCAGGAATCGCTCGCGGACATTAAACTTCTCACAAACGAAATCGAAAAGCGGTTCATGTCCGATGGAAAGCGGCAGGTGAACCTGGACCCCGGAATCCTCAGCGAGGAGCGATTGATCCTTGCGACCGGGAAAAACTACACGCACAGAATCTATCTTAGAAACGGGATTTACGGGGACTTGACGCTCATCTACGGCAAGGGTTCATACCGGACTCTCCCCTGGACCTACCCGGATTACAGCGATCCTCGGCTGATCCACTTCTTGGGCGTTCTGCGGCAGAAGCTCGTTTTTCAGAGGACCGGCAAACTCCCCCGCAAATATTCCCGCAAAGGAGACAACCCTTGATTTCAAGCATGACCGCCTTCGGGCGGACCCGGAAAGAAGAGTCCGGGTATCTGATGACCGTCGAAATAAGGACCCTGAACAGCCGGTTCCTGGACGTGGTGCTGCGCATGCCCAAGAATTTCCTCGAATTCGAGGATCCTTGCCGCAAGCGCATTGCCGCCGACATCAAGCGCGGCCGGGTGGAAGTTTTTGTCCAGATGGAATCGACGAACCCGGCGCTCAAGGCCCCGCCCATAAGCATGATCCTCGCCCGCCACTACTGGGAACAGATGCGGGACCTCTACCGGAACCTCCCGGCGAGCGACCCGCCGAAGCTGCAGGACCTTCTTCAGATTCCGCACATCTATGAATCGCGGGAAGAGATGATGGACAGGGAAATCGTCGGCCGTCTTCTGACATGTGCCTTGGGGGAAGCCCTGGAGCAGGTGCGGCGGATGAGACAGCAGGAAGGGGAATCGCTCCGCCTGGATTGCCTCGTCCGACTCGATGCCCTCAGGCGGGAACTGGCCACGGTCGAAGGGCGCAGAGACCTGGTGCTCGCGGAGTACCACCAGAAGATCAGGGACCGGGTCCGCGAACTCCTGGCGGACACCGAAATCGACGAAAACCGTCTGCTTCAGGAAGTGGCGTACCTGGCCGAACGGTCCGACATCAACGAGGAAATCGTGCGGCTCAAAAGCCATATCGACCAGTTGTCCGGACTCCTCTCTCCCGATGCCGCATCGGATGGGAGAAGGCTTGATTTTCTCACCCAGGAACTGCACCGCGAAGCCAATACCATCGGGGTCAAGACGGGAGATCTTGAGGCGGTCCAGGCCGTCGTCAGGATGAAGGGCGAGATCGGCAAGCTGAAAGAACAGGTGCAAAACATCGAGTAGACGGCCGGTCCTGCGCGGGAGGTCCTGCGCACCCAGGGCAAAGCTGCCGGAAAGTGTCGCCTTCCCGCGCTTCGCGCACGGACAGGCGGGTTGCCCGTGCCATCATGGTGCCGATGCGGGTCGACATAAGCCTCACGCAACGACGCAACGGCGCAACGAAAAACAAAAACCGGGAAGTACGAAGACAAAACGCTCCTATGCCGGGGCTCTCGCGGAAAGCAGGGCAAAACAGGCGATTCCCCGGCTTCCGGTCGGCATCAGTGCCGATGCGGGTCGACATAAGCCTCACGCAACGACGCAACGGCGCAACGAAAAACAAAAACCGGGAAGTACGAAGACAAAACGCTCCTATGCCGGGGCTCTCGCGGAAAGCAGGGCAAAACAGGCGATTCCCCGGCTTCCGGTCGGCATCAGTGCCGATGCGGGTTGGTACCGGCTTCACATCGGGTGGCCCGGGCCACCCGTCTTAAACCAGGCCGGGCATGGATGCAAACCTTACCCGAAGCGGCAAAAAGTGCTTCGTAAAAGATTAATTCCTTGCTTTTGCCTGGACCTTCAATGGATAATTCGCCTTATTCCGTGCGGGATTTTGCCGCTTTCCGGGGTCGGATTCAGGGAGCCATCTCCCAGGCCGGAACCGGATGGAAGCCGGTGGGGCGGCAGGCCTTGCGCGAGTCCGCAACGCTCTCGATTTGATTTTCCACCTCATATGTTGGATGTAAATGCAAAAACTGATGCCGGAGAGGGGTCTTTCATGGAAGTGAAATTGCTCAATATTGGATTCGGAAACACGGTGATTGCAAACAGAGTGGTGGCGATCGTCTCCCCCGCTTCGGCTCCGATGAAGAGACTGAAAGAAGATGCGAGGCAGGCCAACAAACTGATCGATGCGACCATGGGGCGCAGGACCCGGTCGATCATCATAACGGACAGCGATCACATCATCCTTTCCGGCGTACAGGCGGAAACCATTGCACAGAGGCTTACCACCGAGAGCAGCGTGAAAGACGTGAGCCTGCTCCGACAGGCAAAAGAATAACGCCATGCCCATCAGTGATTATCCAGGGCAGATTTTTATCGTTTCAGCTCCTTCCGGCGTCGGCAAGACGACGATCATCCGATCCGCCCTCGAACAATGGCCGGAAGTCCGCTATTCCGTGTCCTGCACCACCCGCCCGCCGCGCGCGGGGGAGGCTGCGGGAAAGGATTACCACTTCCTGACCCGGCCGGAGTTTCTTCAGGGAATCGACAGCGGCCGTTTCCTGGAATGGGCCAGGGTCCACGGCGAATATTACGGGACGGACAAAGGGCCTGTCGAGGCGTGGCTGATGGCGGGCAGGGACATCGTGCTGGACATCGACGTCCAGGGCGCCATGCAGGTCCGTTGCACCTACCCGCACGCGGGAACCATCTTCATCGTTCCCCCCTCCATGAAGGTGCTCGAAGAACGGCTGAACCACCGCGGGACCGAATCCGACGAACAGATCAGGACGCGCTTCGCCGCCGCCGTCAGGGAACTGCAGCAGGCCCCCTGGTATGATTACCTCATCGTGAACGATGTCCTGAAAGACGCGGTTTCCGATTTCAACGCCATTCTTCGCGCCGGCCGGTGCCGTCGGGACATCCAGGTGAGCAGGCTGAGAGAATTTTTCCTGCGTGAGTTCCATTCCTGAAAACCACTTTCCCCATTATCGGCAGCTTATCCATGAAGACACGCCCGGTGCAGGCACAAGACATCTGGATCACGGGTTTCAATCCCGGACGGGAAGCCTTGCTGACGGATCGAATTCCGGTCCTGGAGATGATCCTGTCGCGATCCGACCCCCGGTGCCGGGAGCTCCTCGCGCTCGGGACGAGCCGGGGAATCTCCGTTCGGCAGGAAAGCAGGGAAGCGATTTCCGCTCTCGTGGGACATTCCCACCACCAGGGAGTGGCGCTGCGTGTGCGGGAATACCCTTACGTGTCCGTTGAATCGCTGCTGGAGCGCCCCCCGGATGAACGGGAACCCCTGGTCATCCTGGACTGTCTGCAGGACCCCCAGAATTTCGGGGCACTGATGAGAAGCGCATGTTTTCTGGGGGCAAAAGGGGTGATCGTACCCAGGGACCGGTCGGTCGGAATCACCGGAACGGTCATCAAGGTGGCCTCGGGAGCGATTTCATACCTTCCGGTCGCCATGGTGGGAAACCTGGCGAGGACCCTCGATCAATTGAAGGAACGGGGTATCTGGATCGCGGGGCTCGATGTCGAAGGGAATTCGAGCATCTACGAGGCCGACCTCACCGTTCCCCTCGGACTCGTTGTGGGAAACGAACAGAAGGGCATGAGACCCCTCATCAGAAAAGCGTGCGACCTGCTGCTTCGGATCCCCGCGGGCGGCCCCCTCCAGTCTCTCAACGCCGCCACCGCCGGGGCCGTTGCCCTCGCGGAGATTCAGCGGCAGCGCATCAGGAATGAATAGCGGGCCTGTGCCCGAAGAGCGAGGTCCCGATTCTCACAAACGTCGCCCCCTCTTCCACGGCAGCTTCGAAATCTCCGCTCATGCCCATGGAGAGCTCGACGAGTTCTCCGGGGTGCGGGGCGCCGGCTTTCAGCCGTTCGAGAAGGTCTCTCAGCATTCTGAAGTACGGGCGGGCTTTCTCGGGGTCTTCCTCGAGGGGAGGAATCGCCATGAGCCCCCGGACGGACAGATTGTTCAGGGGAAGGACCGATTCGAAAAGCCGGGGCAAACCCTCCGGCCCCACGCCGCTCTTGCTCGTCTCATCCCCCACGTTCACCTGGAGCAGGATCGGGATGACCCGTCCTCTTTTTGCGGCCTGCCGGTCGAGTTCCACGGCAAGGGAAGCCCTGTCCACCGTGTGGACCCAGTCGAACAGTTCGGCCGCAACCTTCGCCTTGTTCGACTGGAGGTGCCCGATGAAATGCCAGGACACGCCGAGGCCCCGCAGGGCCTCTATCTTCTGCCGGGCCTCCTGGATATAGTTTTCGCCCAGGATCGTCAGGCCCGCCTCCGCACCCTCGCGAATGCGATCGTTCGAAACCGTTTTGGTCACTCCGACCAGTCTGACCTCGTCCGGATTTCTCCCGGCCCTGGAACAAGCGGCCCGGATGCGTTCCCGAACCGCCGCGAGATTATCGGCTATGACAGACATCACCTTTCGCCCCTTTCCCTGTTTTCCGCATCGACACACCCGGGCGGGAAAGCCCGGCCCGCTCCCGCCGGTGCGATGATTCCCTGGCCCGTGAGCAGTTCCACCGTTTCGCACACCGGCAGGCCCACCACATTGGTATAAGATCCCCTGACGGATTCCACAAGGAAGGCCCCAAGACCCTGTATCCCGTAAGCCCCCGCCTTGTCCGAAGGTTCACCGCTTTCCACGTAAGCCCTTATTTCATCTTCGGACAACTTTTTGAAACGGACCTCCGTGGTCACGGAAATGACGCGGACGAAGAGGCGTTCCCGATAGGTGAGGCAGACCGCGCTGATCACCTCGTGGACCCGCCCGCTGAGACGCTCGAGCATGGACGCGGCTTCCCCGGAGGAGGAAGGCTTTCCGAATATTTCTCCGCCGAGCACCACGGCCGTATCGGCCCCGAGCACCCAGCGGTCCGGATGGAGTCGAGACACGGCTTCCGCCTTTTCCCTTGCCCATCCCCTGACCAGTTCGACCGGGTCCGCTGCCGCAGCGGGCGGGGACTCGTCGACCCCGCTCACGACCACGTCAAAAGTCAATCCCAGGAGCGAGAGGAGTTCCCTTCTCCTGGGCGAGGAAGAAGCCAGAACCAGAGGCTGAATCGTTCTATACACGGCCCCGCCCGAGTCACGATCACGCGGCATCATTTCGCATCCGCCTCATCGCCCCGGCCCGCGATCCCAAAGACCCGGTGAGCGTTCGCCGTCGTTTCGGCCCCGATTCGCTCCAGGGAGCATCCGCGCAGTTCCGCGACCTTGGCCGCCGTATGGTAGACCAGGGAAGGTTCGTTCACCTTGCCCCTGAAAGGCACGGGAGTCAGGTAGGGAGCGTCCGTTTCCACGAGCAGCCGGTCGGACGGGGCGCGCCTCACGACATCGCGCAGGACTTCCGATTTCGGGAAAGTGACCGTCCCGGGAACCGAAAGGTAGAATCCCCAGTTGAGGCATCTCTCGGCAATGGCCCAATCTCCGGAAAAGCAGTGCAGGACCCCGCCGTTGAGCGAAGGCACGTGGGGCGCGACGATCTCGAAAAAATCGTCGAAGGCGTCCCGGATGTGAAAAACCGGCGGCAGCCTGAGAGCGGCGGCCATGTCCAGTTGGCGGTCAAGACATTCCCGCTGGAGGTCCCGTGGCCTGTAATCCCGGTAATAGTCCAGCCCGATCTCGCCGACGGCAACCACTCGCGGCTGCCGGGCAAGGTCCCTCAGAACGGAGAGCGCGCCCTCATCGAGCGCCACGGCTTCCTGGGGATGCACGCCCACTGCGGCATAAATCTGCGGGTAGCGACCGGCCAGATCGACCGCCTTCCGGCTGCTGTCCAGATCAGTTCCGATGGTCACGACTTCCCTGACGCCGGCCTTTTCGGCTCGATCGAGAACCGCCGGGATATCCACGAAATCAGGGAAATCGAGATGAGCATGAGTGTCGATGAGCATTTTTCGAACCCTCTTCAAAACCGCCCGCCGGAGCAGGGGCACCCCGCGCCCGGTGCGGCTGGTGATCCGTTTCCATAGCCATGTCCGGGGCGGAAGCATGGTGTGACACGGTAACACGGACACGGCAGCCATGCCTGCCCAGCCGCCGCAACCCATTCGGCCTTCCGCCGCCTTTTGTCCTTGCCGGGCATACGGTGCGCCTTTATAATGCCATCCGTTACCATTTGGAATAGATGAATTCCGCTGCCCGGCGATTTATCGGCGAAGTGTTGCGGCGCGCCCCATGCGTACGCATGGCCGATCCGTCGCACCGGCAATTTTCCGCTTTCATTCCCCGGCGGGCTGTACTGGAAGGCGGGGTGCAAGCGCCTCGCGCCTGCCCTGACCCCGTGGGGAAGGGAAATGTCATGTCCGTTTGGGACGGAAACCAACTCATGAGGTTTACTCAAATGAAAACCATATCCTCCGTTTTGATTCCGCTCGTCTTACTTAGCACGTTTGTCCTCTGTCAGGCAAGCTGGGCGGAAAAGGCATACACCACGGACACCCAGGAAGTGGTTGTGAAAAACACTCCCAATTCTCAAAGTAAGACCCTGGCCGTTCTTCCCAAGGGCTCCCAGGTTGAATACGTCAAGCCGAACGAATGGTCCATGATAAGGTACAAGGCCCCGACGGGCGAGCTCAAGGAAGGCTGGGTCCAGCTCAAATTTCTCGGATCGCGTCCCCCCGATTCGACGGCATCCAAGGAAACGGAGATAGAGAATTCGGCCCTGAGAGAACAGTTGGCCTCGGTGGACAAGGAACGGGCCGGACTTGCACAGAGGGAAAAGGAACAGTCCGATAAACTCTCGAAGATCGAAGCCTCCTACGAGGAGCTCAAAGGCGCATCCACCAACTACCTCAAGTTGAAGTCCGAATCGGAGGCGGCCAAGAGCAGTCTTGCGGCAGCCCAGGAAAACATCCAAACCCTGATCCAGGAAAACGAGGGCCTCAAGTTTTCCCAGCGCATCCAGTGGTTTGCGGCTGGAGCCCTGGTGCTTCTGGTGGGTTGGCTTCTCGGATGGTCGACGGGAAGGCGTCAGAAACGCAAAAGCAGGATCTATTATTGATTTCCGGGCTGCTCCGGCCCGTTTCGAGGGCCGGACAATGAGGCCCCGACTTTCTCATCGGGTTAATCTCTGAAACGAACGTGACACCGCTTTTTCCTGAAAGAGAGTCCCCTGGGCCGCCGAAACCCGGTTCCGCCGGCGGCGCATCGACCGCTTCCGGTCATGGTCTCCTCAGGGCAGACCGGGCATATAATCCACTTCAGGAACGCGGGGTTATTTCTGCAGAACACAGCCGCCCACGATGGCGCAGGCCCCGCACATGAGGCATCCGCCCGACCTTCCGTCAGGCTGGCTCCTTGCTTCGTCCCCGTCCTTTCCTTCGTCCCGGCCGAAAGATTCATCCGCACAGTCGCAAAGCTCCCGGTCCCGTGTCAGCACGTCAAGGTTCATCTCGGCCCCGCCAACGGGCACATCCGAACACACCGCTTCCGCGCAACATGCTTCCATTCCGTCTCCTTTTCACTTTCGCTGTCCGAATTCCCGCCACCCCAGGCTACCCTCGATGGGTCCCCGGGGTCAACCGAACATTCTCCCGGGATGACCTCAGGAATAGCCGAGATTGGAAAGTAGTTCTTGTCTAATAACAAGTCAATGGGCTGGGCCGCTGATGCCGGGCTGCGGAACCGCGTGCCGGCGGGGGAAACGCGGAAGGACAAGAGCTTTCAGCCCCCGGCGCCGGCACGGGAACGGCGGGGAAGCCCTAAAAGCAAGGAACGTCTTGCCAAATCACGGGAAATCGTCTATACAGACATCACTTCTCCGGGGCGGGGCGAGCTTGCCGCTTCCCTGCCGCGGCAACCGAAGGGATGCGGCGACACGCTGTGCCCGTCGGGAATTGTCATTGAGCCCCCGTAGCTCAGGCGGATAGAGCACAAGATTCCTAATCTTGGTGTCAGGCGTTCGAGTCGCCTCGGGGGTACCAACAATATCAAGGGGCTGCGATCGACGGATCGCAGCCCCTTTCCGTATTGGCATGTAAGACCCCGCAAGGAATTTTCGCCGAACCCGCCCACGCCACCCGTCCTGGTGCCCCACCGCGCGGCCCGCCGATGCAGGGGAAACGGGCCACTGCCATGACCCGGCGTTACTGCCGGTGAGTCTTCGTGATGAAACCCGCCGGAGACATCGCCGGCATCCGCCGACCATGCATTCCAGTGCCCGGGTGCGTCGACGCGGGAATTTTCACTCCGGCCTTTTTCGGAAAGGCCTTCTCCGAGTTTTCTTCGGCTTTAACACGGATGAGGTTTCCCCTTCCGCTCTGCCGCCCACTCCGGAACACCCGGGCATAAAAGGACCCGGGGGTTCGGCACTCATCGAGGGCCCTGCATTGGCACGGGTGTGGTAGTGGGAATCGAGGATGTGGTCCCTCTCAGCGGGGAACCGGCACAGGAAGGCAGTCGCCCCCGCGGGGAAGGATGCCGATGCTGCCTCCGGGGAATCGCGCGGCGGCGGCATCGATGGCTTCCTGCAGGCCCGGGAACCTGGTGTAGCCCAGCAGTTTGCTTTCTTCCTCCGTCAGCCCGTCGGAAACCAGGAAGATGTCCGCTTTTTCCCGAATGCGGGCGTTGCAGATGGCCAGGTCGGCCGAAATGAGGTCCGCGTGGGTGTCGGCGGGGGACAGGGCCCGCGCGGCCGCGCAGGCGTCCCCGTAGCTGAGTTTGACCCATTCCCGAAGGCGAGGATGGTTGTGTTCGAGCCCTTCCGGGCAGGGTGCGACGAAGACGATTACGCCGCCCTGCTTCACTGTGAAGTAGGCGGAAATAAGCCCCTTCTCGGCCTGCCAGAAGTCGATGTCCGCCGGATATGAGCTCACGATGACCATGTCGGCCGGGGCCGGAAAGGGAACGCCGAAGCTCCTGCGGGAGTGTTCGATTCCCTGCCGGTGGGCCTCGACGAAATCTCCGGCGACGATTTCCACCACTTCGTTTCTGAAGTTCTTGACCACGTTGACGATGAAACTCAGGCCAACCCGCCGTGCGACTTCTTCCATGCCGAGCCTGCAGGGATTGTCCACCACTCCGAGGGGAATCTCATCCAGGAGGGCGCAGGCAATGTGCGTGGCGGCCGTGGTGGCATACCCGCATATGCCCGGCTGGAGAATCTTGGCCCCTCCCGAATAGCCCGCATCGCAATGGGGAATGATGTCCCCGAGTCCGATGACAAAATCGGCCTCGAGCGCCTTCCGGTTCACCTGCACGGGAATGACGCTCCGACCCACCCGCACCGGACCCAGGTCCTCCAGGCCGTCGAGGTCCTGAAAATCATGTTGAGACACCCTGATCGTGTCGAGGATTTCCTCTCCGATCTTTTCCTCAAGTTCGGACCGGGTCATGACCCGGTGGGTCCCCGGGGCGGTGAGGATTTCGATCTGCTCAAGCCCGATGTCCGCCCGCCGCAGGTAGTCAACGAGCACCGGCAGGATGCGCCTGACCGGCGTATGGCGCGTGTTGTCCTCGACCAGTATCAGGATTCTGTCCCGCGGCGTGACCCGGTCCTTCAGCGGTTTGGAGCCTGTCGGCCGGTCCAGGACCTGGAGCAGCCGCCCCTCGAAATCCGACAGGGCCGGCAGGGGTTCCATTTCACCGGAGAAAAGCGGTTTCTCCACAGGCAGCCGAGCTTTCAGACAGGAAGTTCCGTACGGAATCGAGATATCGATCATCGAAATGCGCCTTTTCCTTTTCTTCGGTCTATCGTGTTATGGAAACCACCTGGGCATCGGCATCCAGCACGACGTGGGAGCCGTCCCTCACTCGATCGTAGAAGGCCTTTTCCACCTGCATCACCGTCGGAATCTCCATGACGATGGCCCCGGACACGAGCACGGGGTCCGGGTGTTCGACGATCATCCCCCGGGGTGCCTTGCCGTGCTTCATCAGCTTGTAGAGTCCGTCCGCCTGGACGACCGAGCTTCCCTTGCCGGAGGGCAGTATGAGGATCTTGCCGGCGATGCTGCGGCCTTCCAGGGAATGGTTCCTTTCGATCACGATGCCCGTTTCGGGTTCAACCAGGTAGAAGCATATGGCATCGGCCGAAATGATAGCCTCACCTTCCGCTTTTCCCTCGGCTATCTTGCGGCACTTCACCTCTTGGAGCACACCTTCCCCGCTCATCGCACCACCTCCCCGAGAATCGCCGCTTCCACGCATTCCTCCAGCGGCCGGATCTTGAACTCGATCTTCCGGATTTCATTATAGTAGGCACACTTGGGCGAGTCCGTGACCCCCACCTTTCCGTAATACGGCTGCCAGCAGGGGGGAACGTCGATGCAGGTATCGGCGACGATGTGGCCTCCCGCACGCTGGATGATATGGAGATAACCCATGCGTTCCGCCAGTTCCCTGGTGAGCGAACTGGTGAGCACCCAGAAGTCGACCTTGAATTTCCGGCCGTTTATGGCACGCGCGATGTCGGCCACCTGGCGGATGGTGAAGTGCGGACAGCCGAACATGGCGAAATCGATCTTTCCCGGTTCCCGGCAGATCATTTCCCGGACGGACTGGATGTCCCGGTCGGTGATTTCCACCCGCACTTTCGGTTCCCTGCCGCCCAGGGCCGCTTCGAGGGTCGGTGCTTCCGGCGTGATTCCGGCCAGATGATACATGGAAATCGCTCCCGATGTGTTCAACTGCGCCCCGAAGTTCATGAATCCCTCCGGGGTGGGCCGGGCCCGGATGCCGGTAAAGACCGGGTTTTCCAGCCCCTTGTATTTGAGTGGATAGCACCAGCCCAGCAGTTGATAGTCAAAATCCGACGCAATGTCCGCCCTGACGTCGACCAGGGCTTCCGCCCTGCGGTTTTCGTCCAGCAGAAGGCCGTATTCGGGAACCAGCCCCGTCACGGCGGCGCACAGGGCACTCTGGGAGGATTCCCGATTCGTGCGGGCGCCGATGACGGAATTCACGTAAGGCGTCGCGCTGGATTCCGAGAAGGCAATAACCTCGCCGTACGCCGGAACGTTCTGCTGCAGGTAAGGGGTACAGTCCAGGGTGAGGGTCGCACCGATCTTTACATAGGCGTTGTTGGTCGCCGTCACGATGTCCACCCCTTCCCCGGGGATTTCGAACAGGTGCCGGTTGAGGTAGGCCAGGTCTATGCTGGGGTTCACCGTCGGGGAGATTCTGCACCGGGCGCCTTTGTTCAGGAGCTTTTCCACGAACCACAGGTCCGCGTCCTGGGCGCTCAGCGCCACGTGGGCCCGGGTGATGGGGACCATCCGCCGGGCATCGAATGTCTCTCCGATCCCTATCTGTATTTTCATCGCCAAGGCGGTGCCTTCGCCATATTTGCCGGCCAGCATGTCCTTCTGGTCAGGGGTCAACTCCATGATCGCTCCTCCGCAATGTTTCCGCCAGTGTGATTTGTAGTGTGCGCCGCACGGGCGCCCTGCCCGCAGCCGCCGCTATATGGCCCCCAGGTAGGAACGCCGGATGAGGTCATCATCGTGGAGGTTATCCCCGGAGATTTCCGCCACCAGCGATCCGGTTTGAAGCACGTAGGCGCGGCTGGCTATCTTGAGCGCCTGCCTGGCGTTCTGTTCGACCAGGAGCACGGTGACTCCCCGGCCGATGATTTCCCTGATGACCCTGAAGATCTCCTTGACCATGATGGGGGCAAGCCCCATCGAAGGTTCATCCATCAGCAGGAGCTTGGATTTCGCCATCATGGCCCTGCCGATGGCGAGCATCTGCTGCTCGCCGCCGCTGAGTGTCCCACCCAGTTGGGCATGGCGCTCCTTGAGCCTCGGGAAGAGTTCGTAGATGCCGTCGATGCGTTTGCGCATCTCCTTTTCGGCACAGTTGTCGATGTAGGCACCGAGCCGCAGGTTCTTCTCCGTGCTCAGCAGGGGGAAGATCTGCCTGCCTTCCTGCACCATGGCGATCCCGAGCTTCCTGATGTTGTGCGGCGGCATCCTTTCGATCCGATGTCCCAGGAACTCGATCTCCCCGCCCGTGGCTCGGACCAGCCCCGTGATGGCCTTCAGGGTCGTCGTCTTCCCCGCCCCGTTGCCGCCGATCATGGTTACGGCCTCCCCCGCTTCGATGTTGAAGTCGAGGCCCTTCAAAACCTTGATCGTTCCGTATCCGGCCGTCAAACCGCTCACCCGCAGCATCGTTCAGTCCTCCTTTCCGAGGTAGGCTTCGATCACCTTCTCATCGGACTGCACATCCTCCGCGCTGCCTTCGGCGATCTTGACCCCGTAATCCAGGACGACGATGCGCTGGGACAGCTTCATAACCATGGCGATGTTATGCTCGATGACGACGACCGCCGTTCCGGTTTTCTGTATCTGCAGAATCAGGTCCACCAGTTCGAACGCCTCGTCGTGGTTCATCCCGGCGCTCGGTTCGTCCAGCAGCAGGAGCTTCGGTCGCGAGACCATGGCACGGGCGATTTCCAGCCTCCGCTTGCTTCCGTAGGGAAGGCTCCCGGCGACGGTGTCGCAGCGGTCCGCCAGCCCCATCATTTCCAGGGCCTCCATGGCCGCCTTGCGGATGGTCCTCTCCTCCTCCCTTACCCGTCGGGAAGGGAAGAACGATCCCCAGAACTCCGTCCGGCCCAGGGTATGGGCCCCCATCATGACGTTCTCCAGGACAGTGGCGTTGGTGAAAAGCCGGATGTTCTGGAAGGTCCGACCGATCCCCAAGGCGGAACGCCGGTGCGGCGGAACGCCGCGCAGGTTCTGACCGTCGAAGACGATTTCGCCGCTCGATGCCATGGAGAGCCCGGTCAACAGGTTAAAAAAGGTGGATTTGCCGGCCCCGTTCGGACCGATCAGGCCGACGATTTCAGACCGGTCGGTATGGAAATCTACCTGTCCGAGCGCGGTCAGTCCTCCGAAGATTTTGGTCAACTTTCGCGTTTCAAGTAAGGCCATCTTTCAGCGCCTCTTTTCAGGTTCTCGATTACTGTTGCACCGTTCCGGAAGCTTCAGCTCCGCTCTTCTTCAGAAATTTCCCGAAGGGGAACCATTTGAGAGGCTTTCCCCCGCCGAGGATGCCCTGCGGCCTGTAGCGCATGAGGAGCACCAGCAGCAGCCCGTAGGCCAGCATGCGGTAATCGGCCAGCGACCGGGACACTTCAGGAAGAATACCCAGGATCAGCACACCGGCGAAAACGCCACGGATGCTGCCGAGGCCCCCCAGTACGATCATCGCCACCAGGGTGATGGACACATCGAAACCGAAGTTCCCCGGGCTGATGAACCCGGTGAAGGCCCCGTACAGGGCTCCCGCCACGCCCGCATAAGCGGCGCCGAGAGCAAAGGCCAGCACCTTGTACCGGACCGTGTTGATCCCGATGGCCTTGGCCGCCAGGTCGTCTTCCCTGAGCGCTACAAAGGCGCGTCCCACACGGGAGCGGACCAGCCGGACCTGGATGAAGGTCCCCAGGGCGATCATCAACAGGACGAGGACCAGGAACTGGGGATTGTCCATTTCTGTGCTGCCCAGAAATGGCCGTGGAATGTCCCCGATGCCCAGCACGCCGCCGATCCAGTCCCAGTTTTCGGCGAGGGACTGAAAGATCATGCCGACGCCCATGGTCACGATGGCAAGGAAGTCGTCTTTGAAGCGGAGCACCGTAAAGGAAAGCATAAGTCCGAAGACCCAGGTCACCACGATGGAGATGGGCAGGGCCTGCCAGAACGTCAGCGACAACTGGGTGGTCAGCATGGCGGAACAGTATGCGCCTATGCCGAAAAACGCGGCATGCCCCAGCGAAGTCTGACCAATGATACCGGAAATGATGTTCAGACCCAGCGCTGCAATGAGCGTTATGCCGACATTCGTCAAAACGGTGATGTGATATGGATTCAGAAAAGTGCTCACTGGTTTTCTCTACACTTTCTCCACACGGGTCCCGAATAAGCCTTGAGGCCGGAAGATCATCACGATGATCAGGATGACAAAGGCTATGGCGTGTTTGTTCACCACGTGTGGCAGATACACCGAGCCGAAGACTTCCGACAGTCCGACCACGAAACCACCGAGAATGGTTCCGGGTATGCTGCCCAGCCCCCCGAGGATCACAACGGAAAAGGCCTTGAGTCCGGGCAGCGACCCCATGCTGGGGTACAGGGAATTGTATACCAGGGCCACCAGCACGCCCGCCGCCGTCGCCATGGCCGAACCGATGAAGAACGTCAGCATGACGACCATGTTCCGGTTGATGCCCATGAGGCTCGCCGCGTCGGGATTCTGGGCGGTCGCCTGAATGGCGAGGCCCATCCGGGTGTGGTGCAGGAACAGGTGGAGGGCCAGCACAAGCACGAACGTCACCACGTAAACGTAGATCTGGTAGTTCGTCAGGAAGACACTGCCGGCCAGGTTGTAGATATGTTGGGTCAGTCCGGCCTGTTCCTGAGGAAACGGCCTCGTGTAGGAACTGAAAATCAGCCGGGCAAGGTTCTCAAAGAAGATGCCCACCCCGAGTCCGGAAATCAGGACAGTCATCACGTTGGCGTTGCGCAAGGGGCGGTAGGCGAAATATTCCACCAGGATGCCCAGCAGGCCGCCGACGACGAGGGCCAGGAGGAATGCCGGAATGAAGGGCATGTTGAAAGTCAATATGAGGCTCATGGCCGCGTATGCGCCCAGCATAAGGACCCCGCCGTGCGCAAAGTGCAGGAGCTGCAGGACGCCGTAGATCATCGTCAGGCCGATGGCGATCAGGACGTAAATGCTGCTCAGGGTAATCCCGTTGAGTAACTGTTGTAGAAACATAGGCTCGTCTCTGATTTCCCGGGTCCGGGGAGAGGGGAGGCCCCTCCCCCCGGACCGGTTTTGATGGTCAAATGTGAAAGGACCTGTTCTACTCTTTTTTCGAACCGACGTATTTGAGTTTCTGGTCCTTCACCTGGATCAGGACGATATCGCGGATGACTTCGTGTTCCGGCGTAAAGGTAAACGTAGCGGTCACACCCTTGAAGTCCTTGATTCCGGCCAGGACCTTGACCACGGCTTCTTTGTCGGCGGCGCCTCCGGCCCTCTTCAGCGCTTCCACCAGCACGGCCATGGCATCGTAGCCCTGAGCGGTCACCATGCTCGGGTCTCTGTTGTATTTTTGTTTATAGTTCCTGATGAATTCCTGGACGACGGGACGCTGGTCTTCCACCGAGAAGGAGGTGGTGTAGACGATTCCGTTCACCGCTTCCTTGCCGTTGCCGAGCAGGGTCGAAGGGGAATCCCAGCCGTCGGAACCCAGCAAAGGCAGGTCCATCCCGAGGCTTTTGGCCTGCTGCGCGATGGCCGCGCCCTGGGCCGCGTAGCTCGGTGCGTAGATGGCCTCGGGCTTGGCGTTCTTTACGGCCGTCAGCAGGGCGGAAAAGTCCTTATCATTTTCTTTAAAGGTATCCTGGAAAACGATTTCCCCGCCGTGGGATTTCACATAGGCGGCGAACGCGCCGCTACACGCCTTGGCCATGTCGGTTTCAAGCGCGATGATGGCGAACTTCTTGAGCTTCATGTCGTTGACCGCGTAGTCGGCCGCTGCCTGGCCCTGGGTGGTCGCCGTGTACACCACGCGGAAGATGTGGCTCACGTTTTTGGTGACATCCGGATGCGTGGCAATGGAAACCACCGTGGGTATTCCACGCCTGTCAAGGGTCTTGGCCACCGTCTTCACGGGCGAACTGTACGAAGCGGCCAGCATGGCGTCCACGTTGGACTGGTCGATGAGCTTCTGCACCGCGTTCACCGCATCGCTGGATGTACCCCGGTCGTCTTCCGTAACCAGTTTGAGCTTCTTGCCGGCGATCCCGCCCTGGTCATTGACCGCGTCGATGACCATCTGTGCTCCACGCTGCCCTTCCTGTCCGTCTTCCGCATAATCACCCGAAAGCGGCGCAAAGAACCCCACCTTGATTTCGGTCTGTGCATTGGCCGTCCCCACGAACAGCGCCAGAACCAGGAACAGACAGAACTCCAACCCTCGGACAACTCCCCACTTCCTCATAAAAACCTCCTCGAAAACTTTGGCGGTTGGCTCTTTTCCTGGAAACATCCCCCCGGATCCATCTGCCAGGAAAAGCGTCTCTATGGATATGAATGGTGATGAGGGGGGGGTTGCTGAACGGCAGCGGAAGCCCGCAGTCCCGCCGGGTTTCCACTCCTCCACCCTCCTTGCCTCGGGAAAGACCGTCTACGCGTGGACCTTCCCCTCCCCGTGCCACATGACAACGTTTCCGCGCTTGATCAAACCCGCAATGGGGTTGTAATCGAGCCTGTAGATGAATTCTTCGAACTCGCCGAAATCCCAGACTTGTATGTCCGCCAGCTTGCCGGGTTCCAGGGAGCCGATTTGATCCTGCCGGCACAACGCCCTGGATGCGCCGACCGTGGCCGCGAGCATGGCTTCCTCGGGCGAAAGGCCATATTGGCGGCAGGCCAGGACCATGACGAAGTGCATGGTTTCGGTCCAGTTGCAGGGATTCAGGTTGGTTGCCAGGGCCAGCGTCATTCCCGAATCGACGACGGCCCGTGCGTTAAACGGCTTCGGATGCGCCACCGCAAAATCCAGGGCGGGCAGCCCGACCCCGACCACACCGGCCTCGGCCAGCCGCTTCATTTCCGACACCGTGGTGAAATTGAGGTGATCCATGGAGACGGCGCCGAGTTCGATGGCCGCGGAGGCTATCCCCGTAGCCGAATAGGCGTCGGCGTGGATTTTCGGCTTCAACCCGTAAGCCAGACCGGCTTCGAGAATGCGGCAGGTCTGGTCCACGGTGTAGTACCCGTCGTCGCAGTACACGTCGCAGAACTCGGCGAGCTTGAGTTCCGCTGTCCGCGGGATCATTTCCCTCACCAGGAGATCGACGTACCGGTCGCGATCCATTTCTTTCGGGAAATCGTGGGCTCCCAGGAAGGTCGGCACGATGTCCACCGGGCAGGCCTTTCGCAGCCGCTCGTTGATGCCGAGCAGCTTCAGCTCCTGGTCCGGGCTGAGGCCATACCCCGATTTGGATTCCACGGTGGTGGACCCGGACGCGAACATGCGCGTCAGCCGGTCCACCGACTTTTCGAACAGGACACCCGGATCTGCCCGGCGGGTCATGTCCACCGTGGCCGGGATCCCCGACGGGATCCCCATGGCCGCCACCTGGGCCGCCGACCGGGTCATCCGGGCAGCGTATTCGGCCGACCGTGAGCCCCCGAAGACCAGGTGCGTATGGCAGTCCACAAAACCCGGCGCCACGACCAAGCCGTGCGCGTCGAGCACGCGCGCGGCATGGAGATCCACCCGAGAGGCCACGTCGGCGGGCGAACCCACCGCGAGGATCTTCTCCCCCCGCGGCGGCAAGGCTTCCCCCGGCTATCCTGCCGAGGGGGTTGCCGCTCGCGGAGACACAGGTGATCAGTTCGGACGCACCGGTGATCAGCAGCTCTGCTTTGGGCTTTTCCACCCTACTTTTCCTTCGTATGAGCGCCTCGCCGGTCGAGCTTGCCGCCCTCCGGACCGAAGGTCGCCGTGGGGGTCCACCACAATGGGACCTTAATGGAATCGGTCGTCAGAGGCCCTTTGCCCTCCGCCACCCGGCGCGCGGATTCATAACCCGCCTGCGCGTGCCGGACCACCCCGATCCCGGAGTCCGTCGCCATGCAGCATTCGAGCCTGAGGGCCGTTTCGTCGGTCCCGTCAGCGGTCATGGTGACACCCGTGTGCACGGCCTCCCCCATGGAATAGTTCGCCTGAATGGCGATAAGATCGCACATGCCGGCCGTGTTCAACAGGGCGTTGAGGTATGGCCAGTCGGAGATTAGGTCGCTGCCGTCCTTCATCTTTTCCGATTCGAAGGTCGGATTGACGATGGAGCCGGAGTCGAGGTTGTCCCTGGAGAAGGCGACCGGGCCGGCAAGAGCCCCGCTCTTGACCATCTCGTTCACCTTGAGCGCAAACGCCTTGCGCTCCCCGAAGCCGAGGTAGCATACGCGCGCGGGCAGACCTTCGATGGGCAGATGCTTGCGGGCCAGGGTGATCCACTTAACGGTCACACGGTCGTTGGGGAACATTTCCAGCACCAAGTCGTCCAGCTTGGCCAAGTCGGACGCTTCCCCCGAGATGCAGGTCCAGCGGAACGGCCCGCGGCCTTCACAGAACATGGGGCGGATGTAGGCCTGCACGAAGCCGGGAATGGTCATGGCTTCCGCTTCGGGCATGCCGGCGTCACGGCTTTCCTTGCGGATCGACGTGCCGTATTCGAAGACTTGGACGCCCTTGGCATAAAATGCGTTCATGGCCCGGAGCTGCTTGATCATGGTCTGACCGGCCTTCGCCCAGTAGACGTTCCGGTCGCTTCGGCGGAGTTCCTCCGCGGTCTGCTTCGTGTACCCTTCGGGGATATAGGACAGCGGATCGTGGCATGGACACATTTCCGTCACGACATCCGGCATGTAGCCCTTCTCGTAAGCCTCGGTAAAGACCGTGGCCGCGTTGCCGCAGAGGCCGACGCCCAGGGGCTCGCCCTTTGCCGCGGCTTTCTTCGCGATGGCAAACGCTTCGTCTAGGGACTCCGCTTCCACGTCGCAGAAGCCGATCTTGATGCGCTTCCTGATGATTTCGGGATTTACGTCCACGTCGATGCAGACTCCGCCGTGCATCGTCATGGCCCGGGGCTGGTTGGCGCCCATGCCGCCCAGTCCCGCCGTCAGCATGATCCGGCCCACCAGGGAACCGCCGAACTTCTGGTCCGCGACGGCGCCCAGAGTTTCGAAGGTGCCCTGGATGACGCCCTGCGTACCGATGTATTCCCACGGGGCCGCGGTGTACTGAGCGAAGATGGTGAGGTTCTTGTCCTGCAGATCGTAGAAGACCGGCCAGGTCGCCTTCATGATGTTGGTCGTGGCCATGACCACCCGCGGAGCCAGGCGGTGAGTCTTGAAGACCGCGACCGGCATACCGGACTGCACAGCCAGGGTTTCATCGTCCTCGAGGTTCTTCAGGGCATCAACGATGGCGTGGTAGGATTCCCAGTTGCGCGCGCACTTGCCGATTCCGCCGTAGATCACCAGCCGTTCCGGTGCCTCAGCGTTTTCCATGTTGTTTTCGAGCATGCGAAGCAGGGTTTCCTGCCTCCAGCCCTTGCAGCGAAGTGTCTTCCCGCGCTGGGCCGTTACCGAATAAAGGATTTCCGTACTCATTCATTCCTCCTTCTGTGATCCTGGTCTTGGATTACTCATCGATCTATTCGACCATGTCCAAGAGGTTGTTTTCGATGATCTGCGAAAGTGAAAAGGAATGGAGCTGCAGGTAGTGCCGGAGCGGTTCCTCCAGAGCTCCGAGGGGGACCGGACCGACCAGTTCCGCCCCTGCCACGAGGACGCCGTAGCGTGCGGCCTCGGATCGAATCGTTTCCATAACCCGGGGAATGGGTGTCTTCAGGTAGTTGGTCAGGTTCATGGAAACCTGGACCATCCCCTGTCCTTCAATGGCCAGCCCTATGGCCCGGACGAACCGGTAGCCGCCGTTGATGTACCGGACTCCCCTTGCGATGGTCTGGGCTATGCCGACGTCCGTGGTGCGGAGATTGACGTTCAGAGCGATCAGGGGAAAGCGCGCCCCGGTGACCGTGGCCCCGGATTTGGCGTTGAATCGGGACGGCCCCTCATCGGGGGCCCATTCGGGGAGCTTGAGCTTGCCTTCCAGCGCCTCGTACTCGCCCTTGCGGATGCTCGTGAGGAGCGTTCTCTCGGGGCGGGTCGCCGAATCCTCGTAGTAGTAGACCGGGACGCCGAGACCGCCCAGGAATTTTCCGAACCGCTTCGATATGGCGACGGCTTCCGTGGTTTCCACGCCCCGGATGGGGATGAACGGCACCACGTCCACGGCACCCTGCCTGGGGTGAGACCCATGGTGCTTCGTCATGTCGATCAGCTCCACCGACCTGGCGGCCATGACACAGGTGGCTTCCAAAACGGCCTCCGGGGGCCCCAGGTAGGTAAAAACCGAACGGTTGTGGTTGGGGTCGGAGGAACACTCCGTGACCTTGACCCCCTTGACGGCGCGGATCCGGCCGAGAACGTCGTCGATCAGAGCGGCGTCACGACCTTCGCTGATGTTGGGAACACTCGAAATAATTTTCATTGGCGAAGCCTCGTTCTAATCGAGCCGGCCCAGGAGGTCGGCCCGGGTTTTGATGAGATCCGCCTGCTCCGGGTCCTTGATCCCGGGCAGGTTGATGACGACGTTGGCCAGGCAGCCCTTAAGACCCGCCAGGGCCAGGTGACCGGCACACTCCAGGTCGGAACCGGCATTCGGATTGGAACGTCCATCCAGGAGACGGCACAGGTCGAGGACTTTCCGGCAGGCTCCCGCATTGGCCAGGGGCACCTGGGCGGCCTTCAGGTTCGCCCGGGATAGGGCAGCCCTGCGCGCGGCCTTCTCTTCTTCGGAAGCCTTGGGCAAATGCAGGGCGGCCATGACGCCGTCGAACGATTCCGCGTCCCTGCGCCCGCCATCGAAGAGTTCCCTGGAAAGGGATTCGGCTTCGGAGGCGATGTCCGTGTAGTAGGCCTCGGCTTCCATGCCCGGCCGGCCCATGGAAAGCCGGGCCACCATGGCGGCAAGAGCGGCGGCCATGGCCCCTGAGACAGCCGAAGCCGTCCCGCCGCCGGTGGAACTGTCCATTGGGATCGAGAACGCGCAGGAAGGATGCGATGTTCGAATCCATCACACTCACGTCCTCATACAGGAAAGGAACGTTTGCGGCTGAAGGCTGGGCAATCTCCCCGCCAGCCTCCGAGAATCCCCGCCGGCGGAGACCGCCGGCAGGCAATTTATACAATTTACGTGCCTATATACCGGTGTATATAGGCAGGGCATTAAGTGTAACTAAAAGCAAACAGTAAAAAAAGCTTTTGACTCCAGTGAGTTAAAATGTATATAATTACATATACAGCTTCACTATTATTTAAGTTGTTGTGGGCTGTCAAGTACAAAATGCGGCCCAAGGGCTCCGGCGAAAAGATGTTTTGAGCTGGCTTTTTTATTTAGAATTCATTAGGTTCGGCTGAACGGGGAAAAACTTGATCGGCCGGTAAACGAAAAACGTACGGTATGAACCCAAGCGCTCAGGCGAACCACCAGCCCGAACATCCCCCTGCAGTCTCTTGTTTCTATTGCAGCCGGGTCACGCTCTCTGGTACGGGGGCCACGAACGGGCTGCGCGCCGGATTGCGGCGAACGGGAAGGCCCCTTGGCGCCGGGTTCTCCAGTCGATTGGTTTGGTGAAAAAGGAAAGCCATGTCGCGCAGAATCTCATCCAGCAACATGAATGTTCTCGTTTCCCTGCCCCGGCAGAAAACGCCCGCTCAATCCCCTCGACGCGGAAGGGCAGTCTTTGGCCCTCTTTCAACAGGTCAAAGGTTTCATCGTCGGCAAAATCGAATCGGGGGAATGGCCGCCCGAAACGCGCATCCCCTCTGAAAGCGAACTCATCAAACTGATGTCGGTTTCGCGCATGACGGTCCACCGGGCGCTGCGGGAACTGGCGGTGGACGGCTACCTGGTCCGGCACCCGGGCGTGGGAACATTCGTCTCCGTTCCCAGAACTCAGTCCGCCCTTTTCACCATAAGACCCATTTCCGAGGAGATCAGCCGCAGGGGAGCGGCCCACACCGCCGAACTGCAACTGCTCGCCGAGGAACCCGCCACCCGCGAAGTGGCCGCGGCCCTGGGACTCCAACCTGACGTCCCGGTTTATCACTCGGTCATCGTCCACATGGCCGACGGGCTCCCGGTCGAACTGGAAGACAGGTACGTGAACCCGGCCGTTGCGCCGGACTTTTTGTGCAAAGACTTCACCCGCACGACTCCGAGTCATTATCTCTTCCAGGTAGGACCACTGACCAAGGCCGAACACATCTTCCAGGCGGTGATCGCCCGATCTCCGCATCCGGACGCTTCTCAGGATGGAGGAGGCCGAGCCCTGCCTGCTCCTCAACCGCAGGACCTGGATTCACGAGCACGTGGCCTCCATGGTGCACCTGTACCACCCCGGCACGCGCTTCAAGATAGGGGGGATTTTCGTTCCGACTTCGTCTCTGGACCCCCTGGTGGGCTGAGGGACCTTTTCACGGGCCGGCAGAGGCGGATGGTTCCCGGCCTCTCCCCGTCGCCCGCGCCGCCGTAACACCTCTGGATTCCGGTGGCGAGGTGCCCGGCTCGGTGCAGGCGCCGGCCCTCACGGCAGGCGAGCCCTGGGAAAAGGCCGTAAAGAGGCAGATACCGAGCTTTCCGGGGCGATGGAAGACCCGGTGTTTCTTGTCGATTTGACCTTCCCGGGCCGACCCGCAGGCCGGCATCCGGGCCGCCAGCAACTTTCCCGGCAAACCGCAGAGCCCGGCGGACTTCGATTTCTTCAGGCTCTGCACCGCCCGGTGAGGCCCGGGCTTTCGGGAACAGGGGAAGCATCCGGGCACCCGTCAGTCCATGCCGTTGCGCTTCGCCCCGCACGCCGCCGCATACAACGTACAGTTGGAACGGTTCCTCTGAAAAACCCGCGCCAGTTCGTTCAAAGATTCGGAAACGACGACAACCGTCCGGGAATCCGCCCACTTGAAGAGATCCGCTGCCGGCAGCAGCGGCAGATTGATGCACCCGTGAGAACAATAGCCTTTGGCGATATCGCCGGCATGGATCCAGACATGGTCGTAAATTCTCAGGGCCCAGGGCATTGGAGCGGGCTCGCCGAAGGCATTCGGGTAACTCCGGGAAATATGGTCGGCGTCCTTGTTTTCAACTCTGTACACCCCGGCTCGGGTCAGTCCCTCCTTTTTCCCAATGCAGATTTCCGTGTCCCCGACCAATTTGCCGTTCTCGTACCACGCGATGAACGGGATGTCTTTCACCACCAGAATGAATTTCGAAACATCGGAGATTTCAGGAATGGTCCCGGGCATGGGACTCCAATACCTGAACGCACTGAAATCGCTCGGCACTTTTAGAATTCTCCCGTTCTCGATGTCTTCCTGGATGTAATACTTGGCCCTGTTGTTCAGGCGGGCCAAAATCCCGCGGGCGGTACTGGGACTCAGTTCGGGATCCTTCTGGCTCAGCTTCTCCAGTTCACGTTCCGTGATCACCCGTTCCGTCCAGCCCATATCCGCGTGATTCCCGACGGTCAACGATCTGCTCCGGATGTTGCCGTCTTCCTGGAATGACACCCCGGGCGCGAAGGGACCGGGAGCGTTCGGGGATGGGGTATAATCAGCCCCCCACGCCCACACCGCATTCATTATCAGGAATACTCCGAGAAGTTTCCAAACCGGCAGGAGCTTCATCCGGTACCCCTTTCCGACGTGCCATCGGGTCATCCCGCCGATCGAAACAAGGCTTTGAGCTCAAACCGTGACGGCATTGCACCTTCCAGGGAATGGACCCAACGGCAAGTCCTCTCGTTACGACCGCCGGTTTCGCCCTCTTCACAATCTGTGTGCCGGTCCTTCACCGTGAACCCGGACTCGAAGGTCCCGCGCCGCCGGGTGCGGCCCCGGGCACAAGCGACCGACGGTCTGTTTTTATTGTAATCATCGCCCCCCGGATGAAAACGAACCCGGGGTTCGAATCTTCCGCAGCAGCGGGTATTTCGCCCGGGCCAGGTCCGAAAACCCCGGCCGACAGTCGGGGTGCCGATTTCCGGCTCTCAATTTCTGGCCGTCGGATAGCTGGCACCCAGCCATTCGTACCATCCGCCTTTGAGTGCATAGACCCTGTTGTAGCCCATCATGCCAAGTTCACGTGCCACACGGACACTGGTTGCCTCGTCCTCTCAGGCACAATAGACGACGATCAACTGGTCCCTGGAAAACTTCGGCGCCCACTTCTGCACTTCTACAGGACTCTCGCACAACGCACCCGGGATCCTTCTCAACGAGCAGTCCGAGCGGACGTCGACTATGGCGACATCCGGACTTCCCAGAAGTGCCTTGAGTTCGTCCTTGGTCAATTCCTCCGTTGCACCGCTCACCGCAGCCATAAGCAGGACCACGGCCAATGCCATCAGGCCGCCGGCAAACCATCGTCCGATCATTTCCGCCCTCCTGTCCCGGACTGCAGGCCTTCACGGTCCAGGTTCCCGCGTCCAAAGGTCCGGACCGTGACACCTGCGCGTTTATCTCCGGGAAAACAACCAAAACGCTCGACCGACGGCCCATCGGTCGCCCGGCCGCGTGCGTCCGGGCAAGGCCGCCCGCCGTTCGAGTTTTCCGGAAAGAACTTCCGTGTTCCAATGCCTGTTCCCACGTGATTGCTCATTCCAGGTCGTGATCGAAATCACTCGCGGGGTGAACGGTCTCCAAAGCGAGGAACTTCCGTGGTCATAATCTCCTGCGGAACACGATCCGGAAACGGGGAAGCTGACGGATCCCCGCTGCCTGAAAATATAATGCGGTCCCATCCTCGAAAAAGTGGGCTAAATCAGGTATTTCATCATGGGAAATGCGGTATTCGTTCCTCGGTCCCGGCAGGGAATGCTTCCGGAGGAACGGGCTTTATCCAAAAGAGAGATCCGCAGGCGGTTCCTCAATCGTGCATTCTTCGGTAGTTATATGGAATTCTTAGCTTTTTACCGGCAGAGCCCGTAAGCGGCTTTGTATGGCGCTTGCGGCAGCGCTTCGTGGAACGCGGGGCCGCCGCCGCAAGTTCCGAGCGCGTAGGCCGAAACCTGAGAGGGGAGGGGGAATGTTAAGGGTATCATCTTGAACGCAATTGTCCATGATGCCGCGCCTCACCAGCGAAGCATCAAAATGGGTATCTCGGGACTCTATTTTGTAGGTAACTTGGTATCGGTCATCTCTTGCAATCGCTCCGGCCCGAGTCCCCCGAGCAGATCCATATTCAGGCGCCGTTCTGATTTCCATTGTGTTCCGGCCACGGGTTGCATCCCTGCCTCACACGGCCGGCAGGGCCGGATCGTCTCTCACGATCCCGGCCCTGCTTTCCACCGCCGGCGGCATTCTTACGATTTCCCGGCCGAACATCTGCCCCCCAGGACATCACCGCCCCCCACCAATCTGCCACGGCTCACGGCATAGATATCCTCGATGACCATGTCATATCCGGCCTTTCTGTTTTCTCTCTTTTCCCGGCCCGCGATTTTTTCTCTATGGTATTCAACCAGCGACTTATCGAACGGGAGGTTGCCGGGACTAAGAAAGCGGATAGCCCCCTCGGCATCGCGCAACGGCATGGCGCGGCCCGCATTCTGCAAACTGGGAGCGAACGGCACGTCAACGATGCCGCTCTTGAATGCACGCACGCAGCCGACCGCGATATCGCCGTCACCCATTTCAAGCACCTTGTCCAAGATCGAACACGTTTCCTTCCTGATGGTTTCGATTTCCTCCTGCAACCGGGGACTGTCCAGCGGATAGGTCTGGTTGCTCAGCAGGCCGATTGCCTGCTTGGTGGCCTTGATCCCCCCCGCGTTGGCTTCTTTGGTTGGGATACCCACGGCTTCCTGAGGGGATTTGACGATAACCTGCTGGGCCCCTCCCAACGCCGCAGTGGCTGCGCCCAAAACGATGACGCCGTACGCCGCCGTTTCATCGTGAGGAAAAGCACTCATCCACTCGTCGAACTTAGCCGTCAGTCCCATCTTATAACCGAATTTATCCAGGTAATGCTGGCCCAGCTCATTGAGCATGCGAATGGCTGCTACGTCTTGCAGCAGATTCCCACCCTGCCCGTAGCTGATGCACATGTTCGGCACACCCTGCTCGGCCGCCAACAACGCTTCCATGATCCCCACCGACAGCGATATGCAGGGGGGAACCAGTGTGCCGGTCAGCGCGCCCGACTCCTCGCGGTGCAGGATAACGCCGCGGTCGGCGTAGTAACCGATCAAACGGTCGACATACTGCCAATTTTTCAACGATATTTCCATTGGCACGTCTTTGCTGTAGACTATGTTGAAGCAAACCCCACCGCCGTTGTAATCGGTCATGCCGCCGGCAAAAGCCACTTCAGCCAGTATGCGACCGTCTACCGAACCGTGTTTACAGGTGATGGGCAGATCGACCGCCTCGACGACTTTCCGGCACCCTTTAACACCGATATTTACGGCCGGAAATCCATTCAACATGGAACGGCCTTGTTTGTAGCTTTCTGCTATTCCTCTCTCCACCTCGTTAAATTTCAGGTTCCGGGTATAGCTGTCCACCGTCGCGGGCAATAAATCCGCACCCGCGTCCTGCAAAAACCGCAATAGTTCGATTTGGGTTTCAACCGTGGCAACGCCGCCCCGGAAAGCCACCAGCGTTCTGCCCGCAGCCTTGGCCGCGGCCAACAGGCGCGCGGTATTTTTCATCTCGGGCATTTCCAGGTGATAGGCCACGGCATCCTCAAGGTCCACCTCCGCCCCGGTCGGCCACATCGGAAGCACCTCTTCCCTCGACTTTAAAAAGACATCCTCATCCCATTTCCTATTGGACAGGTCCACTCTAAATTCGGCCATTGACTTATTACCTCCTCAGTCGATCGGATCCATTCAGCAACCATCCCGCAACAGCACAAGGTTCTTTTTCATGATTTTCAGAGCGGTGTCCGGATGGGTTTCCGCCAACAATCCCATGGCATACAACACATACGCCTGGTCGACGTAAAAATCGGGTTCACGCGGGGTCAGGACGACCGGATCTCTGGGATCGAACAGCACTCCCCTCAGGATGGCAAGAGATGCATCCGATTCCACCAACGGTCCTCCCGTTCCGATAACCACCTTTACCCCGGTGAGGTCCTTTCCATATTGGACGAAACCGCTCCCCGCCGGGGAATAATAGTGTTCAAGCCTGCCCGCGTGCCGCTTGATGGCAATGCCGACGGCGCAGTAAGCCATCGACCTGTCCAGCGCGATTTCATCCCCGCCCTGCGGCACATGGGACGTATTGCCGCTCAGATACCGGATCTTTTCCGTGACGGCCTGTTCACTCAAGCCTGATATTTCACCGAGGCGGCCGGCACCGACCGCATCGAGTATCGACAGCGCGTTGTACCGCACTCCCAGATCGCCCTCGACCGTCCTTTTAAGATACGGTTCGGGCAGCCCTTTCAAGACGATGTTGCTTTGTATGGGTTTGCCGAAACCGATCGAATGGATATCCGTCGTCGCTCCTCCCACGTCGACAACGACGAGGTCCCCCAACCCCTGCTCGGTCTTCGTCCCGCCGGCCAGCAATCGAGCGGCCTGCAGCACCGCCGTGGGAGTGGGCATCAGAATGCCGTCGAGGTAAACCATGGCCTTGTCGATCCCCTTGCTGTGGATGATCCGGTCCAGGAACACCTCCCGGATGGTCTGACGGGACGGTTCGATGTTCATTTCCTGCACGCCCGGAAGCACGTTGGCCGTGATGCGGACGTCCTTGCCGGCCCGGCTGAAAATCGAGCGCACGGCGTCCTGGGCCGACTTATTCCCGGCCATCACCACCGGAACATCCAGGCGGGATTCGGCGATCATCCGCGCGTTGCCGACGACGACGTCCACGTTCCCGCCGTCGGTGCCCCCGGCAAGCAGGATGACATCCGGCTTTCGGGTCGTTATCTCTCCCATTTCAGTGTCGGTGAGATTATACGCATACGTGCCGACCAGCTTTGCACCGGCACTCAGGGCCGCCAGGCGAGCGGCTTCAACCGTAAGTTTCGGCACCAGTCCCACGGCCACCATGCGCAGGCCGCCCGCCGCGCTGCTGCAGGCAAACTTGCGTTCGGCCGCCAGTTCTCTGACCCCGAGTTTCCGTTTCAGTATCTCCAGGGCGCTCTCCAGGCCGTGCATGACGTCCGTGTCCACGGTGGTGAATGATTTGGCAGTGGCGACGATCGTTTCCCGTTCGAGGTCCACGGCGGCAACCTTGGTGAAAGTACTGCCGAAATCAATAAACAGCCAAAGTGTCATCACGTCCTCACCCCTCCAGGCTCAGGTCTTCTTTCAACCATTCGACGATTTCGCCCGGCATCGTCTTTTCCGAACCGACACGGTCGAAACCCATGTCGAAAAACTTGCGCCTGACTTCTTCCGGATCCTGCTTACCGACAACCAGGTTGCCGCCCACGTAGAGTTTGACGTGGCCCAGGTCGGCCTCGACACACTTCTCCTTCAGTCCCTGGCAGTCCAACTCGCCGTGCCCGTAGACCGAACATACCAGGATTGCCGCGGCGTCGGTCTCTTTGGCGGCGTTGATAAAGTCTTCCTGGGAGGTGAAAATGCCGAGGTTGACCACGTCGAACCCTTCCTCCCGGAGCGCGAAATCGATCACCCTGTTCCCGACCACATGAATGTCAGCCCCGATTACGCCCAACACCACTGTGCATTTTTTCATCGTATCGCCCTCATAAACTCACGATAATCTCTCTGTTTAATCCTTCAGCAGATAGCGCTTTTCTATCTCCCTCACCTTCGCGGCACCCATCAGCAGGTTGAACTCCTCAAAGTCGTACAGGTATTCCATTATGTTATTGGTGCTGCCGGTTTCCATCAGGCGGTCGAACACAGTGAACAGCACTTTCGTTTCCGCCAGCACGCTGGCGACCGGAAAGATGGCGATCTTGTAGCCGATCTTTTCCAGTTCGGCGGCGGGCAACTGCGGAGTTCGGCCGCGTTCCACGATGTTGGCCAGGGTGGGCCTGGGCATGGACCGGTTGATCAGCTCCATTTCCTCAATGGATTCAGGTGATTCGATGAAGATAACATCGGCCCCTGCCTCGGCGTACGCCTGTCCCCGCCTGACGGCCTCTTCGATGCCGTATTTGGTGCGGGCATCGGTACGGGCTATGATCACCATATCCTCATCCTGGCGGGCATTCGCACTGGCTTCGATCTTTCCCACCATTTCGTCCATGGGCACTATTTCGCGGCCCAGCATATGGCCGCACTTTTTGGGCATGACTTGGTCTTCCAACTGTATTGCCGCCACTCCTGCCTTTTCGTATTGTTGCACCGCTCGAATGGTATTGATCACGTTGCCATAGCCGGTATCGGCATCGGCGATCACCGGAATGGTCACCGCTTCCACCAGATTGTGCATGTGGCTGACCATTTCCGTCATGGTCATCAACCCCACGTCCGCCTGGCTGAGCTGACTCGCCGACGCGCCGTATCCCGTGGCGTAAACCGCCTTGAAACCCACCTTTTCGATGATTCTGGCCGAAACGCCGTTATGGGCTCCAGGAGCAACGATTATCTTATCCCCTTTCAACATGTCACGAAGAGCTTTACGGGCTGAATTCAAGGTACTCTCCTCCAATTATCGATATTGAATCCGGGACCACGACCCATCAGTCCCAACCCATTGATGTCATTTAATATTCATCTGCAATGGAAACCGAAATGCCAGAAACAGAAAGTTCATGTTATCAGCGTTACGGACGATAAAAGCTTCGGGTGTCCGGAAGGACCGCTCCCCTTCAAACGAATGGGTAGCGATGATATGAACCACTTTGTCGGGCGCGCCGCATCGTGCGGCCAGTATCGCCCCTGAAAGCGGGTGCCGCATGTACTGTCCTCGGGTGGTATAAACATAACCGCCGCCTTCCTCGGCATATTCCAACACCTTCCCCACGTCGTGCAGCAGTGCCCCCGCGATAACGACATCCCGCTCGGTGACTACGTACTTTCCATAGGCCCGGTTAAACTGTTCCTGTATATCCGTGGACAGTTTGGTAACATTCCTGACGTGGTCGATCAGCAACAGGGGGCAGTCTTTCAATTCCGTAACCACGAACGGCAGCTTACAAAAAGCGTCCTTGTCCCATCCCCCGGCGTCGAGTGCCGCAAGCCAGGTGTTTACACAGCATTCCCGTAACTGCTCGTCCGTGATCCATTCGATCTCCGGAAAAATACTCTTGATATCCGCCGCGTTCATCAAGGTGAAGCTCCTCCTTAAAGAAAGCAAAGCCTTGCAGTTTATAATCAGCCGAAGATGGCCCCGTTCTGTATTCCTATTGAAAAACCGTTCAATCCAAAACCTTGCCTTTCGTTTCCGGCAGCAGGAAAATCATCATGGTCGCCGCGAGAAATGCCGCCGAAGTGATCAGGAAAGCCGATCCCAGACCATAGGTAAGTGCGAGGGACCCCACCACGAACGGCGCACAGGCGCTGACCGCCCTGCCGATGTTGTAGTTGAAACCCTGGGCGGTGGCCCTGATTTTGGTGGGATACAATTCCGCCAGGATAGTCCCGAACCCGCTGTAATACCCCATTCCGAAAAAGGCGACGAGGGGCCCCATCAGCAGCAGCACCGTAGCATTACGGGTTTGCCCGTAGATCGGCACCAGGATCGCCGAGATGAGCATGAAAATCATCCAGGGTTTCCTGCGGCCCACTTTATCGATGAGGAACCCGAAGGATACGTAGCCCAGCCAACCGCCCATATTCATGGCGACGACGAAGGTCGAACTCGTAAGGACATTCAAGCCGACACCGCCTTTTTCCGGAGATGCGGCCAGGAACCCGGGGACCCAGGCGAAAAGGCCCCAATAGGCGAACATGGCACAGGAACTCAGCAAACAGGCCAATATGGTCCGTCTCAGGTACTGTCTGGAGAAAATCCTGCCCAGCAGGACCAGAGTGCCTTCGGCATTTCCCTCCCGGGCCGTTTTCGCTTTGTGGTCCGTCCATATTTGAGGCTCCTTGACGTCATGTCGAATCCATGCCGTCACCAGCGCGGGGATGATACCGACGTAAAAAGCCGCCCGCCACCCGTAAGCCGGTACGATGATGGCGGTCACAACCGCCGCCAGCGCATATCCCAGGGGCCAGCAACTCTGCACGATGCCCATGGCCTTGCCTCTATGTTTGGTCGGCCATGTCTCGGTGATCAGGGCCGCCCCCGCAACCCACTCACCACCCATGCCCAAACCGAGGAGAACCCGAAAAACACCCAGATGAAGGGCCGTCTGGGCGAAACCGCAGGCGGTCGTGAACACCGAATAGATCAGAATGCTGGCGATTAAAGCCTTTGTCCGGCCGATTTTATCGGCGATCATCCCGAACACTATCCCGCCGACCGCTGAAGCCAATAGAAATACCGAAACCATCAACCCCCCGATGGCCGTATTAAAGGATAGATCCTTCATGATCTGAACGATGATCATGGAATAGATCATGATGTCCATCCCATCCAGGGTCCAACCCAGACTCGCTGCCAGCAATGCCTTCCATTGATTGGCGTTCACTTCTCTATACCAGGGTAAACAGATTGGAACTTGAGATTCAACCGTTACCGCCACTTGAAAATCTCCTTTCTGCTTTGAGTTAAGCGCTTGAAGTGATAGGACATCACCTCCAGAGCCGAGATGGACCGACACGCTTGTAATTCCGTTGGCGACCGGTTTTGGTCCCTTACTCGGGTATTATCAAGATCCGGGTCTCCGGCCGATTGATGCATTACGCACATGTCGTGCCAAGAATAGAGAAATGGGAATCGGTTGGGTTTATGGTGAATTTACAGGTATGGCCGACAGGGAGTTTTTGTATTCCGCTGAATTGTATTTGGCTGTGCTTACTGGGATTTACGGGAACACCAAGCGGAACTTGCAGGAAAATTAGCCGCAATTTCATGGTGTATCCAAGCGGACGGTGACGCGGGCTGCGATCCGTCAAATCTGCGATGTGTTTCGCCTGTGTTTCAAAAAGCGTTGCAGAGGTGTCTCAACTGTTAACTTTCAGGCATTCTCTCCGGGTCCGGTCACAATCATTCACTTATAATCTATTCGATGTTAAGCTGACGCAGCCTGCGCCACAGGGTGGTGCGGCTCACCCCGATTTTTTTGGCCACCGCGGACCGGTTGCCGGATGCTTCCTCCAGTAACTCGAGCAGGCCCTCTCTTTCACGGTCGTCATCCTTTCGGGCTGTTTTGTGGCCCAACAGCTTGTCCAGCAAAGCATCGAGCGATCCGCCGCCGTCGTATAGGACGCCCAGCCTTTCCACCACATTGCGCAGTTCCCGCACGTTTCCGGACCAGCGGAACTCCGCGAATACCGAATTATCGGCGATCCCGGCGGTCACCGCCGCCGGCAGTTCCGGGCGAAATTCCGCCAGGAACTTTCTGACCAGCAGTGGAATGTCTTCTTTGCGCTCGCGCAGGGCCGGAAGCCGGACCTCCAGCACGCTCAGGCGATAGTACAGGTCCTCACGGAACTGGCCGTTTTTCACCAGTTCCCACAGGTCCTTGTTCGTGGCGGCTATAACTCTGATGTTGACGGGCAGAATGCGCTCACCGCCAATCCGCAGCACTTCGTGTTCCTCCAGGACCCGCAACAAGCGCGCCTGGATGGGCATGGGCATCTCGCCGATCTCGTCGAGAAAGATCGTACCGCTATGGGCGAGTTCAAATAAGCCGCGTTTACCGCCTTTCTTCGCGCCGGTGAAAGCCCCTTCCGCATAGCCGAACAATTCGCTTTCCAGCAGGCTGGGCGGCAGGGCGGCGCAATTTATCGCCACAAACGGCCTTCTGGACCGCCTGCTGGCGTTATGTATCGCCTGGACGAACAGTTCTTTACCCGTCCCCGATTCCCCCAGAATCAATATCGTCGATTCGCTCCTCGCAAATCTAAGCGCTTCGTTCTTGACCTCTTTTATGATCCGGCTGTGTCCGATGATGTCACTGAAGGTATTCTTGGCCACGAACCCCTTGAGGTAAAGTTTCTCACGGATCTTTTCTTCCGCTTCCTGGATCATTCCCACGTCTTTGAAGGTGGCGACGGCCCCGACCACCTCTCCCTGGACCACGATCGGGATGCGATTGGTAAGAATTTTTACATCGCCGATCGACTGGATCTGGTTGATCTGCGACTGCTGCGAATGCATAACGTAGTTGAGCCGGGTGCCTTCCAGGACGGTGTCGGCCGGCTTTCCCAATGCATCCGCCTGTGGAATGCCGGTTATCTTTTCGGCGATGGGATTAAAAAAAGTAATGATCCCCCTAGCGTCGGCCGCGATTATCCCCTCGTAGGCGAAGTTCATGATCGCCTGTAATTCTTCCGCCTTGGCGATTTCCTTTTTCTTGGTCTGAGCGATTTTGATCGCCGAATCCAATGCCCGCACCACGCCGTCTTCCGAGTAAATGAAAAAGCTGGCCAGGCCTTTTTCCCTCGCCTGCTCACAGACGAGGCTGCCGCCGATGATGGCGGTGACCCCTTTCTCTTTGAGCCTGTCGATCACCGTGCCCAGTTCACCGATGTTGGTGTAAGTAGCCTGCCGGACTTCAACAGCGAGAGTGTCGAGCACTTCGTCAAGGTAAGCCAACTTCTGATGATAGGTTATGACCGCCACGTTGCGGGAAACCCGCCTGGCCTGCTCCAATGCCAGCAGGAAATCGAACCCGGTTACCTTCACCTCCACCAGCGGCGCCTGCAGGTGCTTCGACAGCAGATAACAGTTGGATCCCGCCGAGATGAAAACATCCGCATCATTGTTTTTTTCCATGGACTTGGCGACATCGAGCGCGTCGTCAAAAAGGGCATCGACGATCTTGACATTTATCCCGGGCGGCGGGCTGAACTTCAGTTTTTCGAACAGTGAGGAGAGTTTGCGGTAGCTTATCAAGGCGATCGTCGTTGGCATCGGTTCCGCCCGTCCATCAGGGTTGAAAGTATGCAATGACTTTTCCACAAATCCGCCGGGTGTTCCCGTGCCCGGGTACGGCGGCAGACCGTGCCCCCGGTTGGAACCGGGAACGCAGAGAGTCTGCCGGAGCCGTGTTCCGGGGACGATCCCGTCGAATCGTTCGGCACCCTTGTTCAGCGGTTATCGACCGTAAGTGAGGACCCCCCGTGAACTGCGCCCGTCCACTTTGATGGTCAGGGGGTGATCGAGCGATATCCAGGCCAAGTAATCGGTCTCGTTTTTTGCCGGCAATGAGGCGAGCCATTCCCAGTCTATCCTGTCATCCGCGCCGGCACCGACGGTGAAATAATTGATCCCCAGAGAAATGATGTTATGGAAAAAATGGGAACCCTGCGAGGGTTCGGCATTCAACTTCTCGTGAGCCGTTTCGACGATAACCGTCGCGCTGCAGATATCGGCCCAGTTGACGGGAATGCCCAGCCACCTGTCGGCCGAGCCCCAGCGCCCCGGTCCGATCAGTACGTATTGGCGCTTTTCCCTGGTGAGGAGAGCGTTCATCCTGCCGATTTGCCCGGCGATTTCCCGGGTCTGCGCCGGTTCGAACGCTTCGGGCTTGACGAAAATGATGTCCGTCGTTTCGGTGTTGAACCGGTTGCCGAGGGCCTTCCCGGAAACACAAAAGGCATCGGTGAGGTCCCGGGGCGTTATTTCGACGTCAACGGTTTCCTCCCGTGCAGTCATCGGTCGAAGTTGCAGTATGGCGAACTGGGGCTTGCCCCCCGCCTCGCGGGAGAGGTCGACGGAGAATTCCAGTTCCACCGCGCATCCCATCCCTTCCTGCCCGAGTACCAGGACTTCCCTTAAAATGTCCGCCAGGGGAAACAGGCCGTACTTGAGGACCTGTGCGAAGGTGATCACCGGGTAGCCCGGGGAGGTGTCGGAATCGCGCAGGGAATGTTCCCCCGGGATGTACGTGCTGCTCAACAGCCTGATGGGTTCTTCGTCCGCGGCATCCGTAACTTCTCGTTTCGCAAGCGTGAGAAGATCGTTCACTCCGAGGCGGCAGACTTCACGGTCGAGTTTCAACGCGTAGAAAAACCGCTGCGAATTGTCCATGGTGTCGTCCACCGTGGAACGCTGGGGGAGCAGTTCGGGATGAGCGGGCGAGAAACGCAGGGCTTTTTCCCCATCCATGACCGTTTTGCCCAGCCCTACGGCAATGGTTGCGATACCATCTTCGGGTTTCATTCTCGAGTAGGGATAGTAATTGTACGATTGCGCGACGCCGGCTATGGCCGGATAAAAGTAGTCCCCTTGCCTCCGGCCGATCAGCTTCTGTACGATCACCGCCATTTTCTCTTCTTCGGTCCGGTACCCTATGCGCTTTGAAAAAGCTTTCGGCCCCTGAAAATAAGTCGAACTGTAAACCATCTTGATTGCACTGATGAGCTGTTCCAACCTGCAGTTGAGATCCGAATGATTGTTCGGCAGCATGTAGGTCTTGTAGAGGCCTGCGTAGGCCCTGAACTGCGCATCCTCCAACAGGCTGGACGATCGCACGGCAAGGGGATAGTCGAAATAAGACAGAAAAGCGGACAGATAAGCCTTGAATTCCGGTGGAAATTCCGACTCCATGAAACGGTCCGCGATGACTTCATCGGGTAAGTCCGCTTTCGCCAGTCCCCTGAGGTTATTTCTCTCGACAAAGGTCTCGAACACTTCCGTGGTCACGACCAGCGTCTGGGGAATGATGATTTCCGCCGATTCGAACATGGTTTCCAGGGATGAATGCCGGCGCAGCAGCGAAGAGACAAAAGACAGTCCCCGGGCCTTCCCGCCAAGTGAACCCGTCCCGATCTTCAGAATCTCGGCGTCCTCGTCAAAGGCCTTCGGATCGAAATCCACCACTACGCCCTTCTGGCGATGCATGCGCCGTTCATGAATAACGGAAACAAGAAATTGGCGGTGGCTTTCGATATCCGAAAAATCATTTTCTCTGACGGGCCTTACCCGGCCTGCGAGTTCGATTTCCGAGCGCGCAAAAAGCCACCGGGAGAAATCGTTGCGGTTGCAGTGATGGGCAAAGGATTCATCCGGTATGCACTGGAGTTTTTTCTCCAGCATTCTGAGGTTCGTTGCACGCCCGATTTCCTCGCCAGAGGGAGAACGGAAGACAAAATCGCCGAACCCAAGGTAATTCAGAAAAAAGGAATGGACGTCCGACAGGAGCGTCGGGGAATTCTTGTCGACGAACACCGCCGGGATACTTGCAGCTTTCACCGCATTTGCCGGGTCGCTGCTCATGAGCAACATCGGAATATCGAACCGCTCCTGCCTTATCGCCTTGAGAAGATCGACCCCGGCGTTTTCATCGAATCGATTCCCGCGGGGAAACCGCACATCCGAACAGACCCCGAGCACATACGGTTCGTATTTTCTGAACAGCTCCGCGGCATCTTCGAAGTTGTCGGCCACCAGGATTTTGGGGCGCGCCCGCATGGCCAGGAGGCGATGTTCCTCGTTCAGCCCCTCTTCCATGACCGCCTGGGTCTGAGTGACCAGTTCGCGATAAAAGAGAGGCAGCAGCGCGGACAGATATTCGGGAGAATCCTCAACACAGATGATGACACGAATGCTGGCCGATTCGGTGTCGTGTGCCACGTTGCTGGCGTCTTCGGCATTCTTGATCATCGCCAGCAGCAGGTCGGAATTCCCCCTCCAGATAAAAATGCGGCTGAAAAGCGGAAGCCGTGACTGGGGTTGCAGGCCCCAGCCGGCCGATGGATCGAGGTGATGGCACAGCAACGTGATGGGCAATCCCGGGGCCTTCAGCTTGATTTTTTCGGCGGTGGCCAGGACGTTTTTGTCCACCATGCGCGGCATCATGATCACCAGGTCAAGCTTCATGCTGTCCAGGGCCTTCAACGCGGCATCGGTTGAAGAGACCCAGTTCAGTCTGGGCGGCTGACTCAGGTTCAGCCCGCTGTATTCATTGATAATCGCTTCCGAAAGCCGGCAGTCCTCCTCCATTACCGAGGCATCGTACGGCGTTGAGATCAGAAGAACCTCTCGAACTTTCTTGCTCATGAGTTCATGGAAGAGTTTAAAACGCGGGTCGAATTGATCCGCCGGGTGTCCGGTTTCCTGCATCGCCATCGCACCACCTTTTCACGGGTCCCGGCGACAGTAGCGCCGTGGGCCGCCGGGTTGAGAGCAGTTTGAAATGCATTGCGCAGTTTTTCATGGTCCGAGGTATCTTAGGGAAGGGTGGTTCCGAATGCCGATCACATCCCCGGAGGACAATACTCGAAGGCACCCGACAAATCAAGGAGGCGCGCTTCGTCCGTCGGCTCATGACAGGCAGGCAAATCCCCGGGGGGCGGCGGACGGTCCCGTTTCGAAGCACCGCGATCCGGCACCCTCGAAGCGGCCGATGCCGACCCCACGGGAGGATCTCAGTCGTAACTTTCGTAATCCACTTCGTCGATGAAAGCGGTCGCGGTCGCAACCTGCTTCGCGGTGCTCGAAATCCGAACGTTTCCGCCCGTACGTTCACTGAACCGGGATTTTTCCGTGACCTGCTTTCCTGTCAGGAAATTCGTGCTCTGCGCCTCGGTAGTGCCGGTGGCACGGTCGTTGGTGGTGATGTCCGATCCGATCAGCACAAACCGGTTTGTCTTCGGGTCAAGTCTGAAACGGAAGACGGTTTCCGTGACTTCCCTTGACCCGTGGTCCTGCGAGACGATCAGGACCCCCTTCGCAATCCTGACATTGGCGGGGGCCTCCACAACACCATAGAAAGCTCCGCCGCAGTCCGTGCACTGGAGCAGCCGGTCGGCGACAGCGGCCTTGTGCAACTGTCCGTCCTTCGATCGCAGAAGGACGACGAGCGCACGATAGCGGTTCGTTTCGTTATCGGCAGTCGCGTCTTCCCTTGCGCCCGTTCGTTCAATGAGTTTCAGAGCGAGGTCATCGATTCCGTCGTTATTGAGATCGCCCTCGATTTGTTCTTCGATGATCCATCCGGGCGGGCAGAACTCACCGACCGCCGCGCCGCTCGCGGGAATCGCGCTTTTATCGATAAACCTTCTGTCGTCCTGCGCAGGCACGGCGCCGCAGTTCATAGCCACGCAGATGCACACCAAAACAGCAACAAAGCAGTGCTTCATGCTTCCACTCCCTCCTAAGAATCATTGGCGGGTAAGGGCAATTTCCCACGGCGCATGGATGTTTCGGACGCCTTCGGACATTTCTTTCCCCAGGTTTGCGAAGATACCATGAAACACGGCCTTTACTCCGTTTACCATCTCGTACCGAGTTGCATTCAAGCCCAGCCTCCACGTCCTCGGACGCGGTTTAAACGAGAATGGAACTTGGACCTTGCGCTGCCGGACGCATCATTCTAAAAGAACAAGCCCGGAACGGCAGGGCACGCTTTTGCCCTGATGAAGTTTTATAAGAGACGATGATACTCCCAACGTCCCCCGAAGGAGCGAGGGAGTGATCCCCGCCCCGCAGGGGGGCGGCCCGCCCGCCGTCATCCGGCGAGCAGCGAAGCCAGTTCGGCCACGCGATCGACCCGTTCCAGTTCGCGGATCATCCGGATCGCGGATTCGGCGGATGCATCGGAAATCACCTGCGCCGCAAGGAGGCGGAACTTGGCGTCAAGGGCCGCATCACTCATGGGAAGTTCCTCGCTGCCCATGGCGTTGTCGATCCGTTCCATCTCCACCGTGCCGTCCGTGCCGGTCAGCCGTACCACGGCGCCCACCATGCGCTGTTCCTCGAACAGTCGTTCCATGTCTTCGTCCGCCTCGATCGTCACCTTACGCATCGCGTCCCGCACGCGCGAACTCTCCAGTAGACTCGGATCGTGCCACGACGGCCCGGGAGGCACAGCAAGAAGTCTCATCGCCGCCGCATAAGGCAGGCTGAATTCCGCATCCACCAGGTTGTGCGGGGCATAGTCGCTGAGGTCCCCCATCACTTCGCGCGCTACGCCGATTCTGACCGCGGTAACGTCGGCGTCGCCCCAGTTGCGGCACTGCAGGATCAGTCCGATCCCGTCAAGGGCCGCGTGGTTCCAGCGGCAGCACGGGAAAGGCTTGAAGTACATGTGCAGGATATTGAACTCCTTGCCCAGCCCCGCAACGAGCACTTCCGGATCATACCGGTCGGACCCGGCCATCCTGAAGAAGCCTTTTTCGCCTTCGAAAATGGAGCGGGGGCCGAGAAACCCGGATTCAGCGAGGAGGGCGGCATTGATCCCGGACATGGAAGGCCAGGCCACCATGTCCTTGGTCCAGGACAGGGGACGGTTGTCCCAATTCCACTGCTTCGTGCTGGGAACGGGAGCGAAGGCTCCGCAGATGCCGAAGGCGTGGACCATGAGATCGGCGTTCAGGCCCAGCAGGTGCCCCACGGCGGCCACCGAGGCAAACCCCTGGTGCGGACCGTAGCCCGAAACCAGGCTACTCTGCTTCCGGGAAGCGCGTATGGCCAGCCCGACCCGGGACACGACCTCATAGCCGACGATGACCGCCTCGAGAAGCCGGGCACCGTTCGCCCCCGTCAGTTCCGCCGCGGCCAGGGCGGAACAGACGGCCGTCGGACCGTAGTGGCCCTGCCGGATGATGCCGCCGTCGAAATCGAGTGCGTTGGCGGAGATCCCGTTGATGAACGCCGCCCTGTCCGGGGCGGTGCGCAGGCCCAGGCCGATCACCGTGGCACAGCCCCCTTCCGCCTGCCGCCTGGCCGAAAGTACCGCCGACTCGGCCAGAAAGGTTTTCGATCCGCCGAGAGCGCATCCCAATGTTTCCAGGATGCATCGCTTTGCCTGGGCCACAACCGGCGCCGGGCAGTCTTTCAGTTGCAGCGACGCCGCGAACTCGGCTAACTGATGCGTTTCTCCCATAGGGTTAGTTCCTTTTTTCGAGTAAACCGGGTGTTGAAAAATGGTCTGCGGTCCGTGACAGGAGGGAAAAACACCGGGTTCTGCCCCGCCCTCGCATTCGGGAATCCGGCTTCTTTTTTGCCACATCGGCAAAACATCCCGGACCCCACGTTCGCAGGAGCGACGAACCATGCGGGGGGGCCACAGGTTTGGGCAACCCTCGCAGCCCCACACACAAGCCCCTGCCTGTTCAAGCGGTCGTTAATAATACAGGGGGAAGTAATTCTTGCACAGGGGGACTTCTTCCCCCGGGAACATTCGGGGGTCCCATTGGGCCGCGATTCGAGCCGAGGCCCAGGGCTTATCCGTAAATACTGAAGCCTCTTGCGCTTCGCACCCGGACAACGGCTATCCGGGCTGCCCCTGTGATCATCCGATCGAACAATCCAGTGATTACGGCTAAGCCCTTAACCCGGTATTGGCAAGAGACTCCCCGCCGGGGCGGCCCTTCATTTTCTTCGGCCCATGTCCGGTCGCCGACTCATAAGACGATCCCTCCGTGCCGCCGGTCCCCGTCACGGGACAAATTCCGTTCCGGCCCGGCCTTCCACCGCTTCTTCGATTTTCTCGATCGATGCGATCACGGCCCTCGATCCTCCCTGCCGGATGAACTGGACGGCGGCTTCCACCTTCGGCCCCATGGAGCCCGGAGGGAACTGTCCCTCCCGAAGGTGCCTGTCAGCCTCCGCAACGCTCATTTTACGGACAAAACGCTGCGCAGGGGTACCAAAATCGAGGGCCACTCCCTCGATATCCGTGGCCACCAGGAACAATTCAACCCCCACTTCCTCCGCAAGCACCGCACTCGCAAGGTCTTTGTCTATCACGGCATCGACGCCGGCAAACGCCCTGCCCTCCCGGATCACGGGAATTCCACCGCCTCCGCAGCATATCACGATGAAGCCCATCCCGATCAGGCGTTCGATCTCACGCTTTTCCACGATGGTAACCGGTCGCGGAGACGCCACCACGCGCCTGAATCCCTTGGCGGTCATGCGCACGGCATAGTGGGCCTCCGCCGCCTCTTCGGCCGTCAGCACAGGGCCTATGGGTTTTGACGGCTCCATGAAGGCGGGGTCGTTCTCATCCACGACAACGTAGCTGATAAGGCTCACCAGGTACTGTTCGGGGTGGAACGGCAGCGCCATCAGTTCGCTGTCCAGAGTGGATTCGATCATGTAGCCGATCTGTCCCTGAGTCTGTGACACCAGGATCTCGAGCGGCATCCGCGGGACCGCGTCACAGTGTTCCTGCTGCAGCAGAAGGTTTCCCACCTGGGGGCCGTTCCCATGCGTGATAATGATCCGGTATCGCCGGGAAAGGCGTGCTATCTGGCTCATGGGAATCCTCAGATTATTGAACTGCTCGCGCGCGGTGCCGCGTTCGTTCTTACGGATCAGCGCATTGCCGCCCAGTGCGATCAACAGGATCTCCTGTTCCGTCCGTTTCTCCATATGAGGCTCCGTTCCTCTAAAACCGTATCTTCCCGGAGTCCCCGAGGGATCGAAGCCTCCTCAGAAGGACGTCCTTAAGGGTTGGTTCGCCGTGGTCACGGTATTCGTAACGGACGCGCAGCGCCGGTTTATCGATCGAGACGAGGCGGGTGAGCTGGATGGGCGTCGCAAACAGCACCACGTCGCAGTCCGCCGCGTTGATGGTCCGTTCCAGGTCGTGAATCTGGTCGTCGCTGTACCCCATTGCGGGAAGCACCGGGCCGATATGCGGGTATTTCCGGTACGCCTCCGCGATGGACCCGACGGCGCTGCACCTCGGGTCCACGATGCTGCCGGCACCGTAGACTTCGGCGGCGATCTTGCCCGCTCCGAAGGTCATCCCGCCATGGGTGAGCGTCGGTCCGTCTTCGACCACCAGCACCCGTTTTCCCGTGATCCGTTCGGGAGAACTCACGATGACGGGCGATTCGGCCATCAGTATTTCGGCCCCGGGAGCGACCTCCAGGACATTCTTCCGCACCAGTTCCACGTTGGCCGGAGGCGCGGTGTCCACTTTGTTTATGATCACCACGTCGGCCATGAGAAGGTTGGTTTCACCGGGGTAGTACAGGCGTTCATGGCCCGGCCGGTGCGGATCGACCAGCACGATGTGAACATCCGGAAAATAAAAGGGCGTGTCGTTGTTCCCCCCGTCCCACACGATCACGTCCGCCTCTTCCTCGGCCGCCGCCAGAATGCGTCCGTAATCCACTCCCGCGTAGACCACCATTCCCTGGTCCACAAGGGGTTCATATTCCTCCCGTTCTTCAATCGTGCAATGGTGCAGTTCGAAGTCATCGTATGTGGAGAAGCGCTGCACGACCTGGGCGCGCAAATCGCCGTAAGGCATGGGGTGCCGGATAACCACGACGCGTTTTCCCCGGTCTCTCAGGATCTCGGCGACCTTTCTCGTCGTCTGGGACTTCCCGCACCCGGTCCTCACGGCGCAGACCGCGACGACCGGTCTGCGGGACCGAAGCATCGTGTAGGTGGCCCCGATGAGGATGAAGTCCGCTCCCTTGGCCATGGCAAGCGACGCCTTGTGCATGACTTCCACGTGCGGCACATCGCTGTAGGAAAAGGCCACCAGGTCCACCCTGTGCTTTTCGATCAGTTCCGGGAGGTCGGCCTCCGGGTAAATGGGAATTCCACCCGGGTAGAGGTCCCCCGCCAGTTCGGGAGGATAGAGCCGGTCGTCGATGGCCGGGATTTGCGTCGCCGTGAAGGCAACGACGCGATAGCGGCTGTTGTCCCTGAAGTAAACGTTGAAATTGTGGAAATCACGCCCCGCGGCCCCCATGATGATGACTCGTTCCATAGTGCATTTTCTCCTTGAATTCCCGGCTTGAGCCCCATTTCCACCGGTGATGTGAACCCGCGCTCAGATTTGTTTTTCCGTGAGAACCGATTCATTCCAAGTTACCTGCAAAATAGAGCCCCGAAATACCCGTTTCGATGCTTTGCGGGTGGGGCGGGCATCATGAACAATTGCTTTTAAGAAAGCAGTCAGGACAACTGCATGAGGATCGGGTAAGAAACGATCGACCGGACGCATGGCAGAGACCATCGCGGCGGGGATCAATTTAAGAGTCCCTCCTGCGCTTCGCGCACCGACAAGCTGATTGTCCGTGCCCCCCGGTGGCGTCGGGCGACAGGCCGGAAATCATTCCTCCGCTTTTTATAAGGATTGATAAAGCATTATTTTTTTCGCAACTCAGTATCAATCCTCTCTACGGCCCAGTCCACCTCTTCCTTTTTGATAATGAGCGGAGGTGCGATCCTGATCGTGTTTTCATGGGTTTCCTTGCACAGGAGCCCCTTGTCCTTGAGCTTCTCGCAGAAACGCCGGGCGCCGCCCGCTTCCGGGAAAAGCTCCACGGCAATGAGCAGACCCCGGCCGCGGACTTCCTTCACGTAGGGGCTGTCGATGCCGGACAGGGCCGACAGGAAGTAGTCCCCCATCCGGGCGGCGTTTTCGATCATGCCTTCGTCCACCAGGACCTTCAGTGCCATGCGGGCCACGGCGCAGGCCAGGGGACTGCCGCCGAACGTGCTTCCGTGTTCGCCGGGGCGCAGCACCCCGAGGACTTCGGTGTTGGAGAGCACGGCGGAGATGGGATAAAACCCGCCCGAGAGGGCCTTGCCGATGAGTGTCAGGTCCGATTCGACGCCTTCGTGCTGTTCGGCCAGGAGCTTCCCCGTGCGGCCGAGTCCCGTCTGGATTTCATCCAGGATGAGGACGACATTGTGCCGGTCGCAGAGTTCCCTTGCCTTTTTGAGGAACCCGGCCGGGGGAATGATGACCCCGGCTTCCCCCTGGATAGGTTCCACGAGAAATGCCACAGTGTTGGGGGTGATGGCCGCCTCCAGGGCTTCGGCATCGCCGAAGGGAATGGTCTTGAACCCCGGCGTGAACGGACCGAAACCGGCGCGGGAAGATTCATCGGTGCTGAAACCCACGATGGTGATGGTCCTGCCGTGGAAATTGTTCGCGCACACGATGACTTCGGCCTGGTCCTTCGGGACCCCCTTGACCTGGTACCCCCACTTACGGACACACTTGACGGCGGTTTCGACCGCTTCCGCCCCGCTGTTCATGGGCAGCACTTTGTGGGAAGACGTGAGTTCGCACAATTCCCTGTAAAATGGGCCGAGCTGATCGTTGCGGAAGGCACGGGAAGTGAGCGGCAGCCTCCCTGCCTGTTCGATCATGGCCGCAAGGATCCTGGGATGGCAATGCCCCTGGTTCACCGCCGAGTAGGATGATAGGCAGTCCATGTAACGGTTGCCCGCTACGTCCCAGACCCAAATTCCCTCGCCTCGCTGCAATACCACTTCCAGCGGCTTGTAATTGTGCGCTCCGTAAGTGTCTTCCAGGTCGATGTAATATTGCTGGTCCATAGTGACTCCTTTCCTCCCTTCAGTGCACCGGTAGGCATGTCGCGACATCCCCGCTTGAGGGTTCCTGTCCCGTGGCTTTGAAGATAATCCGTTTTATGAACGAAGAAAGCATCCTTTCCGATCTCCCGCTGTCCGGCCCGAAGAGCCGGAACCAAATGCGCGGAAACATGGGTCGTTGACCCGGACACCGCTTATGAGTTTAATCATTAAACTGTTCTACAGCCCAACTGTCAGACACTTCACGCCCGAATCTCCCGCCTGTCAAACAGGAATCGGGACGGTGCCGCACTTTCTGAGGCAGGGCTTGACAAGAACGGTGGAGGAAGGGTACAGGGAATGACTCGGCGGACCGAACCGAACGGCATGCCGCAGCGCCGACTTTTTCCGGTAATTACACGCGGATCTCAACGCGAACCAGGGGGAACCATATGTTGTTGCGCGACTCCCGATTGGGAGCGATTTCAGAAGATGTTTTGGAATTTCTGTCTTCCCGTGAGGCCGACAGAAGGATTTTCAAGGCCGATCTGCTGGTGGACCGGGCCCACTTGATCATGCTGAAGGAACAGGGGTGGGTTTCCGAGGAAGAATGTTCGAAAATCCTCGAAACACTGGCAGGGGTCAGGGAATCCGACCTGGGCGCGGGCGAAGACATACAGGAAGCCATGGAGGCCTACGTTCTCTCCAAAACCGGCCCCCTGGGGGGCAGGATGCACACGGGCCGTTCCAGGAACGATGAAGTGGCGGCGAGCATCCGCCTGGCGCTCCGTGAGGAAATGCTCGGCCTGATGGAAGAAGAGCTCACCTTCATCAGGACCCTGGTGGAACTGGCGGCCAGGCACACCGACACCCTCATCCCCGGCTTCACCCACACCCAGCACGCTCAGCCCATCACGCTGGCCCACCACCTGCTGGCTCATGCCGACGCCTTCACCCGGGACCTGGACAGGATGGAAGACGCCTACCGCAGGGTCAACCTCAGTCCGCTGGGCGCCGCCGCATTCGCCTCCACCGGGCTTCAAAATCGACCGTGCGAGAACGTGCCGCCTCCTGGGGTTCGACGGCCTGGTGGAAAACAGCATGGACGCCGTGTCCACCCGGGATTTCATCTTCGAAGTACTGGGGGCGCTTTCCATCGCCATGGTGAATCTGAGCAGGCTGGCTGAAGAACTGGTGCTGTGGTCGACCCAGGAATTCGGCTATGCGGAACTCGATAACGTATTTGCGACCACCAGTTCCATCATGCCCCAGAAGAAGAACCCGGACACGGCGGAGATTGCGCGGGCAAAGACGGGATCGGTCATCGGCAGCCTGGTTTCGGCCCTGACCATCTGCAAGGCCCTTCCCATGAGCTACAACAGGGACCTCCAGGAGATCACGCCTCACCTCTGGAGAGGCATGGACTGGACCCGCGGGACCGTTCGCATCCTCTGCGGGTGCATTGCCACTCTGAAGTTCAATGAAGAGAGGCTGGAGGAAAGTTCGGGCGCGGGCTTTTCGACCGCCACGGAACTGGCCGATAGCCTGGTACGCAAACTGGGCATCCCCTTCCGGACGGCCCACCAGATCGTGGGACGCCTCGCGGCGGGGGGCTCCCGGCCGACCATGCGGGACCTGGACGCCGCAGCCCTGGAACTGGCGGGATTCAGGCCGAGCGAACGCGGCATGACCACCGCGGACCTCGATCACGCCATGGATCCCAGGTCCAACGTGGCCGTCCGGGTGAACACCGGCGGGCCAAGCCCCACGGAAACGTCAAGAATGATCGGGGACAGGCTAACCCTGATTCCGCGCCGCGAGGAACGGGTGGCACAAATGCGTTCGAAGGTCACCGTGGCCGTCGAGGCACTGACGGCCGCAAGATGATCTTTCATTTGCGCGCAAAATGATCGTTTTATGTGTGATTCACAGACATCATTTCAACTCGGTGCAAAAAAACCGTAAGCGTCTGGGCAAGTACACTCGGGATTCTAAAGATCGAGCAGGTCCGGGGTGAGGCGTTGCGGGAGTAATGCAGAAAAATCTTCCTCGGACTGGGCATAGGGAATCTTTTCAAATAGGTAGCGCAGGTAGCGGAAGGGTTCGAGTCCACATGATTTTGCGGTCTCGATCAGGCTGTAGAGGGTGGCCGCCGCATCGGCTCCTTTGGGGTGTCCGCTGAATAGCCAGTTCTTCCGTCCAACCACGAAAGGCCGGATTGCGTTCTCGGCCAAGTTGTTATCCGGCGTAATGTGGCCGTCCTCCAGGTAGCGGATCAGTTTTTCCCAGTGGTTCTGAGCATAGCTCAGAGCATTTCCGAGAAGTCCCTTCGGGGGTGTAAGCCGTAGTCGACCGTCTCCTTGAATTTAGCGAGAATCGGCGCGGCTTTTTCCTGCCGGAGCTTCAAAACCATGTACCGTCCGAGTGGTCTGCAACGGTCGAGACCACCGAGGACGGGTCAGACAAAGAAACCCACACCCGAAAATCGGTTGATTGTGACTGGGAGAAAGTCAGCGGTAAAGGCATCGGAAAGCAATGTGCGGGAAATCGCATGCAGGGTTTGATGAGGAAGGCCAAATTCAACACCTGCTCTTTACTCAACACTGTTCCGGTTATTTGTTACGGAGTCTCTGGCTCACCCTTTATCAAGCTGGTTAAGCCACTGAAAAGACGGTCTCCGTGCTGAAGGGTCCTCACTCTCTCTGGCCGTACAATTCCGATAATTTCATGTGCTTGACAGTGTCGGTAGGGGCCTTTCAGTGAACCACAAGTTGCCTGGATTAAAGCACGCTCAATTTCGTTTTTTGATCTATCTTCTAAATTCGTAGTTGGAAGAGGCTTAGGGTTGAAACCTCCTTTGAAGAACTTCTGCAGGGCAAGCTGATCGGTAAGCAACCAAGTTTCTACGAAATGCACCATCAGATACAGGTGTCTGTCTGTTGCTGAACGTGGGCGTTCCCAGTTATCTCCCTCCCTGTGCGCTACAACGTCCCATACATTGGTACCCCTCGGCACTGCCGTTTCTGAGTCAGCCAGCAGTACACATAGGTCATCCGGGTGCTCAATATTGTGTTTTGTAAAACGACGGAACGTGCTCCCTCGCCCTTTCCCTCGGACTACCTCAAGAGACTGATAATCACATTCTCGAGCGATCTGGTGCAGCTCACTCAGAAACATCTTCCAACCACGGCGGAAATCGCTGTCAGCACACCTACCTTCAGCGCCACCCTCAATGTAGACGCGGACACACCTTTTCACCAGCGGTTGCCTCCGAGTTCGCCAGACGTCCAAAGCTCGCCCAAGGTGTGGTCCTGCCGCCAATCGCTGAATTCTTCTCTGCTGAAACTCCGGACCACGGTCCCGCTCTCACCTGCACCGAATGCGAATAGTTGATCAAAATCATCTTGCAACGCCGAGAGCAGGTGGTCAGAGTGAGTAGTAATGATCAACTGTGTTCTTGCAGATGCCTCGATAATCATTTCAGCTACCATGCGGATCATATCCGGATGCATTCCAAGCTCGGGCTCCTCGATGCAAGTGAGAGACGGGAGATCCGAAGGGAGCAAGATGGCTGCCAAAGCTAAGAATCGCAACGTACCATCAGACAACCGATTCGCGGGCAATGGAAGTCTTTCGAACGGCGCTTCAATTAGCTCCAAACCGACGCGTCCGAATAAGATCCGAGTGATGTAGTCGCGATAGGTATCCTTTAGCTCTCGAAGAAGAACACGAATCTTCTCGTGAGCAGCGGTCTGTTCGAGACCATTGAGGACTAAGGCCAGATCATCCAGCGACTCTGAGAGTCTCGTATCAGAGCGTCCCGCAGGGGTTGCATCGCGGAGTTTCGAATTTCGACCAAATGTCCATTCAGAATAGATGCGAAAACTAGAATAAAAGTTGGCCAGATGCGAGACCTCTGGATATTGCCTAAGGTCTCGCACTTGGCTTAGGATCGACTGGAAAGGATCGTACTCGTTCGTATCTAGTTGTCTGAGACGTCGGCGCCTTCCAACACCAGAGACGCTTAAAGTGGCCCCACTGCGATGTGAGCCAACAAAATACTGTTCGAAAACTCCGCTCTCTGCTTCACTGCTAGACAACACCTCTTCAAGTGGCGCACGTGTTTTCAGGGAAGGGCCGATTCTGAGTTTGTGGCAAATTCCTGCAGGAACCTCGGGGACTCTTGCCATGACTTGCAGGAAACCCGTCCCGGCATTCTTGTCAATGCCGTTATATAGCCACTCCTCAAATCCGCCTTTTCTGAATGCCTCCTCAATGTCGAGAGGGGCATAATGAAGCAAACGCAAGCAGTCGATAAGATTCGACTTCCCAGACCCATTCGGACCGACCAAAATATTGAGGCTTCCAAACTTGAAGAGAGTCTTATCACCGAACGAGAGCAAACCCTCCACCTGTATCTCCCGAATACCAAGTCTTCGGTCGTCAGTCTTCTCCTCGGGAGACAGCATGTCCTCCGCTGTAAGGGCGCGGACCTTGAGATGGGAACGGTAAGGACTCGAACGATCGTTCAGCCGTTGCAACTCATCGACGTCGCTCGTGAATAGTTCATTCTTTTCGAGCCAATCCTCGTTCCAATTTCTGATTGAATCCATGCTATATAATATCGTGAAATCTTGATCGACGGGAGCACCTGGCTCACTCGCATAGCCGAACTCATAGGCAAAGATGCTAACGAGATCTTCGATGGTCGGATTATCATGTTGCAGTCCAAAGTCTCGGTAGAGGAAGACAGCCAGATCAGCAGCCTGAATAGGAGTGGAATAAAGCAGATGTTCAAATGCCCGCTGTGCGTGATCTGGAAAAAGAGAGTACTTTCTCCCCTCGATATTAACTATCCTGCGGAAAGGCTGGCCTGGCCTGAGAGAGCTCGGGGCGTAAGAGCCAGCAACATTCTCATTCAACCAAAGGTTCTTGGTGCTTGCCTTTTGTTGGGTGAATGGCTTAATGTAAGGTGCCCCCAAAGGGTGGTTGGCTACGACGAAGAATTGTTTGAAATATGGCAAGAACTCGGGTTGAAGATCATCCAATCGGCCCAATTGAGTCGCACGTTTCTGCAGATACAGGTAACCCGCGAACAGTGCGTGTGTTTTCTGGCTACGTAGGTGAGCGAAAGACCGCGCAACGACGGACTTGCGAACGACATGCGTCTTCACAGTGTCTCTTTCACTTGGGACAAGTCAAGATCCACACCGATTGCGGAGCGTCCTAAACGATTCGCAACATCCAGCGTGGTGCCCGTACCCATAAAGGGGTCAAGGACAACTCCGGGTATAAAGGGAACTCCGCACCCACAGTCCGTCCATCCGAGAGACCTTCGTTTGGCAAACGTGAATTCTCGAAAATAGCCTCCAAGCGCCTTCTTTGCCTCCATGGCGAGTTTTCGAACACTTTCAGTATTCTTGTCTGTGCCACTCTGCACTAGCCTTGCTTTGCCGGCGTCAGAGATTCCTGTAGCCTGGATCGCGGCTATATGTTCTGAAGTCAGGTTCTTCTCCCAGGCAATTTCCATGGCTCTTTTCGCCTGTGGCCGCGAGCTATCTAATTCCATGGTCCTTTCCACAATCCGTTGGCGTGGCTTTCCGCACTTGGGGCAAATGTATTGTGGACAGGCCAGAACGATAGCTCGCTCCGCTATCTCGCTTGGGAACGGCGCAAGGTGGTTACCAAGATGGCGTTTGGGTGCGATTTCCCAGATATCTCCTGGATTGGCTCCCTTACGGCCAGGACTATAGATCTCCGCATACCCGAATAGATCGTAGTAGTAACCATTGATGACGAAGTGCAGAATATATTCATGCCTGCTTGCCAACCTGTCTTGAGCAGGTTCGGGCATCCCCCCCTTCTTCACCCAAATAATCCGATTACGAAGGAGCCACCCAGCCCTGCGAGCGCTCGCTTCAACGAGACTGGGGATGCCTTGCAAGCTCTTTTGCCAATAAGTATCGCCTATATTGAGGAAAACAGAGCCCGATGGGCGCAGTACCCGCCGCCACTCGGCTAGGGCCGCAATAATGGCTGCTACGTATTCTTCGGAGGTTTTTTCTTGCCCAATCTGCCCATCGAAGCCGTAGTTTCGCTTTCGCCAATAAGGTGGCGAGGTGACAACCAGATCGACATGATTGTCGGGCAAGGGCAGGCGGCGTGCATCCGCTTTATAAACAGAGCGAAGCAATTCCATCACTCCTCGCCTAATGTTGTGCGTTCGAGGTACAGCGAACCGTTCTCACAGGCTTTCGGATAACAGGTCGTCAAGATGATGTCAAGCAAGATATTCCAGAGGGGATGCGATAAGTAACTAATTTGATTCATTTTTAGTTATGGTTGCATTGAGACGATTATGAGCACCCGGGTTAAGTTTTCCCGGTGCCTGATTCAGTGTTGAGTAAAGAGCAGGTGTTGAATTTGGCCTTCCTCATCAAACCCTGCATGCGATTTCCCGCACATTGCTTTCCCATGCCCTCACCGCTGACTTTCTCCCAGTCACAATCAACCGATTTTCGGGTGTGGATTTCTTTGTCTGACCCGTCCTCGGTGGTCTCGACCGTTGCAGACCACTCGGACGGTACATGGCTGCTGTGGTGTGGAAATCCATGCCCGTTACCTCCCCTATGGTCTCAGTCATGGAGGAACCCTTGGCGATAGCATCCGGGAGGACGGAGGTACGTCTCACAAGTTGTGATAGAACGGCCTTTCGGACCGAAAGCTGGTACATGAAAACCCCATTGCGCTGCTTCGCTTCTCTGCCCATGGCATGGTCATGCATTCTTCTTTGCCATATATCGAACCCCTTCGATTCCCTCGAAATCAGAATCCTGGGTCCATATGGTTGCTCCAAACAAGTGCGAGGTTGCCAGTATAATGCTGTCGGCCATAGGCAGGCGGCATTCAAGACTCATTCTTGCAGCCAGGATTGAGATGTCGGCCGTGAGGTCCACAACAAGACCCTGCTGCATGAGCGCTACCGATTGCAGGGCATCGGACTCACCTCGTTGACGGAGAACCACCTTGAAAACTTCGTAAATCGTGATAGTGGGTACGACAAGATCGGCCGTCTCCTCGAGAGGACGGGAGAAGAAAGCGGAGTTGGGACCATCCGCGAAATACTCCAGCCAGCCGGAAGAATCGACTATGTTCATATTCTATCGGGTTCCCTTTCGACTGTGGTGTCAATCCCTTTGAGAAACCCCTTCATTTCTGAAATCTTCCGGAGTGGAATCAACTCGATTCTGTTGTCGTAAGCGACCATTTGAATTTTCTGTCCAGGCGACAGCTTCAAGGCATCTCTGAGTTTCTTGGGGATAACAACCTGGAACTTTGGGGAAATCTTAACCGCTTCCATACGCGAACTCCATCGATAGCAGTTTTGTGAAATTATAGCTTGTGTCGGATGGTTACACAAGCAGTCTTTCTCCGCGGGTGGCCCGGACAACTCGTTGTCCGGGTGCGCGAAGCGCACAAGAGGGTTTATAGAGCAGGCATTTGCAGCATGGAGAGCTTCCAGGAATATGCCCCGAACAGTGTGGAGACGCACCTGCCCTCTCCTGTGGAATGGCAAGCCATAGAAAATACGTCGCGGACAATCCGGCGTGCTTCCCGATCCCCCCGCCGTTACCTCCCCGGTGGTCTCAACCGTGGAGGACTCCACGGGAAAATGTAAAAGTCAACCCTCCCTGCCGGAATTCGAAACTCGCCCATGGCATCCACGGGTGGCACGGGCAACTTGCCTGTCCGTGCGCGAAGCGCACGAGGGACCCGGAAACAGGTCCCCGCAGAGATGGTCCCATCGTGCGCCGGGTTGATCGTTTCTTACCGTGCTTCCGGTCTCCCGACGGACCCGGGCAATGGATCGTCCGGGGTGTCTACGCCCCGTCGGGACCGGTGACGAAGGCGAACCGCCCGAAGTTGTACTTCCTCTTCCCGCCTTCCAGGACGATGTACTCACCCTTTCCATCCCGGACCTGAACGGCCCCGCTGAGGGCATCCAGCAGGATCTCCTTCTCGATGGCCGGTTCATTGTGGGCCGGCATGATCAGGTCGTAGAGCGGGAAAAGATCGATCAGCCGCCGGTAGCTTTGAATAAGCAGGTCGATGTCCCCTCCCGCAAGCCAGGTATAGATCGAACCGGTGTAGAAGACGTCCCCGATCCACAGCATCCTTGCGCCCCGGTCCAGCAGGCTTATGGAATCGGGTGAATGGCCGGTGGTGGTGATGACTTCGAGCTTTCTGCCTCCCAGATCGATGATCTCCCCGTCGTTCAGCCAACGGGTCACCCGATAGGGGGGGATGCAGTAGGTGGAGGGATCAAACTCTTTGGGGTAGGGCTTCCATACCACGCTCCCGCCGATATAAGTCTTGGCCTTCTCATGGGGATAGCCCAGCGCGGCCGTTCTCCGCGCCAGTCCGTCGGGGTCGTCGAAAGCCGCGATTTCGTCGAAAAGGTAGGCGGAGCCGACGTGATCGATGTGGTGGTGAGTGAGCACCAGGGAAATGGGCAGATCGGTAAGTTCCCGGCACTGGGCCCTCAGGTTCGCAATGCCGTTGCCCGTATCCACCAGCACGGCCCTGTCCTCGCCCAGGACGAGATAGCAGATGGATTCCTCGTACTGGCCGTCTTCATAGATCGCGAAGGCCCGATGCCCCACGTCATAGACGGAAAACCAGTTGTCTTCCGCCGAGATCTTCCTGAGGTTCCGATAGGCGGGCCGTGGAAGGTTTTTCGTCCAGTCCGCCGGTTTCAGCACATTCTTCCCATTGTTTACGGCGTTCATGATCTGCAGCATTTCCTTTCATACTGAGTTGCACTCAAAATGATGCTTTTATCATGCTCAAAAGAGCGGGGACCTGCATCCCTCACACCCCCGTGCGGCTTTCCGGGGCGCTGCGGCAGCGTCCCCGACCGGGCCGGTTTGTCTAAGGCCCCTCAGCACAAATGGCACGCAACGAAATGGCCTTCCCCCACGTCCCGCCACCGGGGTTCCTCCAGGCGGCAGACCGGGAGGACATGGCTGCAGCGGGTGTGAAAGCGGCAACCGGAAGGTGGGTCCACCGGGCTCGGCACATCCCCTTCAAGGATGATTTTGTCCCTTTGAATTTCCGGGTCGGGAGCGGGGATAGCCGAAAGCAGGGCCTGGGTGTACGGGTGCATCGGATGGGCGTAGAGCCGCTCCGTCGGGGCAAGTTCGACCAGTTTGCCGAGGTACATGGCCCCCACCCGGCTGGAAATGTGCTTGACCGCGGCCAAACCGTGCGAGATGAACAGATAGGTGATCCCCAGTTCACGCTGGAGGTGGAGCATCAGGTTGAGCACCTGGGATTGAATGGACACATCGAGGGCCGACACGGGTTCATCGCAGATGACGAGCTTGGGGTTCAGGGCCAGCGCCCGTGCGATGCCGATGCGCTGCCTCTGGCCGCCTGAAAATTCATGAGGGTAGCGGCCGTACGCCTCGGCCGAGAGCCCCACGCAATCGATCAGTTCCTCCACCCGGCGGCGTTTTTCGCGTCCCGAACAGACCCCATGGATCACCAGCGGCTCCCCAACGATCTGGCCTACTTTCATCCTCGGGTTCAGCGACGAGTAGGGGTCCTGGAAAATGAACTGTATCCTCTTGCGGATCTCCCTCATGTCTTTGTGCGAGGCCCTGACGATGTCCCGCCCTTCGAAATGGACCTCACCCCCGGTCGGCTCGATCAGCCGCAGGATGCACTTCCCCGCGGTCGTTTTGCCACAGCCGGATTCACCGACGATTCCCAGGGTCTCCCCGGCTTTGATGGAGAAACTGATCCCGTCCACGGCCAGCAAAACCGCCCTGTTGCGGTTCAGGAACCCCCCTCCCAGGGAGTAGTGTTTCCTGAGGTTTCGCACATCAAGGAGATATTCCGGATCCCCGGTCATCGTGGCATGTTCTTTCTTTCAGACGAAGCCATTTCCGGCATTCCCAGCCAGCAGGCGACGCGATGGTTTTCACCGATTTCACGGAGTTCCGGAGAATGCACGGTGCAAATCCCGGCAGCGTGTTCGCACCGGGGATGGAAACGGCATCCGGGGGGCATTTTTTCCAGGGTGGGCACATTCCCGGGGATGACGTGGAGTTCGTTCTCCCTCACGTCCAACCGGGGAATGGAAGCAAGCAGTCCGCGGGTATAGGGGTGGGCGGGACATTTGAAAAGCTGCCTTACCGGGGCTTCCTCCATCACCCTGCCCGCATACATGACCACCACCCGTTCGGCCATCTCGGCCACCACTCCGAGGTCGTGAGTGATGAGCAGGATCGCCATTCCGACCTTTTTCCTGAGCTTGACGAGGAGATCCAGGATCTGCGCCTGGATCGTCACGTCGAGGGCCGTGGTCGGTTCGTCGGCAATGAGCAGCTTCGGGGCGCAGCACAGGGCCATGCCGATCATCACTCGCTGCCTCATGCCACCGGACATCTGGTGCGGATACTCGGAGAACCGTCGTTCCGGAAGCGGGATGCCCACGAGACGAAGCATTTCCAGGACTTTTTCCCTGGCTTCCGCCCGTTTCAGGTGCCGGTGCCGCCCGATGGCTTCCATGACCTGGCTGCCGCAGGTGAATACCGGGTTCAACGAAGTCATGGGTTCCTGAAAGATCATGGCGATGTCCCTGCCGCGGATCTCCTGCATTTCTTTTTCGCTTTTGGCCAGAAGGTCCTCGCCTTCGAACCAGACATGGCCTTCCGCGATCCTTCCGGGCGGGCTGGGCACGAGTCTCAAAATGGACAGGGAAGCGACGCTCTTGCCGCACCCCGATTCTCCCACCAGGGCGACGGTTTCCCCCTGCCCAAGCGAGATGCTGAGGCCGTCCACGGCGGCCACGGGCCCCTCGTCGGTATCGAAGGTCGTCTTCAGATTTTCAAGTCTGAGCAACGGTTGCACGAACTGTTTCTCCTTCGCGGGTCCCGTCAGGTCTTGAGCTTCGGGTCCAGCACGTCCCGAAGCCCGTCGCCGAAAAGATTGAACCCGAGAACCGTCAGGGCTATGGCCACCCCGGGAAAGGTTATGGACCACCAGGCGGTCTCCATGAAGTCACGATCGACGGAAAGCATTCCCCCCCAGCTCGGGACGTTGGGAGGCATTCCGATGCCGAGGAACGTCAGGGCCGCTTCGGTCAGGATCGGGGCCGCCATCCCCATGGTGGCCTGCACGATAACCGGTGCCATCAGGTTCGGCAGCAGGTGCCTGAAAAGAATCCGCGGGGTGCTCGCTCCAAGGGACTGGGCCGCCTGGACGAATTCACGACTGCGCAGGCCCAGCGCTTCCGCCCGAACCAGCCGCGCGAAAGCGGTCCAGCCCGTGACCGTCAACGCAAGGACCACGTTGCCGAATCCCTGCCCGCGCACGGCCATGATGGCCATGGCGAAAACCAGTTGAGGAAAAGTGAGAAAAGCGTCCGTGATCCTCATCAGCAAGGAATCGGCTTTCCCCCCGAAGTACCCGGCGCTGAGGCCGAGAGTTGTGCCGAACAGCAGCCCTCCCATGACCACCGATATGCCCAGGGTGAAGGAAATTCTCGACCCGTAGATGATGCGGCTCAGGATGTCCCGACCGTAAAAGTCGGTCCCCAACAGGTATTTGAGGCACGGAGCCGTATGCCGGTCGGCCAGGTGCATTTGCTCCGGGTTGTAGGGAGCGATCTGCGGGGCGAAAAACACCATGGTCAGGTTCGCGAGTATGAGAACGAAGCCGATGACGGTCAGGGGATTTCTGAACAGCCATCGAATGGTTTTTTTTGCGTTGTTGCCGCCGGTCATGGGCTTCAACCTTCTTTCAGTTGTATCGGATTCGGGGATCGAACAGGGCGTAGAGCAGGTCGGTGATGATGTTCAGGAGGCACACCAACACGGCGTAGAGCATCAAATTGCCCATAATGGTGGGAATGTCCCTCTGGAGCATCCTCATGTAACAGAAGCGTCCGATGCCCGGCCAGGCAAAGACCGTTTCGATCACCACTGTCCCCCCGAGGAGATTGCCCACCTGGAGGGCGATGGTGGTGATCACCGGCAGGATGGCGTTCCGCATGGCGTGTTTGAGGATGACCACCCGCTCGGAAAGCCCCTTTGCCCGCGCGGTTTTGAGGTAGTCTTCCCTCAGGACCTCCAGCACGCTGGAACGCACCATCCGCATGAGGATTCCGGCCATGGCAAATCCCAGGGCTACGGCCGGCATGATCACGCTGGACCATCCTTCCCGCCCCGCAGAGGGAAGCCAGCGCAAGTCTTTGGCGAACACCAGAATGAGAAGCAGGCCGATCCAGAAACCGGGCATGGACACGCCCAGCAGGGCGAAGACGCGCCCGACGTTATCCAGGGCCGAATTCCGCTTTACCGCGGAAGCTATCCCTATGGGAATGCCGATCAGCATCGCCACGAACATTGCCGCGGCCAGCAGTTCCAGAGTGGCCGGCATCCGCCCCAGGAGGTCCGGAAGGATTTCCCGGTTGTCCTGGAAAGACCGGCCGAAGTCTCCCGTGCACACCTTGGAAAGCCAGTCGAGATACTGAACGTAGACCGGCCGGTCCACTCCCAGTTTGTGATTGACAATGGCGATCTGCTCAGCCGACGCATCCTCCCCCAGAATCATCAGAGCCGGTCCGCCCGGGATAAGCTGCACCAGGGAAAAGACCAGAATACTGACGAAGACGAGTACTCCGATGCTTTGAAGAAGACGCCTCACGATATAGCCGAGCATGCTGCCGATGCCTCCACATCCTGCGGGGAGCCGTGCCGCGATGCATCACCGCCGCCGGTCTCCGATTCCTTCTGCTCCCGTTGGAGAAAAAATTCAAACACGCCGCTGCGCGGCAGGTCCTGCGCCTCCAGGTTCACGGCATTTCCCGGTTCGAACTCACGCAGCCGGTTTGCCGTGCCGCCGGCGGCATCATGGTAACCTTCTTCGCGACAGCGCTTCAAGCCTCCCGCCGCATTCCCTTTCCCGGCTTCCCGAGCGATAAAATCGAGAGGAGCCCGAGACCGGAAAAGACGGTGTCTCGAGCCCCTCATCACTTTGACCGGGCCATGTCAATTATGCCCCTCTATTTCCCCTGGATGGTGGATGTGGCCAAAGGCCTCAGGAAATCATAGGGGGAATAATAAAAACCGTCGACCTTGGGCGATGTGCCGATGAATTTCTTGTATTCCGCCAGGAAGATGCACACATAATCGTCTGCAAGGATGTTCTGTGCCTGCTGGTACAGTTCTTTCCGCTTTGACTGGTCCAGCGTGGTCCGGGCCGTGTCGAGTATTTTATCCATTTCGGGGTTTTTGTAGAAAATCCAGTTATACCCGTTGGGGGCCCAGTTTTTGGAATGGAACATCCGGTACATGGGAACGTCCGGGTCTTTCTGATCGAGGCTCTGCCAGGCACAAACCTCGTACTTCCCGGCCGTGATGTCGTTGAAGTAGGCACCCCATTCCTTGGCGACCATGTTCCCCTTGAGGCCGATTGCGGCCCATTGCTGCTGGGCGATCTCGACGAACTTCTTCACGTTTTCGTCGGCTTCAAGCGACAGTTGAAATTCGAAACCGTTGGGGTATCCCGCTTCCGTGAGAAGTTTTTTGGCCCGTTCCAGGTCCTGGCCATAATTCTTGACCTTCGGTTCGTAGGCCCAGGATTCCGGGATGATCGGACTGTTGAGCAGGCGGTTCTGGCCGTACCACACGAAGTCCGTGATCTCGGCGCGGTTGAGCGCCAGGGTCATGGCTTCCCGCACTCTTTTGTCATCAAAGGGTTTCTTGGTCTGGTTGAAGGTGAGCATGTTGTAGCCGTTGGGCTGGGTCGGGATTACCTTCAAACCCTTGGCGGCAAGGGCCTTGGTCTGCGAAGGCGGAATGTGATCGGCGATATCCACCGTACCGGTTTCAAGGGCAACCAGACGGGTGGTGGGTTCACCGATGGGCTTCAGGACTACGTCCTTGATTTTCGGAACACCCTTCACCCAATAGTCGGTGTTGGCGGTGAGGACCAGCTTTTCCTGGGGGACCCATTCCACGAACTTATAGGGACCGGAACCGATCGGTTTCGCGTCAAGAGCGGCGGGGTCCTTTTCCGCGATATGTTTGGGCGCGATGCAGAGATTGAGGTTTGCCACCAGCGGGGCATAAGGTTCCTTGGTGATGAACTTCACCGTATACGGATCCACCACCTCGATTCTGTCCACCAGGTCGTAATAGTTCGCATAGCGGTTGCCGTTGTTCTTGTCCCTTATGAAATCGTATGTGAATTTTACATCATCCGCGGTAAGGGCCGTCCCGTCATGGAACTTCACGTCTTTGCGCAAATGGAACACATAAGTCTTATCGTCGGGATTCTCGTACGCCGTAACCAGCACCGGAATGGGTTTCAGGTCCGAGCCGATGGTGAACAGGGGGTCGTAGATGAGATACACGCTGTAGAGCGAGTAGGAATCGGACGCCTTAAGCGGGTTAAGGGTTTTTGCGTCGGCGGCGGGGGCAATGACAATGCTGCCATTGTCGGCCACGGCAAAACCTGCGGTACAGCTCAGAACCGCCAGAGCCAATGCGAAAGCGATCGACCATGTTTTCCACTTCATTTGGACAGCCCTCCACTTGGATTTAAGGTACGAAAATTGTGTTTTTTGCTTGAGTGGGCAAGCAGCGGTATCCTCACGGAAACGAATGTTGCCCGGAATCGTCCGCACGGTCGGGACACGTTTCCCTGCCCCTGCCTGCGCTTCCTGAAACCGATGCGCCGGGACGGCGGCCGGAGGGGCACCTGGGCTCCGCCTCCGCTTCGATCGGTTCGAACATCTGTTGGGGATTTTCTTTCCGTCGCCTGCAGGAAAACTTCCGGGAAAGAACGTGCAACGGGATGTCGAACACGGGGTTGAATCGATCCCCCGGCCTTCCTGCGGTATTCTGCGATGATTGATCTTCAGCATCATGTGAGGCTGGTTTAAAACACTACCTTGCATTTGATCTCTTCCGGAGGCTCACCAGGAACGTCTCCTCCGCTGCCAGGCCCATCGGGAGCCCCTTCAACCTTCGGGATTTACCGAGTTCCCGGGTTTCCCATGCACTCCGCTGCGGAAACATTCCTCTTTCCAAATGCTTATCAAATAGTTATCGAACACAAAACACCACTTTCCCGCCCAGCGGAACGTTGTCCGTGGACGATCGGCCCCCGGAGACAACGCCGGCATGAGAAGGAACGCGGAAAAACTGCATACCATTTCGTTGCATTCGCTGCAATTATGCGCAGCGGTTACTATAACCGCACCTTGCAGGGACAAGCAACGGTTTTGAACAGCCGGAAATATCCGAACTCCGCCCCGTCGAGGAGCGTCGCGTCCCCCGCATGCACGCGGCAACCGGCCTCGCGGAATTTTATCAGACTCACGGCGCTAGGCAGCAAAAATACATCCTATGCCCACCACCGCCAGAATCGCCCCGACCCAGGCCCAGGGGGCCGGGCGTTCCCTGGTGAACACCCACAGCACGGGCAGGACCAGGACCGGCGAGGTTGCCGACAGGGTGGAAACGAGCCCGGCCGAACCGCAGGACAGGGCTTGCAGGAGTAAAGTCATGCCCAGGGCTATGGATACGAAGCCGCTCAGGGCCACCTGGCCCAGGAGGCGGAGCGTCATGGGCGCCGCGGGCGAGTGCCCCGGAAACCGGAATACCCTGACAGCGCTCAGCAATGCACCGGCAACGGCCGCCCGCAGGGCCGAAGCGGCCACGGCGTCGACCCCCGAAGCCAGAACGGGCCGCGAGATAATGAGCCCCACCGCCTGACACAACGCCGACAAAAGGCACAGGAGGACCCCCGCGGGCATACTGCCCCGTATCTGTTCGAAGCTGTGCCGCTGAGCCGCCGTGGACCCGTAGACCACCGCGAGGAAGACTCCGATCGTGATCAGGGTGCATCCGGCCAGGGTGCCGGCCGGCAGTCCTTCACCAAGAAGGAGGTAGCCCAGGATCACGGTCATGGGAGCGTTGGTGGTAAAGAGGATCGAGGCACGGCGTGGTCCCAGCCGTTTCATGCCTGCAAAATAACAGGTATCTCCGATAAAAACGCCGATCACCGCGGACGCCGTCAGGAGAAGGGCCGAATTGAGCGTCAGGGTAACCCAGCCGCCCGTGATGAGGGCCATGAGCGAGAGCATGAAAAAGACCACGATATTTCTCGCCCTGTTGAAGGCCACGGCCCCGAGAGTACGAGTGGGAGTCGTCGCCAGCAGACCACCCGTCGACCAGCAGAGAGCGGCGGCCAGAGCGAAGAATTCAGCAGCATGCATCATTTGTCTCCATAGGCGGACACGGCACAGGGAAAATGGAAAAAGCGCAGACTACACCCCATGGATGGTTCCGTCAACCGGCGGAGCAGGACCTGTGTCAGGGAGTGTCTGCATGGAGAAGCGAGTAAAGTTTCCGCCTTTTGAGGACAGGGGATTGGCAGGTCAAGAAGTGTCAGCCGCGAGGAGGTGGAAAGGAACGGCACAATCGCGGCGCATCCACCGCCCGCACCGGAATGTGCCGTAATAAAGGTACGGGAAGTCGTTTCGAGGACGATGCAGGGGGAGGGGCTTCACGGAGCAGGATCGGAAAACATGCACACGAAGCAAAGTGTGACGGAAATCATGGACATAAGTGTTCCTCCCGGGCTATCATGCATTCATGGTCGGACCGGCGGATACGCCGGCCCGTTTACCCGAAAGGGCTTTGCAGCCCTCAGCCGTCATTTCCCTGATTCGCCGTGATCCCGTAGACCCGATATAAGGACGAACATGAACCGGGCCGGGATTGAATTCGGCCGTCTCCGGCCGTTCCCCCACAAACCGTCACGGTCCGGAGACCCGAGCATTTCGCGCAAATGACAAATCTTGAAGTGTCAAGGAGGAAAGCCATGTTGTGCAAGGACGATTCGCTGACCTACCTGAACGAAATCGGCTACAACGTCATAAAGCTGCCGCGGGAGGCAATCGATCCGCTGCTGGTCCTCGCCGGCCCCCCGGACAATCTGAGCGTCATCGGCCCTCTTTCCGATTTTATCGCAGGCGGCCCGCCGCCCCAGGCGACACGGGACGTACCGGCCGCTGATATCTCATTCAAAAAGACCAATCGTCTCAAGGCATCGCTCGGCTTGAAACTGATCGACGGATTCCTGTCGCATCTCTGCAATGCCGGCGCTTCCGTGAGCAGCGCTTACAGCGATGCGGCGCAGATTCAGATCCTGCTTCAAAACGTGCTCACGGACTCCGTGGCCATCAGCGTGATTGCAAATTTCATCGATTCGCTACCCCCCACCACCGGCACGCTCATGGACCTCATCAGGCAGTCGGGCGTGGCCTACCTCATCACGGATACGGCCAAGTCCAATGCTTTCGGAGTGCAGAGCTACGACGCATCGAGCCGAAAACTTGCGGTCGATGCCAAAGGGGTGCAAGAGGTGCTGGGAGCATCGGCCGGGGTCAGCATATCGGCGGACGCCAAGGGCGCCATAACCTACCAGGGCAACCGCTGGCTGCGCTTCGGCTTCAAGGCGGTCCCCTTTTGGGTCGACGACCGGACCGGCAAACCCCGTTTCCGCATAGGGATCCCGAGCGGCAACCTCATCGCGATGAAAGGCATCTCCGCACACAAGACCACTCATCATGTCCTGCTGAGCACGGACGGTCTGCTCGACCTGTAGGAAAGGACTCAAATCATGCTCCTGGAAGAGGACAACCCTTACCGGGGCGGAGTACCCGAGTCGGTCTCCCTGTCGCTCGACGACTTCCGCTACCGGATCTCCGAACGGAACCTTCACGCCGTCGGGCACCGGGCAAAATGGACCGTCTTCGTATACGGAGCGGCGGACAAGGCGCTCGCGGAGGCTATGTTCGACAACCTGTTGGAATTGAAGAACGCGGGGTCTTCCGACGACGTGCATCTGTGCGCCTTTTTCAACGGCCCCCTGGTTACGGACTGTTTCTTCGCCCGGCTGAACCGCGGCACCAGCATGAGTGACGATATCATCGCACGTTTTTTGGACGTAAACAGCACGGACCACAAGATCCTCCGGGAAGTCCTCATCAACTATTCCGTGCTCTACCCCGCGGAAAGGACCCTACTCGTGCTCTCCGGACACGGTTTCGGCTGGCTCGGCGGGCTTACACACGATGAGACGTGGCGCGAAATGAACCGCCTGGGCGCAATTTCTCTGCCGGTCGAAGGAATCGATTACGCGCTGCGCGAGAACAATCTCTGCTGTCAGGAGATGCTCCGGAGCGTCAAGTCCCGCTTCGGCCCCGAAGAGGAATTCCATGGAGCGCGCTTCGACATAATGGCTCTTGACCAGTGCAATATGGGAAACCTGGAAACGCTGGCAACCTTCCACGACCTGGCTGGAGTGCTCATCGCCTCGGAGGACGAGGTCCCGGCAAGCGGCTATGCCTACGACTCCGTGGTGAGACAAATCCTCGCCCGGCCGGAGTTGAGTGCGGCCGACGTCGCCGAGAGCCTGGTGCATCTGACCTCCTCACGTGTGAAAGGGAAATACGGCCCCGGCACACCGGGTACACAGGCCGCGTTTCGGACTGCACAACTCCAGGGCCTGTGCGATTTGATCGTTCCCCTGGCTCAGCAGCTCACAGAGGCCGTCACCACCGATGCGAAGCAGGTCATACACGGCTGCATAGGAAACACGTGGAAGCAGGGCTGGGCATATAAGGACTTGAGAGGGCTGGTGTCAAACCTGCTCGACGAAGACATCCCGGAAGGGTTGCACAATGCATGCCGCGCACTGGATGAATTCATGCACGACTCCGGGTTCCTCCTGGCCTGCGAGGCCCCCGGCGGCCGTTACACACCGAACGGCATTTCCATCTATCTGCCGCCGCCCGAGCAGTTCGATCCCCGCTACATCGAGGCATCGAACCACCTGCCCCTGGGATTGGGGATATGGATATGGTTTCTGGGAGCGTACTACCTGCAAATCCTGCCGCCGGCCGATGCGGAAAAACATCCCCTGCTGGAGGCGTTCCGTAAGACCGCCGAAGCGGCGGCTCACCGGTAGAATCAGACGGAACGTTCGTTTCAACCCGTTTTCCCCGGCGGATCGAGACCGGCGGGGCCGAATACCCCCGATCCGAGTGTTCCCCTCTCCCCGAACGGCTGGTCCACCGTCACCGGCGTTCGGAGGGGACCGGAAGCGGCCCCGGCATCAGGACCACGTTCTCCGGACATGGATGACCGCTCTCAACCGGGGAGGGCGAGAATTGCACACCCGGAAAGACCGGGCAAGTTTTCGAGGATTCAAGAGGGGCGGGCGCAGCAGGGCTGCGCCCGCCCCTCTTTGCGACCGTCGCGCGTGCCAAAAGGCGCGCAAATGTCCGCTACGAGCCGGTTCGCTCATGCTTATTGGCCGCAGTATTCTTCCAGTGTCACCTTGTTGTCCTTATTTTTGTCCGCTTTCTGAAATTGAGTCTTGTACAGGGTGGAACCCGCGGGGTACCCCTTGTCCTTCCCTGGTGCATAATGAGCGGCTTCGAAGTCGTTTATGGTAAGATAGCCTTTGTTCCCCTGGTCCCATTCGTTGAATCTCTGTTCGCACGCGGCCCGGACTTCCTCCGCCGAAGGTGTTGTGCTACTCGTTTTGCCCTTTGCCTGCACAGGTTTGGAGGTGTTTTTCTGAGCGAAGGCGTAACCGCCTCCAAGAGCCAGTGCGACCGCTACCGCAACCACAGCCACAAATACAACAATGGTTCTCATGAATGAATCCTCCTTCAGTGTTTTTGGATAGACGTCTGCCAACCCAGCCGCTGTTGCACACAAACAATAGTCTCGCCATTTCCGACCGTTGGAATGCGTACGGGGAATTCAGCTTTTACAACGAACGAAAACCACAGGAAGCGCAAAAGGGAATTGATCTGCAGTCGCGGTTCGACCCGGATGACGTTGTCGGGTCTAACGGCCGCATGTCCGGTTCAGAAAGCGGGAGACGAAGACAACCAAATATATCTCGTTCGGCAGTCTCCTGTGCCTATGTATTATTATGGACAATAATAGGTGATATGACCCTTGTCAATGAGATGTCTATCCAGTTGTGAGGGCGGCGTGCACTTCGGTTGATATCTTTTGGCCCTTCAGGCAAAAGCCGGACCTATCGAATATCCTCTGGTGCAAGGACTGCCGGACCCCGGTCCGGCAGAGCCCTTATCCGTAGACATATCAAACCGATGCGGCGCCGAGTTCCAGCCCGGCGTCGAGCGCCTGCCGGTTCATCTCGAGTGCACCCGCCGGAACCCGTGTCCTGAGCACTTCCATGACCCCTTCCGGCCGGACCGCGCCGGTCAGTGCAATTACCGCCCCGAGCATGCAGATGTTGAACACGATCGGCTTGCCTATCCTGTCCATGACCGTCCGGAAAATCGGGAGGCCTTTGTGCACGGCGTCGACTGCATGTTCAATTTGAACATAGCGCGTATCGGTGACAAGAAGCCCGCCGGGGCGGATGATGGGGTGGAATTTGTTGTAGGCTTCCTGGGTCAGGCAAACCAGGACGTTGGGTTGGTTCACCTTCGGAAAGAATATTTCGGAATCCGAGATAATAACGTCGGAACGCGTGGAGCCGCCCCTTGCGGCCGCTCCATACACCTGCGTCTGAACTGCGTTCAGATTTTCATGAAGCACGGCCGTTTCGGCGAGAATAATGGCGGCCGTAATCACGCCCTGTCCACCCGAGCCCGAGAAAACGAATCGTGTCTGCTCCACCATCACTCCTCCTCCTGGGCCCGGCGGATAACGCTCTCGTATGCCGCGCAGTATTCGGGCAGTTCTTTGCGAACAAAGATTCCTCGTTCGATCAGTTCGGGGTTCTCTTCCTTTGCCTTCGAACCGATGGGGGTCGTGGTTTTCTGCAGGTATTTCAACATGGCTACGGCATCGCCCAGCCGGTTTTTCCGGCCGAAATACGTGGGACACTGGGACATGATCTCCACCACGGAAAAACCCTTGTGAAGGATCGCCTCCCGGATCAGCTCCGTAGTCTGCTGAACGTGGTAGGTTGTGCTTCGGGCCACGAAGGTCGCACCCGCCGCGGTCGCAAGTGAAACCACGTCAAAACTCTGATCGATGCTCGAATAAGGAGCCGTGGTCGCCCGGGTGCCATAGCCCGACAACGGGGAATACTGGCCACCGGTCATCCCGTAGATACGATTGTTCATCACGATGGCGGTCAGGTCGATGTTCCTCCGGGCGGCGTGGATGAAGTGGTTGCCGCCGATGGCCAGGGCGTCGCCGTCTCCCATGGGCACGATCACGTTCAGATCCGGCCTGCTTAGTTTCACGCCGGTGGCGAATGCCAGGGCACGGCCGTGCAGGGTGTGCAGAGTATGGAAATCGACGTAGCCCGCTATCCGTGATGAACAGCCGATCCCCGAAGCCATGACGACATCGTTTTTCTGAAGTCCCAGATTCTCGATCGCCCTCAGCAGACAGTTCAAAACGATCCCGTGCCCGCACCCGGCGCACCAGATATGCGGGAAAAACCTCTCGCGAATGTAGTCTTTTACCGCCATCGGCTATATCCCCTTTCCCTGGACCATGTGCAGCGTCTGTTCGATGTCGTCGGGATTGATGAATACCCCGTCGACCCGGTTGGACAGGAATACCCGCTCGGGTGCATGCACCGTCGATCGGACCGTCCTGCAAACCTGCCCCTTGTTCATCTCCACGACGACGACGTATTCGGCCCGGGCCGCCTTCCGCGCTACCAGTTCAGCGGGGAAAGGCCAGAGCGTCATCAGTTCCAGAAGACCGTATTTTTCTCCCCGCCCGTGGTGCTTTTCCACCACCTCCCGCGCGGATCGGGCCGCGGAACCGTAGGAGATGAGCAGCACCTCCGCGTCATCGACGTAATACTCTTTAAACCGCGTAAGCTGACCGGCTTGATTCTCGATTTTGTCCGTCAGGTGCCGGATGAGGCCACGCACGATACCGGGGTCATCGGAAGGAAAGCCCCACATGTCATGGTAGAGCCCCGTCACGTTGTAGCGATGCACCCCTCCGAAATCGGACATGGGCAGCCGGCCGTCCTCACGGGGCAGATAGGGATGGTAGTCCACCCCTTCCTTTACCGAGGTTTTGAGGCGCTCCACGATGGGAATTTCTCCCGGTTCGGGCAGCACCAGGCGTTCGCGCATGTGGCCCACCACTTCGTCGAACAACAGCACCACGGGAGTGCGGATCGTCTCGGCGATATTGAACGCCTCCACGGTCATCGCGAAAACATCCTGGTGGTTGGATGCCGTCAGGGCAACAATGGAATGATCGCCGTGGGTCCCCCATCTGGCCTGGTTGACGTCACCCTGATGGACGTGGGTCGGGATTCCGGTGGACGGTCCGCCGCGCTGCACGTTTACGATGACACAGGGGATCTCGGCCATGATCGCGTAGCCGAGCGATTCCTGCATCAGCGAAAAGCCGGGCCCGCTGGTGGCCGTCATGACCTTGCAGCCGGTGAGTGACGCCCCGACGAGAGCACACATCGACGCGATTTCATCTTCCATCTGAACGAATTTTCCTCCGCGCCGCGGCAGCCTGGAGGACAACTGCTCGGCAATCTCGGTCGACGGCGTGATGGGATAGCCCGCAAAGAAGTTGAGCCCAGCGTAAAGCGCCCCTTCGAGGCACGCTTCATTGCCCTGGACAAACCTGACAGTTCTGCTCATATGGATATCCTCTCCATGTAAAGCAATAGAATGGCACCGGTTGCCGGCATGCCGGCCTTTTTCGATCATGTTGAACTCTCTACGCCCGCGCAGATTTGAATCGCCAAATCCGGACACCGCCCTTCACACAGGCCGCAGCCGGCACAGTCTCCGGGCCGGGCCACCACGGCCTTGTCCCGTTCATCCAGGCACAGGACTTTCCTCGGACAAAACTCGACGCATATTCCACAGCCCTTGCACCACTCTCGATTGATCCGGAGTACCTTGTCTTTCCGTTTCTCCATGTCCGTCTCCCGGAGGTCCAGTCCGGCAATGCCTTCGAGGGGGAAATCCCCGCAGTCTCGGTCAAGCCCGCCCCCGGAACCCCTCCCCAAAACGCCACCGTACCCTATGATTAAATACGAAATTGGCCGATCCCTCGCCGCCTTGTTCCCTTCCATGGCACCGGACGTGTCAGTCCGGGCAGGCAAACGACGCAACGGTGACCGAATCCCGCTCCAGGCGCTCCCGGATCGCCCTGGTCATCTCGACGGCACCCGGGGTATCTCCGTGAACGCACAGGGTCTGCGCGGCGGCCGGGATTTCCAGTCCGTCAATACTGGTGACGCTCTGACGTTTCACCATTGAAAACGCCCTGTCGGCGACCAGTTTGGGATCGAGGATAACGGCCCCGGGCCTGCTCCTTGGCACCAGCGTGCCTTCGTTGGTATAGGCCCTGTCGGCGAACGCCTCCTCCACGTATTTGACACCCGTTTTCCTGGCCGCTTCGACCATCTGCGACTTTGCGAGGCACACCATGAACAGACCGGGGTCCACGGTTTGAATCGCCTCGGCGATGGCAAGGGCGATCCGCAGGTCTGCGGCCGCCATGTTATAGAGCGCCCCGTGCGCTTTCACATGCTGTAATTTCAGTCCTTCGGACCTGCAGATCGCCCACAGGGCGCCGATCTGGTAGATGGTGTCCGCCCTGATGGTTTCCGGAGAAGCCGCCATATTCCTCCTTCCGAACCCGACCAGGTCCGGGAAGGACGGATGCGCACCGATGGCGACATTGTGCCGCCCGGCGAGCCTCACGGTTTGGACCATATTGTCGGGGTCCGAGGCATGGAACCCGCAGGCGACATTGATCGACGTAACGAAAGGCATGACCTGTTCGTCAAAACCCAGCCGATAGACCCCAAACCCTTCACCCATGTCACAATTCAGGTCGATTCTCATATTCCTCACTCCTTCCGGCGGAGGCATCCGCCGGAATCCGTATCCGCAAAGCGGCAGTCCCCCGGCAGGCAGCCGGATTCGTCCCGCGTCCACGCGGGACGCCGCAGTGACTTCACGAGGAAAGGGGCGCCGCGGCGCGCCCCCCGGGGATGCAGGGGAATCATTCCCTCGCTCTGTCTGAGAATGACGGAAGCATCATTTTCAAGACAACCCGGTATTACACCAGTCCCTGGTCGAGCATGGACTCAACCACCTTCACGAAGGCGGCGATGTTCGCCCCATTCATGTAATTTCCGGGGGTGCCGTAGGCGATCGAAGCATCGAGACTGTTCTTGTGGATGGTCTTCATGATCGTGTGAAGCCTGCTGTCCACTTCCTCGCGCGTCCAACCCAGGCGCATGCTGTTCTGCGTCATTTCCAGGCCCGACACGGAAACCCCGCCGGCGTTGGCCGCTTTGGCCGGACCGTAGAGGACCCCGTTTTCCAGCAACACGTTGATCCCCTCCGGCGTGGTCGGCATGTTGGCCCCTTCGCTCACGAGTTTCACGCCGTTGTTCACGAGGTTCTGAGCGTCTTTTCCGTTGATCTCGTTCTGGGTCGCCGAGGGAAACGCACAGTCGGCCTTGTGGTTCCACAACGGGTTGTATCCAAGAGTCGCATCGACCGGCGTGTACACGGCGGAGGGATATTTCTCCGCGTATTCCTTGATGCGCCCGCGTTTTACGTTCTTCAGTTCCATCACGTAGGCGAGTTTTGCCCGGTCGATTCCCTGCTCGTCGTAAATGCAGCCGGCCGAATCGGACAGCGTGACCACTTTGCCGCCCAGATCGAGCAGTTTTTCCACGGTGTACTGGGCCACGTTCCCCGAACCGGAAACGAGGTTCACTGTTCCGGCCAGGCTCCTGTTCTTCGTCGCCAGCATTTCCGCCGCAAAGTACACGGACCCGTACCCCGTCGCTTCAGGACGGATGAGGCTCCCGCCCCAGTTGAGACCCTTGCCCGTCAGCACACCGGAAAACTCGTTTTTCAGCCTCTTGTACATCCCGAAAAGGTACCCGATTTCACGGCCCCCCACGCCTATGTCACCCGCGGGCACATCCGTGAACGGACCAACGTGGCGGAACAGTTCGGTCATGAGACTCTGGCAGAACCGCATGACCTCGTTGTCCGATTTCCCCTTGGGGTTGAAATCCGAACCGCCCTTGCCGCCGCCCATGGGCAGCGTCGTCAAAGCATTCTTGAAGGTCTGCTCGAAAGCCAGAAACTTCAGAATGCTCAGATTGACCGACGGATGGAAACGAAGCCCGCCCTTGTAGGGGCCTATGGCGCTGTTCATCTGGATGCGAAATCCCCGGTTCACCTGAATCGTCCCCTGATCGTCCGTCCAGGGCACCCTGAACATGATGACCCGCTCCGGTTCCGTAATCCTTTCCAGTATCTTTTCCTGCCGGTATCGCGGGTTGCGTTCCAGCACCGGTTTGATCGATTCCAAAACTTCGCTTACCGCCTGATGAAATTCTTTTTCATAAGGATCCCTAGCCTTGATGATCGCCATGATGTCGTTAGCCACTGCAGAACTCCTGGTTGAAGAATTTAGACGTTGAACTACGACCTTTCTCTATTCACAGCACTATGCCGCGCGGGTGGGCAAGCCTGACGATCGGCCCTGCCCGATGGAATGGCCGATACCGAGTTGCGCTTAGAACGCTGCTTCAGCGGGGAGAATGATGCCCCCCGCGCATTCCCGGGATTTCGACCCTCCACTTTCTCGAGAAACATCGTTTGATGCTTTCTTGAACACAGATTTTCATGGACCCGCGTTTCCCTGGAAATCCGCGGGAACAAAGCGCCGTTTTCCCGGCGTCCAATCGCTGTTCGCGCCAGAGCGGAAGTTCCATGAAGCGTCCGATTCATATATGGCGGACCCCGAAATACAAAAGCCGACAGCGGTTTTCTTCAACCGTCATGGGCCATGTGGGAAAACGAATTGAAATTCAGCAGGCGATGAATCTCCATGTATCGCCGCTCTTCAGCGCGCAGGGCATCAACCGCTTCGCGGTCCGAACAGGCGAAAAAGCGCACCGTGTCGCCGAAACGCGCCTGGGCGAGCCTCGAAAGGCACGGTCCGATCACCGTCGCGATTTTCGGGTAGCCGCCGGTGGTCTGCCGATCGGCCATCATGACTATGGGCATGCCATGGGCGGGAACCTGGACGGCGCCGACCGGCAAAGCATCGGAAATGATCTCCGCCCCGTCCTTGTGTTCAACCCTGGGTCCGCTGAGCCTGTATCCCATGCGGTCGGCGTCGTTCGTTACGGCAAACCTGCTTTCCAGAAAGGTCCTGACGCCTCCTGCGGTGAACATGTCATCCTGGGGCCCAAGGATGACCCCGAGTCTGATCTCCCGGTTGTAGCGGGGTATGAATTCTTCCGGCAGAACGACGGGCACTCCCATTGGCAGGGAATCCCCGTCGAACCGAAGCACGTCCCCTTCCCTGAGCGGCCGACCCTGCAGCCCGCCCACACCTGCCCTCGTATACGTCGATTTGCTCCCCAACAGGCAGGGCACCTCGATCCCTCCGTGAACGGCCAGATAAGTACGGCAGCCCGTCCGGGCGTAGTCGAACGAAAGGACGCTCCCCGCGGGCACACGGAAGGAAGACCAGTTGGGGACCCTGGTCCCGTCAACGCTCGGCTGCATATCCGCCCCGCAGACGGCGGCCAGACAGTTCGTCACGGCCTCAAAGGCACCGCCCTGCATGGCCATTTCCAGGACGGCGGCCCCCCGCCTGTTCGCCGCCAGCAGGTTTGCGACGCGATAGGCATAGCGGTCCATAACGCCCGCGACGGGCATCCCGTGGGCCTGGTAGCCCCAACGGCCTTCATCCTGAATGGTGGTGAACAGCCCCGGTTTAACCGCCCTGAACATTTGCCTCCCTTTCCCGGAATATCATGCAAGTATCCGTTATATATGAACCGTTCTCCACTTCCAGGCGGATACGATCGTATTCGTCGGACGAGACCGGAGTGAATTTCAGGTAGTCGCCGGCGGCAAGCAGGAACGGATCGGGAGCACCCGGCATGAAAGGCTTCAGGGGAGTGCGCCCGATCAATCTCCAGCCTCCCGGACTTTCGACCGGGTAGAGCCCTGTCTGGCTTCCGGCGATTCCGACGGAACCCCGGGGGATTTTCTTGCGAGGTTTTTCAAGCCGTGGAGCGGCTATTTTCCCGGACATTCCCCCCAGGTAGGGAAACCCCGGAGTGAAGCCGAGCATGTACACGAGGTACGACCGCGAACTATGGATCGCGATCACCTGTTCGGCGGAAAGGCCATTGTGCCGGGCGACATAGTCGAGGTCCGGCCCGTACTCGCCCCCGTAACAGACGGGCACACGAACGATGCGGACCTTCTCTTTGGCCTCGGCTCCCGGACCCGGTCCGGAAACCAATATCCGTTGAACGGCTTTGATGAGGTCGGACCGGTTTATGTTCAGGGGATCGAAGTAGACCATCAGTGAGCGGTACGTGGGAACGACCTCTATCACCCCTTCGATGCCCGTGCGCGAAATAAGCTTCGCCAGGCGCCGGACCCGGGCATTGATCGCTGGGGAAATCCGGTTGCCCATTTCCAGCACCAGGCCGCCCTCGCCCGCCGCCAGCATCCTGATCTCCGACAGTTCACGCGCCATGTTCTACTCCAGTTCCACCGCTTTGGTTTCCGGCACCAGGAAAATGGAGAGTGCACCCAGGAAAAACGTGACGGCGGTTATGGTCAGAGCGGCACCGACGCCCAGCCTCGCCGCGGCGTACCCGACCGTCGTCGGGGCCAGGGCACTGGCCATTCTACCGACGTTGTAGGTGAAGCCGAGTCCGGAGCCTCTGGCCCGCGTCGGAAACAGTTCGGAAATGAAAGCCCCGAAGGCGCTGAAATAGCCCGATCCGAAAAAGCCGATGCAGGGACCGAGGATCATGAGGAGGGTGGCATCGCGCGTGTTTCCGTAGATGTAAACGAACACGGCACTGATGAGAAGGTAGGCGGCAAAAGTGGGACGGCGTCCATATTTATCGGCGATAAACCCGAATGAAACATAACCGAAGAACGCCCCGATCATGGTCGGGATCATCCATATGGAACTCTTGATGATCCCCAGGCCCGCACCGCCTTTTTCGATCGGGCTGCTCAAAAATCCCGGCAGCCAGGTGAACAGACCCCAGTAAGCAAACATCACGAAACAGGATATGAGGGTACAAAGCAGCGTGTAACGGATCAGATCAGGACGGAAAATCTGGGTGAGACTGAAACTCTGCTTTCCCTTCTTGTTTGAATTGAGCCAGATTTCGGGTTCGTCGACCTTCCTCCGGATCCAGAGCGTGAACAGGGCGGGAATAATCCCGATGAAAAAGAGAACACGCCAGCCGAAAATAGGCAGGATGGTCCCCGCCACGATGGCGGCAAAAATGTACCCGATGGCCCAGCCTCCCTGCATGATCCCGATGGCTTTTCCCCGATGCTCCGCGGGCCAGGTCTCGGAAACCAGCAGCGCTCCCGTGGCCCATTCGCCGCCCATACCGAGTCCGAGCAGGGTGCGCGCAACGGCAAGCTGCCAAAGGTTCTGCGTCAGGCCACTCACTCCCGACATAACGCAGAACACGAGCACCGTCAGCATCAGGGATTTTCGCCTGCCGATGCGATCGGCGATAACACCGAAAGCGATGCCGCCGATCGCCGAGGCAAAAAGAGTGACGGAAGCCAGAAAACCCGCCTCGGTTGTGGTCAGGTTCCATTCTTTCATGATGGTGACTAAAGCGAAGACGTAAAGGAGCACATCGAACGCGTCGATTGCCCACCCCATCATCGAGGCGAACAGCGCGTACCACTGTCTCCGGTTGATTTGTTTCCACCAGGGGATCGTACAAGGGGCCGTGATCGCAGTGCTTATTTCTTTCATGGTCGTTGCCTCCGACAGTCATCAAAGTGCTGAGGACAGGTGCCACTTGAGTGATGATTTGCAAACAGACCTTCGAACAAGCCTTGATTCCATGAAATGAATCCGATCGATTGCTTCACGTTCTCCACCGGTTGCTGACAAACCCGCGGGCGGCGTCTTCAGGCGGGATTCCACGCCTTCCCTGAAATCTCACCCCGGGAAGACCCCGATCGCGACGGCCGGCACCGGAACCGGCCCTGTCAATTTCTTTTGTCTTTCTGATCTTTCCGTCGGCGTCCTTCCCCTCAACGGGAAGGAGACCGGTGCTTTTTCCGTCCCTCCTTTCATCCGCCTTTCCCCAAGTCGGGGGGGCCGAAGACAGAGACCGCGGGCGTCCGCGTGACCCATGAAGACGCGGATCCTCCGTTTTACGCATCCCGGTTTCCCGTCCGTCCCGGTTCTTAAGCCCGTTGCCGGGATGCGGCGCGGCGGGCAAACCCTCATTTGCCTCCGGCGGAAGAAAACCGCCTTCAGCGGGGCAACCACAACCGGATCTCGCCGGCATTCAACCCCGGCCCCCCAAGGAGGCCGCAGTCTGTTTTTTCTCTAACGCTGGAATTGGATATACGAGTATAAAAACTTAACATATATGTCAAGTATTTTTTAACGAATATATTGTGTTTGTAGCTACGGATCCGAGAATGGGGAGCGGCGGGCGAAGACAAGGCATTCACTTGGCCAAACGGGAGGGTTACCGGGCAAAACATGGTGGAAGGATATAACGGTGATGGAATTACGAAACCGCGGGAAACCGCTGTAAGGGGTCATTGAACACGGACGAAACGGGAGCGGCGGCGGAAACGGCGCAAAGCGGCAGTGCATGTCACCTTCGTGGGGGGGAATTACGTTTTTCAACTCTCTGCCGGTAATACCCGGGTCGAGTCATTCCCGCACGGGTGGCATGGACGACTTGCCTGTCCGGGCGAGAAGCGCAAGAGGCGTTCGGAAGCTGATCCCCGTCGCCATGGTCCTCTGTGCACGCCGTTGATGGGTTTTTACCCGGACCTCCTGTCCCGGCGGACCCGGACAAAGTTGCCCGGCCCGCCCGACCGCGGTGGCTTTCCGGCCCGGGTGTCATTCGAACTCCCCGCCGGGCTGCGATTCAGGCTGAAATTCAACCCGGCATTATCAGGAACTCATGTAACTGACGATCCGTTGCTGGAACGTTTGAATGTGCCGGAGAAGCGTCTCCCGCAGGTCCTTCTCATTCTTTTCCCGCAACAGGGACATAATCTCCTTATGCTCCCGGACGACGGATTCGTAATGGACCTGCAACGATCTTCCGGGCTCGATGTCATTGGAATACGACAGGTAGGCAAGCCGCTTGACATGATTTTCGACTTCCTTGAGCGCCCGGTAAAGATACTCGTTTCTCGCACAACCGGCAAAACCCATGTGGAAGGCATGGTTGGCCTCAACCAGACTGTAGATGTCCCCACTCTTCACCGCCGCCTCGACCTCTTCATTGGCCGATGCCATCTGCTCCAGGAATACGGAATTATTCTGAGCGGCGGCGAGAGGCGCGACGCCGGTCACCAGGATCTTCATGGCCTCAAAGACGGCCTTGGTGCTCTGCAGTGTGATCGGAGGGACCGTGGCTCCCTTGTTCGGCTGCAGCTCGACCCAGCCTTCGCCCGACAACCGCCGGAGGGCTTCCCTCACCGGCGTACGGCCCACGCCCAGGTCCGCCATCAATTGCTTTTCTTCGAGGACCTGCCCAGGCGAATATTCAAGGCTGATGATTTTACGACAAATCCCCGCATACGCCATGCCGCCCAGAGGTTCTTTCCGGCCTGCCGCCACGGTTTTGATCTTAGGAGTCAACATTCCCTCTTTCTCTCTGGTTTCCGGGCATCGTCTTCGGCCCGCCAACCGTTTTCCCGGCACGTTCTTTGCCATCTTGGACATACCAATGCATGTGCCAAGTATACACGATAATCTCCCTATTCCAAGCATTCATGACGCGGGCCGCATTATCCGAAAAACCAGGCGGCAAAAGCCGGAACGCCGACGGGAGGGTGGCAGGAACAACGAGTTGCCCGAGCCGCCCGACCTCGGTGGCTTCTGTCCCTGGTGCCACCCGGGGTTCCCATGGGGCTGAGATTCGAGATGAAACTTAACCTGGTATTATCAGCGGTCTGCTGAAGGTGCAGAAAGGGGGGAGAAGTACCGCAAACGCCGAACGCCCGGTCTCACGCGCCGGTGCGCGGGCCGAACCCCTCAGGGGCTCTCCCCTTTTCACTCATTGCAGGATTCGGGATAGAGCCGCTTCAGGCAGGTGGGACATATGCCGTGCGAAAAATCCTGGTTTGAATACCTGTGGAAATATTCTTCAACACTGTGCCAATGCCCGTCATCATCCCTGATTTGTTTGCAGTAGGTGCAGATCGGCAGGATCTTGGGAGGCCCCTGTTTCTTCGGTTCACGAGGGCGTTCCGGAACTTCCCGGGCTTCGACTCTTTCGGTAATGTCGATACAACTTCCGACGTAACCGACAAAGGCCCCTTCCTCAGAATAGAAGGGTTCTCCCCTGTCCAGGATCCACCGGTAGACTCCGTCGTGACGCCTCAACCGGTATTTCATTTCAAAGATCCTCTTTTCCTGAAACGCACCCAGGTAGATGCGGAGGCACCGTTCAATGTCGTCGGGATGGACCCCGTCGATCCAGCCGTCTCCCTGTTCCTGCTGCAGGGTGCGGCCCGTGAAAGCCAGCCAGCAGTCATTGAAGAAGTTGCATCCCCCACGGGTGTCCGATCGCCAGATCATGATGGGAGTGTGCTCGATAATGGCCGAACACTCCGCCAGACTCAGGTCGTCCCGCCCCATTCCATCCCTCCGATCGTTCCGATAGAAAATCAGTCGAACGTGCCGCCGGGAACCGGCCTTTTGACCGGTTTCTCCCTGTTGCGGACCCGGGACCGGCATCCCCCCACACGTCGCCTCTTCGTTCCGCGGTTGCAGTCATCTCATTTCCCGATCCATTCGTATCCCCGTTCATTTTCCGATGCCGTTCTTTCGCCCCGGAAGGTTCAACTGTGCAAAGATAGTCATCGGCTGGAAACAAGGCTTGTTCTCATACCCATATATCGGATTGTTCGATACCCGTTTGGAATGATATAATTTTAACGTTGGGCCGGCTGTTTTCCCGGCCGGGAAGGTCCCATACCGGCCGCCGCGGCGCCGGGGGATATGTGTCTAATGTCGGCAAAGCAGATGCGAACAGAGGTTGAGACAATGAGCGACATCATCGAGGATGCCCAGCGCGAGCGCGCCCTCAGGGAGAAAACCTACAGGGAACGTGCCCTCAAGCTTTTCCCGTGGATCTGTGCGCGGTGCGGGCGGGAATTTTCCGGAAAGAGACTCCGCGAACTCACGGTCCACCACAAGGACCACAATCACAACAACAACCCGCCGGACGGCAGCAACTGGGAGCTGCTGTGCCTTTTTTGCCACGACAACGAGCATTCCCGGGACATGGACGGGGACTGGTACGAAGAACCGGCTCCGGGCCGTGAACGGGAGCCTTCTTCGACCTTCAAGCCCTTCGCCGGCCTCGAAGCCCTGCTCAAAGACAAAAAGTGACACGGCCCCGGTTCTACCCGTTCAGCGCATCCAGGGCCTCCCAGCGACGGTAGGCTTCTTCCAGTTCCCGTTCCAGGGATTCCAGCCGGGCCCTGGCGCCGGCGATTTCGGTCCCGTTTTCACGGTAAAACCGGGGATCGGACATGAGCCCGTACAATTCTTTCTGTTCCGCTTCCAGCGCCTCGATTTGGCCCGGGAGCCCTTCGAGTTCGCGCTGTTCCCTGTAGGTGAGGGCCTGCTTGCGTTCGCGCCTGGGGCGCTGTTTTTCCGATTTGCCGAACGGTTTTTCCATTTTTTGCACGGCCTTTGAGGCATGCTGGGACAACCAGTCGTCGTAACCGCCCACGTATTCCCCGACATGGCCTTCGCCCTCGAACACGAGCGTGCACGTGACCACGTTGTTGAGGAACGCCCGATCGTGGCTCACCAGGAGCAGAGTGCCCTCGTAGTCCAGGAGCAAATCCTCCAGCAGTTCCAGGGTCTCCGTGTCGAGGTCGTTCGTCGGTTCATCCATGACCAGCACGTTGAAGGGTTTGGTGAAGAGCCGCGCCAGCAGGAGCCGATTGCGCTCTCCGCCGGAAAGTATCCGAACGGGGGACCGGGCGCGCTCGGAGGAAAAGAGGAAATCCTGCAGGTACCCGGCGATATGCCGGGGCTTTCCGTTGAACAGGATGGTGTCGTTGCCCTCACCGACATTTTCGATCACCGACTTTTCTTCATCCAGTTGAGCCCTGAGCTGGTCGAAATAAGCCACTTCAAGATGGACGCCGTAGCGGAGCTTCCCGGTCCGGGGCGGCAGGTCTCCCAGCAGAAGGCGCAGCAGCGTGGTCTTGCCGGATCCGTTCGGACCGATGATTCCGACCTTGTCCCCGCGCATGATGACCGTGGAAAAATCGCGGATAACGAAGTCCCGGACGTCGTAGCCGTAGCTGAGCCCTTCGGCCTCGATGACGAGCTTCCCGGAGCGGCCGGCCTCCTGTGAACTCATCCTGACGGTCCCGGTCCTTTCACGCCGATCGAGCCTCTGCCTGCGCATCTCCTCCAGCGCCCTCACCCGGCCTTCATTGCGTGTGCGCCTTGCCTTGACGCCCCGCCGGATCCAGGCTTCCTCCGATTCCAGTTTCTTGTCGAACCGGGCCCGCTGCGAGGCCTCGACCTCAAGAGCGGCCTCTTTGCGTTCCTGAAACGTGTCGTAATCGCAGGACCAGTCGGTGAAAGCTCCACGGTCCAGTTCCACGATGCGCGTGGCGAGCCTGCGGAGAAACATCCTGTCGTGGGTGACAAAGAGCAGGGTCCCGGCGTAGTGCAGCAGGAATTCTTCCATCCAGGTTATGGATTCGATATCGAGGTGGTTGGTGGGTTCGTCCAGAAGGAGGATATCCGGGTCGCGAACCAGTCCCCGGGCAAGCATCACCCGGCGTTTGTACCCGGCGGAAAGGGCTTCGAAACGCGCCCCCGGGTCCAGGTCCATGCGGGAGACCGTCTTTTCCACCTGCTGTTGCCGCCGCCAGCCGGCGTCATCCGGAGAAGTCTGCAGGCCGGTGCCGGGCTCGTCCGGGTCTCCCGACACGATGTCGAAAACCGTGCCCGTGAATCCCTCAGGGACTTCCTGCGGAAGCAGCGCGATTCGCAGGCCCTGCTGGTGCACGACCTCGCCGCCGTCGGGACTGATGTCGCCGTGAATGAGACGCATCAAGGTGGACTTCCCCGCCCCGTTCCGGCCGAGAAGACACACTCTTTCACCGCGTTCTATCTGAAGATTGACGTGATCGAGCAGCGGCGGCCCGCCGTACCCCACGGTCACGTCCCTCAAGCTGATCAACGCCATAACGGTTTCATTCCTTCAAGTTCGAACCACACCATAATCATCGCCTATTAAAAGAGATTGAAAAACCGACGATATGTGCCCGGTTCCCGTATTTTCACGTGCCGTCCCGCTGTTTCGGAACTCCTGCGAGGGGGGAAACCCGGCAGTCATGGGCGTCACGGCTGCATTTCGGCCTGCAGCCTTAGTTCCGGGGGAGGACGGCTCCTGATTTCCAAGGGCGATCCGGTCACCGGGTGGCGGATACAGAGGCGCTCGGCATGCAGAAAGTAGCCGCAATCCCCGGGAAGGCCGGTCCCCGTTTCCATGGGCATTCCTCCCGCGACATAGAGGGGATCGCCCACCAGGGGATACCCGGCAAAGGCCAGGTGGATACGGATCTGATGGGGCCTGCCGGTCTCGATGCTGACTTCCAGAAGAGAACGGTCCACGCGGCGCTCCAGGACGACGACCCTGCTCAGGGCCGGTTTGCCCGTGGCGCAGGCGGCGTAAACCATTCCGATGCGGGGATGCGGAACGGGGCCGATGCGGGCTTCCACGGCGAAGGCATCCCCGGGGGGAACACCGTTTGCGAGTGCACGGTAAGTTTTTGCCGCCTCACGGCGCCGGAACTCCTCGCAAAGGACGGACCTCGCACGCGCAGAGCACGCAAACAGCACTATTCCCGAGGTTCCCCGGCCCAGCCGGTGTATCGGCGCGGCCTCGGGACGGCTCTTTCGCACCAGCGCAAGCAGCGTGCTTTCCAGAAACCCTCCACCGGGAAGTGTGGGAAGCCCGCCTGGTTTGTCCACCGCCAGCAGGTCCTCGTCTTCGTAGAGGACCCCGTAAGTGAGCGGCACATCCGCTTCGATCCAGGGCGGGCGCCGCCAGACGAGCCATTGGCCGGGCGTCGGGACGGCTTCGGAACGGGCTTCACGGCCGTCCAGAAAGATCTCGCCGTTTTCGATGCGATCTTTCCAGACCTCCTCCGACGAGTGGCGGTACCTTCGGGAAAGATAGTCCAAGACCGAAAGCCCCCCGCTCCGGACACTTATCTGTTCCCGATATTCGAAACCGTGATTCAAAGCCACTTCGCCCACCTTCCCCCGCCGCGTTTCACCGCATTGCGAGGCCCATTATTTGCCGCGGCAGTCCGTGCCGCCGATAACGCTCCATCGCCACGCGCATGGTTCATCTCGAACGCCGCGCTAGTTCTAACAGATAATGCCGGACCGGGGGAGACGAAACATCGTTCATCGCCCGTCGTCCTTCCGCCGTTCTTGTGTCGAGGCCGTATTCGAATCGGGATTGACAGAATTGCGCGGGCACTCTATTATTCTATTCAATCAAAGTGGAAAGGTGTCCGGATGGTTCACTGTTCGTCCATAAAATCCAATGCATTCAACCCGGGGGGATCTGTGCCGGCAAATCGCGGTTTCGTATCCTATTTTGGCTTCTTTTTTTTCTTCTTTAGGAGCATCCGCCTGGGACATTAGCTGATCCGTAGATAGCCCCCGGGTGGAGATGACACTCCCCCCGGGGTTGGCATAAGTTTGAAAACCCCGAGGAATTTTCCTTGGGGTTTTTTTTTGGTGCGAACCCGAAAAACCGGTTGGAGGATTTGCCGTGATTTTGATTCTGAAGAAGGGAATACAGAAGACGGAAATGGAAAAGCTCAAGGAACTTCTTCGTTCCGAGGGCTACCTTGTGAAGGAAATCGGAGACGTGGGCGAAAACATCCTGGGAATCGTGGGGACGGGATACAAGGAGGCCACTTACTATGAATCCCTGCCGGGAGTGGAAAAGGCCGTGCCCATCTCAAAACCTTACAAGCTGGTGAGCCGCGAATTTCATCCCGCCCCTTCCGTCATCAAAGTCGGCGACGTGTCCGTGGGTGGAGACCGCCTGGTGGTGATCGCGGGCCCGTGCGGAGTCGAAGACAGGAAACGGACCCTCGATATCGCACGCACGGTACGCAAACACGGCGCGGTGCTTTTCCGGGCCGGGGCGTTCAAACCGCGAACATCGCCCTATTCGTTCCAGGGTTTGGGAGAAGAAGGGCTGAAGATCCTGAGCGAAGTGCGGGAAGAGACGGACCTTGGCATCGTGACCGAGATTACTTCCCCCAGCCAGGCGGACCTCATGATGAAATACGTGGACGTGGTCCAGGTGGGCGCCCGGAATATGCAGAACTTCGAACTCCTCAAATGCGTGGGCCGGATCGGAAAGCCGGTGCTCCTCAAGAGGGGCCTCGCGGCAACCATCGAGGAATGGCTCATGTCGGCGGAATACATTCTTTCGGAAGGAAACGACCAGGTGATCCTGTGTGAACGAGGGATTCGCACCTTCGAACATTACACCCGGAATACGCTGGATCTTACCGCCGTGCCGGTCGTAAAGAAACTCACTCACCTGCCCATCATCGTCGATCCGAGCCACGCCACGGGGATCCGGGACAAGGTGAGTCCCATGGCCCGCGCAGCCATAGCCGCCGGGGCCGACGGCCTCATCATCGAGGTCCACACCGAACCCGACAAGGCCCTCTCCGACGGCGCTCAGAGCCTCTATCCCGAACAGTTCGAACAGCTGATGAGGGACCTGTACGTGATCGCCCCCGTGGTGGGAAAGCAGCTCGACTACGCCTACCTCGACAAAGCCGCCATCATGAAACCGGCCGGCCATAAGGCCGGAACCCCGGTGGGGGTCGTATACAGCGGTGTGCCGGGTTCGTTCTCCCACAAGGCATGTCTTCAGTTCTTCGGGACCGAGGTGCCCATTTCCAACTGTGTCTCGTTCAGGGAAGTCTTCGACCGGGTTGACAGCCAACAGGCCGCCTTCGGCATTGTCCCCGTGGAAAACACTCTCACGGGCAGCATTCACGAAAACTACGACCTGCTCCTCGAATACGATCTCCATATCGTTGGAGAACTGACCCTGAGGATCAAGCATAATCTGCTCGGACACGAGAATGCGTCCATCGAAGGTCTGGAACGGGTCTATTCACACCCGCAGGTTTTCCAGCAATGCAGGGAATACCTGGAAGAACATCCCGGCTGGGCGCAGGTCCCATGCCGGGACACGTCCAGCGCCGTCCGGGAGGTAAAAGAAGGCAACAATCCGAAGGAAGCCGCCATCGCCGGGGAGGAAGCGGAACGGGTCCACGGGATGACCGTGCTGAAGGAAGCCATCGAGACGAACCCCAGGAACTTCACCAGGTTCGTGGTGATATCGAAAAATGAATCCATGCCCGGCCCCAAGAACAAGTCGTCCGTGATTTTTTCGGTGAGCGACACCCCGGGGGCACTCTTCGAAACGCTCAGGATCTTCGCGGAAAACCATATCAACCTGGTGAAGCTGGAATCCCGGCCCATTCACAGCCGGCCTTGGGAATATCTTTTCTACACCGACCTGGAAGCCGATGTGACCGACGAAAGCAACCGGCACATCATGAAAGCGCTCCTGGACAAGACCGAATTCTTCAAGTTCCTCGGAAGTTACCAGAAAGGGGCTGGCGCGAGCCACTGACCGAATGATGAACCGGCGCGGGACCACGGTGGGGGAATTGGCCGGGGGTTGCCCGGTGGAGGCTTCTTTTCCCCGCTTCATGTTTCCTGCTTTTCGTTGCGTCGTTGCGCCGTTGCGTGAGGCCAAGAAGATCTGCGTACCGTCAAAAACGAAACCACGGAAACCCTCTGGCCCCTTGCCGCCCAACGCAGGGACATCCTGCCGTGCCGGGACCCATTTCCCGCTCCCTCCTGCGCTTCGCGCCCAGATAACGAGTATCGGGGTTGCCCGGTGGAGGCTTCTTTTCCCCGCTTCATGTTTCCTGCTCTTCGTTGCGTCGTTGCGCCGTTGCGTGAGGCCAAGAAGATCTGCGTACCGTCAAAAACGAAACCACGGAAACCCTCTGGCCCCTTGCCGCCCAACGCAGGGACATCCTGCCGTGCCGGGACCCATTTCCCGCTCCCTGATCCGGGACCGCCGATGTTCCGGGGAAGGGAAAAAGTCCCCCCTTTTCTCCCTGCTTTTCCTGATTAGTTTCCAAGTATGCCCCGGCAACCGTTGCAGGCAAACCGGATCCTCTCCGATAGACTCCGTTGCCGCATCTTAAGGGCCGCGTTCCCCTCGCCGGGCATCCCGTTGCAAGGGGCAGAGGGGCACGGCCGGCACCCCGAGGAAAGGAAAAAACCATGAATCTTGGACTCAAGGACAAGGTCGCCGTCGTTACCGGCGCAAGCAAGGGAATCGGCAGGGCCACTGCGGAGGCCCTGGCACGGGAAGGCTGTCGAATGGCCATCTGCGCCCGTGAACAAAAAGCACTGGAAGAAGTGGGGAAGCGGATTCGCGGCCTGGGAGCGGAGGTCTTCCCGGCAACGGCAGACATGACGAACCCCCAGGAGATCAAGGGCTTTATCGACGGCGTCGTCTCCCGTTTCAAAACCATCCATATTCTTGTGAACAACGTGGGCAGCGTGGGAAATCGCGGCACCTTCGATGAACTCACCGATGATGACTGGCTCCAGCTCTTCGAACTCAACGTAATGTCCGCCGTCCGGATCACGCGGCTCTGCATTCCCCACATGCAGCGGCAGAGGTGGGGAAGGATCATCAACATCGCCTCCGAATCGGGCGTTCAGCCCGATTCCTTCATGCCCCATTACAATGTCACCAAGGCCGCGCTCATCAACTTGACGAAAAGCCTTTCCAAGGCTTATGGTAAGGATAACATCCTGGTGAATTCCGTGTCTCCGGCCTTCATTCGAACCCCCCTGGTGGAAGACATGATGGCTAAGCGGGCCATGACTCTGGGCACGGGCATGGAGGAGGAAATTGCGCGCTTTCTCCGGGAGAACAGGCCCAACATTGTCCTTGGGCGGCCGGGAATCCCCGCGGAAACGGCCTCCGTGGTCGTGTTTCTGGCCTCGGAACAGGCTTCTTTCGTCACCGGGTCCAACTACCGGGTCGACGGCGGCTCCGTTGCAAGCCTCTGACAGCGGGCTGAACAGGCAAAGGCAAGGAAGAACCGTCGGGAATGCTTTTTTCAAAGCCCCGTTCACGACGGCAGCGGGGCCGTTTTTTTGCATTCAATTGCACCGAGGGCAAAAAAAAACGCAATCCCGGCTTGTATTCTTGGATTACCATGATATAGTCAATTGCTATGCTAGTTGAGTACGATACTCGGGTTATACAGGAAATCGGTCTTTCGCCAGAGCAAAGGTGCGGTTTCAGGGTAGCTCCAAGTGCCGCACCAAAAAGCAGTGAAAGTCACAATACCAACTTTAGGAAGGATCGGAAAAATGGCGGAAGGCAAAGTGAAATGGTTTAACGACGGCAAAGGTTTTGGCTTTATCGAGGCTGACAGCGGGCACGACGTCTTCGTGCACTTCAGTGCGATTGAAGGCAACGGGTTCAAGTCTCTGAGCGAAGGAGACCGGGTCAGCTTCGTAGAGGAAAAAGGGGCAAAAGGCCCTCAAGCGACCAACGTCAGAAGGCTGTAGTCAAATCATAGCCCAAGATTTCAAAGTGTGAACGCCAGCCGGGGTTAGAAAAAGCCCCGGCTTTTTTTGTCTCTGAAGGGAGAGCAACACCATGAAAAAGTCCCCTATAAGCGGATTCAATCCATTTCGCAAGCCGGCTTCGAAAACGATGGCAGCCCCACGGATTCGGAGTGAGATCGTCGAACTCCCGAAGCCGAAGCTCGGTGACCGCGTGGAAGTACCGAACGGTTTTGGGACCGTGGTCCAAATCTCCGGAGATATGTTCCTGATCGATCTGGAGAATCAGACGGCGAACCTGTGGGAGAGGCTCCGGTCGATCAAATTCAAGCGGAGCGCCTGACGAGCGGAGTCACACATTGAATGCCGGGTGGAAGCCCTATTCCACACCGGCTGGAAGCAGCCCCACACGAGCCCCCCATAAATCTGAGAGGTCGTCAGAGAATCGGTAATCTGCCTGTAGACAGAAGAGCGGAAATACAATAATTTAGCAGTACTCTTCAGTTCAGCAATGTACGCGAAATTCAGATGGAAATGGTCGAGGCGGCAAACCACCGCGGCACGAGGAAGGTCATGAGCGCCTCGTGGGCAGGAATGCAGTTTGCTGCCGAATTCCCCGGTTGAACAGGTTTTTGACGGGCCGAGGGCGCCGGATGGCACGCGCGCATTTCGGCTGGGTCGGAAAGAGAGGTGAAACCGATTTGGAAGACGAGCAGACGGACATACTGGACCTTTGGGCAAACCAGGTCAGGAATTCAACCCCGGAGGCGATCGGCATAGCATTTGTACTCCTGGAATGCGGCTGTCTGAAAGGCGGCCCTTTCGACGCAAACGGAGATCAGGCAGGGCCTGTGGCGCACAGGGAACAGGTGACTGACGGCGAAATCAAACGGTGTGAAACGTGCGCCCGGGACGGTGGGGCGATGGAGCGAGTCAGCAAGTCGTTCTTGCTGTTTTTCCAACCCTGCAGTCTCAGCCGGGAAGAGAAGGACCGGATCGGGGCAAAGATTTTCTGCACTTCCCCGAACGGCGGAAAGGAGGACTGACAGGAAAAAGACACCAACCGATTGAGACTCAATGAAATGCCCGCTATTGCCACGTTCTCATTTTTACAACTTCTTCGTACGGGAGGTTCAACATGAGTGAAGCGAAAATTGGCAATCCCGCCGTTGTGGGTCTCGCAGGGTTTGGCATGACAACGTTGATTTTGCAGTTCCACAACCTCGGATGGGTGGGACTGGGCCCTGTTGTGTGGCTGGGGATTTTATTCGGAGGAGGCTCCCAGTTGGTCGCCGGGCTTCTGGAATTCAGGACCGGCAACAATTTCGGATTCTGTGCCTTCACCGGGTATGGGGCTTTCTGGATTGCACTCTGTCTTTATCTTATTTTCGGAACGAACAAAGAGCTTGTAAATTTATATCCCGCATTGAAAATGAGCGGCCACGACCTGGGGATGTTCCTGCTCGTATGGACCTTCTTCACTGCAATCCTCTTTCTTGCATCCCTGAAACACAACACCGCTCTCGCCCTGACATTTCTTACCTTGCTTCTCGGATTCATCGGCCTCGATTTCAAGGAACTTGCCTCAAGTGAGATACTTGGAAACTTCGCCGCGTGGGACCTCATCGTGTGCGCTCTTCTGGCCTGGTATATCATGGCACATGCGGTCCTGGCGGAAGTGGGCGTCCATCTGCCGGTGGGCAGGGCCTTGATCAGGTAATCACCAAGACCTTCAGTCTCAGACTCAGCATTTCCATGGTTGGCAATGCCCTGTTCGGACACTTCGGACGGGGCATTGAATTTTGAGGGCAAATCGGTCCCGTCCCCGGGTCCCGACGTTTCACCCGGAAACCATCCCCCGGGCGGTGCCTGCAAAATGGCCCGGTCCGCCTGTTTTGAAGGGCCGTTCGGAAACAATCCCCACCGTTTTCAGGTTCCCCGGGCTATGCCCGAGTCATGATCCCGCACCACGAAAACGAAGGCATCGTTTCAAAGGCCGAATGCTTCAGGAGCAAAAAGCGATGAATGCAGCTTTTTTGTACTCCCGGGAGGCAGAGCGCGCTTTGTGAACCGGGATTGAAATGATATATAACGAAACCCTTAACGACGTCATGGGCGGCGGACCCTCGGGTCCCGTTGCCCCTTCACCTCCGGGCAAAGCAGCCCGGATCGCATGTCACTTTCACCCCGAATCGGCATTTTAAAATGGGAAAATTCAATCTCAAAATCCTTTTGCTCCTCTCCTGCGGCCACATGGTGGTCGACATTTACCAGGGCGCGCTGCCCGCGATTCTTCCGTTTCTCAAGGAAAACATGGGGCTTTCCTACACGGTAACCGGGGTCATCCTCATCATGTCAAACGTGACTTCCTCGATTATTCAGCCCCTTTTCGGGTTCCTTTCGGATAAAAAGGACAAGGGCTACCTGCTGCCGCTGGGGGCATTCCTGGCAGGCATCGGGTTCATGCTTCTTTCCATGACCAACAGTTTCGCCGTGACCCTTTGCCTGGTTGCCCTGAGCGGAATGGGAGTCGCGTCGTACCACCCGGAAGGATTCAAGATCGCCCGTTTTTTTACGGGTCAGCGAATGGTGACGGGCATGTCCTACTTTTCGGTGGGAGGAAACCTGGGCGTTGCCATCGGCCCCATTCTCGCCCTTTCGATCATCCATTACCTCGGGTTCACATCTCTGCCCTGGATGGTTATCCCGTCACTCCTTTTCACCGTTGCCATCATCCTTCTGCACAAACTGGTCGCCCTTCCGGCGGAAACCCAAGCGCCGCCGAAGGCTTCAAGCCCCCAGGCACAGGCGCGAACGCGCTACGCCATGCTCGTCATCATCGCCATCATCATCGTGAGGACCTGGATGCAGATGGGACTGGTGACCTATATCCCCTTCTATGTCATGAACGTTCTAAAGGAAGATCCCGTGTTCGCGGGGAAACTCGTGAGCATGTTCCTGCTGGGCGGGGCCTTCGGGACCCTTGCCGGAGCACCTCTTGCCGACAGGTGGGGCCACCGGTTCTGGCTTCGCCTGTCCCTTATCGGAAGCGCGGTCCTCTTTCCGTCCCTTCTTTTCCTCCAGGGCTATGCCCTGCTGGCGGTGCTGACTTTCATGGGGGCACTCCTCATCTCCACGTTCTCCGTAACGGTGGTGATGGGGCAGAACCTGATGCCGCACAACCTTGGTGTCGCATCGGGACTGCTGGTGGGGTTCGCCATCGGGGCCGGTGGCATCGGGGTGACGCTGCTCGGGGTGCTGGCAGATCATTTCGGGGTCCCCTTTGCCTTTAAATTCATCGGGGTCTTCCCGGTGGTCGGTTTCCTGCTGACCTTTCTGCTGAAATACCCTCAGCCGAAGCCGGCCTGATCCGGGGCACGCCAGCCGAATTCACGTTCTCTCAGGACGGGAGGCGTGGACAGGAGGCGTTCGGGAGCATGAAAAACAGGCAGCCCCGGGAACACTGCGGACACGATGGCACCGTGCCGGACCACGGGCCCCTCTCAGAGCTCCTTCTGGGCGGTGGCCACCAGAAGGGGAGAGCCGAGGCTGTAAGGCTGACCGTCGATTCCCCCCTGGGTTTCCAGCAGCGCAAAGCCCGCCTGTTCCAGCATTCTTCTTATTTCCGCAAGAGTATAAACCCAGTGCAGCGACGTCCTGGTTTCGATCTTCCCGCCATGCACGAACCGGTAATTGGTTTCGACGCAGCTTTCCTCCGCCCGGTAATGATTCTCGATGGCCAGGAGCAGGTCGTCTAGCTGGAACCATTCATGTTCCTTGAGGTTCGGCAGGACCGATTCGGCAACCATGTGGGAATCGAAGACAAAACGCCCTCCCGGTTTGAGAGCGCGGGAAAGCCTTTTCAGGAACCCCAGCATATCGTGGAATTCGAAATACCCGAAACTGTTTCCAAGACAAAAGGCCCCGTCGAATTCCGCCGTCCATTGCATCTGGCACATGTCTCCGAGCACCCATTCGACAGCGGCGGCGGACGCAGCGGAAGCCGTCTGCGCCTCCTGGATGAACTCATCGGATATGTCCAGGCCGGTCATGCGATAACCGCTACCCGCCAGCACGAGTGAATGCCTCCCGTTTCCGCAGGGGACATCGAGTAGTTTCATGTTCTTTCTGGCCTTCAGAGCTTTCGCGACGAAAGCCGCTTCCGCGAGCGTCTGCTCAGTGGAGACAGCCTTCCGCCAGAGATCGAGTGCAACCCCGTAAAAGAAGTTTTCGTACCAGTTCAGCTCCATCGCAGCAATCCTTTTGTGCGGGACAAACCCGTTCGCGATCCGCCCGGACCCGTTTTTCAATCCCTCGGTGAGTAGCATTACATAGCGGTTGTGATCGAAAGATTATAGCGGACAATCTCTCTGCCGGGGAACTTGATTTTTGTGAAAGACAAAATTTCGGCAAACGGTGAAATCCCCGCGGCCGGCTCAGCCGATCCGGACCCCTGGCGCAGGGATTTGCACCGGCCCGTCAGCCGGGGAGCAACCGGACCGGCCTGCCGGTCCGATCCGAGTTTCCTGTGGATTCCCACGGTTAGTTGGGCTATACCGGACATCGGTCCATGGGATTTTCGGCGGGCACGGACACTATTTCCCGGGCCTGTGCCCCGATCGGGCCGTACCCGTTTTTCGCCGTCCACGGATGTTTTTCCCGGAGACGAACCACGAGCGGAGGTCACAGGATGGAAGACTGCACCGCCAGGGAAATCGGGACCTTCCTCACCGCCCTCAGGTTTTCCGCTCAAAGGCATCGGGACCAGCGCAGGAAGGATGCCGGGAAAAGCCCCTACATCAACCACCCCATCGATGTGGTCGAGATGCTCTGGCGGGTCGGCGGGATCAGCGACAATCGCGTGCTTGTCGCAGCGTTGCTGCACGACCTCATCGAAGACACGAAAACCGAACCGGAGGAAATCGCCGAGCTGTTCGGGGCCGAAGTGTTGTTCTTCGTCCTAGAGGTTTCCGATGACAAACACCTGTCGAAAGCAAGGCGCAAGCAATTGCAGATCGAGCATGCCCCAAGTCTGAGCCTGGGGGCCAAGCAGATCAAGCTGGCGGACAAGATCTCGAATATCTATGATATAACGCATTCGCCACCCTTCAATTGGCCCATCGAAAGGCGCCTGGAATACCTCGACTGGGCGCGGAAAGTGGTGGCGGGGCTGCGCGGGACCAACCAGGCACTGGAATCGCTTTTTGACCAAAGGCTTGCCGAGGGGATGCGATTGCTGCATCATCCGGAAGAATCCTGACAACGGTTCTGAGGGAACGCCGGCACCGGAACCGCAGCGGGCCGATCGGAAAATTACGGGAGTGACCGATGGAGGATGAGCGAAAATTACAGCCGGGGCTGAAGGGGACTTCCCGGACGACTGTTCACAGCGGCAACACGGCAGTCCACATGGGAAGCGGTGAAATCGAGGTGTTTGCAACGCCCGCCATGACCGCACTCATGGAGGCCGCCGCCGTTCGATGTCTGCAGGGCCGGCTGGCTCCTGGAGAGACTTCCGTGGGGATCAGACTCGATATTTCGCACGTCGCGGCAACCCCGGTCGGGGTTGGAGTCCGGGCCGAGGCCACCCTTCAAGCCGTGGAAGGCCGCAAGTTGGTTTTCCGGGTTGAAGCCTTCGACGAAACGGAAAAAATCGGGGAAGGAACGCACGAACGTGCGGTGGTGAACCGGGACCGCTTCCTGTCCCGACTCGCCGGGAAAAAGACGGCGATCGCCTGACCTTGTCCGCCGCCTCTGCTTTTCGAAAATTCAGAGCAGCTGCGGCAGGATTTCTCCCGATTTGCCGCATATGCTGATGGAATAGGCATCGGTGAAAGGCGTCGGTTCGAGGTTGACTTCCGCCACCGTGGCCTTGCATTTCTTGGCGACAAGCCCCATGGACGCCGCCGGTTGAACCGTCCCGGACGTACCGACCACGAGCATCACTTCGCAGTCGCTGATCGCTTCGTAAGCCCTGTCCAGGATTTCCGTGTCCAGCATTTCTCCGAACCAGACCACATTCGGCCGAAGCAGCCCCCCACACCCGCCGCATTTCGGGAGCGCGGGCATCGGTACGGTGCGGTCTTCGACCAGGGCGCCGCAGCGGGTGCAGCGGACCCACCAGATGTTGCCGTGCAGTTCCAGCACGTTCCGGCTCCCCGCCTTGCGATGCAGTCCATCAATGTTCTGGGTGATCAGCGTAAAAGACGGCACCCTGCGTTCGAGCTCCGCGAGAGCGAAGTGGCCGGGGTTCGGGTTGACCGGAACCAGCGTTTCCCGCCTCCATCCGTAGAATTCCCAGACGAGTTTCGGGTCGCGCAGAAAGGCTTCGGGAGTGGCGAGGTCCATGGCCCGATACTGCCGCCACAGGCCCCCTTCCCCTCGAAACGTCGGGACACCCGATTCCGCGGAGATCCCGGCGCCCGTCAGCACTGCGATTCTTTCCGCTCCCCGCAGTTTTTCCCTCAATTCCCGGATCTTTTCCGCGCCGGGCTGGTCCGCCATATGGAATCCTTTCCGATCTCAAGGGTCCGAAGGTGCCATCCATATCAAAAACGGAATGGGATCAATGATCCGCATGCTTCGCGAAAGGAGCAAATCGCGCAGGCAGCCGGGACGGCCCGAACGAGGGTCGCCCCGAGGCCCGGACGGGGCGGGGCCCCCGATCCGGCGTCATTCGGTGAACATGTTCCCCGAACGAAGCATGTCTTCGAAATAGCCGATGGTCTTTTTCAGGCCTTCTTCGAGCTGGATCTTCGGCTCCCAGCCAAGGACCTTTTTCGCCAGGCTGATGTCGGGCTTTCGCATAATGGGATCGTCCTGGGGCAGCGGCTTGTAGACAATCTCGGACCGGGAACCCGTGAGGCTGAGGACCTTTTCCGCGAGCTCCGTGATGGTGAATTCGACGGGGTTCCCCAGGTTGACGGGGCCGGTGAAATCATCCTTTGAATTCATGAGCCTCCAGAAACCTTCCACGAGATCGTCGACGTAGCAGAAAGACCGCGTCTGGGTCCCCTTCCCGTAGATCGTTATGGGCTGGTTTTCCAGGGCCTGCACGATGAAGTTGGACACTACCCGGCCGTCATTGGGGTGCATTCTGGGGCCGTAGGTATTGAAGATACGGGCAACCTTTATCTTCAGATCGTGCTGGCGGTGGTAATCGAAGAAGAGGGTCTCGGCGCAGCGTTTGCCCTCGTCATAGCAGGACCTCGGGCCGATGGGGTTGACATGGCCCCAGTACGATTCCTGCTGCGGGTGCACCTTCGGGTCGCCGTAAACCTCGGAAGTGGAAGCCTGCATGATTGTGGCCTTGAGCCTTTTGGCAAGACCGAGCATATTGATGGAGCCGTGCACGTTCACCTTGGTCGTCTGTACCGGATCGTTCTGATAATGGATCGGGGACGCCGGACAGGCCAGGTTGAAGATTTCATCGACCTCAACGTAGAGCGGGTAGGTGATATCGTGGCGGTAAAGTTCAAAATACGGGTTGTTCAGGAGGTGGAGGATGTTCCGTTTGCTCCCCGTGTAAAAATTGTCGATGCACAGAACATCGTGGCCTTCCTTAAGGAGGCGTTCACAAAGATGGGAACCCAGGAATCCGGCTCCACCGGTAATCGCGCTTCGCTTGCGAAGATGCATGAAAATTCCTTTCAAATAAAATCAAAAGATTTCGCGTTCCGCTCAGTCGGGCGAACTCCGGATCCCTTCAAAACCCGGATATTCTTAAGTGCCGGTAATTATATTCATTCCGTTGTTTTTGGCAATCCTTTTGCGCGCGACCCCGGCCGAGGGCCGCGTTGCGGCGCGGCGGAATCGCCTTCCCCGTGGGACCGCGCGCGGGGCCGGGGGGGAAATTTTGGTTGATTGCGGGGACTTAATAGGCTAGATAATGCTCACCCGGAAGGTGCGCCCCCCCTCCCCGGCAGGAGAGGGGAAACCGTGGTTCCAAAAGGTCGGCAGCCGCTTTATCGGCCTGAAACCACAAGGATCTCAAACGTTAGAGCGATCAAGAACATGAAGCACAAAGTTTTCCCATATTTGTGGCCGTATCGTTTCACTTTTCTGTTTGCACTGGTTCAGGTCTTCGTGATGAGCGGCTGTGAACTCCTCAAGCCCTGGCCTCTCAAGATCATCATCGACAGTGTGCTCGGCGACAGCCCTGCGCCCTGGAACCTGCACGCACTCTTCCCGAAGCAGGGCCTGCTCCTGGTGACCTGCATCGGTCTGGTCCTCATTTATCTTCTTTCAGGCGCCGTGACTCTGCTGAACAACTATACCACGATAAAGATCGGGCAACGGATGGTGAACGACCTGCGGCGCGATCTTTACAACCACCTGCAGAGGCTTTCCCTTGCCTTTTACAGCAGGCGCCAGGTGGGAGACCTCATGTACCGGGTCACCGCCGACACGTATTCCATTCAGAGCCTCACCATGAACGGCGTGTTTCCCATCGCCACTGCGCTGGCCCTCCTCTGCGGAATGTTCGTCGTCATGATCAAGATCGACTGGAAGCTCACCCTCCTGGCCCTCAGCGTCTGTCCCGTGCTGTACCTGTCGATTGCCATGTTGAGCCGGCGGATCACCGCGGCGGCAACCGATGCTCGTCAGCAGGAAAGTGAAGTGTATTCCGTGGTCCAGCGGGGGATGTCCGCCATACGCATCATCCAGGCCTTCACCAAGGAAGAGGATGAACACCGGAAGTTCATGGCCGCGAGCAATCAGAGCCTCGGGGCCAGCCTGCGCCTGTATACGCTGCAAACCTTCTATTCGGGGATCATCAATATCGTCATGGCGCTGGGAACGGCCCTGGTCGTCTGGGTGGGCGCTCAGCACGTGCTTTCCGGAGCGCTCACCATCGGTGAAATCGTCGTGTTCACCACTTATCTCGCATCGCTCTACGCTCCCATCAACACCATCAGTCAGACATGGGGGCTGATCCAGGGGGCCAAGGTGGGCGTGAACCGGGTGTTTGAGATCCTGGACATAGAGAGGGACCTCAAGGACGGCAGCCAGGTGTTTCCCCCGTCCGGGGCAAAAGGGGACGTGGTCTGGGAAGGAGTCTCCTTCCAGTACGTGCCTAACCAGGAAGTGCTCAGGAAAATCGACCTGCACGTCCATCCCGGCCAGAAGGTGGCGATAGTCGGGCCGACCGGCGTCGGCAAATCCACCCTGCTCAGTCTCCTGCCGAGATTTTACGATCCCCAGGAAGGCCGGGTGACCCTTGACGGCAAAGACATCCGCCAATTCCAGCTCCAGTCGCTGCGCAGGCAGATCGCAATGGTGCTTCAACCCCCCCTCGTATTCCCCATGACCGTGCATGACAACATCGCTTACGGCCGGCCCGAGGCTTCCCCGGAAGAGGTGATTTCCGTAGCGAAACTCGCCCGCATCCACGATTCCATCATGCGCCTTCCGAAGCAGTACGAAACCGTGGTCGGCGAACAGGGCGCGACGCTGTCCGAAGGTGAGAGGCAACGCATCACGATCGCCAGGGCCATGCTGCGCGATGCACCGGTCCTCATCCTGGATGAACCCACGTCTTCGGTGGACGCCGAAACCGAAGCGCTCATCATGGAGGGGATCAACCGCCTGACCACGAACCGCACCACGTTCATCATCGCTCACCGGCTCTCCACCGTTCGCAACGCCGACCGCATCATCGTCCTCCGGTCCGGAGGCATTGTGGAGAGCGGGACCTTTGAAGAACTGGTCAACGGCCAT
>CAXXDT010000015.1:0-145700 GCA_963663685.2 uncultured Syntrophobacter sp. | reverse complement strand
CGTGCGGCGAAGACACATTCTGCATCTGATCGACGCACTGAACGTCGGGGGCGCACAGGAATTGCTCGTCCTGCTCGCCAAGTGTTCGCCGAAGGAACACTACAGGACGAGCGTGTGCGTTCTCCAGCCCAACCTGGAGATGAGAGCCAAACTCGAGTCCCACGGAGCACGGGTGATTTGCTTCAACAGGCCGCGGCCGAGCATTTTAAAACCTCACCGCCTGATTTCGTACTTTTACCGCAATGTGCGGGATATCGTGGCGTTTTGCCGGCGCGAACACGTGGACGTGCTCCAGTGCCACCTCTCGGATGCGGAGTTCATCGGAATATTCGCGGGACACTTGGCCGGAACCGAACGTGTGCTGACCACTCTTCACGATCCGAAGATCCTGCCCGTCCGTCGATCGTCCGATCCGAGGAATGTCCTCCGGCGGCTGGTCACGCGCCTGCTGTACAAGTGGACCGATGCCGTCGTGGCCGTTTCCGACGAACTGGCGGAAAGGATCACACGCTTTGTGCACTTCGACCCGGCAAAGATCCATGTCATCATAAACGGGATAGACGCCGAATCTCTCGGGAAGACGCCCTTTTCCGGAGAACTTGCCTCAAAACTGGGGTTGAAACCGGGGGACAGAGTTCTTTTGACCGCCGCGCGACTGACGCTTCAGAAGGGACACGTGTACCTCCTCGAAGCCCTCGACCGGTTGCTGCGAAGCCACCCGCAAACGGTACTTCTGCTGGCGGGGGACGGCGAGCTGAAAGAGGAACTCATGGGCCGGTGCCGGGCCATGGGTGTACCGGATCACGTCCGGTTTCTCGGGAGTCGTTCCGACGTGCCGGACCTGCTGGCCCTGGCGGACGTTTTTGTGCTCCCGTCCCTGTGGGAAGGAACTTCGCTTGCTCTGCTCGAAGCGATGGCGGCCGCAAAGCCCATCGTGGCCACCGATATCCCGGGAAACCGGGAAACGCTGATGCCCCGGAATTGCGGTCTTCTGGTCCCTCCCGGGGATAGTGCGGCCCTGGCCCGGGGCATGGCCGAATTGCTGGATCATCCCGATGCGGGCCGCGAATACGGCCGGAGGGCCGCGGAAGTGGTCGCGGAACGTTTTGACGTTCGGCGAAGCATCGAGCAACTGGAGTTGTTGTGGGGAACCTGACCCCGTTTTCCATGGATTGCATAACGTGTTTGTCCCTTCCCCCCCGCCGAAGCGTGGGAGAAATACTGATGTTTTTTTGTGAATTGACGTGGCCGGCCTTTGTTTTTCGGAGCGTCCGAGTCTGAAATCACCCCCGGAAGGCGCGGCGGCCGACCGGACCACCCATGTGCATGCGTTCGGCCTGTTTTGCGCGGGGGGGGATGCTTCTGGGAACCCGTCTTTCACGGTAGAGGGGCGCGGCGATCGCACGGTACCGTTTGCACCGAATGCGGCGTGCCGGGTTGCGGATTCAACGGACAGGCTGCGAGTTGTCGATTTTCCGAATGTGAGCTGAAGAGGCCTAAGATGGCAAGGATCGCGGTTACCGGACTTCGCGGGGTCCCCGCATCGTGGGGGGGCGTGGAACATCACTGCGAAGAGATCTATTCCCGGCTGGCGGCCCGAGGGCACGATATAGACATCTACGCGCGCACTTCCTATGTGCGCAAGGACATTCACGTTTACAAGGGAATGCACATCATCAGGCTGCCGACCATCAACAGGACGGGCCTGGAAGCCTTCGTACACACTTTTTTGTCCGTTCTCTGCATTTTGTGGAACAACCCCGATATCATCCACATTTACTGCCAGGGACCGTGTCTTTTCAGTTGGCTGCCAAGGCTCTTCAGGCCACGCATGAAGGTGTTTTTCACGTGCCTGGGGCTGGACTGGCAGAGGAAGAAGTGGTCGCCGCCGGCTTCCCTGATCATCCGCCTGGGAGAGGTTTTCTCGTCCGTGTTCCCCCACTACCGGATCATGGTTTCCCGCGAATTGGCGCGCTATTACGGGAATTGCTACGGTACGCGGGTACATTACATACCGAGCGGAGTGCGGAAAATGGAAAGACGCCCTCCCCGTTTCATCCGAAAGTTCGGCCTTTCGGGCAGGGATTATTTTCTCTCCGTGGGGCGCCTGGTTCCCGAAAAGAGAGTCGACGACATCATCAGGGCCTTTATCCGAAAAGAACGCCGTTCCAAACTGGTCATTGTCGGAGAGAGCGCGGGAACCGACGATTACGTGGCACGTCTACAGGCGATGGCCGAAGGCCGCGATTCGGTTATATTTGTGGGATACCGGTTCGGAAGCAGCCTGGAGGAGTTGTTCTCCAACGCCAGGGCTTTCGTTACGGCCTCGGAACTCGAGGGACTCCCCCTCACCATGCTTGAGGCCATGTCGTACGGTCTGCCGTGCATCGCCAGCGACATCCCTCCGCATGGGGAGATCCTCAAATATCAACCGGGCCTCATGTTCCCCATGGGCCGGGAGGAACCCCTCTCGGGCCTCATGGACCGCCTGGAAGAAATGGACGACTCCGAACTGACCGCTATGGGGAAACAGGCGATGACCATTCTCGATACGGAATTCAACTGGGACAAAATCTCGGAGGCGACGGAACGGCTCTACGAGGAGAGCCTCACCTGCGTTCCACCCCGCGACTTCGCTTCGGAACCCCGGGAAAACGGCCCGGGGAAGTAATCCGGCGCGACTGGAAGCAGCATCTTTGACCGCAGGAAGATTACAACCGATATTGACACGAGGATGGAATGGCAAAAGAAGATAGGTCATTTATACAGGTTTCACGAATATTCGACACCGTGCTTACCGCGTTTACCTTCCTGATCGCATATGTTATCTGGAATGGTTCGCTGCCCCCGCCCTTCCGTGGACTGTGCGACACGAACTATTACATCATATCGTTCCTGATTGTCATCATATGGTATGTGAGCCTGCGCTATTCCAGGCTCTATACGTTTTACTTCAGAAAAAGACCATTCCACATTCTGATCATGGCCGTTGTACAGGTTGTTACCATCAACACCCTGGCCCTCGCCTGCTGCTTTTACATTTTCAAGGTTGAAGAAGTCAGCCGCCTGATGATCGGCACTTTTTATGTGAGCAACGTAATTCTGCTCACGATGAGCCGATGGCTGATCCACAAGATGCTGAGCTTTCTCAAGGCCAAAAAGAACCTGCTGCTCAATGTGCTGGTCGTGGTGGGAAGCAAGCAGGCCGCCAAGGACATGGTTTCCGCCATTCAACACGATAAGGAAGCGAACCTCAAGATCCTGGGGTGCCTCGATCTCGATAATGAAGCCGTGGGAAAAGATGTTGCCGAGGGGGTCAAGGTCATCGGGACCCTCGACCAGTTGGGAGATATCCTTGCCGGACAGGTTGTCGACGAGGTGATTTTTGCCATGCCCATCGACATGATATGGAACGCCGAGAAATACTTCAGCATGGCGGAAGCGGTGGGAGTGCAGATAAGGGTAGTGCCCCACTGGCACCTGCGAAGGTTCCTGGTATCACGCCCTCATTTTTATTCGATGGACTTCGAGGAGTTTCTCGAGACCCCCACTTTTGTTCTGTCCGCCACTCCGCAAAACCGCGGTGCATTGGCGACCAAGGCTTCCTTCGATTTCATATTCTCCAGCCTCATGCTCGTCCTGCTGTCTCCCATCTTCCTGCTCATCGCGTGCGCCATCAAATATTCCTCACCAGGACCGGTCTTCTTCAAGCAAACACGGAGCGGACTGAACGGACGCCGCTTCACTCTATACAAATTCCGGACCATGGTGGCCGATGCGGAGGCGAGGCTCGACAAGCTGCGTGAATTGAACGAAGCGAACGGGCCCGTCTTTAAAATCAAGGACGATCCCCGGATCATTCCCAGGATCGGGACTTTCCTCAGAAAAACGAGCCTCGATGAGCTGCCTCAACTCATCAATGTCGTCAGAGGAGAAATGAGCCTCATCGGACCACGTCCCCCGATTCCGGAGGAAGTGACCAAGTACCAGTTGTGGGAACGAAGACGCCTGTCCATGAAGCCTGGTGTAACGTGCCTCTGGCAGATCGAACCGCGCCGGAACGAAGTCTCTTTCGAGCGCTGGATGGCCCTGGACCTTCAGTATATCGATAACTGGTCCCTGTGGCTCGATTTCACGATTCTCTGCAGAACGGCCCTGGCCGTGGTCCTGGGACGGGGCAGATGACCGGCCGGCATCCGTGCGCGACCGTACTGATGCCAAGTTGCATTCAAGAGGGCACCAAACGATGTTTCCCGGGAAAGTGTGAGGGGACGTTCACGCCGCACCGCGGCTTTGTGCGGCGCAGCGAGCGCTGGCGCGGGGGCCGAACCCCTGAGGGGTGCTGTGAAACGGCTCGTTCCCCGAATACTACCCCCACGGGTGGTACGGACAACTTGCTTGCCCGTGCGCAAAGCGCAAGAGGGATTGAGGTGGGTCCACTTACGATAGGCGCGCCATGCGCCCGATTGATGGTTCCTTGCGAGCACCTCTTGCCCTGACGGACCCGGAAACGGGTTTCCGGGCACCCCACTTGAGGCCCTATCGCCCGGGTGGAGATATCGGGCTGTTTCAAAAACCTTTCATACTGATTTGCGTTCAAGATGATAGTCTTAGTATCCCCCAAAAGAGCGGGGGAATGATTCCCCCGCCCCCCCTCAGGGTTTCGGCCCACGCGCTAGCGCGCGGGCCGAACGCTTGGCGCTCGCGGCGTTGCCGCGGCGCCACACAAAGCCGCGCAGCGGCGTAGGGGTGTGGGGAGCATAGCTCCCCACTTTCTTGAGAAACATCGTTTGGCGCTTTCTTGAACGCAATTTGGTATCAGGCAAGAGGCGGAAATCCCCACGCTCTTTGGGGGTATTTTAAAAGCGGCAATTCGAGCGCAATTCCGTATCAGGGGTTCCCGCGGAAAACGAACGCAGTGCTTTGCGATGAAGGTGCGAAAAACTGAAATTGCTCGGTATGGGAGAGTCCAAAAGCATTTACGGTCAGATCGGCAGGGCTGTGGCCGTCATCATGTTCCTGACCGTTGTCGACAAGATTCTGGCCGTCGCCAAAGAGATGCTCGTGGCCTATCGCTTTGGCGTATCCCCGGCACTTGACGCCTTCAATGTCGCCAGCGCACTTCCAATCACCATTATTTTGTATTTTTCGGGTGCCTTCGGCGCCGCCTTTGTCCCCGTCTATCTCGAATGGTCCCGGAAATTTTCCGCGGAACGCGCCGACAATCATGCCCTGTGCCTTTTATATTGCAGTTCGGCGTTTTTCGGCGCACTGGCCGTCGCCGGATATGCGCTCAGCCCCGTCATATTCCCGGCCTTGGGCTACGGCCTGGCCCCCGGGGAAAAAGTGCTGGGAACCTCCATTGAACGGATTCTTATTTTCCTGCTCCTTTTTGACGGAGCTGGAATCGTTCTGGTGGGCCTCCTCCACGCGCAAAAGAGGTTCTTCAATCTTTATCTCGCCCCGATCCTCGTCAATGCAACCACCATTCTCTTCATCGCGTGCGGTTCCGGTTATGGAATCTATGCGCTGGTGTGGGGGCTCCTGCTCGGAACGTTCCTCAAATTTCTTTTCATGGCGCTCAGTTTGCGTCACACCGGTTTTCGCTTTTCGACAAAAGTGAACTTCGACAGGGCAACGCTCCTGGCCTTTGTGTTCATGGCCCTTCCCCTGCTGGGAAGCGAGCTGATCGCCAACTCGAACATCCTCATCGACATGGTAATGGCCACTCAGCTCCCGGCGGGTTCCGTATCGACCTTGAAGTACGCCTACAGGATCAATGACATGCCCATCCAGGTCATCATCATGGCCGTATCCAAGGCCATTTTCCCCTTTATCAGCAGCCAGGCGCTGGAAAAGGATTACGAGGGGCTGAGGCGGATCTTCAAACACAGCGTGACCCTGGTCGGATTCATTACTTTGCCGACCATTTGCCTTGTGGCGCTCTTTTCCACGGACATCGTAGGCATTCTGTTCGAACGCGGGGCCTTCGATGCGCAGGCCACCCGTCAAACCGCTCAAACTCTGGTTTTCTACAACGTCGGTCTGTTTTTCAGCGCGTATGCGTTCATCAACGCCGCCTTTTTCTGCGCGTTGAAAGACACCAGGCCCCTGCTCTATATGGGCTTTCTGTCCATGGTCTTGAACGTGTTCTTCAACTTCCTTTTTATGCACGTCTTTGGAGTCAGGGGCATCGCGCTGTCCACCTCCGTAACCCTGGCTATCGTTTGCACCATCTTTTTCGCCCTGCTGAAGCGAAGACTCGGAGTGACCGGTCTATCTCAAACGCTGGGGCAGTTGATCAGAATTCTGATCGCTTCCGCGTGCGCATTCGCCGCGGGAATCGTATTAAAGAATCGGTTGGGGATGATGGAGCTCGGTCGCCTTGCCGGTCCGGCCGTCGCGAGCCTGATCGTTGTCGCGTGCTATGTTTCCGTTGCGTGGTTGCTCAAAATAGAGGAAGTCGATTCCGGGAGGCGGCTGGTCCGAAGACTGCTCGGAAGAACATGACGAGGGGATTCTATTGATCGCCGGGTAGACGTGGGTAATTGCCTGCCCTCGCACCCCACGGGTCCGGATGTCCACGGGTGGCACCGGGACCGGTTGCCGGTGTGCGAAGCGCAGGAGGCATTGGGGAACGGATCCCCCTGCGAGATAGGCACGCCCTTTCGGCCCAAACGGCTCAGTTCTGAAAACCGGGACCCTGAGGAACCGTATCGGTCTTCAATTCGACCCTTCGATTCTGCGCCCGTCCCTCCTTGGTCCGATTGTCCGCGGCAGGCTTCAATTCCCCGTACCCCACGGTCTTCACATGCGAGGGTGGAACGCCCCTTTCGGCCAGGAAGTCATAAACGGATTTGGCCCGTTTCTCGGAAAGCTTTTGATTGTACGCAACCGTTCCGATGCTGTCGGTGTGGCCTTCCACTGTCACCAGAAGGTCCGCGTGCTTCTTGATGTAGTCCGAATCCCGCTGAAGAGCGGCGTCATATTTCTTTTTCACATTGTACTTGTCAAAATCGAAGTAGACCGGTTCAAGATATGCCGTTTTCGCATAACCTTCCGGCGCCGCGGTCCAGGTTGCCGGGTATATGACCGTGGCGTACACGGTCCCCCGGTCGTCCATCCAGAATGCAACGCCTTCGGTATCCGACACATATTTATACTTCATGACCATGCCATGGCTGTGCAATTCGTACAGGGCCCTGTCCCCACGGTATTCCAGCGGGAGGGGCTCCGTGTTGGCGGCCGTCCCCGGCACCTTGTTTTCCACCTCCGCGGTCGCCGCGGTCTGCACGGACGGAGAAGGCGTATAAGTGAGCCTTTCCGTGGTCCTGGGGGTCCCGAAATCCCTGAAGACATCGTTTATCCCGGCTTCCGCGCCCGGCTTCTGTCCGATGCTGCCCCTGAAATCCCGGCCCAGGTAGATCCGTTCAACCGTCATGTTCCCGTCGAGGAAAAGACTCATGTCGAAAGTATCGTACTGCAGACAGTGCCCTTCGCTCTTGATCCTGCTCGGTGCGCCGACGGCGGCAATGACGTCCCGCCTGGCCATGCCCAGGGAAACATCCCTCGTCATGCCTCCACCCTCGACGGTGACCGAATTGAAAGCCGCAGCCCGGCCCCCTACAAAGCACAGGGACGACAATATCACGAGCAAAACGAGTATTCTTCCAGCCATTGGAAAACCCTCCAGACCGTTCATGGGCGGATTGATGACATCACGATCGTAACCGGGACAGAGTCGTACGGGTCCGCGCCGGACACACGGAACATGGCACCTTCTCTTGCGGCTCACACCCATCCGGGACCACCCCCGACCACACCCGATGAATTCCTTGTCATCGGCAGGCGATCACACCTGTGCAACGTTTACAGGATCGACACCAAGTTAAGGGATAATCCATGGGAAAAGCAAGTAAAAATAGCATGTTTCCCCTGCCCCTCCGACATCGGCGAAGAATTTTCGCGCCCGGATCGTCAGAACTGAAAATAGATGAAAGGCGACGAATTGAGAGGGGCCAGGAAAAACAGCCCGAACAACACAAAAAACAGCACGAACAGGCCCCGGGTATCCTTGTACCGGATGTACGGAGAACCGTCCGTTTTCATGCCGAGATAATGGCCGGCAGCGAGCACGGGAAGGATAATGAGGAGTGAGGTCGCATGCCAACTGATTCCCGCCCCGCTTTCGATAAAAAACATCTTCCTTATGATGGTCGATGAAACCGCAAAGTCCGTGGACCGGAAAAAGACCCAGGCCACGCACACGAACACCATGGTGAGAAACCAGCTCAAAACCGCATAGACACGCGACCGGAATTCCCTCGGGCCGAGCCAGGCCCGGTAGGATTTGTGCACCATCAGGCCCAGCCCGTGCAGGCCGCCCCAGATCACGAAGTTCCAGCTCGCTCCGTGCCAGAGGCCTCCCAGCAGCATGACGATCATCAGGTTCACCATCCTTCGCGCCCCGCCTTTCCGGTTCCCTCCCAGCGGAATATACAGGTAGTCCTTGAGCCATGTGGAAAGCGAGATATGCCATCTCTTCCAGAATTCGGTCGTGCTTCTCGCGATGTAGGGCATGTTGAAATTGGGGGGGAATTCAAAACCGAGACACCTGGCCGATCCGATGGCCATGTCGGTATATCCTGAAAAATCGCAATAGATTTGAATGGCGTAAGCGATGGCCGCAAGCCACACGGTCCCCGAACCATAGTCATGAGGAGCCTTAAAGACCGGGTCGACGAAGAACGCAAGGCGGTCCGCGATGAGAACCTTCTTGACCATGCCGAGCAGAAAAATCTGAGTTCCGCTTTCAATGTTCTTCCAACTGATGCAAATGTCCCTGCCGAGTTGAGGCAGGAAGTGACCGGGTTTGAGAATCGGACCGGAAATCAGGTGTGGGAAAAAGGATACCAGCAGGGAGAGATCCAGCAGGCTCGATGCGGGCTTGTTCTTGCCCCGGTAAATGTCGATGGTGTAGCTCATGACCTCGAAAGTCATGAAAGATATGCCGATGGGAAGGATAATGTCCAGGGCGGGAAGCCGCAGGTTCGTATGCGACATCACGGAATTGATCGAACCGGTGAAAAAATTAAAATACTTGAAAAAGCCGAGAATCGTCAGATCGAAGACCACCCCGGCAATCAGCCAGTTTTTCCGGCCGGTCGCCCCATGGGCCGACGCTATTTTCCGGCCTGCATGATAGTTGGCCAGGGACAAAACCACCAGCAACAGCAGAAACCTGTAATCCCAATACGCATAGAAATAATAACTTCCAAGCAAAAGAATAAACTTCTTTACATTATTCGACTTCGCGAGCAGCATCAGCAGCAAAATAGTCAGAAAAAATAGGATATATTCAATACTGCAGAATATCACTTGAATACCTTTTCCATAAAATAATCGACCATGCGCTCACCTACTATAGCATGTCCTATCTCATTGATGTGCCCTTCTCCAGGCATGGTATTGTCGAAACCATTGACTGGCTGGATATTAAGCATATAGTAATCCGAAAAATCCAGCCTCATATTGACAAAATCGACTTTATATTTGTTTACTGCCATTTTTAACAGAGATTCAACGTTTGATTCAGACTTGTTCAATGTTAAATAAAGGATAGATATATTAGGGTAATCGGATTTCAGAGTCTTCACCGTCCAGTCTATGATATCGTCGCAAGGTACGGCGGCCGGCCCATCCTGGCCGGCTGAAGCCGTCTTGCGCATGTGCCGGTCAAGCATCATTGGAATCTTGTCCAGGGCAATTTTGAACGTGGAAAAAGCCACGAAAGGTTTAATTACCTTGAGCGGAGGGAACATTTGCCAAATATAATAATCTTTAAACCCCGTTTCCGTCAGGTAGCAGTCTCCATCCTTCTTCACATAGAATTCCCTGGTATTATTGTCCATGATTTCCTTGGTGAAGTCTTCATCATTTATCTGCACAATGACATGGTCCGGTTTCATGGACGAATTGTAGAAGTCGGCGAGATGAATATAATAGGCGGGAGATGCCCCGTTTCTCCCCGCGTTGACAACCTTGATATCCCGCCCGGTTTTCCGAGTGAGCGAAACCTGCAGCAGATGGCCGAAGGTCTTGTCGTCGGAAACCTGGAGCGCCTCGGTAAAGGAATCGCCCAGCATCAGGATTCTGTATTCCGTAGACGACTTGGGACCGATCTCCGGCCCTCGCATGCCAAGGCTGTTCATTCTCGTCCTGCAGTACCCCTCGGTTCCCTGAACATAAATGCCGGGCTTCAGGATCCTCCCCAACACCGGAGAGCTGGCTCCTCCCGGTTCCCTCAGTACGCAGTTCTCCAGGATGACTTCCCATACGGCCAGCGCCAGGAGAGCGGCAAACATGATTCTCAGAATGTTCCCAATGGGATGTTGAAAATAAGGAAGCCTTCGGGCAGACGGAAACAGACCGGACTTGCCGTCGCTTCGCGGTAACTCGGAGTCCGGCTTTCGCGTCAATGACACCACTTGGCATTCCTTCCTGTTCCGCGGCCGAGACTTCCTTTTTCAACCGCTTGTTCACGGCTCGGGAGTTCCATTCAACATCGGCTCATGATTTCGGCAGCTTCCGGAATCGATGGAATATGCCCATCGCATACGCCATCAGAGTAGGAACCAGCACAACACTGAATCGGGCATTGGCATAGATGGGGAGATGTGCGGCATAATATATGACGATCAGGCAAGCAGGTATCATTTCCGCGGCGCATCTCCGGGTTTTTATCAGTGAAATTACAGCGAGCACGAACAGGACCACCAATACGAGTTGTGTGGATGCTATGACGATCGTCTTCTCCCGGGTTTCCCCCAGCACCCAAAAGTAGATGGAATTCAGGGCAATTTTCTTCAATAGGAAAACGGGATCGTGCCTGTAGGTTTCGAAGCTTTTCTTCAGCAACGCGGATTCGTCGGCAACTTCCTTCTCGATGCCCGTTAAATGATCATCACACAAAGCCTCGATTTCTTCGGTCCCAAGTTCCCACAGGGCCCTGCTGGAGAGCGGGGCCTTTTGGTAATATTTGCAATAAGTATCGCCTCGTTGAAAATTCTGCCCCGCGAGCAGGTGGACCGGAATGGGACGTTTCGCAAGGTCCCAGTTTCGCAGGCTCCACGGGAAGACCACGAGGATCGCCGTAGCGCAGACTGCAATCAGACAGGTCTTTTTGATCTTTCTGTCAAAAACAAACAAAAGCAGGGGGATGATAAGTATAAAAGGAAGAAAGGTCTGTTTGCATAATGTGCAGACACCCAAAAGGACCCCGACGAATACCGCTTTAAACATTGTCGGACTGCGGGACAGGCAGAACGTACCCGCAATCAGAGCAGTGAAAAGAAAAGCGGCCAGAATTTCTATCCATATCCGTGGCGTATACCAGATCAGGAACGGGTACAACGCACAGGCGATTTGCGCATATAATGCGACGGATTTATTCCATATGCGGACCGCCATAAAACATGTGAGGAGCGTTGTCAGTCCGAACAACACGCATTGGGCAAACTGAATGGCATATGGATACCAGCCTTTTGTCATAGCCAGTAAGGCGGCGATAAAAAGAGGATATACAGGGCCCCTGGTCACGGTCGGAAGCGTATCGGGGTAGAAGGACAGGCTCCCGTTCAGCCACAGGCCATACCCCAGGGTCCCGTAGTCATCGGGATCCAGCACCGCATGAAATGAATCCATCATGTGGGGATAAATGGAAAAAGAGAAGAAGGACGAGAGCAGAATCGCAAACAGTGCAACAAAATACTTTGAGTATGCAGAATCACGCATGGCACCCGTCATCTGCCGGCTGTCGTCGTCCATACCGGATTGGAGGACCCGCTTCTGAACCGTCCTTTCCCGCGGGACGGGATCATTGTTTCGCTTCGGACAGCTCAAGGAAAAGCCTTTCAAATGCCGTTGTCATCCGATCGGAACTGAGACCGTCAAGAACGAGCCGCCGGGCCGTCTCTCCCATTGCTCCGCGTTTCACCGGATCGGCGAGCAGGTCGATCAGTGCGGCGGCCAGGCCTTCGGGGTCCCCGACCTTTACCAGGGAGCCCGTTTTACCCGGGATCACCACTTCTTTCATGAATCCCACGTCGGTGCACACGATGGGCACTCCGGCCGACATGGCTTCGATGGCGGCCACGGAAAGCGTTTCCTGCTCCGGTTTGGAAGAAAGTGTATCGATGTCGACGGCAGCCAGGATATCGCCCAGCTCACGCCTGAAGCCCAAAAAATGCACGTTCCGGTCAATTGCCAGTTCCTTTGCCAATCGAACCAGCCGGTCACGTTCCGGCCCATCGCCCACTATGAGAAAGTGGGTTTCGGGAACGGTTGTCAAAACCCTTCGGGCGGCCTTCAAAAACACGTCATGGGCCTTGTCGGGACGCAGAACCGCGATGATGCTCACCACGGGACTCGATCCGCGGATTCCGAGCCGCTCTTTCGCTTCCCCCGGCGTGAGAGCGGACTGGAACCTGAGCGGATCGACGCCGTTGTAGATGACCTCGATTTTCCCGCGCGGGACCTTTTCGACGGAGGCGATGTATTCCTTATGCCCTTCCGCCGCGGCCACCACCTTGTCGATTCCCAGGTGGAATATCCGGCGGCCGAGCATAGTGAGGCCGTGGTGGGAATATCGCTTGAACGTCTCATTTTCCCAGTTGACGATGGTCCGAACCCCGGCCAGTTTTGCCGCGGGCACCCCGTAGAAAATGGTGTTCCGGTGGTTGACCAGGAACAGGAGGTCCGTTTTTTCGGCTTTGAGCACCTTTGCAAGCTTCAGAACCCCGGCAAAATCGAGGCGACGCCTCAGTATACCGGTCTCAACCCGTAAATTGAGCCTCAGGATTTCGGCGCCCATCAGTCCGGGCTCTCTCAGGAAACACACGCTGACCCTGAATCGGTCCGTATGAATGTTTTTCAGCAGCTCCAGCAGGAGTTGTTCCGCGCCGCCGATGGTGAGGCTCGAAACCAGAACGGTTACATGAATTCGTTTCATTCCGCGAATTTCTTCCCCCGGGACCCGTATGAACCGTTTCGCAGCCGTTTGAAGATCTCCGTCAGGCCGGCCGCGTGTTCCTCTATGCCGCACCGCTGAACGACAAAATCCTTCCCCGCCCTTCCCATTTCCCTGAGCCGCCCGCGGTCGCTCAGCATCCAGTGCAGCGCATCTTTCAAGTCATCCTCGGATTCAGGGGCAAAAAGCCTTCCGGTCACGCATTCTTCCACCTGTTCCGGGATCCCGCCCAGGTTGGCGGCAACCACGGGGGTTTCGCGAATGAAACTTTCATAGATGCTGATCGGAGCATTGTCATACCACCGGCTGGGGACCACGGTGAACAAGGCCTCACCGATCCACCGGGAAAGTTCCGCCCCTTCCCTGAACCCCATGAAACGAATGCGGTCCGTGTATTCCGGAAGAATGAGATGTCGGAGGCGCGCCGTTTCTCCGTCGTAGTCCCTTCCGACCAGGACCAGATCCACATCGGGCGAAATCTGCTGATAGGCCCGGATGAGGGTGTCCAGCCCTTTTTCATAGGAGATCCTTCCGAAGTACAGGATGTAGTTGCCTCTCCTGATTGCCGGTTCTCCGGGAACGGCCGACACCGGGTAGTGGAGCAGGTGAATGCGGTCCGCCGGAAAGCCTCCTTCCACCAGCTTTGATTCCATGAAACGGCAGGGAACGATGAAGGCATCGGCCCGGTGATAGAGCCCGAGCCACTTCTGGACATACATGGAAAACACGCGCAGGGCCGAGGCCCCAAGACTCTTCTTGACGCACCGGTGCCGCAGGCCGTGGAAATAGTTTCCGGTCAGGCACAAAGTACAGGGTCTGCCGTCACGGAGGAACAGGTAAGAGGGGCAAAGCAGATGATAGTCGCCCAGTTGAACGGCCACGGGGATTCCCCGTTTTCTGAAGGTGTGGATGATGCTGGGCGACATATAGTTGTAGATGTTGAGCAGGTAGGCGACGTCCGCCCCTCCCGTCTCGTCCAGCAGCCGGGAAAGGTACCTGCGCGCCTCAAAGGAGTAGACGCTCCGGTCCAGATGGCGGATCCAGTTCGTCGGGGTCAGCCTGATCGTCTGGAAACGCGCCTGGTCAGCCGATCCGGGAGGCGGGAGGAAATACCCGCTGAAGGGAGAGTCCCAACTGCCGGCGTATCGTACGCTGAACGGAACGCACTCGTGGCCCATGTGGGTGAGCTGCGGGACGAGATCGGAAAAGTACCTTTCCGTTCCTCCGTTGAGGAAGTAATACTTGTTGCACAAAACGATCTTCATTTGCCCATTCCCGGCATCTCGCAGCGGTAAGCCCCTATCCCGTTGAAGCCCAGGAAAAAACCGAATTCCCGGCTTCCGGGGATTTCGACGGCAAGGACATTGATCTCCGGCAGGTCGAGAGGCAGCTTTTCAAAAACGGAACCACCATCCCGACTCACGTACACTCCATCCGCAGCCTTCTCATAGGCCGTGGTCCCAACCACCACCAGTCTTGGATTGGACGGATGCACGGCAACGGCATAGGAAGCGATGTGGGCCGGATTGCCGCCGGGCAGCCGAATTTCCTTCCAAATCTTCCCGCCGTCTTCGCTCACGATGATCTTCTTTTCGGGGCGACCTGCAAAAAGCCGTGACGGATTGGAAGGGTCCATGGCCATTCCGAACGTGAAGGGATATCCCCTGCTCACCGCCGTCCAGTTGCCGCCTCCGTCCGAGGTCTTGTAGACCCCTCCCTGCAGAGTGCTCGCATACAAGACCCTGGAATCGTGAGGGTGGATCAGAATCGCGTTCGGGCCTTTGATGAACGGCGTGGTGATCCCACGGTTCACGGCCTGCCAAGTCTTCCCGCCGTCAACGGTCTTAAAAATACCGTAGCCGTTGGTCCCCACGTAGACCACTTCATCCGACCCGGGATCCAGGACCAGATTGGTCGCGAGTCCATCGACAAACCCCAGCCCGGGCAGGACCGCCGTCGGGAGGGGAAAACCCGCATCCTCCCAAGTTTCCCCGCCGTTTGAACTCTTATAGACGAAGACCCTGCCTTTGCCCTTCCACGGGTTCACCAGGAGGTACATCCGTTCGGGGTCTCTTCGCGAAATTTCAACCGCCTGAGCGTTCCCGTCGGGCACACCCGACATTTTCCTCTTCCAGCTATGGCCACCGTCCCGGGACACGATGAGCCCGTTATCGGCAACGGAGAGGTAAATCTTCCGCGGATCGGCGGGATGGACCCGGATGGCGTTCACCACGGTGTTTTGAAGCCCCGCATGCACCTGTGCCCAATATTCCCCTTCGTCGCCGCTCCGCCACACGTTCGACCAGTCCGTGAGGAAGACCTCCCGGGGATCGGCGGGCGAAAACGCTATCTCCTCAACCCCCGTCAAAGTCCCGGCAAAGTTTTCCGCCGCCTCCGGGACCAGTTGAAAAGAAGACACCCTTTTCCATGACTTCCCGGCGTCATTCGACTTGTAGAGAAGATGGGGCCAGACTTCGGGATGGGTCGAAAACAAGAGGATGTCCGGATTGCGCGGGTGCACGGCCAACGCCTTGTACGCGCCGGGATGATCGTTCATGATCTGTACGGGGGCAAGGCCCCGCGCTTCCCATCTCTTCCGGCCTTCATCCCGGACGTAGGGACCGGTACTTTTCTCGACCAGGTAAATCCGTCCCTCCGCATGAGCAACGATATCGGTCACTTCCCTGTGATCGTCCGGCAGCCCGTCGTTGAACGCCTGCCACCGTCCGTCCTGGAACCGAAAGACCCCCTGTTCGGTTCCAGCGACCACCACGCCCCGATCATTCGCCAGGGCATAAACCTTGATCTTCTCCAGGCCGGGCACGGAAACCGCGGACCATGGCGAGGCATCGAATGAAACCCTGAAGACGCCGTTTCGGTCGGCGGCAACCCATAGGCCATCCTTTGAAAAAACCATCAGCCGGCTGCCGAACTGGCGGGATTCATACCGCACCGCGGAGTTTTCCTTTTGCCAGGAATCTCCCTGGTCCCGGCTGTCGTACAGACCGTCCGACGTGAGTATGAATATGCGGCGCGGATTTTCCGGATGAATCGCAATATCGGCGACCGAAAACCCTTCCAGTCCCTTGCCTTTCAGTTGAAAGGTCCTGCCTCCGTCGGTGCTCCTGAATACACCCGCCACATCGGAGCCCACAAAAACCGTGCGTGGATCGAGCGGGCTGAGGGCAATGGAGGTGAACCGGCCCCCACCCTCGTAGTTGCAGGGGGAAACAACGACGCCGTTCGGAAACTCGGAAGCCTGCACCGTTCCCGGGAATCCGGCGTCAGGTGGAAGCGCCCACGCCCACAGCCAGCAAAAAACAAAAAAAACGGCGCAAAACCGCAATCCGCAGTCTCTCATAACAAGCACTATTCAGCCTTCGCGGCCCTTTCTTCAAGGGATGTGCAGGCAATGCCGGCAGGATCACTTGTACTTCAAATGCATTTCCATGAAAACGCCCGTATTCCTCCGCGGTTCCTTGATCTGCCATTTGGGTTCGAGCCGGGTTGCCTTCATCCCGCTGAACGTGGCATTGTACTCCACGTAGGAATGCTCGATGAGGTCGTAGCCCTTCATCCACACACTGCCGGAAACCATGTCGCTGTAAAACCTGATTTTCAACTGCCCGGCCTGGGCATACACTCGAGTGGGCAGAGCGCGTTCTTCCGCGGTCTTCTTTCTTTCCTTTTCCCGGGGCGTCAGGAACATTCCCTTGATGGGCTTGACAATAATCGGGCTGATGTAAAAAAAGTGGCATTGATATTCGAGCTTACCGGGCCTGAGATAGGTCCTTTTGATGTCACAGGTGATTTCCTGAGGCATGGCCGACATGTCGCTGCCGTCGGAATGCCAGTAGAAAATGTTCCGCGAATTCGACTTGGGAAAACCGCGCACCACCACGAGATAGGGGTTCAGGCTGTCAGGGTTCGGGAGGCTGATCTCCAGTGAAGCCATGGCTTTGGCGAACCGTTCGTTTAACACCTTGCCGGACATCTCTATGATATAAGACTTGGCATAACCGCCCGAGTCCTCCAAAAGGTCCTGGGCCAAAAGAAGTGAGTCCGGGAAGGCCAGCATCGGCAAACAGATAAGGACAATGAATAGAAGTCGGTTTTTTATTCTCAAGGGCATATTCACAGCCTCTGCCTGACGCTCATCTCTCACGATCAGCACCACGCGCCACCCGCAGCCTGTCAAATGTCTGGGTGGAACGTTCCAATACGCGTAACGTCATCAGGAACACCATTGATAACACTTCAAAACTTCACGGGTTTCAAACTCTTTATCCCGAGTGGCGTCGAAACACAAGGATCATCCCTGAACGCCGGGAAACGGCCAAGGCCGGACATGCAGACCGCCGATTGCCCGCGGCGCCAAAACTTCGAGCCCCCCTATCCGCAACCGTTCATCATACGGTCGCATGGCAGAGATCCGATTCCGGCCCCGGATATCCCCCAACCGTCCCTGCGGACGGAGTCGGCCCGGACATCCGTCGGAAGAGGCCGGTCCGGCTAAATATCCGCAATAGCGTAATGCTGTATGAACGCCTCCAGTTGCGCTCTGAACCCTGCCGGCAAAGACGAGAACTCCACTCCGCAGCGCCTCGTCTGAAGCGGCCTCAAGCAGATATCGGGCAGTTCCGCATCGTGGACGATTTTACAGTCGACCTGTTCCAGCTTCATCACGCCGCCGTTGATCCCGCACAGCCGCACGTCGGAATGCCCTTTTCCGATCGCCCGGGAGGCAATGTATCGAACCCCCAGTCCTCCCAGGCTGATATCAGAAATCTGCCCCAGTATGCGACTTTCATCCGGCATGGTAAATATGGCATAAGCCCCCGATGTCCCGTGAAATCGCTTGTATCTCCTCTTCTCCGTGCTCATATCGCCAGCCTTTTCTGCAAGTGCACACGAGAAAGCCGGGGCAAAGGCACAGTTCCGCGTATCCCCATTGATTCGGAACCCCACCACCCCCTTGAACTCTTTTTGTGTACACTTTCCCGGTATTGAAGCCCATGAGAGATTCAGCGCCCCGCGCGACCATTTCCTATATTCTCCCGCGGACTTCCGTTCTTCCTGCGCTCCGTCATACTGAGTTGTGTTCAAGACATAACTGCAATGCCGAACTTTGTAGGATGGGCACCTTGGTGCCCATCGCTTTCGGTGGGCGGCGCTACGCTTCCGCCCCCCTACATTCTGCTCACCGTTCCGTTCGCTGACCAGTATAATCTTGAACGCAATTTCGTATCAAGCCCCTGGCAACCCACTTGGGCCAATGAGACTCGGCCCCCTGGGCATCAAATACTCCGACTCATAACATTTTTTATATATCACGGAAAACATGCATTGAATTCCGCATCCGTCAGACCGGAAACTCCGCCCCAATAGGCGTTCCAGTTTTTTTCGGTGATGAGCTTCCTATCCTGGCTGTTCACCTCATAATAATCCATGAAATCCTTGCGAACGCCGGGGTCCATGCGCATTTCACCGTAAACGCTCTTCAAGTTTACAGGATTATACGGCTTCGCACCATAGGCCATGGCGAAGTCATATTCTTTTTTCCAGTTCCGTTTATCGTAGTAGTAGGCATCGACATCGACCACGGCGAACGACTGCGTGCGGTGCCTATAAAAAAGCACAGCGACAAAAGAAGCAAGTTGCGTAATCGGCTCATGTGCCGCCCTCCTTGTCTGTCCAGTGCCTTCACGACTGCACGGCCCTCCCGTGAACGAATCCGGTGACCGACCCGATTTCATATTTCCGCGCCATTATTTGTATAAACCGCTTATCGCAGGACTCTGATGGCCTGATTAATAACATGGGCCGCGAGCACAGTCAAAAGCGAATCGGCCAGAAGCGCGGCAAATCTCCGCGTGGATTGAGTCCGAATACCGATCCTGAAGACCGGACCTGCTGAAAGAAGAACACGGAGTTCCGGAACCGGGAAGGAATTCAACGAATCCGGGGGTAGGGATATATGAACAATCGAATTGAAGACTCGGGTATCGTCTCTTTATGGTTTGATCTTATCCTACCGATAAAGTTGGTGGCCGTTTGTGACGTTCCTCTCAACTTTTTTAACTTGACGGGCCGAAAATACCGCCTATTCTATCGGGCAAACGGGAGTTGTCGAATCTGCGATGCAGGCACCGGGGGCGCTTTTGTTGTGAGCGCTGTTGCTCGTTTCCTTCGTGATGTTTCGTGTGACATGACAGCACTCCTGCTCATTTTCCCCTACGTTGGGCCGACCACTGTGGAGTTCCCGGATGGAGGAGTTTTACTGCAGCAAGATCAACGGCTTCGTGGAGGTATCTACCGGCCGCAGAGTGACCGCGGAGGCGCCGGACAGGTCATGGTACTATCTGGATACCTGTCTCCAGTCCAAGCGGTGCGGCGTTAAGCTGAGTTCCAAAGGACAATTTGCAGAACCAAGCGAGTGCCCCGTCTACCTGGAAGTTTTTTACAGAAATCTCGCAAGCTCTTAAGACTGCCCCCGCTCAAGTTCATGCCCCCCGGAAAGGTTCATGCATCCCACGCACATGCCGGGTCGTCCGTCAAGGAGTGAAAATCATCTTCTCCGGTCAGGTCCCCCCTGCAGGCGATGAAAACCGGGACCAACCGGGGAAATCCCATCCCACCGGGCAATCGTCCGAAAACATGGAACCGCCCCCCCGCCAAGCCCACTTATCCGCCGCGCCGGCCCGACGGGTAAACACCGGCACTCAGGTGCGGGTCAGGAATTCGCCGGCTTTTTCTTCCGACTCATGAACTCGCTGAGGTGCTGGGTCGTCACATAGAATACCGGCACAAAGAGAACGGCCAGCAGGGTAGAAGCCAGCATACCGCCAAAGACCGCGGTCCCAAGCGCTCGCCGGCTTGCGGCCCCCGCCCCTTCGGCCACAACCAGGGGATACACGCCCAGAATAAACGCAAACGACGTCATCAGGATCGGTCGAAAACGCAGTTGCGCCGCGTGAACGGCAGCATCCGCGATCGTTTCCCCGCGCGCGCGAAGATCCCGGGCAAATTCAACGATGAGAATCGCGTTCTTGCTCGCGAGTGCAATGAGCAGCACAATGCCGATTTGAGTATACACGTTGTTGTCCATGCCGCGGTAGGCCAGCGCGGCCACCGTGCCCAGCAGCGCCAGCGGAACCACCAGGATCACCGAAGCCGGGCTCGTCCAGCTTTCGTACTGGGCCGCCAGGACCAGGTACACCAGAAACACCGCAAGCCCGAAAATCAGGAAGGCCTCCCCGCCGACCTTCTTTTCCTGGTAGGACATCCCGGTCCATTCGTAGCGCATGGAAGGAGGGAGCTTGTCGCGGGCCATCTGCTCCATCAGTTTCAACGCCTGGCCGGAGCTGAAGCCCGGAGACGCCTCGCCGTTTATGGACGATGAGGGATAAAGGTTGTAGCGCTGGATGAGCTGCGGGCCGAGGGTGTCTTCGACGTCGATGAGCGTGCCCAGGGGCACCATGGATCCGTCCAAGGTCCGGACCTGGAGTTCCTTGATGTCGGCGGCGCTGCTGCGGAATCGCTGGTCGGCCTGCACTCGGACCTGGTAGGTCCGGCCGAATTTATTGAAGTCATTCACATACGCCGATCCGAGAAAGGCCTGGAGGGTGTTGAAGACATCACTCAGCGGGATATTGAGGGCTTTTACCTTCACGCGGTCCACGTTGGCGAAGAGTTGGGGAATGCCCGACCTGAAAGTGGTGTTCAGCGAACTCAGGCCCGTCTGGGCCCCGCCGTCGGAAACCATTTCTTCCGTGACGTCTTCAAGTTGATTCAACCCCGCACCACCCCGGTTTTCAATCTGCATCTGAAATCCACCGGCTACACCCAGGCCCTGGATCGCCGGTGGCTCGAAGGCAAAGACGACTCCTTCCTTTATCTCCGCAAACCGGCCCCGCAGATTTCTCAGGATAGCGGACTGGCTGAGCGCGGGATCGGTTCGATCCTTCCAATCCTTGAAGACGATGTAAAACGCCGCGGCATTGGACGCCCCCGTTTCGTCAAGGGCGGAGTAACCGCCTATGGCAACCCAGTCGGCCACGCCGGGCGTGTGCCCGATGATATCGTTCAGTTTGGCGACCACTTCACGCGTCCGTTCCTGAGAAGCGGCGTCAGGGAGTTGAACGCTTGCGACCACGTAGCCCTGGTCCTCCGTCGGCAGAAACCCGGTGGGCAGCGAAAGGAGTCCCCACAACGTCAGGCCGATCAGCGCGGCGTAAAAGACGAGCACGATCGCCCCATGACTCACCATCCGTCTCACGATGCCGACATAGACATCCTCACAGACCCCGTACACGCGATTGAACCCGCGAAAGAAGAAATTCTTGCGTCCGGGTGACGGAGGGCGGAGATAAACGGCACACTGCGCGGGTTTCAGCGTTACGGCATTGATCGCGCTGATAACGGCGGTTGCAGCGATGGTGAGCGCAAACTGCCGGTAGAGCTGGCCGGTAATGCCGCCCAGAAAGGCGGTGGGTAGGAAGACCGCCATCAGCACCAGGGTGATGCCGATCACGGGACCGAGTATCTCTCCCATGGCCTTGACCGTCGCGGCCTTGGGACTGAGCCCATCCTGTTCGATATGATGGGCGGCATTTTCGACAATAACGATGGCGTCGTCCACCACGATGCCGATTGCCAGCACCAGTCCGAACAGGGTGAGCATGTTCACGCTGAAACCCAGGCCGGCCATGGCCGCAAAGGCGCCTATGATCGTCACGGGGACCGTTGTGGCCGGAACCAGGACCGCACGCCAGTCCTGGAGGAAAAGAAGGATGACGATGAGGACCAGAATGCCGGCCTCGATCAGCGTCTTGTAGACTTCGTGGATGGACGCCGACACGAACCGGGTCGTGTCGAAGGGGATATCGTAGGTCATGCCTTCCGGAAAGGATTTCTTCAGTTCCTCCATCCTCTCACGGACTTTCGCCGACACATCCAGCGCATTGGCTCCCGGAAGCTGGAAAATGCCGATGCCTGCGGCGGGCCGCCCGTTCTTCTGGAAATACTGGTCGTACACCTGGCCGCCGAGTTCCACCCGGGCGACATCTTTCACGCGGATTATTCGAGCGCCCACCTGGGGATGGGGAGTGGTCTTGATGATGATGTTCCGGAATTCTTCCACATCACTCAAACGGCCCAGGGTATTGATCGTGTACTGGAAATTCTGCCCCGCCGGCGCGGGCGGCTGGCCGACCTGCCCGGCCGCCACCTGGACGTTCTGCTCCTGGATGGCAGCGACGACATCCTGCGTGGACAGGTTCCGGGTTTTCAGCTTCTCGGGGTCCAGCCATACACGCATGCTGTAGCTGGCGGCTCCGAACACGTTGACGTCCCCGACCCCGTCGATGCGGCTGATCTCATCCCTGAGGTTCAGCGTGGCGTAATTGCTGAGGTAGAGGTCGTCGTACCGGCCGTCGGGCGAATTGAGGGAGATGAACTGGATAAACGAGGTGGACTGTTTCTTGACAGTGACCCCCTGCCGTTTCACTTCATCGGGCAGCGACGGCTGGGCGATGGAAACCCGGTTCTGCACCAGGACCTGGGCCATGTCGAGGTTCGTGCCGACCTCGAAGGTCACGGTCAGCGAATAGGAACCGTCGTTTGCGGAGGTGGAGGACATGTAAAGCATGTGCTCCACGCCGTTCACCTGCTGTTCGATCGGTGCGGCGACCGTATCGGCTACAACCGCGGCGTTGGCCCCCGGGTAAACGGTCGCCACCCTGACCGTCGGCGGCGTTATCGCCGGGAACTGCTCCACCGGCAGGCTCATAAGGGTGACCGCACCGAAGAGTATGATCACTATGGCAATGACATTGGCAAAAATCGGACGTTCTATGAAAAAATTCGACAGCATCGCGTGACTCCGGCTCAGGGTTTGGCAGGCGGAATGGCAGGTTGGCCGGCATTTTCCTCCGGCGGCTTGCCGCCTCTGGCCTGTGCGGAGGCATCAACCCTGGTCGGGTTGACTTTTGCGCCCGGACGGGCTCTCTGGACGCCATCGACGATAACCCAGTCGTCGGCCTTCAGCCCTTCGTCGATCACACGCATCCCGTCGACCGTCGCCCCGACTTTCACCGACCTGTACTCAACGTCGTTTCCGGGGCCGACCAGCAGCAGGTAATTTCCGAGTTGATCCACTCCAAGGGCCCGCTCGGTAACGAGCAACGCCTTGTCCTGCTTCTCGGCCGGAAGCCGAAGACGGACAAACAGCCCCGGCACGATAGCGGTGGGAGCCGGATTCGGGAATACTCCGCGCATGAGTACGGTCCCGGTGGCCTGGTCCACTCCCAGGTCCACGAAGTCGAGACGGCCTTCGTGCGGGTACCCGTTCTCGTTTGCAAGCGCCAGGCTCAGCACCACGTCCTCCGGCCGGTAGCGATCGGGATTTTTCTTCCGCTCCTGCTTTATCACCTTCAGAAGCTGGCGTTCGTTGAGGGTGAAATAAGCGTAAATCGGATCGTATTGCTTGATGGTCGTCAGCAGCGTGAATTCACCGGCACCAACGAGGTTCCCGACGTCGACCAGGCTCCGGCCGATCCGCCCGCCGAGCGGCGCCCGGATGGTCGTATAGCCCAGGTTTATCCTGGCATTCTCGAGGGCGGCTTCCGCCATCGTCACCGATGCTTTCCCGGAATCGCGAGCGGCCTTCGAATTGACCACTTCGCGGTCGGAGGTGGCATTTTCCTTGAACAGCCGCTGGTTGCGCTGGTACTCGATCTCGGCCCTTTCATACTGCGCCTTCTGCCCCGCGAGGTCCGCCATGGCCTTGTCCACGGCCGCCTGGTACGTATTCGGTTCTATGATGTAAAGCAGGTCGCCCTTCTTGACCGAATCACCCTCTTTGAAGTGGGTGCTCTGCAGGAAGCCCTGGACGCGGGCACGGATGTCCACTGAAGCAATCGACTGAGTCGTCCCCGTAAAGTCCAGATATTCGATCACCTCTCTCTGCAGGGGCTGAGCGGCGGTGACCGGCGGAGGCGGAGGCGCCACGTACCGGTTGCCTTGTTCACAGGCGGAAAGCGTCCCCAATAACAGGAAAATCAGCATGATCCGGATCGGATTCACAGGGATGCGAAACTGCAATTTCGTGTCCTTTCTTCTGATCGTGGCGGGAAGGCCGCCGGCAGGGGATCCGTTGCCACAGCGGCAACCCGATCCCCCCGTACGGACTGAGGAAGTTCCATTTTCGAAGCGCCCCGGGATTTTCCGAAGGGCAATGCCCCCCTGCCGTCGGCAGGGGAATCAACGCGCGGGGCTGAAACGAGCGGTAACCCGCTCCATAAAGGCCCCGCACATCAGGGGGCCATAAGGCCGTGTTCCTGCATGTATTTCACTATCGCATCGGCGATGTCCTTTGCCGTATGCCGGACGTCTTTATCCGAGGCGTTTTTGGCCATGACGAACTTGGCCGCCGCAACATAGGGATTCATGGTCACCACGGCACCGGGCATTTTCCCGCTGCCCGTGTCCGTACCCAGGAGGAGAAACGGCGTGTCTGGGTAGGTGCCGAGATCGGCGACATTCACCTCCACCTGCATGTGAGTCGCACCTGATCCGAACCCGACTACGGCCCGGCGGACCCGGTTGCCCTCGTCCACCTCGGTGAACTCACCCCGAACCACCCAGCCGCTTCGAGGCAGGAGCCCGCCGGAACTGAGCGGCACTGCCCGCAAAGAACAATTGGACAGTTCCCTGGCAAGAGACTCGGACATGAGCTGCACCAGTTTCGGGGCGGTATCCCCCTGGTTGCGACGCGACTGGAGCGGTCCCTCTCTTCCCAGTATCCCGCCTTTCAGGGGGCCCGAATTCTGCTGTACGTTCCCACTGTCGATATCAAAGTCCGCCACGTAAATCATTTCCGGCGCAGCAGCGGGTTGAAGTTGCGGTCCGGCCTCCCCTTTGGACAGGACGCCGCAAAGCCCCGCGGAAGAAGCCATTACGATCAATACACTGAGGATGGAACTGAGAAGAACCCCCGTTTTCATACGTCAGCCTCCGCGACAATCCCGAAATTCGTCCGTCTGATTCGATCCTCCAACCATTCCCTGTTCCCCCCCGTTTCGAAAGCAGCGGGAAATCCACCAGACCGCCGGTCATATGCGGCATCTCCCTTTCGATCGAAACGAAGGAATATTTATCCACGGACACGGCTTCCGCACGGTCCGTTTCACCGCGCGGGAACCCGCGCCGCAGTTCGCACCGTCCGGCGGAAGTGCTCCCTACGGACTGTTATGCGTGACGCCGCTCTTAGTCAAGCATATAATGGACAACAGCGCGTATGAGTCATATATATCCTCTCAGCAGGCAATACATGGCATCCACGCTCCATCCCCTAAGGGAAGCCGGGATCGTGGACCCGTTCAGGAACCAGGGGGTCCGTTCTCGTTCGAATGCACTGGTGTGGCCGTTCAGGAGTCTTGCATATGGGAAGAGTAGTCCTAACCGTTCTCTTATTTCTACAGATCGTGCCGTCCGCAATGGCGGCCCAGGAGTTTGAAATGGACAAATTCGAGACGTCCGCCGGTCCTTTGACCATCCAGTTCATCGGCCACGGCAGCTTGATTTTCACCTTCAACGGCAAGACCATTCACATCGACCCATATGGAGAGGTTGCCGATTATTCCCAGCTACCCAAGGCCGACATCGTTTTCATTACCCACGATCACAAGGACCATTTCGACCTGAAAGCCCTGGAGCAAATCACGACCCCGAACACCGTCGTGGTCCTCACCGAAACCTGCGGGCGGCAGTACCAGGAAGGCATGGTCATGAGGAACGACGATGAAGTGATCGTCCAGGGAATTAAAGTGCGGGCCGTACCGGCCTACAATATCGTCCACACCCGCCCTTCGGGTTTCCCCTATCACCCCAAGGGCTTCGGCAACGGATACGTGATGACTTTCGGTGACAAAAACGTCTATGTGGCGGGGGACACGGAAAACATTCCTGAAATGAAGGACCTCAAGGAAATCGCCATCGCTTTCCTTCCCATGAACCTTCCCTTCACCATGACTCCCGACATGGTCGCGGACGCAGCCAGAGTGATCAAACCCGCCGTCCTTTACCCCTACCATACGGGCGATACGGACACGTCTCAGATCGCGGAAATGCTCAAAGACGACAAAACCATCGAGGTCCGGATACGCAGCATGAAATGACAGCGATCCTGTCGGCATTCACCCCGCCGGTTTTTCGTTTGAAGTCAGTTCGCTTTCTTTTTACCGCCCCATGCGAGCTGGATTCCGCCCGCAGCGGCGAAGACGATACCGATTATCGTGAAAAGCCATGCACGGGAAGCCGTCAGTGTATCAAGTCCGGCCCTGATGAATATCAGGCCGAGAATCACCATCACCAGAGCCAAGAGACCTTTCAACATGATAATCCCTCCTCGCAATTCAAGGCCGGTTCAATGAGAAGTTCCGTAACGCAAGCGGTCTTTCGACCACGGCATAAGCCTCTGCCCAAAAAGATCGGAAGGATTTTACACCCTAACCGCTCACGTTAAAAGCACAATGAAGTGTTCGAGGGCCATCGCGGCCGAAATTCCCGGCACGGGCCGGTTCAGCAAATGGTCAATGGGACGGATGATGGTACGGTGGATAAGGGCTCGATGCATCGCCGGCGGAGAAGTTATAGTGTCCGCCGGAATCGGGGGCCGGCTGGTAGACGTTCGCTCCCGAGCAACCCGCGACCAACGCAAGCATTGCCAGAATGAACAGAACAGTGACTGGAGCCTTCATGGGCATTCTCCTTATTCTTGTCTCTTGTTCGGAACACACCACTGTCTCTGTGCTTCAACCGCAGCACACCCTCACTCCGAGGCGCTGAACGAGATCGAAATCTTCCGAGGACTTCTCGCCCCCGCGTTGCCAACCACTAACGCAACAGGAGTTAAAGGAATCTTGGGCAAAATATCCAGAAAAATACGTAAAAACAGAATATTACAGTGGCACAACGTGCAAGACCCCGCCGGGCCTTCCCGAGAAAACGAAAAATGCCAGCCGGTTATAACGGAGTTGGTTAAGAAGCCTATGTGATTAGTGAGCAAATTGTCAACACAAATCCAAACCAGTGGGGCCTTGCATTCTTGCCGATATATCCATTTGACAACACAAAATATTTTTTATTTCGCCAGACTGGATTCCTTAAACTCCAATGTAAGGCCGATAGCGATGATGCCAAGAGGGCATCCGCCATCGAATGCCGAAAAATAAGATTTACTTCTTATCCCCTTTAGCGGGTCTTGCACCGGGAGCTGCGGAGTGGATACAGCTTGACAAAGAGCTTCATGTGTGTATTAAGAAAATATTATGGATAAGTCTCAGCACGTGGGGGCGGAAGGCCGTATGAAGTGAATCGTTCGAGCTCTCCGGTTCCGGTAGCCCATACCGTAATGGTTCAACAGAGAAACCCTTTTTGACGATTGACCGTCAGGGCCCTTTTGCAGAACATTCTTGCCGGGCCTGACGAAAAGAAGGCGGTTTCCGGCCTGAGCCCTCGTGTAGGTTGAAGAGGGAGGGGCACGAGAAATACCGCCAACGGAGCGAAAGCTGCCGGGGGGCTTCACGGCTGAACGCAACTCCCCGTGACATGAAAAAATCCCGGAACGAGTGTCTTTTCCGGAATCAAAGGGAAGGGAGACAAGGAGACCATGTTCAGAATCCGATTGGTGCTGTTCACCGTGGCGTTGGCCCTCGTTTCCGCACTGGTGGTCGGCATGGCCGACGGCCAGAAGACCACGGTTGCGCCCGGGCCGGATGAGCCGATCAAGATCGGCGGGGCCTTCGCGTTGACGGGGGAAGAAGCCTGCCTCGATGCGGCGGCCGTGGACGGCGCAAAGCTTGCCACAAAGGAGATCAACGCCCGGGGCAAGCTCCTTGGCAGGACGGTCGAACTGGTGGTTCTCGACAGCCACTACAGCGAGGACAAAGCCCGTGAGATCGCCGGGGAACTGGTCAACCGGGAGAAAGTCGTCGCGGTGATCGGCTACAGCGAAACGGATTCGGCGCTGGCGTCCGGCCCCGTCATTCAGGCGGCGGGAATACCCTTCGTCACGGTGGGAGCGACCTCTCCCGAACTTCCGGGGCAGATCGGCGATATGATGTTTCTGGCCTGTTTCGGAGACAACGAACAGGCGGCCGCCGGTGCAGAGTTCAGCCTCAGGCAGTTCGGCAGGACCGCCTGCCTGCTCTGGGACGAAGAGAGGGACTACACCGTTTTGCTGGGCAGTTATTTCAAGAGCAGCTTCCTTCAACAGGGCGGAACCATTCTGGCCGAAGATCGGTTTCAGGACAAGGTTACTGATCTTTCCGCACAAATCGACAGGATAAAAGCCCTTCCGACAAAGCCGGACTTTTATTATGTTGCGGCCATGCCCTATAATGCGGGGCTGGTGGTGAAACAGTTGAGGAAAGCGGGCATTTCCGGCCCCATCGTAGGGGGTGACGGCTACGACACCCCGGATCTCATTTCCGTGGCGGGTCCGGCCTCCGAAAATGTCTTTTTCACCACGCACGCACTGATGGACCCGGTGAAGGGCCCCGAGAGCGTCAGGAACTTCATTGCCGCATTCGAAGCCGAATACGGACGAAAACCACCCAACGCTTTTGCAGCTCTGGGCTACGATACGGTGAGGCTTGTTGTCGACGCCGTGAAAAGGGCGGGGACAACCGACGGACAGGCGATCAGGAAAGCCCTGGAAAATACGGTGAACTTCCCCTGCATCACGGGCGCTGTAAACTTTACCCCCGAATCACACGTCCCATATAAAGCAGTGACCGTCATCAGGGTGAAAGACGGCCAGTTCACCTTGGCAGGGGAAATCATACCGGCGCAGGTGCCCGATCCGTGAAAGAAGGTACCGGGCTTGAACGATGGGGGCCGGTGCGGCGGAGTCCGTGCATCGCGGAATCCCCGTCGATCTGCCGGACGGCATACGGCAAATTGGCCATCAGGGTAACGACGGTGAATCACCGCAATCTTTTCCGAGCATGGAGGAGTCAATGAGAAAAACTATTGCCTTCTGCTGCTTACTGATGCTCCTGAGTTCGTGCGCCGCAAGAAACGTCCCGGTGGGGCCCAGGGGAGAAGTGAAGCTGGATGTGGGCAAGTCGGGAGCTCCGACGACCGGCCCGACCGAGGATAAGTCGATAGAATATCACAGGGCGCACAGCGGAGAGGCCAGCTCCGTCGAAGGTGCCGTCGGCGTTACGGGTTCCGTCAGATTTTGAACACGGCCGTTCTTACCTTCTTTCATTTACCGGCAACTCATCCGGGTCTGTATGAGAACCGATGCAGTGGGCTGAAGGGTCTGCGGGATCGCTGAAACGAATTCCCACCTTGCTCCGTTTTCACCATCACGGGTTTGCGACATTTCTTAAGGCATCTCCCGGTGAAGATGCTTCGGGGAATCCATGTCTCATCGCACTGACAAACGAGGAGCCCGTTTATGCTTTTCAGGGACATTGAATCAAAGTTCATTCACTCGCTGCAATTACACCGCAGGAAAAAGCACCGCGTTCACCAGGACGTGGAGAAGGCCCACGAACTTTACCAGGTATCCACCTTGAGCGTCCTCATGGAAGGCCTTTATGAAGGCCCCACCACTTACGGGGAACTGGCGAAACACGGTGATTTCGGCCTGGGAACCCTCAATGGCCTGGATGGGGAAATGATCGCGTTCGAAAGGGAGTTTTACCAGATCCTCTCCGACGGATCGGCAAAACCGGTGGCCCCATCCATGAAGACCCCTTTTGCGGTCGTGATCCATTTCGGAGCGGATATCCGGCTGGACCTGCCGAATCCCATGCCCATGCACGAGTTCGAAGCCCTTTTGAAGCAGATCGCTCCGAGCCACCTCGCCTTTTATGCAATCAGGCTGGAAGGGCATTTTGACCATGTCAAGGTTAGGAACGTGCCACGGCAGGAAAAGCCGTATGCCCCACTGAGCGAAGTCGTGAAAGATTTTCCCGTGTCTGAGCTGCAAAATCTTCGGGGTACGATGGTGGGTTTTCGGTGCCCGGATTACAGCCTGGGGATCAACGTACCGGGGTACCACCTCCATTTTATCGACGAAAACCGCCAATTCGGCGGACACGTTATGTCCTTCTCGTCGGATTTCAGCACGCTCGAGATCGACCATACCCTCAACCTGAGGATGGAAATTCCCAAGGGTTACATACTTGCCGAAAGATCACGAAACCCGCGGATCGATACGCGAACGGAACCGCTTGAAAGCTGAAACGACCCGTCCTCTGAAATCGGCCCCCCTCAGGCGGTTGGGCAGAAGGGGTTTATCCCGCAAGACAGTGAATACGACATGAAACCGTTTCGCACGTACTCCGCCTTTGAACCGGCGGCAGACGGATACCCGGAGTGAGAATATGACCGAAACCGAAGAGCTGCGGATCGTGGGGTTTTTGGATCAGGCCGACGGTGTGTTCAGAAATCAGAAGAATGTACCGGAGGCGGCCCTTTCCTTGTGGGAGGAAGGGATGAACAGACTGAGCGCGGCCATCTGGCTGTACGCGAAGGAAACGGAAGGAAAGGAACCGCGGCCGTGACCCATTGATTCGACACCGGAACGGCCAAAACCATTCGTCGCCGGGGCTCGATCCCCGGCTTCTTTTTCCCCGGCTCGTCTCTGCGGTCAGCGGACCGCGCGGGGAACGTCCATGTCCGGTCTTCGCCCGCCCGTATGCACCCCCGCCCTGAACGTCTTATTCCGCATACGGTTGCGTTTGATTCGAAATAGCTCTATTGTAGGCCCTCGCGATTGTTTGCATTTGATCCTGATGTAGTGCGGGCTGAATGGCGCCGGGGAGAAGCGCGTTCGCCGTTCCTTTCACCCTTTCCTTCTGGGACAGCGCCGCAAGATTCCCCCTGCCACCCTACCCTGTCGCATTCTCCACCCCGATGTGGGCCGGACCGGATACCGCTTATGAGCGATTCGAAACAGAGTCGATCCCTTGCCTCCGAGTTTCCCCTGACTACGGAATTCCTGCAGCGGCTTGTAGTCCCGGTCGTCATGGTGATGTGCGCTTTTCTTTTCGGCACGATCGGGTTTTACATCATCGGCGACGGCCGATGGACCGCGTTCGATTGCGCCTACATGACCAGCATTACGCTCACCACCGTCGGGTACGGGGAGGTCCTCGATCAGATCGGAACGAGCGGACGTCTTTTCGCCATGGTCCTCATGTGGTCGGGAATGGGGGTAACCCTTTATGCCGTCTCGGCCATCACTGCGTTTGTCGTCGAAAGAAACCTGACCCGTCTGCTAAAGGAGCGGAAAATGGAGAAGCGCATCGCCTCGCTCAAAAACCACATCATCGTCTGCGGGGCAGGGAAAACGGGCTTCAATGTCCTGCGGGAACTCCATGCCACCAAGCATCCGTGCGTGGTGATCGAAGAAAATGCGGAGCGCGTCGAGTGGATTCGCACTCATTATGAAGAATTCTACTACCTCCACGGAGACGCCACGGAAGAGGAAGTCCTCAAGAAGGCCGGAATCGAAAAAGCGGCGGGCATTGTAGCCGTTTTGAACGATGACAGCCGCAACCTCCTCATCACGGTTCAGGCCCGCTTCGTGAATCCGAATATCAAGATCGTGGCCCGTTGCGAGGAAAACACGCTGGCGGACAAATTCTACAGGGCGGGGGCAAATTACGTCGTGAACCCGGCACTCATCGGCGGGCTTCGCATGGCCAGCGAGATGGTTCGGCCCAATGTGGTGTCTTTCCTCGACCGCATGCTGCGCGGGAAGAAACAGGCCTTCCGCGTGGAGGAGGTCGTGGTGAGTGAAAAATGCCCGTTTGTCGGCTCAACCCTGAAGGAAATCGACATCTACGGCAAAACGGGGCTTGTCCCCATATCCGTCAAGCAGCCGGACGAAGAAGAATTTCACTACAATCCCCGCCCGGAGGAACCCATCAAAGCCCACACCGTGATTATCATAATAGGAAGCCCGGAACAGGTGGCTGCCCTGAAAAACCTCTGCTCGTGACGACACCGGCGGCCGCCTTCCCTCACCCTCCGCCTTTCGTTGACGTTCCCGTTGCGCTCCCCGGGGGGGCGAACGGCGGGTGGTACCGCATGTGCGGGCATGGTCGTCAATGTGACTTTCGGAAAGAATCGAGAATACCATGACATACCTCGTGAGAATCAGAGCATGGTGCGTTCTGACCCTATTTATCGTGTTCTTTGCAGGTACAGCCTCTGCGGAGCGATGGACTTTTGCCGTGATTTCGGACTATTACAATGCATTTGCATCCTATGGCAACGTTCTTGCGGAAATCAGGGACATGAAAACCAACGACAGTCCCCTGTTCCCGACCATTGAATTCGTTCTGGCCAATGGAGATATCAGCCCCGCGGCTGAAAGTCTGGCCATCTACGGCAGGTTTTTCTATGCGGGAAGACCGGTGCTCTTCGCCACCCGGGGGAACCATGAAAAACCCGGTGACGTGAAAGTCATTCTCGAGAATATATTGAGCCCCCTGGGGTCGAAGATCAGGAGCTTCGGGGCGGGGACCGTCAACTATTACTTCGACTGGAAGAACGTCAGGGTCATTGTACTGGATCAATACAGCGGTTTTTCAAAGGATTTCCACGAGACTGCTGCGCTGAACTGGATCGGGGAAGCGATACGGTCCGCAACCGATGCCGATCACATTTTTATCGCTTTTCACGAACCGTACATTCCGCACGACCCGGCAAACGATCCGTTGTGGAAATTGCTGCTGTCGAACAAGGACAAGGTGAGGGCCGTTTTTGTCGGGCATACTCATATTTTCAGCCGCAGGCAGATTCCGGGCAACGCCGGGGGAATTTACGAAATCAACAGCGGGAACGCCGGGCAGATAGCCCACAATGACGGGAAGCAGACCATCGTCGAAGTGTCCGTGGACGAAAAGACGGTCTATTTCAGGGCCGTTCAAGCCCCCAACGGCACCGGGGACTTCAAAATCACCGATCGCTGGCAGATAAGAGCGGACCATTGAACGGGCCAGGCCCGGACATTCAGTTCCGACGGACAATTGCATCGAGTACGGAACAAAGCTCGATGTAATTCTTTTCCAGGTTTCTTTCCCGGGCGACGAATTTCGTGCCGCTCGATCCCATCCGCGCCCTTGCCTCTCCGTCTTTGAGCAGTTCCTCTATGGCCGCGGCCATGGCTTCGCCGCTGTCTTGAGGAACCAGGAGCCCCGTTTCTCCGTGCCTGACAACCTGGGGAACACCCGCCGTATCGAGTGCCACCACCGGCAGTCCGCATGACTGTGCCTCGAGAAAGACCATTCCCAGCGATTCACCGATACCGGGGAAAACAAAAAGATCGGCGGCCGAATAGTAGTTCTTCATCGCGTTTCTTGCCACGCGCCCCACAAAAATCGCGCGCCCCGGCACGAGTTCTTCCGCGATTTCCCTGAGGCGGCCCTCCATGGGGCCGTCCCCCGCCACAATAACGCGGAAATCGAAAATCCTCGTCTGCAGCAGCCGCAGCGACCGGAACAGATATTCCAGGCTCCTGAACTTCACATCGTCGCGAAAGCGGGCGGCGGTCATGAGCAGAGGCGAATCGACCGGGATTTTCAGATCGCGCCTGATGCGCAGCCCTTCCTCTTCGTTTCTCTGAAAGAACCCCGGGAGAATCCCGGGCGGCAGATAAGTAATGCGTTCGAAAGGCACGATCCTGCGGATCGCTTCCATGTCGTCGAGATTGTTTACGAAAGCATGGCGCGCCGATTTCAGCGCGATCCGGTTCAAATAGTACCCGGTCCGCGTGGTCACGTCTTTGCGCCTGCGTGTTCCGAACATCGGCTGGAATAAAACGTATGGAATGCGGAGCAGCCTGCTTGCCAGGGGCCCGAGGACGTCGGGGGATTTATAGTAGGAATGGTAGGTAATCCACACATGGGGCGAAAACCGCCGGGCCGCCTTCAACGCCCGCGGGAAGGCGCCAAGGGCCCCGGCCCACCCGGCGGGTGACCGCCAGAACCAGCGCGACCGGAACCTCGCGACTTCCTCGCATTCATGGCCGAAGAGCGTCAGCGCCTTGCGGAGTTCGGCCGCAATGACCAGGTCCCCGGAAGGGTTGGGATGGTTGAGCGGCTTGTTTGGGCAATAAAGAGCGATTTTCACGGGTTGTCCAGAACGTCCCTGAAGAGGGAATGCAGCTTCATGACACAGCGCCGGTTGTCAAAGTCCCGTTCGACCTTTTCCCTCGCCCGGTTCACACGGTCCCGGCACCCGGCCGGATCGAGAAGCACGCGCTCCAGGGCATCGGCCATGTCTCCGGGATTTCCTGGTTCCACCAGAGTACCCGTGGCCCCGTCTTCCACCAGTTCCGGAATGGCGGACACCCGCGTCGCGACCACCGGCAATCCGACCGCCATGGCTTCAATGAGGACATTCGGGATTCCATCACGGTCCCCGTTGCCGGCGACTTTGCACGCAAGTGCGAAGCAGTGAGCGCGGCGGTACCACGAGAGCACTTCCTTGTGGGGAAGCGTCCCCAGCATTCGTACGCGATGGGACAAACCCAGGCCGCGGGTCATGTCGGCCACGCGGGACTTCATTTCGCCGGACCCTATGTGTGTGAACTGGAAATCGAATCCCCGGTCGTCGAGGATCTTGAGCGCCAGGAGAAGGTCATCGTAGCCCTTCTTGGGCACGAGACGTCCCACGGAAAGAATCCTATACGGCGGTCCGGGGGAAACTTCGGGTTCGAACGAGAAAAAACCCACGTCTATTCCATGGTAGATCGTATGAACGGGCGTCCGGGCGGGGTTGCCGTTCATGATGCCGGCAAGGTGGGCAGCGTTGTATTTAGTGCAGGTGACCACAAACCGCGCCTTCGCGATTTTTCGCGCGAGTTGATCGGGTTCGGACGTATAAATGTCTTTGGCGTGCGCGGTAAAACTGAACGGAAGCCCCGTCAGTTGGGAGGCGAAAAAAGCCACGGATGCCGGAGTGTGGCAGAAATGCGCATGGATGTGCGATACGTTGGAACCGATCAGGCACGTCCAGGCGAGGTGGCCCGCCTGCAGGAAATGACGGAGCGTCGCGACACCCCTTCGCTCAAAGGCACGGCGCACCGCGTCCGCAAAACATCCGCGATACCGGGGGCCCAGTTTCCGCCAAAGGGCCATGTTGCTCCTGAAAAGCACCGCCGCGTTGGGCAGCACGTACTCCGGAAGGTAAGTCACCGGGGCCTTTATTTTCCCGACGTGCTCATGCGTGAACGATTCCCGGGGTTGCTTCAAGGAAAAAATGTCAATGGGAATTCCTAGCGATTCGAGGAGGAGGATTTCGGTGCTGATGAAGCTTTCAGAGATTCGAGGGTAACCCTTGAGAAGCATCCCCAGATGATTTATCCCGGGATTCACTCGTGGTTCCTCCCATTGTTCCCCATAATGCGCTCCCGAATAACATTGAGCGCGGTGAACGGAAAAGCCGCCATTCTGACTCTGCACGAAGAGCCGTCCTCAAGCAGGTTGAGGACCTTTCCACGGAGGGACTTCGGAGTGATTTCCCGAGGGTCGAGATAGTCGCAGAACCCTTTGCCGCAAAGGACCTGTGCCCTGATGAGCTGTTCTTCGCGGGGGACCGTGCGGGGGACGATGAGAAGCGGCTTCTTCTGGCTGGCGATTTCACAAACCGTGTTGTACCCCCCCATGCTCACCACGACCTGAGCGGCGCCGATGAGCCGTTCCATCGAACTGTGAAACTTGAGGGGAATGAAGCCGAGACGTTCGCACCTTTTGACCACGTCTTCGTAATCCTTGGACGAGATGAACGGCCCCGTCGCAATGACCACGCGCGTATGCGGGGGGACCCCTCCCTGGGAAGGCTCAAAGGCCGAAAGGAATGTCCGCACGACCGGATGTCCGTCCCCCCCGCCCCCGGTGGTCACGACAACGAGTTTCTCGTCGCTCTTTATCCCCAAAGACTGCCGGGTGGCATTGATCTTCTCCCTGCTGGGCACCTGCCGTGGAATGTAGCCTGTAAAATACATCTTGGACGCCACGTCGTCGGGAATCTCGTACTCCACGATCGGGTCGTAGAAATCACGGCATCCATAGACCCAGATTTCATCGTAGAGTTCGCCCATGGCATCGTAAATGCCCTTTTCCCTCCAGTCTTCGACCGTCGATGACGAGCTGTCCATGATGTCCCTCAGCCCGAGAATGGAGGTGCAGGACTTGTATTCATCTTTCAGCCAGCGCAGGGTGTCGACGACTTCCCTCTTCAGCCCGAGAGGCGCCTTGTCGACGATGAAAAAATCCGGCCGGAAGGCCATGGCCGTGGCGAGAATGATCTTTTTCCTGATTTCGAGGACTTCGGCGGCGTCAAGTTTTATGGAAAGCGGGAGGTACTCCTCGTTGGTCACCTTGATCATGCCCGGGATCCGCACAAAATCTATGCGATCCGGGATCTTGAACCGCCCGGCGTGAATCGAACCCGTCAAGATGAGCACATTGGCCGGGCAGTGCCTGAGACTCCGGGCTATGGCCAGGCACCTTCGAATGTGACCGAGGCCATAAGTATCATGTGAGTAAATCAAAATCTTGTACGGGCTGACTACACTCAATTGAAGTTCGTCCAATATGTTGCAGAACCTATCAACCGGCTATCAGTCAAAGTTCCAGTTTAATCTCACAATTTTTTCTGCCATAATAGAGTCAATGAATACGCATAGCAACAGAGATTTGTACTTCATCGGGAATGATTATATAAAAAAACCGGGTTTCCGGGTGACGGTTTTGTGACATTTCCCCGCTGTGCGGAAACAAGCCGAACGGCCCCGGAAAACGGTGGAGGTTCCCTTTCAAAAGGAGTGATCATTATGAGTCTGCAAGTGATCCATACCGCAAAGGCGCCCGCAGCCATCGGACCGTATTCTCAGGCCATTCGCGCGGGTGATTGGTTATTCGTGAGCGGACAGCTCGGTCTGGAGCCCGAAACGGGGGAATTTGCCGGCGGGGGCTTTGCGGGTCAGGCAAGCCAGTCCCTGAAAAACATTCGGCACATCCTCGATGCGGCCGGGTACAAGCTGGCGGACCTTGTAGCGGTGGACGTCTTCGTGACCGATATTTCCCAGTTCGGGGTTTTCAACACCATTTATGAAGAATTCCTCGCCGGGCACAAACCGGCCCGCGCCGTTGTCGAGGTGAAAGCCCTCCCACGCGGCGGGTTGGTTGAAGTGAAGTGCACGGCCTATCGGAGTGCATAGACCCGCAGGATGTCTCCCCGGGGGGCGGGCGGTTTTCCTTCCGTCAGCCCCCCCTCCTGCGCCCGCGGGCACCCTGAAAAAACCCGGACGGACCGCCATTTCCAGCGCCAGGGGAGGTTCAGCACATGCGCGGACCTCCTGCAGGGCACACTCAGTGCCGGGGGCTGAATTCAGCCTCACGCAACGGAGCATTCTCTCCCTCTTTTGCAGGCCGAAACCACGTTTTCACAGCAGCCCGCCATGCCGGGGTTCGTCCTCCGCACCTTTGAGGCTTTTGCGGTGGCGGGTCAACTTGTCTATTCTCGAAAGCATCTTCACCCTCCTCGACAACCTCTTTCTTCTTGATACGTTACCACCCTTTTGTTATGGTTTCGCTGCCTCAGCCTCCCAGGTGGTCTAATGTACGAAAGGGGGTGCATTTCAGTCTGTCGTGAACCGTGGCAATGAGCCGTTGGCATATAAGGAATTCATTCACCTAGCTGAGAGGAGGGGAAAATGGGGAAGAAGGTTCTTTGGTGTCTTGTCTTGATGCTGCCCGTACTGCTGCTCGGAAGTCCGATGTCCGGCCTCGCCCAGGAAAAAGCCTATATCAACGGGATAGATGCGAACTTTCCGCCTTTTGCCTTTGTGGACAAGACGGGCAAGCCCGACGGGTTTGATGTGGCCGCCCTGGAATGGATCGCCAGGGAAGAGGGATTCAAGGTGACCCATCAGCCCATGGATTGGGACGGCATTATCCCGAGCCTCAACGCCAAGAAGATCGATCTCATCGCTTCGGGGATGATGATAACGGAAGCGCGGGCGAAAGAGGTCAACTTCACCATCCCTTACTGGTCGTTTACGGACGTATTGGTGGCCAAGAAGGACTCGACCCTGACCCCGGAAGCCGCTTTGGCCGCGGGCCAGAAAGTGGGCGCGCAGCGGGGAACCGCCGAGGCCAAATGGGTTGAAGACAACCTCCTCAAGGGCCAGGGCAAGAAATTCGAACTGGTTTATTATGATTCCGCGCCGCTCGCCATCGAAGACGTGCTGAACGGCCGCATCGTGGCCGCGATCATGGACGATCCTCCCGCCAAGGACGCCATCAAAAAGAAACCCGTGAAGATCCTCGGCACTTTCGGAATGCCTCCGCAGAAGTTCGGGTATGCGGTCCGCAAGGAAGACTCGGAATTGCTGAACAAACTGAACGATGGTTTGAGGAAGCTGATGGCCTCTCCGTACTGGGAGGAACTGAAGAAAAAATACGAACTCGAATGATCGATCACTCGGGCGAACTGAGTTATATTGTCCCGGAAGGATTCGGGCTCTCCCGGACCTTCCGGTTTTTTTGGCTTTCTTTCGCGCGGGGATCGAGTGCCCGGAATAGAGTAGAAAAGAACTGATGTCAGAAGGTTTGGCCGCTGTTGTAAATGCCCTGCCGTATATGCTGCAGGGCTCGTTGGTCACCATTGTGGTGGTGATCGGAGCGATGGGCCTCGGCCTGGTTCTCGGGGTCCCCTTCGCCGTTGGACAGGTTTACGGAGCCCCCTGGCTCCGCTTCGCCATATCCGTTTACGTCTGGTTCTTTCGGGGAATTCCGCTTCTCGTTTTGCTCTTTCTGTTCTATTTCGGCCTGGCCACCCTGGTCGGGCTGAACCTTTCGGCCTTCACGGTAGCGGTCATCGTTCTTGGCAGCATAAGTTCCGCCTACCAGTCTCAAATCTTCCGGGGGGCGATTTTCTCCATTCCGGAAGGGCAGTTGAAAGCGGCCAGAGCCCTGGGGATGAGCGACGCCAAGGCCATTCTTTTCGTTGTGCTCCCCCAGGCCCTTCGCCTTTCCGTGCCGGCCTGGTCGAACGAATATGCCATCGTTTTAAAAGATTCCGCGGTAACGTATGCACTGGGAGTGGCCGAGATAATGGCAAGGACCCACTTTGTCGCAACCCGTACGTATCAGCATCTTCCGCTTTACCTCGCCGCCGGGGCCATCTATCTTGTCCTGACTTACGCGGGGATGAAAGCGCTGCGATTGCTCGAAATCAAAGTCAGAATGCGCGGCTATGTGCACTGAGGATTTTCGCCACACGATGGAAAACAGCAACGATCCGATACTAACGGTGAGGAATATCAGGAAGTCCTTCGGCGGACGGGATATTCTGAAAGGGGTTTCCCTGGCCGTTTGCAAGGGGGAACTCAAGGTGCTCATCGGCCCTTCCGGGGCCGGAAAAAGCACACTCCTACAGTGCATCAATTATCTTACCGTCCCGGACGAAGGCGAGGTCTGGCTTGAAGGCCGGAAAGTGAACCACTCCCGCAAGCAGGAACTCTACGCCTACCGTCAGCAGGTCGGGATGATTTTTCAGGACTTCAACCTGTTCGATCACCTCTCGGCCCTCGACAACGTCAAGATCGCCCTCGTCAAGGTCAAGAGACTGGACAGGAAGAAGGCGACCGAGCGGGCGATGGCGGAAATCGAGCGGGTCGGTCTGAAGGAACATGCGGGTCACTATCCCGCCGAGCTTTCGGGCGGCCAGAAGCAGAGGATTTCCATTGCGAGGGCCCTGGCCATGGACCCCAAGGTCATGCTGCTCGACGAGCCCACATCCGCGCTGGACCCCGAACTGATCGGCGAAGTGCTGGCCGTGATCAGAGACCTCGTGGCCGGAGGCATGACCATGCTCATGGCCACACACCAGATCGGGTTTTCACGGGCGATGGCCGACGAGATCATCTTCATGGAAGACGGGGAAATCGTGGAACAGGGCCCCCCCTCCAAGATACTGACCTCCGCGGACTGTGACAGGACGAGGGAGTTCTGTTCGAAGATCACCGAACTGTACGGGGAGGCACAGCAAGCGGATGGATGAATTTCTGTTTATCCGGAGCGACGTGCTTCCCGCCTTCATGAAGGGACTCCAGGTCAGCCTGCTGCTGATCGTGCCGTCGGCCATTTTCGGCCTGTGCATCGGGGTCCTCGTGGGGGCCGTCAGGGTCTACGGCAACCGCTTCACCATTCTGCTCACCACCGCCTATGTAACCCTGTTTCGCGGAGTGCCCCTCGTCGTGCAATTGTTCATCTGGTATTTCGGATTGCCTTATGTCGGGATATACCTGTCACCTTTCATGGCTTCCGTCGTGGGGTTTGCTCTTTGCAGCGGGGCATACCAGTCCGAATACATCCGGGGCGCACTGCTTTCCATCAAGAGCGGGCAGATGCTGGCCGCCCAGGCCCTCGGGTTCACGAAATTTCGCATGGTGCAGTCCGTTATCATGCCCCAGGCGCTTCGAAGGGCACTCCCGGGCTGCGGCAACGAGATTATTTATCTTATCAAATACTCTTCTTTGGCATATATGATTACCTGCATTGAACTGACAGGAGAAGCAAAGGTCCTGGCCTCACACACTTTCAAGTACACAACCGTTTTTCTGTGTGTCGGTGCCGTCTACCTCATGCTGGTTTCACTGGCAAGCTGGCTCCTTCACAAAATCGAAGGCGGGGTGTCCCTGCCCGGTTTCGAACTCCACAGGATGTGACATTGAACAGACAAACCCAACAACCTTACAATCCCATCACAGCCGATGTCATCGACCGGATAAGTACGGCCGTCGGCAGGAAGGCACTGGTTTTCGACCCGGAAAAACTGAAGGAATTCAGCAAGGACGCCACCGAACAGCAGCATGTCCCCGAACTGGTGGTCGAGGTCGAATCGACCGGGCAGGTCCAGGCCATCATGCGACTGGCCACGGAATACCGATTTCCCGTGACCCCCCGGGGAATGGGAACGGGGCTCGCCGGCGGGGCGGTGCCCGTTTTCGGCGGAGTCGTCCTGTCCATGGCGAAGATGAACCGGATCATCTCCATCGACCGTGAAAACCTCATCGCGGTCACGGAACCCGGGGTCGTCACGCTCGACCTCAAGAACGCCGCGCTGGAAAAGGGCCTGTTTTATCCGCCCGATCCCGCGAGTCTGGATAAGTGTTCCATCGGCGGAAACGTATCCACCAATGCCGGGGGGCCGGCCTGCGTGAAATACGGGACCACCCGGGATTACGTGCTCGGACTGGAAGCGGTCCTGGCCTCCGGGAACAGGATCCGGGCCGGCGTCCAAACCAGGAAGGGCGTTGTCGGTTACGATCTCGTCCGCCTTCTGGCCGGATCCGAAGGGACGCTCGGGATCATCACGCAACTGATCCTGAAGCTCATCCCCAATCCGCCCGCGATCACCACCATGGTCGCCCTCTTCCCGAGGCTCTCCGCCGCGATGGAGGCCGTCTCCTCGGTCCTGGCCTCGGGATATACGCCGTGTGCCATCGAATTTCTGGATCGGCACTGCATCGAACTGGTCGGAGATTTGATCCCCTTCGAAGGCGTCCTGAATGCCGGCGCATTCCTGTTGATGGAGATGGACGGCATCCCTTCGGTGATCGAACGGGAAATAAAGGAGGCAGGGCAGATCTGCCTCGATTGCGGCGCCGTCGATGCGCGCCTGGCCCCCGATTCTCAGAAGCGAAGCCAGATGTGGGAAGTCCGCAAACAGGTGAGTCTCCGGATCGAGGAGAGCGCCCCCGTTTATATCCCCGAGGACGTGGTGCTGCCCATAGCCCGGATTGCCAAATTCGTGGAAGCTCTTCCTGCCATCGAAGAAAAATACGGCATGAAGATTTTTTCCTTTGGCCACGCGGGGGACGGCAACATCCACCTCAACATCACCGCGGAATCCAACGCCGATCCGCAGAAGCTCCACGAGGGAACCCGGACCGCGCTGGAAAGGGTCCTCTCCATGGGAGGCACAATCTCCGGGGAACATGGCATCGGAACGGCGAAGATGCAGTTCCTTCCCATGGAACTTTCCGATGAGAGCATCAGAATTCAGAAAGAAATCAAGCGGATATTCGATCCGAACATGATATTGAATCCGGGGAAGATCTTTCAGTTTTGAATTCCACGGGTCGAAGAGCGTCACACACGACGAGGAGACCGGTTAACCGAACCAACTTATGGAAACTTCTTCTAGATCAGCTTTTGTGGCATCCGGAAAGACTTATCGGACACAGGGAATAAGCCGGCGGGTAAACCAGATCAACATTTCTGCCATCAAGGAAATGCCTCTGCTCGCAAGCAAGATTGACGGCTGCGTATCATTGGGCCAGGGAATTCCTTCTTTCCCCACGCCGCCCCATATCGTCGACGCCGTTTGCAGGGCCCTGCACGACAACCCCGACAGCGGAAAGTATACGCTGGGGCCCGGGTTGCCCGAATTGCGGGTCGCCATCGCCCGACAGTTCGCTCAAAGGGGGATCACCGCCGACCCGGACAGGGAAATCTGCGTCACGGTCGGAGCGATGGAGGCCTTGTCCGAAGCGGTTCTGACCATCGTCGAACGTGGGGATGAAGTGATCCTTCCGTCCCCGAATTACGCTTCTCACATCGAGCAGGTATTGCTCGCGGAAGGCATCCCGGTTTTTGTGCCCCTTACCGCCGGCGGCTGGCAGCTCGACATCGACGGAATCCGCAAGGCCATCACACCAAGGACCAAAGCCATCATTTTATGCAACCCCCACAATCCCACCGGCGCGAATTTCGCCGAAAAGGACCTGAGGGAACTTGCGGCCCTGGTCCTTCAGCACAATCTTTTCATCATTTCCGATGAAACCTACGACTTCCTGGTCTACGACGGCAGGAAGTGCTTCAGCCTCAGTTCGCTGCCGGAACTGAAGAACAGGATCATCGCCACTTTCAGTTTTTCCAAGAAATACGCCATGACCGGGTGGCGGGTGGGATATGTGTACACGACGGAGGGAATCCTCGACCAGATGATGAAGATTCACGACGCCCTGTCCATATGCGCGCCCACCGTGTCCCAGATCGCAGCCCTCGCAGCCCTCGAAGGGCCCCAGGACTGCGTGGGGGAGATCCATGCCGCTCTGTCAGCAAGACGCGATTTGATTTGCGAACGCCTGGACCGCCTCAGCGACCGGTTCGGATATGTGAGGCCGCAGGGGGCATATTACCTCATGGCCCGGTACAAAATGCCCGGAGTGGATTCAATGGCTTTCGCCCTCCGGCTTTTGCGGGAAGCGAGGGTCATCGGCATTCCCGGCGCGGCGTTCGGACCAACCGGTGAAAACCACATCCGCTTTTCCTTCGGCGGGGCCGAGGATGAAATCAACGAAGCCTTTGACCGAATTGGACACTGGCTTGCCGGAGTTCACTCCCCCGAGGCCTGACCTTCCATTGCATAACCTAGGGCAAGCCTTACCATGAAACAGGCCCCGGCGCTTCCGGCCGGGTTGAAACGTACCCGGTAATCCGCCGGTGCACTGTTCCCGCGGAACGCCCCGGGCTTCAAGTTGAAGGTAAGCGAAGCCTGACCCGCAAATATCGGCTGACAAATGCGGCAAATAGTGGTGTAAATACCGGCTGGGTTGAGCGGAACGAAGCCCGGTATTATAGAAACACTGCATACACATTCGATGCGACGCCCACTGTGCCGTCCACTTGGCGCTTATCCAAAAGGGGGCTGTACGCCTTCTTCCCGGTCGGGTCGGGAACGGTGATCTCCCGAAACGGGAGGGGCAGGTGCGCATCCGTTTTGAAAACCGCGCAAATCAGGCAGGAATCATTATGAGAGGAAAATGGATAGGCATCGAGGTCCCCTGCGGCGAAGAATCCGCAGATGAGGTCGCGGCCCAGTTGGCGGATGCGTTTGGAACGAGCGTCGAATTCGTCAAAGGCGGGATCCGGTTTTACCTGAAAGAGGACCATCTCTCCGGCGACTGGAAATCAAAGCTGGACGAGGTCCTGGACGACTTCCGCAAAGCCCTGCCTCCGGGTGTCACGAAGGAATATTCGATTACACAGCTTGCGGACGCCGACTGGGCGGACGGTTGGAAGGTCCATTTCAAGCCGCTCAGGATCGGCAGGCATTTCCTGGTCTGTCCCACCTGGGAAAAGGCCGAACCCCGGGCCGGCGACAGGATCATCCTCATGGACCCCGGCATGGCATTCGGAACGGGTCATCATGAGACCACCATGCTGTGTCTGGAATGGCTGGAAAACCGGGCGGAAAAAACGGAAACCGAAGGACTGGGTTCGCTCATCGACCTCGGGACCGGGTCCGGAATTCTCTCCATCGCCGCATCCTTCCTCGGCTTTTCTCCCGTCCTCGGGGTGGACAACGACCCCGAAGCGATCGAGGTGGCCGGGCAGAACATCACGCTCAACCACCTGGATTCCAAAATCGATCTTCTCAACGGAACGATTGATGAAGCGTCCGGGACCTTCGACGTCGTCATTGCCAACATTCAGTCGCTGCCGTTGATCCGAATGGCACCCCTGCTGTTGCGATGCGTGAAGCCGGGAGGGAGGATCGTCCTGAGCGGGATCCTCAACGAACAGGCGGAAGACGTAAGAAAAGCATACGAGAATGAAGGCACCGTGCTCCTGAATACTTCCACCGCGGGGGAATGGTGCCTGCTGGAATTCGAACCGGCTTGAAAGGAGACTGTCATGGGGGAACTCAAAGGGACCGGGACATGGATTACCCTGGATGCCGACAACAGGCTTCAGGTGCCCGTCGATCCCATTATAGGATTCATCGAAGGGGATGGAACAGGGCCCGACATATGGGCGGCCACGCGCCTCGTGTTGGACGCGGCGGTTGAGAAAGCGTACCACGGGGCAAGGAGGATACACTGGCTGGAGCTGCTTGCCGGAGAAAAAGCCGCCCTGGCCGTCGGGGAATCCCTTCCCCGGGAGACCCTGGACAAAATCCGCAAGTGTGTGGTCGCGATCAAAGGACCGCTCACCACCCCCATAGGCGGAGGGTTCAGGAGCCTCAACGTTGCAATGAGACAACTCCTCGATCTCTACGCCTGTATCAGGCCCGTCAGGTACATTCCGGGCATCCCCTCCCCCGTCAAGCGGCCCGAGAACGTCAATATGATCGTGTACCGCGAAAATACCGAGGACGTATACGCCGGCATCGAGTGGCCCGCCGGCTCAGAGGAAGCTGCCCGGCTGTCGGCTTTTCTCAGCGATCAATTCAAAGTTTCGCTTGCCGCCGGTTCGGCCATCGGGATCAAACCCATGAGCAGGGCCGGGACACGGCGCTTGGTGCGGCTCGCCATTCGCTATGCCCTTGAAAAGGGCCTGCCTTCCGTTACCCTGGTCCACAAGGGCAACATCATGAAATATACGGAAGGGGCCTTCAGAAGCTGGGGATACGAACTGGCCGCATCCGAGTTCGGCGATCGCACCGTGACGGAAGCCGAGGTGACGGAGAAGCATGGAGGCAAAATCCCCGCGGGCAAACTGCTCATAAAGGACCGCATCGCCGATTCCATGTTCCAGCAGGCGTTGCTTCGGCCCGAAGAATACCAGGTGCTTGCAACCCCCAATCTGAACGGGGATTATCTCTCCGACGCCCTGGCCGCACAGGTGGGAGGACTGGGGATGGCGCCAGGCGCAAACATCGGCGATTCCTGCGCGGTCTTCGAAGCCACTCACGGAACGGCCCCGAAATATGCGGGTTTGGACAAGGTGAACCCCTCTTCCCTGATCCTCTCCGGGGCCATGATGCTCGAATACATGGGATGGGACCAGGCGGCCGCGCTGGTTCAGCGGGGTATTGAAAAGGCCATCGGAGCGAAAACCGTCACTTACGATCTGGCCCGCCAGATGCCGGGCTCAAAAGAGGTCAAGTGTTCGGAATTCGGCCGGGCCGTCGCCGACCACATGGACTGACCGAAAGTCGGCCCGGGGGGGGAGAAGGTATCCCGCATGATACTACATGACGGCCGGTCAGGCGCGGACACGGCTGTCCGGCGGCAATCGAAGGGCCGGTTCAGAGCACTCGGGGCCTCGCTGCTGGATCTCCTTCTTCCGCGGCGTTGCGCGGGATGCCGCAGCACCTGGCTGTCTTCCCATGAAGGTTCCTGGTGCGGGGACTGTCTCGAAAGACTTCCCCGGATCGCTTCCCCGCTCTGCCCGCGGTGCGGCATCCCCTACCCCGACAGCCCGACCTCGCCCGATCACCTTTGCGGCAATTGCCTTCTGACCGCCTCACCCATCGACCGGGCACGGGCGGCCGCGTTTTATGCCGGAGTGATCAGGGACCGCATCCATCAACTCAAGTTCGGGGGCCGCCTGGAATGGGTCCCGCCACTGGCCGACCTCCTCGCGGAAACCGCCGTAAGAGAAGGCATGGCTTCGGCGGACATGCTCGTTCCCGTGCCGCTGCATGTAAAACGGCTGCAGGAAAGGGGCTTCAATCAATCAGGACTCCTCGCAGGAGCGCTCGGCAGGCGCATCGGCATTCCCTGCCGGTACGACGCCCTGGCGCGCGGGAACAGAACGCGCCAGCAGACCCGTTTGAGCCGCGAAGAAAGGCTCAGGAACCTCAAAGGGGCTTTCCTGGTGTTGAAGCCCGAGGCAGTCCGCGGCCGGCGCATTCTCCTGATCGACGATGTATACACCACGGGCACGACCCTCACGGAATGTGCCCGAACATTGAAGGCCGGCGGAGCAGCGGAAGTACATGCTCTGACGGTGGCAAGGACCCTGCTGGATCACAGGGAGAGCGGAAAAGATATCGAATAATGGAATTTCATTCAGGTTTACTGGGGCAGAACAACACCATGGAGTGAAGGCAGATTCAAAGAAGGGGGAGTTTTATGGATCGACGCAGTTTTCTCAAGATCGCGGGAATTTCTTCCGCCGGTGTGGGCATGTGTTTGAATCCGGGCCTGTCGTGGGCGCGGGGCATTCCTTCCAGCGCATTTCCGGGCATGGCCGCAAACCAATGTTTCAGCGGCCCTCCCAAGGGGCAGATCATCACGTCTCTCACCGATATGTTCAAAATCGGGCCGGGGCCGTCCAGTTCGCACACCATCGCGCCTCTGCGTATTTCCAGCAATTTTCGGAAGACGCTCGAAGGCTTGCCCAGAGATATCCTGGACAAATCCCAGTCCATCGAAGTGAGGCTCTTCGGCAGCCTGAGCGCAACGGGGAAAGGGCACCGCACCGACCGCGCGATTCTGGCGGGGCTTTTGGGGCAGCAGCCGGAAACGTGCGACACGAAGTTGATGGATGCGCTTCAGGATACATCCGTCAAATACACGACCACGATCAACGGCAAGAGCTTCGAACTGAGCAAGGACACGATCATCTGGGACAAAATAGAGCACAGTTACCCCTTCACCAACACCATGATCATGCGGCTCGTCGGAAAGGATGGAACAACCCTCTTCGAGAGGGAATACTATTCACCGGGCGGAGGCTTTTTCCAGTACAAGGGAGAACCCGCGCCCGACCGGGGGAAGCCGGTATATACATACGGAAGCATGACCGAATTCAAGAAACTGGCGCATGAGAACAAAAAGAGCCTTCACGAGATAATCCTTGAAAACGAGAAGGCCATCATGAGGACCGGGGACAAGGAAATCACGGACCATCTCGACCTGGTGCTCAAGACCATGGAAGACGGCGTGGAACAGGGCATCCGTGAGGAAGGCCTTCTGCCGGGGCCGTTCGAATTCTATAGAAAGGCAAAAAGGATTTACGAACGCTCGCAAACCGCGCAGGGCGCCGACGGATTCATGCAGCGGGTGAGCAGCTATGCACTGGCGGGTTCGGAAGGCAACGCCGCCGGACGGTTGGCGGTCACCGCGCCGACCCTGGGTTCCGCCGGGACCATGCCCGCCATAGTCTACGTGATGAAGAACCACATGAAGCTTTCACAGGACGCTTTGCGCAAAGGACTTCTGGCGGCGGGCCTGGTGGGTTTTCTGTGCAAGAACAACGCGGCGATCGCCGGAGCGGAAGTGGGCTGCCAGGGGGAAATCGGCGTGGCCTCGGCCATGGCCGCCGCCATGATCACCTATGCAACCGGTGCCTCTCTCGAAGCGACCGAAATCGCGGCGACCATCGCGCTGGAACACCACCTGGGCATGTCCTGCGACCCGGTGGGCGGTTTCGTACTGATCCCCTGCATAGAACGAAACGCCTTCGGCGCGCTCAAAGCCTACAACGCCTACCTGCTCGCCGTTAACGAAGACCTTTCTCAGCATTGGGAAGACCTGGACAGGGTCATCTCCGCCATGCTGGAAACGGGTAAAGCCCTGCCCTCATCTTTCAGGGAGATGGGCACCGGCGGTCTGGGCGTGACCATGATCGACTGCTGACCCCCGCTGCAATTCCACTGCCCGTCCGTGTACTCGGGGATGGTTTGAAATCATCGGGAATCCTCTCCCGGCAACCCACCGGCTTCAAGGAGTTGCACCGAAAGGACCGGGGGCTACGGGCAATGTGGTAAATCCGCACGTGCCCGCAGCCCCCGGCTAGGCCGGGGGCTGCGCCTTTTTCGGATGGAATCGGGGAATAGGCACAAGCAGCCCGAAAATCGATCCGCGCGCGCACGCAGTCTGGATAAATGTGCCCGAGTGGATTATTTTGAGTGAACCATCGACCATGGGTAGATGGTAAATCCAGTACAGAGGTGAACTGATGCGTGTGAGCGACCTTGGGGAATTCGGCCTTATCCGGAGGATCTCCGGTTTCCTTTCATCTCCTCCCGGCGATGTGGTGGTCGGCATCGGGGATGATGTCGCGGTCCTTCGGACCGATGGGCCGGAATACCTCCTGGCCACCTGCGACGTGCAAGTCGAAAACATTCATTTCGTGCGCACCGCGATTACTCCCTACCAGCTCGGCCGGAAGGTCATAGCCATCAACGTGAGCGACATCGCCGCCTGCGGGGGAAAACCCGCATGGGCGCTCGTGTCCCTCGCCCTTGCCCCCGACACCGAAGTCGCCTTCGTAGACGGCCTCTACGAGGGCATGCATGAACAGATACGGCTTGCCGGGGGGGCCATCGTCGGCGGGAATCTCAGCAAGACCCGTTCGGACATGGTGATCGACCTGACCCTTCTCGGAAAAGTCGTCCCCGAACACCTGGTCCTGCGAAACGGCGCCCTGCCCGGAGATTTGATTCTTGTCACCGGGTCGCTCGGCGATTCGAAGGCCGGTCTCGAACTCATCCTCCACCCCGATGCCAGGGTCGAAGTTGAATTCCGCGAGACCGTCTTCGCCCGGCACCTCACTCCAACCCCGCGCCTCAAGGAAGGCCAGGCCCTCGGCGCATCGCAAATGGTCCGCGCCATGGCGGATGTGAGTGACGGGACGCTGGGAGATCTGGGCCATATCTGCCGCGCGAGCGGGGTAAACGCTGAAATATGGGTGGACCGGCTACCTCTTAGCCTTGCCTGCGGGAAGGTCGCCGAAGCACTCTCGCGGGACCCGATCCAATGGGCCCTGACGGGCGGCGAAGACTACGAACTTCTGTTCACCGCCGGAGAAGACTCCACCTCCGGCATTCGGAAAATGATCGAAGAGGAAACCGGGACCCCCTGCTCGGTCATCGGCAGGATCACGGACAAGGGGAACGGCGGCATCCGGTTGCGCTCCGAAAATGCCCGCGGCGGCGATTATGTTTTGGGGGCTAAGAGCTGGGACCACTTCAGCACGCCCCGCGACGAAGGCTGAACGACGGCTTTTGAAACCGCGGGCACTTCAAGGCTTCCAGGAGTCGTGCCTTTGCGCCGATTCTGGAGAATCACTCGTTTAACGATCTGAAAACGAATGGAATGAGGGTGTGAGAATGAATATTCCCAGGGCGTTGACCATCGCGGGTTCCGACAGCGGCGGAGGGGCCGGCATTCAGGCCGATCTGAAGACCTTTTCGGCGTTGGGTGTCTACGGCATGAGCGTCATCACGGCTCTTACGGCCCAGAATACGGTGGGCGTGCGGGGCGTTGTCGGAATAGAACCGGACTTTGTTTCCATGCAGATCCGTACCGTCATGGAAGACATCGGCGCCGATGCGGTGAAAACCGGAATGCTGCTCAATTCGGCCATCATCTCCAGGGTCGCCGCGGACCTGAAGGAGCTTGGCATACGGAAACTGGTGGTCGATCCCGTTATGGTTTCAAAAAGCGGAGACCACCTGCTGCGGCAGGACGCCCGCGAAACGCTGGTTAAAGAACTTCTCCCCCTGGCCCTGGTGGTCACACCGAATCTTCACGAAGCATCGGAACTGGTGGGTTTCGAAGTGGGCAACCAGGAAGGTATGAGGGAAGCGGCCCGCCGGATCAGGGACTTCGGCCCCCGGTTCGTACTGGTCAAGGGCGGGCATCTTCCGGGCACACCGCTCGATCTGCTCTACGACGGCGGTTCGTTTCTCGAGTATTCCAACGAACGCTTCGATACCCCGCACACCCATGGCACCGGATGCACCTTCGCTTCAGCCATAGCCGCGGGCCTGGCGAAGGGATTCAGCGTCACCGATGCGGTCGCCCGGGCCAAGACATACATCACCGCGGCGATCCGTGAGGGGCTGCCACTCGGGAAAGGCCACGGGCCGGTCCACCACTTCCACGAACTCTATCGGCTGGCGGGCTGGTCTTTCCACTGAGGCCGACCGCGAACGGAACGGAGGCAGCAATGGCTGAAGTCCCCCTGACGCTCAAACTCGAAGACGTCGAACTCGAAGCCCTTTATGAAAAAGGAAACGGACGAGACGCGGTGCTCCTGTGCCACCCCCATCCTCTCTACGGCGGAAGCATGGAGAACAACGTGGTGATGGCGCTGCAGGAGATATTCGCGGAGCGGGGCTGGGGAACGCTGCGGTTCAACTTTCGTGGAGTGGGACGGAGCACCGGGGACTACGGCTATGGAGAATCGGAGGCCGCGGACCTTCTCGGGGTGGCCGGGTATCTGTCATCCCATGGCGTTTCGGTTCTGCACGCTGCGGGATACTCTTTCGGGGCATGGGTGCTGCTGAAGGCCGTTCAGCTCGGCCTGCAGCCGGAATCTCTGGTCCTTGCGTCCCCGCCGGTCGATTTTCTGCCCTTTGAGGACCTCAGAGTCCCCTCGAAACCAAGCCTGTTCACCCTCGGCACGAGCGACCAGTTCTGCACGGTCGACTCGCTCCGGGCGTGGCTCCTCGACGCGGCGCCCGAGGACGACGTGCACGTCGAATTTCTGACTCACTGCGATCACTTTTACTGGGGATGCGAAGATACCCTTTCCCGGCACGTCTCCGCTTTTCTCGACGCTCGCTTTCCCGCACCCGTGAAGTAGAACGGGCGGATCATTCCATGTGTATGGCCCTGTGTTTATACCCGAGGACCTCCATGGTATCGTGCACGACCACGAAGGCGTCCGGATCGGCCGCAAACACGAGTTCCTTCATTTTGGCCAGTTCTATCATCGTGATGATACTGAAAATGACCATCTTCTTGTCCCCCGTGTAGCCCCCGCTTCCTTCGAGGAAAGTGACTCCCCGGTGCAGCTTGGAAATGATCAGCGAGGCTATGACTTCGGGGCACTGAGACACGATCATGACGGATTTGCGCTGGTTGAACCCGGTGAGGACCGCATCGAGGACCCTTCCCGAGGTGAACACGTAAATGAGGGCATAGAGGGCCTTTTCCAGGCTGAAACAGAACGCGCCGGCGGTCAGCACCATGGCGCTGAAGGAAGACGTGGTCATGCCGATCTTCCAGCCGAACTTTCTGTTCAGGTAGATGGCCAGGATATCGGTGCCACCCGCGGAGCCCTGGGTTTTGAGCGTGATTCCGCTCCCGATTCCGGAAATGATTCCCCCGAAAATGGCGGCCAGGATCCGGTTTTCAATAGAGACAACCCCGGGATGGATGAGCCACGTCGCCGCGGAATAGATGATCATCCCGTAAATCGTGTATCCCATGAACTTGTGGCTGACGGTAAACCATCCCAGCACCATGAGTGGAATATTGAGGGCGAAATAGATGAGCCCGGTATCCAGCGAAGGGACCAGGTAGTGAATGATGAGTGCGACCCCGATCACCCCTCCGCTCAGAAACTTCTGTGGAACCAGCACCCCGTTGATGCCCACCGCGCAGATAATGCTCCCTGCGGTCATGAGAAAAAGGTTGGTGCAAAGCTTCTTCCAGTAAGCGAAGTTCTTCGGCGAGCGATCCGGAACGCTGCATTCGGTTGAGGACATAAATCCTGTTGCACTCCCTGCTTGTGAAATTGTGAGTCCTAAGTATACGGATTGGCCCCCGAGAGGTCAACTGGCTCTTGTAGGCGAGAAACCGGGAATTCGCAAGCATTCGGTGGTCGCAACCCGGCCAGCGGGAAAGAGTTTCGGCCGGTCTTCTGAAGGGCGGGCGTCCGGTAAAAAAGAAGGTATGCTGAGTTACCTAAAAAATACCCGTTTCGATGCTTCGCGTGTGAGGCGGGCATCATGAACAACTGCGTTCAAGCCGTTAATCCTAACCTGTTCCCAAAAAGCCCGTGAATAATTCTCCGCCCACCCCAGGCTCCGGGCGACTGCCCCGCATTTCACGGGGCGCAGGCGCCGCCACAGAAAGCCGCGAAGCGGCGTGGGGGCACAGCTTCCCCACTATCCTGAGAAGTCGCGTCTGCCGGGTTCTTGAACGCAAGCCGACATCGGCGCACTCCGGCCGGGAATATCACAGGAACCACGGCCGGAAGGCCCGATGCCGAAAAAAGGCACCGCTACGGGCGCGTGAAGAGGGCCGCGGGTGCCGTTTCGAGGATTTTCCGGCGTGTTTCATCGTCCGGGACCCAACGTTTGAGTGCATCGAATGTCCCGGAAAAGTCGGCGATCGTTTCGTTTCGAGTGTGAGGCCAGTCGCTCCCCCACACGAGCCGATCCGGGCCGAAACGGTCGAGCAGACGCGGCGTCGTCAGAAGCGCGGCCTTCTCGCCGGCTTCCGCCCCGCCGAGTCGATACGCAGCGGCCAGCTTGACCCATACCAGCCCCGACGATCCCACCGACAGGAGGTACTGAAAACCGGGATCATCCAGAGGCGCCGCAGGATCGGGCCTGCCGAAGTGGTCCACCACCACGCGCACTTCGCTTTTCAGCAGCGGGTCGATGACGGCCGGGAGATCGCGGGCGGCACGGTGAAGTTCGACGTGCCAGCCCATCCGCCGCAGCAGCGCGAGCAGACCGGGCCACGCGTCGGCGCGAAGGTCCGGGATCGGCAATCCGTCGAGGTTGAGCCTGATTCCCCTGACGCCTGCCCGGTCCATTTCTTCGATCTCTTCCCGGGAAACCTCCGGCACAACGACCGCAACGCCACGAAGCCGTTCCGGATAACGGCGCAGCGCTGAAATCATGTACGAATTGTCCGTCCCCAGAAAACTGGGCTGAACCAGCATTCCGACGGAGACCCCGCGGCTGTCCAAGTTGCGAAGATAATCTTCAACGGTTGCATCGTACGTCGGCGCATACCGGCGCTTCGGCGCGAGCGGAAGCCCGCGCTCGAAGATATGGGCATGAGTGTCAACACAATTCATTTCATCCACCTCCACAAAAGCACATCGAGAAAGGCGCCGCCTCCGGAAAGGCGCACCGCCGGTTCAGCAGGTACACAAGCGGATGGCGGGCCGAACCGGCCCGGCCCGGCACGGGCACAGACCGAAGCCCGTGTCCTGTCAGTCTCTCGTTTCCGCTGATCGTCACCGCCGGAAAACGTTCATCGGTCACCCCGCAAAAGTCAGGGCTGCTCCGGCACGAAAATCCATCCTTCCATCAGGCGGCGGGCGCTACGGCTCATCACCACTTTATCGACGGTCCACGCGCCGTTTTCCATACGCGCCTGCGCGCCGACTTCCATCACTCCCGAGGGGTGCCCCATGCGCAGTCGCCCGCCGGGGGCCAACCGGCCTTCGACGATCCCGTGGAGGACCGTTCCCGGCAGCACCGCAGCCACGGCTAGCGCTACCGCGCCCGTTCCCGTAACGGCATGATGAAGCTTCCCCATGGAAAGAATACGAACGAGTACATCGGCCTCTCCGGCATCCACCACCCTGCCGCTCGACGCCGTGTAGCTTTGAGGAGGCGCAACGAAAGCGATCTTCGGGGTCGCGGGACGGGACCGCGTGGCCTCCGCCGCATCGGCGGCCAGCCCCATGGCCACCGCACCCGCCGCACGAATGGCCTCGCAGTGCGAGAGCAGTTCCGGGTCCCCGTTCACTTCAGCCTGCAGTTCGGTTCCGGTCAGTCCCAGGTCCCCGGCGTGCACCAGCACGGTGGGGTTGCCCGCAGAGAGCAGCGTCGCACGTATGCGGCCGACACCCGGAATATCGAGGTCATCCACCGTTTTTCCCGTCGGGAGCAGCGGCGCTCCGCCGCTCCCCCCCGGGTCGAGGTATTCAATCGCGATTTCGGCCGCAGGAAAGGCCACCCCGTCGAACCGAAAGTCCCCTTCTTCCAGGACCTGCCCGCCGCGCATGGGAACATGGGCGATGATGCGCTTCGAGATATTGGCTTGCCAGATGCGCACCGTCACGATGCCGTCCCGCACGCACCCGGCCTCCTTCACCAATCCGGCGGCTATGGCGAAGGGGCCGACGGCGGACGTGAGATTGCCGCAGTTGCCGGACCAGTCGATAACGGCCTTATCGATCGCCACCTGGCCGAAAAGATAGTCGACGTCGGAATCAGGCCGTTCGGACTTCGAAATCAACACCACCTTACTGGTACTCGAGGTGGCGCCTCCCATGCCGTCGATCTGTTTCCCGTAAGGATCCGGACTTCCGATCACCCGCAGCAGGATCCTGTCGCGGGAATCCCGGTCGCCGGGAAGATCCCCGGCAAGAAAGAACACCCCCTTGCTCGTACCGCCGCGCATATAGACCGCGTGGATTCTTCGCTGAGTCATGGGCATCAATCCTCGTAAAGAAAAACCGGCACAGTAAAGCGGACGGGCCGAAGCCCGACCTACTTCCCCGCCGCCAGCTTCCGCAACACATAGGGGAGAATCCCCCCGTGCCGATAGTATTCACTCTCGATCGTCGTGTCGATGCGGCAGATGAGTTTCACACGACGAACGGTTCCGTCTTCGCGGCGGATCACGAGGTCCACCGTCAGGCCGGGCGTTACCCCGCTCCCGGGCAGTTCGACGTCGAACCTTTCCCGACCGGTTATGTCAAGCGACTCCACGCTCTCACCCGGCAGGAACTCCAGCGGCAGCACCCCCATTCCCACCAGGTTGCTGCGATGGATCCGCTCAAACGATCCGGCCACGACCGCGCGCAGTCCGAGCAGCCTGGTGCCCTTCGCGGCCCAGTCGCGGCTCGACCCCGTGCCGTACTCCGCACCGGCAAAGGCGATGAGAGGGACCCCTTCCTCCCGGTATTTCATCGCGGCATCGTAAACGGTCGTCTGCACACCGTCAGGCCAATGCACCGTCACACCGCCTTCCGAACCCGGAACCATCCGGTTGCGCAGCCGAACGTTGCCGAACGTTCCGCGCATCATCACTTCGTGATTTCCCCGCCGGGCTATATACGTATTGAATTCCTTCACCGCTATGCCCTGCGAAAGGAGATATCGACCGGCACAGGTTTCCGCTCCGATGGCCCCCCCGGGGCTGATGTGGTCCGTGGTCACGGAATCGCCGAGCACGAGGAGTGCGCGTGCGCCGAAAATGCTGCCGGGTGCCTCCGCTTGCGGGGACAGCCCTTCAAAAAAAGGCGGTTCCCGAAGATACGTCGAGTCCGTGTCCCAATGGAAAACCGCCCCCCCGTTCAACGGAATCGTTTCCCACAGGCCGTTCGACGCATCCGGGGCCGAATACGTCCGCCGGAAAAGTTCGGGGTCCGCGGCGTGATGCATGGCGTCAGCGATTTCCCGCGCCGCCGGCCACACGTCCCTTAGATACACGGGTGTTCCGTCCCGCCCCGTGCCCAAAGGTTCGCGGTCGAGGTTTACGGTCACGTCGCCCGCGATGGCAAAGGCAACCACCAACGGAGGGCTCATGAGGAAATTCGCCCGAATCGCCGGGTGGATCCGTGCCTCGAAGTTCCGGTTCCCGCTCAGCACGGCGGCGGTAACCAGGTTGCGCGACTTTATTTCAGCTTCGACAGCCGGATCGAGAGGCCCCGAATTGCCGATGCAGGTCGTACAACCGTAGCCGACCACGTGGAACCCCAGGCGTTCGAGGTATTCCAGGAGCCCCGCTCTTCCGAGGTATTCCGTAACGACGCGCGACCCCGGGCCGAACGATGTCTTGATGTCCGGACGAACGGACAACCCCTTTTCCACCGCTTTCTTCGCCAGCAGTCCGGCAGCCAGCAAGACCCCCGGATTGGATGTATTGGTGCACGAAGTTATGGCGGCCAACACCACCGAACCGTCCTTCAGGGAGGCGGGACCGGCTTTGCTTTCATGCGCGCACGTTTCTTTGCAGGGTCCGTCGGAGGCCGACACAGCCGCGGGCGTCCTGCCGAACCCGCCTTTTTCCGGTGATGCGCCGAGGAGTGCATTGAACCGGTCCGGCAACGCGTTCAGATCGATTCGATCCTGCGGGCGCCTCGGCCCCGCGACGCTCGGCACCACCTCATCCAGGCGGAAAACGATCACGTCGCTGTAGTCGCAATCCCCGGGCCGGGGGACACCAAAGAGGCCCTGAGCACTGAAATAAGCGCGGACCGTCTCGATCAGGTCCTCGCTCCGGCCGGTTTCCCTGTAATAGGCAAGCGTGTTTTCATCCACCGGGAAGTAAGCGATGGTGGCCCCGTATTCGGGGGCCATGTTGGATATGGTCGCGCGGTCCGTGGCAGTGAGCGCCGCCGCCCCTTCGCCGAAAAACTCGACGAATTTTCCGACAACGTTGGCTGAGCGCAGCCGCTGAGTCATGGTCAGAGCAAGGTCCGTCGCCGTGACACCCGGCCTCAGCGCCCCCTTCAGTTCGACTCCGATCACGTCCGGCGTGAGGAAGTAGATCGGCTCACCGAGCATCCCCGCTTCGGCTTCGATGCCGCCCACACCCCAGCCCACCACGCCGAGGCCGTTGATCATCGGGGTATGCGAATCGGCCCCGACCAGCGTATCCGGGTAGAGTATCCCCTCTTTTTCGAACACACCGGGTGCCCAGTGTTCCATGTTCACCTGGTGAATGATCCCCGTCCCGGGGGGTGCCACCCTGAGAGAATGGAAAGCCTGCGCGGCCCATTTGATGAAGCCGTAGCGCTCTCCGTTGCGTTTGAACTCAAGTTCCATGTTCAGACGCAACGCGTCGGGCCGCCGGAAGTAGTCGACCTGGACCGAATGGTCGACGATGAAGTCGACGCGGATTTGCGGCTCGACAAGGGCCGGGGACTTCCCGAGCCGCGCGGCCGCGTCGCGCATTGCCGCAAGGTCCGCAAGGAGCGGAATCCCAGAAGAATCCGGCGCGACTATCCTTGCCACCACAAAGGGAATCTCCCCGGTCCGCACTTCCTTCGGCTTCCAGCCGGCCAGGGACCTGACGTGTTCGCCCGTAATCCGGACCCCGTCGGCATTGCGAAGCACCGATTCGAGGATTACGCGAAGACTCACCGGCAGTCGCGAGACGTTCCCCATCCCCGCGCGTTCCAGTGCGCCGAGGGAATAATACAGTCCGCCCCGGCCGGACGGCAGTTGGAGCCGGGTGAGCGTATTGAAGAGATTGTTCGGCATGGACAAAACCTCCCGTATTGCAGGATGCCCGGGGGGCGGGAGCTTCACACGGCCCCTTCACCCGAGGGCTCAATCCGAGCTGCATTCAAGAAAGCACTAAACGATGTAACTCAAAAGAGCGGGGGAACTCCGTCCCCTGCCCCCCCGCACGGCTCTGCGGCCTGCGGTGGCACCGCGGCAAAGCCGCGAACGCCCGGGCCGCCCCCCCGGGAAGCACGGGGAACCATTCTCCGCCTTTCCAGGGGACGGCAAAAACACCATTTTGAGCGCAACCCGGTATCAACCGAGTGCTTCGATTTCAAATTTCTTGCCCTTTGTCTCCGGCAGTGCCAAGACCGACAACACCACCACACCGTAACCCACCACCGCCATTATTCCAATGGAGGTGCCGAGGGACGTCAATCCGGCAATGTATCCCACCACGGCGGGGAAAACCGCGGAGAGAATGCGCCCGAAGTTATAGCAGAAACCGACCCCGTTGCCGCGCATACCCGTGGGAAACAGTTCGCTGAAAAGCGCGCCCATGCTGCCGGGAATCCCGGCCGCAAAGAAACCGAGGGGAAATCCCATGAACAGCATTTCGTAATTGGTCAACGGTATCAGGGTGTAGACAATGACCGAGGCGGTGCAAAGAACTGCGTAAACGGTGACGGTCGGGCGACGGCCGAATTTGTCGAGCATGTAACCGACCGTGATATACCCGCACCAGAACGCGAAGATCATCACCGCAAGGTAGCCGCTCGTCCCCAGGACGGAAAGATGGCGCTCGGTCTTGAGAAAGGTCGCAAGCCAGGTGCTGAGCACCGCGTAGCCCCCATGGGCGCCCATGCCCATGAATCCCCCGATGATGGTTACCCGCAGGGTTTTCCGGTTGAAGATGTCGAGCAGGTGGATGCCGGGTTCCTTGGCAAGCTTCTCTTTTGCCAATTCGGCCATCCGCGGTTCCTTGATGTGCCGCCGGACATAGACGATCAGAAGAGCGGGCAGCAGTCCGACGGCCAGCATGACCCTCCAGGCGATTTCCGGAGAGAACAGGCTGAAGGATGCCGCATACAGGAGGACCGCCGCTCCCCAGCCGACAGACCATGCGCTTTGCGTCGCCGACATGGCCTTGCCCCTGTGTTCGGATCGGATGATCTCCGCCAGCAGGACCGAACCCGCCGCCCATTCACCGCCGAAACCGAACCCCTGGATCGCCTTCAGGACGATGAACTGCCAGTAGTTTTGGGCAAAAGCACTCAGAAAAGTGAATATGGAAAACCACAAGATGGTGATCTGGAGCGCCTTGACCCGCCCGATGCGATCCGAATAGGCCCCCAGAAACCAGCCGCCGAACGCGCCTGAAAATAACGTAACACTGCTGATCAGACCGGCTTGGGTTTTGGTGATGCCAAAAGCCACGATCACTGCGGGAATGATAAGGCCAAGCATTTGAACATCAAGCGCGTCGAGGGCCCATCCGCCGAAGCACCCCCAAAATGTCTTCCTTTCTTCGTGTGTGACCTCATGGTACCAATTGAACATATTCTCCTCCATCTGACCCGGCCCAGCGTAAACAGCGTCTGTTCGTCAGATTGCCATAGGTGAGTTTTCGTGCGGCCCCTGTCCATTTTCGAATCGAATCGCACCCGGATCGCGGATCGCCAACCGTCCGCCGGATAAGTGGCGGATTTCAGACGGCTTCCTTAGTGGGTGCGGTCGTCTTTCGGTTTTTCGTACAGCTTGTCAAGCTTCCTTTCGTACTCGTGGTAGCCCAGGAAATCGTACAGTTCCGAACGGGGCTGCATAGTGTTCAGGACCGGCTCCTGGGTCCCCTGGGCAAGTATGGTTCGGTACACGTTCAGGGCTGCCCTGCTCATGGCGCGGAATGCGCTCAAGGGGTACAGCACCATGGCCACTCCGGCGTCCCGGAGCTGTTCCTTCGTATAGTAGGGGGTCTTTCCGAACTCGGTGATGTTGGCAAGGATCGGAACGGACACGGCGGCGGCGAATCTGCGATATGCCTCGATATCGGTGACAGCCTCGGCGAAGAGGCTGTCCGCCCCTGCGGCAACGTACAACCGCGCCCGCTCGATGGCCGCATCCAGCCCCTCGACGGCTACGGCATCGGTCCTCGCCATGATGGAGAAATCTTCGTCCGTCCTGGCGTCCACGGCGGCCTTGATCCTGTCCACCATCTCCCCGCTGGGAACGACGGCCTTGTTGGGACGATGTCCGCAGCGCTTCTCCGCCACCTGGTCCTCGATATGGACGGCCGCGGCCCCTGCCCGGATCATCTCCCTGATCGTGCGGGCGATGTTGAAAGCCCCTCCCCAGCCGGTATCGGCGTCCACCAGCAACGGAAGTTCACTCGCGCCCGTGATGCGGCGCACATCCTCCAGTACGTCCTGAAGACCGGTGATGCCGAGGTCCGGCAGCCCGAAGGAGGCGTTCGCCACTCCGCCACCCGAGAGATACAGTGCCTTGTGACCCGTCTTTTCCGCCAGGATGGCGCAATACGCGTTGACGGCGCCGACGATCTGCAGCGGCTTTTCGTCTGCGATCGCGCGCCGGAAGCGTTTGCCCGGTGAATCTTCGCTAATCATGTGTAGGTCCCTTCTCTTGCATGTCGTTTTTCTGTCGTTCTTCGATCCGCTTCCGCGCGGCAACGATATGGCGCCGCATCAGAAGCTCCGCCAGTTCCCCATCACGCTCCTCGATGGCGTCCACGATCCGGTGGTGTTCCTTCAGTGCCTGCCTGGGCCTCGCACTGAGTGCACTGAACTGGTAGCGATACATCCGGATGAGGTGATACAGTTCCCCGCCCAGTATGCCCATCAGCTTCCTGTTGCGGCTCCCCTGCATGATGCGGAAATGGATGTCGAACTCCCCCTCCTGCTGGAAATAGGAGAGCCCACGGTCCATCTCGATGTTTCTTTCATGCAGGGCAAGGAGTTCACGCAGCTCGGCAATCTCCTCCCCGGTCATGTTCTGCGCCGCCAGGCGGCATGCCGTCCCCTCCAGGGATTCCCTCACCACCTGAATATCCAGCAGTTCCTCGAAGGACAGGGAGGTGACCCGTGCGCCGAGGTTCGGCGAGCGCACCAGCAGGTGGCGTGCTTCCAGGCGGCCGATGGCTTCCCGCACCGTGGCACGGCTTACACCGTAAGTTTTGGCCAGCTCAGGCTCGGAGATTTTGCTTCCGGGGGGGATTTCCCCCTTCACAATGGCGGTCTGAAGCTGCTCGAACACCCGGTCCGGCAAGGTCATAACCGACGCGACTTCAGCCTCTTTTGATCGATCTTTTTCCATAAAGTGTCGACATCTCCTTGTCATTTGAGGTCATATATCACAATTATATGGCAATATAGCACCAAGTCAACACAGTTATGTCGACACTATTAGAAAATCGCGACTTGCTGTGCCTGTCGACAGGGGGGCCGGGTCATGGAGGTCGGCAGCGATCGGAATGGGCATTTTCCGGAAGGAAGCCTTGCAGAAATCTGATGCCGGGTTGCGTTCGAGAAAGCAGCAGACGATGTTTCTCAAAAGAGAGGGGAGTTGCACCCCCCACGGCCCCATGCCGCTCCGCGGCTTTGTGTGGCGCTGCCGCAGCGTTCCGCGAAGCGCGGGGGGGCGGTTGCCGCGAGCGCCGTCGCGTGGGCCGAAACCCTGGGAGGGTGCGGGGAAATCATTCCCACTGTTTTGGGGAATGCCGGGATAGCGGGCTTGAGCGCAACCCGGTATGAAGAGGGGGGCGCTAACGCGTCTTCGAGAAGGGAGCAATTCGGGTGATTGGAGGTAACGGATGCTTCGAGGGACGCCGTTCTCAGGTGGCGGTGAGTTCCCTTGCGTACGCAAAGAGGGCGGGGGCCCCGCCGGTGTGCCAGAACAACACCGTCTCATCGGGGGTGAATTCACCGTTTCGAATCATGGCAATGAGCGCGCCCATGGCCCTGCCCGTGTAAACCGGGTCCAGCAGGATCCCTTCATGACGCGCCAGAAGCCGGATCGCCTCACGTTCCAGGTCGCCGACCACCGCGTATCCGCCGCCAAGGTAATCATACCTCACATGGAATCCACCTGCAGCGTATCCCGCGTCAACCCCGAGCTTTTCCGCGATCCGGTTCGCCAGGGAAGCCAGGTGGACTTCATAGGGTTCGTCACCCGCTTCGCCCTTATCGACGGCAATTCCTATAACCCTCGTGGAAAGGCCGTAGATGTCGGCCCCCACCGTGAGACCCGCGTGAGTTCCCCCTGAGCTTGACGCAATGATCACGGCATCGACTCCAGCGCCCGTTACGGACAATTGTCCCTGGAGTTCCGCAGCCGCCGCGACGAATCCCAGCGCACCGACCGGATTGGAGCCGCCGTAGGGAATGATGTAGGGCCTGCGGCCCACGGAACGGAGTTTCCCGGCGATTTCCGGGATCTGTTCTCCTTTCCTTTGTTCACCGCACCAGTGAATGGTTGCACCGAACAGATAGTCGAGCAGCAGGTTCCCTTCCATGACCTCCGGCGGCACACCTCCAAGCGCGAGGTGGCATTCCAGCCCCACCGCTGCGGCAGCCGCCGCCGTCTGGCGGCAGTGATTGGATTGAATGGCCCCGCCGGTTATCACGACGTCCGCGTTCCGGCCCAGGGCCTCACCCAGCAGGAATTCGAGCTTTCTCGTCTTGTTTCCCCCAAGCCCCAACCCCGTCAGATCGTCACGCTTGATGAGGATTTTCGGTCCGTTCAGAGCATCGGAAAGCCGCCTCAGCACGGTCAGGGGTGTCGGCAGGAAATTGATGTGAACCCTGGGAATACCGCTCATGTCATATGCCATATCAATCGCTCCTCAACCGTCTCACGAAGGCTTATCCGTAAATACGGAAGCCTCTTGCGCTTCGCGCCCGGATAACGAGTATCCTGGCTGGCCCTCTGATCGCCCGATCGCACAATCCATTAATCAGGGACAAGTCCTAAGCAAATAAGAAAAAGCGGCCCCCTGCCCCGCGGCTGGAATACACCCGGCGGCTGCAGCAGCCTTTGTGGTCCCATTCCTGATAAAAACGCCCAAAACCGGCCGGCGCGGCAGCCTGAGAAGCTCCTTGCCCAAGCCATCCCGGCCGGCGCGGAATGGCGGGGAAGGAGCACCGACCTTTCCTTTGAGCGCCAGAGGGAAATCCGGGCGTTTTCAGCCCAGTTCGTTGCCCCACTGGGACCAGTTCTCCCGCGCATGCCTTGCGAAGAGTTCCAGGTAGGGGCCTGGACTGCATTGTTCGATGATGGGATACAATTCATCGGGTTTTCTTGAATGTTCCCGTTTCCGGCTGCTCACGATATTGACCTGCCTTCTTCCCGGAGCCCCCGTACGCAGACCTCCGCGCACTCCGAACAGGATCAGCTCCGTCACGTTTCGAAAATAGAAACCCACTCCCCGCCCGTCGGGTCCGCCGTCTTTGCGGATTTTGTACCAGACCAGATTCGTCTTGTATGAAAACCCCCACCGGCTCATGACTTCGAGGCCTTCCCTCAGCAGCGCGTTGGGTATCCAGAGGTATAAATGGCTCTGCGGCAACGCGATGTCCCCGACAGGCAGACGGACGATATCCTCGAAAGTGAGCGTCCCATAGCGCGAGAGTCTTCGATGTTCGGGAGCGACCTTGCCCGTTCTGTTGCTGAATCGCCAGGGAGGATCGGCCAAAATGGTGCCGAATTGCCCGAGATTCGCCGCGGCGAGGTCATGACATGCCGTACCCGGCATCAAACACATTTCCATGGTCACCCCAATGCATGTCTCCACAAGGTGGAATCGGGAAATCCGGAATCCTCGTTCATTCTAAGAGAAACTTCGCAAACTCAAAGCGAAAAATGAAGACCTTGCCTTCCGGAAAACCATCATTTGAATGCCCGGTGACAAATTTTGTCACTGGAATGCCGGTTTTTTTCCATCACGGGTCGTATTCCCTGTACGAGAAACCCTGAAAACCGTTCGACGCGCACTGAAGGATCATCTTCCGGACCCCGTTTCCGGAGTTGTCGTTCGACATGGAAAACCCGCAGCCCACCGTTCAAACCCCGAATTCATTCGGTGCCGTAGCGTGGGACCCGGCAGCGCGGCACGAGGAACCGCAACGGCATATTGATCGGGGGGGGGATGTGTTTCGCAAAAGAATTGCTTTCCGAATATTATTCTCGGGCACGATTCATGTATGGACATGGTTCGGATGTTTTCGGAACGGGCTGGAATATCGTTTGATTGCAGTGGCCAGGTGTTGTGAAAATTGGAGATGTCTTTCGAGTGTGTCCTGAAAGATACGGGAGTGAACCCAGATGGAGCCAAATACAATTTACTCTGAATCCAGAAAATACAGGCGCCACAAGACAAAAGGCAACGCCTTGGTGGCATTTTTCTCCGCGTCACATGAGTTTCTTAGTCTCGGTCAAATCCTGGACATAAGCCCGGGGGGACTCGCCATCCGGTATATCGCCATGGATGAGCAGACGAAGGGGTCGGCAAAGCTGGAAATATTCGGCTCGGTGGGTTCGAACCTCCACATTGAAAAACTGCCCTGCAAGGTCATTTATGACATCGAACTGACGAGTGAATCCAGCGGGCTGTTGCGAGTGAGGCGTTGCGGGGTCCAGTTCGGGACACTGACGAGTTTTGAGCTGTCCCAGGTCCGCGAGTTCATCGACGCCTACGGCATATCCGAGAAAAAACAGGAGAGGGAAATCCCCATCGCACGAATGCGGTTTATCCCTGTGGCCGTGTGACGATTCTTGTCAGTGCGATCGGCAAGGATTCCGTCCCCCCGTCCCAACCGGACCGGGGGGGCGACCAGCCTGTTCGATTTCAAACCCTCTCCCGGGGCAAAACTCAATGGAAGCCCCTGGATTCCGACATTCCCCTCCCGCCTCCACCTCCGCCGGGGACTGAGCCCTGGGAGGGATTCGCATTCCGCGTCTGCCCCTGGTAAGAACCTCTCGATCCGCTCCCTGCCTGCCCCTGGCCCCGGTATTCCCCGGCGGTATTCCCGGACCGCTGATACTGCCGGGAAGAAGGTGAGTACCCGTTCGACAGGCTCTGCTGTCTTTGGCCCGTCGACCTGCCCTGCCCTTGAAACCCGGCCTGTCGCCCGTAACCGGAACCACTTTGATAATTCCCGCCGCGCGTACCCGTTTGCCGGGAATCGCCATAGGACCTCCCCGAGGAACGTGATTGCACCTGCCCGGACGACCTTCCGGAAGTCTGCACCCCGGCCCCGCCCTGCGCAGTCGCCCCGCTGAGCGATCGCTGACCGCTCGACGCACCGGAACGTCCCGCTTCCCGCTGAAGCGATGCGGCGCTCGGCCTCTCCGGCCGGAAGACCCCGCCGCGGGTCGAGCCGGCGGCGCTGCCCACACTACTCCCGGTGCCCGTCGAAGCTCTGCCCATCGTGTTCTGAGACGACCCCCGGCCGGCGGCGCTGCCCACACTACTCCCGGTGCCCGTCGAAGCTCTGCCCATCGTGTTCTGAGACGACCCCCGGCCAGCGGAGGCCCCGCGATTCACCGAGCCGGGCTGAGTGCCCGTCGTGGTACCGGCCCTGCCCGAAACCCTCGGGGAAGTGATCTGCCCGGACGTTTGGGCACTCCCCAGGGAGGTGCGTGCAACATCCTTCTGAATCGCTCCGGCGCTCACGGCCCGAGAATTCGCCGCCGTCACCTGGTTCTGTTGAATCCGGCCGACGGCGCTGACGGACGGTTTGTTTTGGACCGCGGCGTTGGTGAAATTGTATCGTCCCTGCATGTTGCTCGAATTTCGGATGACATTATTACTGACCACGGGAGCCCCTCTGAAGTTGCTCGCCATGGCGGTGCGGTTCACGTTGGTGACCCTCACGGTATTGTAGTTCCGGACATTGTAGAAATGGTTCTGGTTCACAATCACCGCACGGTTGCAGTACCGGTAATTGTTAATGTTAATGTTGATGTTGATCCCACCGAAGCCGCCCACCACCAGGGCTCCGGGTCCCCACGGATGGACACAATAGAACGGTTCGAAAGGCGCGAGCGGGAACCAGCCGATCTGCACGCCGGAATAAACCCATCCGACTCGGCCCGGATACCAGCCAAACCCGATGCCCCAATAGGGCACGCCGACTCCGACGGTCACCACCGGGGGCGCCCAGTACCAGTAGTTGCCGACGTAAACCCAGTCCCCGTAGTGATGGGTCACATAGCCGAAAGGCTCATCGGGCACCCAGCAATTGTCCCCGTAGTAATCCGTCCACCTGCCGTCGGTATAGGGTGCCCAGTCTTCATCCACGGTGGTGGGCCGCCAATATTCGTGATATTCGCCCTCGTTGTAGACACGTTCCCATCGTCCGTTTTCATCGAGGTCGGGCGCCTGGTCCTGGATATCTTCGGGGAGATACCTCGTCGAATCCCCACGGACCTGGAGCCGTTTGGCCCACAGGCTGTCTCTCTGGACATTCCAGTTGTTCCAGTCGGGAATCGGTTCCGCACTTCCGAAGGATACGTTCCGGTTGTCCGCGATCACGGACGAAGAACCGGCCGTTACCGGGTACTTCTGGTTATCCCCTTCGTGTACGAAACTCACGTCTCCATTCACGGCAATGACTTCCTGGGATTCCCCCCCCACCACGATGTCGAAGCACGCGCCCGGCTGTCCGATGACGTACCCGAAGGGACTCGACACCTTGATCAGGGTCCTTTGATTCTTACCGTAAAACCTGGCCGTTCCCAGGGCCACATCCACTTCAGTGACGTCCCCCTTGAGGGCGATCACCTGGATCTGAGTGCTCTCACCGATCCTGATGGTGGTGCCGTTGGGCATGACGAATTCCGCTTTCGCCTCCACGTCGGAGTACAGGGCATCGTCCATCCCGAAAGGAGCATCCTTTACGGTGGCAACCCAGTCTTTCTTTTCGGGAACGTACCTCAGCAACTGTCCTTCGACGAAAGAGATGCGGCCCACCAGCACCGCTTCGGCATCCGAGGACGCGGGGGGTGATTTTGAAGACCGGGACTGGGCTGAAGCGGCCGGAACGACCGCCAGGGCCAACAGGAACAACAGAAGCGCAACCATGCTCGATTTTTGAATTTCTTTCATTATGCTTTGCTCCGCTGTCATGCTCATATGCAACCTTCACCATCACAGGTTCTACAAAAGCTTAAACCAACGGGAACCAAATTCCGCCGGGAAGATCACCTCTTGCCTGTTTACGACGATCAGGCCAAGAAAACAGTCTACAGCAGTTGAACGGCGTCCGTCCACCCGAAGGTCGGTCCGCCGGTCATACCCCTGAATCGGGCGGAGCGTATTCGACGGGCGGGCAATGTCCGGAAAGTGCCAGGCATGGAAATCGCCGTCCCGAAGGGGCAGCGAATTATGGGATATCGGCGGAAAGTATTTTTTGCTCGAAAGGTTGAAACCGGATCGGGAAAGCGTTCGCATCCTGCAATCAATCGACTCGACCGGCGTTTCTCAGCGGCGACGTGGGGTGCAGCTTTACTATCGCCTTCGGATATTTATCCCCCAGGGACCGACGTTGAACTCCCGGTCATGAGGCGGCGACGGACCGGGCTGACGCTTAACGGCCCTCTGTTCCTCTTTCTCCTTCAACTTGCCGAAATAGGTCCTGAGGCGCTCGAAGCGCTGAGAACCCAGGAGCTTGCGCACTTCGAGGATATAGCGCATCTTTTCGGCCGCGATGCTCGCTCGTGCTTCTTCGAGCTTTTTAAACTGGGCCATGACCGCGGCTTCGTCCAGGGGCTCCTTCTCCAGGGATTCGGCGAAGCGGTCCCGCTCGTTCTCGATCGTATCCTTCAACTGGTTCAGGTTCTTACGGTTCGCATGATACAGGTCGTCCAACTGGAGCTTTTGTTTGTCCGTCAGGTTGAAGGTTTCAGCGGCCTGAGGCATGCGCCACCACTGGCCGGGATACATGTCCTGAGCAAAGGCAACGGAGGACGTCTGCATCAGAATCAGGAACAGCAGACTGGTGAGGGCCGTCTTCATCATGACGTTTTCTTCCCGTCCTTATCGAGTGACGATATCCCGCTCCCGAATCCCGGAGCCACCATGCGTTCGGACCTTTCTCCCTGCTCCGGCTTCATGTCAGGGAACATTTCCAGGTAATACGGCGGGAGTGCGTCATCCTCGAGGCTGGTGACCTCCGAGATGAGTTTTTCGTCTTCAATCATCTCCCGGTAAAGTTTGGCCGTCTTGTTTTCCGGAGTAGTTCTGAAAAAAACGAACACCAGGACAACGGACAAAACGACAGCAGTGGCAAGGCCGGCGGTAACCGGGCGGAGCAGGTTCAACCACGACGGTAAAAACCGTCGGGTCTCGTACGGCACGGAAATTCTCCGACGGGATTCGGGAACAAGCCGCCTCGCGGTGGCCCCCAGATTCGCCAGATCCTCTTCAATGCGGGCCTTGAGCGCCCCGCACGTCTCGCAATCCGCGAGGTGCTCCCTCACGTTGGGAGGAAGATCGGTCTCGTCCACGATCGCTCGAAGGATCTGGACCTCATCCACATGCACTTTCTGTCTCATTGACATTTTTTCTCCCCCTGTAGCAGCTCGCTGAGGTCCATATCGTCCGAACGGTCCCGGAACTTCTTCAGCGAACGGTAAAGGTGGGTTTTTACGGCGCTTTCACTCTTATGCAGAGCGTGAGCGATCTCCTTGATGCTGAGATTGTCCAGGAACCTCAGGAAGAACACTTCACGCTCCGCCGTCGAGAATGTTTCGGACATTTTCCTGACCCGCTTCCAGAATTCCTTCTTAATAAGCTGATCCAGCGCTCCCGGCCGGTCGTCGGGCCTGCCTTCCGTTTCGGCATCCCCTTCCTCTCCCATCAGCCCGAAAAAAGTCAGCAGCCTCTTTTTTCGATAGAAGTCACGGACACGATTCACGGCGATGCTGTAGAGCCAGGGGCGAAACCGATCGAAATCCTTCAATGAGGACAGGCTCTTATAGACTTGAAGGAAAACATCCTGGGTCAGATCTTCTGCGTCCATCTGGGAACGAATGCGAAAATATATCATCCGAAAAATCTCACTCTGAAACATGTCCACGAGGCGCTCGAACGCGGTCCTGTCCCCATATCGGGCCTTTTCCGCCAGTTGCGCAACCTCCTGGGTCGTGCCCTGTGTGACACTAGATTGATCCAGGTTTGACATTATTGAGATCTAACCCCGATAGGGCTTTCTTCCGTGGATTCCATCCAGTCGTCGCCCGGTCTGTGTTCGATTCATTCCCGTTTGATCACATCGAACCCTGATGGAGGGAAGGATGCATCAGTGCCTTCACACGCCGTCTTCGATCCATGGCAACGGTGATGACCGCCTTCTCCCCGACCAATATGACGACTAATTCGTCCCGGGTCAATCCGTGTGTCCGTCGTTTCCAAATTCTCCGCCGTCAACAGCGATACCGGCAGCTTTCATTCGTTGTCGGAGCCCCCTGTTCTCACACTCGCCGGGTCTTTTCCCCCCTGACCCCGGTCTCCAACCTGCCGGCCGGCGGCAGCAAACACCAGAACCCAATGAATTCCAAACCGGTTCTTTCGTCCCGCTGAGAAGGATGAGCGGCCGGTTTCCCGGCCTACGGAACTTTTTCCCCGGGCATCTCGGCCCGCATCATTGCCCCTCTCACCTTAAATAACGAGTAACGGCACGAAATTGTCTACAATGGGACAGTCCTTTTCCAATTTTACTGTTTCCGGGTCCCGCGAGCCGCATGCAAATTCGTCAGATAAGCCGTGCCCCACCGGAGTCCGGCAAAAGGCGACGGCCGGTAGAAGCATAGGGGAAACCCGTTCGGACGGTCCTCCGGTGCGGCGCGATCCCGTCGCATTTGTCCGCCGGATAGTCTCCGCAAAGAAAACCGGCGCCCCGCGGGATGATCACCGTTCCGGCCCGTTCTTTCTTCTTCCTTCCGGTATACGCCGGGGTAATTCCAGCTTTTTTCGTCTCTTGCAAAGAAGAAGATCATTGCTATAAGTAAAAAAGCATGGCATTTTGAAACCGGTATTGTCCTATTGTACGAACTTCATCAAAGAAAGTGTTTACAGGCAAGGTTTTGTATAGTCCCAATAGCATTTCTGAAAAGGAGGAACACTCGAGATGTACCGCCCCATGAGATTTCTTCTGCTGGCCCTAGGCCTATGGTTGTGTGCGGCTTGCGCGTGGGCAGTCGACAGCCCTTCCACGGATCCGGGTGCACCGCAGCAACCCGCTCCCTTCTCCGTTCCACAGAGTGCCCCGGCGGTTGTTGTTCCGGAAACTGCCTACGATTTTGGCGGAATGAGTGAAGGGAAGGACTACGTACACGATTTCAAAATCAAAAACACGGGTACAGCCGAATTGAACATCAAGAAGGTGTTGCCCGGCTGAGGCAGCTCCATCGCCTTCTTCGACAAGGCAATCCCTCCCGGTGGTGAGGGCAGAATAGCAATCCGGTTGAATCCCAAATCATGCCACGGAAATTCAAAGAAAACCGCTTTGGTTCTCACGAACGATCCCAAGAATTCCTATTTCTCGCTTGTCGTTTCAGGCAACGCCGACAGCGGCGGCAGCAGTTTCGGAGGGAACTGAAACTCAACACCGAATCCCCCGCACCGGATCCGCTCCATCCTTCTTGGAGCCCGGGCGGGGGGCCGTGCACTTCCCCGGTCTTCACACCGCATTTCTTCCGCCCTGTGGCGGCTCCCTCCGTTTGCTTCATTCCCCGGAGGATCCGCTTTCCCGACACGATTCCAAAGCTCTTTGAGGGTATGGATTTTCCATTCGGCCCAACTTATCTTTTGGGATGGACCGGCGGTCTGGTGTGAAATCCTTTCGGTAAACCTCCGCCGACGGTTATGGGGCAAAAATTGACGCCGGGGTTGATTTGCCCGGCCCGATCCACGGACTCCGCGTTCCAACCCTCCGATGGGGGGAGCCGGATAGGGGGGGTGAAGGAGGCGCTATGCAAACTCGGACGGAATTCACCGGCAAGGATGAGAACTCTCTCGGCCGCGATATCGAGAACCAGCTTCGGGAGGCCTTCAAGGCGCTCCCGCACGACATCCCCGTTTACCTCTTCACCGAGAAGAAAAAAAACGACGTCATGAACCAGGCTGCGGCGGATATGGCCCGGATCTTCCAGAAGCTCTCCGACAAGATCAGGTTGCAGGAATTCGACCTGGGCCATCCCGAAGCAAAAAAACGGAACATTTCAACCTACCCGACCTTCGTCTTTGATCCTGAGCGTTATTCCATCCGGTATTTGGGTGTCCCTTTCGGAGAGGAGGCGCGCACGTTTCTCGGCGTGCTTTTCCTTGTCGGGACCCGCACGACGGGCCTGACCGAGAATTCACTGAAGGTGCTGAAAAAGATCGACTATCCCAGGGCCGTCAAGGTTTTCGTCAGCCCGACGTGTCCCTACTGCCCCGACCAGGCGCTCAATGCCGCTCGAGCCGCCATCGAGGCCCCTGAACTCATCTCGCTCGAAATCGTCGATATACAGGCAAATCCGGAGCTTGCAAACCGGTATTCGGCCTTCAGCGTGCCGCAGACCTTCGCAAACGACGTTCTCATCTCACAGGGAGCCCAGGCCGAAGAACTGCTCATGCTTTCGCTCCTGAAGATGGAGCAGCAGAACGTCTTCATTCCCGAATCCGACGCCCCCGTGATCGAAACCGACCTGGTGATCGTGGGCGGCGGCCCGGCCGGCCTCACCGCCGGCATCTATGCCGTCCGCAGCGGACTCAGGACCGCCGTTATCGAAGCGGGCCCGCTGGGAGGACAGATAGCCGCGACGCCCGTCGTCGAAAATTATCCGGGATTCACCCGGGTACCGGGAAAGACGCTGGTCGACATTCTGGTCAGCCATGCCCTGGAGTACACCCAGATTTTCCAGGGCGAGAAGGTATTGGAAATCCACCCCGGGCAGCCCACCGAAGTCATCACCAGCCGCAGGAAATTTCTTGCAAAAGCGGTGATTCTGGCCACCGGGGCCGAATACAAGAAGATCGGAGTCCCGGGAGAAGCGAGGCTTGCCGGCCGAGGGGTGAGCTACTGCGCAACATGCGACGGTTCCTTCTTCAAAGGCAAGAAGGTCATCGTGGTGGGGGGAGGAAACAGCGCCGCAACGGAGGCCCTGTACCTTCACAACGTCGACGTGGATACCACCATCGTTCACCGCCGGGATGCGCTTCGTGCGCAGGATCATCTTGCCCGGAACGTTTTCGGCAACAACATCCCCATTCTCTGGAACACGGAAGTCATAGAGATCAACGGAAAAGAAAAAGTGACGGAAGTCACTCTCGTCAACAATAAGACGAAAGAGGTTTCTTCGATGCCGATCGACGGGGTTTTCATCGCCGTCGGGTACTCCCCCACCGTCGAACTCGCCCTGAAAACAGGCATCGAACTGACCCCGGAAGGGTTCATCAAGCGGGACGCACATCATCGTACCAACGTCCCCGGAATCTACTCCGCGGGGGACGTCGAAGGGGGATACAAGCAGATCGTCACGGCAACGAGTCAGGGGACGGAAGCGGCACTGTCCGTGTTCGAGGACCTGAAAGCTCCATACTGGAAGAATGAGGCGGCTTCGAAAGCGGCGATTTGACGCCTGGTGACCGAAGCGCTCTCTTGCTCCTGTCGCGGGAAAGGTTTAAATAGAGGGTTGGAAAGCGTGATTTTTCCACTCCGGAGAGGGCCGGGCTTCTCTCCTCCTGCCCGGCCCCCTCTCACTCCTTCCGGCGGCGGAAGGCCTCGACAACGGTCGTCGCCGCACCTCTTCTTCATCTTCCATGCACCTCAGCCGGCATTTGGCGCCGTGCCGCAGCCGGGACCGGGCGAGCGATCACCCCCAGACCCGTATACCGTGTTTCCACCCGGCAAATAAGGTCTTCACCCGATTACAATATTCAAAGACCGGAGTAGTATTTCAACCATTCACAATGTTGTCCGTGATGATGGAAAGAAGACTGCGGGCGCGGTGGTTCCGTGCCGACCCGGCGTCAAATCAATGATGAACCGGCACCCCGACAATTCCCTCAACCCCCCTTTGAAAAAGGGAGCCATCCCTTGTGCACCGCGATGGATGGGGGAACCGAGGGATTTTTACGGGGCAGGATAGATGATTCATCCCCCGGGAAACAACAGCGCAGCCGGTACTTCACCGCACCGGTTTTGCCACGGCGTGAAGAAATCCGCCATCACGGCCTCTCGCAACACCACGTTTCACCATGTGAGGTGATATCCTGATGACTGCATGCAAAGGCAAACAACTGGCCAGAAAGATTCTCACTAGGAAGGGACGCGTAAGGACCGTGCCGGGACCCGGCACGGAAATGCCGCGGGAATATCCGAAGCGCGGCGACGCCCCCCGGACCACTCCGCTAGGGGAAGACCTGCGGTGGGAAATCATATCGGCTTACGGCCACGTGCTTGAAAAATGCTCATCCCCCGTGGAAAAAGAGGAAGATCTCCCCTATTCCAAGGAACTGATCAGGTCCGCGATTTACGAAGAACTGCGCGAAAACCCCGACAGCGAATTCCGGGGCCACCTGGAAATTGCCTTCGCCCAGTTGGAATCATTCCTTTCGCGCGATGAATACGGGGTCATCGAGGATTTCAAACAGGCGGTCAGGATTGCCATGGAACTGGCAAAGAGCGGAGACCCCATGGACATCATTTCCTCCGCCCGCATTTTGAAGCACGGCAAGGGGGAAAAGGCACTGAGGATCCAGGAGGAAATCTCCGAAAAGATACATCGAAGGCTGACTCAGATACGGTCCATGAGGGCGGATGGTCCGGTCGACCGGGCCCAGAGGAAACGGCCGGAGTCTTCAGAGCGCTACTGAAACAAACGGCCCAGATCCCGAACGCTGACGACCGGTTTGCCGCTGAAGTCGTCCCACTCCACCCGATAGACCACGTCGAGGACTTCCGCGTCCTTCAGTCCGTGGGACCGGTAGTGCTGAACACCTCTCCAGAAAATCCCCCCGACTTTGTCTTTCAGGAGGAGGCGAAGATGGCTGCCGTCCTTGCCGAAGGTCTTCCTGACATTCACCTTCACCCGCCGTGAAGCAAAAACCGGCGCGGGGTTCCCTGAACCGTGGGGCTCCAGTTTTTTCAGTTCGCCGACGAGTTCGGGGGAAATCATCTTGAGATCGAGTTCCATGTCCACCCTGCCCCGCGGCAGGAACACCTCATCAGGACAACCGGATGCCGATTCTTCGAAGCGCCGGACGAATTCGTCCATGCGGTCCACGGAAAGCGTCATTCCTGCAGCCATTTTGTGGCCGCCCCATTTCAGAAGCAGGTCGTCACACCGTTTCAGCGCCGCATGGATGTCGAAACCCTCGACGCTCCTCGCCGACCCCCGCGCGAGACCTGTTTCCTCGTCGACGGAAAAGACGATGACCGGCCCGTAATGGAGTTCCTGCTGGATCCTCGAGGCGACGATCCCGACGATTCCGGCAGGCCATCGCGGATCCCCCACCACCAGGGTCCTGCCGTCCGGCGGTCTTTCGGACAAGCGACACCGGACCGCGTTCACGATGGCGTCCTCTTCCCTCTGCCTTTGCGTATTGAGGCGGTTCAGTTCCTCCGCCAGCCGAACCATCGCGGCCGGGTCTTCTTCGACGAGCAGTTCATAAGCCGCGCGGGCGTCGGCCATGCGCCCCGCCGCGTTGATCCGCGGTCCGACATAGAAGCCCAGGTGCCCGGCCGTAAAGGGCCCGGACAATCCAGCGGCTTTCACCAGTTCACGAACCGGGGGATAACACTGCGAATTCATGCTGCGCAGACCGCTGGCAGCAATGATGCGATTGCCGTCCGTGAGAGGCACGATATCGGAAACGGTCCCCATGGCCGCAAGGGTAAGGTATTTACCGCCCAGATTCGTCCTGCGGGCCGCACCGAGCGCCCGGCGCAGCCTCGCGAGAAAGAGCAGCGTCAGGCCGGAGGCGCAGAATTCCTTGAAAACGGACCCGCACCCGGGTTGCTTGGGATTGATGAACACCGTTGCGGGGGCCGTGCCCTCCGTCGGGACCTCGTGGTGATCGATAACGATGCAGTCCGTGCCCCGTTCACGGGCCATGGAAACCACCGGGACATCCAGGGTCCCGCAATCCATTGCCACAAGAAGTTTCAGACCGGGATGATCGAGGACGGCCCTTGCGGGAATGCCGTATCCTTCGGAACGCCTGGGCACCACGGCTTCATAGTTCCGGAACCCGATGTCACGCAGGAACAGAGACATCTGGGCAAGCGAGGTGATGCCGTCACAATCGTAGTCCCCCACCAGGACGATCTTGCTCCCGTCCGAAATGTGCCGCGCCATCAGTTCGGCACCCTCGTCCAGACCGCGCATGCAAAGATGGGCCGCCAGGTCCTTCAGAGTGCCGTCCAGAAACGAGGGTCCCACTCCCCGGTTTGCGAGCAATATCCGCAAAACGTCGGGAACGGATTCCGGCTTGTGTTCTCCCGCGATTTCCCAGTGCGTCTCCACCATTTCCCGCCCAGCCCGTTGGAAGAATGTTTTCCGTCGTTCTCCCGCGCCGCAATTTCGACCGCCTCGGAAGAACCCGGCTTTCTTATACCACTGATCCGCCCGCGCGGCCAATCATCATCCCCCGGACGCTCTTCCGGGAAACGAACGAGCCCCCGCCTCCTTCTCCGGTATCGCCAGGCGTCCGTCCGGTTGGAAATTATTTGAAGAAAGCTTTGCACCTTGGCGAATTTAATATTATATTGCCACGGAAAATTGAATCGGGCAGACTTGAACAATGCCGAAAACTCAGGCAATAAAGGCAGGCGTAACGAGCGTTCGTTTCGCCGGGTATTGCCTTTTTGCGTCATAGATAGTGCGGATGCTGATTTTCTGTGTGTCGGACATGTCCGGATCCCTGCGACCAAATCAATCGAGATCAGATTATCATATCAGGATGGCCGTCTCCTTCCGGCGTCGGACCGTAAAGCGGATTGCCGCCGCGTCTGCCGGGCACGTATCGAGTATGCGAAGGACTGCCAGGTACTCCTTTTGTCCGGCGTAAAGCGGCCGGGTGTTTCTGTTTCCGGACTGTAAAACTCAGCGAATAGGGAAGGACCAGGAGCAATTGAAAATGGACACAATCACCTACTTGAAGAACTTCATCATGGATAAGAACGTTGCCTCGATAACCCCCACCTCTTCCATCGGAGTAAGAAAGGTCTGCAGCAACATCGACTTCGGCCAGGACAACCTCATCGTCGAATACGGGCCGGGTACGGGTGTTTTTTCCAATTATCTTCTGAAGAATATGGGTTCCGATTCACGTCTGATTCTCATAGAACGCAACAAGAATTTCGGTTCCATACTGAAAAAGAAGATTCATGACCCCAGGGTGGTCATCGTTAACGACAGCGCCGAGAACGTTCTGGACACCTTGAGGTCCTGCCAGGAATCGCAGGCCGACTACATCCTGTCCGGCATTCCTTTCATTCTGCTGAACGAAGACCTCAAGAACAAAATCCTGTACAACACCCACAGGGCCTTGAAAAAAGGCGGGAAATTCCTCGTTTACCAAACCTGCTTTCAGACCGACAACCACCTCAAGGTTCACCTCGACCGGTACTTCCCTATCGTTCGGTCCAAATACGAACTGATGAACATCCCGCCCATGCGGACGTACGAAGCGATCAAGTAGGTTTTGGGACCGCTCGCATTGCGGAAGACGGGACCGCAGGGGCGCGGCATGCTACCGCCGCACCTTTGCGGTTCTTTTGAGTGGAACGACTTGAGGGTCCCGTCCCGCCGGGCCGTGCACCAACAGGGCGGGTTGAGGAAAAAACATGCCCGGCAGAGACGACGGGTTCGACCCGGACCGATTCCGTTTCCGAGGCCTTCATCCGGGCATTCGCATCGGAACGGCGAGCGACCGCTACGCCGGATGGATCGGGCAGATTTATTCCGAGGAACGCTACCGCGGCCGCATCGGCAAGCGGGCGCATAAGGTCGGTAAAAAGTCCTTCCGCGAAGAGGTCCTTCCGGTGGATTCCGTTGAGGAATACTTCGACCACTTCCGGGTGCTCGAAATCGACTACACGTTTTATTCGGCCCCGCTGGACGCAGCCGGCGCTCCCACGAGGACTTTCAGGATTCTCGCCGATTATCGAAGCTTCATGCGGGAAGGGGACTTCGTATTCCTGAAAGTCCCGCAGGTGATCTGCGCCCGGAAACTGCTGCGGGCCGGGGGGCTCGTGGAGAACGAAGATTTTCTCAACCCGCGCAAGTTCACCGAACAGTTCTATGGGCCGGTTTCGGATATCATGGGTGACCGGCTCGGCGGGTTCGTCTTCGAGCAGGAATACCACCGGAGCGAAACAAGGCCCCCCGTCCGTGAACTGGCCGACCGGCTCGACTCATTTTTCAGCGCCGTGCCCGCCGACACGCGCTACCACTTTGAACTCCGCACGGAAGCCTATATCACCCGGCCCGTCCTGGACGTGTTTGAAAAGCACGGGATCGGCCAGGTCCTTTCCCACTGGACATGGCTGCCCACCCTCCGGAAACAGTTCGCCGACTCGGGCCGGCGTTTTTCCAATTCCGGAAGGCAGTGCCTCATCCGCCTGATGACCCCTCTCGGAACGCGCTACGAAGACGCCTACGCAAAGGCGTTCCCCTTCACCGGGCTGATCGACGGGATGCTGCAGCCGAGGATGATCGAAGATACGGCAAACCTCGCCGCCGAGGGAATCCGCCAAGGCGTGCAGGTGAACGTGATCGTAAACAATCGCTCGGGCGGAAACGCTCCGCTCATCGCAAGGCAGCTCGTCATGTCGTTTGTGAAAGGCTTTGCCGGAAACATGCCGGAAGGCGGCCGCTGAACACGGATGCCCGCCTTCCCCGCGCATGTCTCTTCAGCGGGCTTCGAATGAACGTTTCCCTTCAATCAGTTCCGTCACCAGGTCGCCGAAGTCACTGCATAAAAGGATCTTCTTAGGGTCGGCCCCCGGGCCGGCAAGGTCCATGGTGAGGTATCCCTTTGTGAAAACCGCAAAGAGCGACTGCCAGATGTCCCGGGCTTCCCGCGGCAAATCCAGGCAGCGATCGAACATCAAGGCGATGCTTCCGATCATGGAATACGGATTGGCGATGTTCCGGCCCGCTATGTCCGGGGCGGAGCCGTGGGCCGCCTCTACATAAGATTTGAGCGGGCCGATACACGCCGAGGGCATCAGACCGAGGGACCCCATGACGCCTCCGGCCTCATCGGTCAGGATGTCTCCCTGCATGTTTTCCAGCAGCACGACCCCGTTGAACTGGGCAGGCGCTTTGACGAGCTGGTAGGCGGCGTTGTCCACCAGCATGGAACGGTAGGGCACATCGGGATATTCCTTACCCACCGTTTCAACGACCTCGCGCCAGAAGCGCGAAGTGGCCAGTACATTGGCCTTGTGAATATTGATGAGTCCGCTCTTCCGTTTCCTCGCTTCGTTGAAGGCGACCACGGCCACCCGGTGGACCTGTTTTTCCGTATAGGTGCAGTCGTCCCTTGCGAATTGCCGGTTCGTGGCCGAACCTTCGGTCTTTTCCCCGAAGTAGATTCCTCCCACCAGTTCCCGGATCATCAGGATGTCCAGGCCGTCGCCGATCACCTCCGGCCTCAATGGGGAAAAGGAAGCCAGGGCCTTGGGCAGACGGATGGGCCTGAAATTGGCGAAAGTGTCGTAGCGCTCCCGCAGAGGAAGAATCGCACCGATTTCGGGGCGCTCCTGCTGGGGGATTTGCTCCATCTGTTCGACGGCCAGGCCTATGGGCCCCTTCACGATCACATCGGCCGAATCGCAGATCGAGCGAGTTTTCCCCGGAAACGCGGCCCCTTCCGAGAAGTAGGCGTTTGCGCCGAACGGTGCGTAGTGCAGCGTGAAGACATGGTTATATTTCGCCTCGACGGCCTTTAAGACCTTGACGGCCTCCCGGACGATTTCCGGTCCAATGCCGTCTCCTTCCAGAACTGCAATCGATTTGCGCATGATTCTCCTTTTTTATCGTACATGCCCGGACGGCAGAAGCCTCGTACCCGGGCCAAATGGTTCCACACCCCGGCCCGCGTTGCGGCCGGTCCAAGCCCACGGTCCATCTTCCATCCACACCCCGTGGCAATAAAGACAAATTCCCGCGGCGGCGCGTGAATGCCGCGGGCCCCCATGATTATATTGAAAAGTACCAAACCGAAAGGAGGAAAAACAGCCATGAGAAGATTGATAGCTTTGATCATAGGTTTTGCGGCTATGTTCGCGTTTCTTTCTCCCGTTCTCGCCAAGGCCGGACCCGAAGAGGAGCAAAAGGTGGAAACCGCGGCGGCCTATTTCCAGGAAATCATGGCGAACCCGGGCCATGGTATCCCGCGGGAAGTCCTGGAAGGCGCCAGGGGAATCGCCATCATCCCGGGGATCGTCAATTCGCCGGCGTTCGGGCTTGGAGGCAGCATCGGAGAAGGCGTCATGGTGGTGCGGCACGAAAACGGGAAATGGAGCAATCCGTTCTTCGTGAACCTGACCAGTACGAACCTCGGCCTGCAAACGGGCAATGAAACGCACGACACCGTTCTGGTATTCGAAACCCGGAAAGCGGTCGATGCGGTTTTGAGCGGCGGTCGGGTCAGCCTGGGCGTTGACATTTCCATCATGCAGGGACCGACGGGCCGGGCCGGCATGCCCAATTCGGATGTTTTCTCCTACTCATCGAGTCGCGGCATTTTCGCGGGGCTCACACTCGGCGGAGGCACGCTGCTCGTGAACAAAAGGGCCAACGCCCGCTATTACGGCAACGATCGGGTCACACTGGGGAACATCCTTGCGGAAAACGTCACGCTCGTACCGGCGTCCGCCGGCAGGTTCAACTGCCTGGTGGCTTACTATACGTATGTGCGGACCGGTGCCTGCTGACGTTCAACCCGGTGAACCGGACGGCAGTCTCAGTCGCGGAGGGCGGGGAGTTCCCCCCTCCGCTTTTTTTCGCTCTGCTCCCGGACGAACCCGATGAACTCGGGGACCCCGAAGTTTTCCGCGGTTCGCGTCGAATAGCCTATGGTGACGTCGGCCAGTCGCTCGTACCGGCGTTCCCGGTCGGTCAGCAGTTCCGTGTAACAGCGGGCCATGGCCTCGTCGTCCGATTCTCCCGGTTTCCTCGAATACATGCCCCTCCACAAAACCGGACGATGATGGGCTATGTACGTCTGAAGCATTTTCCCCCTGATTTCCGGCGACGCGGACAGGTAGACGACGGTTGTGCGCCGCTTGAGTTCCGCCAGGAGCGCCTCGCCCGCATAAATGACGCTCCCCGTCGTATCGACGACCACTTTCCCGTCTTCGGCCTCATCGCGTTTCAAATGCCCGAGAACTTCCGACAGGACTTCCTTCTCGAGTTCGAGGTAGCGGGCTTCGCGCTCCGCATATCCGTCCTGAAAGGGAAAACCCATCCATTCCCCCAGATCGAGCAGCGATCCGTCGGGGCGCGACAGTTCGACCCTCAACTTTTCCGCGATGAGGTCATCACAGCCGAAGCACCTGAACCCGGATTCGGCCATCCTTTGGGACCAGTGGGATTTTCCGGATCCCGACATTCCAATCAATGATAAACGCATATCCCTTCTATTTTCCACCGGCGAACAGGCCGGATTTATACTTCGAGCCCCGCGTTCATGACGAAGACCCTGGTGGTCCCCATTTCCCGCAAATGTTCGGCGAGGAGAAATTCCGTGAGCGTCGCATCGATGTCTTCCGGGGGCCGCCCTTCGAAAAACTCCCTGGTCACCACCGTATTGTGGGTCTTGCCTTCGCCGCTGACCCTGAAATGTCTCATGCGTCCTCCGGCTTCCTCCCATTCTTCCACGACCCAGCCGGGAAATTCCTTTTCCAGATAGTCCCGCACCGCCTTGACGCTTTCTTCGATTGACATCGTCGAACCTCCGAAATCGCTAAAGTACGTGCATTCCGTCCTCGGCCACAAAATTCCGCGTCCGAATTTCCACCGGGGATTTCCGGAACCGCCGCGGTAAGTCCCCCCGGGGACCTCGTGGCGAATACTCAACTCATCCTATAATTATTACGGCAAAGTCAAGGCTTAATGTGCCGCGAGCCGACCTTGCGCCCGGCCCGCCGCATTCCGCCATCCAGGAGAAGGACTCATAAGAAATTGCGTTCAAGAAAGCGCAAACAACGTTTCCCGGGGAACCTCGTTTGGTGCTTCCTGACGGCAACGGGGTGTCAAAACTCATAGATATGGAGCATGAGATCGGCTCTGGTTACCACACCTACAAGTCTGCCGTCCTCGACCACGGGGAGGACGCCGATTTCGGTTTCCGCCATGAGCCGCAAGGCTTCCCTGGGGACATCATCCGGGCGCATCAGCGGGATGTTTCTCCGCATGAAGGCCTTGACGGGCGCCTTCAACTGGGAGTCGGTCTTCGCCTTACCGCATTCTTCCCTGGAGATCAGGCCGCAGAATCTCCCGTCGTCCAGAACGAGCACGGTGCGGGAACGTGCCCCCTCGAACATGGAGCGCACATCTCGGACCGAAGTCGTCGGCGGAACGGACACTTCAGGCTTGGACATGATGTCCCGGACCCATGTCCTGGGTCTGTTCAACTGATCGGCGATCAGTTCCACTACCCTGTGGCGCACCGATTCGGCGTCCTCCGACCTCACCATTGCCGACCCTGCTCCGGTGTGGCCTCCCCCACCCAGCTTTCGCATGATTCCGCCGATGTCTATTTCCTGGGCGCCGGAACAGCCGATGACCATGCACCTGTCGGAACCCGTGGCGAAAATCCCGAAGGCGGCATCCAGCCCTTTGATCTCCTTGTACTTGGCAACCACCGAGGAGAGCATGGACAGGCCGCTCTCGACCTGCACCGGCACGACGCCGACTTCATATCCTCCAAATTCATGGGGCTCGGGAAAATCGAGCATTCTCGTCAGGATGTCCGTGTGAGCGCCGTCAAACAATGAAGCCAGATAAGCCGTGGCCACGTTCAGGTCGGCGCCGTTTTCCAGCAAAAAACCGGCTGCATGGGCATCCTCGGCGTTGGTGGAAGGATAGACCAGGTTCCCCGTGTCTTCGTAAATGCCCATGAGAAAAAGAGTGGCGTGCATCGGAGAAAAAGCGCAGTCACGTTTCCTCATCTCCCGGAGCATCAGGGTAATAGTGGCTCCCGCCTGTTCCTGGCACTTCCATGTCGGCTCGATATTTCCCCCCTTCATGTGATGGTCCCAGAGCACGGTGGAGAGATCGTCCCGCTTCTGAAGCGATGCCAGTTTATCGAGACGGCTCCAGTTGTTCGTGTCAACGACAATCAGCCCGGTGACACTATCCAGGTCCAATTCCCTGACGGAACAGATTTTGAAAAGATCTCTGTGGAGAGCCAGAAAATTCCTTACGTTGGGCTGCAGTTGACTTGGAAGGACCCCGGTTGCCCCGGGGTACAGGTAGGTTGCGGCCACAAGGGAAGCCAGGGCATCAAAATCCGTGTTGGTGTGTGTAACGGCTATCTGCATTGCATAATCCCTCGAGAATGAAAAACAACGAAGCAACAAACCATGATCGCTCCTGCGCGTATCCGGTCCGCTCTTCCATGGATACACGTCCGGCGCTGCATTTTAGCAGGATAAGGTCTCCAAGGCTCCGGCGATTTTTTCCCACGCTCCGTCAAAGTCTCACCCGATGCGGCGAGAAAAGTCTCACGTCAACACGTCGGAATAGTCAAGGCGGAGAAACATCGGGTCTGCCGATAAAAACGACAGGGGAAAACGCCCGGCCTGGCGGATGCTCTCCCCAAGGCAAACATGCCGGTTGCCCATGAAGTCCGGCTGTTGTACATGAAGTCCGGCTTAGGTGTTCCCGTCGACATCCCGCATTCTTATACCGGTTTACCTACAAAATAGAGTCCCGAAATACCCGTTTCGATGCTTTGCGGTTGAGGCGGGCATCATGAACAATTGCGTGCGTTCAAGATGATAGTCTTCCCATCCGCCCTGAGAGCGGAGGAAACCAGTGGCTTTGCCGGGAGGCGGGTCTGGTTAAGTTGGGCCACGTGGCGCCAGACGGGACCAAAGCCGGATTCCGGCCCTGATGCCGCGTTGCGGCCAAGCTGCGGCACGTGACTGGAACACAATGGGGATCAAGACGGTACCTGAATATGGAATTGCTCAGGGAACCCGACCTGGAGAGATTACAAGAAATGACTGAGGTCATCCCAACCGCGTTGGGACTCTGCTGACAAAAAGCGAGAAATTATTTATACTTTCGACTTTTTGGAGTGAGTTGCTCTATCATTCATTCCATTCTACCCGTGAGGGTGGGAAAAACTGTGGTATGCAAAAAGCAGACATACTACAACTTACTGAAACCACGGTATTTAACGGTTAGTTGGGAGTGCCACTCATGAAAAAAGACAGGTTGCAACACGCCGATTGCCCGATTTGCGGGAAAGCTTCAGACCCGGACCCATTGCTTTCGCTTCAGTTTCCCAGGCGACGGGGGCTCCCCGATGAGATAAACTTGTTATTCTGCGAGTCATGTGATTTCGCTTATGCCTCACCATGTAGTATCGACGGGTACATTCAATATTACGGCATGACATGTAACGATCAGATGGGCAGCCGGAACGAACTGGCCAAATCAGCAATCTGTCAGTACCGCAATCAAGTCGATGTAGTCGCACCATTTCTTGACAAAGGGAAATCACTTCGAGTGCTGGACATCGGCTGCGGCCGGGCAGGCTTGCTTCATGCCCTAAGGCATGATTTTCCCCAGCATTGTTATACCGGCGCAGACCCAGCGGTCGGCACGGAAGGCGTGGATCAGGGGATCGAGTTCCGAAAGGATTGGGAAGCAATACGGGTCAAATTCGATTTAATCATTCTTTCTCATGTTGTTGAACATGCCATTGATTTGGAGGACATGGGGCGTATCGTATCTTTGCTGAACGAAAATGGAAGGATTTATATCGAAGTTCCGGACGCATCACGCTATGTCTCCTTTCCGAGGCGTGAATACCTGTATTATATTGACCGCTTTCATATTAACCACTTCAGTACGGAAGCACTGGCCAAATTGGTGCATAAATGGGGACTGACACCCCTGCAGATTGGAACGGCAAAGATCCAATACAAGGACGGCAACCCATATCCGGTCTGTTTCATAACCGCAAGCCGCGGTACCGAAGCGAGCGCAGCATGCAGTCCATCCGGGGCACTTAAGGAAACGCTGCTACGCTATTTCGATATTGAGGCTGACAAGCGTTCCCGATTCGAGGCGGAGGTCGCCCCGGGTGAGGAGATTGTTGTTTATGGCTTTGGAGACAATTTCTTTCGCTCCCACCGACCCGGCGGGCCATTGGAGGGCTATAAGATTAAGGTAATAGTAGATCTCCGTTGGAAAGATTTGTCGTCCTCGGTTTACGGCAATTATTATCGTTTTATCAACATGGAAACTGCAGTTCAGTCGTTCAAATCCCTTCCGTTCGTCGTTACTGTCTCCTGGGACGGTGCGAGAGTACGTGAAAAGTTAAAGGGCATTGGGGTCGAGCGCGTGGTCCTGCTGTAGTAAATCATTGGAACTGGTTTGGCCTGTAGTCCTTAGCAATCAGAACCCCGCAGGGGCTCTGCCTGAAAAAAGCGAAAGATTCTTTACACTACCGATTTTCTGGATTAGCCGCGGGTTGTGCGTCCAAAGACGGACCTGACTTGACACCCTGCATGGAAAAAGGGTGGTCAGCCACCCTTTGGATTATTGCCAGGAAACCCAACAATTTCAGTTAGGAGATGGTGGAGGCGGCGGGAGTTGAACCCGCGTCCGAAAGCATTCCACCTAAGCCTCTACATGCTTATCCCGTGTTTTCAGTCTCGTCCCGGCAACCTCCCATGGGCAGGATGTCGCCTGGACCAGCCCACTAAATCTCGTTTACGACGCTGCGAGCATCACGCCGGAAACCATCCCGCTGAGTCGACGCTCCGTTCGGCTTCGCAGGAGAAAGCCGAGGGAACGGTAGCCGCGTTAAGCGGCTACGGCATACGAATAATCGTCTGCGTTTACTTTTATGTCCCAACAGTTTTACGAGGAATCAGGACCTCGGCATGCAACTTAAGTTTCTCTACCTCCGTCGAACCCGTTACGCCCCCATTGAAAGAACTTCCACTGTTGTTTTTATCTTAACTGCTTATAGGATTAAGTCAAGCTTCATCGAGATCCGTGACATCCCCCCTCATCGCGGTACGGGAAACGCCGCAGTTCCTTTTCGGTCGGCTTCATGAATTCGGAGGCGGCCCGGGTTTCCCCCCTTGCCGTGCGCCATGGGCAAACGGAGTCCCGAGGCCCCCGGAAGCCGGACCGCTTTCAGCAAGGGAAAACGGCGGCACACTAAAACCATGAACAGGGGGTATCCACTGTGCAGGTGTGACCGGGCATAAAGGTCCCCAGGCGCCGACGAAAGCGGATGCCCTCTGTGCCTGGGTAACCCGGACACCTCCTCCCCCTCTTGCATCGGTGGCGAAGCCGGGGGGATTCTCAAATTGCTATCCTTCCGGGGCCATGGCGGTTCGCGGGGACGGCCTGAATGGCGGGCTCACGGGCCGGAATCGACCCTTTTCCGCCGGCGCAGTCCGCTTCAATACCGGCATTGCCCGTGTTAACAGCCTCTTAGGGCCATATGGCTTGCTCAGGGCCGCCGAAACTGGTATGGTAAGGCTTTAGCAGCTCGGTATCCGTCCATGGGTTCCCGCTACGGTCCGATTCGAAGGGCACAATCCGCCCTGAATGCCAGGACGCCCGGAGACAGTGAATGACCAAAGTCAGAAAAACGGCCTTGTGGATATTATGCGGGGCCGGAGGCCTCATCTTACTCCTTTTCCTCCTGTTCGGGCTTCTCGCTCCGAAGCTGGTTCACCTGGACGCCGTGAAAAGCAGGCTCCTCGGTGAGCTGAGCGAAAGGGCGGGCATCCAGGGCGAATTCCGGAAGATCAGGTTTTCATTCTTCCCGACCCCCAGGCTCATCATCCGCGACGTGACCCTGGAACTCCCTGAAAAAATGACCGCGACCGTGGATTCGCTCACCCTGGTCCCGAGGCTCCTGCCCCTGCTCAAGGGCGACCTGAAACCGGGGGCCATCCGGATGCGGTCTCCGCAGGTCTCCATGGTCATCCCCGAACTGATGCAGGAAGAGGCCCCCGGGGGGAACGGCTTCTCCGCCGCCGAGGCCGAAAAGAAAATCCGATCGATCATGTCGGTTTTCCAGCTCGACGGCCAGGACCTCACCGTAACGGTCGTAAACGCCACGCTCGGCCTATGGGACCCGCGCAACAACCATTACGGGTTCAAGCACGTGAACGCACGCGCCGCCATATCGCAGGAAAAGCTGGAACTTCAACTCTCGGGCGGGCAGTCCACCCTGTGGGAAAGCATCGAATTCAACGGCTGGCTGATCCCGGCGGACTTCAGGAGCAGCGGAAAGCTGGTCATCAAGGGAAGCCTCCCCGAACCCGTGCAGGCATATTGCTACCCCAACGCCCCGATGCGGGTCGGTTATTCGAAACTCGACGTGGACCTCTCCTTTTCGAGTGAAGGTCCGAGGACCCTGCGCGCGTCCTTCGATGCGTCCACGCCTCTCATCACCCTTTCCGACGGCTGCGAAAACCTCGAATTGAAGAACGGCTCCGCGTCCGGGTCCATCACGCTGGAAGGTCGAAAGCTGGACGTCACCCTCGGGAAGCTGGTCTTCAACTACCCGCAGGTGAACCTCACGGGAAGGTTCCTCCGCGACCCCGCTGCCCGCAATGTCTCCATCGAACTCCAGGGCAAAGACATGGACGTCGCGGCCGTCCGCCGCGTCACCCTTGCCTTGCAGGGGGACAGGCAGGCCATACAAAAGGTCTTTGAAATCATCCAGGCAGGCCAGGTCCCCGCCATCACCTACACCGCCCACGGAGAAGTGATGGCGGACCTGAAGAAACCGGAAAACCACCTTATCAGGGGCAGCATTCACCATGCCACGGTGTATATCCCCAAGATCCAACTGCAGATCGACGATGCCGCAGGCGACGCGGTGATCACGAACAACATCCTTGAGGGCACGAACCTGGTCGGCCGCACCGGCAATTCCCTGGGCAGCGAAGGTTTGCTCAAAGTGGCCCTGACGGGCGGCGACGGCCCCTTTCACCTCGACATCATGATCGACGCCGACATCTCGGAACTCCCTCCCGTGCTCCACCGCGTCGTGAAGAACGACCCGTTCCAGCGGGAATTGGCCCTGATAAAGAACGTGAAGGGCAAGACACGGGGGCGCATGATCCTGGGGGAAACCCTGCAGGACGTGAAAACCCGGCTGGAAGTGGGGGAATTCGAGCTGTCGGCGGATTATACCCGGGTCCCTCAGCGCATGGACCTCCACGGAGGATCGCTTTTCTTCGAAGACCGCACAATTTCCATGACGGCGCTCACCGCCAGGTTCGGCAAAAGCGTGTTGTCCCAAATGGACCTCGCGTACCGGTGGGACGGCGAACCGCAGATGCAGCTCACGGCCCGTCAGGGGACCAGGATCAGCCTCGATGAGGTTTACCCTCTGCTCCTCACCATCGAAAGCGTCAAAGCCGCTCCCAAGGCCTTCGAGCCGCTCAACGGGACGCTCAACCTGGATTCGGTCCGGTTCCAGGGCCCGCTGCTGAAGCCCCAGGCCTGGTCACTCGCAGCCAAAGGCGCCGCGGAAGACGCACTCATACAATGCGCCGGCTTTCCCTACCCCATCACAGCAAAGCGAGGAAAGCTCGAAGCCACGCAAGACAAGCTGACCCTCAACGGTTTTGAAACGAATTTCCAGGATGCGGCCCTCACCGTCTCGGGCACCCTGGGCAACCTTTTCAAGGGCGTCAGTTCCGTCGATCTGGCCATGCGGGGCACCATCGGACCGCAGGCCAACGAAACCATATCCGGCCTGTTTCAGCTTCCTCCGCAGTTCAGGGCGATCTCGCCGCTTTCCGTATCGAATTCGCATCTGGTATGGGAAAAAGGAGGCGTGCTCTCCATGTCCATGGACATGTTCCCCCCCGACGGCCCCAAGGTCTCCATCGATGTCCAGGGACTGGAAGACGGAGTGGAAATCAAGCACCTGAGCGTGAAAGACGACGAGTCCGATGCATTCATCACCCTGAAACTCAGGAAGAAGGCGTTCAAGCTCGGTTTCTTCGGGGTGTTGAGCAACAAAAGCCTGGACCGGCTGCTCGTGAAGAACGAACTGCTCACGGGCTGGATAAAAGGGACCTTCCAGGCCTACGTCCGCCGGAATCAGCCGATGACATCCACCGCCCGGGGGGAACTCCAGGCCGCGGGGTTCGTATATTCCTACAGGCTGCAGAACCCGGCCAGGATCGAAAGTGCCTATATCCAGGCCCGGGGGAGCAAAATCAGGGTCAAATCCGCCGACATCACGTGGCAGGACTCGAAATTGTCCCTCAAGGGGGGCGTGACTTTTTCCCCCTCCGGGTTCAAATTCGATATGGACCTCGCCGCGGACACTCTGGACTATGAAAAGCTGAAGCAGCTCCAAAAGAACGCGGATGACGCGAAATCCTCCGCCCAGGAACCGGGGCGCAAAGACCTGAAGCTGCGAGGCATGCTCCGGGTCAAGGCCGACCGGTTCACTTTCGGGAAGATGACCTGGAACCCCGTCGAAGCCAATGTCTACTTTGGCGACGAAGGCACGAACGTCGAGATCAAACGCGCCGACCTGTGCGGAATCGGCAGCTCCGGGGCGGTGCATTTTTCGGGAGGCAAAGCCCAGTTCGCGCTTCAGCCCGAAGCCAGGGGGGGCGACCTCGATTCCGCCCTCACCTGCCTTTGGGACAAGAAGGGGCTCCTCACCGGCAAGTTCGATCTCAAGGGGAATATGAGTTCGGACGACGCCGAAGGCGATATCACCTCCACACTGGCGGGAGAACTCGAACTGAACGCCAAGAACGGCCGCATCCGGCGCTTCGAACTCCTCGCCAAGATCTTTAAAATGATCAATTTTACGGAAATCTTCCGGGGCGTGCTCCCCGATCTGCTCAATGAAGGCTGTGCCTACGACACCATCAAGGCCAGGGGAAAGTTCCAGGAAGGCAAGCTGATCTTCGAAAACTCGGTCGTCGACGGGGCCTGTGTCCGCATGGTATGGCACGGGGAAATCGACCTGGTGAACAAGAAAATCGACATCACCGTGATCGTGGCCCCGTTCCGGACCGTGGACAGGATCATCGACAAGGTCCCCCTGGTGGGGAAATGGCTGAACGGCTCGCTGATTTCCATCCCGGTAAAAGTCAGCGGCGATTTGTCGGACCCCACCGTGATCCCTCTGTCTCCGACCGCAGTGGGGGTCGGTTTGGCAGGGTTCATGAAAAGGACTTTCGAACTCCCCTTTTCCCTGTTTCAGCCGTTTACCAACGGCGCCAAGCCCAAATAAGGGCTGAGCCGAACCGACCGGCACGACCATGCCGTGCCGGCCCTTCCCTCCCAAGCCCGGCGTGCCGGAATGGCCGCCGTTTCACGCCAGGCATGAGCGCCAACCCATGCCATAAAACCTCTTGGGGAAACAGAACCGTCGTGAGCAGGCTGCATCACCAAGCGGAGTCCGGAATCGAGGCGGGTGGTTGGGATCGTCACGGACGCAACTTCGTATCAGCCTCACGCAACGGCGCAACAAAGAACAAAAAAGAGAGGCTTTGAAACCCGGCCCCCTCGGATGCGACCCTGCCTTCATTCGAGTACCGCCAGTTCTCTTTCGAGGATTCGTTTTTTCCCTCCGGATGGTTCGGGATCGCATTCCTTCAGCCGTTTCAGCCCTTCCCCGTACCATTGCAGGCCTTTCTTCGTCTCGAGCTTCTGCTCTTTCAGGCCCGCGGGCAGCTTTTCCCGGGAACACATCGAGAGGATGCGGACCTTGGATTCGGGTTCGAGGGCCGGATGGTTCGTTACGAAGTCCACCAGGGCCGCCCATTCATCAGGCGAAGGGCCGCCCCACGCGCGGGTGATGTCGAAGAGACGGTAGCAGACGAGGGCCGCGTCCCGGTCTTCCTCCGTCCGGAAGTGACGGCCGCTGTAAAGGCGCATGGCCTCCTTGCCCACCTGGCCGATGAAGGTGAGGTAAAACCAGCGGAGAACGAAAAAATAGCCCTCGTGGCTCAGTTCCTTCCCCGCCCAGTAGAGGGGATTACCCAGGTTCTTGACGTTCATGGCCCACTTGGCGGCGCGGTAGAGGTGCGGATTTCGCCTGAGTAACTGGAGCAGCGGGTTGTCGTTGATTTTCCGGTATACCTGGTAGTAGCGCTGGTAATCGCTCAGCCTGCGGTTGCCGAGGATTTTGAAGGGAGTGGCCGTGGCGAGCCGGAGCAGCCTCTGGCTCACCCGTCGGATCAACTCTATCGATTCAATGAGTGACGCTTCGTAATGAGGATCTTCGGCGGAGGGATGGTAGATGGAACTGATGCCGCGCACGATGTCGACCGCACGGCGGTTGAGGGATTCCAGGCTGAGCTGCAGTTCGACTTCCGGGACCGTCCAGATTTCCCGGCGCATCTGCCTGATGAATTCAAGGGCCGCCCGGTCCGCGGGCCCGGGAGAAGGCAGGATGTCCAGTTCGTTTTCCTCGTCGAACTGGCTTTCCAGCATTCGCTTGAAGCTTCGCCGGAGCCACCATCGGACCAGGAGGAGGGCCGCAATGGTCACGAGGGTCAGCACGAGGAAGAAAGCGCTGACCCGATGCCGTGAAACGAGCTCCACGAAGCTATGCATTCCGAGGGTTTCGTTCATGATCGACGCCCGAACGGGCGGGTGGATCGTGACTTCGGTTCAGGATCGTCGCACTCCCTGCACGGTGCGGGGAAAGAACCTTCGCAACGGTCCATGTTCATTGAAGCTCCTGCCACGTGGACGCGCATTCGGAATAACGGTCTTACGGGGTCATGGTCGGAGAGGGCCGCTAAAACGGCGCGCGTTCGTCCTCGTTTCCCTTCGTTCGCTCGTCTTCCGATTCCGCCTTGGCTTCCCCCGCCATCCATTCCCTCATCTGCGGCAATACCTGCGATTCCCACCGGGGTTCCAGCCGGTCCGTCAGGAACCGCGTGAAGAGGGCATTCAGGACGGAAGACACCTCCTCCAGGAAGAACATTTTTTCGAGGAAGATCCCGTCGGGATCGTCTTCATCGAGATCGTTCATCTGCTTGGGGCTTTTCAGGCCTTTGACGGCCCAGAGGGAGCTGTCCAGAGTGAACGTGTATTCATTGTCGCCGACCATGATGAAGAGTTGTATCTCGTGGACGAGCTTTCCCTGCTGCAGCGCGGTCCGGGCCTCGTACAGCGAATTGGCCTGGGTGGTGCACGTTACCTTCTCTTTTCCCTCGCCGGGCTTGGTGAGGACGAGACGTTCGCCGGGATGGATTTCGGCGACTTTCCCGTCCGCCTCGATGGAACCGTTGCCCTGCTCCGAAAAGAACCACAACCAGGTCAGGAACTCATGCCCGAGAAAACGCCCCTCCTCCATGGCAAAAGCCGACTGCGGGCTCACCATCGAGGTCAGGATGTCCTTCTGCCGGCCATCCAGGGGAAGCAGATTGAGCGCCCAGTGGACGTGGTAGAGCGGCACGGGATACAGTTTGAAATGTTCTTCGAAATGGTTGAGGAAGGCGTCCAGCATCTTGGTACTGGTCGTCCCGAGGAACATCCACTTCTGCGCCGTGTTCCATACGACCTGGCAGACGGACGGCAACATCAGCGCCCGGCTCAACAGCCAGTTCTTGACGTTGTCCTCTATGTCGATCCTCTCCTCCCGCGACGGCCATTTCCCTTCGTTCTGGTCCCGATGCTTCTGGACGGCATCCCTGACATATTTCTTCTGGACAATCGCAGGGACCTTGCGTTGATCCAGCCGGAAGTTGAAAGCCGCATATTCGCCCTTGTGATAGGACCCGTATGCGAAAGAAGGTTCGAAAAGGTCCTCCCACGAGGTGAAGCCCTGCACCTGTTCCTGATCGTCTTCGGCTTCCGTGAAGCATCCGGCATTCAGTTTTTCGTCAACGTAAGTCCAGAAGTCATCCTTGACCTCATCCGGCACGTAGAAACGGGCAAACGTTGCAGAAGAAGATGTGATCGCCATATTGAATTTCGTCCTGTTCGAAAAGATCCCGACTTCGGAAAACCAATCCGCTGGAAAATTTCATCCGACCTAACGGCTCGAACCCGCGGCCTTCTCCTTCGCCCTGAGCTTCTGCGCCTTTTCTTTTCTTCTGCGGCGGCGATCCAGTTCCTTTTTTCTCTCGATTTTTTTGTGCTTGGCCATATTTTCCTCCAAATGATTTCATCCGTCCCCATAAACAATAAAGCCGGAGGAAAAACACCGGCTGATTGTCCGCACCAGACTGCAGTCTATTCCAGGGGCCACGTTTAATTCTGGCAGACACTCCTTTATAGCAAATCGCCCGCGGAGTCAAAGGCAATTCCCGGCGGGGAAGCCCGGCCGCCCGCTCAAAACTTGACCGTCCGCACGATCATTTCGTACTCCTGGACTTCCTCCGGGCTCAGCTCCCGGCGCAACAGTTTCCGGCTGACCATGATCGGACACTTCTGGTGCAAAGCGAGCGCCACCGCGTCGCTCGGCCTGCTGTCGAAGATGACTTCCTCTCCGTCAATCAGCGCAAATACCTTGGCAAAATAGGTGTTCTCCTGCATCCCGAAGATTTCCACCCGTTCGATAACGACTCCGGCGCGGCTGAGAATCGAAATGTAGAGATCGTGAGTGAGGGGGCGCTTGGGTTCCACGAGGTTTTTTTCCTTGGCGATGGCCGTAATCTCCGCATCTCCCACAAACATAAGGAAGTAATGGGAGTCGTTTTCCGCTTCCCTGAGCACCACCATATTCCCCTGGATTCTGTCCGTTTTTATGTAGACTTCCTTTGCTTCGACAAATTCCTTGGATTCCATGGATTCCTCCTGACTGTAGATGATGCCCGCCCTGAAGGGCCGGCATCCCTGAAGGCCGCCCGGCCCGTGAAGACGCGACAGAGAATGATGATCCCCGTGGCTCGGGTTCACGCCGGCGTCGAAACCCGGGTGCGCTTTCGCACGCCGCAGCGTCCGGCATGTTCCGTTCCACCCCGGTTCAGCAATAACTATAGTATCTTAGACTCCGTTTGCAAGAAGTCAACACGCCATTCCCGAGCCCGGGCAGGCCGGGGGCGCGTTTCCCAAACCCGTGCAATGATCGGGATCGAGGTTCCCGCCCCTGCCGTGGCCCGTTTCCCCGGCTTTTTCCTTCAAGCGGTAAGGAACGTCGGCGGGTATTCCTGCGCCCGTCTCTGTATGGATCATATCACATCCGCTCGTACCAGGATAAGGGTGAACCTGCAGGTGTCACCTGCCTGCACCACGGTTTACGAACCACCCGGGGTTCACGCCGCGAAAAAGCCGTTGACATCTGGAAAGAATTATCTATATATTTGCATACAACAATTTAATTAAGGGACATCGATGAAACAGCTCATTAAAGTCATGAAGGCGTTATCCGATCCCAATCGGATCAAGATCGTCAAAATGCTCCAGTTGAGGATGATGTGCGTCTGCGAAATCCAGGCGGCCCTGGGCTTGGCCCAGCCCACGGTTTCCATTCACCTGAAGCTCCTCGAGGATGCGGGTTTCGTGGATTTCAGAAAGGAGGGGCAGTGGGTCAACTACACGCTTTCCGACGGCCGCCGCAATCCCTATGCATCGGCACTGATGGAAAATCTTTCCCGCTGGCTCGACGATGACCCCGAAATCAGGCGCATCACGGAGAGCCTCGACGGAATTCGAAGAGAAGACATTTGCAGGAAATAGCCGCTGCCCCGGATTGTACCGGGCCCCTCTTTACGTAAAGGACCGGGGTTCATGAAAACCGTCCGCGATAGCTGCTGTTGTCCGGTGAACACCGCTGCCGGGGAAGCCTCCCCCGTTTCACCTCATGCGGGGAATCCCGGCCTCCGGACCATCCTCATCGGTATTCCCGCATTGGCGGCCTGGTGGCTCATCTATCTCAACCTGGAAGCCTTCTCGGGCTTTTTCACCTACGCTCTTTTGCACCTGCCCGCGGGTACGCGCTACGGCAGTGCGGTGCAGTTTTTTGTCTACGATACTCCCAAGGTGCTCATGCTGCTGACACTCGTGGTCTTCGGCGTCGGGATCGTGAGGTCCTTCTTCACGCCGGAGCGAACCCGGAGAATCCTCGCGGGCAAGGCGGAATCCCTCGGAAACGTCCTTGCTGCCCTGCTGGGGATCGTAACCCCTTTTTGTTCCTGTTCGGCCATACCCCTTTTCATAGGGTTCGTCACAACGGGAGTCCCCCTCGGAGTGACCTTCTCCTTTCTCATTTCGGCCCCGATGGTCAATGAAATCGCCCTGGTCCTGCTCTACGGGCTCTTCGGCTGGAAAGTGGCCGCCCTGTACCTCGGCACGGGGATCGCCATCGCCATGGTCGCCGGCTGGATCATCGGGCGGTTCAAAATGGAAAAGTACCTGGAGGACTGGGTCCTCCGGATAAAGACCGGAGACAATCCCATGCCCGAGGACCGCAGAACCTGGACCGATCGCGTCCGATACGGCCTGGACGCGATCAGGGACATCCTCGGTAAGGTCTGGATTTATGTCATCCTCGGAATCGCCGTCGGCGCGGTGATCCATGGTTACGTGCCGGAGGGATTCATGGCATCCATCATGGGCAAGGCCGCATGGTGGTCCGTACCCCTCTCGGTGCTGATCGGTATTCCGATGTATTCCAATGCCGCGGGGATCATTCCCATTGTGCACGCGCTTCTCGAAAAAGGCGCCGCCCTGGGCACGGTGCTTGCCTTCATGATGTCCGTGATCGCACTTTCCCTGCCCGAAGCGATTATTTTGCGCAAGGTCCTCAAACCGCCGCTCATCGCGACCTTTTTCGGCGTCGTGGGAATCGGAATCATGCTCGTGGGTTTTCTTTTCAACTTTTTGATCTGATGAGATGTTTCTTTGTCAGCAAAGGAGATTCGAATGAACATCAAGGTATTGGGCCCCGGCTGCAAGAGATGTATTGAAACGGAAAAAATCGTGATGGATGCCGTCGCTCAAGCAGGCGTCGACGCCGCCGTGGACCACGTCACCGACCTTGCGAAAATAGCCGGATACGGTGTTTTCAGCACGCCGGCCGTCGTCGTTGACGACAAGGTGAAGTCAACGGGCAGGATCCCGACCAAAGAAGAGGTCATGTCCTGGATCAAGTAGCATTATCCTCCTCGTCCTTTTCGGGGAGGAACGGGAGCGGATCGCGGAGGCGGGCCGGTCCCGCCTTCGGGAGGGTTGGAGCGATGTCCGCAAAACCGAAATTGAGAATTTTGTACCTTTGCACCGGGAATTCCTGCCGAAGCCAGATGGCTGAGGCCTGGACCAGGCATCTGAAGGGAAACACGATCGAAGCCCGTTCGGCGGGAGTGGACCCTCACGGGGTCGACCCCAGGGCCGTCAGGGCCATGGCCGAAGCGGGAATAGACCTGTCGGGGCAGCAATCCAAGGGCCTCGATGCAGTGGAACATCTCGAATTCGATTACGTCGTCACCCTATGTGACAATGCCCGGCAGGCATGTCCTTTCTTCCCCGGCAGGGCAAAAGTCATACACGTGGGGTTCGACGATCCCCCGGGACTCGCCGTGACCGCACGAACGGAAGAGGAAGCGATGGCACACTACAGGCGTGTGCGCGATGAAATCAAAGCCTTCGTCGAGCGACTTCCCGGAATTTTAAGTGAACGGCAGGAGCAGTCGAATGAATGAACCGGTTCTGAAGAGGCTTTCTTTCCTCGATCGATTCCTAACCCTCTGGATTTTTCTCGCCATGGCGGTCGGGGTCGGCGGAGGATATTTCTATCCCGGGATCCGGAATGTGATCAATCACTTCCAGGTCGGCACCACCAATATTCCCATTGCCGTCGGCCTGATCCTCATGATGTATCCGCCGCTTGCCAAGGTGAAATACGAACAGCTCGGGCACGTCTTCCGGAACTTTCGCGTGCTTGCCCTCTCCCTGGTCCAGAACTGGGTCATCGGCCCCATCCTCATGTTCGTCCTGGCCGTTTCATTCCTGTCCGGACATCACGAATACATGGTTGGACTGATTCTCATCGGCCTTGCCCGCTGCATCGCCATGGTGATCGTCTGGAACGACCTCGCCGCCGGAGACCGCGAATACTGCGCGGGGCTGGTGGCGTTCAATTCGATCTTCCAGGTCCTCTTCTTTTCCCTTTACGCCTATATCTTCATCACCGTCATACCCCGCTGGATCGGTCTCACCGGGGCCGTGGTCGATATTTCGATGAAACAGATCGCGGAGAGCGTTTTCATCTACCTCGGCATCCCCTTCATCGGCGGGATGGTTTCACGTTTCGTGGGCCTCAAAACCAAGGGACGCCAGTGGTACGAGGAAAAGTTCATCCCCAGGATCAGTCCCATCACGCTCATCGCCCTGCTTTTCACCATCCTGGTCATGTTTTCCCTCAAGGGCGAATACATCGTACAATTGCCCATGGACGTCGTGCGGGTGGCCATACCACTCTGCATTTACTTCGTCGTCATGTTCTTTGCTTCTTTCTTCCTGTCGATGAAGGTCGGTGCCACCTACGAACAGTCGGCGACCCTGAGCTTCACCGCCGCGTCCAATAATTTCGAACTGGCCATAGCGGTGGCCGTTGCCGTCTTCGGGATCAATTCGGGAGAAGCTTTCGCCGCAGTCATAGGTCCGCTGGTCGAAGTCCCCGTGCTCATCAGCCTCGTCAACGTGGCCCTGTGGTTCAGGCGGAAATATTACCCGCATGCCGTTCAGACCCCGACCGGCGTCTGCCATATCACGTGCAAGCCGTAGAACAAGGAGCATTCTCTTGAAAAGAATCAGCCTGCTTGTCGCTCTCATCGCCCTCTTGTCCGGTTTCGACCTGTCCTTTGCCTCCGCGGCTTCATAAAGGCAAATCCGGCCTCGGCTGCACCCGAAGCCGGAGATGTCGGGCTCCGGCGAAGCCATTCCGTCGTTCCCTACGGTTCCGGCTCAGGAGACAACCCGCCAGCGCGTGCCCGCAGGTGAATCTTCGAGCTGGATTCTTTTTGCTTCCAGGTCTTTTCTGATGCGGTCGGCCTCCTGGAAATCCCTGGCCTGCCTCGCCTGATTGCGCACTTCGATGAGGCGCTCCACTTCCGCTTCGGTGAGGCCGGTGGTTCCGATCTTCAGCTTCCGCTGCTCCGCGAAAAAAACCTCCGGTTCGCGGGTGAGGAGCCCAAGCACCGCGGAATATTCGCGGATCGCGGACGCCCCCTTCAGGGCGAGCGCCGCTGCCGGCCCCTTCAGCTTCTTTTGTCCGAACCGGTCGAGATACCTTTGCAGGTGACGCTGCAGGCCGAAGAGGAACCCGAGGGCCTGGGCGGTATTGAAATCATTGTCCATGGCTTCCCTGAACGCATCGGGAAAAGCGGCAATGGCGTCGAAGAGTTCGCCGTCCTGCGAGCGGAGCACCTTATCGGGAAACGTTTCGTCCCGACCGGCGGCGGACCGTTCCTTCACGGCTTCAAGGGTCCCGTAAAGGCGTTCCAGCCCCTTGTCGGCCTCCGTGATACTGTCGTCCGAGAAGTCGATGGGACTGCGATAGTGCTTGCTCAGGACGAAGAACCTCAGCGCCTCGGGGTGAAGCCTTTGGAGGACTTCTCCGATGGTCAGAAAATTCCCCAGCGACTTGGACATCTTCTCATTGTCGATGTTGACGAATCCGTTGTGGAGCCAGTACCGCACGAAGGGTTCCCCGGACGCCGCCTCACTCTGGGCGATCTCATTCTCGTGATGAGGAAATATCAGGTCTTTTCCGCCCCCGTGCATATCGAAGGTATTTCCGAGAAACCGGCTTCCCATGGCGGAGCATTCGATATGCCAGCCGGGACGCCCCGGCCCCCACGGACTCTCCCAGGTGGGCTCTCCCGGTTTGCTCCCCTTCCACAGGACAAAATCCAGCGGATTGCGCTTGTTCACGTCCACTTCGACCCGGGCTCCGGCGATCATGTCGTCGAGCTGCCGGCCCGACAGCTTGCCGTACCGCGGGAATTTCTCGACTTCAAAATAGACATCGGTGCCGGACTGGTAAGCGAACCCCTTCTCCACGAGCTTTTCGATGATGCGGATCATGGAATCTATGTTTTCGGTGGCGAGCGGTTCGAGGTCGGGGCGCAGAACTCCGAGAGCATCCATATCCTCGTGGAAGGCGGCTATGTACCGTTGAGCGATGGTCGGGCAATCGGTGCCTTCCGCGTTGGCGCGCCGGATGATCTTATCGTCGACGTCGGTAAAGTTCCGGACGTAGGTGACTTCATAGCCCGAATACCTGAGGTAGCGGTAGACGACATCGAACACAATGGCTGAACGGGCATGTCCGATGTGACAGTGGTCGTAGACGGTGACGCCGCAGACGTAGAACCTGACTTTACCCGGTACGAGGGGAACGAATTCCTCTTTGCTCTTGGAGAGGGTGTTGTAGACCTGTAAACCCATTGAACGTGAAGCTCCTTCCATCCTGCCCGCCGCGGCGTCGGCACGGCCCCGCAAAGACGGCTATTCCAAAAGGACCACCGCATATGCCGCGATGCCTTCCTCGCGGCCCGTAAAGCCCAGCTTTTCCGTGGTGGTGGCCTTGACGTTCACGGCTGAAGCCGGAAGCGACGCCTTCATGCTGATTTCGGCCACCATTTTTGGAATATAAGGAGCCAGGCGTGGTTTTTGTAGCACCACCGTACTGTCTATGTTGCTGATGCGAAAGCCTGCCTTCGCGATCAGGCCGGCGGTTCGTTCGAGCAGAACGAGACTCGATATTCCCTTGTACACCGGGTCGGTATCGGGAAAGTGCCGGCCCAGATCCCCCAGCGCGGCCGCGCCCAGCAGCGCATCGCAGATCGCGTGCAGAAGGACGTCGGCATCCGAATGGCCCAGAAGGCCCCGGTCGAAAGGCACACGGACCCCTCCCAGCATCAGCGGACGATCCTCGACAAATGCATGCACGTCGTATCCGAACCCTATCCGCATCCGTTCGCCCCTTCTGCGGCCCCCGTCCCGCCGCGGGCCAGGAACCATTCCGCCCATTCGAGGTCTTCAGGGGTGGTAACCTTGATGTTGGAGCGCTCTCCCCGCACCACCGACACCGGAACATCCAGCCATTCCACGAAGGAGGCGTCGTCCGTGCCGGACCAGCCGCGCCTGGACGCCGCTTCATAGGCATCGACAATGATGTCCCGCCTGAAAACCTGGGGCGTCTGCACCAGCCAGATTTCATCCCTGGACAGTGTCTCGACGACCCGTCCGCTTTTCGCCCGCTTGACCGTGTCCGTGGCCGGAACGGCGGCGATGGACGCGCCCGTCGCGAGCGCCCCTTTCCATGTGTCTTCGATCAGCCGCGAAGACGCAAAAGGACGCACCCCGTCGTGGATCAGAACCCACCGGCACTCGGGGGGAAGCTTCCGCAATCCGTTGAAGACGCTGTCCTGGCGCTCGGCGCCTCCCTCAACGACGGTCACACCTTTGCGGCCTTTCACCAGTTCTTCGGTGGGGGCCATAAAATCCCGGGGAACCACGAGGAAGATTTCAGACAGAAAGGCCGCGCCGGACAGAGCGTCCAGCGTGTGCAGGATGATCGATCTTCCCGATATTTCGAGGAACTGCTTCGGTTTGTCTCTTCCCATTCTCAGACCGCGGCCGGCGGCCGGAACGATGGCGCAAGTAGTCGACATAAGACGGAACCCATGAGAAAAAAGGGAATTTGGAGCAGATCATAAGCCGGGTTCTGTTCCTTTCCACCCCGCCTGAGGCGGTGAAAGGCAATGATCATTCCTCTAGCCCTGCCGTTACCGGCAGGATCAAGCAACCTACCCGAGAGCTCGGACGGGCCGCCCTCAAACGCTCTCCTATTCGGTCTTGCTCCGGATGGGGTTTGCCTAGCTCCCGATGTCACCACCGGGACTGGTGAGCTCTTACCTCACCGTTTCACCCTTACCCCGCTCAACGCGGGGCGGTTTGCTTTCTGTGGCGCTATCCTCCTCGTCACCGAGACTGGGTGTTACCCAGCATCCTGCCCTGTGGAGCCCGGACTTTCCTCCCGTCCCCGAAGGGACCGGCGATCATTTGTTCTACTCCAAATTCCCGATCAATATTTCAGGCACACGGACATAATAGCAAATTAAGGCATTGATTCAACGAATCAAATATCAAAGCCTTCACAATTATGCAACGATGAATCGGAATCCAGCCGGCTGCCTGCGCCGATCCGCCGCCGGTTCAAGTGCCAACCGGCCCGGGCCGGCGGTTCATCTTTTCCCTGGCCCCATGGAAGCCAGGGCATTTTCCGCATCGAGAGTCACCCGGTTCAGGGAGTCTTCCAACTCGCCCCTCAGTTCCTCGATCCTCTCGGCGGAGGCATCCCGTTCGATCCGGATGAGAGGCCCATAGGCCATGACGACCCTGGAAAAGGGTTTGACCAGCAGGGTGCGGTCCCAGCTTCGAAACCTCCAGCAGGGGCTTGCGGCCATGCTCATGGGCAGTATCGGAGCCCCCGTGTACCGGGCAAGGAGCAGGATCCCCTTCTGGGCGACGCGGGGCGGTCCCTGAGAACCATCGGCGATGAAGCCCCCTCCGATGGCGGAACCGAGTGTATCGATCAGGCCCAGAAGCGCTTTGCTGCCACCTTTTCCGGACGATCCGCGAAAACACCTCACCCCGAAATGATCGAGCACCCGCGTGGCCAACTCTCCATCCCTACTCCCGCTCACCATGGTGACAATGTTCAGGTCCCTGTAGCGGTAAATCACGGCGGGAAAGGCAAAGTGCCAGCATGTGACTATTTTGGGTCCGGCCGAAGCGATTAAGGCCTCTTCATGTTCCTGTCCAAAAATGGTAAAATGGCAGCTCCGGTGAAGCAGCCGGAGCAGCATTGCAGCCAGGAACGGCAGAAAAGGCAGCCTGCTGACGAAAAGATTGCGATGCGCCTTGTCTTTGCCTGGGACGCCGTCTTTTTCCGGGCTCATTTCACTCATTCACTCTTGCTCGCTGGTAGGGGAATCGCACCCGATGGAAGGCCGCAACATAGCATTTATTGGCTTCCGCGCAACAGGGAAAAGCACCGTCGGCAGGATTTTGGCCGAAAAGCTGGGCCGCACCTTCGTCGACATGGACCGGCACCTCACGGCCAACTTCGGCAGGGACATCAGTTGCTGGGTGAAGCTGCGGGGCTGGGATTCCTTCAGGAGGGAAGAATCCTCGCTCCTGAGGGTCCTGGCCGGGAGCAGGGGAATCGTGGTTTCAACCGGCGGGGGAATCGTCCTGGACCCTTCCAACCGGGAAATCCTGCGCAAACACTTTTTCGTCGTGTGGCTCACGGCAACGGCCCGGACGATTCAGTGTCGCCTTGCGGGAGATTCCCGGACGTCCGGCGACCGCCCTCCCCTCACCGATCTTCCCCTCGAACAGGAAATAGAATGCCTCCTGAGGGAACGCGCCTGTCTCTACACCGAATGTGCGGACCTCATCCTGGCAACGGATGAGTCTCCCGAGGCGGACCTGGCGTCCACGGTCCGCGATCACCTGGCCAGACTTCCCTCCGTAAGCGTGGGATGAGCTGATCGAGGCAAAGCCCACCTTTCAAATGAAATCCTTTTCCCCCGAACATTAAATTTTCAGCGGTCTCATCCTCCCCCCGAGCGGATCCTGCACGCGCAGTTCCCAGACCACCGGGTCTGCCGGCGCACGGACACCCGCCGTTCCGCCATGCCTGCGGATCGGCCTTCCGACCGGCTTCGCTCCGCTCAACCCGCTCCGCATGACACCGTTCCGCGAGGCCCACTGGGATCGTTTCACCGATTCGGCACCCGGGATCCCCCCCGTATGCAAAAGACCCGTCCGGGGCAATTCTTAAAACCATGCCTCCCCTCTTCAGGAATCATGTCGTTGTGCCGATAGGAAAACTGGCTGGAACAGTTATGGCCCGGGCAAGCCACCTGCCGCCATGCAAAAGGCGCGGGCTGTTTCAACCCCGGCGGTCCAAAGTACTTCGCGGAGAGGTGGGGGCAATCGTGGTGTCTTTGTGGTGCGGCAGTGAGAACCTGCCGGGAATTCAGCAGATCTCCAGCGCTTTTTGTGAACTGATCAAGAACGGGGTCCTGATCCGCTACACGGTCGCAAGCCTTTTCCGTGTCACGGTGGGATTTTACCTTGCGGTGGCCACGGCCGTGCCCATCGGTCTTTTTCTGGGCAGGAAGGCGTTCATGCACAAATGGACGAACCCCGTCATCCAGTTCCTGCGGCCCATTTCACCCCTCGCATGGATCCCTTTCGCCATGCTCTGGTTCGGCATCGGAGACAAGCCGGCGCTTTTCATCATCTACATCGCCAGCTTCTTCCCCATGCTCATCTCCAGCATCAAGGCCGCCGCGTCCATCCATCCGATGTACTTTCAGGTGTCGGCGAATCTCCAGCTCAGCTTACGGGAATCGATTTTCTACATCATCCTGCCCGCATGTATGCCCAGCATCGTTCTCGCCCTGAGGCTGACCCTCGGAATCTCCTGGATGGTCGTCGTGGCCGCCGAGATGATCGCTGTGAAAAGCGGCCTGGGATACCTCATCATCGATGCCCGGAACGCGCTCCGCCTGGACTACGTCATCGTGGCGATGATCACGATAGGCGTCATCGGGCTCATGCTGGATGCTTTCATGACAAGGCTGGAAAAATTGGAAGCCGTGAGGTGGCGACTTGAAACAAAGTAAGATCAGACTCGACGGCGTGACGGTCGAATACCGGAACAACAAGCACGGATGGCTGTCGGGACTTCTGCATCATGCACCGACCAACGGAGGCTCACCGGACAGGACCGTGTTGAAGGACATCAGCCTGGAAATCGAGGCCGGTGAGTTCGTGAGCATTCTCGGTCATTCCGGCTGCGGCAAATCCACCCTGCTGAAAATCATCGCCGGGTTCCTGAAGCCTGACACGGGGAAGGTCTGGATCGACGGGGTCGAAGTAAACGGCCCGAGGCCGGACCACGTTTTCGTGTTTCAGGAAGGCGCGCTCTTCCCATGGCTCACCATCGGGGAGAACGTCGCAATGGCCCTGCGGTCGATAAAGGACCACAAGGAAAGGCACCGGCAGGCCGGCGAATACCTTGCCCTGGTCGCGCTGGAAGGCGTGGAAGACTACTACCCCCACATGCTCTCGGGCGGGATGCGCCAGCGGGCCGAAATCGCAAGGGCGCTTGCGGCGAAACCCGACATCCTGCTCATGGACGAACCCTTTTCCGGGCTGGACCACCTGACACGGCTGCACCTCCGGGAAGAGATGCTTTACCTTCATATCATGCTCAAGAGCACGACCATTCTTTTTGTGACGCATGACATCGATGAGGCCCTGCAGTTGAGCAATCGGCTGGTGATCCTCAGTGAACCGCCGGCGCGTGTGAAATGCTGCCGTTCGATCAAAGTCCCCCATCCCCGTAACCTGGCCTCCCAGGACCTGGGCGACTTGCGGTCGACCATTTACCACCATCTCGGAGTGCACACGGCCCTATGAGTCATCACTTTCCCGGGAGGCCCAAGGCATCGATCAGCATCGTCGTGATCGCTCTTGCCTGGGTCGCCCTGATCAGCGTTCTGCACGCATCGCTCAACGGCGAAAAGCCGGCCCCAAAGCGGATTCTCATGGGGTACATGCCGGTGATCAGCAATCTTGCGGCCCCGCTTGCGGATTATGCGACCCGGAACGGAGACGTCCGCCTCGAGGCCCTCAAATTCGGTTCATTCGCCGAGATGGCCGAGGCCTTTCGTTCGAATCATATCCAGGCGGCTTTTATCATAGCGCCCCTCGCACTGACCCTTTACCAGCAGGGCGTGCCGCTCAGGATCGTCTATATCGGGAACAGGCACGAGAGCACCCTCGTCAAACGGAGAGGACTCGCCGCTCAAACCCCGCTGGACATGGCGGGGAAGACCGTGGCGGTCCCCCATCCGGTTTTCCGGGCACCTGCTCGCCATAAAGCGATACCTCAGGGAACACGGTGCCGACCCGGAATCGATCCACCTCGTGGAAGTCCCTCCGCCCGACATGCCCGTGGCCCTGGCAGCGGGCGGGGTCGACGGGTATTTCGTCGGAGAACCCTTTGCGAGCAAGGCCATCGAGAGCGGCATCGGGGAGAAAATGCTCGACGTCGAATCCATTTGGCCCGGTTTCATCTGCAATCTCGTGATCGTTCGCACGGAAACCATCGAGTCGCACCCGGAATGGGTCCAGAAGCTCGTGACCGCAGCGGTCGGTTCCGGCTTGTGGGCACGGGATCATCTCGAGGAAGCGATCGGGATCACCGTTCCATACTGGAACCAGGACCCTAAGGTCATCCGCTACGCCTTCACGCATCCTCCGGACCGGGTGCGATTCGACCTGTATATGCCGATCCAGGAGGAACTGGCATCTCTGGCCGCCGAAATGGAGACGGCGGGGCTGACTTCCACCCGGATCGACGTCAGGGGAATTCTGGACGACAGATTTGCACGTGCGGTCAAGGTCGGAGACAGCGGCTCATTCAGGGAAATGCTGCCGAACTGATCTCTGTTGTGGACACCGCGAAGGGCTGGCCTCAACCGCCCCGCCCTCCCGTGGAACAAGTGGTGCTTTTCACCGAATACTCATCGCGGACAGGCCGGAAAAACATGAATGTGTTGCTGCTGGACCCTGAAAAGAAATACGCGGAAAAACTTCGCGGCATCGCTCAAACCATCGAGGGTGCCGTTCTGATCGACCCGGACGAGGCGGGAATTTCTCCTTCCGATTCCGCAAACATCGACCTCATCATAGGCGGCGGAAGCTCCACGGGCGGTGCGGCCATGCTGGATACGCTGCTCCTCTGGCGCTGCCACCCGCATACCTGCCTCGTACCGTGCTGGGTCACGAGCGGCCCCACTTTCTTCCTGAAGACGTGCTCCTGGCCGCATCTGACCATCGACCGCTTCGACGAACGGCTTGACCTCCGAACCTTCCTGGAATGGGTGGATATCGTGGCGGAATGGCAGCAGAATCGCATGCAACTCCCCATGACCAACCGGTTGACAAACCACAGCCCCCTGGAACTCGCCACCTCCCTGGCATTGCGAAAGGCCACGGGCAGGCTGGCTGTGTTCGATGAGGAGGGGGGAGAAGGGACGTTCTTCCTCCGGAACGGCTGCATGGGAAACGCCGTATTGCGGCACCTCAAGGGCGCGGAGGCCTTTTACGATTTCCTGTCATGGACGAAAGGCAGCTATCAGTGGGAATCCACGGACTCGGTCCCTCCTTCGGACGGGAGCATCCCCATCGAAACGCTGTTGGACGAAGGTCTGAATCTCTTCCGGGAAGCGAACCTGGTCTTTCATTTCATCGAGGACCTCAACCTCCCTCTCGTGAAAACCGAATCGGAATCCGCCCTGGACGACGGTGCCGTGTCCTTTTTCGAAGGCCAAAAGGAACTTTACGGGATCATTGACAACGAGGCGTCCCTGCTGGAGGTCATCGATGCATCGCCCCTCTCGCGCATCAGAACCATGAGCTGCCTGTCGAAGTGGTTTTCCCTCGGGGACATCGAGGTCCCGCGCGCCGATAATCCCATTGCGAAGTATCGCCTGCTGATCGTCGATGATTCCCAGCTCATGTGCAAGGCCCTGCGGCAGGTGTTTTCAGCCGATCCGCGCTTTGAGATTCTCGGCGCGGCCCACGACGGAGTGGAAGCGCTTTCCCTCATCGGGCAACTGGAACCGGACGTGGTGACCCTGGACATGCAGATGCCCCGAATGGACGGCCTCACCACACTGAAACACATCATGGTCCGGAATCCCAAGCCGGTGGTCGTGGTCAGTGCCTTCACCCGGGCGACGTCACGCCTGACCTACGAATCCTTCAAGTACGGAGCAATCGACGTTTTGACCAAACCGTCCCGCGGAAACGTGCAACTGGCCACAACCGAGGATGAAGAGATAAGGAATCGTGTGGCACAGGCATCATGCGTCCGTATCGAGGCGGCCCGGTACGTTCGCAGGACCAATCGAACGCGGGCGCCAAACGCGGGCACGGGAGCCTTCCCCACCGCGGCGCCGCCGGGCGGAGGCTTTGTGGTCATCATCTGCGGCAGCGGCGGGTTCTCATCGCTGCTGAAGCTTTTCTTTTCGCTCAACGGGGCCATCCGCCTGCCGCCGATACTGACCAGCATCTCCTTGCCTAAAACGGCCGTCGGGGCGTTGCTTCCGAACCTGGAACGGGACTGCTCCCTGGCACTGGCTGAACTGGTCCCTCCCGGCGGCCTGCTGAAACCGGACGTGTCTTATCTGTGTTCGCCGGAGAATTGCTTCCACATTGAAGAGGATAACGGTGCGGTTTCAGCCGTTGCCGACACGGGTTGCAACGCCGGAGAGCATGCACTCGACCACCTGCTGTTCAGCCTCGGGGATTCATTCGGGGATCGCGCTTCCGCGATTTTGCTTTCGGGGGCAGGAAACGACGGCCTGGAAGGTATGGGCTACGTTCGAAAAAAAGGCGGCAAAACCTACGTGCTCTCACCCGAGGTATGTCTGAGGCCGGACCTGCCCCGCAGGATTCTGCAGAAAGGATTTGCCCGGGAAGTAAAGGCGATGGCTGAGCTGGCTTCATTGTTGGAAACTTCCTGACGATACGTTTCCGGGTGAGTGCGGCATAGCCGTTCCCCGCCGCTTCCCGAAGGGACGGGCCGTGGGCGAGTGCATGGCTCACGCGGAAGTCGGGATTCCTCCACACGCTCACGGGAATGGAAGGAAGCTGAGCTTCGGACAAATTGGAATCGGTGTGTTCCTGCGCCGAGACGTCAAAAACGGGAGGAAAAGTTATGCGATTGCCTTCTCTTCTCTCACGGGTTCCCCGCACTCAGGAAGAGGCGATTCAAACCAAACAACTGGTCGGTTTCAGAATCGGGGAAGAAGAATTCGGGGTGGATATTCTCATGGTTCAGGAAATCATCCGCCTGCCGAACATTACCCCCATCCCCAACTCCCCTGAATCCATCCTCGGCATGATCAATCTGCGCGGCAAGATCATTCCCATCATCGATCTGCGGCAGCGCCTGAGGATTCGGGGGGGCAAGCCAAGCCAAAACGATCAGAAGACCCGGATCCTGATCGTTGAACTCGGCGGCCATGTGACCGGTTTCATCGTGGATTCGGTCTCGGAAGTGATGACCGTTGAACTCACCGAGATCGAGCCGACCCCCCACCTGGTCACATCGAGCATCGACGCCGCGTACATCCAGGGAGTGATCAAGCTGCCGAACCGGCTCATCATTCTCCTTGATTTCCGCCAAATCCTGAAACCGCAGGAAGAAAAGGACCTCTCCGCCATCGACCGGCGCGTCGTGTCAGGCGATCTTCTTCCGCTGGTTTCAGAGCAGGATCCCATGCAGAATTTTGACGACAATAATTGAGACGACACAGAAGAAGGAGGTTTGAAGCCATGGTAGGGAAAGACTTCATCAGTCGGTCCTTGGGAAACAAACTGTTGTTGGTGATGCTGCTCATCACCCTGGTTCCGCTGGCCATCCTCAACACCATCAATTACAGGGCCATCGACAACCAGATCAGGGACGATCTGGACAAACGTCTGGTCGCCAACTGCAAGCGCGTGTCCATGGCTGTTGAAACGAGCATCAGTACGGCCACACTGGAAATCACGTCATGGGCGAACACGGACACCATCAAGATCGCGGCCGAATTCGGCGGAGCACCTCCCACATTTTTTGACAACGTCGTAAAAACTTTCGGGAACTTTGACCTTGTAACCCTCCTCGACCACTCGGGCAGTTGCATCGCCGCCAGCAGTATCGATGCCCTGGCATTGAATTTCTCCGAGCAGAAATGGTTCAAAGCCGCCATCCAGGGGAGGGAACAAATCGGCGATTTCGAAAACAACAGCACTCTTAAACAGATCGTGCCGTCATCCAACGGTTGGACCATGCTCATAGCCGAACCCGTCATCGTTCAGAACGAAACCCGTGGAGTCCTGGTCGGATATCTCAAGTGGGACGCGATCAACGCCATCGTCCAGGCCCTGCCCATCTACGCGTCCGGTTACACCTACATGGTGGATATGCCGAACGACAACACCATCATTGCCCATACATCCAAGGAACTCTTCGGGTTGAAACTGCTGGACCCCAAGATCAACGTTCCGGCGGTCGCCCAGGCTCTTGCCGGCCAGGAGAGCGGTTCGCTGGTTTATGAATTCCTCAACCCCGCGACAAACCGGAAAGCCATGCGAGCCGTCGGTTTTGCAAAGTTCGAGACTTCGGGAAAGCTGAAAAAGAGCTGGGCGGTGGCTTCGGGTGCGGAATATTCGGAAGTTTTCGAACCTGTAACCAAGGAAAGAAACCGGTCGATTTTCGTAACGGTTTTTTCCATCCTTTTCGTCGCCCTGGTGGCCTTTTTTATATCTCGAAGGATTACACGCCCGATTCTGGCGGCAGCCGATACCATGAGCGGCATAACGCGAGACCTTGATTTTACTCGAAGCGTCGCCGTCAAGGGCGGTGATGAAATAGCCAGGATGGGGCTCACCTTCAACTCGATGGTCGCAAAGCTTCGCGACACCTTCGGCAGCATCGTCCAGGGCAACCGGCAGGTGTCGACGGCCGTGGAGCGCGTGAAGGAGATTTCCGGCAGAATCGTGGTGAACGCCACGGAACAGTCCCGCAGGGCCGAGGACGTTCTCAAGCGGATCGAGGCCATGGGCCAGACGGCCGGCGACGTCCAGGAAAATGCCAAAGAGAGCCAGCAGTCCTATGGCGACACGGGGGTGTCCATCGGACAGTTGACCACGAGTATCCAGGAAATCGCACGCATGGCCCAATCCCAGGCCAGCATGGTGGAAGAGGCCAGGGATATCGTTTCCATGATGGGTGACACGGCAAAGCAGGTCGCCGGCCGCGCCCTGCAGCAGCAGGAGGCCGCCGAGCAGACCACGACCGCCGCTCATCAGATGTCCGAGTCCATCGGAGACGTGGCGAAAAAGGCCAGCCAGGCGGACAAGCAATCCGAACTTTCATACCAGGCCGCCGTCGAAGGGCGCAAGGCCGTTGAGCAGGTGGCGCAAGGTATGCAAAGCATCGCCGAAAGCTCGGAGCAAATCACCGAAATCATCGAAGTGATCTCGGACATTGCCGACCAGACCAACCTGCTGGCCTTGAACGCCGCCATTGAAGCAGCGCGTGCCGGCGAGCATGGAAGAGGTTTTGCCGTCGTCGCCGAAGAAGTTCGAAAGCTGGCTGAAAGAACCGCTGAATCGACCAAGGAGATTTCCGGCCTCATCAAGAACTCCGGAGAGCGCGTGAAGGAAGGAGCGGATCTTGCCGGATCGAGTCAGAAAGCACTGGTCAATATCGTTGACGCGGTCGCTCGAACGACATCGCTCATTAAAGAGATCGATGCGGCAACCACGGAGCAGCAGAAGAGCATCCAGCAGGTTACTGCGGCAATGGAACGTCTCCGGCTGCTCGCTTCCGAAATCACGGGCCTCACTTCGGAACAGGGCAAGAGGCGCGAACGCGCGGGCAACATTATGAACGACGTGTTCCAGTTGTCCCAGCAGGTTTCCGGGTCCACGCAGGAACAGGCACGCAGTGCCGACCAGGTCATGAGAGACGTTGTGGAGGCCAACAAGCACGCCGAGAACATCACCAACATGACCACTCAGCAGAAGGAACGCAGCCAGGCCCTCCAGCAGATCATGCAGGACATGAACAAAACGGCCGCAACGAATGCCTCCGGTGCCCAGAACTCTCAGCAGTTCTCCGAGCAGCTTTCGCAGGTCATGGGCGATTTCAGCACCCTGATCGCACAGTTCAGGATCGAAAGCAGCGGGGGGAATGGAGACGGTGGCACGGCGGCGGCATCGAAATCCGGGGAGAAAACCGGGGGGCTCGATCGGAAAGCCGGCCCGGCAACCGCCTGATGGAAAAACCCGGGGGGCTCCGAGCCTGACCCGATCCGGCACCCCGACAATCCGGTGGATTTCCCCGGTTTGCCGGGGAAGCCGGCGACAAGGTCTTTATGGAGTGAGAATTACAGCGATGTTTAAACGTGTTCTGGTCGTGGACGATTCAAACCTCGTGCGTCATTGCATCATGCAGTGCCTGGCGGATGCGGGCCATCATGTTGTCGGAAAGGCCAAGGACGGCGACGAAGCCGTTGCCTTGTACAGGGACCTGCACCCCGATGTGGTTACCATGGATATCACCATGCGCGGGAAAGATGGAATCACGGCCGCCAGGGAAATCCTCGCGCTGGATCCTCAAGCCACCATCATCTTCTACACACTTTTGGACGCTCCCAATCTGGAATCACAGATGGAGAAAGTCTCCGTAAAGAAAGTGATCAGAAAAGGAGATGAAGAAGAACTGCTGCGAACCCTCGCGGCAATGGCGTGAAAGGCTTCTCCCGCCGGGCCGCCGACTTTGACCCGGCCGCACTGAAGTCCCGCGGACTATTGAAGGCCACTAACGGTTGGCCGATCGGGTTGATGCCGGGGTAGAGGCGACGGCGCGGCCTCTTGTGCGTCGTGAACCGCAGATCGGCCGAAAGATGAGGATCATATGGCATCCCAAGACTTCCTTCAGGAATATGTGGAAGAGGTCAAAGAGCATCTCCAGGAGCTGGAGCATTCCCTTCTGGTTCTTGAAAAAGAAGGAGCCAACAAGGAAGAAATCCAGCAGATATTCCGGGCGGCCCATAGCATCAAGGGCGCTTCCGCCTATATGGGCTTTGAAGGACTGGCCGGCTTGACTCATGAACTCGAAAGCCTGATCAGCGCAATGCAAAATGAGTCGCGGGCCATGCCTCTCGAGGGAATAAACGTCATGCTCGCCTGCGTGGATTTCATCTCCACCGCCCTGACGCAGCTCCAGGAAACCGGTGCGGAACCGCCCTTGCCGGATTCGCTGCTCGAAAACCTGCACCACGTTCTTTCCGTGGAAATGGAAGGCGGGGAAGCGGGGCGAGGCGATTCCGTTCGGGAATCGCAGGAGAGTCCGGCCCATGAAGCGGAGCCGGAAATTCCCGTGGAAGTTCCGGACCTCTTCGAATGGAATGACTCGTTTCAGGTTCAGACGGACGGGAAGGCGAGCCCGGAACCCGAAGCCGGGGAAATCTGGGAGGAAGATCAGGAACTATACAAGATCTTTCTCAAGGCTTTCTCCGAAGGACTCTCGGAATTCAGCCTGACCCTTGAAGGCGCGCAGGAACCGCACCTCGCCGAGATCGAATCGGAGGTCCTCAGGGGGGTTCTGAAGCGGCTTATCGCTTCGTCGCAATACATGGATTACGAACACCTCGTAACGCTTCTCGGAGGATGGGACAAGCAGATCGCCGGGACGATCGAAGGCGGGGAGCCCATCGATCGGCAGAAGCTCAAGGAACAGTACGATTCCTACCGGCAGCGCTTTCAGGAACTGCTGCCCGGCCTGGAACCGTCCATGGAGACCGCTCCGGCGGGGACAACGGCGGACGGCGCCCTCCCGGTGGAAGAAGATGAAGAGCTGTTCTCCATTTTTTCGAACTCTTTCCGGGAGATTTTCGCGGAACTGGCAAGGATAGCCTCAGCCCCCGCGGAAGCGCTCCTACCCGAGGCGGACTACCAGGAATCCAGGGGGTTGGTGGGCCGCATGATACAGTCCGCCCAGTACATGGATTACCAGGAAATCGCGAACACCCTGACAGAATGGGATGAATGCCTTGTAAAATCCTGGCGGGAAGGCGGCACGAACGGCCGGTTCTTCGCGGAGCAGGTGGACAGGTACGGCATGCGCCTGCATGGGATGCTCCCCGGACTCGCCCTCCCCCTGCCCCTTTCATCCCCTGCCCATGAGGAGGGCGCCGGCCCCGAAATCCAGGAAGAAGACAGCGAACTCTTTTCAATTTTCATCGAATCCTTCCGTGAACTTTTCTCTGAGCTGACGAACCTCGTTCCCGCCTCCCACAGCGACCCCCTGCCGGCGGAGACCTACGAACATGGCCTGGAGCTGCTCAAACGCCTCAAATCCTCATCCCAGTACATGGATTACGAAGAGGTCGTGGACGTTCTGGACGAGTTGGAGACGGGGCTCAAGAACGGATTCCTCTCCGGCATGGCCGACGGGGCAACGGTGTCGGAACTTTTGAGGAAATGCGGACTCGATCTGCAAAAGGTCCTCCCGGGCCTGGAACTGCCGGAGGAAAAACAGGGTTCCACCGAGGAACCCATTGGGGAGAAGCCCGGTTCGGAAACGGATATGGGCCTCGATCAGCTCGATCTGCTCATCACCCCCGATCGATTGATGCCGGAGAACATCTCCCCCGGGGGGCTCACGTCCGGGGAAACACTGCCCGAAGCAAAACCGGCGGACCTTCCCCTGAAGCAGGATTCCGGGCACATCTCCCATCCCGAACCATCCGGGAAGCGAGGGTCAAAGCAGGAACGCGTGGTGGCGGTCGCAGAGGAAATCGCCCACTCCGCCACGCTCAGAGTGGACGCTCAAAAAGTGGACCAACTGCTGAACCAGGTGGGGGAACTGGTCGTTACGAGATCCGAATTCATTCAGACCTCGCTGTCTTTCAGAGACATGATCCGTGAAGTGTCCTCCCAGGGGAGGCTCTCCAAGCAGGAACTCCGCCGGCTCCGTTCGCTCAGTTTCAGGCTCAACGAGTCCACCGTCTCCCTGGGGAGGGTCGCAAACGACCTCCAGGATTCGGTCATGCGCATTCGTATGCTTCCCATATCGTTTCTCTTCCAGAGATTCCCTCGGGTGGTTCGCGATCAGTCGCTCAAACTCGGTAAAAAGATCGAGCTGACCGTTGAAGGAGGCGATACGGAGATCGATAAACGGGTCCTCGAACAGATGAACGACCCCATCGTTCAGTTCCTGAGAAACGCCATCGTCCATGGCATAGAATCCCCGGAAGAGCGCAGGAAGGCCCTGAAGCCAGAGACGGGGATGATCCGCCTCGCCGCCTATCACCAGGGGGATTACGTGGCGCTGCAGATCGAGGACGACGGTCACGGCATCGACACGCCGAAGCTTCGGACCATTCTTCGTGAACGCAGGGAACTCACCACCCATGAACTGGACCGCCTGACCGACCAGGAACTCATGTACGCCATATTCCTTCCCGGAGTTTCCACTCACGACGGGGTGGACGGCACCGCGGGCAGAGGGGTGGGACTGGACGTCGTGAAGGAAAACGTGGAGCGAATGAACGGTGCGATCGAAGTCGAATCCTATCCCGGACACGGCACGCGATTTACCATCCGAATCCCGTTGACGGTCGCCATCATCAGGGCCCTGCTGGTAAAGGGCGGGGCACAGGTTTTCACCATCCCTCTGAGCACGGTGTCCGAAATTCTCCGTTACCAGGAGGAGGCCACCCACACCATCGAGGGATTTGAGGTAGCCACGCTGCGGGGGAAAACGATCCCGCTCGTACATATCGGAAAACTGCTGAACGCTCCTTCCAACGGCAGCAACGGCGGCAACGGCGGGCACAAGTCCATCGTTATCGTGAGCACGAGCTTCAGGGAGGTGGGCCTGGTTGTGGACGGGCTGCTGGGAGAACGGGAAGTCGTGATCAAGCCTCTCGAGGAAGCATTCAACAAGTTCGAAGGATTTTCCGGGGCGACCATTCTCGGCGACGGTACCGTGTCGTTGATACTGGATGTGTCATCTCTGCTCAGAACCATGAAAGATGCTTCCGGTGTGATGCCTGTCAAGTAGAACGAAGAACGCCTCCGTTGCGGCGTGCGTCCGGCGGAAATGACGATGAGGGAAAACCTCGGGGAGCGTTTGTATCGAACTTCGGACCGGGCATTCCATTCGGCCCGGATTCAACATGCACGGTCGGGCAAAACCTGCGGATCGTCGGCGGCAGCCGTTTGCGAACCGCGTTCCGCGGGGAGCGCCACCCTGAAAGACCGAGGTGCGAACAGTGGGAGAAAAACTGGGCAACAAGTCAGAACTGTCCCGGCAGACCCGGGCGGTCAGCCAGGGGTTCAGCGGCACCGTCAACATGGAATTGACCGACCTCATCCAGATGCTGTGCCTTTCCCGCTCCGACCTGATCATCCGTGTCAGATCGTCCTCCGGGAGCGGCATTATCTACGTCAAGGAAGGTCAGATCCACCACGCGCAAACGGAACTCCTGCAGGGAGAGGCCGCTTTTTTCGAAATCATCGGCTGGAAGGACGGCCATTTCGAGATGATCCCCTTCCGGGATTCGGGAGTGCAATCGGTCAGGAAAACCTGGGAATATCTGCTCCTGGAGGCGATGCGCCTGCGTGACGAGGCCCCGGAACAGTCCGGCGGCGGGAGCGCGGAACCGGATCCGAAGGCCGGCAAGGCGGAGGAAAAGGAGCAGGAGGATTTCGATGACCGGATCGATCAGGTATTCGACGAGCTGGAGCAAATCGCACAGACGATTATGGACGATGAGCCGGCCGAAGGACCACTCCAGCCGGAGGCCATCAAAACCGTAAAGGTTCTGGTGGTGGATGATTCGCCATTTTTTTCCAAACAAATCAAGCGAATACTGGATGAAGACCCCGGCATCGAAGTTATTGCATCGGCGAAGAACGGGCAGGAATGCCTGGAATTCCTGTCAAAGCATCAGGAAGTCGACCTCATCACGCTGGACATCAACATGCCGGTTATGCCCGGAGACACGGCTCTCAAGCACATCATGATACGCCATCCCATTCCCGTGCTCATTCTCAGTTCCCTCCAGGCCGGTTCTTTCGACAAGCTGTTCGAATTCCTGAAACTCGGGGCCGTGGATTTCGCACCCAAGCCAAGCGCGCGGGATGACATCGGCGAATACGGAAACCGACTGCGGGACATGGTGAAGCGATCGGCCCTGGCGCAGATTTCCCATTTCAAGCGGAAGAGAAAGGGGCCGCAATCCGAAGATCGCTCGGGTTCGGTGGTCCCCGCGCCAAGAATCATGCTCATCCTCGGGGCGGAAGGGGCCTCCATGGACTGGTTCCGCCTGCCTCTCCGGAAGCTCGTGCACGGTGGACTCGTCATCGGCCTGCAGAAAATTCCGAACGAATTCCTCACGGAGTTCTGCCGGCTGATCCGGCAGGAAACGGGAACGGCGACGGTGCCCATCGAGGCCCCGAACACTCCCTGCACGGGACGGTTGAACCTGGGCAACGCCCGCGGGTCCGCCTCTTTGAAACTGGACCTGGAACCCCCTTTCCCTGGCGGTCCGATACACGTCCTCCCCGGCCCGTTTCCTGGCAGGAAGGCGTCGTTTCCTGGCTCGATCAGCTTTCCGCACAGGCGGGATCGAACCTGAGCGTCTATTTCCTCTCGTCGGCCCGCGCTCTACCCGACGACCTGGTCGAGAGGCTCCTGGCAAATCGCAATCGACTGATATTATCCCCCAGAAACACCGTCATCTGCACCGAGATGGTCGACAGGATTCATGACTTCTCGGAAGATTACCCGGAACAAATTCTCTGGGGAACCCCGGACAATCTAACGGAGGTCTGGTAGAAGATGAACCTGGAATATGAACTCTCACGCACCTCGCCGGTGAGGACCCTCATCGTGGATGACGCGCCGCTCATGCGCAAGATCATTCGAGAAATCCTGGGCAAGAACGGGGACATCGAAGTTGTCGGCACGGCCGTGCACGGTCTGGACTGCCTCGAAAAGATTCCCCAGTTGCGGCCCGAGGTCGTGACTCTCGACATCGACATGCCGGTCATGAACGGCATCACGGCGATCAAGAATATCATGGTCAGGTACCAGATCCCGATCGTTATCATCAGTTCTCTGGTACAGGATGGCTACTTCGCTTTCGAGGCCTTGAGGCTGGGGGTCATGGATTTTCTGCCGAAACCGTCGAAAGTGGCAAGCAATGACTGGGCCGCGGAAGAAGACCTCGTCCGCATGCGGGTCCAGGCGGCATCGGGAATGCAAGTGCACCGGATGCGAAGGGTGAGGAGGCACAAAAGGGCGAGCGATCCTCACGATGCATCGTCTGCCCCCCCTTCAGCGGTGGTGGTGATGGGCACCACTCTCGCCGGGCCCAATACGATCATGCACATCGTGACCCAGTTGAAGCCCGAATTCTCCGGCGCCATCATTGCTCTGCAGGAGATCCACCCGCGGATCCTGGTTCCGTTCTGCGCTTATTTCAACGAAATAAGCCCCCTCGAAGTGGTCCCCGTGACGGACTCGAACCGGCTTTGCGCAGGCAAGGTCTATATCGGTTCGACATTCAAGGGGCTCCGCGTCGGCAGTTCCCTCGAAAACCCGGATGAGCTAATGGTCTATGTGCCCGAGACCGGCGATTCGCCCATCGATCAGTTGTTTGACAGCGCCGCGGCCCGATTCAAGCAGAATACGTGTGGAGTCCTTCTGACGGGGGTGGGGGTCGACGGTGCCGAAGGGATGAGAGCGATCAAGGCAGGGGGCGGCATCACGATCGGTCAGGACCAGGAGTGCTGCGTCTACCCGAACCTGGTTGAAAACGCCGTGCAGCAAAAGGTCGTGGACCTGCTCATGACCAACCAGGGGCATAGCCGATCGCATGGAAGCGTGGATGGCGGACAGGCCGTGATTTCCGCCTGCCGGAATGGAAGGCCGTGCCGGTCCGGGGACCGGGAGTAGGGCCGGGAAGGCAGAGTGGAGCATCCACAAGCCAACCGAATGAATTCATGGATATTTTAAATGTTTTGGCCTTTAACCTGCAAGCATCGATGGGAAGAAGGGCAGTCCTGAAAGCCGGTCGACAAACGGGAATGCAAGCACGGACCGGGCAAGCACCCGGACCTTTGAGCGTGGCGCCGCCCCCATATGACGGCGATCTCAACGGGGGGCGTCTCATCGGCTGCGAATGCCCCTTTCGCGATCGATTCGGGCTGCACTGCACGAGAGAAACCATCCGATGCGAGGCTACGAAAATGGACCTGGTTCTATCGCGGGACAGTATCGCCAGGCTTGAGCAAATCCTGGAAAAGGAACTTCTGAAAAGCGGGGTCAGGCACGCTTTCGTGGTCGACGCTTCCGGCAATCTGATCACGGAACGAGGGGAACTCGCCATGGAAGACCTGTTGCCTCTTGCCGCCCTGTCCGCCGCCAATTTCGGAGCGACTGAAAGAATGGCCGCCCTGATCGGTGAAGAGGACTTCACACTGTTGTTCCACAAGGGGAAAACATGTAACATTCATTTCTGCCGTATGAATGAGAACTTCATACTGGTCACGCTGTTCGGCAATGACGTCCCCATTGGCCTGATTCGGCTCGGATCCGGCAGGGCAGTAGAGCAGATGGTGCCAATTCTAAAAGCTTGAGAGGTAAATGCGGTGGCCTTCATCGACATGAAGCGAAGAGAAATACAGTCCAAGCTCGTCTATTACGGTCCGGGCCGAGGAGGTAAAACCACCAATGTAATCCATCTTTTCAGGACGATGTCGAAGCAGGTCTGCGGCAAGATGGTCACTATCGACACGAAAGGCGACAGGACGCTCTTCTTCGACTTTCTGCCGCTCTCCGTGGGGAAAATCATGGACCTGAACATTCGGATTCAGGTCTACACGGTACCCGGCCAGATACTGTACAACGATACCCGGAAGCTGGTCCTGCGCGGGGTCGACGGGGTCGTGTTCGTGGCCGACGTGCTGAAAATCCAGCAGCAGCAGAACATCGAAAGCATGAGAAACCTCATCGAGAACCTGAAGACCGAAAAACTCGACGCGCATTCGATTCCGCTCGTGCTTCAATACAACAAGTTCGACCTGACGGAGACGAACATTCCCACGCTCACTGTTGAAGAACTCGAATACGATCTCAACCGGGACCTGCAGGTCCCGTACTTTACGGCGAGCGCCCTCAAAGGGATGGGGGTGTACGAAACCCTGCGGGAAATCAGCAAGCGGATGATAAGGAGCGTTACGCGCAAGCTCCGGGACGGGCACCTGTAGCGCCGGTCACAGTTCCATCGCATCTCCGGGTTCGGGTATAACGACCCGGATGTCGGAAACGGCTTCCGCAAAATCCCCGATCGCCCGAATTCGGCCCTTTCTCTCGTCCCGATGAAAGTGCACCAGCGCCAGTTTGCCAACCCCCGCCCGGCGGGCAAATTCCACGCACTGCGCCGCCGTTCCGTGCCCGGCCATCGGTTCATCGAGCTTGAAGGATTCGTGAACGATCAGGTCCGCCCCATGCGCCAGCAACTGCGTGTCCGCCGTGGGCAATCCGTCTCCGCTGTAAAAGAGGGTTTTGTCTCCATCCTCGATCCGCACGCTCAGGTTGCGCTGCCCATGGCCGGATTCGGCGAAGTTCCAGGTCAGACCGAGCGCATTCACGGGATTGCCGGGCTTTGTATCGATGAATTCGAGCGGATACCCGAGCTTTTGCCCGATGGTCGGATAGGCAAGGTCCATGGCGTGATGAATGAGTTCCCTGATTCCGGGCTGCCCGAGGACGAGAAGGGGCTTCCTGCGCTTGGTTTCCCAGAATCTGAGGAGGAGCAGGGGCGTCCCGAAGAAATGATCTCCATGAAAGTGCGACACATAGAGCGCGTCGAGGTCCTCGGGGTCCGTCGTCTCCCTCCAGTAGACGGGAGGCACGGTAAAACCGCAGTCCAGCAGGACCGAGACGGCTTTTCCCCGCACATTCGTTCTCATCCATACCGACGTATTCGGAAGCCTTTCATCGCAGGCTTCCCCCACTCCGAGAAAGATAACCTTCATCGTGAATCCTCCTGAAAAGAAAAGCGATGGAAACCCGTGCAAAAATGTCCCGGGTTCCGTCATTCACAGGATATGAACGCCACCGCACCCACGCCTGTTCCAGGTTTGCCGGATGCGGCCCAACCTCGCCGGACCGTCGCCCGGAACACGACAGGTGAAACCTCCCCTTCCCTCTGCCTTTACCGGAGGGCGGATCAGGTTTATATTCCCTGGCGTATGGATAAGCATACCATGCGGCAGGCAACCTCTTCATAAGTGCAGCGAGTCATCCGGACCGCGGGGAGAGATCGCGAATTACCCGGAGCCACCGGATTTCCCGCTGCGTTCCAAATGACGGATGTATGGTAAGACTTATGAAACGCCGCGTAGTGTATCTCCTGATCCGGATTGCAACAACCATTATCCGGACGGCAAAAAGCTCCCGCTTCCCATTCGCCCCGGGGCGTTCGACAAAAAGTGACACGATCACCCCGAACTTGGAGGAATAATGACCATGCATGCCGGTTTTGAACTCTTGAAGCACGTGACCATCGATGAATTGAAAACGGAAGCGAGGTATTACAGGCACATCAAGACGGGTGCGGAAGTGCTGTCGCTCGTAAACGACGACGAGAACAAAGTGTTCGGCATCGCCTTCCGCACGCCGCCGGACGATTCAACCGGCGTGGCGCACATCCTGGAACATTCGGTGCTTTGCGGATCACGCAAATTTCCCGTTAAAGAACCGTTTGTCGAGCTGTTGAAAGGCTCCCTGAAAACCTTTCTGAACGCCTTCACCTATCCGGACAAGACCTGCTACCCGGTGGCAAGCCAGAACGCCAAGGACTTTTACAACCTCGTGGACGTTTATCTCGATGCGGTGTTCTACCCCCGCATCACGCCGTTCACCCTTCAGCAGGAGGGGTGGCACCTCGAACTGGAATCGGCCGACGCTCCCCTCACGTACAAGGGGGTGGTCTACAATGAAATGAAGGGGGCCTATTCCTCCCCTGACAACGTCCTTGCCGAATATTCCCAGCAATCCCTTTTCCCGGATACCACCTACGGCCTGGATTCGGGGGGTCATCCACGGAAGATACCGGATCTTACCTATGAACAATTCAAATCGTTCCATGAAAAATACTACCACCCATCCAACGCCCGCATCTTCTTTTACGGCGACGACGACCCCGATGAACGGCTTCGGATCCTGAGCGGCTACCTGGACGACTTCGAACGGTCCGAAATCGACTCCGGAATACGGTTGCAACCGGCCTTCGACAGTCCGAAGCGGATCCATCGTTTTTTTGCTTCGGGAGGACCGGATGAAGAAGGCCGCGGCGGCAGGCCCAGGGGGATGATAACGCTCAACTGGATGCTGCCGGAGACTACGGAAGCCGAACTGGACCTGGCCCTGGAGGTGTTGGAACATATCCTCATCGGCATGCCGGGGTCCCCCCTGCGCAAGGCCCTCATCGACTCGGGCCTCGGCGACGATCTCGCGGGAACCGGCCTGGAAGATGAATTGAGGCAGTCCTTTTTCTCCGTGGGATTGAAAGGCATCGACGTCCACGACGCCGACAGGATCGAGGGCCTGATTCTCGATACCCTGAAGAAACTCTCGACGGACGGCATCGATTCCGAAACGGTGGAAGCAGCCCTCAACACGATAGAATTCGGCCTCAGGGAAAACAACACGGGAAGCTACCCCCGCGGGCTCATCCTGATGCTCCGGGCGCTCACCACCTGGCTCTACGACGGCGACCCCCTGATGCTGCCCGCTTTCGAGGCCCCGCTTTCCAAGGTCAAGTCGGGCGCGGCCGGGGACAAATTATATTTCGGACACCTGATCGACCGCTATTTCCTGAAGAACCCGCACAGGACCACGCTGGTCCTGGAACCCGACCCCGAACTGGGTTTGAAGGAAGAAGCCGAAGAACGCGGTCGCCTCGACGGCATCCGGCGCACCATGGATGCGGAACGGCTCCAGGTAACCATCGCGAACACTCACGAGCTGCGGAGGCGGCAGCAGGCCCCCGATTCTCCGGAGGCACTCGCAACCGTTCCGAACCTCACCATCGCGGATCTGGACAGGGAAAACAAAAAAATCCCGTGCGACGTCCTGGAACGGCACGGATCGAAGATCCTTTTCCACGACATTTTCACCAACGGCATCGTCTACCTGGATTTGGGCTTCAATCTTCACATCCTGCCGCAACGTTACCTTCCGTACATCTCTCTTTTCGGAAGGGCCTTGGTTGAAATGGGAACGGAGACCGAGGATTTCGTCTCCCTCACCAGGCGGATCAGCCGCAAGACGGGCGGTATTCGACCGGACTTGCTCACTTCGGCGATGAAAGGCAGCGCTTCCGGCACGGCATGGCTTCTCCTGAGGGCGAAGAGCATGGTTTCCCAGACGGAAGACCTCCTCGCCATTCTGAGGGACGTGCTTCTGGGTATTCGCCTGGACAATCGCGAACGCTTCAGGCAGATGGTCCTTGAGGAAAAAGCGCGGCAGGAGCAAAAAGTGATTCCCCTGGGTCATCAGATCGTGAACCTGCGCCTGCGGTCACATTTCAACGAAGCGGAATGGGCCGCGGAACAGATGACAGGGGTCAGTTATCTCCTGTTTCTGCGCAAGCTCGCCTCCGACGTCGATGAAGACTGGCCCGGCGTCCTGGAGGTCCTGGAAGACGTGCGCAGACGCCTGATCAACCGGGGCGGCACGCTCTGCAATGTCACGCTCGACCGGTCAAACTTCCCCCGTTTTGAATCCCAACTGGGCGGGCTGCTCGACTCTCTGCCCGATGCCGCGGTGGCCAGGACTGAATGGACCCCGTCGTATCCCTCGGAATTCGAAGGACTGACCATTCCCGCTCAAGTGAATTACGTGGGAAAGGGATACGATGTTTATAAGCTCGGCTACACTTACAACGGCTCCATTCAGGTGATTTCGGGGTATTTGCGCAATTCCTTTCTATGGGACCGCATTCGCGTGCAGGGCGGCGCCTACGGCGCATTCTGCCTGCTCGACCGCGTCTCGGGGGTCTTCACGTTCGTTTCCTACCGCGATCCGAACCTGGACAAGACCCTGGAGACCTACGACCGGGCTTCCGATTTCCTGAGAAACGCCGCCCTGAGCGATGAGGAACTGACCAAGGCGATCATCGGTGCCATCGGGGTTCTCGATACTTATCTTCTCCCCGATTCGAAAGGCTACGTATCGATGCTCCGGTACCTCTCAAAGGACAGCGACGAGGACCGTCAGCGAATGCGCGATGAACTGCTGGCAACCTCGGTACGCGAATTCAGGGCTTTTGCCGATGTTCTGGATGCGTTGAGAGACCGTGGACTGGTCAAGGTGCTGGGGCCGAAGAGCGCCATCGAAAAGTCGGAGACCCTGAAGGGCGACGCAATCGAAATAATCCAGGTATTGTAAACCTGACGAAACGCCGTGCCGGGGTATCGGTGTCCGGCTGCTGCTTGTTCCGGGGGAATCCCGGTGCGGCAGGGGAAAAAGAAGGCCGTCCGCATCCCGTGGGGCAAGATCGCCCCGCAGAATTCGGACGGCCCGGCAAACCGAACAGCTTTCCATATTCCCTGCGGAACAAACACTATCCTTTCTGATTCTCCTTCAACCGGCCGGCTTCGGGACCCGTGCGGGGAAACGGCATCGGGCCGCGGGCCGTAATCGGCCGTAACCCGTGCCAGCATTCGTTATCCCGAAACGGATCGCAGCGCTGCAGCGTTCCGCGGTGAATCACATCGCCACCGTACCGGGGTGAGGATCGAGCCGCATGGAATCCAGGACCTCCCGGCCTTCCAGGCCTTCGGGTCCCATCTTGTTATAGTCGGCGATGATCCGGTAGACGCTCCCTTCGGACAGGCCGGTATGTTTTGCTATCTCGGCGACAGGCCGCGGATCCACGAGGATATTATAGATGACGAGCCATTTCTGCACCTTTCTGAAACCTGCCGTCGTCCACATTTTCATTTTGATCTGATCCGCTGACATATGGCCTTTAAGTCTTTCGACATCAATCATGTTTCCCTCCCGGATTCTCATACCTCATTTCAAACCGAAACAGTTGTTTCGGACAAACGCTCCTGTGCCCCTTTTGCTCCCGATGCGTCCGGACCGACGGACCCGAACACTCATTCAGTCCTCCCCGTTCCGGTCCGGAACCGGCCCCTTTCCCTTCTCCCGCTCCGGGCCCTATTGAAAGCACCCGTGAACTCCCGATCTTCCTCAACACAGGGGCTTTGACTCTCACCCCGGGAGAAGAAAACGGGAAAGGCCGGTGAAGTCGATACTACCTTCATTGGTCTTGCGGAATAAATAGGGTGATACCCTTTAAATGAAATGATAAAGCCAGTAATCCGGTTGGAGTGAATACTGTAGTGGCATGCAGACAAGATACTTATGGACGGGATTTCGGACTAAGGTGCAAAAATACATTAAACTACATCCGGCGGCTAATACGACGAACCGGAGATTCCAATACCTTTTTCTTCCTCCGCCCCGCGGGGCAGGATGGACGCGAGCAGCGCCGTAATCTCTTCACTCGGCGTCTGGCCCTTGGTGAAGAAATAGTTGGCCCCGCTCCGGTACGCGGCCTCCCGATATTCCGGGAGATCGTAACTGGTGAGTACGATGATGATCATCTCGGAATAGTCGGCCCTGATGCGTTTTGTCAATTCCAGGCCCGTTCACTCCCGGTAGTTTGATATCCATGAAGACGACCTCCGGGAGCAAAGCGTTCACTTTCCGGATGGCTTCCTTTCCCTCCGCAGCCTCTTCTATCGCCATCCAAGGAAATCTGGCCGTTAAAGTCTCCTTCAACGATTGCCTGAACGTGGCGTTATCCTCTACGAGTAAGGTGAGACACATCCAATTCTCCCTGAAACCAAATGTTGTTCGTATGTTGATCGGCCGAAAGGCATCACGGCCTTCGAGTTTGTAACGGTAGTCCTCTACGCCCCTGATTTGGAGCCCATTTTGCGTTTTTCCGGCCAACGGGTAAATGGGTTGGATACAGTATCTGAGGCACTGCAATACAGTATTTTAGTACGTTGCGCCACGGGACCCCTGTAGAATACGCCCCCTCAAAAAAAAACTACACAGTTTCAAGAGGTTGTTATATTCTTATGCAGGCCGACGGAAGAACAAACGTTTCGTGTTCTCCCGGAGGTAGTGAAACACACTTGATTTTGTGCCGTGTATGCCGTGGTGAGTACGCTTTGGGTAGTCTTCTTGCCGCTATGAGGTAAATTTATGGGAGAGAAAAAGCGAATCATGATTGCTGAGGACCACACCATCCTCAGGGAGGGGCTCCGGATGCTCCTGTCTTCAAATCCTGACCTCGAGGTGGTTGCAGAGGCGCAGGACGGCCTGGATGCCGTTCGTCTGGCGGAGAACCTGAAACCGGATCTCATCCTGATGGACCTCTCGATGCCACGCATGAACGGCATGGGCGCCATCCAGGAGATCAAGAAGCAATGCCCTCCCACGAAAATCCTCGTCCTGACCGTGCACAAATCGGAAGAATACATCCTTGCAACCCTCAAGGCGGGAGCGGACGGATACGTTCTCAAAGACGCGACCCACAGCGAACTCATGCTCGCCATCAAATGCATTTTCTCGGGGAAATCCTATCTTAGTCCCGGCATATCCGAAAAGGTCATCGAGGGGTACCTGGAAGGAAGAAAAACGATCAAATCCAACACATCCTGGGACACTCTCACGCAGCGGGAGAAAGAGATCCTCAAGATGATCGCCGAGGGCTACAAGAACAAGGACATCGCCGACTACCTGTGCATCAGCGCGAAAACCGTTGAGAAACACCGCGCCAACCTGATGAAGAAACTGGATCTCCACAGCGCTTCTTCACTGACGGCCTTTGCCATGGAAAAAGGCCTCATCACCAAATGACGACGTCCGAGTGACGGCCGCAAAGCATGGTTCGAACATCCTTTTCCTGCAATCGGAGAGGATGCCCCCCTTTCTCCGCCTTCTGCAAATCCGCGGGATCAATTCCTCAATACTTTGTTATTCCTGCGAATTCAGGTTCAATCCAAAAATGCCAAACGGAGTGGCAAAGCTTTCACCGCTTTTTGGCGAGGGGCGGAAGATTATCGGACCGCAGGCACCGGTCCCTTCCCCAGCCCCTCTTTTCATAAAAAGGGAGGCCGGGGAAACGGTCCCTGGAGACAACCGGTCAGACAAGCGATTTCAACCCGGTCGAAAGGCGGTTGAACCCTTCCTCCAGATCGCTCATCGACAGTGCATAAGAGAGCCTAATGCATCGGTCCTCGCCGAAGGCGCTTCCGGGCACCACAGCGATATGAGCTTTTTCCATGAGGTAGTCCGCAAGTTCGACGGAATTCGTTATGGCGCGCCCCGCGGCCTTTTTCCCATAATAGCGGCTGCAGTTCGGAAAGACATAAAACGCCCCCGAAGGCTCAGGGCAACTGACACCCGGGATTTCCCCCAGGCGCTTCAGCACGTAGCGGCAGCGCTCCTCGAAGGTCTTTGCCATCTTTTCCACGACGCCTTGGTCACCGTTCAAAGCGGCCACACTCGCCCACTGAGAAATGGACGTCGGGTTGCTCGTGGACTGGCCCTGGATCTTCGAGGCCGCTTTGATCACATCTTCGTTCCCGACCAGAAAACCGATTCTCCAGCCTGTCATGCAATATGTCTTGCTCACTCCGTTGATGATGAAGGTCCGGTCCTGCAGACGCGGGTCGGCCATCACGATATCGACCCATTTCCTCCCCCCGAAAAGAATGCGGTTGTATATATCATCGCTCATGATGAGGAGGTCTTTGTGGGGCAGAAGAACTTCCGCAAGCGCCTTCAGCTCGGGCTCCGTATAGCTCACGCCGGTCGGGTTGCAGGGGCTGTTGATGATGAACAGGCGGCTCTTCGCGGTGATGGCCTTTTCCAGGTCCCGGGGCTGCAGTTTAAAGTGGTTTTCCTCGGTGCAGGGCACCGCAACGGGGACCCCGCCGGCCAGTCCCACCATGTCGGGGTAGGAAACCCAGTACGGAGCGGGGATAATCACTTCGTCCCCCGGGTCGATCAGCACCTGCAGAAGATTATAGATCGCATGCTTGCCGCCGCAGGAAATCAGCACGTTTTCCTTGGCGTACTTCAAGCCGTAGCCATCCTCGACATACCGGCAGACGGCCTCTCTCAGTTCATCGATGCCGGGAACGGGAGTGTATCGCGTCTGACCGTCCCGCATGCTTTTTACCGCAGCGTCCTGGATAGGCGTCGGCGTATCGAAATCGGGCTCGCCAACCCCGAAGTTGACAATCTGGATTCCCTGCTGCCTCAGTGCCTTTGCCTTGGCATTGATGGTCAATGTGGCCGATGGCTTGATTCCAGCCATGCGTCTCGCTAATTTCATTTTCTACCCTTTTCAATTTCGTTGGAGCACACATCATCGGAATAATAAACGGCTGTCAGGAACAACCCGTGAGCCGGAGCGGTCATGCCCGCTTTTTTCCGATCCCTGCATTCAAGAACTTTCACAAAATCTTCGGGGCTGCGTTTCCTCCGGCCGACCTCGACCAGCGTCCCCACGAGATTCCTGACCATGTGCCTCAGGAACCCGTTCGCTTCAAATGTAAATTTCAACCGGTCCGGGCCCGATTTTTCCAGTTCGGCGCGCCTCACCAGCCGTTCCGTCGAATTCACCGACGACCCGGCGGCCATGAACGCGGAAAAATCGTGCAACCCGGTTATGGCCCCGAGGCACTCCACCATGGGAGGCGCGTCGAGGACCTGCCGGATGTGCCATTCGTACCTTCGGCGCAACGCCGAGGCCACTTCTCTGTTCAGGATGTGGTATTCGTAGATCTTGCCCACGGCGGAGAACCGTGCATGAAAGGAAAGGGCGGCCTCCTCGGCACGGAGCACCACGATGTCGGGGGGAAGCACGCTGTTCAGACCCCGCAGAAGCTCTTCCGGCCTCAGACGGGTGCGGGCGTTGAAGCTGACCACCTGTTCTCGGGCATGGACCCCGGCATCCGTGCGACCGGAAGCGTGCACGGCGACGGGCGATTGGAGGATCATCGCGAGTCTGGACTCGAGGACCTCCTGGATGGTCAGAACGCCCTGCTGCCTCTGCCAGCCGTGATACTGCGACCCGTCGTATTCCAGGGTCAGTCTGAAATTTCTTTTTGCCTGCGGATCGTATCCGTTCATGGCCGTCGGCCTGTGTGTTGACAAAGCATGCGGGTTCGTGAGAGGCCCTGGGCGACCGGGGCAGGACGAGATTTCATGAAGGCAAGCCCACAATCCGTCCTTTCGGCATGTGATGGAAATCCTGCCGGGCAACCTCTACGGCTGCCAGGGAGCGTCCGTCAGTCCGCAATCTTCGGACAGCCCGCACATCAGGTTCATATTGCAGATGGCCTGACCCGAAGCCCCCCGCGTCAGATTGTCGATGACAGAAATGACGATGAGGCGTCCGGTCCTTTCTTCAAACCTCCACCCGATGTCGCAATAGTTGCTTCCCCTGACCTGGAGGGTTGAGGGAAGTTCCTTCCGGCCGGACAATCGAATAAACGGCGCATCCCGGTAAAAGAGATTGAACGCCTCGTCGATGTCCGCCCCTTCGACCCCCTCGGTCACGCTCGCGTACACCGTGCTCAGAATCCCGCGGGTCATGGGAACGAGGTGGGGAGTGAACGTTATCGGGAATTTTGCACCCGCCAAGGCGCTCAGCTCCTGCTCGATCTCGGGGGTGTGCCTGTGCTCGGCGACCTTATATGCCTTGAAGCTTTCGTTCACTTCACAAAAATGAACACCCAGAGATGCACCACGGCCCGCACCCGACACGCCCGATTTGGAATCGGCGATAAGCGACGCAGGGACCACCAGCTTGCTTTTGAGAACAGGGGCCGCGGCAAGGATAACGCTGGTCGCATAGCACCCGGGATTCCCCACGAGCCGGGCGGTCCGTATTTCGTCACGATGAATTTCGGGGAGTCCGTAGACGGCCTCGGCCAGCAGCCCGGGGGTCTTGTGGACCTGGTACCACGATTCGTACACGGCGGCATCTTTGAACCGGTAGTCGGCACTGAGATCCACCACCTTGCAGCCGCGCTCCAGCAGGGCGGGGACGATATCCATCGCCGCCTGATGAGGGAGCGCCGTAAAGACAACGTCGGCCGCGGACGCCAGCCTGTCCGGGTCCGGCTCCTGGAACACCAGGTCACAGTGCCGCCTCAGGGCAGGATATACCTCGTCGAGCCGCTGCCCTTTGAAGGCCCTCGACGTGATCGTCCGCAGCTCCGCATGAGGATGCCGATTCAACAGACGAATCAATTCGAATCCCGTGTAACCTGACGCGCCTGCAACAGCAACCCGCAACATATAATATCCCCCGTTCCATAAAATCTAAGGGGATACGCATTACGCGCATCCCCTTATTCTGTATTCAGCGACCCGGTTGAGTCGCACCATTGGCGTTCCGAACAATCAGGCTTCGCATGAGAAAGGCGCGAGCGCCCTTACCCCAGGGTCAGTGCCATGCTGGAACAGAACCGAAAGAACACCGATTTTAACGCTTCGAATACTGGAACCTTGCGCGTGCACTGCGTCGGCCGTACTTCTTTCTTTCTTTGACTCTCGAATCACGGGTGAGGAACCCCGCCCTTTTCAGGACTTCACGGAATTCCGGATTGAACTCGAGGAGCGCCTTGGAGATGGCATGCCGTATGGCACCCGCCTGGCCTGATCCCCCTCCGCCCTTCACGTTCACGGAGACGTTCAGCTTCCCGTAAGTGCCCGTCAGAACCATTGGTTGAAAAATAACCATTTTGCTGGTTTCACGGTCGATATAATCCTCGACGGGCTTCTTATTGATCACCACGGCGCCGGTCCCCGGTTCGAGCCAAGCCCGCGCGACCGCCGTCTTTCGTTTCCCAGTTGCATAAAACCGCTGTTCCACCATCCCTGAAGTCTCCCTGGTATGCTTGTCGCTTTACAAGGCAATCCTCGCCGGCTGCTGTGCCTCATGAGGATGTTCCGATCCTTTGTACACCTTAAGCTTCTTGATCAGTTTCCGACCGAGCCGGTTTTTTGGAAGCATCCCCCAGACCGCCAGCCGAATCATCCTTTCCGGATTGTCCTCATTCAGCTTCCGGGCATTCTGTACTTTCATCCCCCCCATGTAACCGCTGTACCGGTAATACAGCTTCTGGTCCCACTTATTCCCGGTCAGCCGCACCTTCTCGGCATTTACGACCACGACGAAGTCACCGAGATCCAGGTGAGGGGTAAACTTGGGCAAATGCTTTCCTCTTAGCCGCAGGGCAATCTGGGTGGCGAGCCGGCCCAAAACCTGGTTTTCGGCGTCCACCAGAATCCATTTGCGCTCGTCCGCTTCAAATTTCGCGCTGATAGTCTTCATTGACGGTTCTCCGCTTCCATTAAATGTCAAACCCGAAGCGTTGATCTATAAAAGATCGAAAATAGAAAGTCAAGCGGGTTCTTGCCAAAGTGCGGATTTCGGAGGTACGGCAAACGAAAGAGCATCAGAAAGGCGACCCCGAGGAGGAATCTCCGCCCTTGTACCCGACACTCCCCAGGACATTGCCCAGCCCGAGGAGGTTGAGTGACACGATCACCTGCTGGTCGCTGTTTTCCCGCTCGTAGGCCACGCCCAGCGCCCAGCACCCGTGGAGGTATTTTACCCCGTACCCCTGCTTATACATCTGCCCCTGATCGAATGAATAGTCGTGGTAGGTGTTGAGGTAAAGGTTGGGGAGCGTCTTCAGCACGAGTTCCGCGGAAAACTCGTTTATGGGTATGTCGCCTTTGCTGAATTCATAATCGAACCTCACCGTCTGCCCTTTGCCGTTGTCCAGCGTCACGAGGAAGTCCTGGCGCCGCCCCTCCGGGTCGTCCGAATACACATTGGCGTCATAGGACAGCATAATGAACCGTTTGGGCATCACGTCGATTCTCGTCCCCACGGTCGTGAAGCCCTGGTTTTCGTTGAAGTCGAAGAAGGAGTCCTCGGTCCCCGGCTTTTCGATGTTGAACAGTTCGTAGACCTCCATCCGAAAGAATTCACGGTAGTTGGTCACGGAATTCCCCTCGGAATCCTGCCTCACTTCCTTGCCCGTCAGGAAACTGGTGACCCCGTATTTGAGAGCGTTCCTGAACGGATCGTCGTCGTACCTGTCGAACCTGGGCAGATGCCCCTCGAGAGGGTCCGGAACATACTGATAGGTGATCTGCGGCCGTATGGAGTGTTCGACCGCGACATAATCCCCGAAGTTGATCGGGTACACCCGATTCAACCGCGTGCTCATATCCAGTTGAACATCGGGAGCGACCCGCCCCTGCCATTGCTGCCAGGACCCGCTCTGCCAGTCCACCGAATAGCCCGACGATCGCACCCCGATGGACGGTTCGATATCCAGGAAATTCTTCCAGTGCATCGGGTAATAAAGGCGGGGAGTCAAATCGAGGCGCTGCCCCTTATCCGCCTCATTGCTCCAGTAGTTCACCATTGAACTGTCCACGGTGTAGTAAAGCGGCGAGGTGCCGACCCAGCTCGGGATCAGGCTGTAGGAAAGGGCGGGCAGGCGCTGAAGGGTGAACTCGTTTTGCGACCCGACCAGTTGCTCCCAATAGCGGATATCGAGCCCGACGAGGTAGGACTCTCCGTGCTTGTCCATATACAGAGCGGACTCACGCGTGGGGGAACTTTTGTCATCGAGAATCCCGCGGCCGAAGGATTCACGGAAGAGCGTATTCGACGTGTCGTAGGATACGGAGCCTTTACCGAATTCCTGCAGAAAATTCCGGTCGCTTACATAGTCGACGTCCAACCGCCCCTCGATGTCCCCGGGAAGGTCAAAGGAGTGCCTCGCCCGCGCCCAATACCGTTCATTGGTTTGATAGGGGTACCCCTGGTCGCTCAGGAACTGTTTGCCGGCCTGGTCCTGGAGGTAGTTGAAAAGCCATATGCCTTCCCCCCAGGTGGGATTGTTGATCCGGTATTCGGCCCCGCTCATCCACCCACGCTCGCTCATGTACCGCCCATAAAAGGTGAGGTCCATGTCAGGCCGGATGGCCCAGTAAAACGGCACTTCCATATCCGCCCCGTTGAGATTGGAATACCCGCCCCACGGAAGAAGGAAGCCGGACTGCCTGTTCTCCTGTACCGGGAGCCCCACCGCCGGGAGGTAAAACACCGGGACGTCCTTCACCCAGAAAGACGATTGAGTGGCCCAGGCAAACCCGTCAAGGTTCACTTTCATCTCGTCGTACCGGATTTTCCAGTCGGAGTTATCCGGGTCGCAACTCGTCATGAAACCGTCTTTGAGTTCGTACTGGTTGGGACCGGACTTGGTGATGGACTTGCCTCGAGCGTAGAACTGATTTTCGGCAAAATAGATGAGACCGCCGTCCAGCCAGCCCGTTTCCTTATCGAGGTTCCAGAAAACGTGCTCACCCTTCAGCCAGTTCTTTCCATACTGGAGGAAGACCTTCCCTCTCAGTTCGGCCTGACGCTTCTCCATGTCCACGGAAGCCCAGTCGGCCTGGATCACACGATCCCCGGAGGTGATACGCACGGCGCCTTCGGCGGTGTATACCTGGCTGGCCTGATCGTAGGTAAGGCTTGCAGCCTCGATATTCCATGGTCCCTGGATTGCGCCCTGGATGTTCTCGCGGTTGACCCCAAGCGTGGCAACGCTCTTCGAGTCCGCCAGGCCCGATCCTTCCGGAAAGAGAAGCAGCAATGCAACGGCCGAGAAAAAAACGATGCGATGGGCTAGACGTCTAAGGTTGCGCATTTTGTCTCTTGCTCAAAGATCCGAATGATCCACGCCAAGGCCTGTCGCCCCAGGTCTCACACCAAAAGGATACAACCGGCCGCCGGAGGCCCGTGAGCGGGCCGCACCGGCATAAGAAGGAATCAGATGAGGGGTTCCCCCAGCAGTTCCTTCACTTCTCCCGCAAGATACAGTGAACCGGCAATACAAATCAAATCATCGGGTTGCGCGAAAAGCCTGGCTTGCCGTATCGCCGCCGCCACATCCGGGATGACGTAATGCCGCTTTATGAAAGGCCTGGCCAAACGGCGCAGATCATCCGGATCAGCGGCCCTGGAATACCTGGGCTTCGTGAATATGGCGGTTTCCGCGAGCGGCAGCAACCGACGGAATATTCCCTTGATGTCCTTGTCCGCCATAACTCCCATGACCAGGTGAAGGTGCTTATAGGAAAAGCAGTTTTCCAGTGCGTCTCTCAGTGAATCGGCACCCTGAGGATTGTGGGCTCCATCCAGCAGGATGAGCGGATGTTCCTGAAGCACTTCCAGCCTCGCCGGCCATCTCACTCCGGCGAGCCCCCGCTCGACGGCATCGGGGCTGATCGTCAGCAGGTCCTGCTTTTCCAGTGCTTCGAGACTTGCAAGGGCAAGGGCCGCGTTGCCGACCTGATGTTCTCCCGGAAGGCCGACCCCCAGGGATGGCCAGTTCCTTCTCAGCCCATGATACTGAAACGTACCGTCCGCTTTTCGTCTGGCCTTGAAATCGGTCCCGAAACGGTACAAAACGCTGTTCCGTCTGAGGCAGGTGGCCTTCAGGATGCCCTGGACGAGCGCCTGGCGGGCACCGGTCACAAGCGGGACACCATCCTTGATGATGCCGGCCTTCTCATGAGCGATGGCCCCCAGAGTGTTCCCCAGGTATTCCTGGTGATCGAAAGACACGTTGGTGATGACACAGACCGACGGATTGACCAGGTTGGTGGCGTCAAGACGCCCCCCCATCCCGGTCTCGACGATGGCCAATTCCACTTTCTCTTCCGCGAAATACTGCATGGCCATCGCGGTAACCATCTCAAAAAACGTGGGGGGCTCCCCTTCGTCGAGGCATTCCCTGATCCGCTCAAATACGGCGAGCACCCGTTCCGACTCAGCTTCCCGGTCGTTCACGCGGAACCGCTCCGAAAAGCGGACCAGATGCGGCGAAGTGTACAACCCGACCCGGACGCCGTGTTCCTTCAGCATGCTGGACAACATGGCCGCGGTGGAGCCCTTGCCGTTTGTCCCGGCGATGTGGATGCATTTAAAGCGGCGATGAGGATCGCCCAGTCGAGCCAGGAGATTCTCCGTACGGTTCAAGCCCAGCTTTATCGCGTGATTCTGCAAACCGTACAGGTAGTCTATTGAACCTTTGTAATCGGAAAGAAACGCGTCCCGCACCTTTCCACCCCTTCCTCCCCCGGCGATGAGCCGGCCGTTACCACCGGCGCGAATGACCAACTAATAGCACATTTCAGCGCCGTCCGAAATGAAGATTATGAAACCTGGGAAAGACCCGGCAACGTGGCGAAAAGACAGGTTCTGCGGACCATCACGGAAGGAAGTTCGAACATTCGAACAAAGGTACCGGTGGGAAGGCAAAAAAAAACGATCCCGTCCGGTCGACGGGATCGCCCGCATCACAGCCTGAAATCAGTTGTTCAGTATCTTCTGCTTCTCGTCGACTATTTTCAGATCACCGTTGACTCTCTGAATCTTCCAGATGTTTTCAGCCCGCCCCGATACGGACTTTCTCGTGTTGCTGACGCTGAAGGAAGACGTGAACTTTGCGATTTTCAGGTCCTGCTGGTCGGTCACGATGAGGACCACGGCCCCTTCGATCGCGGAATCAATGGAATCCCAGTTTCTGAAATAGTATCCTTTGTCTTTCCTTATGAAATCGCGGTTTACCGGTCCTTTTGCGTAGTAGTCCACCCTGTCGGCGTAACAGGAAAGCACGGCGTCGGTGTCTTTCCTGACCGTGGCCCCCATGCACTTGTCGATAAAAGAGAGGACTTCCTCTTTGCGGATCGGTTCACGGCGTTCCACACCTTCGCCGCCGCCTTCGTCCCGGCCCGAGCCGGGAAATGGAGCGCGCGCCAAGGCGGGAGCAGGCTTGCCCCTTTCACTCAACCCCTGGGAAGAATCGCCGGCAACCGGCGGCTGACCGTTCTGGTTCCGCTCGGCAGGCTCTCCGCCCTCCGTCCTCCAGCCCGGCCTTCCCTGAGGCAAACTCTGAACCCTTTCCGCTGACGGGGCCTCATTGGCCAGCGCCACGGGTTCTTCCCGGTACGGGACGATATCCACGAGCAGAGGGTGCTTGTCGGCTGCGAGGTCCCCGTTCACGGAGTAAATGATGGTGGCCTTTTTGTTCCTGAGCTTCTCCGCGGCGGAGGTAAGGGAATCGATCTTCTGCTTGCCCATCGCCGGATCGAAATAGAACACTATTTTGGGAACGTAAACGCCGTACTTGTCCACCTGGATCACGTTGGCGTCCATCTGGGCCCTTGTCCCGGGGGCCTTGGAATCGGCCGCGGAACACATCCCTGCCATCACGGGGAACAAAACCATGCACCAAAAGACAGCCACACCTCTGCTAAACGGGATTCTCATGCGCTCCTTCTCCGGTCTCCAATAAAAACGGGTTATATTCTACCACTTCGACCGGAGAAAAAACACCTGTGGAAGGCGTTTGAAATTTCTCGCATGATCGTCCCGTCCAATCGGCGGGGCCACGGGTAAACCCCGCCGGGGAACGAGAAAACCCGTCCTCGCGAGCACTCCCCCCGCGTTCTTCCTCGCCTACATGGCGTAAAGCTGGCTCCCGTCGATCACTTTCACGCCGGTTTGAGTCAGCACCTTCACGGCTTCGTCCAGATTGTCGAAGCGGAAGATGATCACCGCGTTGTTCCCGCTCTGCTGAACGAAAGCATACATATATTCCACGTTGACATTCGATTTTTGCAGGATCTGGAGGATCTTGTGCAGACCACCCGGGCGATCGTCCACTTCCACGGCCACCACGTCCGTCTTCCCGACGGTGAAGCCATGTTCCCGCAGCGCCGTTTGGGCCTTGGCAATATCGTTAACGATCAGCCGAAGAATGCCGAAGTCGGAAGTGTCGGCAAGGGACAGTGCCCTGATGTTCACTCCGGCTTCCATCAGAATACGGGTAACTTCAGAAAGCCTTCCCGCCTTGTTTTCCAAAAATACCGACATTTGCTCCACGCGCATGTCCAGCTCCTTTCGCCTCATTAGATCTTGCGATTGTCGATAACCCGTTGGGCCTTGCCTTCGCTCCTGGCGATGGACTTCGCCTCAACCAGTTTGACCCTGGCCGTGATCCCGAGATATTCTTTTATGTTCTTCCCGATGACCTTTTCGAGTTCCTGCAACTTCCTCACTTCGTCGGAAAACTTCAGTTCTCCAATTTCAACCATCACGGTCAGAATATCAAGAGTATCCTTGCGGTCGACGACGAGCTGATAGTGCGGTTCAATTCCTTCTATACCCATCAGCACGCTCTCGATCTGAGACGGGAATACATTGACCCCGCGAATAATGAGCATGTCGTCCGTCCGGCCGCTCACCCGGTCCATCCTGACGTGAGTTCGACCGCAGACGCAGGGCTCGAGGTTGAGCGACGTCACGTCTCTCGTCCGGTAGCGAATGACGGGGAACGCCTCTTTCGTGAGGGATGTGAAGACCAGTTCGCCTTTTTCCCCGTAGGGCAGAACCTCTTCCGTTACCGGATCGATGATTTCAGGAATGAAATGGTCCTCAAAAACGTGCAGCCCGTTCTTGGCCTCGCGACACTCGACGGCGACTCCGGGTCCCATCACTTCACTCAAACCATAAATATCCACAGCACTGAGGTAAAGCTTCCGTTCGATCTCCTCCCGCATCCCGACCGACCACGGTTCGCCGCCGAAAACCCCGGCCTTGAGGTGCAGATCGTCGCGACCGAGTCCCATTTCCGCCGCGGCTTCCGCCAGATGCAGGGCATATGATGGAGTGCAGGTGAGAACCGTGGGAGCGAAGTCTTTCAGGATGAGGATCTGCCGCTTCGTGTTTCCACCCGACACGGGAATCACCGAGGCCCCCAGGAGTTCCGCCCCGCAGTGGATCCCCAGGCCGCCGGTGAACAGCCCATAGCCGTAGGCGTTGTGGATGATGTCTCCGCGTGAAGCCCCCGCAGCCGAAAGGCAACGGGCGATCATTTCCGCCCACATGCCGATGTCCCGGGCGGTATACCCGACCACGGTCGGTTTCCCGGTCGTCCCCGAGGAGGCGTGTATCCGCACCACATTGTCCATGGGCACGGCAAACATGCCGTACGGGTAATTGTCGCGAAGATCCTGCTTGGTCGTAAACGGGATCCTCCGCAGATCATCCAGTGACTTGATGTCGGCGGGAGTAATCCCCGCTTCCTGGAATTTGCGCCGATGGTACGGAACGGTCGCATAGACACGATCCAGCGTTTCCTGCAGGCGACGCAACTGCAAGGCTTGCAGCGCCTCCCGGGACATTGTCTCGTATTCGATGTTGTAAATCATCCTTTTGATCCTCCATCTCCAAATTTTCGTCAGAGCAAAAAAAAGCCGTGGATAAAACCACCCACGGCTTCCAAAACAAAAAAACCATGGGTGCCGCCTCGTTGCGCCTACCCATGGTTTCAGTCGAATGTCAGGTCCGGTTCAGCCTACTTCGCTCCCCCCACAGGCAGGCCTCCGAAAAAAGAAGCCGCCCTCAAAAAGAAAGTTGCTAAAGTAAAAAAACCGAACAGCCATCGAAAGCTCCATGCTTTGATCACTCAGTTGCAGAACGCTTATCCGATTTCAAAAGATCTGTCAAGGGAAATGGTCGGCGAATCCACCGGCAATGTTCCTTCGGCGATCCCCCCCGAGCGGAGGCGGACAACCGCAGTCACCGGCACCGCACGCACGGCATTACGACTTGTCCTTTGCCGCTCCCGCATTGGACTTTTCATCGGACGCCGGCTGTATTTTCGCGAGTTCGGATTCCAAAAGCGCGGCACTGGGGTAGACCCCCTGGGCCTTCACGGCCAGTTCGTACTGTTCGGCCGCTTTGGCGTTGTCCTTTTTCTGAGCGTAGAGCCTGGCGAGGTTCCAGTACACGATCCGGTTGTACCCTTCGAACCCCTCGGCCTTGAGCGCCTTCCACTGATCCATCGCTTCGTCCGATTTGCCGAGCGCCTCGTAGGCCACGGCAAGCTGCTCATGAGCGATGGGCTTCAAGGGATTCTTAGGCGGGACTTCTCCCAGCACCTTGCCGCTCCAGACCACCGCATCCTGGAAACGGTTGAGCCTGATGTACACCCGGGCGAGGTCGGTCTTGGCATTCAGGGCACTGTTGGTTCCGTCGTGCTTGCCGATGAATTCTTCCAACTGGGGAACGAACGCCTCCCATTCTTTGGCGTCCGCCGCTTCTGCAGGCCATTTCCCGAACAGGACCGCGTAGTCCGACCGCGCGGCGCTCTCCTGTCTGCCCTTATAGGAATTGATCCCCCACAGGATCCCCGAGGCCACGAGCAGAACCACGACCCCGGCGATCAGAAACTTGAAGTTCTTCTGGGTCCACGCGTCCCAGCGTTCAGAAAGGCTTAACGCATCCGGGAGCTTGTCGGATGCCTTCTTGGAGACTTTGATTTTTTTCACTACCAACGCGACTTCTCCTTCCGGGATGAACCATCAGGCGGGCCACCCCTCCGGCCGTGCAATCGCCGCAAACACGGTCCGCGGTGCTTCGCTCAGCCCGGCTCTTTTCCGGTCCCAAACCGTTTCACAATCCTGTCGATGATCATCGTTGTGGACGTACCGGGAGTCAGAGGTATTCTTACCACTTTGCCGCCGTTCCCCTCAACGAAACCGGCCCCCACGATTTTTCCCAAAGGCCAGTCGGCCCCCTTAACAAGGACATCCGGCTGAAAAAGTTCGATCAGAGGCAAGGGATCAGGAGTGTCGAACAAGGTGACATAATCGACGCAACAGAGCGCGGCGACCACCTCGCAGCGTTCCTCCTGCCTGGTGATGGGACGGAGAGGACCTTTGATCCGTTCGACGGACCGGTCGGTGTTGAGGGCTACGATGAGGGCATCGCCCAGTGCACGCGCCGCTTCGAGATATCGGACATGCCCCAGATGCAGCAGATCAAAACAGCCGTTGGTAAAAACTATGCGCCGACCTTCCCGGCGGTGATGACGGCAGATGTTCTCGAGCTCTTCGACTTCCTTGATCTTATCATGGGCCTTCATTTGCCGGCCACATTCTCTTTGCCTGCCATGGCCTCCCTGAGGTCCTTCTCGACCTGATCAATCTCCGCTTCGCTCATTCCCGGACCCAAGCTGATTCTTTCCCACTCGACCACATCGACCAACCCTTCCCGAAACATCGTGACCCAAAAGAGGAGGTTCGGCTCCGGAGCACAATCGGCACTGGCAGTGCCGGGGTCCTCCGCATAGACGTCACCCTTGAAAATACGCTTCAGCTCCTTAAGAGCCGATCTCCCGTGCCCTGTGCGCTTTTCGCCAAGGACATCGAGGCAATACAAGGATATTTCCTTTTTTCCCTCTTCCGTCAGGCACAGGCTCATTTCCCCCCGATAACATCCCGGTTTCTCGAACTCGAGGACTTCCATGGGCCCAAAACCCTTCAGCGTAGTCAACAATTCCGGAATGGAGAGGTCACCGTGTGCAGCCTTCCACTTAATCCCCTTCCACTCGATGACCGCCACTTACCTATCTCCGGATTATCCAACTTTAACATCAACTTATATGCGATCTCATTCCCTTGCCAAGGCGCATCTTCCGCTTCGCCTCGGCCATCGCACGCCGCAGTTCCCTTTCCCAGGCCGGCCTGTTCGAACTCATATCCCTGTCCTCACCATAGGCGCAGACAAGAAAAGAACTCAACGGTGGATCTCTTCTCAAGCAGTCCCTGCTCTCAAAAAGCACCACTCAAAGCCTATTGCCCTTGTTTGTCACGATCGGGTAGATGCCCAAGTCTTCCATCTCCGGGCAAATCTCGTACAGCCTCTCTCTTAACCCTTCCTGCTGTGCACGCGTCATTCTTTGTTCCCCAATCCATCAAGGGTGGATACCTTCGGAACTCCGATGCGACAAGCGTCCAACGTGCCTCAACGCTTTCACGATTGAGGCGAAAATGAATAAAACGAAATTTCATTTTGAAGAGTCAATTGACGTAGAGCTTCATAAAGAACAACCCCGACAGACGTGGCAAGGTTCAGACTTCGAACCCTGGCCCTGTTAATTGGAATCTTTAGCACAACCCCCGGGTCGGATTCAAGCAATTCCTTCGGGAGCCCTTCCGATTCGGAACCGAAAAACAGGCAGTCCCCCGGCCTGAACCTGAAGTCGTAGCACAGCCTTTCGGCGCGGGCGGAAAGATAGATTCGCCGGCACCCGGCGAGTTCCTCCCGGAGGGCATCGAAACCGGCATGGACCTTCAGGGTGACGTGCGGCCAGTAATCAAGACCGGCCCGTTTCAGATGCCGATCCGTGATCCTGAACCCCAGCGGCTCCACAAGATGAAGCGGCGTTTGTGTCGCAGCGCAGGTCCTCGCGATGTTTCCCGTATTCTGAGGAATCTCCGGCCTGCAGAGGACCACCTGAAGCGGTGCTTCGTTTTTGCTGCATAATCCGTCCGTACCCTTCATGCTCCCCCCTGGTTTCGGTCCTTTCCCCACGCATGTTTACAGGCAGTCGCACCCGCCCCCGTCAAATCCGCCCAGGTCGGCGCAACACCGTCAGAGGTCCACCGATCCCCTGAAACGGCCGACCATCTCAATCCCACAATGATTTTTATTTAACAGAAAATACGGAGGGAAGAAAGCGAATCAAAGGCACCGTCCACGCATTCGGTGAAACGAAAAGAATCCTCCGGCTCACACGGCCGGAATCGCCTCCCCTGCCGTGAAACACGGCTGTCACCGATTCGGAAGACCGTGAGGGATGTTCGGCATTTGCCTGGCTTCATTTCCGGTTTTCGCGCCAGAGCCCCACGGCGAGCCCGCCCGCAATAACGAACCCGATCGCGTTGGCATAGAGGGGGATGACCGTTCCGTTCAGTGTCACTTCCCAGCCGAATATGATGCGCAAAAGATGCAAAACGGCGACGACCGAGAATACCCCTATCGCAATACCCGTAAACGTCTTCATTCTTGTTTCCTTTTCCCGTCGACAACAGACCGCCCCGGTCGGGATTCATAGGGCCGCCAACCGGATGGCGGCATCGTGTTTACCTTCCCACGTTGTTCACTCCATCCTTTACGTATAAGCACGGAGCCCCCGGTTTGCTTCCCTTGACGGCATCGCACTCACGTTACTTCGCGCGCGCCGGGAAATTTCCGAAGTTCCGCCGATGGAAATCCCCCCTCCGCATGGAAGATGGCGAGGGCGCAGCTCTCCACTTTCCCGGGAAACATCACATGGCGCTTTCTTGAACGCAGTTGTCCATGATGCTGCGCCTCACCGGCGAAGCATCAAAATGGGTACCTCGAGACTCCGTTTTGCAGGTAACTTGGGATGAGAGTGCCGAACATTGAATAGTATTTCGGGAAAGACAACAGTGCGATACGCAGTAACCGCAAAACGCGGCGCAATCCCGAACGTCTTTGAGAGGGTGTTGCGCGGGATTGTCAGGAACCTGGGGGGGGAGAACACCCTAAAACAGTGGAATTGAGCTGAACCGCCGTATCAGCGAAAGGCCGCTTCCTCCGGGGCCTTCATTCGACGCCGCGAGCGTAGTCCCGATCGATTTTCAGTCCCTCGATGTCGGAGGTCTTTTCCCCCCGGCCGGACCGGATATTGTCGATTCCCCGCTTTACGACGGCCCTTTTGGAAGCGTAGGCCGTTGCCGTATCCTCGGAGATCAGACCGTCCCTGTAGAGTCCGATGATCCAGTCGTCGAACGTCGTCCATCCAAAGGGTCTCGCCTGCTGCATCATCTCGTAGAACGTCTTCCCCTCGGATTCTCCGTTCATGATGGCTTCCTTCACCCTCATGTTGGAACCCATCACTTCGAGAGCGGCGATCCGGCCTCCGCCCACCTTCGGGAGCAGGCGCTGCGAGACGGCCCAGCGCAGGGTGTCCGCAAGACGGATCCTGATAAGGCGTTCCTCCTCCAGTTCGAACATGCCGATGATACGGTTGATGGTCTGGCCCGCGTCGATGGTGTGCAGGGTGGTAAGGACGAGATGCCCCGTTTCGGCCGCGCTCAATCCGATTTCCACCGTTTCCCTGTCACGCATTTCCCCCACGAGGATGACCTTGGGGGCCTGTCTGAGTGCGGCACGAAGGCCGTTGGGAAAGGTGTCGAAATCCAGCCCCAGTTCTCTCTGGTTGAACGTGGACTGCAACTGGGGGTGAACGTATTCGACGGGGTCTTCCAGCGTGATCACATGATTGGCTTTTTTTTGATTGATCTCGTTCAGAATGGCGGCAAGGGTCGTCGACTTCCCGCTGCCCGTCGCCCCCGTTATGAACACGATGCCGTATTTCTCCTCCGCCACCTGTTTCAGAACAGGCGGCAGTCTCAGTTCCTCCACGGTGGGCACTTGCGTCGGGAGCTGCCTCATAACGATCGAATACGTCCCGCGCTGTGAGAAGATATTGACTCGAAAGCGCGCCCGTCCGGGCAAATGGTATGAAAGGTCGCAGGAACCGTGACTGAGCAAGTTTTGCAGATTGCGCCGGTCCGCTCCCGCCAGGTTCAACATGATCATCTCCGTGTGAAACGGAGTGAGCTTCGGGATGCCGAGGTCCCGGCAGACCGGCGCGAGCTTCCCGTCTGTTTCCACCTGGGGCGGCTTGCCGACGGTCAGGTTGATGTCCGAGGCCCCGGGATATTCATCCAGAATATGATTGAGAAAGAAGTCCAGATCCGATCGTCTCACGGCCACACCTCCCCTGCCCCCCCGGCGCCGTCGTCCTTCTTTTCCGGGGAATCATCTCCTGCCCCGCCTTCGACTACACTTCCGTAAAATCTTCCGGCGGCTCCGTCAGGTACGGCCGGAATTTTTCCTTGTCCACGCATTTCATATACGCTTCCCCTGCGCTGATGCGCCCCCCCTTGAGATGGGCGAAAATGCCGTCGTCCAGGGTCTGCATCCCGTATTTTTTCCCGGTCTGCATGGCCGAGGGGATCTGATGGGTCTTGGATTCCCGGATCATCGCCCGCACGGCATGGGTCGCAATGAGGATCTCCAGGACGGGGATCCTGGCTTTGACATCCACACGTTTAAACAGGGCCTGCGAGACGACGGCCCGGATTCCATCGGCCAGGGTTGAACGGATCTGCGCCTGCTCGCCCACCGGGAAGACCTCGATGATCCGGTCCACGGTTTTGTAGGCACTGGTGGTATGGAGGGTCGAGAATACGAGGTGCCCGGTGGCCGCCGCTTCTATGGCCAGGCGGATGGTTTCGAGGTCCCGCATTTCGCCGACCAGGATGATGTCCGGGTCCTCGCGAAGGGCGGCCCGGAGCGCGGCGGAAAACGAACGCGTGTGCGTGCTCACTTCCCGGTGGTTGACAATGCAGTTCTTGCTGGTATGCACAAATTCGATGGGGTCTTCGATCGTGATGATGTGGTCCTTCCGCTTCCGGTTCGCTTCATCGATGATCGAAGCCAAGGTCGTCGATTTGCCGCAACCCGTGGGACCCGTAACGAGCACCATGCCCCTAGGCAGCAGGGCCAACCTGCTCACCACCGACGGCAGCCCAAGTTGCTCGGCCGATTTGATTTCACTCGGGATTTCTCTGAACACGGCGCCAATTCCGTTCTTTTGCTGGAAGAAATTGGCGCGATAGCGGGCCAGCCCGGCGATTTCATACGCAAAGTCCAGGTCTCCCGTCTCCTCGAACACCTTTATCCGCTCTTCGGGGGTGATCTCATAGAGCATGGTGCGCAGTTCGTCATCGTCGAGCACCTTGAACTTGACGCGCTCAAGATCGCCTCTTATCCGCAACACCGGCTGCTGCCCCGAAATCAGGTGGAGGTCGGAAGCCTTCTGTTCATTCATCAATTTAAAAAATGCGTCAATCCTCGCCATGCGGACTCCTCTTTTGCATACGCGGCCGTAAGCCCGGATCGCCGGGAAGCCGTGAGACCATCGGGAATTGCCCCCCCCGCAATCCGGTATTTCAACGGGTTGCACACGAAGAACCGCCGTCCCTGGCATCGCTTCACATCTTCCGGGCCACGCCGCCGGTGCGGCCCCCTCCGAGCCGCGCGGCGCCCGTCAGTCCTTCATCCCTATATCGACAGTTCCATCGGGGAGCTTTAGGCGAGGCGGTAGTTCACACCCTCGGAAGGTAGAGACGGCTGATACCGGGCAAGGTTTATTCGCGCCGATACCGACCGTCTCTTTTCTATGCCCCGGCCGGGAATGCGACATACTATCAGCGGCTCTGTTTTCCGAAAGGGATTGCGAGGGTATGCAACTTGTGTGAGAACGGGCGGCTGCCGGATGTGCGGGTTCCCGGTGCACTTTTCCTGGCACGACGGCCGGAAGCATACCGGGAACCCCGTGCCGGCCGCAGGGCCGCCACGGATGGAGTGTGAGAGGTCACACGTTTTCTTTTTTAAGGATCACGACGTTCAATTCTTTTTCGAGGGCCTTCCTGAAGCTTGCGGCGTCGGCCCCGGACCCGACTATGGCGCCGTAGTGCATGGGAATGACCGTCCTGGCCTTGATGGTCCTTGCGGCCTCCACGGCCTGTGCGGCCGTCATCACGTAGGTCCCGGACACGGGCAGGAAGGCGATATCCACGTCCACTTTCGCCATTTCGGGAATGACGTCGGTGTCCCCGGCAAAATAGTACCGGATGCCATCGAGAGTGATGATAAATGCGAGCATCCCCGCCTTTTGGGGATGAAATTCCTTGTCCGTGTTGTAGGCGGGGACCACCTCGATATCGACCCCCTTGACCTTCAGGCGGTCGCCGGGAGCGACTATCCGGACGTCACCCTTGAGTTTGCCCGCCGACGAGGCGTCCGTGACGATGGTCGTCTCGTCCCGCTGAATCTTCACGACGTCTTCGGGAGAACAGTGATCGAAGTGGTCGTGGCTGATCAGGATCAGGTCTGCGGGCCGAGTGGTGGTGATCTGGAAAGGATCGAAATAGACGACCGTACTCCCTTCCAGGCGGATTGCATCATGTCCAAGCCAGTGGATCTTTTTAATGGCATCCTCAAGAATCATGGTCTCCTCCTCGTCTATCCACAACATTTTAAGAATAGTCGCGTTCCTTGAAACACCTTCACAGACGTCCATGCCGAAAAGGCTCAAACCCGTTGCCCTTGAAGGCATATTACCTCATGTTGTGCTTTCCACAAATATAACTTTGAACAACCGGCGGGGATCCTGACCGCCCACGGAAGTCCTGCCGCGCCCCCCTCCGGCTTCTTCCTCTTGCTCACCACCCGTATGTTGAGTTAATCTTTTCCCATACATATTTGTAGAGTCCGATGTTACGTCCCGCGAGCCGCCGAGGAAATACCGGCCTTGCCCCTCGCGCAAATGGAGCCGAAGAATGCAGCGATTTTTAAATGCCCTTCTCAATCAGAAATGGCAAGGTTTCAGTGTCATTCATCACGCGGTGCTGCCTGCAAAAGACCCCGCCTTCGGCGAACCGGATGTCCCCCTCCCCGAACCGCTTCAGGAATCCCTGGCGCGCATGGGAATAACGCGGCTGTTCGTCCACCAGGCCCGCGCGCTGGAACGGATCCGGTCCGGAGACAACGTCGTGGTGGCAACGCCGACGTCCAGCGGGAAATCGCTCGTTTACAATCTTGCCGTTGCCGAAGGGCTTCTCCGGGACCCGGAACAAAGAGCTTTGTACCTCTTTCCCATCAAGGCCCTCACCAGGGATCAATTGGACACCCTTGAACATTTCTTCGACATTTCCGCGAAGGTCAGCGGCGGAGAGCGCTTCAGGGCCGCCGTCTACGACGGGGACACAACGCCGTACCAGAGGTCCAAAATCCGGCAGAAGCCGCCTCACGTCCTGCTCACGAATCCGGACATGATGCACTATGCCCTGCTCCCCCATCACGCGAAGTGGGAAGCCTTCTGGAAGAACCTCCGGTATGTCGTGATCGATGAAATGCACACCTACCGCGGCATATTCGGAAGCCACGTGGCCCAGATTTTCCGAAGGCTCAGGGGGGGGGGGGGGGGGGGGGGGTGGGGGGGGGGGGGGGGTGGGGGGGGGGGGGGGGGGGGGGGGGGGGGGGGGGGGGGGGGGGGGGGGGGGGGGGTGGGGGGGGGGGGGGGGGGGGGGGGGGGGGGGGGGGGGGGGGTGGGGGGGGGGGTGGGGGGGGGGGGGGGGGGGGGGGGGGGGGGGGGGGGGGGGGGGTGGGGGGGGGGGGGGGGGGGGGGGGGGGGGGGGGGGGGGGGGGGGGGTGGGGGGGGGGGGGGGGGGGGGGGGGGGGGGGGGGGGGGGGGGGGGGGGGGGGGGGGGGGGGGGGGGGGGGTGGGGGGGGGGGGGGGGGGGGGGGGGGGGGGGGGGGGGGGGGGGGGGGGGGGGGGGGGGGGGGGGGGTGGGGTGGGGGGGGGGGGGGGGGGTGGGGGGGGGGGGGGGGGGGGGGGGGGGGGGGGGGGGGTGGGGGGGGTGGGGGGGGGGGGGGGGGGGGGGGGGGGGGGGGGGGGGGGGGGGGGGGGGAGGGGGGGGGGGGGGGGGGGGGGTGGGGGGGGGGGTGGGGGGGGGGGGGGGGGGGGGGGGGGGGGGGGGGGGGGGGGGGGGGGGGGGGGGGGGGGGGGGGGGGGGGGGGGGGGGGGGGGGGGGGGCGCATTTGCAGGTATTATGGAAGCAATCCCCAGTTCGTCCTTCTGTCCGCCACCCATTTCCAACCCCGTCGAACTTGCCGAACAGTTGATCGGTCCGGCCGAAAACGGCATCCTCCGTGATAACCGAAAACGGTTCCCCCCAGGCCAAACGCCATTTTATCTTTCTGGAACCGGAAGGACGCTGCCGCGAGCCCCGTGTCCGGCACCGCCGCCAGGCTTATAAGTCCGTGCGGCCGAAGCCGGCCTGAAGACCATCGCTTTCACGCAATCGCGCAAGCTCACGGAACTGGTCCACATGAGCGTCCAGCGCATGTCGCCCCGGCTGGCCGAAACGGGTCAGCTCCTACCGCGCGGGCTTTCTGCCCGAGGAGCGCAGGGTGATCGAGCAAAAAACTGTCGAGCGACTCGCTTGCCGCCGTCATTTCGACGAGCGCCCTCGAGATGGGAATCGACA
>CAXXDT010000014.1:0-950194 GCA_963663685.2 uncultured Syntrophobacter sp. | reverse complement strand
CGTATACGACCTTCGACCTCGGACGGCTGCCGACCTTCGACATCCTGGATGAAATACACCGCAAGGCGGGTTTCCGGGTGAGCCTGGGGCATCTGGGCGAGAAGACGCTCGGCAAGCCCAAGGCGGGTGACGGGTTGGAGGCGGTCAAGTGGTTCAGGGAGGACCGCTGGGAACCGCTTATCGAATACTGCAAGATGGACGTCCTCATCACACGGGACCTGTTTTATTACGCCCTCAAGAACGGGTACCTGCTGTACGGCAATCGGCAGGGAAAGCTCGTACGACTGCCCACTCCATGGAAACTGGAGGAACTCGTCGGAAAATGACCGGATGCCCGCATCCGGGCACGGCGACATCCCACAGCCGCTCAAATAAACGGAAATCGAGAGGGTTTCCGTCATCAAAATCAGTGGAAACGGCAAGTTGCCTCATTCCCGAGACTTCGTATTGTTATACTGATTTGCGTTCAAGATGATAGTCTTAGTATCCCCTAAAAGAGCGGGGAATGATTCCCCCGCACCCCTCAGGGTTTCGGCCCACGCGCTAGCGCGCGGGCCGAACGCTCGGCGCTCGCGGCGTTGCCGCGGCGCCACACAAAGCCGCGCAGCGGCGTAGGGGTGTGGGGAGCATAGCTCCCCACTTTCATGAGAAACATCGATTGGCGCTTTCTTGAACGCTACTTGGTATTACATTCCCGCGAACTCCTCTTTCAAGATCGCCCCTTCTGCGATTAATTCTTGCATACCCTGCTCATGATGTGGCAAGATGCGCTCCAGTTATACACACTCAGCCCCATTGGCGGCTAATTCAGTATTGCATGTCCTTCCCTTGGTGTGGCAGCTTACGTGCAGGGGCATCTATCCCGGTGCCTGTCTTTTTCCTAGGGAAGGATTGTAGCAATATCGTGTTGGTGCGTTCTAGTGAATATCGATTATTGAGTATTTGAAACACATCGTAGCGTAAGATCAGAAGGCGAACCTATGAAGAGCAACGAATGCTGGACGGAGGTATACGATCTTCCGACCTTCCGGGGAGGGCGTCCTCTTTTATGCCCAAGGCTGACGGGTTCTCAGGAATCCTGGTTTGCCCTCTACGTCCAGGTCAACCACGAAAAGGAAGTCACCAAACGGCTCGAGCAGAAATCCCTGTGCTGCTTTTTGCCTCTGATGGACTGCTGGAGCAAAAGGCTGGACCGGCGCAAAAGGATCAGTGTTCCGCTGTTCCCCGGCTACGTCTTCCTTCACACGATTCTCGACAATTACACCAATCTGAACATTCTCAAGACACCCGGCGCGGTTCACATCCTGAGGAGCTCGGAAGGCCCCGTACCTATCCCTGCCTATCAGATCGACAATCTACAGAAAGCCCTTGAATCGCCTGAGCCGATAATCCCTCATCCCTATCTGAAGCAGGGGGATTGGGTGCGGGTGGTGCGCGGCCCATTATGCGGGTGCATGGGATTCCTGACCAGGCGGGATCCCAAAAAAGGGCGGCTCGTGCTGAGCGTTGACCTGGTGAGGCAGTCCATCAGCGTGGAATTGGATGTTGAAGACATCGAACCCGGAATCCCGCCGACCGGCAATGCGGTTTCATGAACCGGCCGCAGACGATTGTCCGGGCACACCGGCGCGGGCTCAACCGACCCTGCGGGAAATCGTAAAAAGCCTGACCTCGACTTCCGTCCCCCGGTCGACTCCCTCCGCGTGTTCCGGGATTGTGATGTACCCGTCGGCCAGCGCCAGCGTGCTGATCATCGCCGATTTCCCGAAAACGGGGTCCGCAGTCAACACCCGTTCGCGTTTCGAAAGGACGACAGGAACATAATCGGTCCTTCCGTGGACGGACGGAACGGGCCTGCCGAGTACGGCGGCCACGGTGTTCATTTCCTCCCTCATTCCCGAAAGCCTCACCCCCTGAAGCACGTCCAGAGAAGGAAGCACGAAGGCCCGGCAAATCATCATGGCAGACACCGGTTGTCCGGGGAGCCCCCAGAAAATCTTCCGGCCGACGCGCGCCAGAATGGTCGGTTTTCCAGGTCGGACAGCCACGCCGTGGACGAGAAGCTCACTGTCCGGGAAGCGTTCCAGCACACGCAGCGTATAATCCCTCGCTCCAACGGAACTGCCCCCCGAGAGCACGACGACATCGTGATCGGCAAAGGCATGCTCGCAGGTATCGGTGAGGAGTTCCAGGTCATCCGGAATGACTTTTCTGAGGCCGACGAGGACGCCGGCGGCTTCCAACTGGGCGGCCAAGGTAAAGCTGTTCACATCGCGGATCTTCCCCCGGGGCAGCGGTGAAGTCCCCACCGGTACTATTTCATCACCGGTTGAAACGATTGCGACCCTCGGCCCTGCGGGCAACGGAAACCCTCGCCACTCCGAGGGCGGCAAGCACGCCCACGTCCTGGGGGCGCAGCACCGAGCCCGCGGCGAATAATTTTGCACCGTCGGGAATGTCTTCTCCCGGTTGGAGCGTATTGTCGCCGGGAGCTACCGGTTTCATGACTTCTATGGTCCTGTCGTCCAGCGCGGAAGTGTATTCCACCATGACCACGGCATCCGCACCACCGGGAAGCATTCCCCCGGTCGGAATGGCCACGGCCTTCCCCGGTTTCACCTCGAGGCACGAAGACTCTCCCATGGACACCTCGCCTCCGACTTCCAGAAAGGCGGGAAGCGTCTCGGAGGCCCCAAAAGTGTCCCGGGCGCGCACGGCATAGCCGTCCATGGTGGCACGCGCAAAATGAGGCACCGGTTCGGCGGCTGAAACCGGTTCGGCCAGGATCCGCCCGCTCGGCCGATTCAATACCGGCTTCTTCCGGTTCCAGGGAGTCGAAACGGCTCAAAATGGAGAGAACTTCCCCGGATGTTTTTACTTTCAAAAATTTCGACATGGATTATCCTGAGGTTCGTCGGCATGAGCCGGACCTGTCCGCATCGCCCGGCCGGGCAGCCCGCTCGTCCCATGTGCTCGGAATCCGTTATATTTCGGTAAGACAGTCAGCACGAACGCCGCACGCTTGGGCAATATACTTTAACGACTGGCCTGGCGCAAGAAAAGCCGTTTCTCCGCCGGGCGGCGTAATCGACCCCGCACGGGGGAAACGCGTCGCGTGGAGCGGGTCCGGAAGCGGCGGCCGGATGAGGAATAAGGCCGGGTGGTTGTGCCGGCAACGGTGAGGACCGTTTGCCTCGGGGGAAAACCGTGAATCAGAATCTAAAAAAGTTCACCATCAGGTCCAAGATCTGGATAGCGGACGAAAGCGGAGAAGTGGTTTTCGGCTCCGGCCGCGCCCGCATCCTGCAGGCGATCCAGGAACGCGGTTCGATACTCTCCGCGGCAAAGGAACTGAACATGAGCTACCGGGCGGTCTGGGGGAAGATCAAGGCTACGGAGGATCGCCTGGGGCAGCCTCTTCTTGAGCGGAGGATCGGTGGGGCCAAGGGGGGCGGTTCAGAACTCACCCCCCTTGGCAAGGCTCTCGTGGAACGGTTCCGGCATCTGCAAAAATTAACAGAAACAGCGGCAGATACCCTCTTTCAGGACCTCTTCATTGATGGACTATGATATCACGCTCTTGAACGCCTCTTTGGCGATTTCCCCCATCTTGCCGAGGTTTTCCACGACCGTGATGCCGGCGGCCTTCATGGCTTTGATCTTGCCCTGAGCGGTCCCGCTGGAACCGCTGATGATCGCTCCGGCATGCCCCATGCGGCGGCCCGGAGGTGCCGTGAGGCCTGCGATGAAGCCGATGACCGGTTTGGTCACGTTCTTTTTGATGAAATCCGCCGCATCTTCTTCAGCGGACCCGCCGATTTCACCCACCATGATGATGGCTTTCGTCTGCGGATCAGCCTGGAACGCGCCAAGGCAGTCAATGAAGTTGGTCCCGTTCACGGGGTCTCCACCGATCCCGATAACGGTGCTCTGCCCGATGCCCATTCTCCCGATCTGATGCACGGCCTCATAGGTGAGGGTCCCGGAGCGGGAAACGATGCCGACGGGGCCGGGGAGTGTGGATGTGGGCCCGGCTGAATACCGATCTTGCACTGGCCGGGGGTGATGATCCCGGGGCAGTTGGGGCCGATGAGCCGGCTCTTGCTCGTTTTCAGGTAGTTCTTCACCCTCAGCATGTCCATGACCGGGATGCCCTCGGTAATGGCCACGATAAGGGGAATTCCGGCCTCGATGGCTTCCAGAATCGCGTCCGCGCAGAATCCAGGCGGTACGAAGACCATGGATGCATTGGCGCCCGTTGCTTTGACGGCCTGGGCAACGGTGTTGAAAACGGGGATTCCCTCAACTTCCTGTCCGCCCTTGCCCGGGGTTACACCTGCGACCACATTCGTACCGTAAGCCTTACACGTCAAAGTGTGGAACTGACCTTCCTTACCCGTGATGCCCTGTACCAATAGCTTTGTATTTTTGTCCACCCAAATGCTCATCTGATCTCCCCCTTTTACCCTTTGGCAACCGCAGCGATTTTCTGGGCGGCGTCCGAGACATCTTTTGCAGTTATCAGGTTCAGGCCGGACTTTTGCAGAATCTCACGGCCCTGCTCCACGTTGGTCCCTTCCATACGGATGACCACGGGGACGTTAATGCCCACCTTCTGGGCCGCGTCGACTACCCCATGAGCCAGCCTGTCGCACCGCAGGATGCCGCCGAAGATATTGATGAGCACCCCTTTGACCGCTGGATCGGCCAGGATGATCCGGAAGCCGTGTTCAACCTGCTCCGCGCTGGCGCCGCCGCCGACATCGAGGAAATTCGCAGGGGCCGCACCAGCCTGTTGGATGATGTCCATGGTCGCCATGGCGAGACCGGCACCATTCACCATGTTGCCGATATTTCCGCCGGGCATCTTGATGTAGTTGAGCTCGTACTTGGAAGCCTCGACTTCGAAAGGATCCTCTTCGTCAAGGTCCCTGAATTCCTGGATATCTTTATGACGATAAACCGCGTTGTCGTCAAAATTGATCTTGGCATCCAGAGCGATGACCCTGTTGTCCTTGGTGATGACGAGCGGGTTGATTTCCACCAGCGAGCAGTCATAGTCCACGCACACTCTGTAGAGGGCGGCGGCCATGGCATTGAACTGTTTGATCAGTTCGGGTTTCAGGTGCAGTCCGTACGCGAGTTCGTTCGCGTGGAACCCCTTGAAGCCCAGCAGCGGATCAATGTAAACCTTGATGATTTTCTCGGGCGTCTTGGCGGCCACTTCCTCGATGTCCATGCCGCCGGCTTCGCTCGCCATGAAAACGATTTTTGCCGTTCCCCTGTCAGGGAGCACGCTCAGGTAGAGTTCCTTCTCGATCGGCAGACCTTCTTCGACGAGAAGCTTTTTGACCACCCGGCCCTCGGGACCCGTCTGATGCGTCACCAGGGTCATGCCGAGAATGCTGCTTGCATACTGATCGACTTCGGCAGCGTTCTTGGCCAGCTTCACTCCACCGCCCTTACCGCGCCCACCCGCGTGGATCTGGGCCTTCACTACCACCGGAAACGTTCCCAATTCAGCGCCGATCGCCTTCGCTTCCTGAACGGTGAAAGCCGCTTTCCCACGAGGAGTGGGGACTCCATACTTCTGGAACAACTGTTTGGCTTGATACTCGTGAATTTTCATTTTTCTCCTCGCTATCCCCGAAACAACTCCATACCAGTGCAGATCATGTCTCACCAACGAGAGCCCTCATCCAAAACCCATCTGCTATTCCCGCATAAACTATATACCTAGATGAAAGATCTCACAATGTCAAACGTTGTTTGTAAGGTTCCGAACAAACCTGCCCTTTCCAATTGTTCAATCGATGAAAAGAACTGAGCCCAAGCGATGGCACAATGTGGGCATTTTACAGCCGTTCAGCACCCGGTGCAAGAAGAACGTCGCCCTCATTGTGCAAAAGCTCATGAGAGCAAGGCAAAGGTCTGGCACATTTTTTCACAACTCCGAAATACCCTGAAAACACGCATATCCGCCGAAGGGACGCCATCCCCGCGCAGGCACACGTCGATTTCCGGCCCCGCGGCACGCCCTCGCCGAGCGCCAAGGTTATATACCCAAGGTCATCGGTATGCAACATGATTGCAGGCGTCGGGATCCTCCGGTCGACGTCGTCGCCGGGCGAAACCTCAAAAAGCATCGCGACAGTTTCAAAGGTTTGTGATAAATGGATGGAGTTTCCGACCACAGCCAAAGGAGTACATTCTGATATGGAATATGAAGCCGTCATGGGACTGGAAATTCATGCTCAACTCCTCACCCGGAGCAAGATTTTCTGCGGGTGTTCGACGACTTTCGGGGCAAGCCCCAATACGCATACCTGCCCGGTATGCCTTGGAATGCCCGGCGTTCTTCCCGTGTTGAACCGCCAGGTGGTCGAATTCACGCTGAGGATGGCCGTGGCGACCCACTGCACGGTCGCCCCGTTCAGCCGGTTCGCCCGAAAGAATTATTTCTATCCGGATCTGCCCAAAGGGTACCAGATATCCCAGTACGAACTGCCCCTCGCCCGCAACGGGTGGGTCGATATCGAGGCCGACCGGGGCGCCAGAAGAATTCGCATCCACCGGATACACATGGAGGAAGACGCAGGGAAGCTCATCCATGACGAAAACAAGCCCCTGAGCTATGTCGATTATAACCGGACCGGGGTCCCTCTCATGGAAATCGTGAGCGAGCCCGATATAAGGACATCCGAGGAGGCCTCCGCCTACCTGAAGACGGTCAGGGAAATTCTTCGATATCTCGAAATCTGCGACGGCAACATGGAGGAAGGCAGCCTGAGGTGCGACGCCAACATTTCCCTGCGGCCGGCAGGGGAACAGACCCTGGGCACCAAGACGGAACTCAAGAATATGAACTCCTTCCGGAACGTACAGCGGGCGCTCGAATTCGAAATCAGGCGTCAAAGGGCCCTGCTGGAACGTGGGGTACCCATCGTCCAGGAAACCCGGCTATGGGACACGAGCCGCAATATCACGCTCAGTATGCGCGGAAAAGAGGAAGCCCACGATTACAGGTACTTTCCCGACCCCGACCTCGTGCCTATCCAGGTCTCCGACGAATGGGTCGAATCGGTCACCGCTTCGCTTCCCGAGCTCCCGGAAGCCAGGCGCGACCGCTTTGCGCGGGAATTCGGCCTTCCGCCTTACGACGCCCGGGTGCTCACGTCCTCCAAGGCCCTGGCCAATTATTTCGAATCGGTCGTCCGGGCTTTCCCCCAGCCCAAAATCGTCAGCAACTGGATCATGTCCGAACTTCTGCGGGAACTGAAGCGCGACGAAAGGGAAATCGAAGACTGTCCCGTTCCGCCGGAACACCTTGTCGAACTCCTGCGGCTTATCGACACGGGAGTGCTCAGCGGCAAGATCGCCAAGTCCGTTTTCGATGAAATGTATACTTCCGGGAAACGGGCGGAAAACATCGTCCGTGAGAAGGGACTCGTGCAGGTCAGAGACGAAGGGGCCATCGAGTCGATCGTGGACGAAGTGCTTGCCGAAAACCCGGAAGAAGTTTCACAGTATCGTTCGGGAAAGGAAAAGCTTTTCGGGTTTTTCGTGGGCCAGGCGATGAAAAAGTCCCGGGGCAAGGCCAATCCCAAACTGGTGAACGACATCCTGAAGAGTAAACTCGCCGGGGATTAGCGGCTCTTTTCCGTGGGAACGGTCCCCCGGGAACAACCTCGGGCAGCGAGGGTCCTCCCCCGTGATACCGGGGTTGCGCCGGAGGGCATGCCGCCACGAGTGCAGGGATCGTCTGCCCGCATGCATTGCTCGTGAGCACGAGGGAAAGCCTCAATCCCCCATACCCGTTGCTTTATGTCCGACCTATCAGCCGTCGAACCAAGGAATCAGGAGACGAATCATTATGGCCAGGCAGTGGTTGCCGCCTATCTACTGGGATGGAGATGCGGTTGCGATTCTCGATCAGAGACTCCTGCCGCAGCGTGAAGTGGTTATCCGATGCACAACCCCTCAACAGGTGGTTTCGGCGATAAAGGACATGGCGATTCGGGGCGCCCCCGCGGTGGGAGTGGCGGGCGCATTGGCCCTCGCCCTTGGAGCGCGGAAAATCCAGGCCGCGGACACGAAGACCTTCACCAGGAAATTCGTTCGCCTCTGCCAGCAGGTGAAGACCGCCAGGCCGACGGGCCACAACCTGAGCTGGGCCGTCGAAAAAAATATATTCCGTCGTGGTTGAGAACCCCAGGGCCGATGTGCCCGAACTGCACGCGCTCATCCGCCGGAAGGCGGACCAGATCCTCGAAGAGGACGTTGCGGTGAATCTTGCCATCGGGTCTTACGGAAAAGCCGCCGTTCCCAAAGGGGCGCGGATTCTCACCTACTGCAATGCGGGGGCGCTCGCCACCGCCGATTACGGCACGGCGCTGGGCGTGATTCGATCCGCTTTCGAAGCGGACCCGACCGTCCGGGTTTATTCCTGCGAGACACGACCGTTCCTGCAGGGAGCGCGCCTCACGGTCTATGAACTGATGAAGGCCGGCATACCGGTGACGCTCATCACCGACAATATGGCCGGGAGCCTCATGAGCCGCGGGATGATCGACGTGGTCGTCGTCGGCGCCGACCGGATTGCGGCAAACGGGGACACCGCCAACAAGATCGGCACCTATATGGTGGCCGTGCTCGCCCGGACGCACGAAATTCCCTTCTACATCGCGGCCCCCCGTTCAACCATCGATCCGACCCTGCCCAACGGGGAAGGAATCCCCATCGAACAACGGGACGTGAAGGAAGTCACCCACTTCAACAGCCGCCTTGTCGCCCCTAAAGGCGCGACGGCCCTGAATCCCGCTTTCGATGTGACTCCCAACAAGTACATAACGGGCATCATCACGGAAGTGGGCATTCTGTCCAAACCTTTCGGGAAAACGATCCGAAAGGCGCTTCAGTCCTGAAACGAACGAGGAGGGACGGAGGCGGATCGTCGCATCAGTCCTGATCGAAAAGCGTGCGAAGCACGTCCTGGAGGGAACGCACCCCGGTGCATTCGATTCCGGCGGCTTCCCGGCCGATCCGCTCGGCGTTGGTCTTCGGCAGGATGCAGCGGGTGAATCCCAGTTTCGACGCTTCCATGGCACGCGCCGCGCTGTGGCCCACTCCCCTCACCTCTCCCGCCAGGCCCACTTCGCCCCAAACCACCAGTTCCTGGGGCAGCGGCCGGTCCAGGTAGGAACTGACGAGCGCCGTGGTCATGGCCAGGTCGGCCGCCGGTTCCTGCAGACGGACGCCTCCCGCCACGTTCACGAAGACATCCTGCTGACCGAAATTGAACCCGAGTTTCTTTTCGAGCACGGCCAGAAGAATGGAGAGGCGGTTGCCGTCGACCCCCATGCTCACCCGTCGAGGCTGAGTCCACCCCGTCGAACCGACCAGGGCCTGGAGTTCCACGAGCAGGGGGCGGGTGCCTTCCATGGGGCAGGCCACGATCGAACCCGATACGCCGACCGGGCGCTCGGCAAGCAGGAACCGGGAAGGGTTGGTAACTTCTTCGAGGCCGCTGTCCTTCATCTCGAAAACACCGACTTCATTGGTCGAACCGTACCGGTTCTTCACCGCCCTCAGGAGCCGGAACGTATGGGTACGGTCCCCTTCGAGGTACAGCACCGTGTCCACGAGATGTTCGAGCGCGCGGGGTCCGGCGATGGAACCTTCCTTGGTCACGTGGCCGATGAGAAAGATGCTGATGTTCTTTTCCTTCGCCACCCGCATGAGGCGCGAGGCGCACTCACGCACCTGGCTGATGGAACCCGGCGCCACTTCCAGGGAACTCGCATGCATGGTCTGGATGGAATCGACGGCCAGGACGTCGGGAGGGGCCTGTTCGATGGCATCCAGAACACCGTCAAGAGATGTTTCCGGGAACACGAGGAGCCCGGGCGAGTCGATCGCGAGCCGCATGGCCCGTGTCTTGAGCTGCTGAGGGCTTTCTTCTCCGGAAACGTAAAGGACTTTTTTCGTCCGGGACATTCGGGCAAGCGCCTGGAGCAGCAGCGTGGATTTCCCGATTCCGGGATCACCGGCCAGCAGCACGAGGGAGCCCGTCATGAGGCCCCCGCCGAGGACCCTGTCCCATTCGCCGATTCCGGTCATGAACCGGTCCCCGATCTCGGTCTGAATTTCGGACAGCGGCATGGGCCGGCAGTTCTGCCGGCCGAGGCCTCCCCTTCTCCCGGCGGTTCCCGCCGGCTTCCTCAACCATGCTTTGCCAGGTCTGGCAGTCGGGACACCGCCCCAGCCATTTGGGACTCACATAACCGCACTGCTGGCAGCGAAAGATCGTTTTCGCACTCGTCATCGCTTCTCATCCTTCAAAGAAGGTTAATCGCCGCAACACGGCGACTATACCCCAGGACGGGCGATTCTCTAACCGGATTTCACCCTGTCCGGCTCAGCGGTCTTTGCCTGTGAGCCCGTTTCCGATCGGGAACACCGAAATGCTTACCCCTTTGAATCCCCGTGGGCCAAGGTCGGGCTCCACCCGGATTTGCGAATGGTTATGCGGGTCAAGGCGACTTTGAAGTGCCCGCCGTTCTGCCCTTCCAGCCCGGACATCCGAGGCAAGGCCCGGTGCCCCTGGCGAAGGTTCCATGAGCCGCCCGCTTTTCGCCTGCCTGGCGCCGCGGCCTTTTCCCACGGACTCTCCGGGGGAGTTGAATGTCTGATTGACAATCCCGAAAGGATTGATTTATAGTTCTCAGTCAGTGTGCAACCAAGCTATTCTTGAACCTGAGCTTTCGATTTCTTTAGATGGAGAGGAGTTTTTCTCATGTCAGGGAAGAATATTATCGAAGTCACCGACAGCACGTTCGACGAGGAAGTGCTGCAATCCGATTTGCCCGTGCTCGTGGACTTCTGGGCTCCCTGGTGCGGCCCGTGTCGGGCCATTGCGCCTGTTGTCGAGGAACTCTCGGGAGATTATGAAACCAAGTTGAAAGTGGCCAAGTGCAACGTTGACGATAACCCCAAAACCCCAAGTCGCTATGGCATTCGCGCCATCCCGACTCTCATCCTGTTCAAGGGGGGAAGCGTAAGCGAGCAGATCACGGGCGCAGTGGCCAAGTCACAAATCACTGCCGCCATTGACAAGGCCGTGGGTTGACGGTGGTTTCTTCACCGGGCAGTTCCCCTGAAACTTCTCAATCCCACAGGATCCTCACGGGGTGCTCTCTCCTGTCCAACAATCGTTTTTTCAAGCATGAAAATGAATGACGTCTATGATACAGTAATAATCGGTGGTGGGCCGGCTGGTTTGACAGCCGGCCTGTACGCCGCCAGGGCACGCTTAAACGCCATTCTTCTCGAACGGATGGGGTTCGGGGGGCAGCTTCTCACTTATGAAAAGGTGGAAAACTACCCAGGTTTTCCCGAAGGCGTCGCCGCCTTCGGGCTGGGAGAACTCATCAGCGCCCAGGCGCTCAAGTTCGGGCTGATCACGCGCAACGCCGAAGTGGTGGATCTCGGGGTGACGGAGCCGGTGAAGACGGTGAAGCTGACCGACGGCGAGCTTCGCACGAAGACCATAGTGATCGCCTCCGGGGCATCGCCCAATAAGCTAGGAATCAAAGGAGAAAGCGAATTCACGGGCAGAGGGGTTTCCTACTGCGCCGTTTGTGACGCTCCCTTCTATCGGGGCCAGGATGTGGCGGTGGTCGGAGGCGGAGATGCCGCCATCGAAGAAGCCATGTACCTCACGAAGTTCGCAAGAAGGGTTTTCGTCATCCATAGGCGCGACCGCCTCCGGGCCACTCAGGTCATCCAAGAACGTGCTTTACAAAACGACAGGATTTCCTTTATTCTGAACAAGGTGCCTGTCGGAATTCACGGAGACGCGGTTCAGGGAGTCGACCGTCTGACGCTGAGAGCGGCAAAAGGGACGGACACTTCGGAACTTCAGGTGAGCGGGGTTTTCATTCTCGTCGGAATACAGCCAAATTCAAGCTACGTCCCGTCGGAAATAGACCGGGATGTATTTGGCTTTGTACGAACGGATCAGGAAATGGGCTGTTCCGTTCCCGGGGTTTTTGCGGCAGGCGACGTTCGGGTCAAAGAGCTTCGCCAGATCGTAACGGCAGTGGGAGACGGGGCCACCGCTGCGTTTAACGCCGGCCGTTATGTCGAAAGCCAGTTTCAAAACCATTCCATACAACTTTAAGGATATCAAATGCGGATCTCCTTTCAAAGAGTCCAGAAGGTCTTCCGATTTGCCGTGTGTATCCCCGTTCTGTGCAGTTTTCTGCTCGTGAGCGGGTGCGGCTCGTTTTTATCGGAATATTACTTCGGTGACCTGTTCGGCAAGAAGGAGACGTCAACGGTTGATAAGACCGCGGAACAACTTGCCCTGGACGGCATGCAGAAAATGCAGAAAAAAGATTACGATGAGGCGCTCAAGGATTTCCGAAAGCTAAAAGAGCATTATCCTTATAGTAAATATGCAATACTGGCCGAACTGAAGGTGGGCGACGCGCTGTTTTTCGATAAAAAATACAGCGAATCGGCGATTGCATACGAGGAATTCGCGCGGCTCCATCCGCGAAATGACGTGGTTCCCTATGTCACGTACCAGATCGGGATGAGCCACTTCCTGTCTTTCAGCAGAACGGACCGCGACCCCGAGGAAACTCAGGCGGCAATGGAGGCCTTCCAGCGCGTCATCCAGACTTTTCCCCAGTCGGACTACGCAAAGAAGGCCAAAAAGCAGCTCTACGAGTGCCAGAAACGCACTGTTTCCCATGAATACAACGTGGGCTCTTTTTACTTCCGTTTGGGAGAGTACTCGGCGGCAAAGGTGCGGTTCGAGAGGATAGCCACCTATCAGCAGGCAGCCAGGGATTTGGGATATCAGGAGAAAGTCCAAAAGATGCTGGCCAAATGCGATGTTGAAATCGCCAAGGGAGAAAAGAAGCCAAGCGTCTGGACTCGTTTGGGATTTTAACCCTCGAACTCAATTTTCACGTGCGTCGTTCTCCCCCCTCGTCACCGGGTTTTATCCGGATTCCCGGTGCAAACGGATTTTACCTGTTGACAAACGGGAGAAGGTTTTTGCATGCTTTAACTCGCCAGAAAGGACTTCCCCGATACTGACCGGGGGAAGTCCTATCAACGGCACACCGGGCATGAACATCAAGCAAACAACTCATCGACCAGACCCGCTTTTCGGCTGATTGCCACTTCCCAGTCCTGAAGCTTCGATAGGCCTGAAGCATTCAGATAACCCCTACCGGATTAGGGACCAACTCAGCGATATCGGCAGCTTATGGACAACGGAGAACATGATGATGAACGAAGCATCCACCCCCGACATTACGAGTAAAGACCAGGACGCGCGCGAGCGCAATGAAATGAACCTGGTCGAACTCAAGAGCAAGAACATCAGGGAACTGATGGCCATTGCCAAGGCGCTGAACATCGAAGGCGCCAGTTCCATGCGCAAGCAGGAACTGATCTTCGCCCTTTTGCAGGCCCAGGCGGAAATGAGCGGCCTGATTTACGGGGAGGGCGTTCTGGAGATACTTCCCGACGGTTTCGGCTTTTTACGGAGCCAGAACTACAACTATCTGCCCGGTCCCGACGATATTTACGTATCGCCGTCGCAGATCCGGCGTTTCAACCTCCGGACGGGAGACAGTGTCTCGGGACAGATTCGACCGCCCAAGGACAACGAACGCTACTTTGCCCTGCTCAAGGTGGAAGCCGTCAATTTCGAGGACCCGGACGTCGCTCGCGACAAGATTCTCTTCGACAACCTCACCCCGCTCTATCCCGACCGGCGCGTGAGGCTGGAGACCATCGCGGACAACCTGTCGACCCGGGTCATGGACCTTCTGACGCCCATCGGTTTCGGACAGCGCGGCCTGATCGTGGCTCAGCCCAGAACCGGAAAGACGATGCTCCTCCAGAACATCGCCAACGCGATCACGGTCAACCACAAGGAAGCCTACCTCATCGTTCTCCTCATCGATGAGCGTCCCGAGGAAGTCACCGACATGCAGCGGAACGTGCGGGCGGAAGTCGTCAGCTCCACTTTCGACGAACCCCCCCAGCGGCATGTCCAGGTGGCGGAAATGGTGAGCGAGAAGGCAAAGCGCCTGGTCGAGCACAAACGCGACGTGGTGATCCTCCTTGACAGCATCACCCGGCTCGCCCGTGCCTACAACAGCGTGGTTCCTCCCAGCGGGAAGATCCTTTCCGGCGGTCTCGATTCCAACGCCCTGCACCGCCCGAAGCGCTTTTTCGGGGCGGCCCGAAACATAGAGCAGGGAGGCAGCCTCACCATCATCGCCACCGCGCTGATCGATACCGGCAGTCGCATGGATGAAGTTATTTTCGAAGAATTCAAGGGCACCGGCAACATGGAAATCGTGCTCGACCGTAAGCTGGCTGACCGGCGCATCTTCCCCGCAATCGACATCAACAAGTCGGGGACCCGTAAAGAGGAACTCCTCCTTCCGGTCGAGGACCTCAACCGGATCTGGATTCTCCGGAAGCTGCTTTCGCCGCTCAACCCGATCGACGCCATGGAATTCCTGCTGGACAAGATGCAGGGGACAAAGAACAATCCGGATTTTCTGGGGTCGATGAACCGCTGAGCGACGCGGTCGACAGGCGCTCTCACTTTGCCCGCGGTGCCCCGGCGCCGGCGGCGGGCTCATGGCCCCGGCGGTTCCAGGGGAAGAAGGAAGCAGATGGCTCCGTTCAGCGGAGGACGTTCGGCCGCGTTCCGGCGATGCTTTCCGGAGTACCCTTCAGGTTTCACACGTATAAATCCGCTTGAAAGTGTTTAAATTAAGACTATAATAGCTTGTTTGTGCCCACTCGAAAGGCGCATCGGTGTACGCCCCGGCGGCGGAGCCCGGTTGATGGGATTCCACCGCGGGGAAGGGAAAATTTTGTGCTTTCCCCCGCCGACTTGCGCTCGCTGAAGGGAAGAAACCGGAGGCTTCGGGGTGGGACGGATTCGCGGTTCGATCATATTCTCAAGGAGGAATATCCCGAATGAAAGAGAACATCCATCCCGCTTATCATCAAACGGTGATCAGGTGTGCGTGCGGGAACGAAATTCCCACGGGTTCGACCAAGCAGGAAATCCGGGTCGAAATTTGTTCCAAGTGCCATCCTTTTTACACCGGAAAACAGAAACTGATCGATTCGGCGGGCCGCATCGAAAGGTTCCGCAGAAAATACGAAAAGTTCCAGAAGAAAGAGACCCCGCAAGCTACCGAGTAGGGGCGCTCACAATCTTTTCCCGGAAGGCCGGGCAAGCGCTTGGCACGGGCTTCCCGGCACAGGGTGCAGGCCCTGGACCGGTACTTCCGTTTTCGCGACCAATCCGGCGGATCGTCTGCGGGGCTGAATCCGGTCAGAAGAAGCGGTGATTTCCGTGGAATGAACGGCGGAAACGCTCCGGGAAGGCGCGGAAACCTGTCGACATTTTCCGCTGCTTCCGGGCCTGCCCGTGCAAACCGATCGGTCCGGAAATTTCCCCATCTTCAGGCCACAATATATGTTTGATCGTCTTGAAAGCGTCGTCCAGAAATTTCATAAACTCGAGGAAGAACTCAGCAACGCCGAACTGCTGGCCAACCAGAAGGAATACCAGAAGGTCACCAGGGAACATTCGGAACTCGCCTCGATCGTTGAAGCCTACGAGCATTACAAATACCTGAACGTGCAACTCCAGGACAACCAGGAACTCCTTGAGCATGAGACCGATTCCGAAATGCGGGAAATGGTCCGGCAGGATATCGCCGAACTGAAGAAGAGCATCGAAGCGACGGAAACACAGCTCAAGCTCATGCTGGTTCCGAAGGACCCCAACGACGACAAGAACGTTATCCTTGAGATCCGGGCGGGAACGGGCGGAGAGGAAGCGGCGCTTTTCGTCGCCGATCTTTTCCGCATGTATACGCGTTACGCCGAAATCCGCAGGTGGAAAGTTGAAATTCTCGACACTCACCCCACGGGGATCGGCGGCCTCAAGGAGATTATCGCCTCGGTGATCGGCCACGGCGCTTTCAGCCGGATGAAGTACGAACGCGGAGTGCATCGGGTGCAGCGCGTGCCGGTGACTGAGAGCCAGGGAAGGATTCACACGTCCGCGGTTACGGTTGCGGTGCTTCCCGAAGCCGAGGAAGTGGACGTGTTCATCGATCCCAACGACATCCGGGTGGACGTCTTCCGCTCTTCCGGCCCGGGCGGGCAGAGCGTCAACACGACGGACTCGGCGGTGCGCGTCACTCACATTCCTTCGGGACTGGTGGTGATATGCCAGGACGAGAAATCGCAGCACAAGAATAAAGCGAAGGCGTTGAAGGTGCTTCGCGCCCGCCTGCTGGACCAGATGCAGAACGAGCAGGAGGCGAGGATCGCCCAGGACCGCAAAAGCCAGGTGGGCACGGGCGACCGCAGCGAGCGCATCCGCACCTACAACTTCCCTCAAAACCGCGTGTCCGATCACCGGATCAACCTGACGCTTTACAAGCTGGACGCGGTATTGAGCGGAATGCTGGACGAAGTCATCGACCCGCTCATCACTCACTTCCAGTCGGAAGCGCTCAAACGCGAAATATAGACAGCCCCGCCGGACGGGGGCCCTGAGACCGGGGCCTTCTGCCGCCTCGCCGTGGGCGGAGACCGGGCATCTTCTAGGATTGCTGCCAGATGGATGAAAGATGGACCATCCTGAAAGTGCTCCAGTGGACCACGGCATTTTTCGGGAAGAAGGGCATCGAACAGCCCAGGGCAAACGCAGAAGTTCTCCTCGCGCATGTTTTGAACATGCCGCGCATTCAGCTCTATCTCCATTACGATCAGCCTCTCGCCGCCGCTGAACTTGCCCGCTACAGGCAGGTCGTCCAGCGCAGGGCGGCGTTCGAACCGACCCAGTACATCACCGGCAAGCAGGAATTCTGGTCCCTTGAATTCGAAGTCAATTCTTCGGTCTTGATTCCCAGGCCCGAAACGGAAATCCTCGTGGAAAAGGCCGTGGAACTGCTGGGCAGCGGGCCTCGAAGCGTCCTCGACATCGGCACCGGATCGGGCGCCATCGCCGTGGCCCTTGCAAGCCAATGCCCCGAAGCTCGTATCGTCGCAACGGACCGGTCCTTCGGGGCGCTCGCGGTTGCGGTGCGAAATGCATTGCGGCACAACGTACGGGACCGCATTTCCTTCCTCGCGGCCGATCTTTTCAGCGCTTTTTTAGCCTCCGGCGTTTCCTTTGACCTGATCGTCAGCAATCCGCCGTACATCGGGGACCGTGAATTCGAGGAGCTTCCCCCGGAAATTGCCCGCCACGAACCGGAGGGCGCTCTTCGGGGAGGCGGCATCGACGGGCTTGCCGTCATCAGGAAGATCCTCGATGCGGCGCCGGCGTACCTCGCGCCGGGAGGCTGCCTGCTCATGGAAATCGGGAAGGGCCAGGACGAATGGATTCGACGGGAATACGCGAATTCTCGCGTTGACAGTTCCACCTTTATCAGGGATTATTCGGGCGTTCCGAGAGTCCTCTACTGGAAATCAAACGGGTGAACCATGGATAAACTTGTCATAGAAGGCGGTGTGCCCCTGAGCGGGGAAGTCAGGATCAGCGGCGCCAAGAACGCGACGCTCCCCCTCATGGCCGCATCGCTTCTCGCCAGCGGAAAACATTCCTTCTCCAACTCGCCTCACCTGAGAGACATCCGAACGATGCAAAGCCTTCTCGGGCACATGGGTGCGGTGAGTGAACACGGGCCCGAACTGTCGATCGACACGGGCAACATCACCAATCTCGAAGCCCCATACCAACTGGTCAAGACCATGAGGGCATCGGTGCTCGTGCTGGGTCCGATGGTCGCACGGCACCACTATGCGAGGGTATCCCTACCCGGAGGGTGCGCCATCGGGGCGCGTCCCATCGATCTGCACCTGAACGGGCTCCAGCGGATGGGCGTGGAAATCGAACTCGATCACGGATACGTCGTTGCGAAGGCGGATCGGCTCCACGGCGCGGTCATCGATTTCGATATCGTGACCGTGACGGGGACCGAAAACCTCATGATGGCGGCAACCCTCGCCGAGGGGAAGACGGTCCTGAAGAACGCCGCCATGGAACCGGAAGTAGTGGCCCTCGCCGGCTATCTCTCGCAAATGGGCGCTGACATCCGCGGGGCGGGTACGTCCGAAATCACCATCGAGGGAGTGGACGAACTGAAGCCGGGGACCTGCACCGTTATTCCGGACCGAATCGAAGCCGGGACCTACCTGGTCGCTGCGGGGATAACCGGCGGACATCTCAGGCTGACCAACTGCGAACCTGGCCACCTGGAAGCCGTCATCGACAAGCTCAGGGAAACCGGCATGTCCATCAGGGCGCAGGGCAGCACCCTCGATGCCGGCGGGAACGGAGAAATCCGAAGCGCCGATATGAAGACATGGCCCTACCCCGCTTTCCCCACGGACATGCAGGCCCAATTCATGTCTCTCATGGCCCTGGGCAACGGCGTGAGCCTCATCACGGAACAGATCTTCGAAAACCGGTTTATGCACGTTCTGGAATTGAAAAGACTCGGCGCGGACATCGAACTGGACGGCAGAAACGCCCGGGTTCGCGGCGTCGCTGGTCTTTCCGGAGCGCAGGTCATGGCTACGGATCTCCGCGCGTCGGCCTCGCTCGTTCTGGCGGCCCTCGCCGCGAAGGGCACCACGGAGATCAGCCGGATCTACCACCTCGACCGGGGCTACGAATGCATGGAGCAAAAGCTGTCCGCCGTGGGAGCACGGATACGCCGCGCAAGCAACGGTCTGTAATTACCCGTGCGTCCGGACCGGCTTCCATCTTCACGATCACGCCCACACGACACATGAAACGCGGGTCAACGGAGCTGCGTTCAAGACGATACTCTCGGCATCCCCCCAAAGAGCGGAGAATCGATTCCCGGCCTGTTGCCCAAGAAATGGTTGGCCCGGATCGGAAACCGAGTGACCGGTGGTTTCGGCCTCACGCAACGGCGCAACGACGCAACGAAAAGCGGAAGACGAGCAGGGGTAGCCCGGATACTCGTTTCCCAGGTCCGTCAGGACAGGAGGCATGGGGAAGAAACGAGCAACCGGGCGCATGGGAGGCCATCGCAACGGGGATCAATTTTCCGGTCCCTCCTGCGCTTCACGCACGGAAAAGTTGATGCCCGTGCCCCCCGTGGGAAAAGTATTCGAGCAACAACCCGTTTCCCCGCACTCCTCGTACAGGAAGGTATGGGCCGACCGCTATGATGCGCCACGTTTCCCTGCCTCCTCGCCTTCTCGTGTGGTTGACCGTCGCTTTCGCGGCGGGCATCTGCGCACATCGCCTCTTCCCCTGGGACCTCTCGTCCGCATGCCTTGTCTTCGCGGCGTGCGCCCTGTTCCTCGGCCTTGCGCTCTGCCTGTCCGGCACGGGCGTGCCGACCCGCTTTCCCCTCTTTGCACTCCTGACCTTTACCTGCCTCGGGTTCCTGGCGGCACATGCCGGCAGTCCCCCGGTCCCTTATCCTCCCGGGTTCGATCGCTTCCTGGAGCGGCCTCAGACCCTTTTCCTGGCCGAAGTCGCGTCTCCCCCCGATTTCTATCCCGACAAGATACGGCTCTCGCTGCAACTGCAATCCGCGCTGGCGGACGGGGAGAGCATCCCGGTATCCGGGGGAGTGCTCGTGACGATCGTAAAACCCCGGATGGAACATGCCCCCTGGGTCCCCGGAGACCGAGTGCTCGCGCTCCTCACGCTGAAACGCTTCAACAATTTCAACAATCCCGGCGGTTATGATTATGTGCGGAGCCAGGCGGAACGCGGGTTGTACGCGAGGGCAAGCCTTCAGGACGACCGTTTTCTCATCCGGCTCGCTCCCGGGCAAAAGCCCGTGTTCTCCAGGCTCACCGGACGCGTCGGAGGGGGAGTCGACCGCTTCAGGCAGGATGCGCTCTTCTGGCTGCGGGACAAGCTGAACCCAGACCAGGCGTCCTTTTACGCGGCACTGCTCCTGGGCTATCAGCAACTGCTGTCCGGCACATGGAAAGAAAACCTGAACCGGGTCGGCATCACTCACCTGCTTTCCATCTCCGGCATGCACCTGGGCCTGGTCAGCCTGTTCACCCTCTGGATCTGCCGAAGACTCGTAAGAGTGCTGTGCCCGTCTGTGCTCCGCCGTTTTCCCGACAGGCACATCGCCTTGTGGCCCGCGCTCTTTGCGGCCGTACTGTACGCCTTCATCGCGGGATTCGGCACGCCTCCCATCTGGAGGTCGCTGCTCATGCTGAGCATCGGTCTGGGGGCAGCCCTGTGTTACCGCCACGCGGACGCGCTGTCGGTGCTCGCCGCAACCGGCCTGATCATCCTCGTGTTCGACCCCGGCAGCCTGTGGCAGATCTCCTTCCAGTTGACCTATGCGTGCATGGCGGCAATCTTCATCGTTTATCCGAAGTTCGAACCCCTGACGCTCGCCCGGCTCCATCCGGCCCTCGCCCGCGGGCGGCCGGCGGGTGAGATCATCCATCCGTTTGAAGAAGCGTTCTGGGTCTCCGTGGCGGTCAACATTCTCGTTCTTCCGCTCACTCTTTTCTACTTCCAGGGTTTTTCACTCGCCGGATTCGTCGCCAACGTCGTGCTGGTCCCCCTGGTGGGCTTCCTGGTCCTGCCCCCGGGCCTGATCGCCCTGGCGGTCTTCGCCGTAAACGCGGCCGCCGCCCTCCCCATCCTGAAATTCGGTGCGTGGTGGCTCACGATTTCACAGGATTTGATCCTCTATTTCAGCCACCTCTCCTGGGCCTACTTCTGGGTGGGGGCCGTCCCGGTCGTATCGGTCGTTGCGCTCTACGCCGGACCGGTCCTGCTGCTGAGTCCGATGAACCCGCGCCGCAAGGCGGTTTGGGGCTTTGGCCTGCTCGTGCTGTTTTCGGGATATTCGGTCGCCGGCACCCTGGGCCATCTCTTCGGCACGGAACGGGGGCTGGTGGTCGATGCCATCGACGTCGGCCAGGGGACATCCACGCTGGTGAGGTTTCCCGGAAACGGAACGATGCTGGTGGACGGAGGGGGCTTTTTCGATGACTCTCTCGATATAGGCCGGGCCGTCGTGGCCCCCTTCCTCTGGAACCGCGGGGTCAGGAGACTTGATCACGTGGTGCTTTCACACGACCATCCGGACCATGGAAACGGGCTCCGTTTCATCCTTTCGCACTTCGACGTGGGATGCTTCAGGACGAACGGCCTGACCGGGCATTCGAGCGGAGTGCAGCCCCTGTCGGGAATTGCCCTGAAACGCGGGATCCCGGTCCGCGGGCCCGATGAACCGTTCGAACCGGGCGATACCGGAGGGTGCCGGGTAAGAATCGTGCATCCGGACAAAAGATTTTTTGAAAACGGCTGGAACGGCGACCTGAATAATGCCTCACTCGTGGTGAGAATCGACTACGGTGAAACCAGCCTCGTCCTTCCGGGTGACATCGACGCGGCAACGGAGCGACTCGTGTTCGGCGGCGAAGAAACATGGGGAAAAGTGCTGCTCGTCGCGGCACACCACGGAAGCGGCCATTCGACCGACCCGCTGACGCTGGACCGCTTGCGGCCCCGGGCCATTGTCTTTTCATGCGGCGCGGGCAACCGGTTCGGTTTTCCGGCCGAGGCGGTCGTCCAGCGCTGCGCGGAGCGAAACATCCCCATGTACAGGACCGATTTGCAGGGGGCGGTGCACGCTCTATCGGACGGGCTCAAATGGACAATTACCACGGAATCGGACAGGAACATCAATGCTCAAAAGAACCGGGAAAGGTAGAAAGTATCATCCCTGAAAATCAACAACAACTTCCGTGGCTAGGAATACCTGCTTCGGAACCTTGAAGCCGGTGAGCGAACCTGCCCCACTGGAAATTCCTCCGCCATTTGGCAGTGCGGAAAGAGAAATCCCAAGATCGGATTCCAAGAGCACATCATATCTTGAAAAATCGGAAAGTTACGATGTTGGCAAGATAGGTTGACTCGCGGAACACACTATGGTGTAGAATGTGATGAATGGTGGGTGGGCAAGGCTCTATCGTGCCCGCCACCCGGGTTCTCCAGACATGAATCGCCCCATGAAATGAACCATCCTGAAACAAGGAAGAAATGTGGATGGCGAATTATCGCCGTGCCTCATTATCCGGGGGAACATTCTTCTTCACCGTGGTAACCTGTCGGCGAAGGCCCATCCTGGATCAGTCGGCAAGCAGGCACTTCGTGAAGCCATCAACGACGTTCGACAGCGACATCCCTTTTCCATCGACGCATGGGTCCTTTTGCCGGAACACCTTCACTGCATATGGACCCTGCCTGAAGGATGCTCCGGTTTCTCTCTGCGTTGGAGCCTCATAAAATCAGGCTTCTCGAAGCGAACAAAAGTCCTGTTCCATGTCACGGAATGGATAAATGATTCAAGAAGGCATCACAGGGAGTCCACCATCTGGCAGAGGCGTTTCCGGGAGCATCTGATCAGAGATGAAGATGAGTACCGGGCATGTATGGATTACATCCACTACAATCCCGTAAAGCACGGCCATGTCAGGCGAGTTATTGAGTGGCCCTATTCCACTTTTCATCGATATGTCCAATTGGGCATTTACCCCGAACACTGGGGCGGAGGCTCAATCAGTGATGAACAAGGGCATCCATGGGGAGAATGAAACGCGGTGGGCACGATGAAGCTGTGCCCACCCTACCTGGCTAGAGGCATGGCACAAGATTCATATGTGGCCCACACCTTCGGTGAGATGTACCCTATCCCCCTTCGAAGGGCCACGTAGGCTTGAGTCTACTGCCGAATCGGTCAGACGTTGGAGGTCGAATTGGCAACCGATAAGAAGGGATACCATCTCAACATCTTTCTCATTAAGGCCGCACATACGGCGATTGATCAGATCGTGAACATTTCGTCATGTGAAGCACCGATCCAAGTGGAGATGGCTGACTGCGGAGTTGCTTGTCTTTTCATCAAGAGGACACCTCCGGCATCACCGAAGTGGGCACACCTATTCAAAGATGACGTGGACCTGAACTCGCTCAAAGTCCCAGGAATCTCGGCAGTTTTTGTAATTGAGACTAAAGGGAGGTGGTTTGTGCTTGCCTTCGGGCAAGGGGGACGCTTCCTCCTCAAGGATGATGTATACGAGGAGCGCTTCGGCCTCCTCTGCGCTCTCAATTCGGTTGACCCTAGGACCTTCCGTTGCGTGGACGTTCAATCCCTAGATGCTATCCAAAGCCACACACGCATTCAGTCGGGTCTGGAAGCAACACCAGATCAGTTCGGCCTAGACGTCGAGCAGGACATGCTCAAAGCGATCGTGGGAACCCCTTTGAATTCGGCTCACGGCAACCGAATGACCGGCAGCGATTCGCTGTCCGTAAATGTCAGGCTAGATCTGTCCGACGTGCCGTTCCTACTCAATGAATACAGAAAGCAGTTTGAGATGGATCTGAATTCCAAGGATCACCAATGGGTTAATAACATCTATTTGGTAAAGAGTTCTCTCTTGATTGGGGAACTAGAAGCGGCACTCAATGCGATTCTTGCCGCGAAGGACTTTAGAAATGTGTGGCTGGCGATCCCAGAGATTATCGAGTGGTCCACGGTAAAGGGCTTCATGTACACGGGCGGCCAGAGGGAGGTGCATCCCGATATTAACCTCCAAGGCTTCTTGAAAACTGTCAAGACTGATGCTCCTTTTACCCTTGACCTGTTACGGCAGAGGAAGGTCAATTGCGCGGATGCCGACCATAACCCTACTTTCAGGAGTTGGTCGGTCCTGAAATGCCTTTACGCAGAGATCGATTACGGCGGTGAAAAATACATCTTCAATGACGGAAAGTGGTTCAGTGTAGCACCTGACTTTGTCAGTAGGACTGATGCCGACTTCGCAAGAATTCCGATGTCAAAGCTTGTAATGCCTTTCTACCAAGGAGGTGGGGAGGGTACATACAATGCTAGTGTCGCCGCCGCGGAGCCAAAGCGCTATGCGCTTCTCGATGATACTAAGAAAGTTATGCATGGTGGCGGACATGGGCAGGTTGAGATCTGCGACCTACTTTCCATCGACCGCGAACTCATTCATGTGAAACTCTACGGGAAATCTAGTGTGTTCAGTCATCTGTTTTCCCAAGGCTTTGTTTCTGCTCAGCTAATGCAAATTGATGAAGACTTTCGAAGGAAGGTACGAGGACAACTCTCGGCGCCATTCGTGGACTTGATTGAGATCAACAAGAAGCCTGGGCAAGATGAATTTACTGTGGTCTACGCAGTTATTAGCGAAGAGAAGGAAAGGACACTCCGTCTTCCCTTCTTCTCAAGAGTTAATCTTAATAACACTGCGAAGGTTCTGCGAGGATTCGGGTATAACGTAGAGCTATTGAAAATTCCTGTTGATGACCGCTATGCCAAAACTACGAAATTACCTCCGAGGAAGAAGAATCGTAGGAACGTTTGATGCAAGTACAAGCCATGTTCCGCTCCGGCTTATTGGCATGGAAATGGACGCAGGGGATCCCAAGAAGCTCCCCTAAGTCTCGATGACCAAAATGTTCAACACCTCAAGATCATCTGCGTTACGTAAGGCCACATGCTCGAAATTTTTATTTTGGCAAGGTATATTGATTTATTGCATTATCTACATCCTAGTTGTAGTATCAGCGCTGGTCTGTATATCCCGGATTTCGAACTGGCAAACTCTGTCAGTCTTCTAACGATCCCCCTTGCGCTTCGGGCCCCGGATTCAAGAATCCGGGCCACCCGCGAGTAATAGGAAATGGAGGTATGTTCTTTGGATCAATCAGAGCTGTTCGAAAGAATCAGACAGAACTTGCAACCAGAGAGACCAATTCGATCGATTGAATTTTTGCGCGGTCGAGATGAGGAACTCGAAGTAACTCTTAGGGAGCTTAAGCATTTTGATGGCATACCGTTTATTTTTGGCCACAGGGGAGTTGGCAAAACATCATTGGCAAGAACAGCTGCACAGACGGTGACAAATTCTGATCGTGAGCACATATATGTTGCTTGTGCACCAGAAAGCAGCATGCTGGAGATATTCCGCGAAGTAGGAGAGGGAATGCTCGCGCTTGCAATCAAATTTGGTGCAAAAAAGGATATAAAGAAAAAATATGAAGTCCAAATCTCCATTAATCCACATATCAAGTCTTCATTCGAAAAAGAAAGTCCAAAACTACCGGATTTTAAAGATGTTAATGAGGCGGTTAGGACTCTTAAAGTTCTGGATGATATCCTTCCATGCTCTCGTAACACAGTCGTTGTAGTGGATGAGCTTGAGGAACTCAAACCAGATGATAGAAACGCTCTGGCTTTCCTGATTAAACAAATCGGAGATCAAGACTTCTCTACGAGATTTTTGTTAGTGGGGATCGCAGAAAATGTCCACGAACTTATTGGAAGCCATGAGTCTGTTCCTCGTTATTTAACGGAGGTCTCCTTGAAGCCGCTTACTCCACAAGCTCTTATTGATATCGTAGCGGATGCAGCTAATGCACTACAAATAGATATTCCAAAGGATATACTCTATAGAATTGCAATTATTGGTAATGGATTCCCTTACTATTCACATCTAATCGGAAAGACACTTCTTGTTGAGGCTGTGGTAAATCATGCTAAAAGAATATCAAATGATATTTATGCGAAAGGCATAAAGAAAGCTATTTCACAAAGTATTCAAGAGCTTAAGATTTCCTATGAGGCTGCAATACAACGAGGAGAGGACTACTTCAAGCATATGATATGGGCATTAGCGGATTTTGATCTTGTCGATGTTCGAATAGATGACTGGAGAAATAATTACCTAGAGTTATGCAAGAGATTTTCTTGGATATCGACAGAAGAGAAGAAGTTTACCAATGCTACCAATAATATGAAAGTCGCAAGCCACGGTAACATTATTCGTATAACACCAGCGAAATATGGTTCCACAGTAACACGCTATCGATTTCGAAGGTTTACCAATCCACTTATGAAGGGATATATTCGGCTTCAAGCCGAAGATCAAGGTTATCGTCTAGGCCAACGTCAGACATTATAATGCATGGGTTAGTTAAGAATAACCTGAATGTGGAAGGTTGAGACTTTCCTGCTCTTGATAATCCCGGATAGCAAACCCTTTTCTAAATCCTTTCATTTCGTTGTACAGCCAACAATATTGCCGTTGATCCGCGTAAGACGCCAATCTGTGGATTGAGCCCATATACAAAACTATAGAACCGATGGCGATATCGGTTTAAGTTAATTATTTTAGCGATTTGTGTCAGTCGCAAGACTAATCATAAGGGTCATACGCGGATCGGCATAATATCTTCCTTCTCCCAAATCCCAAAGACCGTCCAGCACTGCTCATGCCTGCCAGTCCCATGAATGCTGATCACCCCAGCACGCGACATTCTGTTGCTTCAAACCGAACTTTGCCGTTGCAGGACCAATGAAAGTCGGGTTCGATAACCAGGGAAAAGCAGTCTCTCTCAAGATTTGGGAGGATGCGCCTCCTCAACGAAATTTAAGAATAGGCGCATGAGTAAGCTAACCAGCGACTTCACCGGATCGCCGATAAAACCGGCTCGAAATTCATACATCTCTCCTATCCTTGGAAAAACGAGGTTCTGCAAAACGCAAGTTCTGCAAATCATATCCGGAGTTGGGTGTCCTTTTTCGGAAGTCGTGTATATCGGGCAGGGCAGGCCCCCTGCGACAGGGCGAAGCTTGCGGTGCGGTAAGTTGATGATGCCTTGCTGTAGTCTGGTAACCGTAGGCAATTATATGATAAAGTGATTTGAGATTAAGTTGGAATGAGCATGCATCCTGGGCCGATCGTGTTATATAATCGTTTTCAACCAGTTCGGCTTCCCGCTCCGGTCGTGGTGCAAGAATGCCGGAGGCGCAAGCATCCCCATTTTCAGAACAGACCTCCAGGGCCCGGTGCACGCCGTGCCCGACAAGTCACGGTCGGCTTCATTCTCGGCGACCCTTCGCGGCCTGGCTGATGGACAGGACGCCATTTCCCTCTGGTACATAAAAAGGGGAAAGACCGCTCAGCCCCGGACAGAAACCGGGAAACGGCACCGGACCGCACGCTTCAGCGGGCATGACTTTTCCGGTTGGGTTGCACCCCTCTCAGGAGGCGTCAATGCGTATCTATTTTTTCGGAGACATTCACGGAAACGATTACGCTCTCGAGGCATGCCTCCGGCACATGGACACGATGAAGATCGATGAGTGCTATTGCGTGGGCGATCTTGTCGGCTGGTTGCCGTTCGGTGACAGGACCCTCTCCCGCATGCGGTCTCTGGGAATTCCCACAACGGCCGGGAACCACGATCTCCTCGTCTCCGGGATGTTCCCCGATCACCCGCATCAGATCGATCGAATGCAGGCAACCGCCTACAACGCAGGCCTGCTTTCCACGTACCCCGGCGCCCTGGACTACCTGTCAAACCTGCCCATGGCATTCGAACGGGAAAATTTTACGGTGGTGCACCACAGCCCCTTCCATCTTCCCGCTCCGGGCACTCCCCCGACAATCGAGTGCTTCAACTACCTTGACGATACGGCGCTCGCCGGGTGTCTTCAGTCATGGAGTTCGTATCCCGCGCGGCTCATCTTCAGCGGGCACGACCACCTCCCCGCCGTGTACGAACTTCCGGACGGGAACCGGCGGCCCGCCTTGGAGGATGTCAAGGCACACGTTCCTCCGGGAAAGGGAGACTTCACCATCCGTCTGAATCCGGCTTCCAGGTACTGGATCAAGGGAGGGAGCGTCGGAGGTCCTTACCGGGACGGCATTCCCGCGGCCAATTCCATTCTCTACGACACGGGATCCGAGACCCTGACGCTTTTCAGGCTGGAGTACTCCACGGCCCGCCTCTACCGGGACATGGCTTCCCTGCGCTTCTGTCGAATTCTGCCCACTTTGAGAAAATACATGGAACTGCTGGAAGGCCGTCCCTGAGCGACGGACAAGGGGCACGGCTGCGGGCATGCAGTCGGTGGTGCAGGCCCGTACGGCGTGGCTGCGACCCGGGCCTTCATGAACTCCACGACCCATCCGTCATTTCAGGCACGGTGGGAAATCGGGAAATCCCGGGGGATTGATACCTGGCTGCATTCAGGAAATCGGGGGGCTGCGCTCCCCTCTTTCCCTGCGCCGCACCGCGGCTTTGAGTAACGCCGCGGCAACGTCCGGCGAAACGCTGGGGCAGGTCCCGCAAGCTCCGAGCGCCCGGCCTCACGCGCTGGCGCGTGAGCCGAAATACGGCGGGAGGGGGGCGGGAAAACGGGCTGTTGCCTGAAAGCGGACGGCCCGGTCCGGAAGCGGAGCGGCGGTCGCTTTCAGCCTCACGCAACGGCGCAACGAAAAGCCGAAGACGGGCAGGGTGGCCCGGGAACTCGTTTTTCGGGTCCGTCGGGACATGAGGACCGGGGAAGGAACAATCGACCGGGGCGCGGGAAGCCGTCGCAGCAGAGATCGATTTCCTGGTCCCCTTCATATTGTAGCCGGTTGTCCGTGCCCCCCCGTTGGGGAATTAATTGGGCAGCAACCCCTAAATCAGTCCCCCGCTCCTTTTGGCAATGCCTGGGCTATCATCCTGAACGCAAACCAAGTATATGAGATCTTTTCGACTTCCCTCGCAGTCGAAACGACTCCCCCCGTGGAATGACTCCCTACAGGGGATGATATCCCGCTTTCGAAGCGGCATGATGATCGCGAAAGGTAATGCGGCAGTCCAGCGGTGTGTTTCCAGCCAGAGTTTTTGCCGTCTTTTCCACGAGTTCAAGTTCTTTCGTTCGGCGTACAATCCCTCGCAACGTGATGCCGTCCTCATCGGAATGCACCTCCAGGGTGGGAATAAAGATACGGCTGTCCGTCAGGAGTGCGGCCTTGATCTTGGCGGCCAGGGCAAGTCTTTCGAGCCCGGCCTGGGATTCCCCGGTTTTGAGGTGATCTTTCTCGGTGAGCAGATCCAGGATGAAATCTTTGATTCTGTCCATCGTAATAAGACTCGAATCGAATATGAAATCATATTCGGAGGGATCACTCCAGTCGCGTTCATACAGGGCGTAATGGTACCCTGCCCTCTCCCGGTCGGTCTTCTCGATCAGCCACCTGGCGTTGTCCGCATCTATGGAATCCCTGTCCATGATTCGCGCCATGCGGGCGTCGATGGGAGCGGTCATACGGATTCTGAGCACGTGAGGAATGTTTCCCAGCAGGTGGTTGCCCCCGCGTCCCATAATGACCTGCCTGTCTTTTATGGCATGTTCGAGGATGACCCGCTGGATCAGCGCACCATAGGCCTTGAACGCCCAGTCATATTTCTGCCAGATGGTCAGCGAGCGCCCCTCAAGTTCTCTCTCCAGCTCCTGCCACCTGACACCCAGTTTTTCGATTTCCTTAAGAATCCCTTCCTGGTCCACATAGTCGTAGCCTGTTGATTCGGCCACAAACCGGCCGATCTGTCCTCCGCCGCTCCCAAATTCCCTGGATACAGTTAAAATGGACATCTCTCATCACTCCATTCTGGTTGCACTCAGGCTCCCCTGTCCGAGTGCCCGGCATTTTCCAGCCTGCGCAACCTTCTCACCCTCAGGAGGCCGACACCTATCACTCCAGCCACGAAAACGGCCTCAACCAGGTATTGCGCCAATTTGCCCAGGCCCAGGAAGCCGTGGATCACGGGATCGGTTATGATCATTTCCCCGCCGACTTTGCCCAGAATTGCCGCTCCGATGTATACGATCACCGGATACCTGTCCATGAAGGTGGAAAGAAGATTGCTCGTAAACACAACAAACGGAATGCTCAGTCCAAGTCCGAAAACAAGGAGAAACAGGTTACCGTGTGAAGCTCCGCCCACTGCCAACATATTATCAAAAGCCATGGTGATGTCGGCGATCACAATAATTTTCACCGCCTGAACCACACTTCCGGCTTCTTTTGTTTCGGATTCCCCGGATGGGCCTTCGCCCAGGAGTTTCACCGCGATCCACGTGATCAGTACGCCGCCAACGAGTTTGACGTAGTTGACCTGGAGCAATTGGGCAATGAAGAAGGTCGCTATGACCCTCAGGACCACCGCGGCACCCGAACCGAGGAGAATTCCTTTCAGTCGCTGCTTTCTAGGAAGCGACCTTACCGCCATGGCTATGACGACAGCGTTGTCGCCGGCCAGAACAAGATCTATGAAAACTATACTGAAGAGGCGTGAAAGATAGTTCCAGTCGAAGCTGATACTGCCAATACCGGCAAAATCCAAAACAAAGCCCCCCGTGCCCCGGGGCGGCGACCCGGGACCATCTTGATATCACAGTCACAGGCAGACCTCGGGCCAGGGTTCGCGGACTTTCCCGAACCCCGGCCGGATGCGGAGGCGCGGCCACCGACAGGCTGGGGCTTCGGCACCGTGTTGACATGGGAACCGGAGCCGTTGTGCCTGAATCCGGGCGTGTCGCCTCCGCGAGGCACAAGCTTATTACTCTACCCCGGACAACCTCATCTGTCCAGCGGCGTGACATCTCGAGGAGCACGGAGCGCGCAGGTCAACCCGCCTTGCGTTCCAGCGCCGTGCGGTAGTTTGCCAGGTCCTCCACCGTCAGTACGGGGAACTGGTGAATTTCGGCAAAGGCTGCTATTTCCGGGAGGCGCGCCATGGTTCCGTCCGGATTGGTAAGTTCGCAGAGGACTCCGCAGGGCCTCAGTCCCGCCAGGCTCATGAGGTCCACGGTCGCCTCGGTATGCCCCCTGCGCTCCAGGACCCCGCCGGGGCTGGCTTTCAGGGGGAAGACATGTCCCGGGCGATGAAGGTCCTCCGGTTTCGCGTCTACCGCCGCGGCGGTTCTTACCGTCATGACCCGGTCCGCGGCCGACACACCCGTAGTAACCCCTACCGCCGCCTCGATCGATACCGTATAGGCAGTCTTGAAGCGGCTGGAATTGTGCTCCACCATCATGGGCAGGGCGAGGGCCCGCACTTTTTCAGCGGTGAGGCACAGGCATACGATGCCGCTGCACTCGCGGATCATCATGGCCATTTGCGGCTGCGTGACTGATTCCGCGGCAAAAATCAGGTCGCCTTCGCATTCCCTGTTTTCGTCGTCGGTGACCAGGACGCCCCGACCGTTTCGAAGGGCATTCAGCCCCTTTTCAACCCGTTCAAACGAATTTCCGAATCGACTGAGAAGATTCTGATTCATGGCAACGCTCCTGTCTTTTCTCGGTTTACCAGAATCAGGGCGTGCGGATAAAAAGCGGCCATACCACGCACGGGTGCCTCTGCACCAGATATGGCGCCTGTGGCGGGCTGCTGGCTGCCTTATCCTCTTCCATCCGGACTCTGACCGTCGGCCCTGGCGTCTCACCAGATCTGCTGACCTCCTCCCACACATGAGAGGAGCGCTCGCGGGCTCCCCAGAGCAACTTGGGATACCGCCGGTGGGGACTTTCACCCCGCCCTGAGAATAAGTGTGAAATCATCGTAAATCATCTTGAGGGATATTGTAAATGCTCTTTTTAATGCAGGCGGGGATATTCCCCGTGCCGACGGGCGCTTTCGCCGCACTGAGGCGAGAGAGGAGACCCGTCCGGACCCGGCAACGCGGGAAAATGATCGGACGGACGGGGCCCGGCGCATCCTGCGCTCTTCCTGCACGGCGACGATATGCCTCCCCGCATTGACAGTCGGCTCATGGGGTAATTAGCTTGTCACTCATACTTCACTGGATCACCTGACATCAACCTTCAGCACGGCCCCAGATCAGTGGGAAAGGAGCACCACGATGAAAAGTTCCGCAGCGAGGATTGGAGCAATCGGTTTTCTTGTTGTTGTGTGTCTTTGCTTTTCCTTCGCTTTCGGCTACGCCGACGATAAGAAGCCGGATGCGAGCATTGAATTCAGCGCCGAATCGGTGGCGGCCGGCATCGGCGTGAGCTGGGGCGGGGGCACTCTGAATTACGGCGGCAAACAGTATCCCGTCAGCGTCTCGGGATTGAGTGTGGGGGCGGTTGGGATTTCCTCCGCGTCATCGTCCGGAAATGTTTATAACCTCAAGAAACTCGGGGACATCTCCGGCAATTACGTCAGCATGGGCGCGGGCGCGACGGTAGGCGGCGGCGGAGCGGCCCTGGTCATGAAGAACCAGAACGGCGTCGTGATCGAACTGGTCAGCACTTCCCAGGGAGTCAACCTGCAGATTGGCACGGGCGGGGTAGACATCAAGCTGAAGTAGCATTCCTCCGTCCGTTTTCCGCCGGCGCTTTCGGCCGGAACTCCGGACCACGGAGCGATGGCGGCGATCACGGCCGTTGTCGCTCTTGAAGTTCGCGCGCGGGTTTGGCCGGAGCTTTCCGCAGCGGACCGGGAGCGCAGGAAGGGGAACACCGGTCACGGCGGATGAGGACTAATTCTGCAGGTGCCTGGAAATGTAGACGTAGAAAACGGTGCCACCCTCGGGTGCCGCTTCAACCATCACCTTTCCTCGATGCTTCTCGGCGATTTCCTTGACGATGGCGAGTCCGAGGCCTGTCCCTTCAATCCCCTTCGATGTCTCATCCCTTTGAAAAATGCCGAAGATTTTTTCGCTGTCGTGGTCCTTGATTCCGATGCCGTTATCGCTCACCGAAAAGACATGGAAGTCCTCGGTCTGCCGATAGCCGATCCGGACCTCGCTCAGCTTTTCCCCTCCATATTTCAGGGCATTGTCCACCAGGTTTCTCAGCATCCGCACAAACGAAAGCCGGTCCGCCTTTATTTCAGGGACGTCATCCGGTTCGCGCCAGTTTATGCCGCGGAAACTCAGCAGGGCGGTGAATTCCGACCTCACCATCCCGATCACTTCCCCGGGTTTGAACATTTCAAAATGCAGCGGAACTTCCTTGGTCCGGATATAGACGTTGATTTCTTCGACAAGCGCCATGGCCTGCTCGCTGGCCTTCAGTATCTGATCGCAGTAATTCCTGCCCGTTTCGTCCAGGGAATCCCTGTAGCGTCGGGCAAGAAGACGGGTGAGTCCGTGAATTCCGATGATCGGGCTTTTGAGGTCATGGGAAACCGAGTAGGCGAAGAGTTTTATCTTTTCGGCATTTGCCCTCAGGGCCTTTTCCAGCTTTTTGCGGTCGGTGATGTCCCGGATGGATTCGATGGCCCCGATCAGCCTGCCGCCGTGGTCAAACAACGGCGAGGCCTTGATCCACAGGTATGCCCCTTTCCCTCGGTAGGTCATGGGGACATAGGCCTCCGCATAAAACGTGCTCCCCTTTTTGACGACGAAGTCGTACTGCTGCTTGAACTCAACGGCACGGTCAAAAACCAGGTCCACGAGAAGGGCACGAGCCTCGCCGTAGAACGGGATCGCATAGGTGTGGCTGCCTTTGCCGATGATTTCCTCCTTCGGCACGCCCGTCATTTCCTCGATGGCACGATTCCATGCGATGACTTTCTTTTCCTCGTCGATAACAAAGGTTGCATCGGGCAGAAAATCGATGATGCCCACCAGCTTTTGCTGCGCCACAAGGGATTGCACTTCCACCCGTTTGTGTTCGCTGATATCCCGGATGGATTCGACGGCACCGATGATGGACCCGTCCCTGTCAAAAAGAGGCGAAGCCTTGACCCACAGGTGTGCCCCCCTGCCCTCGTTCATAGCGGGAACAAAAGCTTCCGCAACCAGCGTATCGCCGATCCTCTCGATCTTTCCGTACTGCCGGGCGCCTTCCATGTCCGCACCGAGCACGAGGTCGATGAGCAATGCCCGCGAATCCCCGTAGAAGGGAAAGATGAAGGAGCCGGTGTTCTTCCCGACGACGTCCTTTTTGGCCAGTCCGGTCATCTCTTCGATGGCCCGGTTCCACGCAATCACCTGCCTGCGGTTGTCGATGACGAACGTGGCGTCCGGAAGAAAGTCTATAATTCCAAGAAGCTGCTGATAAGTATTCTCAACGGCTTCCTCGGCCGCCTTCCTTCCGTCCATTTCCTGCTTCAGCAAAGCCAGCATGTCGGCAAAATTGCCGGGAGGCGCTTCCGGCCCGTCACAGGCAACATCACCGGGTCCTTTCGGTTTCGGCCCTTCGGAAACGCAGACGGCGAGCGCTTCCCTCACGGGCAGGGGGCTCTTTTCCTGCAATGCAAGGCTCATAGACGCCTCCTCAAGCGCGGCGATGTCCCGCCGCAGTTTACCCAACTCCCCGATGAGCTGCTCTCTGGTTTTGTCTTCATCTTTCATCTGACTGTCCCGAAAAGTACGGAGCCGTTGCTTGTCGGAAGAAGCCGGACCGGCCACGCCCGGATACTGAAATCCCTTTTTTCAATCATAACAGATGCTGCAAAGGGGGCAAAGCCGTGAGAACGACGGTCGATGAAATCGATTTAAGCACGATTCACGTCCCGAAAAAGGGGAAAAAGATTACAAATGGTTTCCCTGCCGCGATTTGCGAAACCCGGCCCGAAGATGAAAGTACGTGGCGCCGGGATCAAACTCGGTCCGCCTCCGGCTGCTTTCTCACGAAACAGGGATGTTGTCTGATCCGGGGGAGGGTGAAAAAAACGGGGCGCGGCCCGCCGCGCCCCGTTATATCGTCTGAAGCAGCCGATTCCGGCTCATTTGCCGGCCTGGCCCGACTTCATGATTTTTGCCCAGGTATCGCGAAGGGTCACGGTGCGGTTGAAGACGAGCTTCCCATCCGAAGAATCGGGATCCACGCAGAAGTAGCCCTGTCGCTCGAACTGGTAGCGGCTGCCCGGTCCCGCTCCGGCAAGGCCCGGTTCCACATAACACGACCCGAGCACTTCAAGCGACCTCGGGTTCAGACAGGCTTTGAAATCGAGCCCCCCACTCTCATCGTTCGGATTGGCCTTCGTGAACAGGTGATCGTACAGGCGCACCTCGGCACGCACCGCATGGGGAGCGGAAACCCAGTGCAGAGTCGCCTTCACGCTTCTCCCGTCGGGCGACCCGCCGCCGCGCGTCGTCGGGTCGTAAGTACAGTGCAGTTCGACCACGTTTCCTTTTTCATCCTTCACGACGTCCACACATTTGACAAAATACGCATATCGCAGCCGGACTTCCCTCCCGGGGGCCAGCCGGTAAAACTTTTTGGGAGGGTCTTCCATGAAATCCTCCCGCTCGATGTAAATCTCCCGCGAGAAAGGGACCTTTCGAGTTCCCATGCCCGCGTCTTCGGGATTGTTTATGGCGTCCAGCTCTTCGGTCTGCCCTTCGGGGTAGTTGTCGACGACCACCTTCAGGGGGTTCAGGACCGCCATGACCCGGGGAGCATGCCTGTTGAGGTCCTCCCGGATGCAGTATTCAAGGAGCCCCACATCGACCACGCTGTCCCGTTTTCCCACTCCGATCATTTCACAGAAGTTCCGGATGGATTCCGGTGTGTAACCCCGGCGGCGTATTCCGGCAAGGGTGGGCATCCGGGGATCGTCCCACCCGGCCACATGACCTTCACGGACGAGCTGCAGGAGCTTCCGTTTGCTCATCACCGTGTGGCTGAGATTAAGGCGCGCAAATTCTATCTGCTGAGGGTGGCACGGCACGTCCAGCACATCGAGAAACCAGTCGTAGAGCGGCCGGTGATCTTCATATTCCAGCGTGCAGATCGAATGCGTGATCCCTTCGATTGAATCCGAAAGCCCGTGAGCGAAGTCGTACATGGGATAAATGCACCAGTCGTCACCCGTTCTGTGATGGGTTACGTGACGGATGCGGTAAATGACCGGATCGCGCAGGTTGAGGTTCGGCGAAGCCATGTCGATCTTCGCACGCAGCACGTGCGTGCCGTCCGCAAATTCCCCCGCCCGCATGCGGGCAAACAAATCGACGTTTTCCTCAACGGGCCGGTTGCGGTAAGGGCTGTCCTTCCCCGGCTGGGTCAGGGTTCCCCGGTACTCCCTGATTTCATCCGCGGTCAGGCTGCAGACATACGCCCTGCCGGATCGGATCAGTTCCACGGCAAATTCGTACAGCCGCTCGAAATAATCCGATGCATAGAACAGCCTGTCGCCCCAGTCGAATCCGAGCCACCGGACATCGGCCATGATGGATTCCACATATTCGATCTCTTCCTTGCCGGGATTGGTATCGTCAAACCGGAAGTTACAAAGCCCTCCGAATTCCGCGGCTATCCCGAAATTGAGGCAGATGGACTTGGCGTGTCCGATATGCAGATAGCCGTTCGGCTCGGGCGGGAATCGCGTCAGGACTTTGCCGCCGTTCTTGTTTGCTTTGATGTCGTCCGCAACAATTGTGCGGATAAAGTTAGGAGGTGGGGTATATTCCGTGGTCGGCATTTTTGAGACTCCCTTTTTTAATTCTCTGCACTCGCCTTCTTTATCATATCAACCCTTTCAGGGGCTTATTACATCACATCCGGCCGTCTTTGGTGAAGAATTTATTCAATTCCCTCCATTTGCCGCAAGCGAAACGGCCCGCGACTTCTCCCCCCACGGTGATACCGGTGAGACGGGGAAACGGATTCCGCGGGGAAATCCTTCGGACCTGCAAAAAACCATTCCCCGCCTCCCCATCACTCCGGAATCTAAATTATAATATAAGTCCATGAAAATCCATTTAAATTGCTATTCAAAGCGGAGTACCCGGAGCAGCTTGCGCTTAAATTCTTATCGGATAATCACTACTCGAAGTTGCATTCTCACAAGTTCTTGCTATATTGGCGCCTTCAGAAGCGGCGGCATCGAAATCCGCCTCGGGGAACTCCTTTCCGGGCTGTTTGCCGGCAAGCCGTTCTGTTGATATTTCGAGCGTTGCTGAGCAATGGAGAAAGGTCCGGTTGTGGTGGTACGATTCATCCGGCTGTATGCAAGTCTGTTCATGGTCTGTATGTTTTTCGGGGGGTGTGCGGTCAGGCAACCGGTAGACCTCGCCCAAACCGAATATCTCGAGTCGTCCGAGGAACCGCGAGCGGAGGAGCCCCCCCGGGAAAAGGTCACTCCGGAAAAAACCGTGACGGAAAAACCTCCGGTCAGGAAGTCGAATCTCGACCGGCGATGGAGCATGCGGGTTATCACCGACAAGGAAATATCGAAGTTAACCGAGAAGGACCCGGAACTGACCCCCGTCGTCTGCATGGAGATCCTCGCCAGGCTCAACACCAAGGCGCGCTATTACATCCCGGACGACATCAAGAAACACAAGGCCATGAAGGTCCCGAACAATTTCAGCGCGTACAAGGACTGGACCCCGCTGCCCAGGAACATCCCGGAGTTTTCCAGGATTCCCAAATTCATTCTCATCGTTAAGGACATTCCGTTCATCGGGTGGTACCAGCAGGGAAAACTCACCGGGGATACGCAGATCGGCATAGGAAAAATGTACGGCTGGACAAAAGCGGGGGCTTATAAGGTGATGGACAAGGACCCGGACCATGTTTCAACGGTCTACCCGAACGCCTACGGAGAACCTTCACCAATGCCCTTTGCCCTCAGGATATATGACAGGGTCTGGATCCATACCGGCGATGTCATCGGCGGTTATTGTTCACACGGGTGCATCAACCTGCCCCTGGAACCTTCGGAGCAGCTCTATAACTGGGCCGATAAGAATACGCCCGTGATGATCATCGATTCCATGAATGATCTGCACAACGCTCTGACCCGACATGCGGATTTCCTTAAATCCGTGAACACCGCCCAGGGAGTTGCCTCAAAAAACAAGGCCCCAACGGAGCGCACTCAACGCATATCACCCGCGCAGGGAGCGCCGGACCCTTCGGAATCCAAAAAAATCTTTTCGGAGTAAAGATGGGGCTTGCATCAGTATGGGGATAAGCATTACTATGGGGCTCTCCATTTGTGGAATTTGTTGGGTATTACCGTAACCAAAAACTAATCATGAATGGGGAAGGAAGATGAAGACGACGGAAAAACTGCCTGAAGCACATCCCATATCCATGGCGATCTTTTTAGTCCTGATCGCCGCACTTCTGGCATCCTGCTCGATGTTTCAGTCGGACGTGACCCCACGACCCAAAATGGCCAAACTGGTAACACCTCCCCAGGAACCGCCGCCGTCGGATGCTCCTTATTGTGAAGTCAATCTTGACTGCCCGGCATCAGCCATCTGCAATCCCAAGCTGTATATCTATAAGAACGACAGAAAGCTTCTCCTGGTTAACAACGGGGTTTTGGTCAGGGAATATCGGATTGCTCTCGGGCCAACCCCCAGCGGGGACAAACTGGTCAGAGGTGACGGGCGCACGCCTGAGGGCGAGTTTTATATTTGCAGGAAAAACCCCACCAGCAAGTTTTACAAATCTCTCGGCATCAACTATCCCGCCCCTAAGCATGCGGAAAAGGCCCTGGACTACGGCGCCATTTCCATGGCCGAATTCAGGGAGATCATGGCGGCTTCGGAAAGCATGAAGTTTCCTCCGGCCAACACTGCCCTGGGAGGCGACATTTACATTCACGGCGGCGGCACCTACGAGGATTGGACGAAGGGCTGCATAGCGATCAGCAACAGCGCCGTGGATGAGCTGTTTGAGGTCGTAGCCATCGGAACGCCTGTCGAAGTGAAGCCCTAGAGACCCACGCGCCGGCGTGTGAGGCCGAACGCTCGGCGCTCGCGGCGTTTGCCGCGGCGCCACACAAAACCGCGGTGCGGCGCAGGGATAGGGGGGAGGGACAGCTCCCCACTTTCTTGAGAAACATCGTTCGGTACTTTCCTGAACGCAACCCGGTATTAGCGCTTTCCCGAATGCGGCTTGGTATCAGGCGCGATTCGCCCGCCCTTCCGCGACGGCGAGCCTCAGCGACCGTGCAGCCTCGCAGGGCTCGGCGCTTGCCATGATCGCCGACACAACCGCGACCCCGTCCGCTCCGTTTTCGACCACTTCTGCCGCGTTGCGCGCATTGATGCCCCCGATGGCGATGAGCGGCAGTCCGACGGAGCGGCGAATGTTCCTGAGTCCTTCCAGGCCGGTTGCCGGCGGCGTATCCGTTTTCGTCGCCGTATCGAATACCGGGCTCACTCCCAGATAATCGGCCCCGTCCGTCATCGCCTGCACCGCTTCCTCGACACGGCTCACCGACACCCCGATGATCATTTCCGGACCGGCAATCAGCCTTGCGGTTTTGCAGTCCATGTCGTCCTGCCCCAGGTGAACCCCTCTCGCCCCGCAGGCCAGAGCGATATCGAGGCGGTCGTTGATGATAAGAGGCGTCTTCACCCGGTCCAGCTTCCGCTTGAGGGCACGGGCGAGTTCCACGAAATCCCTTGAGCAGATTTTCTTTTCTCTGAGCTGCACGACGGTCACTCCGCCCCGCACGCTTTCCCCGACGATTTCCTCCAGGCTTCCGCCCCCGGCAAGCCGTCGGTCCGTAACCAGGTATAACGTGTAATCCATCTCAACCTTCATCTACAGCCAGGAAGCGCGAACACGGGCCCTTTTCCGAATGCCGCGGCCGTCGATCTCATCCAGTCCGTCCAGCAGCAGCATCTGAAAGGTCCCGGGGCGCGGGTTCGTACGGGCGGCAAGTTCTCCGGCGATTCCAAAAACGGTGAGCGCGGCGGAGGCGGCTATGAGCCGGTCGGGTTCCACGGCGCAGAACGCCCCGGTGAGCGCGGACGCCGTACAGCCGGTCCCGGTGATTCTCGCCATAAGCGGGTGCCCGTTTGCAATCCTGACGGATCGTTCGCCGTCCGTGACGAAATCCTCTACCCCGGTGACCGCCACCACCATGCCGTGTTTCTTCGCAAGATCGACGGCGGCCGCCTGGGCATCGTCCGCGCCATGGACGGAATCCACTCCCCTGGTTCCCCCGTTCTCCCCCGCGACGGCAAGCACTTCCGAACCGTTTGCCCTCAGGACGGCAATGGGAAAATCGCGAAGGAGCCGCCGGGCCGTTTCCGTCCTGAAGCGGGTTGCACCGGCCCCGACGGGATCGAGCACGACGGGGACATGGTGTTCCGCCGCCGCGCCGGCTGCCAGGGCCATCGCATCGACCCATGGACGGGACAGTGTACCGATGTTGAGGACAACGGCCCCGGCGAGGCCCGCCATTTCACCCGCTTCTTCAACCGCATGGGCCATGACCGGGGACGCTCCCAGGGACAAAAGGGCATTGGCCGTAAAGTTCATCACCACGAAATTGGTGATGTTGTGCACGAGGGGGCGTTTTGTACGCAGCAAATCCAAAAGTTGAGTGATTTTCTCGATCATCATCATCCTTTTTTGACGCTTCGGCTCACTCCTGAGGCGGCAAAGAATCCACCACTCCGGAAACGAATTTCGCCCGCTCCGCGGGATCGCTGAGCACAAGGGCCACAACCTCGTCCAGGCCGTCCAGCAACTGTTTTGTGGCTTCCTCCGATCGCTTGCTTCCCGTGGAGGTTTTAGCTTCAACCAGCAGCCAGGTGACTTTGGTCATGAGGAGCGCCAGTTCGGAAGAGCCTTTTTGAATCGCCGTTATCTGTTCCCTGGCGTGCTCCTCCTGTTGCTTGAGTTCCGTGACCTTCTGCTCCTCGGCCTTGAGGTCCTCGCTCGATTTTTTCACGGATGCCATAAGCGCCTGAAGTTCCTTCAGTTGAGATTCCGTCTTGCGCTGAGCGTCCTCGATGCCGGACATGAGGAGACCGATCTCCGCCTTCCGGCCCTCAAGTTCCCCGCAGTACTCCTGCACCGCATTTTCCCGGACGGTCTCGATCTGCTGCCTGTATTCCGGGATCCCGGGCACTTGCCACCTGGCCGTTCTGATCCAGTCGTAGTTCGCTATGCCCCACCCCGCCAGGAGTGAAAACCCGAGCAGAACGACTGCAACCGGAATCCCGATTCGCTTTCGAACGATCAGAAAGCATGCAAAAGCCGCAATGGATACAAAAACGATTAAGGCGACCGTCTCTTTCATGTTGGAAACCCTCTGGCATGAGGAACATGCACCGGGTTCGCCCACCCCGTAAAGGCGGCGTCACCCGTAGTCAGAGAGTAGCAGAAAGATGCGCAATATTCCATGGAACAAACGGTGGTGAATGAGGGGACATCGAGGCTGCGGGGACGACTCCGCCGGCCGGGAATCAGGGGCGGTACCGACAATACGGTGAGCCCGAAAGAGCGGGAGGCCCGGGTTGGACGCCGTCACCAAGGCCTCCGAAAAGCAAGGCACACCGCGATGAACCTCCCGTCAGTCCAACCACAATTTGTTGGCAATGCAGATCGTGATGACTTGAATGCAGATGATGATTCCGACGCAGCCGGTCCACCCGGTCTGCTTCCAGAAAAAACCGGGAAGAATCGAACCGGCGCAGCCGCCGAAGTAGTAGAGCGCCACGTAGAGACCTGCGGCGGAAGACCGCGCCCTGCCGGCCGCTTTGCCGACATGGCTGGAAGAGGCCGACTGGCAGGCGAATACCCCGGACGATTCCAGCGCCAGCCCGGCAATAATGACAGGCAGGCTGTGGATCAGGGTCAGCAGCATCCCGCTCACGGACATGCCCACCGCCACCATCAAAGTCCGCCGGTGGCCGATGCGGTCCAGAATGCGTCCCGCGACCGGCGTGGCCACCACCCCGACGAGATACACGGCAAAAATCGAAGCCAGGGCGGTCGGCCCAAGGAAGAAAGGCTCGTCTGCCAGGTAAAAGTTGACATAGGTGAACGCTCCTACCAGGCAAAAAAGAACGTTGAACCCGACAGCGTAAGTGGCCAGAAGCTGAGGATTGCACAAATGCATGCGTATGGACGCGAAGGCCGCGGCGGCATTTTTCTGGCGAACGAATTTCGTAGAGCGAGGCAAAAAACGCCACGTGGACAGCCCCGCGGCCAGAGTGATCGCCCCGAGAACCAGAAAGGCCATGCGCCATCCCAAATGGGTTGCGGTCAGACCGGCGAGGAAGCGGCCCGCAAATCCGCCCACAACGGTACCGGTTACATACGTCGCCATAATGGAACCAACCGTCAGGCTCGGGGATTCTTCACTGATATAGGCTATGGCAACGGTGACGATGCCGGGGATGAAAAAACCCTGCAGAAAACGCCAGAAGACAAGGCGGCTCAGGTCGGCCGCCGTAGCCGCCAGGAACGTCGGAAGAGCAAGGCCCAGCAAAGCGGCGACGATAACCCGTTTTCGTCCCACCGCATCGGCCAGCAGGCCGACCAGTGGAGCCACAAGTGCCGCCGCCAGGACCGGGGCGCTCACGGTGAGGCTCACTACCAGCTCGGAGGTCTGGAAAAGCTGCCGGAATTGAGGCAGCAAAGGCTGGGTTGCATAAAGAGGAATGAAGGTACCGACCCCCGTGATGAACAACGCCGCCAAGGCGCTGGCCCGATTGAGACCCGTGGCCGGCACGGGTATGGCCTGTCCGGTTATGGAGCACGCCGCTTCCGCGATTTTCAACTTTACCCTCCCGATCCGCAAATCGTCGGCGCTTCTCACGATCGAGGCGCCAACCCGCCGAAACCGTCCCCTGCCTCCACCACCCGGGAAAACTCCCGGCGGTCGAACCGGCAAAGGCGTTTCAGAGGTTATCGCGAGGTACACTAAGATCGAGGCAATAGGATGTCTAATATATTATTAGTTGCAAATCGATATGTAAGGGATATTAAAAATGCGGAACCCGCCAAGGGGGAAGCGGTACGGTACGCGGACCGGTCTCTTTGCGCGAGCGGTATCCGCGAAAACCCGTACCGGAGGCCTCCGGACAACTCGGTGCGCAGTTTTTCGACGGCTCTGCAAAAAGGTCTGCAGTCGGCTCTTGACATCGCTTCGGATCTTGCGTACCCTGTATGCTACAGTATTAAACGAAAACCACGGGGTTCTGCTGCGTTATGAAGCGCGAATCGAACATGCAGATTACCATTTCCATAATTAGCCAGGTCATTATCGGCATGGCAATGGTGATTAGCATTCCCATCGCCTTCGCTCCGTAGCGGGAACAACTGCAGCAATCCGATTTTTCCATCCCCCGCCGGTGCGAAGGCGCCGGCGGGGGATTTTTTTATCCCCGTTTCGCGCCGTTTCACATTCCGGGGGCATGGACAGAGGAGGCTCTGTAATGCCCAGGCTCTCCGGAGCACAGATCATCGTCCGCCTGCTCGAACGTCAGGGTGTGCGCACCATAGCGGGAATCCCCGGCGGCGGCAATCTCCCGCTCTATGACGCTCTTTCCCAAAGCCGCCTGCTCACCCACGTGCTGGCACGGCATGAGCAGGGCGCAGGGTTCATCGCCCAGGGGATGGCACGAGTGAGCGGCCGCCCCCAAGTGTGTTTCGCGACCTCCGGGCCTGGCGCCACCAATATCCTCACCGCCATTGCCGATGCCAAGCTCGATTCGATCCCCATCATCTGCATCACCGGACAGGTACCGCGCGCCCTGATAGGTACCAGCGCCTTCCAGGAAGTGGATACCTACGCCCTGAGCCTTCCGGTCACCAAGCGGAGTTATCTGGTGCGAGCGGCATCCGAACTGCTGGAGATCATCCCCGAGGCTTTCCGGATCGCGGCATCGGGGAGGCCCGGTCCCGTCCTGATCGACGTACCCAAAGACGTCCAGTGCGAAGAGTTCGAATTCGATGCATGGCCCGAACCGGGGGAGCCGGACCCGCCTCCCCCCGTCCCGATGCGAGACGTCCGGCTCGCCGCGCGGCTCATCAATACGGCCGAACGCCCGGTCCTCTTTCTTGGCGGGGGAGTGATCCATTCGGCGGCGGGAATGCTTGCCGTCCGTCTTGCGGAGAAGGCCTCCATTCCGGTCACGACGAGCCTGACGGGCCTTGGATCGATACCCGCCGATCATCCCCTGTCCATGGGCCTCATCGGAATGCACGCCGCCGCCGCCACCAACATGATACTCGATGAGTGCGACCTGCTGATCGCCGCCGGGGTTCGCTTCGGCGACCGGGCAACCGGGAAACTGGCCGAATTCTGCCCTTCGGCGAAAGTCATTCATATCGATATCGATCCCGGCGAGATCGGCAAACTCAAATCAGCGACGGTGGGAATCACCGGCGATGTCGGCCGGGTGCTGGAAGCGCTCATTCCAATGATCCGGGAGTCTTCCAGGAAAGAGTGGCTGGCTTTCGTTTCCGAACTCCGGGAAAAATACCCCCTGGTGATGGAAGACCGCGATGACCTGCACACTCCGTACGGCCTGATCCTCCAAACGGCCGGCCTCCTCGATGAGAACGCCGTCATCGCAACCGATGTGGGACAGCATCAGATGTGGACGGCACAGGTGTATCCTTTTCGCGCTCCACGGCAATGGCTCACTTCCGCTGGGCTGGGAACCATGGGGTTTGGAGTTCCCGGTGCGATCGGGGCGGCCCTGGCCTGTCCGAATCGCACCGTGGTCTGTTTCAGCGGTGACGGAAGCCTGATGATGAACATCCAGGAACTGGCCACCGCGGTTCAGGAGCACGTCAATGTGAAGATCATCGTTATGGACAACCATTGTCTCGGGCTCGTCCGGCAGCAGCAGGACATGTTTTACGGCAGGAGGATCTTTGCGTGCGGCTACGACGCCCCCTCCGACTTCGTGAAGATCGCCGAAGGCTTCGGCATGAAGGCGTTCGATCTGGATTCGAGCGCGAACCCGCTCGAAACTCTGGCCGATGCCCTGTCGTCCAACGGCCCATGCCTTGTTCACGCAAGGATTCGCGAAGATGAAAAGGTATACCCCATAGTACCCCCCGGCGCGCCCAACCGTTGCATGATAGACGTGCCGGCGGAAAAGGTCCGACAGAATCGCATCGAGGCACGCGAACGCGTGGCCGCGGCAAATCCCGCGCTGTCCGCGGCAGGCGGGACCGGGTTGTGATGCCGGATTGCGATCAGGAAAGCAAGAAACGATGTTTTTCAAACGCGACGGGGCCTTGAGCGGGGCAGCCCGCACAACTTTGCCGGGGTCCGTCAGGGGCCGGAAGGACCGGGCGGAAAACAATTAATTGTAGCACGGCGCACCATTGCGGCGGGAATCCGTTTCCCGACTCCGCTTGCACTCTGCGCCCGGATAACGCGAGTATCCGGACTGCCCCGGCGGAAGGGATCGGGCTGCGGGCCGGTTCACCGCGGGCTCACGCCCCCACCGCTTGACACCACGGGGGACCGTACTTAGTTTATTATTGCCGGTTTCCTCCAGAGGTTCCCACAAGGCCTTCGAGGAAGGCTGAGACGTGGCAGGTGCGAGTAAGTGTCCATGTTCCTTTAAGCACCTTCGCGTGGGGTAAAAGCGGCAATCAGAGAAAGGGGGAGGTTAATGCCTACCCAGTGCGGAGGCCTCTCAGGCTGAGTGGTAGCGCTTGAGAGGCCGATCCGTTTTTTAAGGCCAGGAAAACCCCGCTCGCCGGACGCAATGGCGGGTCCCTTTCGATCCCCCTCCAGCATTCTCCCCGCCGTGAGATTCATTTCAACAATTCAATTTGAACTGACGCCGATTTTCTTGTAACTTGGCACAGTTCGCCTGCGGGCTTTTGGGAACCGCAGACATCTTTTCGGCTACGCGCTGAACGGGGGGATGATGAAATATTACGCACCATGGTTGCTTCTCAGCCTGCTGCTTCCGGTCCTGGTCGTGCCATCGGCCTGTTACGGCCAAACCTCGAAGGTTACCGCCGACGAGGCGCTCAAGATTCTGAAAGATGGAAACATGCGGTTTGCCGGCGGTGAGGCGACTTGGCCCAACCAGGATTCGCTCCGCAGGAAAGCCGTGCAATCGCAGGGACAACGGCCGTTGGCAACCGTTCTCGGCTGCTCGGACTCGCGAGTGGCCCCCGAACTCCTTTTCGATGTTGGAATCGGTGATATATTTGTAGTGAGAGTGGCGGGAAACGTTGCCGGCATCTTTGAGGCGGCTTCCGTCGAATACGGCGTTACCACTCTGGGAACCCCTCTCCTGATCGTCCTGGGCCATACGCGATGCGGGACAGTGGGTGAGGTGTGCAGAAATGACGAGGTCCACGGTAATATGCTGGCCCTTGTGGAAAACATAAGAGCCGCCGTAATCAGGGCCGGAACGGATCACCCCGAATTGAGCGGCAACGACCTCGTGGAGGAAGCGATCAGGGCAAATGTGCGGCAATCCATCCAGGATTTGCTCAGGATGAGCGAACCCGTGCGAAAAATGTCCAAAGCCGGTACGCTTAAAATCATCGGCGCCGTGTACGACACGGAAAGCGGCAGGGTACAGTGGATGGAGACCGTGCCCCATTAGGGATTTTGATTCTGAATCGTGCCGGGAGGAAAAATGAAATTCTCTCTTCCGCGCCGATCAGGAGGAAGTGAAGTGCGCAGATGGCAGACTCGGGGGTGTTTGAATTCCCGGATGACGGCGCAAACCGTCCTTTCGAGGGAGATGAAATCCTCGTTTTGAGGCAGTCGATAGAGATATCGGAAGACCTCATAAGCGATCACTACAAGGTTTCCACATCCGAGTGGAAACGATACCGGTATGACATCCAGTCCTTGAAAGACCTGCGTGCCGAGGAAATTACCGATTCCGCCTTTGCTCAAATCCGGCGCTATCTGCAGAATCCTCACGAACGCCTTCGCGGCAGTGAACCCGGCGATTACTTCAAGATCTGCCTGCAGGATCATGTCATCAGGAGGGCGATCCACCGCGACCGGCAGATTGAACTGCTTCCGCTCACGACGTATATCGTGATCCACGAACTCATCCACGTCATTCGTTTCGCCAAATTCCTCCAACGCTTTCATGTGAATCCGGCGGAACAGGAAGCTGAGGAGTGCAGGGTCCACTCCCTCACTTTCCTTCTTCTTCGGAACTGCGGGGTCAGGGGACTGCCCGAAGTCCTTTCGGTGTTCAAAAGCTGCCGCAATATGGAAACTTTTCTGGAACCATCGAAAAATGGCCCGGTTGTCTCCGGACGGTGAATGTGTTAGAAGAATTCCTTCCCGGGAAATCAGGATTCAGGAGAAATCGGACCATCCTATGAGAGAAAAAATCAGCAGAGAAGAAGTGCGCCACGTGGCTCAACTCGCACGGCTCGAACTTTTGGAGACCGAAGAGGTACGCATGACCGAGCAGATGAACCAGATACTGACCTACATGGATACGCTGAACGAACTGGACACCGAGGGAATCTCGCCCACGACCCACGCCATCCGGCTCCAGAACGTGTTCAGGCAGGACGAAGTCTGCACGCCGCTGGACAGGGAAAGCGCTCTTGCCAACGCCCCGGAAACGGACGGAGGCAGCTTTATCGTTCCCAAGGTGATTTGATCGGAAAAGAAGAGGGTATCAATGGGACTTTGTTCGCTCACGATGCACGAGCTTCACGACCTGCTGGTTCGCAGGGAGGTGAGCGCCGGGGAAACGGTCGCCGCTTACCGGGACAGGATTCAGGCACTTGACCCGCAAATCCATGCATATCTGGCGCTCCTGCTGGAAGAAGCCCTGAAAGAAGCAAAGCTCTTCGACGAAGGCCGCAGGGACCTTTGCACGTCCCCGGTTTCAGGCGTCCCCCTTGCGATCAAGGACGTCATCTGCACGAAGGGTATCCGCACCACGTGCGGTTCCCGCTTCCTGGAAAACTTCGTGCCGCCTTATGACGGTACCGTCATCGAAAAATTCAGACGGGCGGGGGCGCTGTTTCTCGGGAAGACGAACATGGACGAATTTGCCATGGGGTCATCCACGGAGAATTCGGCCTTCGGGCCAACCCGAAACCCGTGGCAACCGGAAAGGGTTCCGGGCGGGTCAAGCGGCGGATCGGCTGCCGCCGTCGCCGCGGATATGTGCGCGGGCTCTCTCGGGACCGATACGGGAGGCTCCATTCGGCAACCCGCTTCCTTTTGCGGAGTGGTGGGACTCAAGCCCACCTATGGAAGGGTTTCCCGATTCGGGCTCGTGGCCTTCGCCTCTTCACTCGATCAGATCGGCCCCATCGCCAAGGACGTCGAGGACGCGGCCATTCTGCTCCAGGTGATTGCCGGCTATGATCGGCGGGACTCCACATCCGTGGACTGCCCCGTCCCCGACTACAGAAACGGCCTGAAGACCCCCATAAAGGGGCTTCGCCTGGGGATCCCAAAGGAATACTTCATCGAAGGGATGAATCCGGAAGTCGCCTGCGCCGTTCAACAGGCTATACGCACATGCAGTGAGCTGGGCGCGGAAATCGTGGACGTGTCGCTTCCTCACACGGGTTACGGCGTCGCGGCGTATTATATCATCGCTCCCGCGGAGGCCTGCTCCAACCTTGCCCGCTACGACGGGGTGAAATACGGCCTGAGGGTCCCGGACACGCGGGATCTCATCAGCATGTACCGGTTGACCCGGTCCCGGGGCTTCGGCCCCGAGGTCAAGCGGCGTATCATGCTCGGCACTTACGTCCTTTCCGCCGGGTACTACGACGCCTATTACCGGAAGGCATCCCAGGTGAGGACCCTCATCCGGCAGGATTTCATCGACGCGTTCACGAAATGTGACGCCATACTGGCGCCGGTGGCCCCCATGCCCGCATTCAAGATAGGGGAGAAAACGGACGATCCCCTGCAGATGTACTTGAGCGACGTTTTTACCCTGCCTGCAAGCCTTGCCGGAATACCCGGGATTTCCGTACCCTGTGGTTTCACCACCGACGGACTCCCTATCGGGCTTCAGGTCCTCGGTCCTCATTTCCGTGAAGACCTGGTGCTGAATATCGCCCACCAGTTCGAACAGGCTACGACCTTCCACCTGCCAAGGCCACAAAAGAGAGTCTGATTGGTCTGATTGGTCTGATTGGTCTGATTGGTCTGATTGGTCTGAACTTCGTATTCGCGAGGAGCCATGGATAAGGGATCGGATTGGTTTGAGACTCGTTCGGAATGCAGCCCCGATACTTGTAACACCGGGTCAAGTACTTGTCCGTAATATAAGGGATTGTATTATCAGGGGGTAGCCCGGATGCTTGATATCCGGGCGCGATGCGCAAAAGGCCACGGAATTTATCCGTAAAGATCCTGCACTTCTCCCAAGAGCCCGGGCAGTGTCTACGGATAAGCCCACAATGAGCTCAATTGGTTCTGGTGGGGGACGTCTCCAAAGCGGAAGAGAGCTGTCTTTCCCGCTTTGGCGGGGAGCATATGCCGGGCAATGCCCAACGAGCACCGGCGCTCAGCCTTCCCTTTTAAAATAGGCCTTGGGGACCGCCACAATCCCGCGCGGCGTAACATGGAATCGTTTCCTGTCTTCCTGGGGGTCGATTCCTATGTGGGTGTTGGCGGGTATGACGTTGTGCTTATCGATGATGGCCTTTTTGATCCGGCAATGGCGTCCCACCTCCACGTCGTCCATAACGACCGATTCGTCCACTTCCGCCCAACTGCGCACGTTCACGTTGTACGACAGCACGGAGCTTCGCACGATCCCGCCGCTGATGATGCAGCCGGACGATACTATGGAATCCACCGCCGTTCCGGTCCGGGGGAGCCGCGGGTCCGGTTCATTGAAAACGAACTTGGCCGGCGGGTACTGCCGCTGGAACGTCCGGATGGGCCACAGGGACCCGTAGAGATTAAAGAAGGGATTGACCCCGGTCAGGTCCATGTTCGCGTTCCAGTAAGCATCGAGCGTTCCGACATCCCTCCAGTACTGGGAATCCCTCGTCCCTTCCACCAGGCGCAGCCGCCGCACCCCGTCCGGGTCCACGGTTTGGATGTAGTCCCGTATTTTGTTCAGTCTGCGGTAGGGATAGGCCAGCACCTTGTAGTCATTGATCAGTTTCGGAATGATGTCCTTGCCGAAATCGTCGTGATCGGTCTTATTGAGAAGTTCCAGAAGCAGATCGGTCCTGAACAGGTATATTCCCATGGAAGCCAGGGACCGTTCCGGATCGTCCGGGATGGGCTTAGGGTCCTTGGGTTTCTCTTCCCAGGACTTTATTCTGAATTCATTGTCGACTTCGGCGATCCCGAAATCCGATGCCTGCGACCGGTCCACTTCGAGAAGCCCCAGGGTCACATCGGCGTTGTTCTTCTCATGGTATTCCCGAAACGCCACATAATCCATTTTGTAAACATGGTCCCCGGACAGAATCAAAACATGTCGGGGCTTTTCCCGGTCGATCAGGTAGAGGTTCTGGCGCACGCAGTCGGCAGTCCCCCGGTACCAGTCCGTCCCGGCCCTTTGCTGAGGAGCGGCGATGCGAAGGTAGTGCCCCAGATCTCCCGAGAAGATGTTCCATCCCTCCTCGAGGTGGTCCACCAGGGACTGAGATTTGTACTGCGGAAAGATCAGGATCTTGTAAAGCTGCGAATTGATACAGTTGCTGAGCGGAATGTCGATCAGGCGATAAATGCCGCCAAAAGGGACAGCGGGTTTGGATCTGTCCTGAGTAAGAGGCATGAGGCGCTCGCCCCTTCCCCCGGCCATTATCACTGTCAGCACGTCTCTCATGGTGCCCTCTTAAGGTCCTCTGCCGAAGGCCCTCACGCACCGACCGGCCCGTTCCGGCGGGAACGTCGCTCCGGCTCAGTGAAGATTGAGAATCTGCTTGATGTTCTTGGGAAATTCATTGCCTTTGTACAAGATGGTCCCTTCCTTATCCACAACGACGAACAGGGGGATCCCCTGCACCTGATACGATCGGGCAACCTTTCCGTCCGCGTCGAAAACCACGGGATAAGGCGCGGGATGAGCTTCCTGGTAACGCTTCAGACGCTCCAAGGTATCCCCTCCGCCCACGTCTATGCCGATGATTTCCAGGTCCTTGCGTGCAACTTCGCTCCTGAGATTGAAAACCGTCGGTTTGACCTGCAGACAGTAAGGGCACCACGTGGCCCAGAAATAAAGAAGAACCGGGCGATCTCCCTTGAATTTGCTCAAAGTGACCGCTGCCCCGTCCAGATCGGCGAGTTGGAAATCGGGGGCCCGGGAATCGGATGCGAGCAGAGCGGCGAGAACCGTTGGTCCCTGACGCTCCGAAGCGGCCGATACCCCCACATCGGAATGGACGAAAACAACGGAAGCGACCAAAACCACAAAAAACATCCACCATTTTTCAGGGAAAATCATAACCAGAATTCTCCTGTCTTGATGAAGAAATATTCAGCGGCAAGAATCATGATAAGGCCGAAGAACCTCTGTACGCGCCTCATCCAGACCCCGGATCGAGGAAGGGAACTGAGCAAGCCCGTAAAAGTACCAAGCAGGATGACAAGACTTCCAAGACCGTAGGCAAAGGCGAACAACATGCCGATCCCCCAGGCCACCTGCTGCTTCGTCGCCACCACGGTGAGGAGAACCCCCAATATCGGCGTCGTGCAGGTGCTGACCACCAAGGCTGAAGCCCCCCCGAGCAGAATGCTCGTGCATATGTCATATCCGGGCAGATCGCGCACCTGCAGCCGGTTCAAAATGGCGGGAGGCGAAAGCGGCACGGCTTCCAGCATGGCCAGGCCAAAAAAGAGGCAGATGTTTCCGACAAAGAAGTAGGTCCATGCATTCGTTGTCAGTGAACCGAACATCCGCCCCGACAGGGCCGCAAAGGCCCCGAGGGCCGAATAGATCATCGCCATGCCGAAGACATAGAAACTGGAGAGGATAAACCCTCTCCATCGGCTCCCATTGGCCTTCCCCCCGATGAATGCCACCGTGATCGGCATCATGGGATAGGTGCAGGGTGTGAAGCTCGCCACCACTCCACCAATAAATGCCAGAAATACGGCCAACAGCGGCGAATTGCGTGCAATCGCCTCAAACTGCGACAACCATTCCAAATTTATCCCTCTAATCCATTTCCCTGTTCAAATCGATTGGACTTGTCTCAGCAGTTTCATGCTGTTCAAATCCTTCCCGATGTGACCGCGAACCCAATCCAACAAACCGTGGAACAGCGGTACTCTTTTATCATGAATGAAGCGTAACCGCCAGATCCTATTGAGAGGCAGCTTTCTGCATCGCTGAATCAACAGCAGGGTCCCCAGATCCAACACAGTGAGATTCTCATGGGGCAGGCAGTGTTCCGGGCACACCAACCCGCCATTGCTTATATTCCAGCACCACCGGGTCGATGACTTCAGTTCCCGCCTGCAGACACCGCAATACTCGAGGTCGGGCAGGTACCCCATGTTGTCCTGGAAACGCAATAGGAACAGGAGTACCACATTGAGCGGGTCCTTGTCTTGTGACAATTGGGCAAGCGTTTCTTTCGTGAGTGAAAAAAGCTCGGGTTGCCCCTCTCCTTCCGGCACCATTTCCAGCAGAACTTCCGAAATAAGCGCGGCGTATCCCCAGAGCACGATATCGGTTCTGAGGAAAAGGTGAGGCTCCACCAGTTTCGCGGCCTCAATCCAGATCAGCGATTTTTTCTCTTTATAGGTCAGTTCCACCAAGCTGCACGGTTCGAACGTATTTGCAAACCGCTTCCGGCTGCGCCTCGCCCCCTTGGCTATTCCTCTCAGCCTTCCGCCGGACCTTGTATGAAAGGTGATCAGCCGGTCCGACTCACCATAATCCCTGGTAGTCAAAACGATTGCTTCGGTTTGAACGGTGTTCATGCGCTCTGATTTATTCCCCATGGCCGGAGGGATCGGGTGCGGCACCGGAAGACGGAGAAGAAAGGAAACCTTTCCCGGGCAGTCCGAGCGGCAGGGCACGGTTTCAACATGAGCCTTCAGGGGGTACGGACCCGCGGATTACTACTGCTCTCCGGTATACCTAGGATCAGGCAGATGAAACCTCAAGACCCTTCCGGATTTTCCCAAGGCGTTGACAGGCCGGTCGTTCCATTTCATTCGAACACCGCCCGAATTCCCCACGACGATCTGCATGCCGCCGGCCGCCGTCCATTCACGCTTTTCGCCGGGTTGCAGCATCGCACTCTGAATTGTCTTCTCCCCGGTTTTAACCTGAATCCAGGTTGTTTCATCCGCTTCAACGGAAAAAACATTTTTCCGGGCCTCGGGCGGAGCAGTGTCGGGCCGGCCTTCGGCCAGCACCTCGGTGGGATTGCCCGGGGACGGTTGAGTTCCCGCTCCGGGGCCTGCCACCGTTTTTTCCTCGATCACGGGCAGTGGTGCAGGTGGCGAAGGACTGTCCGATTTTTGGGCCGAAGCCTCTTTGCTCTCAGCGGGGGCCTGGTCCCGGGACGCAACGGTCTCCCGCTTCACTTCCGGCACCGTTGCCTGCTGTGACCTCGCGGGGAGATCGGGAGGAAGCTCCTGCTGACTGTACATTTCCCCAGCCAACGGCGGCGCTTCCGATATGCGTGCGCGCCGCTCCGCTATCCAGATCGCACCCGCCACCACGCCGAGGAGCGCGATACCCATCAGAAGAAGCGCAACCGGCCTGATCCGCCTCCGCGAATTGAATCCTCGACCCCATTTCCCGAACCGGGTGATGTATTCCTGCTGCCGGTCGCAGGCGGCGATCTCGCTGGAGAATTTCTCCAGCAGAGGCGCGGGATCAATCCCTATCGCAACGCAATAGGAGCGGACATAATTCCTGAGCAGGATAGCAGCCCCGAAGCGCTGCCATTCCCCCGATTCCAGACATTCCAGGACGGCCAGGCTCAACCCGCTCCGTTGAGCGACGGTATCCAAGCTGAGCCCGCGCTCCACCCTTGCTGATTTTAAACCATCCGCAAATTCTTGCATCGGGACCACCCGGACTATAACGATATCTTGATGAAGGACCGTGATTCCAGGTCTCGAACCCATTCGTCGAACCTGCGGTTCATTTCCTGCTGATAGAGCTGTCTGCGGGCCTTCTCTCTCAGACCGGGGTCTTTGGAATCACCCGTGCCGCCGGTGCGGACCGTCTCCGGGACCTGCGGGGCGCTCTCCCCCCCCTTGCGGACATCGACCACCTTCACGATGTAATAGCCCCCCTGGCCTTTCGTCACACCGCTCAGTTGGCCCTTGCCCACGCCGGTGATCGCTTTCTGAAGATAAGGAGCCAGTTCTTCCGCGCTCATAAAACCGACGTCCCCACCCTGATCGACCGCCGGCCCCTTGGAATACTGCCTTACCAACTGGCCGAAATCCGTTCCCCCTTTTAGCTTGTCCAGGATATCCTTGCCCAGCTTTTCAGCTTCTTTCGCGTGAGCCCCCTGTGCATCGGGCAGGAAAATAATGGCCAGCCGGTAACTCTCAGGCCCGGTCGACCCGCCGGCTGCTTTCGCAGGCTGAGCAGGCTGCGGCAGAGGCGACAACTGCACGCCGGACTGACGCAATAAGGCATCGATCTGCTGGTCCGTGATGACGATCTTCGACTTGAGCGCCCTGTCGATCAGCCGGTCCCGCTCTATGTCTTTTCTCAGGGACTCCCGGAATTCGTTCACCGTCTGATTGTTCTGCTTCAACGTGCCCTCGATCTGAGCATCGGTTACCTTATTCTCCCGCTTGATGTCCTCGATGGCATCATCGACATCGCGTTTCGAAACGGTGATCTTCATCCGTTTCGCCTCCTGCTCGACGAGCTTCTCCCTTACCATCTGCTGCAGGACTTCCCGTTCAATCTGGGCGTTGCGAGCCGAATCGTCGGACTTGGAATCGGGCGCGACAGCGTGCAAAACCCGAATCCTGTCTCCCAATTCACTGTATAGAATGATCTCGCCGTTCACCACCGCAATAATTCTATCCACTGAATCGGCATGGCAATTCACGGACCCCACACACACCAAAGAAACCAACAGAACAAAACTCAAGACCACCCGCATGGAAATCCCCCGCGCAAATTATCTTAACTCATCGATTTAACTTGACATCACTAACACGTTCCCCAAATTCCTGCAAGATCCTTTTCAGGCGGCGCACTTCCTGACCCAGGTGCCGTCCCCAGATTTCGACTTTCAATTTTCGATCCGTTTCCGCGAGAAAGGTACATCTTTTTTCACCCAGGAAAGCGGAAATCCGATCAACCTCCGCGTGAGGCGAGAAATGAAGCGAAAAATATTCTCCGTCCTTGTCCAGGCGGATTATGCCCAGGCGTTTGGCAATCAGGCGCAACTTCGCAAGCATGATGAGGTTCCTGGCGCTCTCGGGAAACGGACCGTACCGGTCCCGCCATTCCCCCGCCAGGTCCTCCACCGCAGCGGCGTCGGAAAGCGTCGCAAGTCTTTTGTAGGCCAGAAGCCGCTGGTCCTTGTCCGGGATGAAGCTCTCGGGCAAAAACGCCGAGAGCGGAATATTGACTTCGGGATCGATCATCTCATCGTCGGACTCTTCACCCTTCATTTCCTTGATGGTCTTCTCCAGCAGTTCCAGGTAGAGTTCATATCCCACGGCGGCAATATGCCCGGACTGAGAAGACCCCAGGATCGTCCCGCCTCCACGGATCTGGAGGTCGTTCAGGGCAATTTTGAAGCCCGCCCCGAGCTCACTGAAGTCAAGCAGCGCCCTCAGTCGCTTCTGCGCGTCCCGGCTGATGAGATTTTCTCCGGGGATCAGCAGGTAGGCGTAGGCCTGCTCGCTCGACCTTCCGACCCGCCCTCTCAACTGATAGATCTGGGCCAGCCCGAACTTGTCCGCGCGGTTGATAATAATAGTATTCGCCGCCGGAATATCCAACCCCGATTCGATAATGGTCGTACAGACCAGGACGTCGACCCTTCTGCGGATGAAGTCCATCATGACCTTTTCGAGGTCCCGCTCCTTCATCTGACCGTGGGCCACCGCGACCCTGGCCTCCGGGACAAGCCTGCCGAGCAGGTTCGCGGTCTGGTAGATGCTCTGCACATGATTATGGACGAAGAAAACCTGCCCTTTCCGCTGGAGTTCCCGGTACACCGCTTCCCTGATCGTGTATTCATCGTACTTGCTGATGTAGGTCTCTATCGCGCGGCGGTCCTGGGGCGCCGTCTCGATGGTGCTCAAATCCCGGATGCCCGCCAGCGCCATGTGGAGTGTTCTCGGAATGGGGGTTGCCGTCAATGTCAGAACGTCGACCGCGACACGCAGTTCCTTCAGTCTTTCCTTGTGCTTCACGCCGAACCGGTGTTCCTCGTCTATCACGAGCAATCCCAGGTCGCGGAAGGCGATGTCTTTCTGAAGGAGCCGGTGAGTTCCCACCACCACGTCCACCGTGCCTTCCTTCAAACCTTTGATGACCTGTTTTTGCTGAGCCGGGGTCTTGAAGCGGCTCAAACTGGCCACGTTCACGGGAAAACCCTCGAAGCGCTCCAGGAAACTCTGGTAGTGCTGTTCGGCCAGGACCGTCGTCGGGACGAGCATGGCCACCTGTTTTCCGTCCATGACCACTTTGAACGCGGCTCGGATAGCCACTTCCGTCTTTCCGTACCCGACGTCCCCGCAGATGAGGCGATCCATCGGACGGGCCGAAGACATATCTTCCAGGACATCGTCGATGGCCTTCAACTGATCGGGGGTCTCTTCGTAGGCAAAGGTCGCTTCAAATTCCTGAAAGAAGCTGTCGGGAGGGGAAAACCTGAACCCTTCACCAACCTGCCGCTTGGCGTAAAGGTCCAGCAGTTCCTCCGCGATCCGTTCCGCGGATTCCATGGCCCTCTTCTTGACCGCATCCCAGGATTTGCCACCGAGCTTGTCGACCTTGGGTTCCTGCCCTTCCAGCCCCATGTACTTCTGGACCTTCTGCAGTTTTTCCACCGGCACGTACAGGCGGTCGCCGTCCTGGTATTCGAGCAGCAAGAAATCGTTTTCGATGCCCCGGACTTCGAGGTGCACCAGTTCCCGGTAAATGCCTATCCCGTGGTCCACGTGCACGATGTAATCGCCCAGGTGAAGGTCTTGAAAAGAATTGAGAAAGAGCCCCGCAACCGCTTTTTTGGGCTGCCTCCGGCTTCTTCTCCCGAGAATCTCTTCCTCGGCCACGATCGCGAGTTTTTCCGCGGGCCAGAAAAAACCCTGGTCCAACGGCCCGGCCAGGACTTTCACGGCGGGGGCATCATAGGATTCCTCACCGAACGGCTGGGCACTGTAGACCACGTCAGTTCCATAGCCTTTCAACAGATCCGCCAGCCGTTCAGCACGTTCTCGCTGGTGACAGACCAGAAACGAAACGACGCCCTGTTCCTTCCAGGCTTCGAACTTTCGCGCCAGAGGTTCCAGCAGGCGTTCCTTATTCGCATGGGCACGAACGGCCATGGCCAGTTCCTGGTGCCCCGTCGCTCCCATGTCGAATACGCGCTGTCCGGGCAGGATCCCCGAAAGCGAATTGACAAAAAGCTGCTGAAATTTCCCGCCGCCCGCGACCATATTCTCCGGGGCTTCGAGCAGCTCGGAAGGGGGTCGTCTCCATTCGTGGGGAGAGCCTTTATCGTTCCAGTCGCGGTTCGCCTGAAGGTAGGACTCCTCCATCACTCTGCGATTCTGAGGCGCGTCCGACCATACCACCACGGTCATAGGATCGAGGTAGTCCCAGAGAGTGGCCGTCTTCTCGTAAAACACGGAAAGTATGCCTTCGAAAGCACCGAACTGGTGGCCTTCCTGCAGCTTGTCCAGCCAGACATTGCCGGCAGCCGGTGTAAGGTTTCCCTTCCGGACGTCTTCATAGACCGCCTGCTGGGCACGCTCCCTCGCTTCGGCATCGAGAATGACTTCGCTCGCCGGCAGAATCATTATCTCTTCGAGTACCCCCAGGGAGCGCTGGCTGCTCGGGTGGAAGAGCCTCAGGGATTCGAGTTCGTCCCCGAAGAATTCAAACCGCAGGGGCCATTTGTACAATGGGGCGAAGATGTCCAAGACCCCGCCCCTGATGCTGAAGTCTCCGTATTCCTCCACAAGAGAGACGCGGTAGTATCCCCGGTCGACCAACTGGCGCGCCAGACCTTCCAGGTCGATGCTGTCCCCCTTCACCTTGTATTCACAATGCTTGAGCAGGATTTCCGGTGGAAGCAGGCGTTCTATGAGGGCTGCCGCCGAGGTCACGACGACCGCGGGAGTGGAAGCCGTACGAAGGGCATACAGGGCTTCCATCCGATGGGCCGTGGTTTCCATCTTCCGTAGCGACTGGGACTTCCGGCCCGTTCGGGAAGGCAGAAACCATACCTTCCGGTCCATGGGAGAATCCGCGCGGGAATTGTCCCTGCCGTGGAAGAAGGTGATCAATTCCGCATAATTCTCGGCTTCACGATCGGTGGACGCGACCAGCAGGAATGACTTCTTCAGTGATTTCAAACCACGCGCGAGGAGGAGCGCAAGGGCTGATACCTGGGTGCCTCTCAGGACTGCCGCGTCCTTCGAATCCCTGAGAAAAGCCAGAATTTCACGGGTTCCGGCCTTGGGTGACTCTTCGTCGGACGTCATCACCGGTTTTTCTATTCGATCAAGCTCAGAAACCAGAGCACTCATTGACTTCAATTCTTTCCCAATTCAAAGCGCCGTTCGATAGAATGGACGATATGAAACCGTTCATACCGCCGCCTTGAGTACAAAGGCGTCCGGCGGCAGATACCCGGGGACCACTTCCATCATACCACAACTCAAAACGAACGGTTTTCCGGCTGACCGACCTGTGGAACGACACATAAGATGTTGTTGCATGAGCCAAAAATTTAGTATAACTCAAGCCGGGTCTTCAAAGGAAGCGATAGATATATACCATATCCGCCGCTTTTTGCGAACGCCTATCGGGCAGGCGCGGTCTCGCTCCTTCTTTTCGTGCCGGAGGCCCCGTAAGATCCGTGAACATCTCGTGTTTTCCGCGGATTGAATCGCCTTCCGGCAGTGCTTCACGCCACACTTCCATCGCGCCGGTCCCGCCGCGATGTCGAACTGCCCGGATGGAACCCGGCGGACGAACCCGCTCAAAAAGGACAGGAAACTCATGACCAGAACAGAGGCCCGGGAATTGCTTCGACATTTGCCAAGCGTCGACGCCTTGCTGCAAACAGAGGCAATCGGCGATGCTCTCGCCCGTTATCCACGCAGACTTGTCATCGAGAGCATCCGCCAGACGCTTGACGGGATCAGGAAACACCTCATCGAGGACGATGCCGGATTCTCCGGAACGGAACCGGAAACGTCCGATGTGATCGCGGCAATCCTGAAACGCATCGAAATCCTGGACCGTTTCACTCTGCGCCATGCGATCAACGCAACCGGCGTCATCGTCCATACCAATCTCGGCAGGTCGCCGCTGCCGCCGGAAGCCGTCGAACGCATCCGGTCCGTCTGCGCCGGATACAGCAATCTCGAATATAACATGAAGGAGGGAACGAGAGGCTCCCGGTATATCCATGCCGAATCCATCCTCTGCGAATTGACCGGAGCGGAATCCGCCCTGGTCGTCAACAACAATGCGGGAGCGGTTTTCCTGGTGTTGAACACCCTGGCCAAGGGGCGGGAGGTCGTCATCTCGAGGGGGCAACTGGTGGAAATCGGAGGCTCCTTCCGGATCCCGGACGTCATGAGCGGCAGCGGGGCGATCCTGAGGGAAACCGGCTGCACCAACCGCACCCACCCCGAAGATTATGAAGCCGCCGTCAATGAACGCACCGCTCTTCTCATGAAGGTTCACACCAGCAATTACAGGATCCTGGGGTTTTCTTCCGAAGTCTCCATGGAGGACATGGTCGCAGTCGGGAGGAACCACGGCATACCCGTTATCGAAGACCTCGGCAGCGGATCGTTCATCGATTTGTCGAAATTCGGGCTACCCCGGGAACCCACCGTGCAGGAGGCCGTGCGAACGGGGGCCGACCTGGTGACCTTCAGCGGGGACAAACTCCTGGGGGGGCCGCAGGCCGGAATCATCCTGGGGAAAAAGGCCCTCGTGGAACAGTGCAAAAAGAACCCCCTCACGCGCGCCCTTCGGGTGGATAAAATGACCCTTGCCGCCCTGGAAGCCACGCTCCGCCTCTACCGCGATGAACGTACCGCTCTCGAACGGATCCCCACCCTGCGGATGATCGTGACCCCGCGTGAAGTCTTGAAGGAACGCGCCGAGACCCTCGCTTCTCTCATCAGGCGGATCGATACCGAAGACATCTTCGAGACCGGCGTGAAGACCGGCTCTTCCCAGGTGGGGGGTGGATCGCTTCCGGCCCGGGATCTTCCGACATATGTCGTCGCTCTGGGCGGAACGGAAATGGGAGCCCAAAGCCTCGAGAACCGCCTGAGGGAAAACGATCCCCCCATCATCGGGCGCATCGAGGCCGACCGTCTCCTGCTGGATGTTCGCACCCTGTTCCCCGAACACCTGGAAGTGATTCAAACGGCTTTGCGTAGGATAATCGAGGTATTTCGAGGCATTGCCTAATCATATCGAATCCGGCCCGATCAGGCGGGAAGTTATCGCACATGCTTTCACGTGAGGTGCGGGAATACGCCGCGGGAGAGGTGGTGCCAAAGTTTCGGAGAAGGCATAACCAACATGAGTGGAGACCGTTGACGGTCATTCCCGGGTTATGCCCGGATGACCCGCCCGACCGGCCATTGCGCATCCGTGGAAAGGAGCGTCCGTCGAAACACCGGCGGCCCCCCCTCTTCGCCGGTCAGTTCACCTGCAGTTGCAGGTATAGATCTCCGCGATGGTGAAGCGGAGAAACACGGCCCATTTCTTTGAGCCTCAGTTTCGTCCCCGATTTCACTCCCGCCGGAATGGTCACCGAGACGCGCTTGCCGTCCGCCAAATGAGGAATTTCCAACTCAACGGTGGCTCCGCGCGCAGCGTCGCGGGAAGAAATGACGAGCCGGTAAGTCACGTCGGCTTCATCGCGCCCGGGCAGGGCCGCCGCCCTGCCTTCCGGTCCCAGGACCTTGTCGAGGATATATCCGCCCACCTTCTTCCCTGCTTTGACAAGGAGTGAAAGCCCCTCCTGGATGACCCCCCGGGACTGCACGGCCCCCTGGGCAGCTTGAGGGTCCATTTGACCGGGTTGAGCCGGCCGGCCATAGCGGAAAACACGTGTCCCGCTGCCCGGTCCGCCCCAGAAGAGGCCCTGGAAAAAAATCCCCCGGTCGCCAAAAAAAAGGCGATTCATAAACCGGTCGTCGAAGCGGAACCCCATTCTCTGGAATTCTTTCTGCATCTCGGCGAAGACATCCTGGGACTGGCGATTCTTGAAAAAATCCCTGAAAATCTCTTCCTGGGAATAACCGAATCCCTGCTGGGAAGTCCCGCCCATCCCCTGATGGAGTCCCCCAAGCTGCCTGAACTGGTCGTATTGGGCCCGCTTCCGGGTATCGGACAAAACCCCGTACGCCTCACTGATCTTCTTGAAACGCTCTTCAGCACCGACGTCGTTGGGGTTCCGGTCGGGATGGGTTTCCAACGCCAACTTGCGGTAAGCCCGCTTGATTTCCTCGGACGATGCCTCCGGTGAGACATTGAGTATGCCGTAGTAGTCCTGCTGAGGCATTTTTACCTGTTCTCCTTGAAATGCTCATGAAACATGCCGCACAAACACTCATATTCTGTCGAACCGCCTTAAATATAAAGCCAAAATGCCCCGGGATCAATGACTGCCTTGGGCACCCGCCTACGGCGCGCAAACCCCGCACCGGCGGCAGTGCTCTCCGGGCGCACACGGAGGGGAGCTTGCACCCCTGAGCCCCAATTGATACTCTTCCCACAGATAATCCCGGCGGAGCCCCTGGTCGACCACTTCCCAGGGAAAAACCTCATCGCGGTCCCTTTCGCGCATGACCCAAAAATCGGGGTTCACTGGAAATTCCTGAAGCGCTTTCCTCCACGAGCGTCCCCCCCGCACCACATTTTCCAGCAGGGCACCCACCCGCCTGTCGCCTCTTGCGAGCAGTGCCTGAACGTATGCCCATTTGGGCAGGTCGAAGTGCACGCGCACATTCGAGACTTTTCTCAGGGCCGTCTGGATCCACCGTGCCCGCTTCTTCAGCTCGTCGCTCCCCGCAAAAGCCACCCACTGAAAAGGAGTAAACGGCTTCGGCACAAAGGAATTGATGCTGAGGGTGATGGTGCCGAGCCGTCTGAGGCCGCGGCTGATTTTGAGCACGTGATGTTTGATCGCTCCGGTCATGTCCACGATGCCTTCGAGGTCTTCGAGGGTTTCCGTGGGGAGCCCGATCATGAAATAGAGCTTGAGGTTGAGAATTCCCTTTTCGGTGAGCAGGTCCACCGCCGAGAGGATCTGGTCCATCTCCAGGTTCTTGTTGATCACTCTTCTCAGGCGTTCCGAGCCGGCCTCCGGGGCGATGGCCACGGCCTGATGCCGGCTCGATTCAAGTGCGGAAGCGATCCCGGGGGTGAGGCTATCGGCCCGCAGGGATGAAAAAGACAGCGAACTTCCCAGCCGGATGAGCGATTCACACAGGTATGAAACCTCGGGATGATCCGATATGGCGGCGCTCACCAGTCCGACCCTGGGATTTTCACGACCGAGGGATTGAACCGTTTCAATGAGCTTGTCGGCCTTCTGGAAACGCACGGGGCGGTAGACGAACCCGGCCGCGCAGAACCGGCATCCCCGACCGCAGCCCCGCCCGATTTCGAGCAGCGTCACGTCACTGAATTCAGTGGCTGCAGTGTGGATAACGGTGTGGCACGGAGGAACCGCTTCGACGTCGGCACGGCGGTATTTCACACGACCGGGGGCCTTCGTGCCCGGATGCGGACAGGACCCTTCGAGGGCCCCGTCACTGCCATAGGAGACCTCGTAGAGGGAAGGCACGTAGATTCCGCCGACCCCGGCCGCCAGGGATTCGAGGATTTCACCGCGGGAAAGGTCCCCGCCCCGGGTTTGGTCCAGAACGTTCAGGAAATCCGGGAGAATGGCTTCGGCTTCCCCGATGAAGAAAAAGTCCATGAAAGAAGCGAGCGGTTCAGGGTTCAGGAAAACTGCCACGCCTCCCGCGGCCACCAGAGGATATTCCTCGGTGCGGTCCTCCGTTCGGAGAGGGAGTCCCGCCATCCCCAACATATCGAGGACATTCACGTAGTCGTTTTCAAAGGCTATGGAAAAGGCCAGAAAGTGGAAGTCCCGCACCGGGCGCTGGGATTCCACGGAAAGGAGATGACCCGGATGTTCTTTTGCAAAGGCGAGGTCTTCGGGTTCGGGGGTGAAGAAACGCTCGCAGACGATGCTCTCGTTACGGTTAAAGGCCGCATAGACCGACTGAAACCCGAGATTGGACATCCCCACGGAATAGCGGTTCGGAAAAGCCAGACCGATTCGCAGTCTTCCCCCCCAATCCTTGAAGACGGTCCCCTTTTCACCGGACAGCCATTGCTGGTGTCGCTGCTTTAATTTCCAGAGCATAGGGACATTATTCCAAACAGGCGGGGCCCGGAGCGGGCAAATCAACCTTTCGCGCCAGGCGATTCGCACCCCGGGCCCGTTTCATGGGGGTCTTGCAGCTTTCGCGCCCTCCCCCGGAGAAAGGGGAGGGTTGGGGCAAGGGGAAAACAGTCACTTCATCGTGAGAAGGGTCAGTACCGGCGCTCGCCGGGAACTAATCCGCCTGACGACGGATAAAAGTCGGAATACTGAGGTCCTCATCTTCGGTGCCGCCACCCGTCAGTTTTTGAAGAAACGTCCTTCTCTTGGGCGGCTGTTCTTCGGGAACGGTTTCCCTGGGGGCGCGATGCCGAACAATAGTCGGAATCTGCAGGTAATCGTAGTTCAGATCATCCACGACACCCTCGGGTTTCATGCGCTTCGGCCGGGATGCGACCTCGACCTTCTGTGTCTGTTCCAGTTTCCCGATACCGGTTGCGATCACGGTCACCCGGATCTCGTCTTCCATGCTCGGATCCATCACCATGCCGAGGATGATATTGGCATCTTCGTTCACTTCCTTCTGGATGATGGACAAAGCTTCTTCGAATTCGTGCATTCCGAGGTCGGGACCCGCGGAAAGGTTGATCAGTGCGGCGCGGGCACCATGAATGGATATGTCTTCGAGCAGCGGGCTGGAAATCGCCTGCTGGACGGCCTGAGTGGCCCTGTTTTCGCCCCTGGCCACACCGGTACCCATCAAAGCGAGCCCCATCTCCGCCATTACGGTCTTGACGTCGTTGAAGTCCACGTTGATGTAACCGTCTTTGATGATGAGGTCCGAGATGCCCTTGACGGCGTAAAGCAGAACATCATCGGCCCGTTTGATCATTTCGAGGAACGTGGCGCGCCGGTCGGCCAGGCAAAGAAGCCTGTTGTTGGGGATCGTAATGAGCGTATCCACGACGTCCTGAAGCGACTGGAGACCGTCATCCGCATTGCGCTGCCTGACACGCCCTTCGACGGCGAAGGGTTTGGTGACCACGGCAACGGTGAGTGCGCCCATCTCCTTGCATATCTGAGCGACAACGGGCGCTCCGCCGGTCCCGGTACCGCCTCCCAGCCCCGCGGTGATGAAAACCATGTCGCTCCCGTCCACCGCTTCGCGGATCTGGTCGACATCCTCCTGGGCGGCCTTCGTTCCGACCTCGGGATTGCCCCCGGCGCCGAGCCCCTTGGTGAGGTTCGAGCCGAGCTGTATCTTGGTCGGGGCGAGGCTCCGCGCAAGAACCTGAAAATCCGTATTGGCGGCAATGAACTGGACCCCTTCCAGTCCGGCGTTGATCATATTGTTGATGGCGTTCCCGCCCCCGCCGCCGATACCCAACACGGATATTTTCGCCCTGTTGACCGCCATACTATCCTGTTGTGTAGTCTCCATTTTTTGTCCCTTCCCCCTCATCGGATTTTTTTTAGCCATATATGCTCCGTCTTCGCGAAAGTTCTCCCCCTTGCCACATGACCGGCAGACACGCAACGTCGTAGTTCGATGCTTTCTACGGCCCGGATCATCCGCCGGCCCGTAACGCCGCCTTCTGCACAACCACGGTTGCCGCGGTCGGCCCGAACCCGAACCGCAGGCGCCCCCCTTTTTCCTACCAGAACTCTCTGAACCAGCGTTTCATGGTAGACAAGACTTTTTTGAGCAAACTCGGCTCTTCTATCGGCCCCCTGCTTCCGTGCTTCCTCGCGTGAAGCAGCAGGCCGGTCGCGGTGGCATATATGGGATTTTTCACCACGTCGCCCAACCCGCCGAAACTGTAAGGCACGCCGATCCTGACCGGGAGATCGAACACCTTTTCAGCCAGTTCGCGTATCCCCGGCAGAAGCGATACTCCCCCGGTCAACACGACCCCGGCATGCATGGACTCCAGGTATCCGGATCGAACCAGTTCCCACTCGATGATCTTTACTATTTCCTCGGTTCTCGCCTCGATGATTTGCGCCAGCACCGATCTTGCCAACTGCCGGGATTTCTGCCCCCCGACCGATCCGACTTCGATCATGTCCTGCTGGTTGACCCATTCGACCAAAGCGCAGCCGTGTTTCTTCTTGATTTTTTCGGCTTCGTCCATGGACGTGCGAAGCCCGACGGAGATGTCCGAGGTGATATGGTTGCCACCCAGCCCGACCACGCACGAGTAACGGATCGCATGGTCCATGAAAACGGCGATGTCGCTGGTTCCGCCTCCGAGATCGACCAGGGCCACCCCAAGGTGCCTCTCGTCCACGTCCAAAACCGATTCACTTGAAGCAAGCGATTCGAGAACGACGTCCTGGACCTGCAAACCAGCCCGCTCGCAGCAGCGGATGATGTTCTGAACCGCGCTGATCGCCCCCGTTATGATGTGCACCTTCGCTTCAAGCCTGACCCCGGCCATTCCGGTCGGGTTCTGGATCCCTTCCTGGTCGTCGACGATGTATTGCTGCGGGAGTACATGAAGGATCTGCCGGTCGAAAGGGAGCGCCACGGTCTTGGCGGCATCGAGTACGCGGTCGATATCGGCCTGAGTCACTTCCCGGTTTTTGATCGCGATGACTCCATGACTGTTCAGGCTCTGGACATGGGTGCCCGCCACGCCGGCATAGACGGAGGATATCTCGCATCCGGCCATCAGCTCCGCTTCTTCGACAGCTTTCCTGATTGAATTGACCGTCTGGTCGATGCTGACGACGACCCCCCCTCTCAAACCGATGGAAGGGTAGGTTCCGACCCCCACTATATCGATCCCCTCGGGGGTCACCTCACCGACTACCGCGCAGACCTTGGTAGTCCCTAAATCGAGGCCTACGATCAATTCCTCTTTTTTTCCCATCGATCCCCCTTGAGCAACAACTCACCCGATATGGATCCGCACTCTCTTATCCCGACCCGGACCGTTCGTCGCACAGACCTCACTCTTCCTTGTCAGGCGCCTTTCGAAGCGGGAAAATGCCCGCCGACATAAGCCCGGGTCCCATAGTTGAGATCAATGTGCGTCACTGCGTTTATCCACTGCCGGTCCCCGAGCATAGCGATAATTCGCTGCAGCCGATTCAGCTTGTCTCCGAAATTATCCGCGCCGAGTTGAATCGGAATGGAGGTCTGGGCCATAAACAGGACAAATCCCCCCGCATTCCATTGACACTCGGAAATGAGGTTGAGCGGGAGCCAGTCTTTAGCCACATCCAGGGCGGCGATCAATCCCTTCAGGGCCGCCAGTGGCCCCATGGGCAGAACGTCTCCCTCCTTGAGGCCATGGCCTGAAAAACCTGTTACAACAAGAATCCCCGGATTTTCATCGAGAGTGGTCCGCGCATACAACTTCCCTTCCCTGTCCAGAAGCAACAGCTCATCGGCCTGGATAATCGCCAGCGGCTCCCGCTCCGTCAGAGCGACCACAACCCGCGCGGGAAATTCAAGGCGAACGACGGCAGAACGAACCTGAGGCAGGGATTCCAGCCGCGAGGCAAGCTCCTTCACTTTAAGGTCGAGAACACTGGTATTCTTCGCAACCCCCAACGTGTCCAAAATCAGGTCCTCGCTCGAATGTTTCAACCCGGTTATGCGGATTTCCTCGACCCTCAGCCACGATGCATTCAGGAGAGCATGGTAAGAACGCGAAAGACCGGCACTGAGGAGCACGATCGACGATACTGTCACCGCAATACCAACAATTCCCCTGGCCCAAAGCACGCATAACCGCTTGATCCTGGGCTTGTCGGGACGGTATCTGTTCCGCTTATTTTTCATGGGTTCTGCATCTGATCAGGAAAATCTTTATGCCGACAGTATACGAATTTCTCTCTCCAAACGCACGCCGAAATTTTCAAAAACTGAATTTTCTGCGCGCCGGATGAGAGCCAGAACATCCCCCGACTTCGCCTCTCCAACATTCACTATCCAGTTCGCATGCTTACCGGAAATTTCCGCATCCCCGATACGCAGTTTTTTCAATCCCGATTTTTCGATCAGTTCCCCCGCCGCGCACCCCGGCGGATTCTTGAAAATGCACCCCGCCGACGCCAGTCCGAGCGGCTGTGTGGCCCTTCTCCTTGCCATGAGGTCCCGCATTCCGGCCCGGAGAAGACCGCCGGAAGAGCGCCTCAGGCCGAAGCATCCCCCCAGGACGACGGCCCCGTCGGGCAGCCCCATGTCTCTGTACCCGGCCTTCAGTTCCCGCCTCAGCGACCGCCGCCCGCACCCTCCGGAATCCAGGAAATCGACCCACAGCAGAGAATCGGAAACCTTTCCTTCCTTCGTCCCGGCGTTCATGACCACGGCCCCCCCGACCGTACCGGGAATGCCCACGAGAAACTCCAGCCCTCCGAGATCGTTTCTCAGGCAAAATCCGAGAAACCTCGGTGCCATGGTTCCCGCCTGAGCGTAGACCCGTACTTCGCCGCCGGACGCGTCCCCGGAGACAACGGGGCCGGAGGAAAGGCCCGTGAGCTGAATGATCAGCGCCGGCAGGAGGCCGTCAGGGGCAAGAATGTTGCTTCCCCCTCCGAGCACCACGTATGGAACATGCATCTCGGCCGCCGCCTCGATCAGCGCCCGCAGGGACGCCTCCGTTCGCGGGCGGGCGAGGCATGCCGCCGGTCCCCCGATCCGAAACGTCGTGTGAAATGCAAGGGGTTCATGCCACTTGAAATCCGCATCCGTCAATTCCCGGGCAAGCGACGAACAGATGGAAACCACGTCCGAATAACGGTCCCTGTCTTCCGAAGAACCGCAAGCCCCGGGCGGGCAGAGGCAATTGGGCATGGTATTCGCGTCGTTCATTTCCACTCACCTGCCTGTTTCTTTTCCGGAAACCCGCAGCCTGGCGAGAAGCGACTCACCCACCTGCCATATGTTCCCGGCCCCCAGGGTAATGACCACGTCCCCGGGCTGTACCAGGTCGGCCAACTTGTTCGTCATTTCTTCAAGGGTTTCGCAGAAGTGAAGATCGTGATGCCCATGGGAAGCGATCCACTGGGCGAGATAGCTTCCCGTTATTCCGGGAATCGGGTCTTCGCTCGCCGCGTAAATTTCCGTTACCAGCAGCATGTCGCAATCGTAGAAGCAGCGCCCGAACTGTTCGATGAGCGCCCGGGTGCGGCTGTAGCGATGAGGTTGAAATGCCACGATCCTCCGTCGGTTAGGGAAGCAGCCGGCCAGGGTTTCGAGCACCGCCCGGATTTCGCTCGGGTGATGACCATAGTCGTCCAGCACCAGGACTCCCGCGGCCTCGCCCTTGATCTGGAAACGCCGCTGCACGCCGGTCATATCCCTCAAACCGGCCTGGATCCCGGGCCAGTCCATTTCCAGCTCTTCGGCCACGGCAACGGCGGCCAGTGAATTCAACACGTTGTGCTTCCCGGGAATCGGGATCGTTATTTCCCCGAGTTCCTTTCCGTGATTGAACACGCGATACGAAGAGGACAACCCGTCGGTTCGAACGTCCCTGGCCTGGAAATCGGCCTGGGAAGAGAATCCATACGTGCTGAAGCGTTTCTCGATCCTCGGCAGAATGGTCTGGATGTTCTCGTCTTCGAGGCAGAGGACCGCCGTGCCGTAAAACGGCACCTTGTTGATGAACTGGAGGAAGGTTTCCTGTATGTGAGCGATGTCCCTGTAAAAATCCAGGTGTTCCAGGTCAATGTTCGTCACCACCGCAATGGTGGGCGGAAGAAGCAGGAACGTCCCGTCGCTTTCGTCGGCTTCCGCGACCATGAAGTCACCGTTGCCCAACTTGGCATTCGTTCCCCAGGCATTCAATTTCCCGCCGATCACGACCGTGGGGTCAAGACCGCCTCTCGCGAGGACGGTGGATATCATCGACGTGGTGGTCGTCTTGCCATGAGCACCCGCGACCAGGACCGAGTACTTGAGGCGCATGAGTTCGGCCAGCATTTCCGCCCGCCGGATGACCGGGACTTTGCCCATTTCTCGGGCGGCGCGGCTCTCCGGGTTGTCCTCGGAAATGGCCGAAGACAGCACCACGACGTCCGCCCCCCTCACGTGCTCGGGAAGATGGCCGATGTAAATGGTCGCTCCCATCCCCGCCAAGCGTTTCGTCGTTTCCGATTCCCTCAGGTCGGAGCCGCTCACGCGATACCCCAGGTTCAGAAGAAGCTCCGCGATACCGCTCATGCCTATTCCGCCGATACCCACAAAATGAATATGCTGATAACGCTTGTACATGCTTTACTCGATCCGCCTTTCACCACTTCTGGCAATATTCATGAGCATTCCGACCGCGATGCAGTTGGCGGTAAACGCGCTTCCCCCGTAGGAAATAAACGGAAGAGGCAGCCCCTTGGTCGGAAAGAGCCCCAGGACCACTCCCATGTTCAGCAATGCCTGCAACGACAGCAACAACGTGAGCCCCAGGCTCAGCAGCGTGCCGAGCAGGTCCGGAGCGTTTCTTGAAATGCGAACCCCCGTTATGAAAAGGAAGAGAAACAGGACGCATACGGTCAGAATCCCGAAGAAACCAAGCTCTTCCCCGATAACGGCCAGGATAAAGTCCGTGTAGGATTCGGGCAGGTAGAACAGCTTCTGCTGCCCCGCGCCCAACCCCTTGCCGAACAGACCTCCCGACCCGACCGCAATCCACGCCTGAATGAGCTGATAGCCCGAATCCAACGGATCGGTCCAGGGGTTCCGGAAAGCCGTGACCCGTTCCCATCGATACGGAACGAGGTACACGAACTTGTAAAAGCCGGCCACCGCAATGGGTACGCCCATCAGCAGATTCCGGCACGGCACCCCGCCGACGGCCATCATGATGATCGTCAGGCACCCCAGAATGAAGGTGGTCCCGAAATCGGGCTCCTTCAGCAGGAGCGCGCTCAGGACCCCGCACAGGACCATATGCGAAAGGAACCCTACCTTGAACCGTTTGATCTTGTCCTGTTTCTTCACCAGGGACACGCTGAGGTAGACGACCCATACGACCTTTGCAAATTCCGCCGGCTGCAACAGGAACGGCTTGAACTGAAACCATCGCCGAGCCCTGTTGATCTCGGTCCCGATACCGGGGACCAGGACCAGGAGCAGTGCCACGACCGTTGCGATAAACATCCACCCGACGTATTCCCTGTACACTCTGTAAGGAATGCGGCCCACCAGGAACATGATCCCGATGCCCAGTCCTATGCACATGAACTGCCGTTTCATGTAATGGGCGGCGTCCGCGTATTTTTTCAGCGCCATAATGGAACTGGCGCTGTATATCATGATCAGCCCCACCCCGATGAGCAGGGAAACTTCGATCCACAGTTGGACCTCCGTCGACAGATTGGCCCAGGACGCCCGCTGTTTTTCCTGCTGGCTGTGCCCAAAGGCAAATGTAGGAGTGTCTGCGGCCGGCTTGGACATCGTTCTCCCCGTCTCACCCCGTCAGAATCAGAAACCTGCCGGAAGATGGATCGTCCATCCCGGCCCATGGAGCGAATGCCCCGAACGGTGTTCCCTTCCTCTCCTGTTCCTCCCGCGTCACTGCACACCAAGGCCCTGGACCAGTCTTTTAAAATGATCTCCGCGCTGGGCATAGCTATCGTATTGATCAAAGGACGAACAGGCCGGCGACAGCAGCACCACGTCCCCGGGTGCCGCCGCTTCCACTGCCCGGGCGAACGCTTCTTCAAGGTCCGCATGCCGGGAAGTGGGGACGAAATCCTTAAGGTCCCGGTACAGCCGCGGAGCGGCCTCGCCAAAAACGAACGCGCCTTTGCCCTTCTTCGTCAGCACCTTGGCCAGAGGGTCGTACGACCCGAATTTATCCACTCCTCCAAGCAGGAGCAGCACCGGCCGATCGAAAGACTGCACGGCGCTGACCACCGCGCCGACGTTGGTGCCCTTGGAATCGTCATAAAAGTCGATGTCTTCCCATTTGCGCACCCATTCCACGCGATGGGGAAGCCCGCTGAAGGAGGCAACGGCACGCTCCATCGCGGCCGCGGGGACATCCAGGGCCGAAGCGGCCAGCACCGCGGCCAGCATGTTTTCTTCATTGTACGGGCCTTCCAGGCGGGAGTTCCGCAGATCGACCCCGACGGGTTCTTTCCCGGGAATGTTCACTCGCGCGAAGCCGTCTTCCATGAACGCGTGAGCGCCCCGATCGTTGCGCCCGGTGGTCAGCAGGCGGCCTCTCCCGTTGAAGGCACGGTTCCGGCAGACGGGATCGTCCAAATTGATGACCGCCACGTCATCTTCGCGCTGATGCGCAAAAATCGAGAACTTCGATTCAATGTATTCCGAAAAGTCGCGGTAGCGATCCAGGTGATCTTCCGTAATGTTCAGCAGAACGCCGACCTCGGGCCTGAAAGTCGAAGCCGTATCGAGCTGGAAACTGCTGACTTCGAGCACGAGCCAGTCCGCCTCTTCGCCGTCGAGCACCCAGCGGCTCAAAGGAGTGCCGATGTTTCCCCCCACGAACACCCGTTTCCCCGAAGCCTCGAGAATCGCTCCAAGGAGGGAAGTGGTGGTGGTTTTTCCGTTGGTGCCGGTCACGGCCACAACGGGAACGTCGACCTGGCGCCAGGCCCATTCCAGTTCCCCGAGTATCTCCACCCCTGCCTTGCGGGCCTCCGCCAGGGGGGCCAGGTCGGACGGGATTCCGGGACTCACGATGATTTGTTCCACACCCAGAAAGTCTTCCAAACGATGCGCCCCGAGACTCAGCCGGCAGCCTTTCCGGGCCAGGTCGTCAAGAGCACCGTCGAACCGGTCGTGCCGACGCAGATCGGTGGCAGTCACCTCGACCCCGCAGCTCAGCAGCAGTTCGCAAACGGAACGGCCGGATGCCCCCATTCCGACGACGAGCGCCTTTGCCGGTAATTCAAACGGTTTCCCGGTTTTCATTCCTGTAGGAGTCCTTCCACTATACGTTCCATGGCCATGGCTCGGGAGCCTTTGACCAGTATCCATGAATCCTTGATTTTCCCTTCCCTGAGCCAGCCGATCGCCTGATCGTGGTTTTCGGCCTGACGACAGGCTTCCCGGGCCATCCCGGCTTCCCGGGCACCTTCCAGAATTTCCCCGCCAAGGTCGCCCACCGTAATGAGACCCGCCAAGCCGAGGGAACCGATCTTTCTTCCCAATTCACGGTGCAGAGATGCGCCGTCGGGGCCGAGTTCCCTCATTTCTCCCAGGACAGCCACCACAGGCGCGCCGCGGCCGGCCGTCACAGCCGCCCGGACCGCCGCAAGGACGGATTCCGGATTCGCGTTGTAGGTGTCATCCACAAGCATCCTTCCGTCTTTGAGCGCCCTCACCTGCATGCGCTGCCCGACGGGATGGTAGCTCGAGACACCCCGCGCAATGGCTTCCGACGGTTCCCCCATGGCCCAGGCGGCGGCCGAAGCGGCCAGCGCATTGAGCACCTGATGATCCCCGGACCCTGGCAAACAGACGGAGAGAGAATGATCCGATCCCACTCTCATCCGAAAAGCGATGGATTCCGCCTTGCGCCCGATTTCTCCGCAAACCCCCACATCGGCCGACGCATCTTGGAGCGAATAAGTGACCGTGCGGCACTTCAGCAGCCTCGATCGTTGCGCAAGGCGCGGATCGTCCAGGTTTACGACGGCGACGCCGCTTGTGGGGAGAGCATCCCACAGCAGGCTTTTTTCAGCGAGTATCCCGTCAAGAGACCGGAGCCCCTCCAGATGAGCCGGGTGAACGTTGGTGATGATTCCCAGTGTCGGGCCGGCAATTTCACAAAGACGGGCCATTTCTCCGGGCATATTGATGCCCATCTCCACGACGGCCGCTTCGTGCAGTGAATCGAGCGAGAGCAGAGTGAGCGGAACGCCGATCCGGTTATTGAAATTCCCCTGATTTTTTAAAACGTTGTGTCTCTGTCCCAGGATGGACGCAAGGATTTCCTTGGTGCTGGTCTTGCCGTTGCTGCCCGTGACGCAGGCAATCGGGATCGAATGGCGGCGTCTCCAGTACCTCGCCAGCTCGCCCAGGGCAAAGAGGGTGTCCGAGACTTCGATAACAGCCACACCGTCCGTGGCAGGAAAGTCTTCCCGTCTGCCGCAGGAGACGATGAATGCCCGGGCCCCCCTTTCCAGGGCGGAAGGGATAAAGCAGTGCCCGTCAAAGCGTTCGCCCGTTAACGCCAGGAAGCAGTCCCCGGGCCGCAGCCTGCGGGTATCCGTCGAGATCCCGCCAATCCGCAGTTCCCGGTCGCCGTTTATCAGACTGCCTTGTGTGGCCTCAACAAGCCCCTCGACGGTCCATTGCATTGTTTTCACTTTCCGATACTTTGCTCATACGCCTGAAATATTCCCGAACCACCAGACGATCATCGAACTGGAGTCTTTTCTCCCCGATGAGCTGATAGGTCTCATGGCCCTTGCCCCCGATAAACACCGTGTCCCCGGGACGCGCCCAGTTCAGGGCCATTTCGATCGCCTTTTTCCTGTCGGCCTGGACGGTATAGCCCCTGCGGCCGTCTTCGGGTCGATCGCCCGCAATGCGCTGAAGGCCCGCCGCCAGGACCCCGGGTTCGATGTCTTCGATGATTTTGTCCGGCACCTCGCTGCGCGGGTTGTCGCTGGTGAGAATCACCAGGTCGCCCAACCGCCCGGCGACCTTTCCCATGAGCGGCCGTTTCCCGTGATCCCGGTCTCCGCCGCAGCCGAAGACGACCAGGAGACGCCCTTTTGCCATCTCTTTCAGGCACACCAGGCTCTTCTCCATTGCATCCGGCGTATGCGCGAAATCCACGACAACCGTGCAGCCTTTGGAAGCCGGTACGGGAACGCTTTGAAGTCGCCCGTCGACGGAATCAACCGCCTCGATCCCTTCCTTTACGGCCCGCCCGGGGATCCCGAGCGCCAGGCCCGTGGCAGCGGCGGCCAGAATATTGTAAAGATTCAGGCGTCCCAGGAGAGGGCTTGCAATCTTCAACCGCCCGCCCGGTGAAGCGATCGTCGCCTTTATCCCGGATGCACCCAGTTCCGAGTCGACGGCCCGAACGCCCCCGTTGCCCGGCTCCGTGGAAAAGGACCAGACCTGCCCCGAAGCCATCGGGACGAGGCGCTTCCCGTAAGGATCATCTTCGTTGATCACGGCAACCCGGGTTTTATCCTCGGGATTCATGTACTTCGTGAAGAGGGTCGCCTTGGCCGCAAAGTAGTTGTCCATCGTGGAATGGAAATCCAGGTGGTCCTGGGAAAGGTTGGTGAAGACGGCCGCATGAAAATTGCAATGGTCGACTCTGCCGAGCGCCAACGCGTGCGAGGAGACCTCCATCACCACATGCGTCACCCCGTCCAGGCGCATCTCGTGGAGAAGCCTTTGGAGGTCAAGGGAATGCGGTGTCGTCATGCCGGCCGTCTTCGTTTTGCCTGCCCACCTATAGGCAAGCGTCCCCAGTACTCCCACTGACAAACCGATTTTTTTCAGAATGCTTTCTATGAGCAAAGAAGTGGTGGTCTTACCATTGGTGCCGGTAACCCCGACCAGGGTCATCGATCTTGAAGGATAGTCGTAGAAGCAGGCGGCGATCCCCGCCATCGCCCCGAGGCTGTCGGGCACGCGAACAACCGTCACCCCCGGGTTCACCTGCGGCCGGCCCTCCGTGAGAACCGCGGCGGCGCCGCGCCCGATGGCGTCGGCTACGAACCGCTCCCCGTTTACGTGCACGCCTCTCAGCGCGATAAAGAGATCCCCCGGTTGAACCTGCCTGCTGTCATATGAAATGCCGGTCACGGGAATCCGGTCATCACCGGACACCTCCATGGCCTGCAGACCACGCGTCAATTGGTTAAGTGTCTTGACCATACTGAAAGCCCCAAAACTTAAAAAACCGTCGAACTCAAAGGGCGCATTCCTACACTATTAAAATGCTTTTATCAACTCGCTTGCACATTCGGAAGCGTCCCGAAACCGACAGGGGCGGCCAAAGCTTAGTGCGGTGAAATTATCGCGTCAGGTTGAATTGCAGTGAATTTGATGCTCCCTTTCACTTCCGCAACTCAAATTCTCAGGGAATGCCCGAATAAAGACCCGTCCCCCGGTCTTCGGTTTTCAGGGAATACCTGTCCATGCCCGCGGTCTGAGCCACAGGAGGCTTCGCCTGGATCTTGGCTCCGTTCACCGGGGATGCCATCGCCTTCGACACTCTGTCCGGTTCCGTCTTCTTCGCCTGCGCCACGGCTGTTCCCGCCGGCTTCCGCCCGCCGTCCACCGCCGGGGCCGCCTGCTTTTTCCCTGCGTCGGCCGCCTGCACGGTCTGCTTCCTGCCGTCGTCGGTTTTCCGCGTTGCCTTCGGAGCATTGCCGGCATCCGTGGCCGCCATGCGCAGCCCCTTGGCCGCGGGCGTGGTATCAATAGCCGGCATCACCCCTAGGTACGGCAAGACCCTGGACGCAATCCCCTTGAATACCGGGGCCGCCACGATACCGCCGTAATTGTTTCCCTGGGGTTCATGGATCACCACCGTGATGACCAGGCGCGGATTGTCCGCGGGAACGAAACCCGTAAAAACAGAGGTGTACTTATGCAGCGCATATCGGTGTGTGGCTGGGTCCAGCACCTGAGCGGTCCCCGTTTTCCCCGCGACCTTGTAGCCTGCCGGTACCGACAGGGTACCGGTACCGCCCTCCTGTGTAACGAGCTGCATTATAGCACACATTCTATCTGCGGTCTGTTTCTCGATCACCCGCCGGATGGGTATCGATTTGAACCGGTTCACGGGCTGCCCCTGCGCATCCACGACCTCAGCCGCAATGATCGGTTCGGCGAATTCACCACCCTTTGCGATCACTCCCACCGCCGTGTTCAACTGGAGGGCCGTCACTCCGATGCTCTGACCGAACCCCGTTACGGCGAGATCGATCGGGCGCCACCTTTTATGAGGGCGTACCAGTCCTTTCACCTCTCCGGGAAGGCTTATTCCCGTGGGCGCGCCGAATCCGAACATGTGAATGTAACGGGAATAGCGTTCGTTTCCCATCTGGAGGGCCAACTTGGCCGCACCGATGTTGCTGGAGACCTTCACCACCTCGGGAACGGTCAGCCAGCCGTGGGAATGGGTATCGTTGATCGTGTGCCCGGCGAAATTGAAGCGTCCGCCTTCACAATTGATTTTATCCTTCTCCCTGGCGATCCCCTCCTGGAGGGCGGCGCTCACCACGAAGACCTTGAACGTGGAACCGGGTTCGAAGGAATCGGTGATCGCCCTGTTGCGCCATGAATCCGGGTTCCGTTTATCGGCCAGATTGGGATCGAAGTAAGGCCAGTTGGCCATCGCCAGGACCTCGGAAGTCTGCGCGTCCGAAACCACCACTTCCCCCGCCCTGGCATGCCACTTGGTAACGGCGCTTTCCAGTTCGAGTTCACTGATATACTGGATGAAGGCATCCATGGTGAGCCGCACGCCGTAGCTTTCTCCCGGTTCCGGGGGCATCGAGCACCCCACCCACAGGCACCGCCGCACGCCGTCTCTCATCTGGCCGACCGCGGTGGTATTTTCACGCAGGATTTGATCGAAAGACTTTTCGATCCCTTCCAGCCCGGCACCGTCCACCCCGACGAAACCAACCACCTGTCCGCCCACCTGGCGGTACGGGTAGAACCTCTTGTATTCATCCGTGAGGTTCAGCCCCCGCCGCTTGAGGCCTTCCACCGCATTGGCCTGCTGATCGGTCAACTGGCGTTTGATCCAGACGAAATGCCGGCTGCGCGTCAGCTTTTTTTCCAGCGCCGCCTCCGGTTCGCCAAGGATGCCCGAAAGCTGAGCGGAGGTCTGTTTGCGGTCTTCGATTTGGTCACCATCGGCGTACAATGATTTCTGGGGAACGGAATACGAAAGGAGGCGTCCCTTGCAGTCGTAAATGGAACCACGGTAGGCGGGCACTTCCAGAATGGTCTGCGCCTGGGCCCTGGCCCTTTCGGTCCAGGTCGAATACTCCAGCACCTGTAGCCTGAAGGACTTGAACAGTACGAGCGAAAATCCCCCTATAATCAGGCAGTTGATAAGTACGCAGCAAGACCAATAGCGGGCGCTCAGAAATTTACGGGAATCTCGCCTCTCCACCATCAGCCCCTTTTGCTCCTGACCCGTTCAAGGCATCAGTATCTTCTGTTCCGGTTTGGGCGGGACCAGCCCGAACTGCTTCCTGCCCATTTCCTCCAGCAGGAACGGGTCCTGAAATCTGGACCATTCCAGCCGCAGCTTGCGCTGAACCGTCACCAGTTGTTCATGTTCTTCATAATACTTCGCCAGCCGGTATCCGTTCTGAACCTGCTGGACGTAAATCCAGACATAAAAGATGGCAAAAGCCACGAAAACGGTCCCGAGGACAGCCACGGCAAACAGCGAGAGCCTCGCAATCACTCGTGAAGGGGCGGAATCGCCAGCCTCATCAAAGCCGTCGGGTCTCATCGGCATCGCGTCGGCCCCTATAGCCGTTCCAGCGCACGCAGCCTCGCGCTGCGAGCCCTGGGATTTGCCGCCGCTTCGGTTTCATCCGGCCGCAAAGGCTTCCGGGTAAGCAGTTTCGCCAGCGGCCTTCCTTCACACTGGCAGCGCAGCACGTCCGCCGGGCACCTGCACGATTTTCCCCATTCTCTGAACTGTTCCTTGACGATCCGGTCCTCGAGAGAATGAAAAGCAACGACGCACAGCCGTCCGCCGGTCCTGAGCAGCTCAAACGCCCGGGGAATGAAGTTTCTCAAGGTTTCGAGTTCTCCGTTCACCGCCAGGCGCAGCGCCTGAAAGGTCCGGGTGGCCGGATGGATCCTCCTGCTGTCTTTCGTGGGTGGCACCGCCGCGGCGACCAGACCCGCCAATTCGCCGGTGCGTGAAAAAGACTGTTCTTCCCTCCTCCTCACTATGGCGCGCGCAATCCGCCTGGACCATTTCTCCTCCCCCAGGCGGAAAATCAAATCCGCCAGTTCCCGTTCGGGGAGTGAATTTACGAGGTCTGCGGCCGTCATGGTTTTTTCCTGGTCCATGCGCATATCCAATGGCCCGTCCTGAGAGAAGCTGAACCCCCGGGCGGGATCGTCGAGCTGGAAACTGGAAACCCCCAGATCCACGACAATCCCATCCGCCTGTGCTATTCCATGCCGGGCCGCCACCTCCGGCAACCCGGCAAAACTTGCTTTTTCGAGAATCACCCTGCTTCCGTAGGACTTCAGCCTCTCAGCCGTCCTGGCTACCGCCGCTTCATCCCAATCCAGGCCCAGCAGAATGCCGTCGGGTTCACTCGCTTTAAGGATCGCCTCCGCATACCCCCCTCCGCCGACCGTTCCGTCGATGTAGATCCCTCCTGCACGGCAGGCGAGCAGTTCCACGGCGCGCCCCATCATGACGGGGATGTGCTGGATGAGCGGCCGGTCCTGCATGGTCCTACAGTCCTGAACCGGCGATGTGTTCCATGATCTTCTGATAGCTGTCTCTATCCAGGTCGAGGTTGCGGTCCCAGGTCGCCTTGTCCCATATTTCAAAACTCGTCAGCACCCCTGCCAGAAGCACCTCCTGATCAAGGCGCGCTTTTTCCCTGAGGAACGGCGGGATCAGCACCCTGCCCTGGTTATCGAAACCGCACTCTTCAGCCCTGGAAATGAAGTAGCGCATGAAGGCCCGTTGCTGCGGATCAACCTGAGAGAAATCCAGTACCTTGCTTTCGATTTTGTCCCATATTTCGGGAGGATAAGCGACGAGGCATTCCCCCATCAGGGTGACGATCAGAGCATCGGTATAATGGTTTTGCAGGACTTCACGGAATTTCGTGGGAATCCGTAACCGCCCTTTGGCATCCAGGCGGTGGAGCGATTGTCCTCTAAAGTAAGGTTTACCCAATATGCCCACTTTTCACCTCGCATTCCCACTTTCTCCCACTGGAGTCTATTTAAATCGCAAAAATCGCTTTGTCAAATCCAAATTCGCGCTCAAGATAAAAAAAACTTAAAAAATTTCACCTGATTAAGCCGGGGAACCGGCAAAACCTCGGGCAGGATCGTTTGTCATAATCCCCAGCAATGCCCGAGACGCAACGTTTTCCCCGGGACGCCCGCGTTGACGGGCATGGCAAAAGGGGCTGTTGTCGGAAGCCGAACCGGAGTGGGGACAGGAGATGACGGAGCGGGACGGAATGGGAACGTGCCGAGGCTGGCACCCGGTTTCCCGTTGCGGGGCAGGGGGGTTCTGTGCTAGAAAATCCACTGAGTTGCGGGATGCCTTCCGGGGTATTTCGCAAGACTCGAAAGCCTCTGCGCAACCCTTTTGGCCTTCCCTCCGAAAAAGCAGAGGCTTTTTCATTGCGAAAGGATGCCCATGCAGCCCGATGACGAAGTTCTGCTACGAATGGCAAAGGAAATCATCGTAAAGTTTATCGAACTGGGGAGAGTCTCCCCCGACAACTTTGACGAGAATTTCAGGGCGGTCTATTGGACCCTGAAGGATACGCTCGTAAACGCGCGGCTGTCCGATCTGGGTGAACGCCCCCCCCTTGTCGCAAAGCCCCCGGACAAACCTGTTGAGTCCTGAGAAGCGATCGGCGGTCGTAGCGTTCCGCGCTCCATTTCTTTTGTCCCCTTCCCCGATCCGATCATGGGTGTCCGCCTTTCCGAAATCGGGAAACGGCTGCGCCGGGCCTTACGCTCCGTCCGTTGGAACCGGAGGCCATGGATTTCAGGAAAGAGGATGAAACATCGCGGGAAAAAGCGGCGGGGCATTGCGCCGAAGTTTGAAACGGCCTCCCCCCACGGACGGGGGAAGGCCGTTCGTCTGTTGCGGCCCGACCGGCGGTTGTTGTCGTCTCCCTTCAAACCGGGAGCAAACGTACCGGGGCCGGAAGCGGTCGATGAGACCGAAGGCGGGCAATAAGTTCAGGCGGCCTTGCTTTTGGCCAGATAATCGAAAATGTCTTTTACTGTGCGGATGTTTTCGGCATCCTCATCGGGGATTTCCACGTCGAACGCCTCTTCGAGGGCCATCACCAATTCAACGACATCCAGCGAATCGGCGCCCAGGTCATCCACCACGTTGGCTTCGGCGGTGATGATCTCTTTGTCGACCCCCAACTGGTTGGCGATAATGTCAATGATCTTGCTCTGCGTTGCGCTCACTTCCATTGTGTTCTCCTTCTCGTGATGTGTAACATTTCCACTACTTGACAAAACCATAAAAGAGGACTTCCAGAACTCCGGGCAATTCATCCACCAGTGAGTAGGAACAGTCGCGGGCAAGCCATTTTTGAATGACGCCGTGGACAAATCCCATGACTCCGTAAAAAACCGTCTGAAAATCAACGTCCTTGAGCACCCCCTGCTGACTGGCTTCGTAGATCTTTTTTTTCAGCGTGTGGATGCGCCGCATGACCTTCTTGAAATAAAGATCCTGCACAAGTTCGCTGAAATCGAGCCGTTCCTGGGCAATGAGCCGGTAGAGCTGCTGGTTGCTGTCGAAAAACTCAAAATACACCCTCAGGTACTTGGCGATCATGGTGAGCACGTCGTCGCGATCGTCCAGAGCAGCCATTGCACTCTTCTCGAGTTCCTCCAGGCGCAGCCTCACCAGTTCATTGAACAGTGTTTCCTTGTTGGCGAAGTAGCGATAGAGGGTTCCCTTGCCCAAATCGGCCCGTTCCGCTATCTCATCGACCGTCGCGAGATGGAATCCCTTCTCCGAGAAGACCTCGAGCGCGGCATCAAGAATTCTTTCCTTGGTGGATTGCTTGTGAGTGCCCTTCGGGGGTTCGTCTTTTTCCACCTCGACGACCTTCTCCATCAGGGTTGCATAAAAGAGATCCGTACCGATGTTTCTCTTTTGAGCGACCCTGGCATAGACGGCCATGAGGCGCGACAGCGGGAACCGGTCGGCCAGGGTCCCCTGGTGGAGTAGATCCCGGACGGAGAGGAAACACCCGATAAGAGCGTTCAGGGTCTCTTCCGGCGGCCGGTCTCCGGGGATACGCTCCTCCAGCAGGCTTTCCAGGCCTTCGGGTTCCCCCTTGTCCTGAACAAACCTGCGAAGCAGGAGCTGTGCCGATTGTCGTTCCGTTTCCTGCATCAGACCTTCTCACCTTTTCCTTTCAGACGGACTGGTCAGTCATAAACCATAGTGCAATAACAAAGTCAAGAAAGATGTTCTCGCAAATCCAGGGTGAACGAAATGATTTTCGATCGAACGGAAGAAACGCTATATCCCCGCGTCATAAACGGGAAATGCGGAATCCGTCTTTCTTTCGAACGCCCGCTTTATCACCTGTTCCGTGCCTTCGGTCATGTTGAAACGGTTCAGGCCGTCGAGGGATGCGAACGCGCAGTCCATGACGTCACTCGCCGGAACGGGATTCCCCGAGCCGCTCTCGCAGATGAAATCAAGGAGGACATAATGGTATTCAATGACCCCGTTCCCGTCCCGGGTCACCCGGTCGAGTGCGGCAACGATGTCTCTCACCTTCACTTCCAGGTTCACTTCCTCCAACACTTCCCTCCGGATGGCGGCTTCAAGGCTTTCGCCCAGTTCCACCAGGCCTCCCGGGATGGACCACTTCCCATAAGCCGGTTCGTTTCCCCTCTGAACAAGCAGCACCCGGTCCTGCCGGAAAATGATCGCCCCGACTCCGACAAGCGGGTACTCGGGATATCTTCGATTCATACGCACCTCCCCTGCAATGCTTTTCCACCGGTATTCACGCCCCCGAAGCCCTTCTCCGCGGCAGGTACTCCAACCATCCGCAAACCTCCGCATACGGGAGCATTCCATGCAAATAGTCGATTATCCGCCCGAAGGAAAATGAAAAAAGCGTCATGCCCGATGCCCTGCCGCGGCAGAACAACGGCAAGCGTGGAAAGCCAAATCGCACACCATTTCAACCGGGTATTCGATGGAACCGGACAAGGCGGCTCAAGATTCCCATAATGACCGCCGCGGCAGAAAAGCTCTTGACGAACCGGGGAGGCATGCTATTCTTTTTCAGTCGCAGGTGCAGAACGGCCCTGCTTCTACCCTGATCCTTCACACTATCGAGATTTTCTTGGAAGACCGGATTGCCTGAACGTTCTTGTGGGGCGGCTGGTGATTTCGGATAAGCAGGAAACAGGACCAGTGAATATTTGCACGTATCGCTCACCGGATTTTTTCCTTAAATGGCTTGCCGGGCAAGTAGAGAAACGCGCGAATGATGCCGTTCAGGATTACACTGCCGCAGTCCGGTTGAACATTCCGGAAGCCTGTCGCTCGGCAACATCCTCTCAATCGATGCAAAGCTAAATCCTGTGCACCATCGGAGGTGGACATATGGCCTCGCTCTCCAGGAGCTTTCTGGTCTTATTGCTTTTGTTCGTGTTCGGCTTTTTCACGACATCGAGTCTCCCGGCACAGGATGGGGAAGACACGTCCAACCAAGGCGCTCCCCAGGCTTCCGAACAACCCGCTCCGAGACTGACCCTGAGCCAGGCCGTGATGTGCGAAAAGGTGGAAAATCTCACCCCGAGCAAGCCGGCGATCGTATTTTCCGTTTCTTCGGGGCAGGTTTGTTGTTTCACCTCGTTCGATCCGGTTCCCCAACCCACGATGGTTTATCACCGCTGGTATCGCAGGGACGAACTCAGCACACAGACCAGGTTGAGGGTCTATCCGCCGAAATGGGCTACGTACAGCGTGATCCAGCTTCGGGAAACGGACAAAGGCCCTTGGCGGGTGGAAATCGTTGATCAGAATGGTCGTGTTTTCGATACCCTGCGTTTCAGCATAACCGACTAGACAGCGTGATTGATTCGTTATGGCGCAATTGCTGGCTTTTCTCGCAACCATCCGATGGCAGGACCTCGTTGACATCATCATCAACAGCTATATCCTGCTCCGGCTGTACATTCTCTTCCAGGGGACCAATGCGTTCAGGATTCTGGCCGGTATCGCTTCCCTGTGGATCCTCCAGGATGTCGCCGCTTCCATAGGATTGATCCTCACGAGCTGGGCCATTCGAGGCGTAACCACCGCCGCCGCCATTATCATCATTGTGGTATTCCGAAATGAGATTCGATCCGCGCTGCAGGTGCGCAATATAAAGAGTTTTCTCTGGGGGGTGCCCAATCGCGAACAGGCCGCTCCGGTTGAAATCATTACCGACAGCGTCTACCAGATGGGCAAGAAGCGTATTGGCGCGCTGATCGTATTCCCGGGCAAAGAAGACCTGTCGGAGGTCATCCACGGGGGGATCGCCTGGAACGGAACGGCAACCCAGGAAATGCTGCTCAGCATCTTCTGGCCGAACAACCCGGTCCACGACGGCGCCATCATCATCCGGGGAACCCAGGTCATAGAAGTGGCGGTCCTCCTGCCCCTCTCCCAGAGGCAGGATCTGCCTTCGTACTATGGAACGAGGCACAGGGCCGCAGCGGGGCTTGCGGAGCGCAGCGACGCCCTGATCATCGTGGTTTCCGAAGAGCGGGGGCGCGTGACCGTTGCCAAAGACAACTGGATCGAACCCGTCGCCCAGCCCGAAGAACTCGTGCAGATCCTTAAGAAGCACCTCAATATCACCGACGGAATCCCGGAACTCCAACGAAAGAGGGAAAGGCATAAGGCGATCTTTGCGGCCGTTGCGTCCCTTCTTATCATGACCGCGGTCTGGTTCGGCTTCACCCGGAGCCAGGACACGATCATAGCGCTGAACGTCCCCATCGAATACGTCAATCGCCCCATGAACTTCGAAATCCTGGACACTTCGGTGGATGAAACCCGGCTGCAACTCTACGGGTCCAGCGCTCTCATCAAGTCGCTCAAACCGGGCCAGGTCCAGGTCCGGGTCGATCTCAGGAAAGCGACGGAGGGCCGCAACGTGTTCCCGGTAACTCAGGACAACATCATTCTCCCTCCCGGGGTCTTCCTGAACAAGGTCCAGCCCACGACCCTCGACGTGACCCTGGACGTCCCGGTCACCAAGGAATTGCCCGTCCAGGTGGATTGGAGCGGGAGGCTGCCGGAGAACCTCATTCTTGTAAAGGCCACGATCGTGCCGGAAGAGGTGAAGGTCATCGGTGGGAGCAAAATCCTGGAGAAGGCGTCCACCATCTACACGGCACCGGTGCGCCTGGACACCCTGACAAAATCCGGCTCATTCACCACTTCCCTGGTATTGAGCCCGCCGTCCTTGAAGCTCACTTCCAACTCGAACGACCGGGTCACGATCAACTTCGTCCTGGAAGAAAAGAACCACAACGACAAGAGATAGCGGCGCCGAATGGCGCGGGCACGGCCGTTCCCCCGAGGGCTTTTCCCCCCCTCTTTCTCACGGGGAGGGAGTGCGAGCAAGGATTTTCAAAACGGAAGAGGGGACTTTCAGGTCTTATTCCGAGGAATTCCCGTTTTTCAGCGAAAGGATGATCCGGTTGGCACGCTCTTCCACCTCGGGGATCATCTCGGCAAGGGCCTTGAGCGAAGTCAGGATTTTCTTGGTTTGTTGTTTGTGAGGAATGCTCAGGGCGGGGTGATTGAGGAATTGCAGAATCTCTTCGAGAACTGAAAGCTTATCCGCGGAAAAATCCACGTAAGCCAGTTTGAGCCACGTCGTCTTCAGGTCTTCCGGCAGATGGCTCAAATTGTCAGCCAGTTTCTTGTCCATGCCGATCCAGAAAGCCTTATGCAGGTTTTCCAGAAGGCCCTGGATCTCCCCCCGGTTCTGTTCCCACGCATCGCTTTCCACAAAAAGCGTCTGCCACTTGGGGCAGATCTTGTTTTCCAGCCACTTCTCACTCGCCTGCGGCATCAGGGACAGGTTGGCCAGTTCTTCCTGAGCCTCCAGAAGAGCATCCCCGAGATGCAGTACTCGGGCTGAGCCGTTGACCTCGGGCAGCCCGGTCCGGACCATCTGGTTCAGGCGGGCAAGAATCATTTTCTTGCTCTCGATGCCCGGACAAGCCTTTTCCAACTGGTCTTCCCACTGTTCCCTCAGGTAACCGATTTCAGCATTGATCGCCGAGAAGATAAAGCCCAGTTTGATGAGCGTGTTCCTCAGTTCATGGGCAAGCACGTTGCAGCTCTGGAGGCGCTGCCGGGCCAGTTCCTTCTGTGCATCGGAGAGGGTCTCTCGCACATGCAGCGAGAGCAGTTCGGTCCCCAGGGTCTGGGAAAGCTTTTTGATGATCTTCGTTGAACGGTCGCCGCGTTTCACCCGGTTCGGCTTGAAATGTATCTTGATCACTGCAACGACGACGTAATCCCAGTCCTGCCAGATGGGCACTCCCGCGTAGTCGAGCGGGTATTCCAGGCCCGAGGCCTGCTCCCCGTACAGGTAGGCCTTTTTGACCAGGACGGGCTCCATGTGATGGGAGTCTTCTATCTCGTTGCTGAGTTGTTTTCGAACGCTGCGGTGGTCCTGGTAGGGGTCGTCGGCCGTCCAGCTCTTGCCTTTTTCCACGCACCAGGCCATGGCCTCTTTGACGAATCCGGGCCGGTCCCTGTACTGTTCCCAGCATTTGCCGGGAAAATTATAATCGGAAACTTCCGGCAATCCCCATTGCAGCTCATCGGAGCCTTCCACGCGAATCCCGGAGGTGACACGGACGGTCTGAAGCCTGGGCATGGGACCGACGCGGTAGATGGTTCCCTTGGTGGCGTCACTCAGGCAGGACAGTATGGTTTCAATGATATCCTTGCACGCCCGCTCAAGGATATCATTGCACGTGCGCTCAAAAATATCATTGTAGACGATCATTCTTTCAGCCCCTCCAACCGGATCAATCCCATTCCTCCTTCGTCGGACTCTATCCCGAAACATCCCCGAGGTCAACACGCTTTTGGCCCCCGGGAATTCCCGTGATCCGGCGCCCACTCCGGGCCCAAAACCCTTTCAGGATAACGATCCGCAGCACGGTGCGCCCCCCGCCTCTATTCCCCGTTGAGGGCCCGGCCGTAAAGGGAGGTCATCTTCCGAATGCGCTCGACCAGACGGGGGGGGGTCCATTGGGAGGAAAGCCTCCACGACCAGTTTCCAAAAGCAACGGAAGGAACGTTCATCCGGGCTTCCTGCCCCAGTCCGAGAAAATCCTGCAGAGGGATGATCGCAAGGTCCGCGACGGACATCATGGCCATCCTTATGAGATCCCAATGGATCCGGTCTTCCCGCAAGTCGCGGCCGATGTACTCGGACAGGTTTTCCTTCTCCTGCTCCGAGGCTTCGTTTTCGAACCAGCCCCTCGTGGTGTTGTTATCGTGAGTACCCGTATAAACGACGCAGTTTCTCGAATGGTTGTGAGGAACGTAGGGATTGACGGCAGGGCGCCCCCCAAAAGCGAACTGGAGCACCTTCATGCCCGGAAGGCCATAGCGCTTCATGACCTCGCGCACGTCCGGCGTGATGATACCGAGATCTTCGGCTATGAGGGGCAGACGCACGAAGTGCCGGGCAAGGACGTCAAAGAATTCTCGTGCGGGAGCATCCACCCATTCCCCGTTTACGGCTGTTTTCTCCGATGCCCGCACGCGCCAGAAGGCCACAAAACCTCTGAAGTGGTCCAGCCTCGCCAGATCGTAGAGTTTCAGGTTGTGTTCCATCCGCCTTATCCACCAGGAAAACCCCGTTTCCTTCAAGGCGTTCCAGCGATAGACGGGATTGCCCCACAACTGACCGGTCTTGCTGAAGTAGTCCGGAGGGACCCCCGCCACGAACAAAGGCGTCTTGTCCGCGTCCAGTTCAAACAGTCCGGGATTGGCCCAAACGTCGGCGCTGTCGAAGCTGACATAGATGGGGATATCGCCCATGATACCGGACATTCTTGCTCAGGCAGTAACTCTTCAGAGCGTTCCACTGCCTGAAAAAACGTGAATTGAGCGAATTTCTCGAGGAAAATTCTTTCGGCCAGTTGCGCCTTTGCACGCTTCAGCGCGTCCTCCGACCTGTCGCGAAGTTCCGCCGGCCATCGGCCCCAGGAGGCCCCGCCCAGGTGTTCCCTTATGCCGACAAATAGGGCGTAGTCTTCGAGCCACCCTGCATTTTCCCCGCAAAAGGCCTGGAACTCTTCGTTATGTTCCCCACCCTTTTTGAACCGTTCACAGGCAAAACGCAGGAGCAAGGACTTGAATTCGGCTACGGCGGGGAAATCCACGCGGCCTTCCGGAAACGACAGCCCTCTTCCGATTTCCGACCTGGAGAGAAGCCCTTGGGACACCAGGGCATCCGGGCTGATGAGCAGGGGGTTTCCGGCAAAGGCGGAATAGCCGCAGTAAGGCGAGTCCCCACAGAAGCGGGACGTCGGCCCGGTGGGAAGCACCTGCCAAACCTGCTGTCCGCATTCGGCCAGAAAAATCGGCGAATTCGTACGCTCCCGCCCCCAGGTCCCCCACTCCATGGGGCGACGGCAGCGATGTCAGATGCAGGAGAACCCCGCTGCTTCTCGGACTCATTCGTGCTCCTCGTTCGCTGTCGCTCCAAATGACATGCACGATTGCCGTACGGATTGAAAATCTGCGGCCCTACTCCGCCGCCTCGCTTTTCAGGAAGACGATGCCGAGGGGAGGCAACGAGAGGGAAATTGAAAAGGGCTTGCCGTGGCAGGGAGTCGAGGAAGCCTCAACGCCCCCCATGTTCCCGTATCCGCTCCCGCCGTAAACCTCCGCGTCGCTGTTCAGCATTTCCTTCCAGAAACCGCCCATGGGGACCCCCACCCGGTAATCCGTCCGGGGCACGGGAGTGAAATTCGCCGCGGCAAGGATCAGATCGCCCCGCTTTTTCCCCTTGCGGAGAAAGCAGATGATGCTCGATTCGGCATCCCGGAAATCGATCCATTCAAACCCGTCATAGCTGAAATCAATCTCGTACAGCGCGGGTTCGCTTCGATAGAATCCGTTCAAATCCCGCACCCATCGCTGCACACCCTGGTGTGGCGCAAATTCCAGGAGGTCCCAGTCCAGGCTTTTCTCGTGGTACCACTCATCCCATTGTCCGAATTCCGCTCCCATGAACAGGAGCTTTTTGCCGGGGTGGCCGAACATGTACCCGAAAAGAAGCTTCAGGTTCGCAAATTTCTGCCAGTCGTCCCCGGGCATCTTCCGGATGAGTGAACCCTTTCCGTAGACGACCTCGTCATGAGAGAGCGGAAGGACGAAGTTTTCAAAGAACGCGTACCAGATGCTGAACGTGAGCTGGTTCTGATGGTATTTCCGGTGGACCGGTTCCCTGGAAAAGTAATCGAGCGTATCGTGCATCCAGCCCATGTTCCATTTCATTCCGAAGCCCAACCCCCCCACGTAAGCCGGCCGCGACACCATGGGCCAGGCGGTGGATTCTTCGGCGATCGTCTGAACTCCGGGGAACTCACTGTAGACCATCTCGTTGAAGCGCTTGAGAAAATAGATGGCGTCAAGATTTTCCCTTCCTCCGTGGACGTTGGGAATCCATTCGCCTTTTTTCCTCGCGTAGTCCAGGTAGAGCATGGATGCCACTGCGTCCACCCTGAGGCCGTCCGCGTGGTATTTGTCCAGCCAGAACACCGCGCTGCTGATGAGGAACGACCTGACCTCATACCTCCCGTGGTTGAAGATGTAGCTCTTCCATTCCGGGTGGTATCCCTTCATGGGGTTGGCGTGTTCGTAGAGGTGCGTGCCGTCGAAGTAAGCGAGCCCGTGTTCATCGGTGGGGAAATGAGACGGCACCCAGTCCAGAATGACCCCGATTCCCGCCTGATGGAGCCGCTCGATGAGAAACATCAGGTCCTGGGGAGTCCCGTACCGGGACGTGGGCGCGAAGTAGCCGACGGTCTGATAGCCCCACGAGCCGTAAAAAGGGTGCTCCATGACGGGCAAAAATTCCACGTGCGTAAAACCCGTCCGGAGAAGATAATCCGGAAGATAATCCGCCATTTCCCTGTAGGACAAAGACCGGTTCCCATCCTCGGGAACGCGCCTCCAGGAACCAAGGTGGATTTCATAGATCGAAATGGGAGCATCCAGGGCGTTGGACCGGTCCCTGCCCCTCATCCATTCCTCATCTTCCCAACCACGCCGAATGTCCCACACGATGGAACCGGTGCGCGGAGGCGTCTCCCAGTGGGTCGCAAAGGGATCTCCCTTGTCCGCGGTATATCCGTTCTCTTTGGAGGCAATGTGGTATTTGTAGACATCCCCTGTTTTCACCTCGGGGATAAAGCCTTCCCATATCCCGGAACTGTCCCCCCTCACCTTCAACCGGTGGGCCGTCCGGTTCCATCCGTTGAAATCCCCGACGACCGACACCTTTTCCGCATTAGGGGCCCATACGGCGAAAAGAGTCCCTTCGATGCCATCGACGGTCATCACGTGGGCGCCCAGCTTTTCGTAAAGCCTGAAGTGACTTCCCTGCCTGAACAGGTAGATGTCGTGGTCCGTCAGGAGACTGACGCCGTATTTGACAACACTTCCGTTCATCGCCGTATTTCCTCTCTTGAGTGAGCCTGAATCAACCGCCGGACAACGGTTCATACTGGACTGTTTCGGTCCCGAAAGCAACAGCCGAACGGCGTCTGTGCCTTCACCGCGCGATAATCCCATTCAATATAAAGTGATTTCCTCATTGTGCAACGGTCCGCACCGTGAAGCCACGGCGGTCTTCGTTTTCAAGGCGCTTGACATTTGGAGGCCGCTCGGGCATGGGAAAGCGTCCGAGGGCGCAAAGTCGCACGGTGAAGGATCGGGCTGAAGCCGGCTCCCCCCGGGGACGCCGGTTCAAAGGGCCGATTGACACGGCTCGAATTATCTGCATTAGTGGTCTTGCTTGAGTTTCTTTCGTTTTCAGGGGTTCACATCCGCAGGGCGACCGCCGGCGGCGGGACGGACATGTATTTATGAAAATCGGTGGGAAGGTTTTTTCCTGGGCGACGTATGACTGGGCCGACCATGCGTTCGCCACCGTGGTCATGGCCGGATTTTTCCCGGTTTTCTTCAAGCAGTTCTGGAGTTCCGGGGTGGATGCGGCGGTGAGCACTTTTCATCTCGGAGCGGCGAACTCACTGGCGAGCGTCATCGTGGCGGTGTTGACCCCCGTGCTGGGGGCAATTGCGGACAAGGGAGGTTCCAGAAAAGGTTTCCTCCTGTTTTTCACCGCCCTGGGGGTCGCAATGACGAGCGGCCTCTACTTCGTCGGAAAGGGAAACTGGCAGATTGCGGCGGGCATTTATGTGCTCGCCCTCGTGGGATACTTTTGCAGCATCATGTTCTACGATTCCCTCATCGTGGTCGTGGCCGGCAACGAAGACGTCGACTTCATATCCGCTTTCGGGTTTTCCGCCGGCTATCTCGGCGGCGGCACGATTTTTGCCCTGAACGTTGCCATGACCCTGTGGCCGAAGTCCTTCGGACTGGCGAGCACGGGCGATGCCGTGCGTTTGTCCTTCATCCTGGCCGCCGTGTGGTGGGCCGTGTTTTCGGTACCGCTCTTCCTTTTCGTCAAAGAACCCGGGCGTCCCCATCGTCCTCCGGCGCTGCAGGTGATCGGGGAAGGGTTCAGGCAGCTGGCCTCGACCTTCCGAAAGATCCGGAGCCTGCGGGTCGTGTTCGTTTTTCTCATCGGCTACTGGCTCTATATCGATGCGGTTTCAACCATCATACGGATGGCCGTAGACTACGGACTTTCCCTGGGGTTCTCCTCCAAGAGCCTCATTCTGGCCTTGCTCATCACGCAGTTCGTCGCCTTCCCCTTCGCCATCGTATTCGGCAAGATCGGTGAACGCATCGGGGCCAAAAACGGGATATTCATAGGCCTCTGCGTGTACCTTTTCATTACCGTCTGGGGCTTTTTCATGGACCGTGAGATTGAATTCTACGTGCTGGCCGTCCTGATCGGTACGGTCCAGGGTGGAGTGCAGTCGCTCAGCCGGTCGTTCTACACGAAAATCATACCCAAGAAGCAGGCGGGTGAATTCTTCGGCTTCTACAACATGCTGGGAAAATTCGCGGCGGTGATCGGCCCCGTGCTGATGGGCTGGGTCGGTCTGGTTACGGGAAGCCCCAGGCAAGCGATCCTTTCCATAACCGCTTTGTTTCTTGCCGGAGGATGCGTCCTCTACTTCGTGGATGAAGAACAGGGCCGAGCCCTCGCCCGGCGGATGGAAAGCGCAGGGGAAGATCCGAGGGGATAGACCGAAGGCCCGGTGCTTGCGGCGATGCCGCGATGCGGCGTGGGGGATTGAGGAGCCGGCCCGTTGCCCAAATACTTCTCCCATGGGTGGCATGGACAACCGGCCTGCCCGTCTTTCGCTTTTCGTTGCGTCGTTGCGCGAGGCTGAAAGCAACGGCCGCTGCATTTCCGGTCCGGGTCACCCGGTCTTTCGGGCAACAGGCCGGGGGCGCAGCTCCCTCAATTTCTCGATCCATCGTAAGTTGTATTCCCTCCCTGCCTATTTCTCCACGCCGATCACCCCGCAGGCAACGCGCGCTCCGGCCCCGCCCGCCGGCTGGGAAGTCAGATCGTCCGTGCCCGCGTGGATGATCACGCTCCGCCCGACAATCGAATCCGGTCCGTCCAGGGTCAGAAAGTCGATGACCGCCTCATATCTGGCCGGGCCCGTTTCGGGAGCTTCGATGTTCCCCAGGTCCCCGATGTGGTGCTTTTCGGAACCGGGCCCGCCATGTGGCATGCCCGCCGGGTTGAAATGTCCGCCCGCCGAGGCGCCGTCGGGGGCGCTGCAGTCCCCGAATTCATGCACATGGAACCCGTGCTTGCCGGGAGCCAACCCCTCGATCTGACCCGTCACCCTGACGCCCTTTTTTTCAGCGACGAACGAGATGGCTCCTTTGACCGCGTTCCCTTCCGTGGGGTGCAGGACGGCAACGGCCTTTGTTATGGTGTTGTCCGCACGACCGTCCGACTTCATGGCCACGACGGCTGCCAGAACGAGAAATGCGACAACCACCAAAAATCCTTTACCCATGCGCCTTCTCATAATACACTCCTTCCTCCCGTTGCGGATGGGGCCTGAGCCCACGTTTGCATTCCGGCTTCACCCGGAGCGACGCCGAAGAGACATGCCTGGCTTTCCGATGCGATTCATGCGGGCTTGTCTTCCATGATATAAACTTCATGGAAATCAATAAAATCATTCTTTTCGAAGAAGCAAATCGCAGAAATCGGGATTAGATTTCCCGAGGCCGGACGAATAACGAATAAGGGATTGTCTCTCGCCGATTGAGTCGCGTCGGCCATGTATATGGTCAAAGAGAACATGAAACCGAGTGAACACGACGCAGGGGCCGTTTCAGCCTTCAAGCTGCTCACCAGGGCGTTCCGCCACAGAAACTACTGTCTTTTTTTTGCCGGACAGAGCGTTTCCCTCATCGGCACCTGGATACAGAACATCGCCATGAGCTGGCTCGTGTACCGTTTGACCGGGTCCGCCTTCCTGCTCGGTCTGATCGGGTTTACGAGTCAGATCCCGCTGTTCCTCCTGTCACCCTTCACGGGAGTGCTCGCCGACAGGTGCAACAGGCAGCACGTCCTCATCTGGACCCAGACCCTTTCCCTGATCCAGGCGACGCTGCTGGCCGTTCTCGTCCTGACCGATACGGTCCGGGTCGCACAGCTCATTATCCTCAGTGTTTTCATCGGCGTCGTGAACGCCGTCGACGTTCCGGCACGCCAGGCGTTCGTGCTTGAGATGGTCGAAAGCAGGGAAGACCTTGGGAACGCCATCGCCCTGAATTCAGCCATGTTCAACGGCGCACGCCTCATCGGGCCGTCCATCGCCGGGATCATGATCGCAACCATCGGCGAGGGGACGTGCTTTCTCATCAATGCGATAAGCTACGTGGGGGTCATCGCCGCTCTGGCCGCGATGAAAGTGAAACGGAAGGAACCCGCAGCGAAAGGGACCCGTATCCTGCAGGGCCTGCGGGAGGGCTTCGCCTACGCTTACGGTTTTCTGCCCATCCGGGCCATTCTTCTGCTCCTGGTGCTGATCAGCCTGGTCGGGATGCCATACATCGTCCTGCTGCCCATTCTGGCGAAGGACATTCTTCTCGGCGGCGCCCACACCTTCGGCTTCCTGATGTCCGCTTCGGGAGTCGGGGCACTGACCAGCACTCTTTACCTGGCGGCCCGCAGGAACGTCCTCGGACTCGGGCGCGTCATCTATCTTTCCTGCGGCCTTTTCGCCATCGCCCTGATGGGTCTCTCATTTTCCCGAACCATGTGGATGGCGATACCTTTCTGCCTGCTGGCGGGCCTGGGAATGATCGCCCAACTGGCATCCAGCAACACGATCATCCAGACCATCGTGGACGAGGACAAGCGAGGCAGGATAATGAGCATTCACGCCATGTCCTTCCTTGGCATGAGCCCGTTCGGGAGCCTGATGTGCGGGTCGCTGGCAAGCAGGATCGGAGTCCCCTATACCATGCTCATGGGAGGGGCCATCTGTCTCGCGGGTTCATTCCTGTTCCGCAGAAGCCTGCCCGCGATCAGGAAGGCCGCCCGCCCCGTATACATGCAGATGGGCATCCTCCCCCAAACTCCTCCGGAGGCGAAATCCGGGGACGGCACCTAGGCCCGGAGGATTTGTCCGTCACGGCGCACAACATTTGGCGCCCTTTCTCAGCCTACGCGGCAGCCCCGTTTTTCCGGGTGATCCCGCCCCGGGCGCTCACCACGATCTCCTCGAAGGGAATTTCCTTCCCCGCCGCCGCCATTGCCTTCTTCACCATCGCCGGAAGGGCCGAGCAGCAGGGCACGTCCATGTCGGCCACGGTGACGGACCGGATGTCTGCGATCCGGAAAATCTCTTCGAATTTACGAATGTACTCCTGCGCGTTGTCGAATTTCGGACAACCGAGCAGGACTGCCTTCCCGGGCAGAAGATCCCGGTGAAAGTCGGGATACGCCACGGGAACGCAATCTGAAACGATCAGCAGATCCGCCCCTTTGAGGAAGGGCGCCCCGGCGGGCACCAGCCTGATCTGAACCGGCCAGTGGCCGAGGGCGGATGCGGACGGCACGCCGGGGCCCGGTTTCGTATTTCCCGCCGGAAGCGGCTTGAACATCAGGATGTGGCTCGACGGGCATCCGCAGGCCAGCGTCGGCTGGGCCTGCGTTTGCTCCGGTTTCTTCGCCTGCAGATGATGTTCGACGGCTTCGGGGTCAAATTCCGGGGCTTCCCGTTCGATAACGCGGATCGCCCCTCTCGGGCATTCCCCCAGGCAGGCCCCGAGCCCGTCGCAGAGAACGTCTCCGACCAGGCGTGCCTTGCCGTCAACGATGTCGATTGCGCCCTCGGCGCACTTCGACGCGCACGCACCGCAGCCGTCGCACAGTTCCTCATCGATTTCAACGATCTTTCTTGTAGATTTCATGATCTTCTCCACGGGTGCCCATGGATTTGTGCACCCGATGTTCACATTCCCGTTCATCCGGAATGGTTGTTCCCGGCGCATTCGCGGGCAAAGCTGCAGTGGGCCGCACAGCCGGAGTCCATTTTCGGGTTCCGCACGCGCGAACCGCAGGTCCCGCATCGCCGGGAAGATTCGTCCTTGAAAAATTCCACCGCTTCGCCGCACCGCGGGCAGGGAACGTCAAAGATGGCGTTCCGGTCCCACATCCGCGTGTCCTGACCCGGGCATTGCATTGCCTTTCCTCCTGTCCTCTTCATCTCGAATCCCGGTCGCGGGGCGGGCAAACCGCTCGCCCCGCTCGGGTTATCCCAGGATCGCCTTCAGGTCCTCATCGGGAGTGGTTATCGGTTTGATGTCGAAGTTCTTCACGAGAACGTCCAGCACGCTCGGAGTGACGAAAGCGGGCAGGGACGGGCCGAGCCTGATGTTCTTTATGCCGAGGTGCAGGAGGGTGAGCAGGATCGCCACGGCCTTCTGCTCATACCAGGACAGGATGAACGAAAGCGGCAGTTCGTTCACTCCGACATTGAAGGCGTTCGCGAGAGCCACGGCTACCTGGATCGCCGAATAGGCGTCGTTGCACTGCCCGACGTCCATGAGCCGGGGCAGACCGAGGATGTTCCCCAGGTCCTTGTCGAAAAAGCGAAACTTCCCGCACGCCAGCGTCAGAACGATGCAGTCCTTGGGGACCTTTTCAACGAATTCCGTGTAATAATTGCGGCCCGGTTTCGCCCCGTCGCATCCCGCCACCAGGAAGAAATGGCGGATGTCCTTATTCTTGACGGCTTCGATGACCTTGTCGGCAACGCTCAGGATGGTATTCCTGCCGAAGCCGACCGTGACGGACTTGCCGTTCGAATCTTCGGCAAACCCCGGCAGGCTGAGAGCGCGTTCGATGAGCGGGGCAAAATTCTTGTCGGCGATGTGGGGAATTTCAGGCCAGCCCACGAGCCCCGTCGTGAAGAGATTGGCCGTGTACACCGCCTGGGGTCGCTGGATGCAGTTGGTGGTCATGAGGATTGCCCCCGGGAACTGGGAAAATTCCTTGTGCTGGTTCTGCCAGGCTGTCCCGTAGTGCCCGTAGAAATGGGGGTATTTCTTGAGGCCCGGATAGCCGTGGGTGGGAAGCATCTCCCCGTGGGTATAGATGCTGATGCCCCTGCCTTCGGTTTGTTTGAGCAGGAGTTCCAGGTCCTTCAGGTCGTGGCCGGAGACGAGGATCGCCTTCCCCTTCCGGTGGCCGAGCGGCACGCTGGTGGGGACGGGATGTCCGTAGGTGCCGGTATTGGCCGCATCGAGAAGTTCCATGGCCTTGAGGTTCATTTCGCCGCATTTGAGGACCAGCTTCAGCCAGTCTCCCAGTTCGATGTCCTTGCGCAGCAGGGCGGCGAGCGCTTCATGAATGAAAGCATAAATGGCGTCGTCGAGGTTTTCCGAGAACATGGGCGTGATCGGTGTAAGCCGCAATGCCTTTTACCCCGAAGAGCAGTGGTATGCTTAAGGGATACGATGTCCGGATCGAGTTCCGGTTTCGGACTGCAGCCCGACTTTGGCAGCCTGCGCAAGCATCCCTTTCAGGCTCTTTTCAGGTTCGAACGCGGCCGCGGGTTCCGTGAAATCGACCTTCCCCCCGGCGGACCTGACCTTGGCCTTGAGGGACTCCCGGGCCTCCACCACCCTAGGGATGAGGCTCATGAAACGATCGGGGTCGAAGTTCACATTCGTCAGGGTGCTGAAAAGCGCCTCACAGGTGAGGGCATTGCTCCGGGGATCGTTCACCCCGACCTTCGCGCCCTCGACCGCATACAGTGCAAGGCCCTTAAGAGCGTAAGCGAGCAGGTCCTGGAGGTCGGACACCTCCGCCACTTTTCCGCAAACACCCAATTTCGTGCACCCCTCCCCCTTTGCCGTCTGTTCGCACTGATAACAAAACATGTCGCGTCTCCTTTGTGAGTTGTTGTCGGCGGGACCGCTGTCCCCGGCTGAACCGCTGCACCTGATTTCTTTCAAGCCTCTTGAGATCACTGTAACGATCGATCGAGGGAAAAACCTTGATTCAGGTCAAGAACCGAAGAATTATTCGGCTTTTCGGGTACGGCCCGGTGCTGCTATAAAAGGATTCGATCGGCGCTCTCGATTTTCAGTATAATCATCGAGTCCCCGTTTCTCTTTGACCCGGGCCGGAAGTCACCCGCAATTGCGACGCGTCGGCCGGGTGTTTGAATGGAGGCCCCTTTGAACGGCAAATTGGAAAGGATTGCAGAAACCCCTCTCTTTGAAGGCCTGCCCGTCGATCAATTGGCAAAGCTTGCGGATACTTCCGTTGAGCAGAAATTCGACCGGGGGGAAACCCTGTTTCATGAAGGCGGAAAGGCCACGGGGTTTTACGTCATCGTTTCAGGCAGGATCAAGATCTTCAAACTGTCGCTCGACGGCAGGGAACAAATCCTTCACATTTTCGGGAAAGGGGAATTCTTCGGTGAGGTTCCGGTGTTTGCGGGAGGGAACTATCCGGCCCATGCCGAGGCCATGGAGGCGAGCAAGGTCCTTTTTTTCCCGAGAACGGGCTTCGTGGACCTCGTGAAGAGCGAGCCGTCGCTTGCGCTCAATATGCTCGCCATCCTCTGCCACCGCCTGCGCCGGTTCACCCACCTGGTCGAGGACCTTTCGCTCCGGGAAGTCCCAGGCAGGCTGGCGGCATACCTCCTCTACCTGGCGGAACGAAACGAACGGCTGGACCTCCTCGAACTGGAAAGCACGAAGGGACAGCTCGCAAGCCTCCTCGGGACCATTCCGGAAACCCTCTCCCGCATTCTGGCCAGGATGAGCCAGCAGGGCTACATCCGGGTTGAAGGCCGAAGGATCACGGTCCTCGACCGCAAGGCCGTCGAGGACCTCGCCGCGGGAGAAAAGCTCCCCGGCTGAAGGGATGGTTGATGCGCCAGGCAGGGGCGACCCGGCCGAAAGACCGGCCGGGCATCACCGTATCGAGACGTTATTTCTTCTTGATTTCCATGCCGACGCTGAAGGCCTGCGCGAGTTCCGGACCCAGGGAGCAGTAGGCTTTCCGCGCACCGCTGGTATAGATGAGCGGGTGGATCTTGGTGCCGTCCGCTTCCCCGTCCGTCAGGCATGCTTCCGAGACGTGCACCTCCTCGATCTGGCCGACCACCATGGTGTGGCTGCCCAGGTTGAGCAGGTGGACCGCCTTGCATTCCAGGTTCACCGGGCATTGCTCGATGAGGGGGGCCAGCTTGAGCCGTCCGTAAAAGAGGTCGAATTTGCAGACGGCGGTTTTGTCCTCGCGGGAACCCGTCACGATGCCGCAGTAATCGGTTTCTTTCACCAAATCCGTGGACGGAACGTTCACCGAAAACACGCCGTTTTCCCTGATCCCTTTCAACGTATACCGGTGGTGCTGAAGAGACACGCTGAGCATGGGGGGGCTGCTGTTTACGATCCCGCTCCAGGCGGCCGTCATGAAATTCGGCTTGCCGTCAACAAGAGACCCGATCAGGAACGCGGGCATGGGATAGATCAATGTCTGGGGGCCGAGAGTCACTTTCTTCATGGCTGAATGCTCCTGTTCAACGTAAAGCAATTCATCTCTAAAACCGTGAACCCGCTCTTCCGAAACCCTTATCCGGTGCGGGCACGCCTATCGTATTACATCCGGAACCATAAGCCATGCAAGCGGCCAGTCAAGAACCGGACGCGAAGAATTGCGAAAAAAGCCCGGCAGCGGTCCGTCCAGCAGGCTTGCAGCCCTGCCCGCACCTCGATCAGAGAATGAATGCCGGCACCGCGTTCGTCCCACTGCCCTGGGATTTGTCGTGCGGGCTTGCAGTCCTTCCTTGGGGCCGGGGATCTGCCTCGCGGCCATGTGACAGGAGAATTCCCGCTTGACACTTTCGGGATGGGCATGCTAGATAATCGGGTCGCTTCGAATGAAGCCGCCATGGGCCGTTAACTCAGTAGGTAGAGTATCTGCCTTTTAAGCAGAGAGTCGCCGGTTCGAGTCCGGCACGGCCCACCAATCATAGCTCTTGACATCTGCGGCCGGTTTCATTACAAAGCTTCTCACGTTGCGTCCCCATCGTCTAGCCCGGTCCAGGACACCGGCCTTTCACGCCGACAACACCGGTTCAAATCCGGTTGGGGACGCCAAACGATTCCAACAGGTTGGATTCTCGTAAGACCTTCAAGAGCCCGGTGGATATACCGGGCGGATATACCGAGCCTTCTGAGCAGCTGCGCAGAGGGTTTTCATTTTTTTGGGGGGGGGGAAAGATACCATCCGGGCAGGCCCCCCATTTCCCGGGTTCTCAAGCGCCCCTCTCATCTGATCGTTTCCAAAGCCCGAGCTCGCCAGGTACCGTTCCGTTGTCGCAGGTTCTTGGCGCCGCAAGATCTTCCGAATCGTGCTCACCGGTTCCCCCGTCCCGTAAAGAATCACTGCGGCGAAATGCCTGATTGCATGGAAGCCGAAGGGTTTCACGCCGGCCCGTTCGCACAGCTTCCGTATAAAATGCTGCCGGCAAATGAAGGGATCTCCCGGGGCATACCTTACCGATAAGGCATTCTCCAGCATCCCCAAAACATATTCCCCTTTAATGCGGCGCTCCTGCCACCAGCCCAGCAGCAAGTTCCACAATTCCAGTTGTGTGCGTCAAGTGCTTCAAAAGAGAATGATCATCGCATACGAGCCTTTTCGTCAAAAGGCGGTGACTGACTGAGCCGCCTAGACCGCCGCGCGCCTCCATGATGGTCAGTCGCACCATACCCGTTCAGAAATCCATGTCCGACCATTTCAGGCGAGAGATTTCCCCTCGGCGGACTGATCTGGACCTTATTGTTTTGACACTGAATGTGCCGGATACTATCATTCCTTACCGTTTATTGGTTGTAGGACCATGAAATCAGAGGATTTTGATGAATCAAGCCAAGTGGTTGACCATAGGTGAACTGGCCAAGTATTTGAAGATGGGTCGGACGAAGCTTTACCGGCTTGCTCAGGATGGAGAAATTCCCGTTTCCAAGGTCGGCAATCATTGGCGCTTCGACAGCGAGGAAATAGACCAGTGGATGAAAAGCCAGCGGACTACGGCGAGGAATATATCCTTGGGGGAACGGGATGAATCTCTTTCAGAGTCAAAATGAAAAAGCGGTTCGCTTAGTCGATTATCTGCTACGGTTGGCAACTCTGCGTGCAAAGCTGATCCGCGACATTGACGAATACGAGAAGATCCTTTGGGTTTCAAACGTTCCACATGAGCGGGGCTGTTTTGCACAGGCATGGGGACGCGATGAGGAGCATGAGCCGGACGAATGGTTAGAAGTGGAAAACCAGCGGGAACCGGAATTGCCCGCCGTTCCCGCTCTATGCAAAGACTGGGTGAACCATCCGTTGCTCCGCAACACGAACGACTTGCCCGATCTCCACTCGGAAATAACCAGGTTGGTTGCGAACCACAATTGGCAGGAAGGATCGGACCAGCCGGAAACCATCCAGCGCACTGAACGCCTTGAGGAACATCCCGAAGTTCAGAGGGCATGGGACCGATATATTGAGGACAAATGGTTGCCGTGGACAGAAGAACATCGTTCTTGGGGAAAAGTCCACAAGGTCTATTCCGCACTCTTTGCAATACATCAAGAGCAACTCCGGCTTGGCGAGGAGTATGAACTCGTTCTTGGGTTAGGCCTGCTTACCTGGCAGACGCCGACCGGGCACCGCATCCGGCGCCACTTGATCGTCGCGGATTCAATCCTGGAGTTCGAGCCCCGATTAGGCAAATTCACTGTTCGGCCTCACACTGAAGGCGCCAAACTTCGGCCCGAACTCGACATGCTGGATATCGAGGAACAACCGACGCGCGCCGAGGAAAGTGCGAAAGCTTCATTAGCTAATGCCGGAGATGATCCCTGGGAAAAAGGGTGCATAGAAGGTGTGCTTCAGGCCTTGGTGCATTCGATCAACGCCCAAGGTGAGTATGAAGACTCCCTGGAAGCGAAGAGTATGCGTGCGTCTGCGAAGCCAATCGTCGAGCATGCTCCCGCTTTGATCCTGCGAAAACGATCCGCCAAAGGCCTTACTGAAACTTTGAATCGGATCAAGGAGCGTATCGAAAACGGCGAAGGCATTCCTGCACAATTCGCGGACCTTGCCGAGATTAATTCACACGACAATCGCGAAACGGGCAATGGCCTGGAAGATCCAGAAAACGCATTCGATGGAGAAATCTTCTTCCCAAAACCGTCAAATGAAGAACAGCGCCATATTGTTGACAAGATTCGGATAGCTAACGGAGTTCTCGTGCAGGGACCACCCGGCACTGGGAAATCCCATACGATAGCGAATCTGATTTGTCATTTGCTCGCTACCGGACAGCGGACACTGATCACAGCCAAGACGCCCCGCGCACTTCAGGTTCTTGAAGGTCTTGTTCCGTCCGAGTTGCGCTCTCTTTGCATCAACTTGCTTGGCAGTGGGTTTGAGGAGCGGCGCTCTCTGGAATCCAGTGTTGGCGGGATTCTTCGCAAAAATGAGGAATGGAATGAGGATCAAGCAAAGCGAGAGCGCACGGGACTTGAAGAGCACATCCGAAATCTCCGAGAGGAGCGAGCCAAAGTCAACCGGCGGCTCCGTGACATCCGGGAATCTGAAACGCATTCCCAATCCATTGCGGAAGGTTCCTATCGAGGCACCGCAGCTCGTATTGCTGAAGCTGTAAACTGTGACCGAAACGCTTACGGATGGTTAATGGATATTATCCCTGTGGATAAGACCTGCCAGATATCCGCTAGTGATATGAGTAGCGTTCTCGCGGCCATTCGCCACTTTACACCGGAAAAACGCAAAGAATTGAGTCTTGCATGGCCGGAGGTCTTACCATCCCCCGAACGCTTTGCCAATCTAGTGGAGAATGAGGCAAGAGCAGTTGAGGAGGAGCACAAGTCGGTAAGCGGGGCTGATGAACGTATCGCCGATCTATTGTCAAAGAGCAATCCCGGGATCGTCGAGGCGATTCGCGACGCTCTCTCCAGTTTTCGCGACACACGAAGAAGACTAATGTCGTCATCATATTCATGGATGAATGATACGCTACGCGATATCATGGGTGGCAATTCATCCTTTTGGCGGGAACTTTCCCATGTTACGAGTGATGCGATTGCATCAATTGAAACGTTAGTTATGGTTGCGGATAATACCAGCATCGAATTTCCGAATACCACCAATCTCAGGATGTTGCATGAAGACGCCCGCAAATTAAAAGAACACATGGAGAATGGCGGGAAACTGGGTTGGGGCCCAATTCGTCCCAAAGTAGTGAAAGAGTGTCTTCATGTAATCAAGAGCGCGTGCATCGATGGTCATCCTTGTGCGACTATCGAGCATTTTTCCCTCCTTTGCGATGTATTGCATGTACGTATCGAGTGTGAGAAGGCATGGGGGTTCTGGGAGGGACGGTCTGATAAGATCCAAGGGCCTTACGCTCTGCAGCTGGCCGCACTCAAATCACAATGCGACGCTCTCGAAAACGCCTTGTCGCTTGAAGGACTCATTGATAAATGTAGCGAGACTTTGCGTCAATGTCCGAATATAGGCGAACCCATCTGGGCTGACGAATCCCATGTTGAAAGGTTGATTGCCTCTTGCCAACTTGCGCAGGCCCGTTACGGCAAACGGCTTGCCGCCGAAGAATTACGAGACATTGAGGCTCCTGTATTGTCTATCGCCAACATGAGAAACGCACATTCGGTTACGAGCGAATTGCTGTACACAATTCGTGACCGTAACGTAGATGGATTTGCGCGGGGCGCGAACAAGATCCAGGATTTGGCAAAAGATCGCCAGCTCCTGCATAAGGTGGATGAATATCTCTTCAATCTACACTGCATGCTTCCAAGACTGACGGATGAATTGAAGCAGTCATGCGACGAACCATATTGGAATGAACGATTTGAACATATCAGGGAGGCTTGGCATTGGGCACAGACACGACATTGGATTGAGGAATACATACGAGAAGAAGATGTTCCGGCTCTTGCCAAACGTGCCAAACAGATTGAAGACGAAATTAACACCAGTATTGCGAAACTCGCCTCCCTCCATGCCTGGTCGTTCTGCTTTTCCAGACTCAAGGAAGATCATCGTCGCCACATGGAAGCTTGGCAGCAATCAATGAGGCGGCTTGGGAAAGGAACAGGAAAGCATGCGCCCCGCCACAGACGTGAAGCCCAGCAGCATCTCAATCAATGCCGTGAGGCGGTTCCGGCATGGGTCATGCCGCTACACAGAGTCTGGGACACGGTTGACCCCGCGCCGGGTATCTTCGATGTTATTATTGTTGACGAGGCGTCACAATGTGGCGTCGAAGCACTGCCCTTGTTCTATCTAGGGAAGAAAATATTGATTGTCGGAGACGACAAGCAGATTAGTCCGGATGCAGTTGGATTGCCTCGCGATGCCGTGCACCGCCTGATGGAGGAATTCCTGTACGATTTCGATTTCAAATCTTCATTCGACATCGAGAGCAGCCTGTTCGAGCAAGGGAAACTTCGCTATGGAACTCGGAGAATCATTCTGCGTGAGCATTTTCGCTGCATGCCGGAGATCATTCGTTTCAGCAACGACCTTTGCTATTCCGATACGCCACTGATCCCTCTGAGGCAGTATGGGCCGAACCGGTTGATCCCTCTTGAGCATGTCTTTGTAACTGGAGGGTATCGCGAAGGCTCAAACAACCGGGCTATCAATCGCCCAGAGGCCGAAGCCATTGTTGAAAGGATCATCAAATTGTGTGGCGAACGCCAGTATGCCGGTAAGTCAATTGGCGTTGTCGTTCTTCAAGGGGAAGCGCAAGCGGCTTTGATTGAGAACCAATTGCTTGAACGATTAGGTGCCGAGGAGATGGAACGGCGGCGTATCATATGCGGCAATCCCTACAGTTTTCAGGGCGATGAGCGCGACATTATGTTGCTCTCGCTTGTTGCCGCCAGTAATGAAAGAATCGGTCCTCTCACGAAAGCTGCCGACGAGCGGCGATTCAATGTCGCAGCCAGTCGCGCCCGCGACCAAATGATTCTTTTTCATTCTGTAACTTGCGAAGATCTCAGCGTCTCCTGCCTTCGACGACGGTTGCTTGAATTTTTCGAGAACACAATGCCACATCAGATTGGCGGAATCGATCATGATGAACTTGAACGGCGGGCATCTCAAGACAATCGAAGCATTGTGAATCCCCCCGCGTCATTCGAAAGTTGGTTTGAGGTTGATGTTGCTCTGGAACTGCTCCATCGGGATTTCATTGTACTTGCGCAACATGAAGTGGCGGGAAAACGAATCGACCTCGTGGTTGAAGGTGGTCGGGCACGGCTGGCGGTCGAGTGCGATGGCGACAGATGGCATGGGGCCAACCATTACGAAGGGGACATGCAGCGCCAACGACAACTTGAACGATGCGGATGGGAGTTTTTTCGCGTGAGAGAGTCGGCCTTCTACGCAGATAAAGATGCTGCGCTTCAACAGCTTTGGTTAATGCTGGAAGAAAGAGGCATTTTCCCCGGGTCATGCTTTTCAGGCCCTCATGCCGGGAACAACGAAGGATCGCAAGATATTGAGAATCGGCAGATTTTCGAGGAATTCGATGATGACGACACCTCAGAAAATGAGGATCGTCCTTATAGCGATGATTCACCCGACGAAGATGCTGAACATGATACAAGCTCAGCAGGTCGTCACGCAGAAGAAGTTACCACAACGGAAATCCAGAATGCCATTGTCAATACGTTGTCAAAATGCCCAAACCGGTCTTGTACCGTGCATTCTTTGGCATCTCGTGTTCTCAAAGAGGTGGGGGTTTTGACACGCGGAAATCCTCGTAAAATCTTTGAGCGGCGTGTAATGCGCAATCTTAATACGTTGGAAGAACAGAGGATTATTGAAAAGTACAAAGCCAAAAATAATCGAGTCAGGCTTCTGCAATTTCAGATATCTTTACAGCCTCGGCCGGTAGCATAAAGAATCTTTCGCTTTTTTGTCAGCAGAGCCCCAACGCGGTTTAGGTGGCCTCAGTCATTTCTTGTAATCTCTCCAGGTCGAGTTCCCTGAGCAATTCCATATTCAGGTACCGTCTTGATCCCCATTGTGTTCCAGCGACGTTCTGCAGCCTGGCCGCGCACAGCATCAAGGCCGAGTGGCCATCGGGGAAAGCGCCGACCACCCTCGTGCATCGGCGAATTTCCTCCATGATCCGCTCCAGGGCGTTGTTGGTTCGAATCCGTGTCCGATGCTCCCCGGGGAAATCGCGATAGGCCGGGTTCGGCCGATGGACTCCCGGACCTTCCTGGCCGCCTCTTTGAGTTTGCGGCCAGGATGCGTCATGGGTGTCCTGGAACGCCATGGCTGACTTCCCGACACGGGCTGAGCGGCGAGGAACAACACATCAGATGCGCTGTTTCACGGACGAATACATTTGTTCACCACCACACGGCTGTCGAGCCGTGGAGGATCCGAAGGCCGTTCGAACAGGCGCCTGCTGTGCAGCACCACGGCGACCAGGAACGCGGTTCCGGCCCCGGAGATCCACCAGAGAGTCTCATAGCCGTATCGGGCCAGGATTATTCCCCCGACCGCCGAACTTACCCCTCCCCCTCCGAACAGTCCAAGACCTACCAGGCCGGAAGAGAGTCCTTTGACTCCAACGTCAAAAGCCAGCGTAGCCATGGTCGACTGGACGAAAACATAGCCCAACCCTAGCATCGCGACGGACATTAATCCAACCCGCCAATCGGTGGAAAGCGCCAGCATAACGGCCGCAAGCAGCCCCAAAATCGAGCCGATTACAGTGATTCCCTTTGCCCCCGTTATCTTGGTGACCCGGCCGACAGAAGCGCCGGCGGTCAGGCTGGCGAGACCAAAGGACATGAGCACCCCTCCTGCCTGCAAAGGGTCAAGCCCGCCCTCCTGCTGAAGAAATGCACCTGCGAAACTGTAAATTCCAAGCAGTACGTATCCTGTTACAAAAGAGAGGAGATAAATCAGTCTCCCGTTCTTTGACGACATTGCCAGTGCTGTCTGTTCGCGAAGATTCAAGCGGGACCGTCCCTGTGGACTGTCCCGCAAGAACAGGAACAGGATTTCGACAACTATGGCCATGACGGCAAACACAATAAAGATGATCCGCCAGCTTACATATTTTGCAAGGAGACCGCCAAATCCAGCGCTCAGCCCCTGGCCGAGAAAGACGATGCCCATAAAACGCCCCACGTATTTCTGGCGTATGGACGGCGGCATCCGATCACCGATCAGGGCCAGGGATACCGCGATCATTCCCGCCGCGGCAAAGCCGGTCACAAAACGGAAAGTACACAGGCAGATGAGCGAGGGAGAAAGCGCGCATCCGACCGTGCCAAGAGCGATCCCCAGCATGAGCCAGCGGAGAAGCCGGACTCGCCCGAAGCGCTCGCTGAAATACCCATGAAGGGGCTGCATGACACCGTAAGGAACCAGATAAGCCGTCAAGATCGTCGCCCCCTGTGCGATCGACACGCGCAATCCATCGGCGATTGACGGCAGGATGGTGGCTACGACCCAGTTATCGGCCGCGGAAACAAGCCCCCCGCATCCAAGAATAAAAACCATTGCGGAATATTCCCGCGGCGCTGGGCTTTCGGGATTCGGCATCTGCTTCTCCTTCGCCTCAAATCGGAAAAAACCGGCTGCAATTGAGCGTCCAACCGCATGAAGACGCTCCGTATCGATTCCGATTTGCCTTCACGATAATCAAAGTGCGTTTTAAATAACAGACACAGTTTAAATGATTTGTTATGATAACAGTTGACATGGAAAAGCAGCGATCCACATTCCTGTACCGTGCTCTGGTGGAGAAGATCAGCCGTCTGATCGATTGCGGTATACTGCGGCCCGGTGAGCGTCTGCCCTCGCTGCGGCATATCGGCCGCCAGGAGAACGTCAGCGTGACGACGGCACTCCAGGCCTACGGCATTCTGGAAAGCCGGGGGTACATCCAGGCCCGGCCGCAATCCGGGTACTATGTGCGGGTACTCGATGCGCCGTTTCCGCCGGAGCCTGCCGTCTCCTCCCCCGATGGAAAAACCGCGAGGGTCAGCGTCAGCGATCTGGTGACCTCCGTCCTTCGCAGCAGTCTTGATCCCGACATTGTCCCGTTCGGAAACGCTTCTCCCGGGCCGGGGCTGCTCCCCCTTCGTGCTCTTAACCGTATTCTGGCCTCGGAACTCCGGCGTGGTGCTCATTCCCAGGGATACAGCTATCCCCCCGGCGAATACGATCTGCGTCGTCAGGTAGCGCGACGATCCATGGACTGGGGCAGCCGGCTCAACCCGGACGAGATCGTCATCACGTGCGGCGCCACTCAGGCCGTCGACTTATGCATACGGGCCGTCACCAGGCCCGGTGATCTGGTGGCCGTGGAATCTCCGTGCTATTTCGGCACGCTGCTGCTCCTGGAAAGCCTTGGCCTGCCCGTTATGGAAATTCCCGCGCATCCGCGCAGCGGAATTGCCCTCGATTGTCTCGACAATGCATTGAAATCACATCCGATACGTGCCTGCGTCGTATCCCCGTGCTTCAGCAACCCGCTTGGAAGCTGCATGAGCGACTCCGCCAAGCGGGACCTCGTCGCCATGCTTGCCCGGCGGTCTATCCCGCTGATCGAAGACGACACCTTTGGGGACCTGTGTTACGCCGAAGTGCGTCCCAAACCGGCTAAAGCATTCGATGACGATGGATTGGTGATGCTGTGTTCCTCTTTCTCGAAGATTCTGGCCCCGGGTTACCGTATCGGCTGGGTGGCGCCCGGCCGTTTTCTCAAGCCGGTTGAACGTCTGCAGATGGCTTCCACCCTCGGTGTTCCAAAGGTATTCCAGAAGACGATCGGTGAGTTTCTGGAGAATGGGGCGTACGATCGCCACCTGCGCAGGTTACGTGCCGCTGTTTCGGCCCAGTCCGCACAGATGATCGAGGCCGTAGGCAGGTATTTCCCTCCAGACACCAAAGTCACAAGACCTTCCGGAGGACTTTTGCTATGGGTGGAAATGCCGGGAGACGTGGATGCCGTTCAATTGAGCGACAAGGCGCTCGCGGAGGGGATCTGCATAAGTCCCGGACCGATTTTTTCAGCCGGTCGGCAGTATCGGAACTATATACGGCTCAATTGCGGTCATCCATGGTCACCGGCCATAGAACGGGCAGTTCACCGGCTGGGGCAGCTCGTTCGGAACTGCTCAACCGGCGGGGACCATGGCGACCGTCCGGCTTAAGCCTGAACAACTGCCTCTGAAGATGGCGGCCCATCTCTTCGTTTGCCTGCCGTGTGATTCGAGCCTTAAGCTGCCGCATGATCCTCCCCCCTCGATCGTTTGAGTTGAGGTGTCCGGAGACCTGCCGTCCACCGCGGGTCCACCTCCGACGAGTCCCGGCAGGACATATTCTCCGTGGCCCGTATGTTTTTAGCTGTGTCATATCATATTCTCCAGTGCACGCGGGATCTCAAGGGCAATCTCAAGGCGGGACTACGCACCGGGAAGTCGCGATTTCAGCGCAGCCTGTTGCGCCAACTTCGCCCAAGTGCAGCACACACGGGAGGACCGGACCGTTTCATATCATCTAAAAATTATAGGTCATGGAAAATAAGGGTCCTATGGTGGCATCCGTGTTTTTCCCGACCAGGTCGACGTTCAAGCCGAGGGCCAGGGCAAAGTGCTCCGTCGCCATGTATTCGATTCCCGGAATCGCCGAAAGGAGCGCTTCGTGCGGCACATTGGTATCGGGACCGAAGAGCCGTCCTCCACCCCAGCAACTGGTCAGTTCGAACAGGGCCACCCACTTATCGACGATGGGATATTCCGCGGCCAGGTTGACGGTAACGAAATCCCCGGGGTACTGAGAACCGTGGTCACCGTAAGAAGTCGGCATCGAATACCACAAATTGGCATAGACGACGAACGGCGCAATATACTTGGAAACGTTGAACCCAGTGGTGAAGACGTAGGAGCCGCCACCGGTGATGTCGGTATCCAGGTCGCCGGGGTTGGAGGCTTTGAACTTGCCCGTGGGAAAATCCGTGGCAAACAAGGCGGTTACCGTGGGCGCGCAGGACGTTTCCTCCACCAGGCGGTACTTCAGGGTCAGGTTGACATCGCCCAGCCCGCCGGCGTCCGCCGATCTCCCGCCTTCACTGGCCCAATTGTACACGTAAGGGATGACCACGAAGACCTCCATGTTTTCCATCAGGCCATACGTCAATTTCCAGTCCATCCCGAAGGACTGATGATCGTCGTCACTTGAGGTACGTCCCCAGTGAGGGGAGAATTCATTCAAAACATTGCTGTAGCTAAAGGTGGGCTGGATGGCAAAATGGCCCTTGTCGATGGGAATGGCGGTATCGGTGACGAGAGGTCCGAAGGTGGCGGGGATCTCGGGCCCCCTGGTCGTCCCGGCTTCGGGGCCGAAGCCCTCTCCACGGCCGGTTTCGTGTTCACCCGAAGTCTCCCCTCCGGCGACGGCAACCTTTTCTTCCCCTGGACCCGCCGATTCCCCCGCCCATAAGACCGGGCCGGATGCAACCAGCAGCAACACGAGCAGCAGCAGAGTGCATGAACCTCTCATAGCGAACTTCTCCTTTGGTCGGTAATAATCGACTTACAAAAATTGCCCCGAGCTTCAACGGGCTCACATCCCGGGCGCACACCATCGCCTGGCGCGCGGAGGGTTTTCTCTAAAAGGGGTCCAGCGCATTCGCGCTCCCCGCCCGTCAAGAGTTCTTCACTTCGAGTTTTCCGGACACACCGCTCCGATTGAATCCCGCCAATCCACTGTGAACTTCAAAAATCGCCATGACTTGAAGACGGCCTTTTCATCCATTGCTCTTCGTGCCCTTTTGGGACATTTTTGACTCCGACATTTTCGGTTCCGGATTCATTTCCGGAAAAAGTCAGGATAACATGCGACCATACAGCTCTATCGGCTACCCGACGCCCCATGCGTGCCTGGTGGCCCACGAGGAACAAGCACAAAAAAGTGCAGCGTGAAGGGGTCCCGCTCCGGGCCGCCTTCGAGGAGTCACGCTCGGGCCCATTACCGGCAGCCCTCTGCGGTCCGGCTAATGGGCAGGACTCCATTTACCCGTGGTACATAGTAAGATGGGAAGCTCACTCTTCTCCCCCACGAAAGGCAGGTGCACGGTTTAGTATACAACTTGGCGCTATTATTCGTTCTTCGAGGCTGCCGGTTTATCCAGGTCCGCGATGGCATCTTTTAACCGCTGTATGTACAGGTTTTGTATGGCAACGTTCTCACCAAGGCCATGCAGGTAAGCGTCGACCTTGAAACCCGCCGCGGTAAGCCGGCTTTTGTGTGATTCCTCGTCGTCACCGACCATGTCGTTGTTGGCATGGTCACCGGCCACCAGCATGAAAGGATAGAGGGTCACTTTCTTGATCTTTTTCGCTTTCATCTGTCCCAGGACATCTTCGAAAGTAGGCGTTCCTTCCACCGTGTAGATCCAGGTATTTTCCCACCCAAGCTTGTGGATACGGTCCTGTATGACCGTGTAATATGCGTTGGCGGGGTGGGCGGTGCCGTGGGCCATGATCAGAACGGCTTCGTTGCCCTTTGCCTTCTTCGGCAACTCGGTTTTGAAAGCGTTCAGCACGGGGATAAAGTCATCCGGTTTTTTCTCCTGCCCCATGTAGTACAGAAGAGGCAGGCCAATGCACATTTCTTTGAAAACTTTCTTTTCTTTCCACGTGTCGAAAACACGCTTGTCATAGTCGTATTCCACGCCCGGCACTATGTCCAGCACCAGCACGGCGACAGTCGTGAAGCCGTCGTCGGCCAGCTTCTGCATGGCCTGTTCGGGAGTATCGACGTTGATTCCGTCACGTTCTTTCAGCACTTTGATGACCTTGTGAGCGCTGAAAGCGCGCCTCACCGTCCAATCGGGGAACTCGGCGCGAACGCGGTTTTCTATCGCTTCTATCGTCGCCTTACGAGTTTCGGCATAGGTCGTTCCAAAACTGCAGACGAGGATCGCCTTCCTCACGGGCTGAGGCGTATCCGTCGCTGCAAAACATGTGGCGGATAAGAGAATAAAACAGGCAATCATGACTGAAATAAACGACCTTCTTTCCGGCTTTTTTTCCCTCATTGCTTTCTCTCCTGTTTTGCACAGTAAATGGTTCAGTTCAGGATGGACAATACAAATCTTTTCGGCTTTCTCCGGAGCACTGATGGAACATCCCGTGGAGGATCAAATCCTGCCAGCGACCGATAACTTTCCGCTCGGAGCTTGCCACCAAGACGGTAGAGATATCAATCGGCCGTAACGTCCGATCAGGGCCGTAACTCCTTCAGTAAACATCATTTCCAAGGGGGTAACCCATGCGGGATCATGCCTCCGTCATCGAAAACCTTCATTGGGTGAGCCCTCTGCCCGGAAGGTGGCCCGGCCTCCGGGCAGAAGAGAAGTCTGTTCAAGTCGAGCATCATGTGGTGCCGCACCGAAGGAATTTCGAGCAAAAAAAAATCCCTAGAGCTAAAATGCTCTAAGGATTGCACCCTGGTTCGCTTGGTCCTTATTCGTGTCAACCCGGTATTTCCACGTACGGGTTCACCACACGGCAACAGGCAGGTCTTCTGACTCACGGATCAACCTACTCTCCGAACCTTCCCATCTCGCTTCAGCAAGAAAGTGGCTTTATCGGATTTCGTCCCCGTTCACAGCGGCGGGACCGCTCCCGGATTTCACGGGATTCCCTTTTGAACTGGAAAGTACCTGATGCTGATTATCTCAAGCTCGATCATATAAGGCGTAGTAGGCTGGGTCAAGCTTTTTCCGCAGAGTGCTTTCGGCAAAGGCTATGGATTGTTCTGAGCCTTGTGGAGACGTTACCCGTCTTCCTCTTCCGGCCAAACGCTCCGGAACGCCGGCCACCGAAGGCAAGCGCAGCTTCTCCCTTGACGGTCCGGTGTAATCGGTTATCGGACATCACTTTGATAGTCAGTCATCACGCGAGCACTGCCTCGATCAGGCTGGGACCGCGCTCTGCAAACGCGCGCTTGAGCGCATCGGCAAGTTCGCCATCGGTGCGCACACTGCAGGACGGCACGCCGAACCCCTTCGCCAGCGCAGTCCAGTCGATCGCCGGCCCCGTGAGATCGGTCACCGACTGCGCCTTTGGTCCGGGTTCTGTGATGCCGGCGCGCGTAAGCTCGGCCTGCAGGATGCGGTAGCAGCGATTCGCGCACACCACGACGGTGACGTCCACGCTCTCGCGCGCCATTGACCAGAGCGCCTGTAGCGTGTACAGACCGCTTCCGTCGGCCTGAAATGCAACAACGCGTCGGTCCGGGCATGCAAGCGCAGCGCCCAGCGCATTGGGCAACCCCTGGCCGATCGCGCCGCCCGTGAGGAAGCACAGGGTGTGCGGCGCCGCATTGGAAGCGTGCACCGCGTTCCAGGCTAAGCCGGTAGTGGCCGCTTCGTTCACGACAATCGAGTTCTCGGGCGTAAACGCTGCCATGCAGCGGCACAAGCTATCGGGGGTGAGGGGCTGGCCGCCTGGCAGGAAGACCGGCGTGCTGCGTGGGGGCGGGATACCCGCCGGGGCGTCCAGCTCCTGCGCGAGTGCCTCCAGCGCCAGTGCCGCATCGACGCCCGCGTCCGGGTCCGCAAGCGTGTAAAGCGTTGCGCCGTCGGGTACGAACCGCGATGGCTGATCCGGATAGGCAAAGAAGGCGACCGGTTCACGGGCGCCCGCAAGCACTAGGCTTGCCACGTTCGCGAGCGCCTCGACGGCCTGTTCCGGGAAATACGGCAGAGATGGGAAAAAAGGCACGTGGCGGCCACATTCCTGGCATGCGGGGAAGGTCTCGATCCATACTTTGCAGGCTGTCTTGGCCGCCACCCGCGCGGCGGCACGCAAGCCGCGCGGGGTAAGGGCATTGTCGCCGAGCAGGATTCCACCTCGCCCCCGGCGTAGCAGGCGAGCCGCCTCTGCGGGTGCCGCACAGGAAATCCCGCGCAGCACGGGAGACGGCCTTGCCGAGAGTGGCTCAGGCCCCGGTTCCCACTGGCAGTCAGCAGGAATGATCAGCGACGCCACACCCCCCGGTAGTCCGAGTGCGGCCTCGACCGCGGCAAGACTCGCCTCCGCCATCTCTTGTGCGGACTTGACGGTGCGCGTCCAGCCCACACTGCCGGCAAGCGCCGCGATGTCCGAAGTGAGCGGTGCATCGAAGGCGAGGTGCCGGGTGGCGTGTTCCCCGATCCAGTTGACGACAGGTGTGCGTGCACGCCGCGCGTTGTGCAGGTTTGCGAGGCCGTTGGCAAAACCGGGCCCGAGGTGGAGCAGCGTAGCGGCAGGCCGTCTCGTCATACGTGCCCACCCGTCGGCGGCGCCGGTGCAAACACCCTCAAACAGTCCGAGCACGACACGCATTCCGGGTACGCGGTCGAGCGCCGCGACAATGGGCATTTCGGTGGTACCGGGATTTGCAAAACACACCTCCACGCCTGCGCGCAGAGCTGTCTTGAGCAGGGTAAGTGCACCTGTGTTCATAAAACTCCCCCCATCTGGCCGGCTATAAGATTTTCCATGTGTCCGTGTGAGGGAAAGATGATCGCTTGATCTAACCGTTCCTTCACTTTGAGAAATATGATCGTAGCAGCAATTTGCATGCCCTGGAAGGATTTCAATTTATCGAAATGGCTGCCATCGGAGACAATAAAGTTCCTTCGGCTTCCAGCGCGCACGCCGGGAACATGTTTGAATGGCATCGACCAGGATGCCGCCTGCAGTCAGGGCAGGAACAGCGACAAGGTTTTTCAGAATAACTCTACGCTCTTCCGCCTGGCCGCCGCACGAAGAAACAACGAGTTCTCCCGGCTCGGATTGAAATCCCTGCCACTCAGCAACATGCCCCTAATCCCGCTGACTCGCAATGCAACAGCTTAACTGCAAGAGGAGGCCCCGGTTTAAACGTTTTCTTGCCCGGGGAGCATATGGACACTGTTCAGCTATAATGGCTGACAATCTCGTACTGACCCCCGAACGAATACGCTGATTTGCGCCCGCAAATACCGTGCTATCCCCATTGTCAATGAGTCATCAATGGCTAGAGAAGTCAAAAGACGCGTAGCTGCGGTGACTTTAAAGATGCATCATTCCGCATAAATCACGTAATCATCAGACGTAGAAAGCAAATCAAAGCCACCAACGGAAGGAGACCCATTTGGAAAGAGGCGGACTCACTCATTGCGTTTGTTTCATTCTGCTGGCAGGAGCCCTGCTGCTCGGAGCGCACCCTATCAATGCGCAGCCGACCTTGGACGCCACGGGTTCAAGTCTAACGCTGTGTAAGGGGCGCTACGCGCTGTGCGCGGCCGCCACCTGTACGCTCACCGGTCAAACATTTCCGGGGACCGATTTCCCGGAGGTGGTATGCAAATGCCCCGTTCTCCCCGGCCCCGCCCTGGCAGACGTGAATGGAGGGAACATGCAGGGCGATTGCCTCCCTCCGGTGGACCCGGAAACTAACAAGATCGGTGTATGGTCGCTCTTTTGGCCCAATCTTGACATTCCGCAAAAGGTCAACGGCCAGTGGCACAAGAACGTTCTCGCGATCCCGCACAACTGTCCAAGTACTATATCGGGCCAACCGGTCCTCTTCGGGCAGTGCTTCAGCTACTCATGCAAGAATGTCAGAAAAATAAACGGGGTGCTCATAGCCGATTGTTACTGCCCGGCTCAACATATCATCGACAAGAACAAAGATGAATTCGCCGTCCAGGCCGGCCAATGTCAAGACAGCGTTTGCACACGAATTCCCGTTGGAGCACCGTTCACTGTTCCTGGAAACTTTTGCCGCTGTAGAACAGAAACTCCGCGATAAATATAATCCGCCTTGTGGCAAGGCAAGGTCGATCATCTGCACCCAAAACCCGTCGAAAAGACCTCGCTCAACCGATATGTTCGATTGAGTTTCTCCCTTGCTATGTACCACGGGGAAACGGAGTCCTGTCCATCAGCCGAGCCAGTTTCTCGCAAGCGAGTCCATCATTTCGACCCACTCGGAAAACGAGACCGGTTTGGTGATAAATTCTTTCGCCCCCATTTCACGACAGAACGCAACGTCCTTTTCCTGTCGGGATGTGGTCAGCACTACGATGGGAATGTTTTGAAAGCCCGGGACGGACTTAATCTCCATCAGAGCCTGGCGGCCGTCTTTCCGCGGCATGTTGAGGTCGAGCAGAATCAGGGTGGGAAGAGGACCGGACGCTTTCCCCTGCTTACCGGAGCGAGACAGATAGTCCAAAAGCTCTATTCCGTTTTCAACGCTGCAAAAAACCCCGCTTATCCGGCTCTCTTCAAAAGCATCTTTGGCAAGCAGGCAATCATCTTCATCGTCATCGGCCATCAGTATTACCGGTTCATCATCCCTTCTGAGGATGTGCTCTTCGCTCATGATTGTCTCCCCGGCAACCTCACCAAAAATACCGATCCGTTATCCGGCTTGCTCCGGGCCGTGATGCTCCCTCCGTGACGTTCCACTATGCGTCTGCAGATGGCAAGCCCCATGCCCGTGCCCTTATAGGGTGCGTTCTTGCCATGAAGCCTCCGGAAGGGTTTGAAAATACTGTCGACGTGGCACTCATCGAAACCTATCCCGTTGTCTTGTACGCAGATTTCATAAAATCCGTCACACGGGCCGGGCTCAGTATAAATCCTGATAACGGGACTGTTCTCCCCACGGTATTTGAGGGCGTTTGACAAAAGATTCTGGAAGAGTTGTCGCATTTGCACGGGATCGGCTTCGATCGTGGGGAGCATGCCGATTTCGATCTGTGCTTCCAATTCTTCATCGAGCACTTTCAAGTCCGACACCGCTTCTTCTGCCGGGCCCCTCAAATCGACTGCGGGAAAAGCTCGTGATTCGGTAGAAAGCCGCGAATATTTGAGAAGATCGAGGATCAGTTCCTGCATTCTCCGTGCGGAGCGGCCGATTCTCTCCAGATAGTCGCGTCCCTTTCCATCCAGCGACTCATGATAGCGCGTCTTCAGGCAGTCGGCAAATGTCTGGATCTTTCGAACGGGTTCCTGCAGGTCGTGAGAAGCGATAAATGCGAAGTCCTGCAACTCCCGATTGCTTTGCTCAAGCTTTGCGGAGTAGGTCTTCAGGGCTTCTTCCACGCGACGCCTCTCCGCGATTTCCGCAGTGAGTGCCGCCGTCCTCTCCCTGACTTCCTCTTCCAGGCCTTCGTTCAAAAGTCGAAGCTCGGTTTCCGCCTTGATGAGTTCCTCGTTCTTGTGAACCGCGGTCCCATAGGTCGAGATAAGAATATCGAGAACTTGTCGAACGCCGGACCTGATCGTGTACTGCTTTCCCGAGTATTCGACCGTTACGGCCCCCTGAGAGGGTTCGCCATCCGCGGCACACCTTGAAAGCTTTTCCTGTATGCAGGAAACGAGGTGGTCGGGGTTATAAGGTTTGATGATGAAATTGCTCGCCCCACCTTCCAGGCCTTTCAAAACATCAGCCGCGTCGGACAGGAAACTGAGAAGAATGACCGGAACATCCTTATGCTTCCCGCCTTTCCGAATGGCCCGGCAAAGCTCAAACCCATCGAGCTCCGGCATAACGATGTCGCTGATGACCATGGCGGCCGTTTTTCGACTGAGCCAGGCAAGGGCTTCCCTGCCGTTTCCGACAACCGAGGCGCGATAGCCGTTTCGCTGCAGGATAAGCTCCAGCTCCATGGCCTGAGTGGGACTGTCCTCTACGATCAGGATCTCAGGGCCGCCCGTTTCGGCGAGTTCTGCGGAAGACATTTTGTTCACTCCGATCCGGAACGTGATGAGGGATGAGCAAATCCTGCCGACTGAATGCTCAATTTCCGCTCACCGGCATCCTCTCTTCACTTCCAGAAGCTTAGTCAAAGTGCAAACTATCTGCTCGGGCGAAAGCACGAAATCTGCCGCACCGATTTGGATGGCCTCAGCCGGCATACCGAAGACCACACAGCTCTCTTCATTTTGCACGACGGTGACGGCCCCTTTCTCTTTCATATACCTGAGCCCGTCGACCCCGTCTCTTCCCATTCCGGTCAGAAGCACACCCGCCGCCCTCGGACCGAAGGCATCGGCCACGGACCTGAAAAGGTATGAAGCGGAAGGGCAAACACCGCCTATGGGCGGCCCACCGGCGAGTTTTATGCGGCCTTCGTTTGTGACTCCCATATGCATACCGTCGGGTGCAAGATAGACGCGTCCGGGCTGCAGAGCGTCACCGTCTGCGGGAACACTCACGGGTAGTTTGCCGGAAAGTGTGAGCAATTCCGCAAAACCACCTATAAAACCGGGAGAAATGTGCTGAACGATCAAAATCGGCACGGGAAAATTCGCAGGGAATTCCGAGAGGATCGTTTTCAGAACGGCGGGACCTCCCGTCGAGGCACCCATTGCGACGATCCCGATGTCATCTGCGCCGGAACCGTACCGGTCGACGACAGGGGTGCCCGCAAAGGGCGGCACTTTCGCGCGCTGCACGGGCCAGCGCCTCACCACCTTCACTTCAGACATCAGCTTCACCGTTTGGATCAACGCCCGCGCGGTTTCGTCGTAGTCGGGATGTCCGATGCCCACCGGCTTCCGGAAAGCCGCCAGCGCACCTGCCGCAAGGGCGCGGAAGGTCGTCGCAACCTGGCCGGCATCTATGCTCTCACTCACAATGACGATAGGGACGGGCACGGTCTCCAGAATTCTGCGGGTTGCCTCATACCCGTCCATCCCGGGCATAGTGATGTCCATCGTTACGACGCTTGGCCGCAGGTCCCGCACGGCCTGCAGGGCTTCCATACCGTCACGCGCCGTCCCGACGACCTGAATTGAAGAATCGGAGCTGAGGATATGTTCGAGAAGCTCGCGGACGACGGCTGAATCTTCCACGATGAGCACCCTGATGTTCATGTGAGTCTCCGGACCACTTCCAACAGATTGCTGTGCTCAAAACTGCTTTTCACGATATATGCATCCGCGCCGACATCCATTCCGCGTTCCCTGTCCCGGCGGGATTCGAGGGCCGTCACCAGGACGACGGGTAATTCCGAAAGCTTCCTGTCCGCCCGTATTTTGGCCGCAAGATCAAACCCGTTCATCCTGGGCATTTCAACATCGGATACCACCAGATCGTACTCCCGGCTCTTCAGCGCGGTAAACGCATCAACGCCGTCAACCGCGGTGGCGACCTCATAGCCCGCGGACTCGAGAATGGTTTTGAGCAAAGTTCTGGATGTGATCGAGTCCTCGACAACGAGAATGGATATTTTTTTTTGCGGCTCAGCAGCCAGGGTTCCCGTGTGCGCAGGCGAACCTTTTGCGGCGGAAATCATCAGGTCGGACACATTGAGTATCGGCACCACTTTCCCGTCTCCCAGAACGGTTGCCCCCGCGATGTTCGGCACGCGGGACAACTGGCTGCCCAGAGGCTTGACCAGCACTTCCTGCTCATGACTGACTTCGTCGATCATGAAAACCATGCGCTTCCCCGCCGAACCGACCACCGCCACCTGCACGAACGGATCGTCGGAGTCCGCCCGGGCGTCCCCCGTCTGAAGTCCGAGCACGTCCCCGAGCCTGACAAGCGAGAGCGTATGGCCATCGACAGAGAGGGTTTCGCGATTCTCGACGGTTTGAATTTCCTCTTTTTTAACCCTGGCCACCCTCTCCACATTGATCGATGGAAAAACGAACAGACGTTCGCCCACCCTGCAGAGGACCCCGCGAAAAGTGGCGAGAGTGAGGGGGACCACCATCATGAAGGATGTCCCGACATTCGGCTGTGTATCAATCGAGACGGTTCCGTTAATTTTCCCGATTTTCTCCCTTACAATGGCCAACCCTAGTCCCCTGCCGGATATATCGGTAATGATGGGACTCGTGGTGACGCCGGACCGGAAAACCAGGAGCAGTGTTTCGTATACCCCCAAGTTTTCGGCTTCCTCGCCGGTTATGGAGCCACACCTCAAGGCTGCGGATCTCACGGCGGAAACGTCGATCCCCGCTCCATCGTCGGAAACCGTGACTTCTATTTTGCCCTCCCTCGAGGACACGGCAATTTCTATCTTCCCGCACAGGGGCTTCTTCTTTGCCTTCCGTCCCTCAGGCGTTTCAATTCCGTGGTCGATGCAGTTCCTCACAAGGTGGATAAGAGGAGTTTTGATCTCCTCCAATACTCGCCTGTCCAGTTCGATTTCGCCGCCTGAAGTGGTGAACTCGATTTTTTTCCCGGCATCCCTCGAGAGGTCGCGCACCAGTTTGGGGAATACGTCGACAAGGGATGAAAAAGGGAGCATCAGGGTTTTCTTCACGTCATCGAGCAGCGTATCGACCATGGCTCCTATCGAGCGCCGGTCGTATTCGGCGTCCTTCAGCAGCCCCGCCAGTTTTCCCTCAAATGACGCTATAAACTTTTCGGCAGAATCTCTGAGTCCTGAGTCGCCTTTCATTCCTTTGCCCGCAGTCTCGTATCGTCTTGCCCTTTCCCTTTTCCACCGTGTGAAAAGGTCATTCAGCCCTTTCAGGTCTTCAGCCCGCTGGCCGGCGGCGAGTTTAACGGAAAGCATCTCTTCGGCCTGCAGCAGGAGGGCATCCAGCTTCGATGTGTAAATCCTTACGGTACCCGTCGATTCAGGCGCCGGCGTCGGTGCCGTGAAGGCCGGTAAAGGTGCGGACGGCCAGCTCTTCAGGCTTGATTCCGCCCCCTCCGCTTTCTTCGCTTCGGCAGCCGGTTTTTCCGCAAAGGGCTCGGGGTTCGAGCTTTTCGTTCCTTCGTTGCCCGCAACTCCGTTCTCCACTCTCTTCGTCACATTCTGAAGCTTATGGACCAGTTCCCTCAGAACGGATTTCTCCGCGAATGGAAGGTCTTCTTCGAAGGCGAGCTTTGAAGCACACTCAACGGCCCGGTGCAGCAGGTCAAGGATATCCGCAGTGGGAGCGATCTCTTTGCGCTTCAACGCTGAAAAAACATCCTCCATGGATTGGCAGACCGCTATGACATCGAACGAGTTCACGGAACGCGCAGCGCCCTTCAGGCTGTGAGATTCCCGGTATATGTTCTCGATTATTTCAACCTGCCTTTCGGGAACGGCCCTCTCAAGCTCCATGAGACCGGAGGAAATGATCCTGAGATGGTCCTGTGCCTCGATCCGGAACATGGGAAGGAGCCTTTTCAGAATTTCCTCATCCTTCCGGTCCATTCTCATCCCTCATAGTGAACGGTAAATCAGTGTTTTCAGAAAGTTACGGCGTTTTGCCCGCTACCCGCTCCGCCCCCGGCCCACTCTCCCGCCCGTCCCGCCAACTGCTCACGATCCACAGCCCACCGCTCGTACTGCGTTGCGTTCAAGAAGGCAGCAGACGATGATTCTCGAGAGAGTGGGGAACCGCGCCCCCACGCCGCTGCGCGGCTTTGCATGGCGTTGCGGCAGCGCCTCGCGAAGCGCTGGGCAGTCGCCGCAAGCGCCGAGCGCGTGGGCAGAAACCCGGGGGGGGGTGCAGGGGGGAATCATTCCTCCGCTCTTCTGAAAGAGATTAAAAGTATCATCTTGAACGCAACAGTGTATCGCTACACCTTATACTTCCCCACCATCTCCTTGAGTTTCTGCCCGAGTTCGTGGAGGTTGTGCGCGGCCTGTCCGGCCTGTTTCGTTACCGATACGCTCTGCTGCGACGCCTGCTTGACGTTTTCCATCGCGAGCGCAATCTGGTCCATGCCGACGAATTGCTGTTGGCTGGACGCCGCAATCTGGGAAGCCGCCTGCGCCGATTCGGCAATGCTGTCCGCCAATTTCCTTATGGATTCCCCTGATTCCGCCGCCTGCTTTACGCCCCCGTCCACCGCCTTGCTCACCTGTTCCGCCGCCATTACCGAAGCGCTGGTCGCCTTTTGTATGTCCCCGAGAATGGCCCGCACCTGCCCGGTTGCCTGTTTCGACTGGTCCGCCAGGCTCTTGATTTCCTGGGCCACTACCGCGAATCCTTTCCCTTGCTCGCCGGCTTTCGATGCCTCGATGGCGGCGTTCACCGCGAGCAGGTTAGACTGCTGTGCAAGATCGCTTACCGCGGTAATGATCTCTCCTATGGCCTGGCTCTGCTCGCTGAGCCTGACGATGGCCTCGGCAACCGATTCCATTAATTCTTTGATATGATTGATTCCTTCGACTGTCCTGGCGACGGCGGCGCTGCCCTGCCGGGCGACGTTTACCGCCTTCTGCGCACTTTCGGAAACACTCAGGGACCGCTCGGACGCCATTTGTGCCGTCTGCTTGACTTCTTCCACGGTCGAAGTGGTCTCACTTACCGATGCGGCCGTCTCGGCCGAGACCGAAGCCAACTGAGTTGTCAGTGCCAGGATGTCACCGACGGAGGACGCAAGCACATTGGCGGCCTCCTGTACCTGCTGGTTCACCGTCCGAAGGTTTTCCTCGGCCTGCTTGCGCTCGGTTATGTCACGCGCGGCGGCGAAGACACCCTGCATTTTGCCCGATTCCCTCATGTACCCGGCCGCGTTATAGAGTACGTCCGTAAGGCGGCCCGAGGTGTGGCGGATGGTGAGAGGATAATCTTTAACAAACCCCTGGGATATTACACGCTTGTACCCTTCTCTCGCCTTTTCCGGCTCTGTGAAATAGTCGGAGAAATCGCTCCCGATCAGATGTTCGCGGGGAAATCCCGTCACCAGTTCGGTGGCCTTGTTCACATCCGTTATCTTGCCCTCGGGACTAATGGTTACCAGCGGGTCGAGACTTGCCTCGATAAGGCTTCGAGTGTAGAGCGAAGCGGCGCGCAGCTCCTCTTCCATCCTCTTGCGCTCCGTGATGTCCCGCGCGCCTGCAAAAACGCCCATGACCTTCCCATCCACGTCCTTATACACGGAGGCGTTATACAGGACATGGGTCAGCTTCCCGTTGGAATGCCTGATCGTCAGGGGATAATCGGTAACAAAGCCTTTTTCGAAGACTTGCCGATATCCCTCGCGGGCTTTTTCGGGTTCCGTGAAGTAGTTTGAGAAATCGGTGCCGATGAGCTCCTCACGACCCACGCCCGTAGCTTTTATCGTGGCCTCGTTGACGTCCGTAATCTGTCCTTCAGGACTTATCGTCACCAACGGGTCAAGGCTCGCCTCAATGAGGCTCCGGGTATATGTCGATGCTCTTCGAAGCTCCCCCTCCAGTTTCTTACCCCTGGTGCCAAACCAATTCACTTGTAATCCTCCTCTGATCGATCAAGCTTCTTCATGCACGACAATATTCCTGTTCGACAACAATTTCTTTGCATCCAACACCACCAATCGCTCTGTGGTGATCCCCCGGAGGAACTCCTCACGGATGCCCTTGAGCGTCGGAAGCGAAGGCTGAAATTCCCTGACATCGATGATTCGAACACAAAGGATGGAGTCGGAAAGAATACCGAATTCCATATTATGGCCATGGACGATAATCACCTTATTGAGGTCGGTGATTCCCCTTTCGGGCAATTCGAAGAATTTCTTGATATCGATGACGGAAATGATCTGCCCGCGCACGTTGATCAACCCCAGAACGAACGAAGGCGTGCAGGGAAGCGGCGTATAGTCCTTAAGCGGATAGACTTCGCGAACATAGAGGGATTCTATTCCGTAGCGTTCATCGGCCAGCATGAACTCGACCACTTCAATAGTGTTTCCACCCTGTTCCCTGGCGGATTGCCGGGCCAGCAGATCGGCCCTTTCCCTCAGAATCCGTTTCCTCTCCCCGGGACTTGGCGAAAAGCCTCTCTCTATGGCAGTATTGATTTCTTCGAGGCGACGATGAGTCGCGCTCCAATCGATGTGCCCTTCACTCATCCGGTCACCTTTCGATCTCCGCCTGTCGTATTGTCTTGATTATCTCCGTCAATCTTTCCGCGTTAATTCCTTCCGATTCGGTCAGAACGTCTTCCGGACGTTTGGAATTCAAGAGCGAGAGGGCATTTTCAAAGTACCTTATCGATTCTTTGCGCCTGCCGGATTTTCTGCTGATGTTTCCAAGAGCTACATACGCCGGAATGAATTGCGGGTCGAGATAACGTGTCCGCTTGAGCGAAACGACGGCATCTTCCGTTCGCCCCAATTCCTGAAGGATGGTTGCCATCAGATAATGGTAACCGGCCCGAAGCCTTTCCGCGGTGATGGCTTTTTCACACCATTCCAGCGCCTTGTCGAGTCTACTCCAGTCGGCGTATATGCGCGCAAGAAGGGCCAAACCATTTGCATCCGACGGATTTTGTGAGAGCACCCTTTCGGTTTTCTCCACCGCTTCCGGGTAGCAACCTCCTTCAAAGAGGGCCGAAGCTTCCCGGTAAAGTTCCTGCCGGATTTGAATCCCGGAATTCGAAATTCGGGGTTCGGGAGGCGTGTCATGCGCTTCGGTTCGCGGGATGATCCTTACATCCGCCGGTTCAAGGACCGGAGCGGTGGCGGGAACAGGAGTGACAGCAGGCTTGACCGCGGACCTCGGCCCTTCGAGTGGCCTGGAAGGAAACGCACCCGCTCTCCGTGGGTTCTCTTTTTTGAAGAGAATCGTTCCGGAGGCGTTTATCGTCGTGAACTGCGGGAAAATCGGACTGGCCGATTCGCTGGGACTCACGATCAGAAAGCCGCCATCCACCAGGGAACGGTGAAAATTCCGCACGACCTTCCCCGCCAGCTCCGGGACCAGGTACATGAGCACGTTTCGGCAAAATATGATGTCCACAGCGTTTGTATTGTTCGCCGGCGAGGGATACGCGTCTTCAACAAGATTCAGATAGGAAAAAGTCACCATTTCCCGGATCCGAGGGAGGAGATCGAAGCGCCCATCCCGCCTTCGTTTGAAAAAGGCGTCTTTGATTTCCGGCTGTACATCACGAAAGGACCAGGGACCGTATACGGCGTCAGCGGCCTTTTGCAACGCGCAGGGGTTGATGTCCGTCGCCAGAATCGTGATGTTCCAATCCTGGAGATCGGGAATCATTTTGCTGAGGAGAATGGCGGCCGAGTAAGGTTCTTCGCCCGACGAACAGCCGGCGCTCCAAATCCTGAGATGCCTTCCATTTCTCCGGCGGGACCGGATCAATTTGGAGAGGATCGATTTTTCAAGCGTTCCGAATAACTTTTTAGTCCGGAAAAAATAGGTCTCCCCGATCGTGAGATGTTTGGCCAGGATTTCGATTTGACCTCTTGCCGGCAACGAAGACAGGAGCCATTCGACGCAGGATCGGCCACCCTCGATTTCCCACTCCCGGGATGCGGCGAGGATCGCCCGCTCCAGATCACGCAGGCGTTCTCCCTGAAAATGCAAGCCCATCCTTGCCGCAACGAATTCGCTGAGCCGCGATAATTGTGCTTCAGGAATACCGCTTGTCATCTTGACCATTTCCGGGAAAATACGTCGAATCTGCGCTATCCGCAGAGGCCTGACGACCGCATTTCCATCACACGGAAGCTTACGGTCGTGTCCCGGCAGGCCCGGGCCGAGACCAGCGAGCGGAAGGTCTCAATTCTCCACCAGGAGTATTCAACCGTGGGACACCGCCTCATCGAGCGCATCTTCCTCTTCCAGAGAGAGAAATCTGTCAAGGTCGTGGATGAGGACCATGCCGTCCTCAAGCTTTGCCACGCCGTCCACATATTTCATCTGAGGCAGGATTTCCGACGAGCGTACAACCTCATCGGCCGGGATCTCGACCGTTGTCGATACGGAGTCGGCCAGAAGCGCTACCGTTCGCCTGGCCGTTCTCGCGATGAGGAGATGATCGTTCACGTTCATCTCCTTTCCCGGCAGATGAAATCGCCTCCGAACGTCAATAACAGGGACAATGCAGCCCTCTACATTGATCATGCCAAGCACGATCTCCGGTGCGGCCGGTAACGGTGTCACCTCAACAGCCCGAACGACCCTTTCCACCGCCGATAACCGCAGGCCATAGCGCTGTTCATCAAGAATAAAGACCACCAGTCGCATTGGTTCGTTCATAGTCCCCTGTCACGTTTCAGGTTCATATGATTATCGTACAATGCCATTGAACTGAAAACCATAAATTGTCCCTGTCAATGGCTTTCGAAACCTCTATCGCTGCGAGCGGTATAAAAGGACTCGAAATTTCACAAAAAACGGTCCCTGCGCTTCGTGCCTGAAGGCCGGAGACTCGCCTCCGGTTCGCGATGATCTGTGACAGCGGCAAATTGTGGCATGGCATGGACGTACAAGTGATCCGGATTCATAATGGTATAGTCGCAAGCATCTTACGCCATCCGGTTGTCTCGGCAACATCGACGACTGTCTGGCACCGTCTCACAAAGGCATCATCCGAGATGGAAAACTGACGTGATTATTCTGTGCAACATGGTACGAAGCATTGTCAAGGAAATTATCCGGAAGACTCTATTGAAGGGAGATGGGCGTTACACTGTGCGATTCGTAGACACGGTTTCAATTTGACGAATAATTTTGTCTCTCCAAAGGGACCAGGTCGCGAGAGCCGCCGGGAACGGACCCCCACCGTGACTCGTCGGAGGCGGACGGCAAACGGCGGACCACGTTCATTGATCAGGGCGCCCACCGCAAATTCCTTCATTCGTCACATTCACACATGCTATTATAGTGCAAGCGGTGACATTCCCTGCGGAATAGGGGTGTCACTCGCCACATAACCTCAACCCCAATTTGGTGGTGACCTTTTGATGGGCGATCCGGATAAAACGAAAGAGCAACTGATCGAGGAACTGGTCGCGTTGCGCAAGCGGGTTGTCGGACCGGAACCGTGCCGGGAAGACCGAAAACGGACCGAGGATGCTTTGCAGGAAAGCGAGGAACGGTTCCGCTTCCTGGCTGAAAGCACCGGGGAGGTGCTCTACCGCCTGAGATACGATTCCATGAAGTACGATTATCTCAGCCCGGTGATCCGGAAGCTGACGGGTTACGGCCCCGAAGAAGTGCGCGCGATGGACCTTGCCCGACTGGTGATCAAGATCGAAGTCCCGGGAAAAGGACCCGTATCCTCCGATTTGATCGCATTGAACAGGCGGCTGGGAAAGACGGGGGAATATGAGGCGGACTATCTTATCCGCACAAAAGCCGGAGAGTTGCGGTGGCTGAGAGACCATTCTTTTCCGTGGCTGTCCGAATCGGGGGAGTTGATCGGTTCGGTCGGGATTCTGAGCGACGGGACGGAGCGCAAACTGGCGGAGGAAGCCCTGCAGGAATCACGGGAATTCCTGGAAAGAATCATTGATTCGATCACCGATCCCATATTCGTTAAAAACAGGCAGCACCGGCTGGTTCTGGTGAACAACGCCCTGTGCCTTTTTACAGGTGCCGGACGAGATAAACTCATCGGCGGTATCGATTACGGTTTTTCCTCCAAAGACCAGGTCGAAGTGTTCATCAGGAAGGACGACGAGGTCTTCGAAACGGGCGTGGAGCAAATCAGCGAAGTGGAATTGACCGACAACCGGGGAGTAACCCGCACCATACTGACGAAGAAAACCCTTCACGAGGACAAAACCGGGAATAAGTACATCGTCGGGATCATGAGGGACATCACCGACAGCAAACAGGCCGAACTGGCACTCCAGACCTCTCAACGGCAACTGCAGAATATCATTGAATTCCTTCCGGACGCCACCTTTGCCATCGATCGGAAGAAGCGGGTCATCGCCTGGAACAGGGCCATCGAGGAGATGAGCGGGGTCAACAAGGAGGACATCCTCGGGAAAGGGGAATACGCCTATGCGACCCCGTTTTACGGAAGGGCAAAACCGGTGCTGATTGACCTCGTGGGCGCCGGCGAACTCAACCTCGAACACCAATACGACTCCATCGAGCGAATCGGAAATACGGTCTACGGGGAGGTTTTTGTGCCCACGGCCTGGCAGGGGAAAGGCGCATACCTCGGGTCGACCGCCTCCCCTCTTTTTGATGAGAACGGCAACCCGATGGGGGCCATCCAGACCATTCGCGACATCACGAAACGCAGGGAAGCGGAGAAGGCGCTGCAGGAATCCGAACGGGAACAGGCGATACTGAACGAGATCGCCAATGTATTCCTGACCGTCCCCGACGAAATGATCTACGAGGAGATCCTGGCCGTCATACTGAAAATCATGAAGAGCACCCATGGAATCTTCGGGTTTGTGGACAACGGAGCGGACCTGATCGTTCCCTGCATGACCAGGGACGCATGGGGCGGATGCCGTGTGCCCGGAAAGCCGGCCGTGCTCTCTTCGCATGCCTGGGGAGACAGCCTGTGGGGCCGATCGGTCAGGGAGAAAAAATCGGTTTATGCCAACGGACCGTTCCGGACGCCCGAAGGTCACGTACCCATCGACAATTTTCTCACGGTGCCGTTTGTTTTCGGAGACAGGGTCATCGGGATTGTTTCCGCTGCCAACAGGAACGGCGGTTTCACGGAAAAAGACAAGCTTCTGCTGGAGCACATTGCCGCCGACATCTCGCCCATCCTCAACACCCGGCTGCAGAGGGACAAAGAGGAACTCGAGCGCAAGCGGGCCGAGGAAGTCCTGCAGAAAACAAACCGCCGGCTGGAACTCGCCATCGCGCAGGCAAACGAGATGGCCGTTCAGGCCCGGGCGGCGAGCGTGGCGAAGAGCCAGTTCCTGGCGAACATGAGCCATGAAATCCGCACACCGATGAATGCCATTGTCGGTTTGAGCCATCTTACGATGAAGACCGAAATTACCCCCAAGCAACGCGATTACCTGAACAAAATCCAGGTTTCGGCCCATGCTCTGCTCCAGATCATCGATCAGATCCTCGATCTCTCGAAAATCGAAGCGGGCAAGCTGGAAATTGAGACAACGGACTTTCGCCTTGACCAGGTGCTATATAATGTCGCGAGTGTGGTTTCACTGAAAGCGGAGGAAAAGGGGCTTCAAATCTTCTTCCGAAGAGACCCCGACGTGCCGCTCGCCCTGGTGGGGGATCCGCTGCGGCTGGGGCAGGTGCTCATCAATCTCGCCGGCAACGCGGTGAAGTTCACGGAAACCGGGGAGGTAATCGTGTCGATAAAAACGGTGACCCGGGAAGAGGATCGGGCCGGTCTGCGGTTCTCGGTCCGAGATACCGGAGTGGGGATGACCGAAAAACAGCGGGCAAAACTGTTTCAGCCCTTTACCCAGGCGGACGGCTCCATGTCGAGGAGGTACGGCGGAACGGGACTCGGACTGGCGATTTCCAGGCAACTGGTGGAACTCATGGGGGGGCGGATCGAAGTGGACAGCACGCCCGGGGTCGGCAGCGTCTTCTCGTTCACGCTGTTCCTGAAAGTGCAGCCGGAAAAGCAGGTGCAGCCCCATCCCTTGGCCCCCGAGCTGAAGGGTCTCAAGGTGCTGGTGGTCGACGACAATCAAATGGAACGGGAGAACCTGAAATCCACACTGTCGGCCATGTCGTTTGAACCGACCACGGTGAATTCCGGTCGGGCCGCGCTGAAGGAACTGGAGCAGCGGGGCGACTTCTACCAGTTGATGCTGCTCGACTGGAGAATGCCGGACATGGACGGCATCGAAACCGTGCGTCGCATCAGGTCTCTATTCCCCCTGCTGAAGATTCCGAAAATCTTCCTCGTCACCGCTTACGGACGCGAGGAAGTGATGCACCAGGCTGAAGAACTGGGACTGGACGGATTTCTGGTCAAACCGGTCAGCAATTCGCTCCTCTATGACAGCATCATGGAAGTTTTTGCCCGGGAGCGCAGACACGGACAAAGCAGGCCGGACGGTCGGGATGCGGCCGCAAACCCCGCCGTTGGGCCTTCGGGGGCGAGAGTGCTGGTGGTGGAGGACAACGCCATCAACCAGCAGGTGGCACGGGAGATCCTGGAGGGCTACGGAGTGCTGGTGGAAATCGCCGCAAACGGCAGGCAGGCGACGGAGATGGTTTCGGCGGAGGTGGACCGCTATGACGCGGTGCTGATGGACCTGCAGATGCCCGAGATGGACGGATACGAAGCCACCGCGGCGATCCGTTCCCTGGTGGACAGCAGGACCCTGCCCATCATCGCCATGACCGCTCATGTGCTGCAGACCGAAAAGCAGCGGTGCATGGATGCGGGGATGAACGATTATGTGTCCAAACCCGTCGATCCGAATCTGCTCCTTGCCGCCCTCGCACGTTGGATCAAACCCCGCCTTGAACCGTTGCCGACAGGGTTGCCCGCAAGGGATCGGACCGCGGAGACCATTGCGGCCCTGCCCTCGATCCTGCCGGGAATCGATGTCAACGATGCGCTCGATCGCCTCATGGGAGACGATCAACTGCTGATACGGCTCCTGCGCGAATTCGGGAAAGAATGCACCGGAGCGGCGGAAACCATCTGCCGGGCCCTGGACCGGGAAGACCTTGCCACGGCCGGACGCATTGCCCATACGATCAAAGGCACGGCGGGGAACCTGTCCGTGACCGAAGTGTACGAGGCTGCCCGGGAATTGGAATCAGCCATCGCCGGGAACGATCGTTCACATATCCCGGCAAGCCTGGACCGGCTGGAAGAGGCGCTCCGCCCGGTGATCGGAGCCGTGGACCAGCTTGCCCCGGAACAGCAGGCCGGTGCCGTCCCGTGTCCAACCCCGGAACCGGAGCCCGAAGATTCGACCCGGCTGGCCCCGGCATTCACCGAATTTGACAATCTCCTGAAGAAGAACAGTTTCAGTGCCAGGAAGCAGTTCAGCATTCTCAAGGGAATGGTGAACGATGAAAAATCCCGGCCGCTTCTGGAACAAATCGAAGACTCCCTTGGGTGCCTGGACTTCAAAGAAGCCAGGAATCACCTTGCCAGCCTTGCCCGGTACCATGGCGTGAGCTTGCCCTAGCCGGAGAAAAGCATGCACACAAGAACGCGGAAACCAACCATTCTGGTCGTGGACGATACGCCGACCAACATCGAGATTCTCAGTGAAGTGCTCGTGGATGAAGACTACGAAGTGCTTTTCGCCACCAGCGGTCAGGAAGCTCTTGAAATCGCCTTCGGAGAAGTCCCCGACCTCGTCATGCTGGACGTCATGATGCCGGGCATGGACGGCTACCAGGTCTGCAGGCGTCTTAAGGCCGATCCGGTGACGAAGGGAATCCCCGTTATCTTCGTCACGGCCATGGGCGAGGAGACGGATGAAGCCAAAGGCCTCGGCATCGGTGCAATCGATTATCTGACCAAGCCCATTCGGCCGCCCATCGTCAGAGCCCGGGTCCGTAATCACCTGGAACTCAAGAAGTACCAGGATTTTCTGGAACGGTTGTCGTTCACGAACGGCCTGACGGGGATCTACAACCGGCGGGGCTTCGATTTGTCCCTGGAACGGGAATGGCGCAGAGCGAGGCGCAATCGGACCTACCTGTCCCTCATCATGATGGACATCGATTTTTTTAAGGCCTTCAATGACCACTACGGCCACCTGAGCGGCGACGACTGCCTGCGCCAGGTTGCACGGAGCCTGGAAGGCTGTGCCCGGAGGCCGGTTGACGTGGTGGCGCGCTACGGCGGTGAAGAATTCGCCTGCCTGCTCCCGGACACGGATACCAGGGGCGCCGTGTGGGTCGCGAACCAGATCCGGAATAAACTGAAGAGCTTGAACATTCCGCATGCGTGGTCCTCCGTGGCCGACCATGTCACCATGAGCCTCGGGGTTGCGGCAACGATTCCCGTGGTGGGCCAGGAAGCCGTCGACTTGATCCAGAGCGCCGACAGATTGCTCTACATCGCCAAAGACAACGGACGCGACCAGGTTCGCAGCGCTCTCGATCAGGAGGCCTGACGAAACCCGCGGAAGTCCGTGCGCCGGGCGCCCCTTACAGCCGGCGGACAACACCCGGGAAAGGAACCGTAAATGCGTATCCTGGTCGTCGACGATTCCCTGCCGACACGAATTCTCCTGGTCAAATATCTGAGCACATGGGGATATGAATCCCTGACGGCGCGGGACGGCGCCCAGGCCTATGACATCGTGTGCCGTGAGCAGGTCCAGATGCTCATTACCGACTGGATGATGCCGGAAATGGATGGCCTCGAACTGTGCAGGAAGATACGGGCCTCTTCCCTGCCCGGCTATGTCTATACCATCATCCTGACCGCCAGGGACTCGAAGAGCGAACTGGTCACGGCCATGGAGGCCGGGGCGGATGATTACCTGTCAAAGCCTTTCGACAGGGATGAATTGAAGGTGCGCATCCGGGCCGGCGAGCGCATCCTGAACCTCGAAAAGGAACTGGCGGATCGCAACCGGGAGCTGCAGACCGCGTATTCGACCATTCGTGAAGATCTCCAGGCGGCTGCACGGCTTCAGAAGCGCTTTCTGCCGCCGGCGGACCGGAACGTCTCGAATTTCCGCTTTGACTGGATATTTGTGCCGTCCCGCTTCGTGGCCGGAGACACGTTCAACTATGTCCGCCTGGACGAAAGGTTCCTGGGCTTTTTCCTCATCGACGTCGCGGGCCACGGAGTACCGGCCGCCATGTTGTCCTTTACCCTGAGCAGGGCGTTGTCGTCGGGGGAACTTTTCGCCGCTGCGCTGCCGGGAACGCAGGCGGGCGGCAGCCGCTCCACACCGGCCCCGTCCGCGGTCATGGCGCTCCTGAACCGGCGCTTCGTCGCCGATGATGAGACCATGCAGTACTTCACCATGATTTGCGGTATCATCGATCTTCGGGAAGCCGCGGTCACGGTATCAACGGCTGGCCATCCTCCGCTCATCCAGGTGAGCGCTGACGGACGGCTGCGGAAGGTTGGCTCCGAAAGTTTTCCGCTGGGTCTGTATCCCCAGATCGAATTTGAAGAATCCACGTTCACCATGATGCCCGGAGACCGGCTCTTTCTCTGTTCCGACGGCGTAACGGACTGCTCGGGCCCCGCCGGGGAACCGTTCTCGCAGGAACGTCTCGCGGCCCGATTCAAAGAAGCCCGGGCACTGCCGCTCCACGGGGTGATTCAAGACCTGGAGTACACGCTCGGCGACTGGCACGGTAGCCGGGACTTTGAAGACGACATCACGGTCCTGGCCGTGGAAAGGGCAAAGGAGGCGGAGGACGTTCATTGATGAGGAACCCGTCGGCGGGGTCATACTGCTGAAACTCCACGGCCGGCTGGATTCGACCACCGCCCCGGAACTCAGGGAGCGGGTCAGGCTGAACCTTGAAAACGGCCGCAATCTGCTCGTGTTGGACCTGTCCCGGGTGACTTTCGTGGACAGTTCGGGCCTGGGCAGCCTGGTGGCCGCTCTGCGCTCGGCCGACAAGGCCGGGGGGAACATCAAGATCAGCGCCCTTCAGCCCCGTGTCAGGGCCGTGTTCGAGCTGATCCGGCTGGATCACGTTTTCGAAGTGTATGAAGACGCCCTGAGCGCGGTCCGCAGTTATTGATCCGCCTGCCCGCGGCGTGCGGATGGATGATCGCGGGCAAGACGCCGGGCAAGGCCCGGGAACCGCTTCGTGCCGTTTGCCATGCGGTTCGGACCGGCACAAAAAAACCGCCGTTGACCGGCGGGAACAACCGGGCGGAGCGCAGCCGGGGCCTTTCCGGCTGAGTCATGCGCCCTGATTTATCACGATAGAGGACGTGTAATCGAAGTGGAACCCGCTGCAATCGATCTGACGCTGCAGTTCTCAAAGAAACTCGACCACCTGCACCTGACGACGGAGACGGCGCGCCTGGTGTGCGGATCGATCCGGACCTGCAACGCAGATTTCATCGATGACGTCGAACTCGCGGTGAGTGAGGCCTGCACCAACGCCATCAAGCACGCGCGGCAATCGGACGGCGACAACACGGCGACCATTCGCTTTCGCGCCTATACGGACAGGCTCGTGGTCGAGGTCGTGGACCGTGGAATGGTGTTCGACATGGAAAGCGTTCCGCTGCCCAGGTTCGATGAACATCCCGAAAGCGGCTACGGAATGTACATCATCCGGACGATTATGGATGAGGTCGGATACGAGGCGGGAGACATCTGCAGTACGCTCACTATGACGAAATTTTTCGATACGACGGCGATCCGCGATGGCCGTCGAGCTTCAACGGATGAACCGCTGGTGCCCCGAGGGAGGTAAAAACCGTTATGATCATTCCAGTCATCCTTTGCGGCGGCTCGGGAACAAGGCTGTGGCCCCTGTCGCGCGAGCTGTATCCAAAACAGCTCATGCCCTTGCTGGACAATGAAACGACCCTTCTGCAGGCCACGGCCGCGAGGGCCCGCCAGATTCTCCCCGAATCCGAACCCATCGTGGTGTGCAACGAGAACCATCGTTTCATGGTGGCGGCGCAATTGCAGGCGGCGGGGATCGAAGGGCACAGCATTCTTCTCGAGCCCAAAGCGCGCAATACGGCGCCGGCCATCGCCGTTGCGGCCCTCGAAGCCATCAGGCAGGCCGATGGAGGCGATCCTCTCCTTCTCGTCCTTCCCGCCGATCACTACATGGTGGATACGGCCGTCCTGGGGCTCGCCGTGCACGAAGGCACCGCGCCCGCCAAAGAGGGCAAGCTGGTTCTCTTCGGCATCCGGCCGGCGGGTGCCGAGACCGAGTACGGGTATATCAGGAAGGGCGGGCGACTCACTCCCGCGGACGGTGACGGGCACACGGTACCCGAAATCTTCGGTGTCGAGGATTTTGTGGAAAAACCGGGGGCATCGGCTGCGGCCGCATTTCAAGCCTCCGGCGAATACCTCTGGAACAGCGGGATATTCCTCATGAGGTCCTCCTTCTACCTGGAACATCTTTCCCGGTTTGCCCCCGAGGTGCTGGACTGCGCGTCCCGGGCCCTTTCCGGCGCGCGGCGCGATCTGGATTTTCTGCGACTGGACGGAGAGGCCTTCGAGGCCTGTCCGAACGTTTCCATCGATTACGCCGTCACCGAAAAGACCTCGGATGCCGTGGTTGTCGCCCTGGAAACGGGCTGGCGCGACATAGGGTCATGGTCCCACATCTACCAGGTCATGGAAAAAGACGACGCGGGCAATGCAACCAAGGGGGATGTCATCCTGAAAGGCGTGCACAACAGCTACGTGCACGCGCACAATCGTCTGGTCGCCGCAATCGGCGTGGACCATTTCATCATCGTGGAAACAAAGGACGCGGTGCTGGTTGCCCCGATGGACCAGGCCCGATATGTGAGACTCATTGTCAGGGAGCTTCAGGACCGGCACCGGGATGAGGCCGTGAGCCACAGCAAGGTCTACCGGCCATGGGGAAATTACGAATCCATCGACTGCGGGGAACGGTTCCAGGCAAAGCGAATCACCGTGGCCCCCGGCTGCAAGCTCTCGCTCCAGAAGCATTATCACCGTGCCGAACATTGGATCATCGTGAAAGGAACTGCAAAAATAACGATAGATTCCAAGGAGATCCTGCTGAGCGAAAACCAGTCGACGTATGTGCCTCTTGGAACGGTGCACCGGCTCGAAAACCCCGGACGGATCCCTCTTGAACTCATCGAAGTGCAAACCGGGGGATATCTCCGGGAAGACGATATCGAACGGTTTGACGATGTCTATGGGCGCGCCGGACAGTCATGACGGGACCGGACAAATGGCGTGCGGCGGTTTTACGACGAAAACCGGTCCTGATGAACCTCCCGGAAAAGGAACCCCCTGATGACGGATACGGATGTCATCGCGATTCTTGGCATTCCCGTCGATAATCTTACGCTGGAACAGGCAGTGGAGCGGATGTTCGCCATGGTGGACGAATACGCCTCGGACCGGCGTGCACGCCAGGTCGCCACTGTAAACGTTGATTTCGTCGTGAATACCCTGTCGCCGCTCCCGGGCAGGGTACGCCATCCGGAACTGCTCAACATCCTCAGGCGGGCCGACATGGTCACCGCGGACGGCATGCCGCTGGTTGTCCTGAGCCGGCTCATGAAGACCCCGCTGAAGGAGCGGGTCACGGGGGCGGACCTGGTTCCCCGGTTGGCCGAGGAAGCCGCGAGACGAAGAAAGTCCATATTCTTCCTGGGAGGACGCGGCGATGTGGGGTTCCGCGCCGCGGAAATACTTCGGGACAGGTATCCCGGCATGGCTGTCGCGGGAGTCTTTTCGCCCTTTGTAGAGGTGGAAGGCCTTGCATTGACCGACGCAACGGAGACGGACCTCGAAATCGTCGAACGCATCAACGACGTCGGGCCCGACATCCTGTTCATCGCCTTCGGAAACCCCAAACAGGAAGTCTGGTTCGACCGCAACCGGCACCGTTTACATGTTCCGGTTTCCATCGGGGTGGGGGGAACGTTCGAATTCATCGCAGGAACGGTGCGCAGAGCGCCCTTATGGGTCCAGAAAACCGGCCTGGAATGGATTTTCCGAATCATCCAGGACCCCTTGCGGCTCTGGAAACGCTACCTGATCGGTTTTTTCAAATTCAGCCTGCTGCTGTGGCCGGTCGTTTTGTACAGCGTGTACAGCCGGCTCGGCACCCGCGGGGACCGTCGGCATCGGGTCGAAGGCAACCGGGACAAGGCCGCCCCCCCGGCGACAGGGGCCGCGGCCATCCGCACCATCAGGCTCCCGGCCTCCCTGACCCTTCAGACCTCGGGGGCCGCCGTTCAGGAATTCGACCTGGCGCTTTCGCACGAAGGACCCGTCGTGCTGGACTTTTCGGAAGTGTCCTTCATCGACCCGGTGGGACTGGGTTTTCTGATCCGCGCGTGGCGACGCGCCGAGGATGCCGGAAAACGCTTCTATCTCGTCGGGGTCTTTCCGAAAATCCGCAGGTTTTTCGAAATGAACCGCTCGTGGGACATTTTCCGGGAGCATACGTTTGAAACCATGGGTGATGTCTGGCAGGCAATGCACGGCGAAAACCGGTCGCCTTCGTTTTTTTATTCCGTATCCTCCGGTCGGGACCACCTGTTGATCCGGATGTTCGGACGCCTGGACGCCTTCGAAATGTCCAGGCTGGATGTCCCCGAATTGCTCGACGCCGTCAGCGGCAGCGACTCGATCCTCGACTTGCAGTCCCTTCGGTTCATTGACAGCTCGGGCCTCGCGCTGCTGCTCAAGCTCCAGAGGGCCCTGGCCGGTCGGGGCCGGCGGCTCGTACTCTGCGGCCTGAACGACGGCACCACGCAACTCCTGCGCATTACCCGGCTCTACAAGCTTTTTGAAATCGCGGAAGATGCCGCCTCGGCACGCCAAACATTGCTCGAGGGCCCGTAGACGGCCTTTCTTCAGCAAAGCCATCCCCTCCGGCTTTCCCTCTCAGACCGCTCCACATCGGCGATTTCGCCCGCCTCACACACCCGTTTTCAAATGGGAACCGATGCGGCTTTCGATGCCTCCCGCGGAAACTCCGCGAATGGTCAGACCCTTGACAGCCTCTGCGGGATTATGTTACGCAAAATTCTCCCATAGAAACCAACAGACGATTTCCCAGCACTCGCCATTGTGTCGGATGAACCGTCGCTTGTTGCCAAGATCACGAATTCTTGCGATTTTTTAAAAGAAAAGGAGTACTGGATGGCTTTCAAGTTCGGACCCCGGAGAGCGACTTACATCGATATCTCCAAAAAGCCGGCAGCCAAACGCGAAGGACTTTCCACCGAGACGAAGAAGCACTTTGAAGATTTCGATCTGCTCTACCGTTCCCTGTGCGCCCTGCTTTACAATTATGTTCCGACCTCCGGTCACCCCGGCGGATCGATTTCATCGGGACGGTTCGTGGAAGGCATTCTTTTCGGCTCGCTGGACTACGACGTTTCCGATCCCGACCGGCAGGATGCCGACCTCATTTCTTATGCGGCCGGCCACAAGGCCCTGGGACTGTACTCCATCTGGGCGCTGCGAAACGAAGTGATCCGCATAGGGGCACCCGATCTTCTCCCGAAAGACGACCGGTACCAGCTCCGCCTGGAAGACCTCCTCGGATTTCGCCGCAATCCCATCACTCAAACCCCGCTCTTCACCCGGTTCGGGTCCAAACCTCTCGATGGCCACCCCACTCCGGCCACCCCCTTCCTCCGACTCGCGACCGGGGCATCCGGCGTGGGCATGGCCACATCCATCGGGCTGGCGCTCGGAGCGGCAGACACCTACGGCAAGGATGCGCCACGGGTTCACATCGTGGAAGGGGAAGGCGGAATGACGCCGGGGCGCGTCGGTGAAGCCATGGCGGCCGCCGGGACCGCTTCCCTGAAGAACGTCATCCTTCACGTGGACTGGAACCAGGCATCGATCGATTCCAACCGGGTCTGCCGCGATGCGGAAGTCCCCGGGGACTATGTCCAGTGGGACCCCCTGGAATTTGCCTATCTCCACGACTGGAACGTGATCCTGGTCCCCGACGGACTGGATTTCGACCAGATCCTGGCCGCTCAGCAGGCCGCCCTGCGCATGAGGAACAACCAGCCCACGGCGGTCGTCTACCGCACTCACAAGGGCTGGCGCTACGGCGTGGAGGGGAAAGCCTCCCACGGCGCCGGCCACGGCCTCTGCACGGCCGGTTTCTACCAGGCGCTGAACCCCCTCACGGACCTCATGAAGGGCTCGCTGCCCCGCTGTGAGGGCGGCAGCCGGCGCTGCGGTGCGGGAAAAGACAGGACCGTCCTCGAAGAGTGTTTCTGGGAAGCCCTCCAACTGGTTCGAAGCACCCTGGAGGAAAACCGTCCGATGGTCGAAGCCCTGGCACGGCGGCTGGTCGACGCACGATCGCGCCTGAATGGAAGAAGGCGCAGACCGAGACCCGACGGGCCGACGGTCGAGGCCGTTTTCGAGACGGCGGGGCGCTCCGGGGACACAATCCCTCAAGAGCTGAGCCTGCAGGCCGGGAAGACCGCAACCCTCCGGGGCGAGTTGGGCAAGGTACTCGGCTACTACAACAAGGTCTCCCACGGGGCCGTTTTCGCGTCGGCGGCGGACCTCTTCGGTTCGACCAACATGAACGTCGTCGGCCAGGGCTTCCCCGAAGGCTTTTTCAACACCGCCTCCAATCCCGGGGCCCGGCTGCTCTCCATCGGCGGGATTTGCGAAGACGCCATGTCCGGCATCCTGGCCGGCATTTCATCCTTCGGCCGTAATATCGGGGCCGGGTCCTCTTACGCCGCCTTCCTCGCGCCCCTCGGGCATATCGCCTCGCGCCTGCATGCCATCGGCAGCCAGGCTCGGCAGGCCATCGCCCGGGAGCCCTACCACCCCATGATTCTGGTCTGCGCCCATGCGGGAGTGAAGACGGGCGAAGACGGCCCCACCCACGCCGATCCCCAGGCCCTGCAGCTTCTGCAGGAAAACTTTCCCCTCGGCACTTTGATTACGCTCACCCCGTGGGACCCCCAGGAGGTGTGGCCCCTGGTTTCCACGGCCTTGGCCGCAAGGCCGGCCGTGATCGCCCCCTTTGTAACCCGGCCCGGAGAAAAGGTGCTCGACCGCAAGGCCCTGGGGCTCGCCCCGGCGACGGCCGCCGCCTCCGGTGTCTACCTGCTGCACCGCGCAGCGGGTAAACGGGCGGGCACGGTCATCCTCCAGGGAAGCGACGTGGCCTATGCCTTCATCACGGAAACCCTGGACCTTTTGCGGAACGCGGGCATCGATGTCGACGCCTACTACGTGGCGAGCGCCGAACTTTTCGATCTCCTGCCCCCCGCGGAAAGGGAGAAAATCTATCCGGCGGCCCGCGCGCGTGAGGCCCTGGGAATCACCGGCTTCACGCTGCCCACCCTGGACCGCTGGATCCTCTCGGAGCGGGGCCGTGAATATTCCCTGCATCCCTTCAGAGGTGGCCATTACCTCGGAAGCGGCCAGGCGGACCAGGTCCTGGCCCAGGCCGGGCTGGACGGGACCGGCCAGTGCCGGGCGATACTCGAATACCTGAAAGAACGGCCGTAGCCATGCTTTTCCCCCGGCCCTGTAAGCCACCGGGCCGGGGGGGGAACCCGGGAAACGGCGGCCCCCCGTTGCTAAGGGGCCAAATTCCTGTTATCATTCCAACGAGTTGAAGTTCCGGCAAAACCGCCGGCCCGCGTTTAAATGACCGATATGAGGCTACATCGATGGTCCCGGACCGAAATACCAATATTTCATCATGCCTTGTCAAGGTGGCCAGCGTTCTTTCGAAACTGCACAATGCGGAACGGAGGGCGGCGGAAATCATCATCAGCAACCCCGATGACGTCATCCATTTTTCCATCACCGAACTCGCCGAGGCATCCGGATCCAGCGAAGCCACTATCGTGCGGCTCTGCAAGACCCTAGGCTACAAGGGGTTTCAGGAACTCAAGATTCGCCTTGCCCAGGACGTCGTGGCGCCGCCTCGCCAGATATACGAAGCCATCGAAAAGGAAGACGCCCCCGCGACCATCAAGAAGAAGGTGTTCGATTCCCACATCCGGGCCCTGGCCGATACCTTGAAAGTCCTGGAGGACGTCGCCTTCGGCCGGGCCGTAGACGCCCTTTCCTCCGCAAATCACGTAGAATTTTACGGGACCGGCGGCTCAGGGCCCATCGCCCTCGATGCATATCATAAGTTCCTCAAAATCGGCATCAAGGGCCTCGCTTCCTCCGACAGCAACCTGCAACTCATGTCCGCCGCGCTCCTCGGCCCCGGCGACGTTGTGGTGGGGTTTTCCCATTCGGGCGGAAACAAGGAAGTCATCGAAGCGCTCACTCTCGCCCGAAACGCAGGCGCAACCGTCATCGCCATCACCAACTACGGCAAATCGCCCATCCTTCGAACCAGCGACATCGTCCTGTTCACGGCATCCAGGGAAACCTCCTTCAGCATCGACGCCGTGGCCTCCCGGGTGGCCGCACTCGCCATTGTCGATTCCCTGTGCGCGGCCGTATCCATAAAGCTCTATGACCAATCCTTCACGAACCTGAAGAAAACCCGCGAAGCCACCGTTTCCAAGAAGTACTGACCCCCGCGGAGCAGGGACTGGAATCGAGGCGCCTGGCGCCTGGCGTCCGCGCCACCTACGGCTTCGTTTCGGTCTCACGCAACGGCGCAACGAAAAGCATGAGGCATAAGATCCGGCCCCTCCTGCGGACAGCGCGGCGACGAATGCCTGCCGCGTCCCGCTCGAAGTCATCGTGCACAACCCGATCGGGAAACGGGCCACGAAGTTTTGTCTTCCGGAATCAACCCATTAAAACAAACGGCAATGAATTCCCTCCCGTCCGCGACTAGCCAAACCGGGCTTTTTCCCCCGCGGCTAGCCCGGAAACTCGTTTCCGGGTCCGTCAGGACAAGAGGTGGGGGTATGAAACCATCTCCGGGCGCAGGGCGCGCCTATCGCAGCGTGGACCCATCTCCGAATTCCTCCCGCCTTTCGCGCACGGATAAATAAGTTGTCCGTGCCACCTGCGGCTTCCTTTCCGTCTCAATCAACGGCGCAACGACGCAAGGAAGCGGGCATGTAGGTTTTTTTCGTTACCAATTTATAATATGAAAGTTTTTTTCTTGACCGGCCAGGCAACCGGAGTTATGAAATAATTGTGCTTATACCCGACCTTATCGCACATTAGTTCGACTGTTTCGGCAGTGCGACCATACCTACAAAGGGGAGAAACTTCATGTTCTTAGGCAAGCAGGTCCGCTTAAATCGTCTGACCAATGCCAAATCCGGCAGATTCGTCGCCATCACCATTGACCATGCCATTGCCCGAGGGGTTCTGCCCGGGCTGGTGGATGTGAAGGAAACCATCAGGAAGATCGCCGAGGGAAAGCCCGATGCCATGACCATGCACAAGGGCATCGCCGCCAACCTATTCGGCCCCTACGCGGGGAAGATCCCCTTGATCCTGAAAGCCACCTCGTTCGCTCCCTATCACCGGAATTTCGATACGCCGGTAGCCGACGTGGAAGAGGCGGTGCGCCTCGGTGCCGATGCGATTTCCGTCGGGGTAATCGTCGGCGGGGAAGAACAGGCCGCCCAGCTCAGCCATCTTGCAAGGATAAGCAAAGATGCTCAGTCCGCCGGCATGCCGCTCGTTTCCCACATCTATCCGCGCGGTTCGGCAATCAAGGACCCCAAGGACGCCGATGTCCTGGTTTACGCGGTCAGAGCGGCGGCGGAACTGGGCGTGGACATCATCAAAACCAATTGGACCGGCTCGGCTTCTGATTTTCACAAGGCCGTCATCTCGGCCTACCCCGCAAAGGTGGTCATCGCCGGCGGTTCCGCGGGTGAAAACCTTCAGGACTATCTTCAGATGACCTACGAAGGGGTTCAGGCCGGGATTTTCGGCGTGACCTTCGGCCGGTTTGTCTGGCAGGACGAGCATACCGCAGCGGCGATTGCCGCGGTGAAAGCCATCATCCATGACGGCGCGGATGTCGGTACCGCCCTCAAAGTCTATCAGGACGCAAAGTAAGGGGGGCCGTACCGGTGAAAGCGCTCATATTCGAAGGCCCGAACCTGATGAACCTGAAGGAGGTTCCCGTCCCCACACCTTCCGCCGGAGACGTCCTTCTTCAGGTCAAGGCCTGCCTCATCTGCGGCACGGACATCAGGATATTTCGCGGTAAGAAAACCAAGGACGTACGCAAGTTTTCCGTATTGGGACATGAATTCGCAGGCGTTGTCGCCCGATCGGAGAACGGCGCCTTCAAGCCGGGGGACAGGGTGAACATCGCTCCGGTCCTGCCCTGCCGCACCTGCTTCAACTGTACTCACGGCCAGGAAAACGTCTGCGCCAACCGCAGGGCCTTCGGGTATGAGTTTGACGGGGCGTTCGCCGAATACGTGCGGATACCGCACGATTACATGGAAGCAGGGAGCGTGTTTCACGTGGCCGAAGGGTTGGCAATGGAGGAAGCTGCCATGGCCGAGCCGCTGGCCTGCTGCATCAACGGCCAGCAGAATTCCCCCGTGAAACTGGGTGACAGAGTGGTCATCATGGGCGCGGGGCCCATCGGACTTTTGCATCTGCAACTGGCGAAGGCTTCGGGCGCGACGGTGATCGTGAGCGAGCCGAATGCCAGACGGCGCGAACTGGCGCTGGCTTTCGGCGCGGACCACGCCGTGGACCCGACCGCCGAAGACCTCGCCGCCGTTGTCAACTCCGTGTCGCACGGGGTCGGGGCCGACGTCGTGATCCTCGCCATCGGGGTGCCTTCTCTCGTCAACACGGCCATCGACCTCGCAAGAAAGCGGGGGACCGTCAACCTCTTTGCCGGCTTCTCGGTCGGGGATATGCCCCCGATAGACGTCAACAAGATCCACTACAAGGAGACGCGACTCACCGGAACCAGTGCTTCAGCCCGCAAAGACCATGAACTCGCTCTTCGTCTGATCGAAAACAAAATCATCGACGTATCCAGAATCGTCTCCCATCGCTTTTCGCTCGAGGAAGCCGGAGAAGCCTTCAGGCTGGCGGAAAACGGCGGAGGGATAAAGGTGGCCATCCTGCCATGACTCGCAATGTGCTGATCGGCATCGATGCCGGGACAAGTAAGGTCAAAACCACTCTCTTTTCGCTTGACGGCACCCCTCTCAGGGAGCTGTCGGCGGACGTTGCCCTCCTCACTCCGGCCCATGACCAGGCAGAGATCGACGTGACCCGTCTTTTGCACGATCTCATCCAAAAACTCAAGGAACTCGTAACAGGCTACGAAAAGAACATCCTGTCCATCGGTTTTTCCGTCACTTCCCCTACCCTTGTCCTGCTGGACAAAGACCTCGACGCGATCCGCCCCGCCACCGTCTACCTGGACAACCGCAGCGGCGGACTCGTGGAACAGTACACCGCCCGACTTGGCGGCAGCGAGGTCTTTTTCAGGAAGGTGGGGAACAACCCGAGTCCGTCGACCTGCGTCGCGGCAACGATAAACTGGTTCAAAAAGCATGAACCCGAGAACTGGCGCAAGGTCTTCAAGCTGGGTTTTCTGAACACTTACCTTGCCGCTCAGTTCACCGGAAGCCTCGCCGCGGACCCCACCGTATCGAGTTACTCCGGGCTCATGAACATCGCGGCACCCGATACCTGGGACAACGAACTGGTCGATTTTTTCGGCATCCCCTCCGACCTTCTGCCGCCCGTTCACTGGGCATCGCACAAGGTCGGTGAATTGAACCGCAAGATGGCCGACGCTCTCGGCATCGACACCGGTATCCCCGTGGCTCTGGGGGGCGCCGATTCGGCAGCCACCTGTTTTGCGCTGGGCATCCTGAAACACGGCGAGGTAATGCAGAGCATGGGGACGTCAGAGGTCCTCACCTTCTGCCATTCCACCCCCGACTTCAGCCCCGCCTATATGAACCGCACTCACGTGCTGCGCGGGCTGTGGCTGTCCCACGGCGCGATGTCGACCACCGGAGCGGCCATCAACTGGCTGCTCTCAAACGTATTCCCGGAACTGAGCTCAGAGGAGTCCCTGGAGCGCGAAGCGCTCCTGTCGCCCCTTGGTGCCGGGGGCCTCTTTTTTCTGCCATACCTGTGCGGCGAACGCAGTCCCATATTCGATGCAAAAGCCGCCGGGACCTTCTTCGGCGTTAACCTCACCACACGACGGCCGGAGATCATCCGCGCCGTATACGAAGGCGCCGCGTACGGAATGCGGCAGATTTACAAAATCGGCACCGACACCTGGCACGTGAAACCCGACTACATTCGCTGTGTCGGCGGCGCCTCCAAAAGCCCCCTCGCGGTTCAGCTCCGGGCAGACGCACTCAACACCGAATTCCGTTCCATCGAAGCCGATACGGCAGCCTCCTACGGTGCGGCGATGCTCGGCGGTCTCGCCGCCGGCGTATTTGACGGCCTTGACGGACTTCCGTATTTAACCGCCTGCAATAAGACGGTTAAGCCCACTCCTGGAGGGGTGGCGCATTACGAAAAGCATAGCGAGATCTATAACCGGCTCTACCCCGTACTCAAAGATTTGATGCATTTGGCTTGTGACTATCGCTGAGGCGCACTGAAGCGCCCCCGCGTGGTTGATGTCAAATAAGTAGCTTGAATTCTTTGACTTTTTAATTTTACAGGGAGGTGTTTTTATGTCGGAAGCGTCCGTTGCGACCAAGACCGTCGTGAAACCCGCAACAAGCTATCGCTGGGTGGTCATGGCCATTATCTTCATCGCCTACGCGATGAACTATTCTGACCGAACCAATATCGGCGTAGCGTTGCCGTTCATCAGCAAGGATTTCGGCCTCAACAATTTTGAAGCGGGGGCCCTTGCCAGCATGTTTTTCCTCGGTTACGCGGTGAGCCAGATTCCGGCAGGGTTCTGGTATGCCAGGTTCGGCACCCGAGGTCTCGTGGCCCTGTCCATCGCCGCCTTTTCATTTTTTACATACCTCATCGGTACGGCGGGTTCAGCTCTTGGCATTAAATGGGCCCGTTTCGGCCTGGGCATCGCCGAAGGCCCCACGCCCGTCGGTTGCACGTCCGCCATCAACAACTGGTTTCCCCCCAAGGAGAAGGCAACGGCAACGGGCATCTACATTGCTTCGACCATGTTCGCCCCCATCCTGGTGCCGCCCCTTTGCGTCTGGATCGCGTTGACCTACGGCTGGCGTTACATATTCTACTGGTTTGCCGTTCCGGGCATCCTCGTCGCAATCGCGTGGTATATTCTTGTCAGGACACGCCCCGAAGAAAGCAAATACGTCTCCGAAGCCGAACTGGCCTACATCCGCGACAAATCAACAACCGCAGTCGCCGTCCAGAGCGAAACTCAGTCGCTGGGTTGGCTCGACACCCTTATCCGGGCAAAGAAAGTCTCCCCCATCGACAACCTGCGCAAGGTCTTCAAGTCATGGAACATCTGGGGCGATTGCCTGGCCTATTTCCTGATGGTGAGCGTTCTCTACGGTCTGCTCACCTGGATCCCTTCCTACCTGGTAAAGGAAAAGGGCTTCTCCTTCATGAAAATGGGTTTTGTCGCGGCAGCTCCCTGGATCGGCGGGTTCGTCGGCTCCCTGATCGGCGGCTGGCTGAGCGATAAAGTCTTCCGCAAACGCCGGAAACCCACTATGCTGCTGACCGCGCTGTCCACCGCGCTGATGATGATAGTTCTGATCAATATGCCGCAAAACGCCACTCTGGTCGCGCTCGGGCTTTTCATGACCGGTTTCCTCCTGAACGTGGGCTGGCCGGCATTCACGGCTTACCCCATGGGCCTGGCCACCGGCTCAACCTACCCGGTCGCCATTGCACTCGTGAACAGCGGAGGCAACCTCGGCGGATTCTTCTCGCCGATGATCGCGGGGGCGCTGCTCGACAGCTTCAAGTCGTTCGATTACGTCTTCGTTTATTTCGGCATCGCGGCTTTGCTTGGTTTCTTCCTGATTCTGACGCTCGACGAGCCGGTCTGACCGGTATCGTCACCCCGAGGCAGCCTTAAGACTCAAGGAGGTTTACATTGACTCAATGCGCGATCGTTGCAGATGATCTGACCGGTGCCAACACGGCCGGGGTGCTTCTGACCAAAGCCGGTTTCAGGATATTGACCATTGTTCGGGACAGCTCCGTCGAGGGCTTTCAAGTCGCCGGCTATGACGCCATCGTGGTAAACGCCATGAGCCGGGGTCTTACGGCGGAAGCGGCCCGGTCAACGGTGGCAAAAGACACCGAAGCGCTTCTCGCCAAGCACTGCAGGTATTTCTGCAAGCGCATCGACAGCACCATTCGCGGCAATCTCGGAGCGGAGGTCGAGGGCATGCTGCACGCCCTCGGCCCGGATCACGTTGCCGTTTGCGTGCCGTCTTATCCTGCCTCGGGGAAAATCACCATCGGAGGCTATCTGCTCGTAAACGCGGTGCCGGTAGCCAGAACGGCAGCGGGCCACGACCCGCTGAAACCCGTGCGAAACTCCTACATGCCTCATGTCTTCGCCGAGCAGACCGGTCTGCCTTCGACCGTGATCCCCCTGGCGGTGGTCGCCAAGGGGACGGACGCCCTCATCGGCTCGCTCAAGGCCTCCGTTGCCGCCGGCAATCGCATCATCGTCATCGATTCGGCCTCGGAAGCGGACATCGACCTGGTGGCACTCGCCGTGGCCCAATCCGGGATCAAGGCGGTCTCGGTCGACCCGGGACCTTTTACCCAGGCGCTGTTTTCCCGCTACGTGAATGTCAGGAAGGCCGAAAAGATCGCAGGTAAGGTAAGGTGGTGGTCGCGGGCAGCGTGAGCGATCTCACGCGCACGCAGCTCGACTACCTCGAAAAGGAATGCGGCGCGCGTCTCGCCAGTGTCGACGTACGCCCCTTCGTGCTCGGCACTTCCATGGAAAGCGCCTGTGAGGACCTCGCCCGTACCGTGGCCGAGGCCAGTTCCGCTCACGACATTTTTGGTTTTCGCGTCGCCAAGACCCCCGACATGGTCGTCGATCTGAACGGTGAGGCCGCCGCTGGCGGCACCACCCTGGACGAACTCAGCCAACGCATTGTCCAGGGACTTGCCCGGCTCGCCAAGCGCGCTCTCGAACTCGCCGGCGTGCCCCTCAAGGGGGTTTACCTCTCCGGCGGCGACGTCACGATGGCTTTCTGCAACGCCCTCGGCGCCCAGGCCATTGAACTGGAAGACGAGATCATTCCGCACGTGTCGTACGGCGCGCTTCGCGGCGGAGAATTCGACGGTCTCAAGGTGACCACCAAGGGCGGCCTCATTGGTGTGACCGATACTGCCTGGCAGTGCATCAAATACATGGCCGCACCGGTGATAACACGATAAGGAGTTAGGGCAAGTGGTTAACGATCGTCCCCTCATCGGCGTCACGCTTGGCGACCCATCCGGCATCGGGCCTGAGATCATCGTCAAGGCACTGGCCGCCGACAGAGTTTATGCAGAGGTACGGCCCCTGGTTATCGGCAGCGGGGCCATCGTCCAAAGAGAAATCACCCGGCTGGGGCTGAGCGCCACGTTGAATGCCGTGACCGACCCCGCCGAAGGAGAATACCGCCCGGGCATCATAGACCTCTGCGACGTCGACAATGTCCCGCCCGGCTCCCCGTATGGCGAAGTCAGCGCCGCCAACGGCAGGGCCTGCTATGAATACATAGAAAAATCCGTCGAACTCGCGCTTGCCGGAAAAATCGACGGAGTGGCCACCGCCCCCATCAACAAACAGTCCATTCACATGGCCGGGGTCCCGTATATCGGCCACACCGAAATCTTCGCAGGGCTGACGCACGCGCCTTACGCCACCGTCATGTTCCATGTGAACAAGATGCGGATATTCTTCCTCACGCGCCATATGTCGCTCGGCAAGGCAGTGGCCTATGTCACGCGGGAGCATGTGCTCACGGCCCTCGAACAGTGCGATGCGGCAATGACGCTGGTCGGCTGTCCCCACGCCCGCATCGTCGTTGCGGCGCTGAACCCTCACGGCAGCGACAACGGGCTCTACGGCGACGAGGAAAAAACCCAACTGATCCCGGCGATCCGGGATGCCGTGGCGAAGGGAATCAATGCCTTCGGACCCGTCCCCGCCGATTCCGCTTTTCTGCTGTTCGAACCCGGTAAATGCGACGCCGTCCTGAGCCTTTATCATGACCAGGGCCACGTTGCAGCCAAGGTCCACGATTTTCCGAAAACGGTTGCGGTGACCATCGGCCTGCCCTTCATCAGGGCCACCGTCGATCACGGGACCGCCATGGACATCGCGGGCAAGGGCATTGCCAGCGCGGTGAGCATGGAGGAATGCATCCTGGTGACCGGCCGCTATGCCGCCCGGATAAAACACAGGGACTGTACCCGGAGGTAATAATGAAACACTTCATCATCGGCTCCGGCTGGAAAATGAACAACACGGTGAAAGAGAGCCTCGCGCTGCTCGACGGTCTTGAACGGCGCCTGGCCGGCTTCAACGCCTTCCCCCTGTACGTCCTGCCGCCCTTCACCGCCCTGGCTGCCGTGGGAGAGCGTCTTCGGGGCCGATACATCCGGTTCGGTGCCCAGAACATGCACTGGGAGGAAAGCGGCGCGTACACCGGCGAGATATCGGCGTCCATGCTCACCGGGCTGGGCTGCACCTATGTCGAACTCAATCACCACGAACGCCGGAAATATTTCGGCGAAACAGACGAAACGACCAGCAAAAAACTCCGAACCGCTCTTCGCCACGACCTCATTCCCATTTTGTGTATCGGGGAAGAGGAGCGTCCGGATGAATCCGCGGCTGAAGGGCTGCTGTCCGCGCAGTTGGCAGCCCTTCTGGCCGGGGTAGACGCCAACGGCGCCCGAAAGATACTCTACGCCTATGAACCCCGCTGGGCGATCGGCCAGGGCCACCGCCGCTCCGCCCGCCTACATCGGCCGGACCCACGGGCTTTTCAGAAAAATCCTTGCGGGGATGTATGGCCAAAAGGTCGCCTCGGACGCCTTCATCCTCTACGGAGGGCAGCGTAAACCTGGAAAACGCCGCGGATATCGCGCGCCAAAAGGACGTGAACGGCCTGTTCATCGGCCGTGCCGGCCTTGACGCTGCAAGCTTTGCCGAAATCATTCTGAGGGTTTCGGCGCTGCTTCAGGAGGAAGCACTATGAAGATAGCAATGGGATCGGACCATCTCGGTCTGCCCCTGAAAAACGAGCTCAAGACATATATTGAATCCCTCGGCCATGAAGTGGTCGACTGCGGCTGCTATACACCGGAACCCGTCGACTATCCCGACGTGGCGGCCGAAGTCGTTCGCGCCATCAAAAACGGTTCCTGCCCCCGCGGCATTTTGATCTGCGGCACCGGGATCGGCATGGCCATGGCCGCCAACAAGGTCAGGGGAATCCGCGCCGCACAGTGCCATGACGTGTACTCGGCACAACGCGCGGCCCTCAGCAACGATGCCCACATCATCACCCTGGGCGCTCTCATCGTCGGGCGGGAAGTGGCGAAGGCCGTCGTCAGGACGTGGCTCGAATGCTTTTTTTCAGGCGGCCCGTCACAGAAGAAGATCGAGAAAGTGATGGCCATGGAGGACTTCGAGGGGTGAATCATACTGATTTGCGTTCAAGATGATAGTCTTGGCATCCCCCAAAAGAGCGGGGGAATGATTCCCCCGCACCCCTCAGGGTTTCGGCCCACGCGCCAGCGCGTGGGCCGAACGCTTGGCGCTCGCGGCGTTGCCGCGGCGCCACACAAAGCCGCGCAGCGGCGTAGGGGTGTGGGGAGCACAGTTCCCCACTTTTTGAGAAACATCGTTTGCGCTTTCTTGAACGCAATTTGTTATCAACACCCTTTTCCCGGATGATCACCGCATGGGGCGCCGCCCCGTGCGGATCCATTCGTCCCGTTCCTTCCGCCCGGACCTGAACGCCATGCGGATGTAGACACAGCTTTTCCAGAACACGAAAGCGGGAACGAAGGCAAGCCGCAGCCACACCCCCGCGTGGCGCCCGGACAAGGACAAGGCCCGCACCCACGTACACCGCAAGACCTGCCAGCACACCGCTCCAAAGAGCGAAAGCGACACAGCCCGCAAGGGACGCATGGAATTTCAGCAGCGCGCCGGCAATCAGCCAGCCGAACCCGCCGAACATCGCCAGCATGCTCAGGGGCAGGATGAAAAGTTCCATTGCGCCGTCGATCTTGGCTCCGTTCCACTCGCGCAGGCCTTCGAGCAAAAGCCGCGGCGCCCAGCTCTTCAGCAGCGCAAGCCGCCCGCCTTCCCAGCGTTTCCTCTGGGTATCCGCCTGGTTCTTCGTTGAAGCCATCTGCCCGAACACCTGGGCCCCGGGAACAAATTTCACACCGACGCCGCTGCGCAGATACATGAGGGCCAGTTCGAGATCCTCGACGACGGACGCCGCCGGGTAACCGAACCTCTCGACCAGGGGCCGGGCAAAGCACATGCCGTTTCCCTTGAGGCCGCACGGCAGTCCCAGCCGGTCACGGCCCAGGGGGCGAAGGAAATGAAACGCAGCCAGCGCCGCGGTCATGAGCGCCGTCCTCCAGCTTTCACCGGGATTCTGCACCCCGTAATACCCCTGCCCCGCCTGGCAGCCCCGCCTCAGGGCGTCGTCCATGAACCATAGGAAATCGGCATTGAGCACGCTGTCAGCGTCCATGACGACGAGCGCGTTCCACTCCCTCGGCCAGTATTTGAGAGGCCCCTGCATGGCCCAGTTGAGCGCCTGTCCCTTGCCCCGATGTTCCGGGTCAGTTCGTTCCAGGACCGTGGCGCCTGCGCCGGCCGCGACTTCAGCGGTCCGGTCGTCGCAGTTGTCCGCGATGACAACGGTTTCCACGTAGGACCCCGGGTAGGACAGACCGCCGAGTCGTCGCAAGACGTCGCCCAGCAGCAGTTCCTCGTTGTGAGCGGGGATCAGGACGATGAAACGATGAAGGGGAAGGCGATCGCCGCGAAAAATTCCTTCGATGTTCCGCCTGCCCGGATGAACACAGGCCGCGACGGTGAGCACGAGCAGGTAGAGGACGGCCGGTGCGACGGGCAGGACCGCGAGCAGAACCAACACTTGCGCTATCGCCCAGAGATTCATGGCTTGTGCACCTCGAAGGTGCGGATCACCCGCGCCGGAACGCCCGCGGCCACGCAGTCGGCCGGGATGTCCTTCGTCACCACGCTGCCCGCGCCAATCACGGCATTCTCCCCGATAGTCACCCCCTTGAGAACGATCACTCGCACGCCCAGCCAGACGTTGCGGCCCAGGACAATGGGTCGGGATTCGCCGGGTTTGTTCCGGTCTTCGACGCTGTGATAGTCATTGTCCATCAGGCAGGCATAGGAGCCGATCTGGCAGCCGTCCCCGATCTGCACGAGACGGTGAGCGGAAAGGCTTGCGCCGTAGTTCAGAAAGACGCCGTTTCCGATCTCCAGTCGTCCGCCGGGATGGGCCCACCATCTCGGACGTCACCGTGGTGCTGAAAAAAAGGAACCTGTCCCCGATGAGGATCTCGCCCAGGTTGGTGATGCGCGGCCGGCCGTAGACACGGGGCAGACCGCCCACGCGCGTGCAGCGGCGAAGCCGCCACCGGCCGAGCAGCACGTGCCAGGCGTTGTCAAGTTTGTAGCACAGACTCATTTTCCACCTCGTGCTTCCGCGGCACGGCAGGTTTCCGCGATGCGGGCGACAAATTGATCGAGCGTGCGTTCGCGCAGCACCGATTCCCGGCCGGCCGCGCCCAAGACCAGGGCTTCGGCCGGATGGTCCACCAGGCGCAGCACCGCCTCCCGCAGGGCCGCGGAATCGCCGCACGGCACGGTCACGGCGGCCCCGGGATCGAGCGAATCAAGGATTCCTTCCGACGCCGAAATCACCACGGGGCGTCCGCAGGACTGCGCCTCGAGAAGCGTCGTAACCCCCACCGGCCAGTCCGCGTTCAGCAGCGGCACGACCACCACGGCGGCCCCGCGGTAGAGTTCGCGCAGCTCAAGGCTGCTCAATCCCTTGCGCATCGTCACGTTCGCGGGAATTTTCATCCCCCGGGTCCAGTCGGCGCGCTTGGACCATGGGCTGGAAGCAACGACCGTCACCGGTATCCCGGTGTTTCCCATGGCCCGAAAGAGCGTGGGATAGTCGCGAAGTTCCCGGCCCACGCTGACCACCCCTCGCCCCGGCCCGGGCCGATCCGCAGGGGTGAAAAACTTCTCGTCCACCTGGAAAGCGATGCGACGCACCCGTTCCGCCGGAATCCCCAGCGATTCCAGTGCGAAGCGCTCCTGTTGACGGCTGTAGCAGAGTATCGCGCCGATCCGGTGGAAGAGGTGGAAAACCCGTATGATGCGGCTCTTCAGGGGCGTGGTGATGCGGTGCCCGATCAGGGCAAGCGTCACGCCGCGCCGGAATTTCAACAGCAGGGCGAGAGGGATCGCGGTGTTTTCAGCGGTAACGAAATAGAACGAACCGCGCTTCCGAAACGCGAGCCAGGCAAGCGCCACCGCTCTGCCGGCATGCAAAGGAAGGAGCCGGGTAAACCACGACCCTCGCCGAACATCGGAAAATGACAGGACCTGTACGTCCAGCGCACGGGCAAGTTCCACGAAATCCTGGCGAGGAGATTCATTCTCGCCGCGCAGCCGGTCCAGCACGGCGTCGATGTCGGCCGTGACGACCAGAAAACGTTTTCCCGTGGAGACGTTCATTGCATCAGGACCTCATACGCCGCAAGCAGCCGGTCCGCCTGCCTGCGGCTGTCGTACTCCGCCTCCGCGCGCTCCCTGCCAGCCCGGGCCAGTCTTTCGCGTTCCGTTGGACTGTCGAGCAGAAACGCCATGGCATCGGAGAGTGCGATGAAATCCGATGGAGGAACGAGCAGCGCGGCATCAGCCACGACTTCCGGAATGGAGCCGTGCCGAGTGGTGACGATGGGCGTGCCGGAAGCCAGCGCTTCAGTCAGTACGTATCCGAATTGCTCGAGCCACCCCGGCCGCGCCGTGGAAGCCAGCATAAAGACGTCGGCCAGATTGTACAGCCGGTGCATCTCTTCGTAGGGGAAGCGAGTGAAGATCACACGATCCGCCAGACCGATCCGTTCGGCCAGTACGCGCAGGCGCTTTTCCTCCGGCCCTGAACCCGCGAAAACGAGTTTCATTGAGCGGGCGGGAGCGGCGAGCGTCACACGTTTGAACGCGTGCAGGATGTCGAACACCCCCTTTTCCCAGCGCAGTGCCGCAACCGTGACGAACACGAAATCGTCCGGTTGCAGCCGGAGTCTCCGCAGCCAGTCCTCCGGCTTCGGGCGCGGCCGGAAGCGTTCCGTGTCGATGCCCGGCGGCAGTACGCGGATTTTTCTCGGGTCGGCGCCCTCCATCTCCAGGCAGCACGCCGAACGCGGTGTCATGGCGAGAAAAAGGTCCGCGCCCCGCAGCACCTCATACTTCATCCTGCGCTTGGCCGCAAAGCGTTCGGCGGCATAAGGCCTGTTTTCCCACACCGTGACGACGAGCTTCGTGCCGTACCGTCGCTTGGCACGCAGCGCCTGCCAGGAGAATGCGTTTGAACGTCTCCATCGTGTGCGCGATGTCTTTTTCGGCAAGCGCTTTTTCCAGACCGACATGGTAATAGTCCATCCCGTTCGTCGCCTGGAGAAACAGGTCAAAGTAAAATCCGAGCTTCGGGCTCACCATGGTGAACGGATCGTCAATGCACGCAAGGTGCCGGACCGGCACCTTGATGCGGTTCGTCGGAAAGCGGTTGATCCGGATGTGATAGGCTTCCAGTTCCACCCGGTCCAGCAGGTGTTCGTAGGTCTGCATCTCGAACTGAGACAGGTACGCTCCCCGAATAAGACCAATTTTCATGCCGTCGGTTCCAATCCTTGCCGTAGACCGCGAGCCCGTGGATGTTTCCCGGAAATTCGACAGTCGCCCGCTTCCATTCCGGGTTGCGTTAGGGAAAACAGCAGACGATACTTCTCGAGAGCATGGGGAGCTGAGCCCCCACACTCCCACTCCGCACCGCGGTTTTTTGCGGCGCTGCCGCAGCGCCGAACCCGCCGAATGCTCGTCCCCACGCGCCAAGCGCCTGGGGACAAAGCCCTGGGAGGTGCGGGGAATCATTAGCGCGTTTTTTTTTGTAGATGCTGAGATTATCGTCTTCAACGCAACTCAGCATCAACCGGGCAGCCAGCCCTTGACCGCCGCTTCCGGCGGATGGACCCTTGCCCCCGAGGGAACGTCGTGCGTAACGATGCTCCCGGGACCGATGATCGCCCCGTCGCCGATTTTCACCCCTTTAAGAATCATGACGCGGCACCCGATGTAAACCCCGTCGCCGATCACCACCGGTTCGTCGGCGGGCGGGCGGCCGCCGATTCCGTGCAGATCGGTGTCCAGCACCAGTGAATCCCAGCCCAGATAGCAGTCCCGACCTATGCTCACACTCACCCATGCGATCACCTCGGCACCCGCATCGAGCACGGTGCCGTCCCCGATGATGAGTCCTCCGCCTTTGTGGGCCCACAGCCTGGCCCCGGCTGCAAGGAAAACGCTTCCGAGCCTCATGGAACCGGACTCGTTGTTGACCGATGGAAACGGACGTCCCGCCCCGAAGGTCACCCGGGACAAATCCACGCCGGACCGTGCGCCAAGGCGCCGCAGCAGGGCCCCCCACCGGGAAGGCCTTCGCATGGAATCGGGCAGGAGAGGAACCATCCGATCGAAATTCATTGCACCACCTCCGCGGGTCTTCCGGCAATGATCGATCCGGCCGGAAACTCCCCGGCCACCACGCTGCCGGCGGCAACGACGCAGCCGCGGCCGAGCCGCGTACCGCCCAGGAGCACCGCACGACTGCCGATCCAGACTTCATCCTCGAGTACCACCGGTTCGAACGGATCGGCGGCGTCGCCGCCCGTGAAATCCGTGATGACCGCCTGCCACGCGACCATGCAGTTCCGGCCGAGCGCCACCCGCCTTCCCGCAAATATGCGCACCCGCCGGTTGAGGAACGTGCCGTCCCCGATCACGATGCTTCCCGAGCCGCGGCAATGGAGCCGTACGCCCGGATACAATCCGATGTGACCGGCTTCGATCGTGCCTGCGCCCGCCCTGACATCCGGCATGGGCCAACCGCGCACCCAGGCAACCGGTCCCGCCCCGGCCCTCCGCCCGGGCAGCAATGCGCCGAACAGGTAGGCCACCGGCGAATACCGGCGTTCACCGGAGCGCAGGACGCGCAGCAGGGGAGCGACCCGATCCTTCAACATTTGCCTGCGGCCTTTTCCAATACGGCGTTCAACCTGTCTCCGATCACCTGCCAGTCAAAACGGCGACGGACCAGTTCCAGGCCTGCACGGACGAGTGAATCCGCCAGGTCGCGGTCCGAGAGGATTCTCAACACGGCATCCGCAAAATCCGCGGGATCATCGGCCAGCAGCAGTTCACGGCCGTCGGTCACCGGAATGCCCTCGGCCCCGAGCCGGGTGGAGACCACCGGCACCCCCGCAGCCATCGCCTCGACGATTTTGAACCGCGTGCCGCCGCCCATGCGCAGAGGCACCACGAACACCGAGGCCCCCCACATGTACGGCCGGACATCTTCCACGAACCCCGTTACCTCCACGCTGCGGGAACGATGGGCCGTGACCGAGGGCGGAGGGTTCCCCCCCACAACGGTGAATTTGAAGTCCGGTTTCATTTTGCGGATTTTTTCATGAATATCGAGCAGAAAAAACAATACGCCGTCTTCGTTGGGAAAATAATGCGTTGCCCCGACGAATACCGCCGCATCCGGCATGCGCGGGCCGGCGGGCCGGGCGAAACGGTCGCAGTCGACGCCATTGGTGATCACCTCCGTTGCCAGGCCCGGGCCGTGCGAGGCAAGGAGCCGCCCGTCTCGTTCGGACGTGACGAGCGTGAGCGATGCACGCCTTACCGCGGCCAGTTCCTCCCTGCGGAACTTAAACGCCTCGATCCGGTTGAACAGCCGGCGAAACGCCCCGCCCTCACGAGCGGCCATGCGATCCAGGAGGTCGTATTCAACGTTGTGTTCGTCCAGCACCACCGGGACTCCCGCCGGGAATCGGAATCCCGCCATCTGTGAAAATTCCACGAGGACCAGGTCGATGGACCGTTCGGCCACCAGCCGGTCGAGCGCCGCCTGCATGGACCGGCTGTAATGAAACCGCCATTGGAAGGAGCGCGGCGAGAAGAGCGACAGCAGTTGCCGAGAGCGCTTGTTTCCCACGCGACGGTCGATGAGCGTAACGCTCCGGCAGAACGGTTCGATTCCATGCGGATCGCCGCTGCCGATTTCTTCGCGAAAACTGAGCAGGTGGACATCGTGCCTTCTTCCGAGCTGGCGAATCAGGTGATAGATCCGCACCGAGCCGCCGAAACCGGGCGGATATGGAATGTACGGGGTGAGGACCAGAATGTTCACGGGCGGTTCCATTGCCTGAATGAGAAATTAAACCTTTGCCTGAGCCGGAAGCACCTTTTCCGCTCCGGCAACCTCTTCATAGACCGCTTCGATGGCCCTCACCTGGGGGCGGATGCCGAACCGCTCGAGCACGGTCCGGCGCGCGGCCGCGCCGACGGCGACCCGCAGTTCCGGCTTCCGTGCAAGATCGAGCAGTATCTCCGCCAGGGCCTGTTCATCCCGGACGGGAAACAGGAAACCGTCCTTTCCGTGCGTAACGATTTCCGGGATGCCGCCCGCCCTTGTGCCGACGACCACTTTGCCGCAGGCCATCGCTTCCACCATCACCAGCCCGAAGGCTTCCCGCCACGCGGCGTTCACCAGGACGTCGAGCCCACTGAAAATATACGGCATATCGTCGCGGAAGCCCAGGAACGTGAAGCGATCGCCAAGGCTGCTTTCCTCCGCCATCCGGTGAAGCATCCGCGCATATTCGACATTGTCGCTGTAAATTGAATCGTCGCCGATGACGACGAACCGCGCGCGCGGTTCCAGCACCGCAACGCGCACCGCCGCGCGAAGAAACGTTTCCTGCCCCTTATCCGGTGCCAGGCGGCTGCAAATGCCGATGAGGATCTCACCCGGGGCCGTCCCGATCTCCTCCCGGAGACCCGACGGCAAGCCGGGCCTGAACTTTTCCGTGTCGATGCCGTTGTAGACCACGCGAATGCGCTCCATCGAAGGACCGAGCTTTTCGATAAAGTCACGCCTCATCTCGCCTGAATTGGCGATGATCGCCGCAGCTCGGGTCAACGCCCGCCGGTTGGCGGCATAATCCACGTAGTTGTTGTGAATGTGATAGAGGAACGGGATGCCGGTCAACCGGTGCAGCAGCAGGGTCAGGAGCAGAGATCTCTTCTTGTCGGAGGTGTGGATCACGCGGACGCCGGCCCGCCTGCAGCGCACCGCCAGCCGGACCGCCGACCCGGCCAGGGCGAAGACACTGAACACGTCTTCAACACGCGACCTCCACCCGGAGCAAAGCGCCGCGGGCTTGGTCCCCACCTCCATCGTCCAGAGCCCCACGTCCGGCAGCACCCGGAAATCGTTCAGGAGCCGGCCGTGACCCAGAACCGCGGCATATACGTCGAACCTCGCCCGGTCCAGCGCGCGCAGCAGCATGAAATGCACGCGCACAACGCCTCCCACAGCGTCGTTGGTGTCCAACAGCAGGATTTTTGTCTTTGCGCTCATTCGAACCACGGCCTGAATTTCAGGTTATACCTCAATTCCCCGGCGCGTTCACCGATGACCTTGGCCGGCACGCCCCCCGCCACGGCATAAGGCGGCACGTCTCCGGCCACCACCGCGCCCGCGGCCACCACCGCGCCCCGGCCGATCGTAACGCCCGGCAGTACCGTCGCCCGGCTGCCGATCCAGGCGTAATCTTCAATCACGATGGGCCTGTCTTCAACTCCGAATTCCGGATCGTCCATCCGATGGCTGGAAGTGATGAGCATCACCTCCGGCGAGATGCTTACGTTGTCGCCGACGGCGAGGCCCCCGCGGCAGTCGAGAGTGCAGCGCCGGTTGATGATCGTGTGGCTGCCGATGACGATCGGCTGCGGATTGCGCCCGAACGGCCGGTAGAAATACCAGTAGCAGCCCATGAACACAGAGGTGTCCCGGCCGATCCCCACGCCGACGATATGACGATACCACCAGTTCCGGATGGCGAAAAAGGGAACGTGACTGATGAAATGATTGGTCAGGTAGGCCAGCAGTTTAGCAATCATATCGACACCTTTGTCCCCTGGAAATGAAACGGCCGCGCGGGTCCATGTTTCAGGACTCCTCAAGGAACGCCCGTCAGCGCCCCTCGAGCAGGGCATGGCGCATATGCCTCAGGTCCTCGCGCGGCAGGACGCCCCACAGCAGGGCCAGCGGCAGGTAGAACGCCGCGCCTGCCGGGATCAGCAGCAGCAGGTTTTGAGTGCCCCACCAGCGCAGGAGCAGCAGCATCGCCGCACCCAGAAGGCAGCCCTTGAGCCCGACAACGACGTTGCGGCGGCTGAAAACACCCCTGGGCATAAGCCATAGCGCACCGAACATCATCAGCAGTTCCGTGAGCGCGGTCGCCGCGGAAGCGCCGATGCCGCCGTTGCCCCACAACCGCGCGGACAGAGGGATGGCCCAGAGATTGACGAGTGGGTTGAAAATCGCCGCGGCAATGGCCATGCCCGCCCATGGGACTTCCCTGCCGCGTGCGATGAGTGCGGTGCCCAGCACGACGTCGATTGAAACCAGCAGGATGGAGACCCCGAGGATCTGCAGGTTCGGCCCCGCATGTTCAAACGGACCGGCCCCGTACAGGAGCCGGACGAGCGGGTCCGCAACGGCGATTGCGCCCGCGCTGACGGGAATGGCGGAAAACAGCAGCAGGTTCATCAGCCGTTCCGATGCGCGCGAAAAAGCGGCATCGTCTTCGGAAGTCGAACCCATGCGCATCATGGCCGGAAAAATGGAAGTGGTGAGGATGTTCGGGATAAAAAGCAAGGTGCCGTAAAGGCGCGTGGCAGCGCCGTACCATCCGACCACGGCATCGGACGTCATGACCGACAGCATGAGCACGTCTATGCGCATGTAGATTTCCCCGAAAACGACCCAGATGAGAAACGGCAGCCCGCCGATGAAGATGCGCCGCAGGAGCGGTCCGTCCCAGGCAAAGCCGAAGCGTTCCCGCCGGGTCAGCCAGGAGAGCGACACGGCGAAGCTGACGACGGCGGCAACCGTGTGAACCCAGCAGACGGCCACGAGCGCCTGTCCCCGCCACAACAGCAGCGCGCAGCCGGCGGTAACGATGGTTTTCTCGGCGATAAGGGCGACGTTGGGAACCAGCATGTCCTCCAGGCCCTGGAAGGCCCCTCCCAGGGACTGGGTGATCGCGCCGAGGCAGGTCCCGAGTCCGACGATCAGAACGGCTTCGCGGGTGGCCGCATCGTAAGGCAGAAAAAAGATGAGCGCCGATTGAATGGCGAACACGGCGGCGGCCAGCACAACCTTGAGCGTGAACACGTTGCCGAGGAGGGCGCGCAGCCCCGCATGGCGACGCTCGATTTCGAATTCGCGCATGCCGGGCTCGGGATGCAGGACGGCCACTTCCCGCACGAGGAACGTGTTGACCCCGAGGTTGATCAGCGTGCTGAAGATGGTGCCGTAGCTGATGGCGAAGAAAAGCTTGCCGAACTGGGCATCGCCCAGGTAGCGGGGCAGAATGATCAGCAATATCCAGGAGAGCGTCCAGGTGACGAGTTGGCTGAGGCCCTGAATCGCCGTGTTCTTAAGCGCTCGGCGCGTTCTGCTCATCCCCCCCCGCCCTCCGTGTCGGTTGATTCTTCCGTTTCGATCCTTCTGATTACCGTGGCAACGGCCATGGCAATGCCCAGATAAATCATGTTCCGGAAAAAGGTGATCTGCAGATCATAGTAGGCGATGATCACCTGGCTGACGATCAGGGTCACGACCATCAGGGCTATCGACTTGAAATAGGGGCCCTTCATGAAGCGGTAGTCGACCACCACCTGAACGATCGCGGTTCCGAAAAACAACCAGAAAATCAGGAACCCAACAAAGCCCGTTTTGACCCACATCCAGTAGATACAGTTGTGCGGAATATAGTCCCAAAGAGGAAAATCCACTTGGGCAAGGGGCACGACAATCTCATACTTATTGCCGAAACCGATGCCGAACGGATGGTCCCGGATGGTCTGCTGCAAATTCATCAGTTCGGCCCGGCGATAGTAATTGGAGGTTTCGTCTTCCGAGCCTTTCTGCTCCACGAAAACCGACTTGATCTTCTGGGCGGGAAGTCCCAGTTTACTGCCGCTGTTCCAGAACGCGGCCACGTAGATCAGCAGGAGCACCAGCAGAGGGGCCATCAATTTCACTGCGAGGACCTTTTTCTCGCGCGGCAGCAGGCCCGCCATGACCACCAGGCTGAACGCCAGCGTCCCATAAGCGATACGGCGCTGGGCCAGTACAAACGTGAAAAAATTCGTGGGAAGGAAAACCAGTGAGAACTTCAGTTCCCGTCCGCGATAATCGAGAAAATAAAAGCAGGCCGTGAGCAGAAATACCGAACTGATGAAGAGGGCGTCTTCGTGGCCCGTAATGGCGCGAATGCCGGTCAGGTTCCCGTGGAGCGTGACGAAATAACGCCAGCATCCCTGCAGCCCCTTGACGGACACCATGATGAGGATAATCCAGACGCAGGTCTTTACCTGCCGACGGGTGCGGATGATCTGGGTAGTGAGGAAATACATGCCGCACAGGTAGTAGAGGGCGCGGATCTCCCACAGGGACGCCTTCCAGTTGCCACCGTGCGCCAACCCGTAGCCCGTGAAAAAGATCAGCATGCTCAGGAACAGCACCGCGACGCCGAAATTGGGTACCGGATAGATGCGCCACTGCCTGCTGACAACGGCCCTCAGTAACCAGATCCCGGCGGTGAGGACCATGAGCACTTCCACCGGGTTGACGATCAGGGCTTCGATTCCGGTCGTCAGCCTCAGATTGAGGAAGAAGGGAATGTTCTGTGTTACTACGTTCTGCAGGCCGAAGATTTGAAACTGTTCCAACAGCAGGGACGCGCCCAGCATGACGTAGATACCCAGTTCGACGCGGCGGACCATGAGCACCAGGAAAACGAATCCGCCGCACAAGGCCGGAATGACCATGACATTCCCGTTGGCTGCGGCCAGCAGGACCGCCCCCAACAGTGACAGGAGCCCCCCGAGTACGTAGGGCTTTATGAGTTCGTGCGAAGTGAACACCGGAGGGCGCGGCCGCGAATCACGGATGCGGGGCGGGGGCATGCCGTTCCTAAAACCGGGCGTAGGTGAACAGGATAACACCCGCGATGACGACCGCAAGGCCGGAAGCAACCCAGCGGTCCACGCGATTTACCCGCGCACCGATAATAAGGAAAGACAGCAGAATGACCAGCACCATCATCATCTCATACCCATTTATAGAGCCAGTCGGGAATCCAGTATTCCGCATAGTTGAAGACCACGCCGATGATCTTCCCGGGCGGTAGTTTTTGAATCGCGGCTTCGAACGGTTTGAATTTAGTCGCATAGAGACGTGCCACCAGGAGAACCCCGTCGACCTGCGGCGCAATCAGCCGGCCGGTCGAATTGGTCAGGAGGCCGGGAGCATCGATCACCGTGAGCGCGAACCGCACGCGAAGCGTTTCCATCAGAGTTCGAAAAGCGGCGGTATTGTACAACACTTCGGGATATTCCGTGGGCCGCCCGGCCGGCAACAGGCTTAGGCCCGGCACCTCCAGATCGACCAGGGCCTCGTCCAGTGTGGCGCGGCCTTCGATGACTTCCGCCATGCCGGGCAAATCGGCGCTGCCGAAATGCCCCGAAAGAGCGGGACTCTGCATGTCGGCATCCACCAGCACGATGGGTTTCTTGAGATCGCTCGCCAGCACCATGCCAAGGTTTGCCGTGAGTACGGTCTTGCCTTCTTCCGCCCTCGCGCTGGTCACCATCCAAACCAGCCGGTCGGAGGCATCATGGGAGTTGCGGGCTGCGATGCCCGTGCTGCGAACGCGCTCGATGAAATCATCCAGCGCTTCCTCCTCGTCGGCATCCACTTCGCCCATTCGCTGGAGCCGCTCGGGATTGATGATGAGGCTGGGCGGCATATCCGACGGCAGAATGAACCGGGCGGCACAGAAGGTCTTGCGCAAGCCATCCCGCAGTGGCCCGACCACGGGGATCGTTTCGCCGCCCTGCGTCCCCTCCTCCGGATGGCAGAACTGGCCCATGCCGCGGGACAACAACGAAAAGGGAAAGTGCTGCTTCAACCAGAGCCACGCACGGTACTTCCTGATTTCTTCGAAACGATAGAGCTTCGGCAGCACCCCCACCTGCTTCAATCCCGTTCGCCGAAGCAGTTCCTCGCTCCGAACCAGCCGCGGATCGCTGAATTCCAGGAGGAAGATCAGAAAGAAACCGAGGCACACTCCTCCAAGCACACCACCGAAAAGATAGACCTTTCGGACCGGCTTGTAACGCGACAGCGGCGCCTGGGGAGGATCGACGATCGTGAAACGATTGGTCTGCTGTTCCATCTCCACTTCGCTCGACACGCGGGCCTGCTCCAGTTTCAGCCGCAACGTATCGTAAAGCTCACGGGTCAGCTTCACATCACCTTCCATGCGGGACTGCTCTTTTTCCAGCTCTGGCGCATCGGTCAACCTCTTTCGGGTTTCATCCTGCAATTGCTGATATTCGGCGGCCTTCTGTTCCAGCACCCGGATCTTGATGCGCGTGTCCTCCAGGCGGGCCGATACTTCCTGGTAGACCGGCGACCGGACTTCCTGGGTTTCCGACGCCTCTCCCTTGTTCTTCTCGTCCTCGAGCAGATGCGTGATGTAGTCCATTTCGCGTTGAAGCTTCATGACCTCCGGGTGGGATTTGTCCCTCGTGGACAGGAGATTACCCATGCGCAGTTGCAGTTCCTGGTACTGCTTCTGATACGGCGTGTTCTGAACGTAGAGCGCCTGGGCCACGACCATGGGCTTTTCACCCGCGAGCCGCTGACTGAGCAGTTTCTCGTTCAGTTGCTCCTGCTTGAGCTCCAGGTCCGCCTCGAGCGTCTTGGCCCGATAATCGTTCAATTGCCCGCCCAGCGTGGCGATCTGCCCCAGCGTTTCCATATTCGTCTGGCGGAATTCCTGCAGCGCGAATTGTGTGCGTTCGAGTTCCTGCTGGTAATGGTCCAGTTCCTTCTGGATCAGGTTCACGGCCGCCATTGCCTCACGCCGGCTCCCCATGAGGCTCTTTTCGATGAAGAGCTGGCTGACGGTTTCCACCATTTTTTTGGCGAGATGCGGGTCCGAGGCCGTACATCCGATCTGGAACGAATCCGCCGCCAGCTCGAACACATGAATGTCCTTCCTCGTCCGGTTGACCAGCGCTTCCATCTGGCTGTCGCTCTTGACCTCCTTGTCAAGCGCCAGCTTATGAATGGTGTCTTCGATCAGAGGGCGGCTGAAGATGATTTTCTCAAAAGACCCCAACCGGTTGGATTCCGTCATCGCCACGGCGGTTTCATACCGCACCAGCGGATTGAGGATATCTTCCTTGCCCAGCAGGATGGTCGTGGTGGACATAAAGGTGGGCTTAATCAGCAGACAAAGGAGAAGACTGAGCAGGGGCGTCAGGACCAGGGGTACAAGGAAAGCCCTTTTGCGCCGGAACAGGATTTCCAGCAGATAGCGCAGGTTGAAATCCCCCACCGAACCGGGTTCCGTACCGCGAAGTCCCGCATGTCCGGGCGTCTCAGTCGTTGTCATTTTCGCCTCATTTGGTGATCGCAGCCATCGTTGCGCCAAGCATCATGGTGTTCAGGGAGGGCGTGATCTGGTTCACATAATAGTTGAAGGACGCTATCCCTCTGCGCGGCACATAGACGATATCTCCGGATTTTATCTGCAGGCTGTTTTCCACCTCACCCTTGACCATTCCCGCCACGTTCAGTTCGATGATTTGAGGCGGACCGGTTTTCTCCCGCCTCACAACGCGAACGGTCTTGAGCTGCGCGTCGTGTGTCTCACCACCGGCCAGCGCGACCGCCCGGACCACGTTCATCTCCAGCCCGCGCGGGAACACGCCCGGATGGTTCACCTCACCCAGAACGTAGAAGGTGTGCTCTTCATCCGCCTTGACGTAGAGGGTATCCTCGGGCAGGAGCGGGATGTTCAGTGAACGATCGCCCTTGCGCAGCAAGTCATAAAGGTCGATCTCGATCAGAGTGCCCTTGCCGCGGACCACCGTACAGCCGCGCATGTCCGCCTTGTCCGTCAGCCCCTCGGCCCGCGCCAGGGCCGCCAGCAGGAACGGACGCCCCGGGAAGTTGTACTGGCCCGGCTTGCGCACCTCACCGAGTACAAAAACCCGGTTGTTGTTGTACTCCTCGACGATGATGTCGACCTTGGGGCTGAGGTACAAGCGGCTTCAGCAGGCGTTCAATATTGTTCGCCGCCTGCTCGCGCGTCATTCCGTCCAGGCTCACCACGCCCACCCCGGGCAGAGTGATTTTGCCGTCGGGCCCGATCACGTATTTGCGGTTGAGTTCCGTGATGTCCATCGCGTACAACTGGAACCACGTCGCCGGCACCAAGCCGGTAGTCGCCGGCCTCCGATTCCAGCATCTTGAGATCGTCCGGCGTCAGACCCCGGCCGGGTTTGTCTACATCCTCCTCAGACGTCGGAGGCGGGATCGGGGCCGGCCGGGGCGACGAAGAACAGGCCGCAACGAGTATGAGCAGAACAAACAGCACGCCGGCTGACACGGCCATCCCAAAGCATCGGGGAAAGCGGCCCTCTCGGGAGTCCCCGGTGAGAAGACAGTTTTGTCTTTGGCCTTTCAATCTCCATGAGTGTCCTGATGCCTTATCGCTCGGTAACTGCGGGTGATTTCCCGGATGCATGATCCGGCCGGACGGCAGGACCCCCGGGTTTACCGTGCCGACCTCCGACGAGACATGGAATCGACCCGATTTCGCGTCCCTGCCGTGCACGCGTCCGAAACGTATCTATTATAAATCATACAGAAAATTTAAAAAGCCGATCCCGGCAGGAACCGTCTTCGGACCTTCACGGAACCAGTACGAATCGCAGATGAACCGCACTCTTGGGCGCTATGACCAACGGCTGGACGGACGCCGCCGGTTCCGGCATCGGTATCACCCGGGGTTCATTTTCAGCCACACTATAGCCGCGCCCGGCACCGACTGCAATGCCTATCCACCGCAGTTTCACGGTGTGAGGCAAACCCGATTTGTTCACGACGATCACGGTCGCCACACCGGCGGTCCGATCAAGGGCGGCATAAAGGGAGACATTTTCCGGGGGAGCGCCGTCCCAATGCGCGGACAGGCCTTCATCGCCGAAATGAGCGCCTGCGCCGTCGACGTTCCGGTACAGGGCGTAGGCGGCGGCGGCGAAGGACCCCTGTGCGGGCGTGGTCCAATAGCAGGCAAGATCGAGGCCTTCACGACCGAATATCCCGAGGATGTCCGCAAGCGCAAGCCCTCCGCTGATGTCCTCTTCCCCACCCCAGTTGTACTCCGTCAATCCGATTTCAGTGCCCGGGTAGTATTGGGACAACCCACCGTTTGAGGCGCGGAATCAGCTCCACGTTCCCGCCGATCCAGGACGGGTCGCGGTAATTCGCGTCCCACAGCGATCGCACCGTTTCCGTCCGCAGCCCGCGTCGCATCGAGGTCCACCGCGGGCGAAAAGACGTTCTGAGCCTGAGGGTAGAAGTGAACCGTAACGTAATCCAGCAGCCGGGTTCCCCCCTGTCGTTCCTGTTGGCGCATCTGCCGCAAGAACCAGGGCAGAAACTCCTCGTTTCCGTGCCGCCGCCGGTCGGCGTCCGACTTGGTTTCACGGTCCTGTGCGGACTGGAAGTAGGCGGGCCAGCCCCAGAGTTCCGGCCCCGCGAGTTTCGCCTCCGGCGCGGCGGCCTTCAATGCCCGCGCCATGTTCACGAACCGCTCCAGATATTCATCGTAGGAAACCGGCTCGGGATGTACGTCCCGGTGCGTCGAATTCCAGAGCATCGGTTCGTTGCCCAAGGCAAAGATCACGCGGCGCTCCGCGAACAACCCTGGAAACTGCGCCTTCATCGCTCTCACCCAATCGGCGATGAAATCGGGACCGGCTGCAACGGACGTATCGAAACGGTCGTTGCCGTGCACAAATGTCCCATCGGTTCGCACTCCATTTCCGGCATCCGGCCGGGATGGGTCATGCTGCTGTTGCGGGCCGTATTTTCCGATGGAAAAAACCGTGAGACGTCGTGTCGCTGGCCACGAAACCGATCAGCGGCAGGTTGAAACAAACACGGGCGCCGGTCCGTTCCGCATTCTGGAGGAAGTTCTGCCAGGCATGTCCCTCAATGGCGACGTTTTCGAAATACCAATCCTTGCCCGTGTTCCACGCGTTGCCAAGCTGCCGGTTATAGCGCTCAGCCGTGTTTCCGCCCCAACGGATCAAAGGCACATTCCAGCCGGTAATCGTCGCCACCGAAGGCGCCGCCATTCCATAGATATCCGGGGAAATCCGCCGCGGGACAGCCGGTGCGGAAATGGTACAGTTGAGGACCGGCGTCGGCCCGGCAGCCGTGGCGACAGCCGAAAAGCAGCACACGACACAAAAAATGAGTTGCCTCAAAGACTTGAGAACATTCATGGGCGGTTTCCACCAGAGGGGCGGCACATTGGGGAGGAAGCGGGCAATGTGCGGATGATCCTGGCCGTGAACGCCTCCGACAAGAGTATTCGGCGGTACGTCTCCGGCCACCACGGCCCCTGCCGCAATAACCGACCCCGGCACCCACGACGACACCCGGCAGCAGCGTTACACGTGCTCCAAGCCATGCGCCGCGACCGATTCGTACCGGCTTCTTCACCACGGCCCCCGGCGCGAAAATCCGCGGTTCCCATTTCGTGGCTGCTGGTGACGATAAGACACTCCATACCCACCGAAACATTGTCCTCCAGGATCACCATCGCACCCAGGCTGAATGTAATGTTTTCATTCAAGTAACAATCGCTCCCGACAACCAGGCGCCGGGCAATGTCGCCGCAACCGACCAGGCGTACCCGACCCGACATGCATGTGCCCCGGCCGATTCGAATGCCGGCAAGCCGAAACAAGCGCGGTCGCAAACGGATAAAAGACTCGGAAGGAAGAAGTGCCGCAAGCCCTTGAAAGAGATGCAGGCGCGGATGCCAACCGCCGAATTCGGAGCGCAGAATCTCGCCAATCGTTCCGGTCATGGCACCGCCGCCTTCTCAACCTGCATGAACCAAAAAGAGTGATAACGCTTTGTCTTCTAAGTGGATTTCACTAACAACATCATCCCCGGAGGTGTCAAGGCCCCTCACCGCCATCATCCGCCCGGACGATCCGGCACCAACCCCGCGGAATCATCGTGCCTGCGGCCCATAACACCGCAGGGGCGTCCTCTGTTCGTTCCGTTCCCCCCTGGACGGGTCCAAATCCGGAGCGAAGGAGTTTCCGCGGGCATGGCATGCCGGGCACGGGTTCCGCATGGGTGCACCTTCCCGCCGGTCCGGCCACCGTGCAGGGGGTAACACCCATTGAATGAATAAAAAAAACATCCATGGACTGGCGATATGGAACGGTGATTCTTATTACCTGTAACAAGCACAAAACGGCCATGAGGTCGTTTCCTCAAGTGCTCCGATGGCCCCGGGGTCCGTCCGGACACCGCAGCGGCCATGGTCCTGCGCCGGCGTTGCACGTCCCGGCATCGCACTTTTCCTTCACTTTCGGTACTCACGGCAGCCCTTCAAGCCGGGAACAGCCAATACAACGGAAGTTTGCAGATCCGCCGCGAACGATCCACACGCTGATGAAGCCGCTTTTGTCTCACGGTTTTCTTGCCTATTCCGGTCGACGGCCCTCAACGCATGTCCCCTTCCCGGGTGCAGGGCCAAAACCGGGCCATTCGTTTGAGTTGCAGGAACATCTTTCCAGAAAGAAAGGAGGCGATGCAGATGAAAAAACCCGTTCCATCGATGCACGTGATTGCGTGCGCGTGCGCTGTCCTTCTGGCCGTATGCCAGACGGTCCTACACGTCGAATCGGCCAGGGCACAGGGAAACACCGGCTACCAGGTGTTTGCGTTCAATGACCTGGGAATGCACTGCATGGACAATGATTTCTCTATCCTTTCGCTGCTCCCCCCTTTCAATGTGCTCCACGCCCAGGTCATATTGAAGGGTCCCGTTCCCACCGTGCTCGGCCCATCCGCGGTCGGCCTGGATTACTGCGCCATGAAGGACCGCAACCTGTCGATCAATACTTTCAGCGCCCCGCCCACCCTCAAGACGAACTTCTGGAAGTATGTCCTGCCGCTTTTCGGCGTCAGTCTGCCGCCGGACCAGGGGCTTGCCGGGGCGAAGATGCCCGGACGCGGGAACACCCCCAAGGCTTTTCAGACCTATGATTCGTCCAGGCACTGGTTTGAAGTGAAGGGAATTCCCATAACACCGTGGGACAATGCCTACAACTGGAACCCCTTCCCCCTGATGAAGGTAACGGCTCGAGACGGTTCGGGGAATTTCCTCAGTTCCATTCCCGTGGTTCTCCCCGTTTCCACGGAATTCCACTGTAATGTCTGCCACGAGACCGGAAGCGACGCCGCTTCTCCCGGCTTCCACGGAGTCCCGGCCGCAAAATGGAGCCATAAACCGGATCTCAACAGCAGGGTTCGGGAAAACGTCCTCACACTGCACGATGCCATGAACGGAACGAACCTGATCGGGCAGACTCCCGTCCTGTGTTTCCGGTGCCACTACAGCGCCCCCCTCGACCTGGCGGGCACCGGACCGAAGGGGGAACAGATCAACCCGAAAACGGGGCAGCCCAATTCATTCACGTCGCATGCCATGCACAGGCACCACGGGACTCTGCAATTGAACGGCATCCCCATCCCCGATGAAGGGATCAACACCTGTTACTACTGTCATCCGGGAACTGAAACGAAGTGTCTGAGGGGAGTGATGGCCACCGCCGGAATGGTGTGCCAAAGCTGCCACGGGGGCCTGCTGGCCGTAGCCAGCACGAACCGGGTCCCATGGAAGGACCTGCCGAAATGCCAGTCCTGTCATACGGGAGATGCGCTTCGCAACTACGGAGGACGTCAAATCATCCGGCGAATCGCCTACCTGGACGGCCCCGACATCGCAACGCCCCTGATACCGAACAACAAACGCTTTGCCGAAAACCGCGATCCCGCCAACCCCGGGCAATTTCTACTCTACAAGAACAGCCTGGGACATCCGGGGACAAACGGGGGCCACAAGCTGGCGTGCCCTTCGTGCCATGGAAGTCCGCACGCGGAATGGCCGGTCGGGGATCAGCAGGCCAACGACAACCGCGAACCGAAAGCATTGCAGGGCTACGCGGGGACGATCGCGGAATGCACCACATGCCACGGCGCCGGCTATTCTCCACCACCCGACAAACTTCTTCTCGGCCCCCACGGCATGCATAGCGTCAATGATACCAACTGGTGGAGCACGGCGAGCTACGATCACAAGTACTACCTCTACCAGGATAACGATCCGACAAAGATTGCCGCGAGGCTGGACAATTGCCGGGCGTGCCACGGCCTTTCACTGGAAGGCACGGCACTGTCGCGAACCTCAACCGATCGTGCGTTCTACACGGGCCCGATGATGACCCCGATTACACTCAAGCGGGGCACACCCGTCCACTGCGGCCTCTGCCACAGCTATCCGGCGGTCAATTGATCCGCGCCCGGGAAAGTACAGGCCGGCGGAGGGACCGATGGTTCCTTTGCCGGCAAATCCCCACGATTCAAACGGAAATTTGTCCCCGCCGCCGGCCTGCCCGCTTCTCCCCGCCGACGAACCGGCGGCGGCATTCCAGCCCTGCGTCCCCGTTCAATGCCTACTCCATGAAGCTTGACGCCAGCACCCAGCCGAAAACCAGAGCGCCCACCAGGAACATGAACGCAACGTAGATCTTCACTTGCTTTAAGGTCATGACTTCCCCTTTTCGAAGTGTTTACCAAGTCTTCACTATCGTATTATACGATACGGACGTCCAGTCATCCATGACAAACCCTTCCTTCGGGTAAGCCGTATTCTCCCGAACAAGGTCCGGAACGTGGAGGAGTGGTACGGTATGAATGCAGCTTCGAAAACGGCCTCACGCAACGGCGCAACGAGAACATGAAGCACTGAAACGCTTCCGCATCGCGGCTTCTCCCCGGGGACGGTGCGGCCCCGAATTCATGTCAGATCGTGCTCAATAGCTTACCGTACGATCGTTTTGGGGGAATGGACTTACCTTAAATGAGATGCAAAGTCCGGGATTGAGATGTTCGGCGGGTGGCCCGAATACTTGTATCCGGGACCGTCAGGACAAAAGGCACGGGTGGGAAACCATCAAGGGGTTGCGCAGTTGGAATATCCCGGCGGGGACCCATTTCCGAATCCCTCTTGCGCTTCGCGTCCGGATGACAAGTATCCAGCTACCCGATAGGGGAGCTTATACTCCGCCCAGTGCTCGTGGCGTTGCCACGCCGCTGCACAAAGCCGCGCGGAAATGCGGGAATACGGGGGTGCAGCCGTGCGGGAGTGCAAGGCTTCGTGCTCTTTTGAGAAACACCATTCGGAGTTTTCCTGAACGCAACCTGCAATGCGGCCCAGGCCGGTCCCCCGTTGCTGGGGGATCGGAAGGCGGGACCGGGGGCTTCCCCGGGCTCGTGAAAGCCCCCCCGCGATCCGGTGCATTCACGGGTGGACCGGGGAACAGGCTTCCTGCGTCAATCGTGCACCGGATGGACCTGGGAGGCCGTGATCCGCAGCGACGTGTCATGGGTTCGTCGCCACTTCACGTAGACAAACCCTCCGACGACCGCCGTGAACGGTGCCACGGTGACCAGTCCGAAACTGCCGACGACGGTCTTGAGAACTTCCGCCGCGATGTAGTTGATATTGATGATTTGAACGGGAGGAATTCCCTTGGAGAGCAAAACCATCAGCAAAGCCATGTACCCCGACATGTACGCCATGAGCAGGGTGGTTACCATCGTTGCGGCCATCGGGCGGCCCACGTGCAGCCCCGATCTCGTCAATTCCTTCATCGAGAGATCGGGCCGCTTCTTCACGACCTCGTTCATGGCCGCCGAAACGTCTATGGACAGATCGATGACCGCTCCCGAAGCCCCGAGGAAAATGGCCGCGATGAAAAGCCGTTCGAGATTGAGGTTGTCAAAGCCCGAGTAGAGCAGAGTTTCCGCATAGGGCTGAATCGCTCCGTGAAGGCTGAACGACGGGAAAAGAACCAGGGCCAGCACGGTGGTGAGCAGGATGCCGAGGAGTGAGCCGAGCCAGGCGACGAGGGCCGTCCTGGTGATGCCCGCCACCGAAAACAGCGTGACTCCCGCGATAACCGTGACCACGAGGAATGCGATCAGGATGGGGTCCTTCCCCGCCAGAATACCCGGAAGGAGTATCTTCCACATGGTCAGAACAGAAAAGAAAAGGGACAGAAGCGTCTTGCCGCCGCTCCACCCCGTCAGACCGATGAGAAGCACGGCAAACAGCACCACCAGGAACAGTTCCGTACCCAGCCGATAGTGGTCGTATGCGGTTGCCGCCTTTATTTCGTTTCCATTGGCCGTTACAACGACGAACACGCGGTCGCCGGCCCGGAACATCTTGTCGCTCTCCATCTTCCCGATGAGTACATTGCCTGCGGTGACTTCCCGCCCGGCATAGGGTCCATCCAGAAGTGCGACCTTCAGCTTCTGACTCCCCGCCTTGACGATGCCGAACTGCATGACCAGCGAATCGTCCGCTTCCGTCACCCGCCCGAGGCAGCGTTCCTCCTCCCTGGCGTAGGGGCTGTTGTAGAGGCCGGGCATGCTCAACAGCGCACAGCAGATGAGGGAGATGACGACGATGAAGCACGTGTTCCGGTTCAGGATCTTTTTTTTCATGGACATAAGTCATCCGATTTCAAACCGGGGACGGGGCGGTCAAACGCGCACCCGCTCCCCTGCAAGGGTCTCGATCGAAGCGAAGGCTACATTTTCAACCCGGAGATTTTCATGAGTTTGTTGTAGATCTCGGTCTGGTCGTAATATCCGTTGAACGCCTCCGCGCCGGCCCCGAGTGCCGAAGTCTGAACCGGCACGCCGGTGTGGGCGTATGAAGTCCAGCCGAGCCCCGACTTGTTGTTCAAGATGGTGGTCAGCTTCACGGCCAGAGGTTCGTACCCGCCATAGAGCAGGTAAGTATAGTCGTCCTTCGCCCGCTCCTTCTCGCCCAGCATGCTTTGCTTGAGGGCTTCCCTCAGCACGTTGACCTCGAGGTCGTTCAGGGCCATGCCGTACTTCAACTGTTCCGCAGCCTTTTTGCCGGCCTTTTTGGCATCCTCCGAAGCGCCGGATGCCTTGCCATCCGCCACCGCCCTGTCAAGGGCTTCCCTCTCCTCGGCAGGCATAACGAAAAGGCCGAATGCATCCTGGATGAGCGGCATGAGGTCCTCGAGTTTCGCCTCTTCCACCGAGTGAGTCTTCTTATATTCCGCCAGCTTCTTGTCGAATTCGATGTAGCTCATCTTCTGGTACTGAATCTTGTCTACGAACGAGGAATATTCGGTCCCGGCAAATCCGATGGTCATGCCTCCCGTTTCATGGTCCCCCGTGACCACGATCAGGGTTTCCTTCGGATGTTTCCGATAGAACCCGACGGCCCTGCCCACCGCTTCATCCAGGGCGAGCGTGTCACGGATGGATGCCGCGGCGTCGTTTGCGTGGCAGGCCCAGTCGATCTTTCCCCCCTCCAGCATGATCAGGAATCCGTTAGGATTATCGAGCAGTTCTATGCCCTTATCCAGGTATTCGGCAATGGTGGCTTCGTTCATGCCGCCGGTCCGATCCAGCGTGTAATACATCGCCGCATCGTCGTCCACCTGTGAATTCATGGCGATCACCTTGCCCGTGCCCGGTTTCAGGGCGAGCAGTTCCGGACGGCCCATCGCGACGGTGTATCCGTTCTTCCTGGCCACGTCGAGGGCATTGGGTTTGCCGTGGTCCTTTTTGTCTTCGGGTTCCAGAAGCTGGCCGCCGGCAAAGTAATCCACTCCCGAATTGGCAAGCTGGATCGAAATGTCGTACATCTGCCTGCGGCTCGGAACATGAGCATAAAATGCGGCGGGAGTTGCATGGTCCAGGGATACGGTGGTCAGGATTCCGACCTTCCATTTCTTCTTTCTGGCCGTTTCCGTTATGTTTTCGAAGCTGACTTTCCCTTCCGCGTCCATTCCGATGACACCGGACTGGGTCTTGTGACCGCACGAAATGGCTGTCGCGGTCGACGCGGAATCGGGGATCACGCTCGTAAGATCGTAAGTCGTATCCATCCCCTGGGCCGGAAACGTGTTCATGACCAGCTTGGCCCCTTCCGGACGGCTGAGCCCTTCCTGCTTTCCGAGATACAGTTCAGCGGCATTGCGCTGAGCGATCCCCATGCCGTCGCCGATAAACAGGAAGACATACTTCGCCTTCACCCCCGCCTGCCCGGGTGCGGCCATTCCGTTTCCGCTCAGCACGAATACTGCAACGAACAGTGCAACAATCGAGAAGAATTTTCTTCCGAACATTCCTGCCTCCGTAATCAATCGGTGCTGCAAGTCCACAATTTAATTAATTTCTATCCGCTTCCCGTCCATCCATGGTGATCGGCCGCCATTGCGCCGGTGTTACGTTCCCGATGCGCAGCCACGCCGTCGCCCGGGGTTCCGGCCATGCTCGACGGATGGGACTTCAAGCGGGAATCACTATCTGCGCAACCGTTTGGGCCAGCGCGTCTTTTCCACCGGTGGAGTACACTTTATAGAGACCCATGGCCGTCGCCTGTGAAAATACGTAATTTCTGAATGAATTGAATTTCCTGCCCTTCAGATCTTCCCCGGACATCCCGTACCGTGATGCCGCAAGGGCTTTCAGTTCCGGGACCAGCCACTGCACGGCGGGCACCGTGAGAACCCAGTCATGATCACCGAGGTGGCACACAAAGTTTTCCATGCGGCGCGGCAGCGGCAGGGTATCGCCCCGTTTATCCAGGAACCCTTTCTCACGGGGGTTGACCCCGGCCAGTATGCACGCCGCGGTGATCCAAGCCACCGGATCGGCTTCGTCTTTGGTCGTTCCGGGGTGGTTGTGGGCGCATGCCTGTGCAACGCATATTTCAGGCGGCAGGCCTCGGTAGATGCTTTCGGCGATGCTGTACGGATGGTGCTCACCGACGTTTGCCAGGGTCAGTTCGGTCCTGCAGGCCCCATCCTCACCCCATTGAAAAACCCAGGGTTTGTGCAGATCGTGGAGCATCTGCGAAGCGACGACGACGTCGCGGTCCAGTTCGAAACGGTAAGTCTCCCAGTAGGCCTCGTACAGGGCCAGAGACACCCGGAGATTGAGGGCCGTGTGAGTCACAACGCCACCCGGATAGGCGTGATGGCTCTGATACCCGCTTCCGGGCGCGGACCAGAAGGGTTGAGGACTTTTTGCGGGATCCTGAACCGGCGGCAGGAAATTTTCAAGCGCCAGTTCTTCGGCAAGTCCTTTTGCCTTCAGTTCGCTCCATGCCGCCTTTCCCGCATCGTGAGCCCGGAGCGGTCCCACGAATGTGGGTGCGGGGTTGTCCAAAATATCGGACAGGCTCTTCCTCACACGCTCATCTTTAACGGTAGCGGCGGCGGATTGGAGATAGTTCCAGGCGTCCATCACCGGTTTCGATTTTTGGGCCATCTCCTGCGGAGTCATGACCTCGCAAGCGGACAGCCCGATTCCCCTGACGTCGGCCAGCGAAAACCGGGGCACGGCACCCGCCGCCAGGGCCACGGTGCCCGCCGTAACCCCCAGTTTCAAGAAGTCCCTCCGGCCCAGCATTGTCTCAAACATAACTTCTTCCTCCTTCTGCAATCAAGCGTTTGAGAAAACCGCCGGTGCCGCACAAGGCAACTTTTCCCCTTCTCCGGCACCGGGGCGGCCCTTCTCTCTCCAGACGCTTTCCCCAACACGCCGGACAGAGTTCCGGACAACCGGCCGCCGGTTCGCATTCAACAGGGATGCCGAGGCTGCAAGGCACAAAGCGTCACGAAGAGAAGGAAAACAGACCGCTATTAAGAATTGAAGAAGGAACGATTACAATTCGGTGTCTTTTGGCGGGGGAAGTTCGATGGGCCCCGTACGGGGACAGCTCATGCCGGGGATGTGTTTTTTCAGCCGGCAGATGGACCTGCCGACCGCGGGAAATCGATTTTCGATCCGGTGCACCACCCGGGCAAAGAATGGAACGTCCCTGGACAGCACAAGGGCGCCGAGACCCAGGAAGAGCCAGCCCTGGAGGATCGGGAGGACGAGGCCCGCAAGACCGAGGAGCAGCAGTAGACTTCCGGTGAGTATTCGCAGCGTGCGGCCCATTGATGGCTCCTCCACTCTCTTTCCTTGTGGCCTTCGCGAGGCCGTTCCGTGACAGACAAAGGCAAAAACCGTGTCCTCCTACGTTACCGGCTTCGCGCCCGGGGAGGCTATCCTTTCGACACTGAACCCCCGCGTGAGTTTCACGACGTCCCGCCGCCGCAGAATCAGCAGGCAGGCCGAGGCGGCCAGGTAGAACCCGGTGAAGACGAGATGCACCTGTTCCGGGTTCGGATGCCACGGCAGGACCCCTTTCAGGGATTCCATGAGAACCGGAGTGATGAGCTGCCCGAGAAACAGCGACAGGAGGAGCAGCGCCCCTCCGGCCCCCAGCCTCAATCCGGCGATCAGCAACACCGCGAGCAGCGACTGGGCCGCGGTGAGCAGGATCTCGTGCATCTGGAAGCTCCCCATCGGGATGGGAGTGCTGAAGGAGCCGCTCGATACGCCGTAGACCAGCGGAATCATGCCGACGAGAAGGGTCCATTGGTTCAGCTTCGAAGAAAGCAGGCTCCCGAAGGCCATTTCGGCGCGGCCTCGCAGAGCGAACATGATCGCGACCGTGAACTCCGGGGCTTCCGACGCAATGGGCGCGAGCCACTGAACAAGCAGGAACTCATTGATTCCAAACATCCTGCCGGTGGCGACCAGCCCCTCGCTGAACGGCTCGGCGTTGCAGAGGATCGCTCCGGCGGAGAACAGGAACAGGGCGAGCGTTGCCGCCCGCCGCTTCGCCACGGGAAGACCCGTGAGAAGCTCCGCCGGACCGTCGGGTTCCTCGTCCACGCAGGGGCGGCGCCCGGCTAGCCGCATATACAGGACGTAGATGCAGGCAAACACGAGCCCGTCATACCACGCAAGGGTGCCCTTGATGGGAATGAGAAAGGCATAAAAGGTGGCGAGGCCGAGAAACGCGATTTCCGTGCGCCGTTCCGGCGCCAGTTCGACGGCCTTTCCGGTTCGGAGCCTGAAAATGACCACGACCATCGTCCAGGCGAGACCAATCATCAGCCGGTTGGCCCCCGTCATGTTGGCAACGGCATACTGAGCGTAGTCACTTCCCGGGTCCCGGCCCGCCTGCCAGGTGAAGTACATGTCCACGGCGTACTCGGGCAGCACCGCGATGAGGGCCACAACCGCGAGGGCAAGGGCCTGCGAAATATCTTTCTGCGCTGCGTCGCATGCCCAGAGGAGCAGAAACGACGCCGCAAGAATGGCTGTCCCCGCTGCAAGCACGGTCACGACCGGGCCGACTTCCGGGTGGAACAGCCGCAGGAGAAATCCCGGGATCGTGAACAGAACGGCGGCGGCAAAAGGGATGAAGCGGTTTATCTCCGGCATGGTCACCTTTCCTTCGTTGGAGCGGGTTGGTTCAAACCTGAATCGCCGAAGGTCTCATCTCCCCCCACCCAAAAAAAAACGAGGCTTCCGGCATGACTTACCACGCCAAAAGTCTCGCTAATCGGCTTGATACCAACGGCAAAGCCAGGTGTTTTCCACCGTGCTGGTGACTTTGCCCGAGATAGCTACTCCCTTTTGATTCAATAAAACTATAGCCTGTAAGCGGCGGAAGTCAAGGGGAATACGGCTGCGGCCGAAAACCGCCTGCCGCTTCTTTTATATCAGATTGCGTTCAAGCTAGCGCCAAACGATGTTCCTCAAGAAAGTGGAGAGCCCCGCTCCCCACACCCCTACGCGGCTTTGTGTGGCGCCGCGGCAAAGCCGCGAGCGCCGAGGGTCTCCGTGGAATCATTCTTCTCGCTCTTTCGGTGGATACCAAAACTATCATCTTGAACGCGGATCAATATTAGTGGGGGGACGGTTTCCGGCCCCTTCGGCACTTTCCGCCCCCCGGGGAGGTACTGCCCGGCCGTATGACGACCACTGCGGGCGAAAGAGCATTGTTGCCGGCGCAGTTCCGGATTCTTACTTTCCGGACTAACGGTGCCACGTTTCATAAACACGGGGACGGGCATCATCGCAAATTTTTCGACTTTCGAAGGGAGGACCGGAAAAATGAAAGCGACTATTTTCCATGCACCCGGCGATGTGCGTGTTGAACGGGTGCCGGATCCCAAAATTCAGCAGCAGACGGATGCCGTCGTGCGAATCACCCATGCCTGCATCTGCGGTTCGGATTTGTGGTTCTACCGGGGGCTTACCGAGTTCAAGCCGGGCTGGCGGATCGGCCACGAGTGGATGGGCATCGTAGAGGAGGTGGGGCCCGCGGTTCGCACCGTAAAGAAGGGAGACCGAGTGATTGCTCCGTTCACGTTTTCCGACGGGACCTGCGAATTCTGCCGGAAAGGGCTGCAGACCTCATGCACCCACGGCGGCGTGTGGGGCATGGAGCAGGACGGGGGCCAGGCGGAGATGATACGCGCCCCGCTTGCGGACGGCACCCTCGTGGCGCTGCCTCCGGAAACGGAAAACGACGCTGCACTGCTGAAAGCCATCCTGCCGCTTACCGACGTCATGGGCACGGGGCATCACGCGGCCGTGTCGGCCGGTGTACGCGAAGGATTGACCGCGGCCGTCGTGGGGGATGGAGCGGTCGGATTGTGTGGAGTTCTGGCGGCTCGGAGGCTGGGCGCCGAACGCATCATCATCCTGGGCCACCAGCCCGCTCGCCTTGAACTGGCCCGCCGCTTCGGGGCCACGGATATCGTTTCGAACCGGGGCGAGGAAGCAGTCCGGCAGGTAATAGAGATGACGCAGGGCGGGGCCGACGCCGTGCTCGAATGCGTCGGAACGGGCGACGCCATGAACGCGGCCGTCGGGATATCCCGCCCGGGAGGAAGGGTCGGTTTTGTGGGAGTTCCACACCACAACGTCCCCATCGACATGATGCAGATGTTTCGCCGGAACATCGGAATGCAGGGCGGTATGGCCCCGGTGCGCGCCTACATCCCCGAACTCCTCGAATCCGTTTTGGCCGGACACCTCGATCCGTCGCCTGTCCTGGACCTCACGGTCCCCCTGGACGGCGTTCCCGAAGGATATCGCGCAATGGACACGCGGGCAGCCATCAAGGTGATGGTGCTGGTGTAGCGGGAAGAACGGAGGCCTGCTCGGCCGGGAATCCATGCCAACGAACAGAGCGGGGTTTCGCGCTTTTGAATCGACAAACAAGGATGCTGGAGCTAACATCTCTTATTTGCTGGTAATTTTTTGAAAGACATGCCATACTGCCACTCCGATAAGAGGTGCCGGGGGCCGCCTTTCAGGCAACCGGCACTTGACTACGGATTCGGGCACGGAATATGGAGTGAGCGATCATGGCACGATACGATACGATCGGGCGCGGCTACAGCAGCCATCGAAAGGCCGACGGGAGGTTGCTTTCAAGGATCGAAGGGCTGCTCGACCTGCGCCGGGGAGCGGTACTTGCCGACATCGGGGCCGGCACCGGCAATTATTCCAACGCGTTGGCCACGCGCGGGTACAAGGTTTTTGCCGTCGAACCGTCGGAGGAAATGCGAAGGCAGGCACAGGCGAACGACCGGGTCCGGTTCGTTGCCGGAACGGCCGAGGCCGTCCCGCTGAAGGGCGGTTCCGTCGAAGGAATCGTATCCACCCTTGCAATACAGCACTTTACGTCGGTGAGCGCCGCGGCGGACGAGATGCACAGGATTTGTCCGTCCGGTCCCGTGGTAGTGTTCACCAACGATCCGAGAAAAGGCGAACCCTTCTGGTTTGCCGACTATTTTCCCCAGATCTACCAAAGGCTGTTCGTCACTTATCCCACCGTGGAAGGAGTCGCAGGGTTACTGGCCTCCGCCGGCGGCTGGAAGACCTCCGTGCATCCCTTTCCCCTGCCATCCGATTTTTCGGACTGGAACATGCGTTCGGGATGGAACCGCCCCGAAATTTACCTCGACCCCAAGGCCAGGCAGTCCATGTCCGGGTTCGCGCTCGCTCCCGAATCGGCGGTCGCCCCTGGAATCGAGCGGCTGCGACTGGACCTGGAATCCGGAAGGTGGGACGGGAAGTACGGTCATCTCAGGAAGAGGGACTGCCTCGACCTCGGCTTCGTGCTTCTTAAATTCAGCGCCTGACAGGTGAGGGGCCGCAAGCCGGCACATTGTGGGCGGGGTCTCCACGCTCGCTCTCCCCGGACCCGGCCCGCGCGATCTTCTCTTAACGGAATCGAAAATTCACTCCGATGGATCTTACTCCATACGCCCTCGTCGTCGTTTCGGCGTTTACCCATGCCTACTGGAACTTCCTGCTCAAAAAGACCGAAGGCACCCAGGTCTTTATCGGCCTCAGCAAAATCAGCGAAGTTTTCCTGTTTGCCGTCCCGTTCGGAATCGCCATTCTCCTCGCCGGCTGCCCCCTGATCTTCCTGGCAAGGTGAGGTGCGGAACGGGCCGGAGACTTGGAAGGTCGTTCGACGGCCCGGGCGGGATCGGTTTCGCGTCTTCCCCGCGGCTGCCATGCCGGCACAACCATGGAAATCTATTGCGGGATTTTCATTCCTCTTCTATTTTTGAGGATACCTTCAACCCCGCATGTCTTTACCCGAGGCACGACAGGAAGGGAAAAACACAATGACTGACAAAAAACAGGTGAGCACCGCGTTTCAGGTTTTTCTGGAGCAGGCACCAAAGCACGCCGGCGCGTGGATGGGAGCCGTACAGGGGCTTGACGCCGCAAGCACCCTCGACAAAAAAACGGAGGAACTGGCCTACCTCGCCGTGTTGGCAGCGCTTCGCATGGAAGGCGGGGTCCCATTCCACGTCAAACAGGCCAAGCAGGCCGGGGCGACCCGGGACGAAGTGATCAGCGCCATCCTGATCGGGCTCCCCGCGGCCGGACACGGGGTGACCCAGGTCCTGCCCGCGGCCGTCAAGGCTTACGATTCGAAGTAAAGGCGGCCGGGGTCCTCGGGACGTGCTGCCACGTGAAGGGACAACACCTTCCGGGAAGCCGTCCGTCGGCCCGGGCTTGTTGTCGTGCTGATGCCGCATCCTCCGGAACGACCGAATGTCGGCCGGGGTTCGCTTCACTCAACACCAGCCTGCACCCGGCCTCCACATCGGACCGCGCCCGGGGGATTGGCGAAGCATCCAAAACACGGCGGATATGCTCTACGCCCGACCGATTCGAGTTTCGCCGCTCCGTCGTGTGAAACCTTCAAAATCCGCACAACGCCCCGGCGCGAAATCTTTCGAACGACAATGCCGCACACCGGCCGCGGTTCGGCCGGAAAGGAACCGGAAAAACATGGCTTTTGTGAAAGCGGTATTGATGCTCCTTGTTACGCTCACCACGGCCTGTACGGGCTTCGCCCCCGCACACGATTCTCAACAGCAGCGCGAACAAATTCGTTCATCGGCCGGTCCGGCTCCCCTGGTTGCATCGCTTTCCGACCTTCCGCCGGTTCGAATCTTCGAAATCATGAAGGGCAAGCCTCCACTGCCTTTTGCCCGGTTCGGGCAGTGCCAGTACATTTTTTCTCTCGGCCGAGACGACGCCACGGGGCTTGCGGTCGTGCCCGCAGAGTATGCGGCCCGCATCGACCGGTGCCTGGAGATCGCTGCAAAGGAACACGTCAACGTCCTCATTTTCCCGGAACTCGCGCTGGCCTTTCCGCGGGAACTGCGCGCGAAGATCGTTGAGCGCATCCGTTCCGCGGCCGCTCAAAACGATATGCTCGTCATCGCCGGGTCGTTTTACGACGAAAACCGGTTCAGCCGCATTGCGGTCATCAGCGGCGACGGGCTCGAACTGGGCTACAAGCTCCGTCCGTCCCGCTACGAGGTGTCCCCGCGCTTCGGCCTCGGAATGACGCCGGGTGAGTCGCTGCTGGTTCTGCACACCCCCTACGGCCGCCTCGCCGTCGTAACCTGTGTGGATCTCATCAGCGACGCCGTGCAGTTCACCCTGCGCAGCCTCGCCACGCGCGGCGAAATCGACGCGGTCATCAACATCAACCACAATCCGGCCGCCTGGGAATTTCTGGTTGAAGCCAACAGCCTGGCAAGACGCCACCCGGTATTCGTTTCCATAACGAATGTCGCCGGCGAGCCTTCAAAAAAGAGCCGGTGTTTTCCGAACGGCATCGCGAGGGACGACGGATTCTGTTACGGGAACTCCGCCCTGTTCGGAAGCATCCGCCCCCGGGACGAAGACTGTCCCAATTGCTTCAAGGCAATCGAGGATTTCGTCGACGACCGGTTTAAAGCGGGTCCCAAAGGGCAACGAAGTATTCCGTTCGACACAATGCTCGCCGACGTTCCGATTTTCGAGGAAACCATGCTCGTCTATGACCTTAACCTTCGCATGGCAAAAGAACCCATCACCACCAACGCCCCCGATCAAGGCTATCCCACCATACGTGGTTTGAGGAAAATCCCGTTGAACTGACTCCTCGATGAGGAAAACCGCGGACCGGCTCCTGGCTTTCATGCCCGGTCCGCCGGGCAGGTGCCGCAAGCACCGGGCGTTCGGCCTCGCGCGCTTGCGCGTGGGCCGAAATCCGGGGTGCGGGGAAATCGTTTCGCGGCTTTTTCCGGGAATGCCGGGACTGTCGTCTTGAACGCAATTATTCATGATGCCCGCCTCACCCGCGAAACATCCAAATGGGTACCTCGGGACTCTATTTTGTAAGTAAACCGGGATGAGACCGCTGCGGCCCAAGATCGTTCGGCCCTATTTTGAAATTACTTCCAATACAACAAAAACTGATTGACATTCGATAATTTTAGCTCGTATAACAGCAAACCAGTTGAAAACTTTCGCCTATTCCAGGAGGGTGCGATGAACGGATTGACGAGGATTCAGAAAGTGAGCAGGATGCTTCGTTTTATTCTGATGGCGGTAATGGTCCTTTTGCCGGTGGTTTCCCTGGTGTGTTGGCTCAGCTTCAATATACTCCCGACCAGCGTCGACGTGCTGAACCTCCGCAGTATCCCCATCGAGGTACAGCGGAACCTGTCGCTGCATTCGCGGCTCCTCTGCTTTGCGGCAAGCTTTATTCCCATCTGCGTCCAGATGGTCGGCATCGTGGTCCTGATGAGGCTGTTCAAGCTCTATGAACAAATGCTTTTTTTCAGTGATGCAAACGTGGCGTGTTTCCGGAAACTGGGCAAGGTCCTTCTTGCGCAAGCCATTGCCGGAGTGCTTTACGTCCCGTTGTTGAGCCTGGCGATAACGATGGACAATCCGCCCGGCCAGAGGAGGCTGGCCGTCGGCTTCGATTCCCTGGACGTGACGGCCCTGGTGGTGGGAATCATGGTCATCGTGATTTCCTGGGTAATGGAAGAAGGGCGCAAAATCCAGGACGAACATCTTTATACGGTATAGGAGGCTCCGGTGGCGATTATAGTCAATCTCGACGTCATGCTGGCCAGGCGAAAAATGCGGTCTAACGAACTCGCTCAACTGATCGGCATTACGGAGCAGAACCTGTCGATTCTGAAAACCGGAAAAGCGCGTGCGATCCGTCTGTCCACGCTGGACAGCATCTGCAGGCATCTTGAGTGCCAGCCGGGTGACATCCTCGAATACCGTGAAGATGAATGACGGAGCGGGGTGAAAACCAAGAGGGGTATTGCCAGCCAACCGGAAAAGGTCTATCTTCGCAGTGAGGTTCGCCCCCGTGGTTTTCTCCGTTACGCGGCTCATGACCGGCGGTATCATCCCGCGGGGTCAGGGAGCCGGAGGAGGAATCGCGACCGGTATCGCTCGCGTGAGGCCACGGAAGGTGCAGGACAGGAGGGGAGTTTTCATGAAGATGATCGGTCTCATAATAACCGTACTGGTCTTAATGGCGGCTTGTGCCTCGACCCAGGACAGCAATCGGAGCGGTCCCAGCGATCCCTCGGTCGCTTACGGCGGCACTTTCCAGACAAGAATCCGCTCGGGCGGCAGCATATGAACAAAGCCCGGTCCCGTATGGCGGACCGGGTCGTAACACCCGCCAAGGGGGTCGGCCGTTCCACGCAGCCGTGTCACATCTTTTGAAAGACCTGGTGGCCCCAGAGCCAGTCATCCCGCCAGACCTCCACGAAGCCGAGTTCCCTGAACCGGTGGAGCGTCGGTCCAAAGTCCACGACGATGTGATGCGGCCGGTCTTCGTCCGGTTCCGAATGGAAGCGGCCGAAGAGATATCCCCCCGGCTTCAAGGCCTTCCAGAGGTCGTCGACGGCCCGAACCGGATCCACGAGATGCTCGAAGACATCCATCGCGGTCACCATATCGAAGGTGTCGGGGGGGAGCCCCTGCACTTTGAGGTCGATCGATTCCGCCGGGAGCCCTCTCGTGCGGAACCTCCACCGGCTGAAATCCAGCATGGGGGAGCTTATGTCCGCCAGTGAAACGTCAAACCCGTTATTGGCAAAGACAATGCCGCCCGAACCCACTCCGGCCCCAAAGTCGAGATACCGGTGACACCCGCGCAATGAGGCGAATTGCAGCGCCGTCACATAAGCCAGCGGGGAAACGTCCTCACACAGGGTATGCCACCACATGAGTTCGTAGATCATAGCCTGGCTGTCGTTGTAGAACTGCTCGACGGACCGTCGGCTGGTGCGATCGACTCTCCGGTGCCACTCGCTTTTTATGTCGGCCAGCGCATCGGAGCACCGAAGCCGGATTTCATCGGACTCTTCACGCCCGAAATAGGAACCCAGTTCAGCGACCAGACCGGCGGGCAGATCCTCATACCCGCCCATGAGCAGGGCCCGTTTCCAGGTGCTTCGATAGCCGTCCAACAGGCGTTCCTGCTCCTTCCCATAGTCTTCCCCGGAAAGCGTTCCCCGTTCGACGGTTTGCCACAGCTCCTTCAGTTGTTCCGGCAACAGCTTTTTCATGAGTCGAGCCTCTCGTCCGGCAGCACTATTTTAGGAAGCCTTGCAGTCAGGCGGTCAGGAACACACTTTACCGCAATTCGCTCTCAATCAAAAGAGGCGATGTCGTCGGTCCTCAATTCATTTCGACCAGTTCTGCAGTTCTATGATGTTTCCCTCGGGATCGGTTGCATAGACGAACGTTATGGTGCCCACACCGGGGACATCCATACGAACCGTCCTTCCGATCGCTCCGCCTCCGGCCAGCAGCAGCACCCTCATGGCCTCCTCCACGTCATCCACGGCAAACGCGATGTGCGAAACTCCGGGGCGATTGGCGGCTGTTTTTGGCTTGTGTTCTTCCGGTTCGTATTGAAAAATCTCAAGGGTCGGACCATCAGGACCGTATCCGGGAAGACGCAGGTGCATTCCCCGAAGCCGGGCACGGGGAATTCCGGTTGCTTCCTCGATCTGCCTGCCGGAAATATCCCTCTCCGGCGGCACCGGAACACAACCGAAAACTTCCGCGTAGAACCGGGCGAGCCCTCTCCAATCCCTGGCCACGATGTTGGTGTGAGTGTATCGGGCGCTGATGGGCATGATTTCTGATTGCCTCCTCAAGACCTTCGCCGGGGAAACACCGGGCCGGCCCGTCTCAACGGCCCGATTTCTCCACAGCCGACAGGGCATTAAGCGGGTGGCCCGGACAACTCGGTCCGTGCCACCCACAGGGGAAGTATTCGGGCAACGGGCCGGGGGAGTCCCCCACTCCCACGCCGCAGCGCGGCTTTATGCGGCCGGCAGCGCCCCGCCCTCAGGCGATCGCCCGAGGGAAGGCACCACAACCATAAAGCGCCCATCCTAAGCGAGCGGAATTTCCTTATAGCCGTGATCCGTCGCTCCCCTGTATCGAATACGATCGGGTTTCATCCGTATGACGACATAATCCGGGTCAGCCGGGTCGCTGATGTGCTTTTTGAGGCCGGGGACGGTATCGTACAGCTTCTTCTTGTCCCCGTTGTCCGTGCTGACGGTGCACGGCCCCGAGATGCGCACGTGTTCTCCTTCCGTGCTTCCGAAACAGTACTCCGCATGAGGGACCTTCCCGATCTGGGCGACCTTCTCGGAAGAAGCGCCCGTAGCGCACCACAGTTCCCGTCCCATCCATGCCCATCCCCCCATGGGACGAACGCCGACGGTTTTGCCGTCCGTCGAGGCAAGCGCGCCCCAGTGAATTTCATGCATGAGTGATTTTACGCCTTCAATGTTCATACGCTTTTTTCTCCGATTTCAGAAGTGTGAATGGTATGGACCCGACATGCGGAAGCCCGGGCCCGGTTGTCCCGCTCCTTCACGGGGCCCCGCGCCGCCAAGACAGGCGGGGAGGTCATACGGGCAACAATATTTTTATCAGGATTTTGCCCGGTTTTTCGTTTTGGACTTCAATCACTCCCCCGTGTTTGTGCACGATAATCTTCGACATGGGCAGGTCAGCCGCCGGATAATCCGGTTTGTCGGTGGTGAACGGATAGAAAAAATGTTCCACGTCGTCTTGCGACAGATTACGGACCGGGTACCTCACGGCAATGCGCAGCATATCATTTTCCAGCCCGGCCGAGATCGACAGGGCGGCCCCGTCGGGCATCCGGCCCAACGCTTTTTTCAGCAGACTCTTCAGCACCTGCTTCATCTGCAGCCGGTCGACCGTGATTTTCGGCAGCCCCTCGGGCAATTCGGCCCGAATGGAAATATCTCTCTTTTTCGCGTCGGCTTCAATCCCCCTCAACGCCGCTTCGACGAGCGAACCCGGGTCGATCGGCTGCAATTCCAGGTCGAATGGCTGAATATAATTCAGGACCATGCGCAGGATGACCTCCAGGCGGCTCACCTCCCGCACGATGATCTCCACTTTTTCCCGGTTGGGATCCTTCGTATCCATGGATGACAGCAGCCGCCGCGCAAATCCGCCGGCGGAAACCAGAGGGTTTCGGATTTCATGAGCCAGCCGGGCCGAAACCTCACTGATCGTTTTCAAGCCTTCACTCTGGATGAGCTTCTCCTGCAACTTCACCCGGCCCGTAACGTCCATGATGATTCCGTCCACTCCGCCCACCGCCCCCTCCGGCGTCCGAAACGGCATTGCATGGTCCGTCACGTGGATGACGCAACCGTTCCTGTGCACAATCCGGTACTCGGCAATGAATTCCCTGCCTTCCGACCAGGTTTTTTCCCTGAGTTCGTTCACCCGCCCGCGGTCCTGCTCATGAATGGCCTCGGCCCACAGGCCGGGGTCGCGGAGTATCTCCATGGGCCCATACCCGAGCAGTTCCTCGGCAAACCGGTTGATGAACACCACTTCTCCGGCCGGTCCGGCACGATAGACCACGAGCGGAACGTTCTCGACCAGTGTCCGGTACTTTTCCTCCGATTCGACCAGTTCCGCCGTGCGCTGTTTCAGAAGCGCCTCGGCCTGCTTGTACTCCGTTACGTCGCTCAGTATTCCGACCGATCCCACGAGGTTTCCCTCGGCGTCACGCCACGGGAAAGAATGATCCCGCACCCACTTCGGTTCACCGGTCTTGGTGGCGATCAAATAATCAGCCCGGTATTCGCCCGTCTTCCCCTCCAGGCGATCCCTGACAATCACCGACGGCGCGACGTTCTCCTTTCCGGGCAGGTCGATCCGGCCGACCAGCCTCGAAAAACCGAGACCCATGATCTCCTCCCGGGAATATCCCGTAAGATTGACGATCCCGGGGCTCACATAGTCATAATTCATGGAATCGTAGGCCAGCCGGTAGATCACATCCCCCGTGGTCTCCACCATGAACCGCAGACGCGCCTCGCTGTCCCTCGCCAGCTCACGCTCAAGCCCGGATTCCGTTCCCTTTGTTTCGGACAGCCGACCCTCCAACTCGGCCAGTCTCTGTTCCAATTCCTCATATGACGGTTTCCTGACCACAAGCCCCCCTCATAAAAGCGAATACACCTTTCGCGGCGCCGCCGTCCCTTCAAAGGATCGAAAGCCGGACCCGGTTCAACGCCTACCGACGCCTCCGCACGTTCGCTTCGCCGATGCCCGGGTTCGGAAGACTCCCCCGGGTCCGGCGATCTGAAAATCCTTCCGTCCGGCCGGGGGAAACAAAAGGAAACTCCTGTCTGCTCCGGATGAGTCGCGCCGGGCTCCGTACGGCCAAAGGCCGGGTTGGGCCGCAGCCACCGGGAAAAAACCGAACCCGATCAATCAAAAATCCGCCTGTCGGCCCTCTGCCGCGAAACAACCGGGAGAACGGCGGAAAGATCGTAGCGAAAAAGAATGCGCGAGAAGCCACGGTTATCCCTTGACATTTCAGCCACTGTAAATATCGATAAACATGTATTATGTTGTTTTTCAGACCGGCGTGCGCTCTTTTGAAAAGCACCGCCAGCCATGCTGCGCGGCCATACTTGTTGACAACTTCAAGGCCCTTGTACAAAATACCGCCGGCTATGCGGGAGACGTACTCCTGCCCATATTTTGCCGGTGTTGATGAGTGTAATATGATCATTTGAACCGGACTTTCAAGGGACGCGGCTGATGCCGGGGGCGGTGAGTTTTCGGGTTATGAACGTTTTGACATCGCATCTATGGTCGCCATGGGGCACGGCGCAACGCAAGAGCCCCCCGTGCGGCGGCCCGAAGCCGGACCTGCGCTCAGCCGTATCGGGGCCGCCGATGGTCCGGGCTGCCGGGTGGCACCGTTCGGAGTTGCTTCACGGCATTCTGACGCTCGCCCTGGTTTTTGCCGTTCTGGCGCCGGCCGGATGTTCCCTGCAGCGATTTGCCGCAAACCGTCTCGGGGACGCGTTGTCCCAGGGGGCTTCGGTGTATGCGTCCGACGACGATCCGGACCTTGTCGGCGAAGCGATGCCTTTCGGGCTTAAAACCATTGAGGGCCTCCTCGCTGAATCCCCGCATCACAAAGGGCTGCTGCTCGCGGCCACCAGCGGATTTACGCAGTACGCATACGCGTTCGTGCAGGAGGAAGCGGATTTTGCAGAGGACAACGACCTTGCGCGCGCAACCGAACTGAGGCAGCGCGCGAAGCGGCTTTACCAAAGGGCTTTGAATTATGGCCTGCGAGGCCTCGATGTTGCCCATCCCGGTTTTCTACAGGCGGTCCGGAGCAATCCGGACGCGGCCCTGGCCCCGTTCCGGAAGGCCGACGTACCCCTGCTCTACTGGACTGCTGCGGCGTGGGGTGCGGCGATTTCCCTGGATAAGACCGATACGGAACTTGCGGCCGATCTGCCTTTGGTGGAGGAGCTGATGCACCGCGCCCGTGAACTCGATGAGGGCTTCGGCCTGGGTGCGATTTACGACTTCTACATTGCTTACGACGGCGGAATGCCGGCTTCGGCGGGCGGGTCCGTCGATCGCGCCCGTGAAAGCATGGCCCGGGCCCTTTATTTCGCCGGCGGCCACCGGGCGGCCCCACTGGTTTCTTTTGCGGAAACCGTGGATGTCGGCATTCAGGACCGCGCGGAATTCGAAAAACTATTGAACCAGGCGCTGGCCGTCGACGTCAACGCCTTGCCGGACCAGAGGCTGGCTAACCTGATCGCCCAGCGGCGTGCACGGTGGCTGCTCGCCCGTATGGACCGGCTGTTTGTCGAATAAACGAGGAGATTCGATGTTGGACTGGCGGATCGGAACCCGGCATGCACGGCTGTGGATGATGGTGTTGATCGTCCTGGCGGTGTCGGCACACGCCGCATGGGCGGCCGGAGAAGTGGTCATCAAGATGGCGACGCTGGCTCCACAGGGGTCTGAGTGGTATCAGGCCGTGCAGGAGATGGGGGCGTCCTGGCAGAAAGCATCCCACGGGCAGATCGTCTTCCGGCTCTATCCCGGCGGAGTGGCCGGCGACGATATCGACGTCGTCCGAAAAATGCGCCTCGGGACCATCAACTCGGCTCTCATGACCGTCACCGGACTCGCGGAAATCGACCGCAGCGTTCTGGCGCTCGATGTGCCGCTGGCCTATAGCAGCTACGGCGAGCTGGACTGTGTCCTCGACCAGTTGGGACCGCAGCTCGAAAAAATTCTCGACACCAAGGGGTTCGTCCTACTCGGATGGTCGGACGCCGGATGGACGCACTTCTTCACGAAGGTCCCCGTCAGGACCCCGGACGACATGAAAAAGCTCAAAATGTTCACCTGGGCCGGGGACGACCGTTACACCGAATTATGGAAAAAGGCCGGGTTCAACCCCGTCCCGCTCCCTTCCACCGAGATCTCCACGGCACTCCAGACCGGGCTGGTCAACGCCGTCACCTCCACCGCTCAGGGCGTCGTTCTGCTGCAGTGGTACAAACAGCTCAGCTACATGTCCGATCTCAAATGGGCCTTGTTCCTCGGCGGCATGGTGGTGACGAAATCCACGTGGGAGACGATTCCGGCCGACATTCGCCCGGCGCTTCTTGAATCGGCGCGCAATGCCTGCGGGAAACTGAGGGCATTCTCGCGCCAGTCCGAAGTCAAGGACATCGAGGTGCTGAAGAAAAACGGCCTGCAGGTGGTCCAGGTGGACACCGAGGCCCTCGGCCAGTGGCGGCAGCTCATCGGAGGGATCCTGCCCCAGGTCAGGGGTTCTTACGTCCCGGCGGGTCCACTCGACAGCGCTCTGAAGCTGAGGGACCAATGCCGCCTGGGCGCGACCAAGGCCGGCACCCCTTGACCCCCCGCACCTTGTTGCACGCCATAGGGGAAGGAGTCCTGGTGGCCGCCTTCCTTTTATTGACGGCGATGCCGTTGGTGGACTTCCTCGGAAGACCGCTCGCCGGCTTTCATATCCCCGGTTCATCAACCTACACCCAACAGCTCACCTTTTACCTCGCCTTTCTGGGCGGACTGCTCGCCACCTGGACCGGCAAGCACCTGACGCTCTCCACGACTGTTCTGCTCCCCGAAGGGCGCTGGCGGGAGAGTGCCGAATTCCTGGCCAACTGTGTGGCGGCGGCGGTCACGGCCGTTTTGACCTACGCGAGCATCGCCGTGGTACTGGCCGAAAGGCAACAGGGGGAAAGACTGTCCTTCGGGCTGCCGGTGTGGGTGAGTGAGAGCGTCATGCCGCTGGCCATGGTCCTGATGTTCCTGACTTACCTGTACCGGTGTTCCAGGGGCTTGGCCGGCCGTGCCTGCGCGGTCGCCGTCGTGGCCGCGGTCTTCGCGCTGGGCTTGATCCACCCCACGGACTCCATCGCCTGGCTCCTGGGCGGGGTTCTGCTCGCCGCAAGCCTTCTCGGTTCGCCCGTTTTCGCGGCCATGTCCGGCCTGGGACTGATTCTTTTCTGGCGGGAAGCCACGCCGGTATCCGCCGTGTCCGCCGAGATTTACCGCCTGATTGCCTCTCCGACCCTGCCAGCGATTCCGCTGCTGACCGCAACCGGTTTTCTGCTCGCCGAAACCAGGGCGCCCCAGCGGCTGGTACGTTTTTTCCACGCGCTCTTCGGCTTCATGCCCGGAGGCGTCGCGGTGCTCGTGGGGGCCGTGTGCGCACTCTTCACGGCCTTTACGGGAGGTTCCGGGGTCACGATCATCGCCCTGGGCGGGCTCGTCTATCCGATCCTGATCGAAGAAGGCTATTCGGAACGGTTTTCACTGGGGCTCGTCACCGCCGCGGGAAGCCTCGGCCTTCTTTTTCCGCCGAGCCTGCCCGTAATCCTCTACAGCGTCGTGGCCAAGGTCCCGGCGGACCAGTTGTTCATCGCGGCCTTCGTGCCGGGGGTTCTTCTCCTCCTGCTGGTGGCCGCCTACGGGATCAGTGTCGGCCGCAAGGCGCAGACCCGCCGCCAGGGATTCGCGTGGCGCGAGCTGCTCGGCGCGACGTGGGAAGCCAAGTGGGAACTGTCCATTCCAGTGGTCATGGCGCTGCTCTTCGGGACCGGCCTGGCTTCGCTCCTCGAAACATCCGCCTTCGCATGCGCCTACACGGTCGTCATCGCCTGTTTCATCCATCGGGATCTTCACCCCTTCCGGCAATTGCCCGGCGTGATGGTAAAGGCCGCGGTGCTCGTGGGCGCGGTCCTGATCCTGCTCAGTTGTGCCATGGGTTTCACGAGCTACCTGGTGGACGCTCAGATCCCCGATCAACTGCTCGGCATCGTTCAGAACCGGATTCATTCGCCCCTTGCCTTCCTGCTCGTCCTCAACCTCGTGCTGCTGGTGCTGGGCAGCGTCCTTGAGATCTTTTCCGCGATCATCGTTCTCACGCCGCTGGTCATCCCGCTGGGACTGGCCTTCGGGATTCATCCGGTTCACCTTGGCGTCATCTTTCTGGCCAACCTGGAACTCGGTTTCCTGTTCCCGCCGGTCGGCCTCAACCTGTTTCTGTCATCGTCGCGCTTCGGCAAGCCCATGGTCGCGTTGTACCGGGACGTCCTGCCATTCCTGCTGATCCTCGCCCTCGGAGTGCTGCTCATTACTTACGTACCGGCCCTGTCGCTCGGCATTCTGCGTCTCACGGGACACCTCTAGTAATACCGGGTCGGGGTTTTGCTTGAATCGCGGCCCAATGGGAACCCCGAATGGTCCCGGAGGCGGAAGTGACCGGGGCCGGATGGCCCGCGCAAGAATCACTCGATGTGGAATTACCGGATCACGGGAGGGAAACGGACGCCAGGAATTTGCGGAAGGTGAGCTTTTCGATTCATCATGCCGTGCGCCGCGCAGGCCCACTGCCGCGGCTTCGTCCGAAGCTTCCGGAACCCTGTGCCTTTTGCCCCATGCCGTCGATTCGGGCCGATGAAGGCACAGGCTGCAGGGCCTTCGCCCGGGAACGACAGGGATGGGCTTTCCCCGTACTTCCCGGAAGTTGTCATCATTCAACACACCGGCGATGCGGCACAATCACGGGGCTGTATAGGCCATGCATAGAATGGAGATTAACTTTTCCACATAATATAATATACTAAAAGGTTGAAGGGCAAAGGAACCGCTTGTTGTTTCCGTTGCGTCTCCCGGTGTTTCGAACCTGTCGGGCAACCCCGCGGGGCGAGGCCGGGCACACGATTGAATGAGCACCGGCCGCAGGACGGAAATCCGGTCCGCACCTGCCCTGCATTCAGATGCACCGGGGGGCGGGACCCGGGGAATGATCGAACGCACCGTCTTTTGCCCTTGGCATGCGGTGGCAATGAATCACCGTGGGAAAACCAATGCAGGATGGACATGGAACCAAGTAAAAAATGGCTTTTTATAGTGTTTTTTCTGGGGGCGACGCTTGTCCCCGGGCCTCTTCCGGCATCGTCGGAAGCCCCGAACTGTCCCGGAACGGAGGTTGTCCCGGCACAGGTCCTGATGCTGGGTCCCGGCCGAATTCCAGAAATACACCTATGGAAGTCTGATCCGGGGGCATGAAACGATCCACAACCTGGGGGCCAAGGCCGTGAACGAACTTTGGGCTCAGATTCGCCCCACGTTCGAGAGCCTCACGGTCAAGCCGGTCGAGAGCGAGCGAAGCTCTGGCCAGAGAAATGCTCAAGACATCACTCCACAATGACCCGGACCTCCAGCGATTCGACCTCATCGCCATTCCCACTTTCGCCAAGGTGAATTCCTGGACCGACGGGCCAGTACTTCGGCTTCAGCATCGACATCCAGGTCGAATTCTACCCTTATGACATGTCCAAAGTGACGACGGTCAAAGGACACGGCGAATCGAAGACCGGCATCCATGCAGGTTCAAGCCCCGAGGAAAGTGCCGGGCTTGCCCTGGAAAAAGCCGTTGAAGCCGTGAACGACGGCCTTTGCGGCAGGGCAAGCTACCTCCTGCCCTGACGGCTCACCCAAGACGGCGCGTTTCCGCAGCGGGATACCGAGTTGCATTCAAGGACGACGGTCTTGACATCCCCCAAAAGAGCGGGTTCAGATCCCGAGGTAGCTTCTGACGATGGACCGGATCGTCCCGCAGTTCGCGGGGATTGCCCTCGAGTGCCACCTTGCCGGATTCTATGACGTATCCGTAATCGGCAATGGCGAAGGCGGTCTCCACATCCTGCTCGACCAGGAGGATTGCTCATCTTCGTTTTTTCCCGAATCTCGACTATCTTTTCGACCAGCAGTTCCACCAGGTTGGGCGCGAGGCCCAGCGAAAGTTCGAGTCGATCATAAGGAGCCGCGGATAAGCCATCAGGCCCCTGCCGATGGAGCACACTCTGCTGCTGGCCGCCGCTCATGGTGCCGGACAGTTGGCGCCGCCTCTCCTTTAACTCGGGAAAAAATCCCGTACACCTCCTCCAGCCTCTTTTCGATCTTCGCCCTCTCTTTTATTCTGCAACGCGCCGAGGAGAAGGTTTTTCCCTCCGACGGTCATCCCCCGGAAGAGCTTGTATCCTTCCGGCACGAGGCTGATGCCCAGTTCCACGATGCGTGGCGACCTCAGACCGGCGGTCTCCCGGCCGTTGAAGACAATGCTTCCGCCGCTTGGGCCGCAGAAGACCCGCGATACTCTTGAGGAGCGTCGATTTGCCGGCGCCGTTCGACCCGACGAGCGCCACGCACTGACCGTCGTTCACCTCAAGGCGTGATTCCCCACAAGATGTTGACCCTGTCATACCCTGCCCGGAGGTCCGTAACCTGGAGTGCCATTCTTCAGTTTTCCTCATCCGGTTTTCCGGTGCGCGCGGCATATCTGTGCCCGAGATACGCCTTGATGACTTCGTCGTTGCGGACGATATTTTCCGGCCTGTCCACGGCGCATCAACCTTCCGTGGTGGAGAACAACGACGCGTTGCGAGACGCTCATCACCGCCCTCATGACATGTTCGATGATCAGAATCGATACCCCCATGCGGTTCACTTCGGCGACAAGTTCGAGCGATTCGTCGATTTCCCGGGGATTGAGACCGGCCAGGGCTTCGTCGAGCAGGAGCAGAAAAGGTTCCGTCGCGAGGGCCTTGGCTATTTCCAGCCTTCGAACGTCGGCTATGGTCAGATTGCCGACGAGTTCATTCCTTTTGTCCGCGATCCGGCAGAGTTCCGCGACCTCTTCGGAACGTTTCCTCGCCTCCGCGGCGCTACGGCCCTTGCCCGACCTTCCGAAGAGTGCGCCCGTCATGATGTTTTCAATTACGGTCATTCCCCTGAATGGCTGGACGACCTGGTAAGTCCGGGCAATGCCCAGCCGGTTCAACGCATAAGACGGAAGCCCCTGGATTTCAGCCCCCCGGAAAACGATCGTACCCCTGTCGGGACGCAGGTTTCCCGAGATCAGGTTGATCAGGGTGGTCTTCCCCGCGCCGTTCGGACCGATGAGCCCCACAATTTCTCTTTCGTCTATGCCGAAGGAGACTTCCCGACTCGCCTGCAGGCCGCCAAAGGATTTGCATACGTCCGTCAGTTCGATCAACAGAGCCATCTCTCACTCACCCGGTTATCACAATTCCGCTAGATGTCAGATTTCCTGACATTGCTCAGCAGCGCCAGCAGACTGAAGCGCTGCTCGTACCACCACACGAAGCCCTTGGGCATGAAAATGACGACCAGCATGATGACGATCCCGAGCACTCCCAGGTGAAACGAGAGGAATTTGCTCCACACGCTCTCCGTCAGCACCTCTATGAAAAACGCCCCCAGTATGGGGCCGATGATTGTTCCTCCGCCGCCGATCAGGATCATGATGATGAATCGCACCGCAATCGAGATGTCGAATACGCCGGGAGGGTCGATGTAGGAATACCAGTAAGCGAAGATGCCCCCTACCCCGCCCGTGAAAAAGGCGCTGATCGCCCACGCCAGGACTTTGTAATACGCGGTGTTGATGCCGAGTGACCGGGCGCCTTCCTCGTTTGCCATCACCGCCCGCAGGGCAAAACCCAGCCTGCTTCGCGCCACCGCCCAGGTGGCCACCGTCACGGCGATGAGGGCGAGCAGCATGGCGAAATAGAAGAAACAGGTGGCGCGGCCCACACCGAGCCTCACCATCGGCAGGTTCATTCCCATCCCTCCGCCGGTAAAGTCGAGATTGGTGACGAGTTGCCTTATCGCTTCGCTGATTCCCATCGTTGCTATGGCGAAATAATGCCCCTGGAGCTTCAAAATGGGATGGCCGATGATGAGGGTAAATGCGGCACAGCTCAGGGCGCCCGCCAGCAGCGCCGGCAGAAAGGGCAGCTTCCACGTGATCATGGCAATGCCCGTCATGTAGGCGCCCATGCCGAAAAAGACGACATTTCCGAAGGGGACCAGGCCGCTGAACCCCATCAGGATATTCGTGGCCTGAGCGAGCGCCGCATACATGAAAATAACAGTAAACATCCGGATCCAGTAATTGCCCGCCATGAACGGGAAAATACAGAAAGCGGCCAGGCAGGCTGTTACGGCCAGAATGTTTCGCTGTCTTTTATTCATTTCGGGGCACGTTATTTCAAAAATTGTTTTCCAAACAGTCCCTGAGGCCGAACGACGAGCAGGAACACCAATATCACGAAACCGACCGCCTGCTGGTAGCCGGGGCCGATATAAACGGTCGTCAGCGCCTCTATTACGCCGAGGAAGACTCCGCCGACAACGGCACCGAAAATGCTTCCGAGCCCACCCATCACCACGATGACGAACGCCCACGACAGATAAGGCGCGGAATGGTAGGGAGAAAAGCTGTAGATCAACGAAACCAGGGAACCGGCGATCCCGGCCAGACCCGCGCCGATGGCAAAAGTCACGGAATAAATCAGGCGCAGGTCTATGCCGACGATCCGGGCCCCGTCCAGGCTGAACGTAACGGCCCGGATGGCCATTCCTATCCTGGTCCTGGCCAGGACCAGGGACAGCAGCCCGGCCGTGGCCAGGGCCACCGCGAAAACAACGATCCTGATATACGGAACGCTCAGTCCGGCAACGTCTATGAAGGTCCCCGAATAACTCGTGGTGACCGAGCGCCAGTCCCCGCTCCAGAGCACCGCCATGACGTTTTCCAGCACCCGGGCCAGGCCGAAGGTCAGGATGAGGAGCATGAACACCCCCATGCTCGATTCCTGAGCTTCCCCGACCACGAAATTCAGTATGTACTTCTGAATGAGGAAACCCAGGCAGAACAGAACCGCCGCCGAAACCGGAATGGTGAGCAGGGGATCGATGTGATAAAGTGTATGAATCCAGAAAGTTATGTACGCACCCAAAATGATGAAAAGCCCATGGGCCAGGTTGATGATGTTGGCAACACCCCAGACGAGCGAAAACCCCACCGCCACGCAGGCGTACAGTCCGCCAACCAGGATGCCGTTGATTATGGTCTGAAGAAACAGCATATCTGATGCATCTCAATCATCGGCTCGCAGCGATCCACGACGCCGCATGTCAACGTTTTTCCCACGGGACGGCCGGATAAAGGGCCTTGCCCTCGGCCGCCACTTCGGGGAAGACCACCTTCTGGACACCGTTCTGGATCTGAATCACGCCGACTTTTCCCCCGACGTTGACACCCCGTTCATCAAACCTGATTTCACCGGTTATGGTGTCCTTCAGGTCCATCTCGGACAGGACCTTGCGGAGCTTATCCTGTTCGAGGCTGCCGGCCTTCTCGATGGCCCGCTGGAGCAACCGCCCGGCGGAGGTGCTGTGCGCCGACTGGTACGTCGGGGGATGGCCGAATTTCTCCTTGAACGATTCGTTGAATTGAGCGGTGGTGAAGGCCGGGTCGGCATACCTCATGGTGTTCAGCCAATAGGTGGGCGCCAGCGAATAATCGGCGTCCTTGCCCAGGGTGGACGTGAACTCGGGAAGCTGGGGGCCGATGGAAAAAGCAAGGGCCCTCGGGATGTACCCCAAATCCTTGAGCTGCCGGGCAACGAGCGTGGAATGTTCAAAATACCCGCACACATAAAGGATATCCGGGTCCTTTGTTTTCACGACCGCAAGAAGCGATGAAAGATCGCTGGTTTCCTCGGGGAATTTTTCGAAAACCACCACGTCCATGCCGAGTTGAGCCGAATAGTCCTTGAGACCCGCAGCGACCACCAGGGAATAGGTGCTGTTGGGCGCCAGAATGGCGATGGTCTTTGGAGGAGTCGCCGCCTGCGCACGCAGCAGGTCCACCACGCTGCATCCTTCGCGGCTTGCAACGGACGCCACCGAGAAAATGTATTTGTACCCTCTCGTGTAGAGGGAATCCGAGTTGTTGAGCGGAAGTATCATCACGTAGCCGTTGCGTTCCGCGATGGTCGTGGCCGGCATGGCGATCCCGCTGGCGTAGGGCCCCAGGAGGAGATCGACCTTGTCTTCCGTGATGAGCTTTTCGACGAGCTTGGCGGCCGTCTGGGGATTGCTTTCGTCGTCGTAATAAATCATGCGGACCTGGTATTTTTCGCCGCCGATGGAGATGCCTCCCCGGGCATTCGCCCAGTCGGCCCAGAATTCATACCCTTCTTTGATGGCGGTCCCCTCGCGGACATACTTCCCCGACAGGGAAATCGATGCCCCGATCTTCACGATCTTATCGGCCGCCGCGGCGTTCCCCGAACCGGCGACCGAAAGCACCGTCACAAACGCCAGAATACACAGAAGGTTGACCGTCCACTTTTCGCCTTGCTTCAGCATCGCACCCTCCTCTCGGATGAAGTCGTGAAGAATATCCCGCCGGCCCCCGATCGGTTCTAGTTGTCGGCCTGAGTCGCCGCCCCGGGGACGAATTTCCCGAACCCGGGTTCCACCTTGACAACGCCGTCTTCACATACCAGCTTTCCGCGTATGATGGTGTGGGTCGGCACACCCGTCACTTCAATTCCCTCAAATGTGGTCCACCCTGACCGGGAATAGGAATCAGCCGCCGTGAGGACCTTTTTGCGGGCCATGTCCACGATGGTGAAGTCCGCGTCGCTGCCGACCTGGATGACCCCCTTTTTCGGATAAATGCTGAAAATCCTCGCCGGGTTTTCGGACGAGAGGGCGACGAGTTTCTCCAAGGTGAGGTTCCCCCGGTTCACCTCGTTCAGCATCATGGGGAGGAATTCCTGGGCTCCTATCATGCCCAGCGGTGCGGAGAAATTGTCCGCCCACCCGAGGGCTATTTCGTCCGCGGCATGAGGTGCGTGTTCGAAGACCAGGACATCCGCCTGGCCGGAATGAATGTGTTCCCATGCCTTGTCCGGATTTGCGGAGAACTGGCACATCTTCGGCCCGATCTTCTCGGCCATCTCCCTGGGAATGAGAATGGAAGACGCCTCCAGTTCCGAGTATACCTGCTGCCCTCTTTGTCTCGCGTACGCGATCAGGTCGTAATGCTCCACGGGCATGATCCCGCTGTGCAGGATGTACAGCCTTACCCCCGCAAGCTTTGCCAGGTACAGGGAACTCGCAAGCCCCGAGATCATCCCGTGACCGTACATGTATCCCTTTTGATAGGCATCGATATAGGAATGGGCGTCGATTTTGCCCTTATCGATATAGTCCCTGTAGACAAGCCGCCTGGTCCACTCGGGGTCGTCATGATGCACCGCGCAAACCAGGCCCGTTTTGGCCGTCTGCTCGTAAATCTCATAAAGAAGCCCGTGGTCGGTAACGGCAAGCGAATCCATGTAAGGATATACGCCCTTCACATGGCGCGTGTTGAACACCTTTATCCCTATGGCTCCGTGGGCCACCAGCGGCAAAACCTCTTTGGGGATGAGTCCCGCGCCATACAAGCCGAAGTCCACAACGCTCTTCCGTTCCGCGTTCTCTTTCTTGGCAAGAAACGTCTCAACCGTCGTGGGCGGCGGTTCGTTGTTCGTCATATCGATGATGAATGTAATGCCACCTGCCACCGCACACTTGCTGCCCGATTCGAAATCTTCCTTCCGGATCATGCCCGGATCACGGAAATGACAGTGAGTGTGCCATATTCCCGGAAGAATGTGTTTCCCTTCAACATCAATCGTCATATCTGCATCAACCCTGCAACCTTTTTGCAGGACGGCTTCTATAACACCCGCCTTCACGACGATATCCGCAGAATACCTCCCGTATGGGGAAACAACCGTACCGTTCTTTAACAGAAGATCAGCTTTCACTGGCGTTCCTTTCCGATGATATGAGTTCAAATCCGCCAATGGAACCATTCTACAGGCCAATGCAGCAGGCGTTCCACTGCCTCCGGGTACGAAGGCCTCCGCCCGACCTGACTCCCCTATACCAATAAAACGATTTGCGTCCAGGCTAAAGACTAAATTCATTGTAGTGGGTATCCTCAGGGCGTACAAGCTGATTTGCTATAGATATAGTGTATAGTGTGTCTATATGGTTTCGGTACCGCGCAGAAAAGTTTCTGCGGTCGGTCTTTGGGTTCCGGAGGCTGAGTTTCTTCCTGATATTTGCCCGACATCCCATGATGGTTTCTTTGGACAGGCCCAGGATATCCACGATTTTCAGGTTTGGCCTTTCTTCTCGACGATATTGGCGGCCTGCAGATCCACCCGAGTCGTAACGAGATAATATGCAGTCATCCGCCGGACAAAAACCGAAAGAATGCCGTGTAAGTGGGTATCAGCTACTTCAACAGCAAGATTGTCATCAACATCGAGCGTCCTGGCCCCGGTTTTGAGAGTGTCGACCCTGCCGGCATTGTCTCTTGAAAAGCCCGATAGTCCTACCGGATTCCAGGGCAGAAAAGGCAGCGTCGAAAAACGACGGTCGACAGCAGCAGCGCCTCGGCTTCACACCACCGCAGCCGGGAAAGGCCTTACCATTGCAGTTTCGCCTCCTTTGCCGCGGGGAATCCGCGTCCGGTATGCTCCCGCGCTCCCAAGCGGCCTCCGCCTTTCAGAAGCCCGGTTTTGAAAACTATGTCTGGTAAAACAATACAAATTCATTGTATAAATAGCAGTTACACAAGGGAATCATCCCGCTTCGCGCCCCTTTTCAGTGAGTTACGGACATGATGGATGTGATTTTCGGACTGAAACCGCTCTGGCTGACCCTGAAAGTGGCCGGGTTCGGAGCGGTCTTCGCAACCCTCATCGGGGTCGCGCTCGCCTTTCTCATCGCCAGGAGCCGGTTTCCGGGCAGGGAATGGCTGGATGCCGCCTTTACCCTTCCCCTCGTACTGCCTCCGACCGTCATCGGCTATTACCTGATCGTCCTCATCGGGCGAAACGGCTGGATAGGCCGGTGGCTGAACGAACAGTTCGGGATCACGCTCATGTTTACCTGGCAGGGAGCGGTCCTGGCCGCCATGGTGGTTTCTCTGCCCCTCGTGTTCAAATCCGCCCGCGCCGCCTTTGAAGGCGTGGATCCGAACCTGGAAAAGGCTGCCCGCACCCTGGGCCTGAGTGAACTCGGGGTTTTCCTCCGTGTTTCTTTTCCCCTCGCCTGGCGGGGTATTTTTGCCGGGGCCATGCTCGCCTTTGCCCGTGCCATGGGGGAATTCGGAGCGACCCTGATGGTCGCGGGAAACCTTCCCGGGAAAACCCAGACCCTCTCTCTTGCAGTTTACGACGCGGTCCAGGCGGGCAATGACAGCCTCGCGACAACGCTCGTGCTGATCACTTCCTTTGTTTGCATTACGATTCTTGTGTCTTCGGGGAAACTACTCAAAACCAGCTACTTGAAGGAGATTGACCGATGAGACGATTTGTTTTGCGCTTTGTTGTGCTGCTTTGCGCGGCGCTGCTGCCCGTGTTTTCCTGCGGGGCGGCGTTCGCGGAACAGGAATTGATCGTTTCCGCGGCGGCAAGCCTGACCAATGCCTTCCAGGAAGTCGGCAAGAAATTCGAAAGCGCAAATCCCGGCGTGAAGTTCGTCCCCAATTTCGCCGCCTCCGGGGCCTTGCTTCAACAGATCGACAAGGGCGCCCCCGTGGACGTCTTCGCGTCAGCGGACCAGAAGACGATGGACCAGGCCGCGGAAAAGAACCTGCTTCTTGCCGGATCGCGCAAGGACTTCGTATGCAACGAGCTTTCCCTGGTGCTCCCCATGGAATCGAAGATATCCGTAAAGACCCTGAAGGACCTCACGGCAAAAGAAGTCGGCAAGATTTCCCTGGGTAATCCGGAGACCGTTCCCGCCGGACGCTACACTCAGGAAGCCCTTGCCGCCGAAGGCCTGTGGGATGCCCTGCAGCCCAAACTCATCTTCGGAGACTCGGTGCGCCAGGTACTTGATTACGTGAGCCGGGGAGAAGTGGACGCAGCATTCGTTTTCTCCACCGATGCCGCAATTGCCAGGGACAAAGTCCGGGTGGCGATGGAAGTGTCGAACCACAAGCCCATCCGGTATCCCATCGCCGTGGTTGCGCAAACGAAAAACAAGCAGCTCGCTCAGCGGTTCGTCGATTACATTCTCAGCAAAGAGGGGCAGGAGATCCTTTCCAAATACGGCTTCAAAGCCCCCTGAACGGGAGGTTTCAGCCCTGTTCAAACCGTGCAGATGATCCGGCCGGTACAGGAGGAGTCGTACCCGGGAAGAGACGCCAGTTCCTCGCGAAAGGCATGCGTCTGGAGCACATCCAGCACCACTTTTACGGCGGGATGATCCAGAAAATCGCAGGGAACGACAAGATCGCACCGGACCGTTTCAAGCGGCACGAAGTCCAGGCCGTAGGCAGAGGCGATGGCCCTGAGCCCGAGAGCGGCGTCAACGAGGTCGTAAACGACCATCTGCGCCCCCCGGGTATGGCTCAATGCCGTATTGCCGTAGCCGTCGATCGCCTCCGCCGGAATACCTTCCCTGACCAGGCGTTCATCCAGAAGGATGCGGAGGGCTGCCCCTTTTTCGCGGTTCACAAACCTGATTCTTTCCCCGGCAAGATCGGCCACGGTCCTGATCCCGCGCGGGTTCCCCGGAGCGACCATGAGCCCCTCCTCAAAGAAGGAAAACGCAAGGACCGTTGCCTTCATATTCGGCAGTGTATTGCGGGCGAAGACGATATTCGAATCGCCCTGGCCGGTATCATGCAAGTGAGTTCCGGCAAGATGGGCCACCCCGGACGCAAGGCCGTCCAAGGCGCCGAGGCTCGATGAGAACCTGTAGTGGATCCTCGCCTCCGTGTTGCACCGGGCCACGTGCGAACTCAGTATGGAAAAAGCCGGATCGCAGCCGAGAATCAGCGCGGTCTTTTCGATGTGCGCTTCATCCCGGAGCAGGCGTACACTGCCGCCGTCGGAAGTGATCAGGCCGTCGGCGGCCTGAAGCCCGTCGTTCAGCATAACCGTACCGTCGAGCGGGTATCCCACCAGGCGGTCCCCCACCCTCGCCATGCACACCCGGGAACCGGAGGGGGAAGCTTTTTCGAGCAGCGTGATGGGTCGTTCAATGCGCTGCTCTTCAACGGCGAAAAGGTCCTCCACTCTGCAACCCAGGTGTCTGGCCATTTTCAGGGCCACAGCAGTGTTGGGTACATAGCGGCCCGATTCCATGTCGTAAATCGCCTGCCGCCTCACCCCGGCCAATTCGGCCAGTTGGCTCTGCGAATAGCCTTTTTCCCTTCGCAGACGCTTCAGATTGCAGATCACCCGATCAGTCGATACACCCATGAGAGTCATCTTTCACCGGCAGCGGTTCAACATCTTTCCGTACAGGATCATGATATCATAAAAATTCGCGCATATCCGCTCGTATCCTCCAAAGCCGGCCGCGGCGGCGGCTTCAACCTGAGTTGCCCTCAAAATGATATTCTTATCATCCTCAAAAAGAGTGGGGGAATGATTCCCGGTCTGTTTCCTGAAAGGTTTTTGAAATAGCCCGATATCTCCGCCCTGGCGACAGGACCTCAGCGGGGGGCGGGTTCAATTGACACCGGGATCACAGGTGTCTAGGTTCAGTACATGCATAGAGATCGCCGGAGTTCCACCAAACCGTTTTTATCCCGCAAAGGAGATTGCTTATGAAGCTGAGTACAAGAAACGTCATCAAGGGCAAAGTCCTGGAAGTGAAGGAAGGTCTGGTGACAGCCAAAGTGAGGGTGGATATCGGAGGCGGGAATGTCCTCACGTCGACCATCACGGTGGATGCCGTAAAGGACCTTGCGCTCAAGGTGGGGGACGAGGTCCATGCTCTCGTCAAGGCAAGCAGCGTCATGATCATGAAAGAGTGAGCCGGAACGTGACTGAAGTCCGGACCGGCGGGCCGCGCATTGCCGCCCGCCGGTCACGCCGCCCTGCGGCACGGCCGGAACGCCCGCAACAGTCCTCTACCGCCCCCCGTCGACATCGTGCACCCCCAGCCCGCCGTAAGAAAATTGTTCCACGATGATTTCATAAAACCTTCTGTTTTGTGACGGCGACAAAAGTTCTCTTTCTTCCAGGATATGACGGATGACCTCCTTTTCCAGTTCAGCCTGGTGCTCCGTAATCTCTTTCGCAACCGCGTGGATCGTCTGCCTCTCCACGGGGTCTTCAAAAAGCAGTTCCGCAAGGCGTGCCCGCTTCGAACGCATGTTCCGCCTGATTTCCTCGACCTTGGGCAGGAACACCGCCCTTATTTCCCGGACCTGCGCACGCTGCGCCTCCGTGAGGTCGGGGATCAAATCCAGGTAGCCCTTGATGTCTCTTCCCCTTCCCCTGGAACGCTTAAAACGAAAGAATGCGGCCCCGAAGACAACGGCGACACAAAGGACCGCGGCGGCAAAACCCGAAAGGAAACTGGTGGCGTTCATCCTTGACCCCCTCTACGGACCTCATAGGATTCTGAAATAGGCATGCCCTATAAAGGATGCCGGGACATCGTCGAACTCTTCCAGGGTGCGGGTGCCCGGAGTTGAAGAAGGCCCGAGCAGACGGAACAATGCCGTAAACAACCAAGCCCAAAAGCCCCTGCTCTCTTCCCGTGCCGGGGGTCCCGATACTCTCGACACGAGCCGTTCGGCAAAGCCGGGGCGCGGATCGTACCGGGGCAAGTCCCCGATCAGGGCATCCAGGCCGGACAGTGCTTCGAATTCCCGCCGGCACTCCGCGCATTCCCGGATATGCCCGGCCGTTTTGCGAGCAAGCGCAGGGTCCAGTTCATGATCGATGAACGCACTGATCCTTGCCGACACATCCCGGCATTGCATGCTTTCATCCTTTGTTTTCATGACCGAGGGCCTCCTTCATGTGTCTGCGTGCCCTGAAAATCAACGAATCGACGCTTTGAACGGACAGATCCAGGGCTTCGGCAATCTCACGATACGACAGGCCTTCACGCACTCTCAGCAGCAGCGCGGCCCGCTGGTTGTCCGAAAGTTCGCCCAATGCGGATGCCACCGCTTCCTGCAATTCGTAATCAGACGCCGAATCAGCCTGCATCGGCACGGCAAACACCGTTTCAGCAGGCGGAGCTTCCCCCAGGTATCGCCTCAGCCGTTCGCGCCGTTTCAGCTCGTTTACGGAAAGGTTGTAGGCAATTTTGAACACCCAGGACGACACCCGTCCCCTTTCCTGAAATCGATGCGCGGCCTCGTAAACCCGCAGGAAGACTTCCTGCGTGAGGTCTTCAGCGGCCCCGCGGTCCCCGAGAAACCTGCCGATGAAATTGAGCAGCGGCCCCTGGTAGCGCTTGACAAAAGCTTCAAAGGCTTCAGGGTCACCGTGGGCAATGGCGTCCACCAATGTGTACTCGGGGTCAGGCATGGGAAATGTTCTTCGCTCGCAGCGGCTTGGGTATTCCTGCGGGCCCGGGCGGCGGCCGCATTGTCCGTCCGCACGTCTGTTCAGTGCCCCGCCTCAGCACCGGTCAGAAGAGGCCCGCCGGAAGGGGAGCCTCCCGCGGGGCACTCACCGTATATCCTCCCACATCGCTTCATGTTCGGTTTCTTCCAAGGAGATTATACCCTTACCCAGCCCTTTCTCAACGCAATATCCAGGACCACGCCCACTAGAAAAGCCGCGCCCATGTTCCACATGGCAAATCCGGCCACCACCAGCATGACGTAGAAATCCCGTTTCCCCTCCCCGATGTCTCTCACCACCAGCGCCAGTTCGGCACCTGCGAAGAAGAGGATCACCCCGAGGATCGCACTTGGAAACACATTGAAAATAATGGAAACGGAATCGCTGAAAAACAGGGCAACGACGACCAGGATGGTTCCCAGGATCACCAATGCCCCGCCCGTTTTCGCTCCGAAGCGAACATGGCCGGCCATCCCGCCCGCCCCATGGCACATGGGCACCCCGCCGAAAAAGGGGGCCACAACGTTCATGATCCCTTGGGACAGGGCCATCTTCCGTTCGCTCACCAGTCTGTCGGGAAACAACTCATTGTTCTCGGCCGAAATCGCAATCACCGCGTTTCCCAGCGTGAGCGGGATCTGCGGAATGGTGAACAGCAGGGTCCCCTTGACGATGTCGCTCCATGTCAGCAAATCGAAGTTCAAAACGGGCGGTCTGAAGCCGATTCGGATTTTTGCCAATTCCGACAGCAGGTCCGGGTTCATCACGACGCCGGACACGATTCCGATCAGCAAAAGCACGAACATGGCCGGTATCCTGGAATTGCCGAAGAGCAGAAAGGTCACGACGAGGGCCGGGCCCGCGAGGAGCGGCGCCGACGTCATGCGGCGAATGGCTTCCGCCATGAAAGAAAGCCCCAGGCCCAGCATTATCCCGCGGACAACGGGCTTTGTCACCAGGGCGGCGATCCATCGGACGGCGCCCGTACCGCCGATGACGAGCCAGAAAATCCCGGTGGTGAGGCCGGACGCAAAAAGAGCGGACGGGCTTATGCCCCCGGTTATGGCCGCGGCACCTATGGCTTTCATGGGCTGAATGGGGACCGGGGTCCTGTAGTAAAGCCCGGCCGCTATTTTGGATATGCCGAACATGAACAGCAGCCCCAGCGGATCCACGCCCACAATGGTGACATAGGCAACCACAAAAGGGATGAACGTACCGATATCGCCGAAGGCCCCGGCCCATTCCATCCGGTTGTAGAGGTTCCCGGGCCGCTTCCCGCCCCGGCCTTCAGCGCGCGCCGCATCCCCCCCGGCGGGTTCATGCTGAGTTGCGTTCAAGGCGGTAGTCTCGGCATCCCCCAGAGAAACAGAGGGATGATCCCCCCGCTCCTCCCAGGGTTTCGACTCACGCACCGGCGCGTGAGGCCGAACGCCCGGCGCGTGAGGCACCTGCTCCGTGATCTTCCCGGTCTTCCCTTCACCGTGCGAACCGCTGCGCATCTTTTACACCTCTCCTTATTCTTCCGCCCCCGCGCCCGTCCGTTCTCATCGGCACGAAGGGAGACATACCCGCTGGACACATTTGTCTTTCAATATGTTAAACAACCGGTGAGGCAAAAAACTGCGGCGTTCGAACGTTTTTTTCTTCGGGAGGCTGGAAGTCTCATCCGGGAAGTGAGGAAAAACAGATCATGACAACCATATCTTATGCCCCCATCGGGATCGTCCGGTCCCCGTTCAAGGATATCGTCGGCATGCCGATCCAGCCCCAGGGAGCCAGCGGGATTTCAGGGACCGTCGAACTGTGCCCGGAATTCGTCCCGGGGCTGAAAGACCTGGAAGGTTTTTCGCACCTCATTCTGCTGTATCATTTCCACTTGTGCGAGGGGTATTCGCTCGAAGTGAAGCCCTTTCTCGACGACCGGCGGCACGGCGTTTTCGCGACGCGGTCCCCCAGACGTCCGAATGCCATCGGGCTCTCCACCGTGAGGCTCACGGACATCGAAGGACCCGTTTTGCACATCCTGGACGTGGATATCGTCGACGGGACCCCTCTTCTTGACATCAAGCCCTACGTCCCGCAATTCGATGTTCGGACGACGGACAGGATAGGCTGGTTTTCGGGGAAGGTACAGCGCGTCGGCGAAGCGAAGGCCGACGGCCGATTCAAGTAGGCCGGTCGCACGAAGAACCACGGGGAACGAAAAACTTGCTTTCCATGGTGTTATGCTGAATTGCGCTCAAAGCAGACCTTTTATCATCCTCAAAAAGAGCGGGAGAATGATTCCCCCAACCCCCTCAGGGTTTCGGCCTCACGCGCTAGCGCGTGAGGCCGAGGGCCACGAACTCGCGGTGTTGCCGCGGCATCCCGCAAAGCCGCGGTGCGGCGTGGGGGTGTGGCGAGCCACAGTTCCCCACGCTTCCTGGAAACATCATTCAGTGCTTCTTGAACACAACTTGGTGCCAGTTCTGCTTCGGATCATCCTTTCAGGACCACGAAACGGGTCCCCTGGCTGCTCTTTACCAGGACCAGGACGGAATTCCCGGCGCCTTCCACCCGGTTTCTGAGTTCTTCCGCCGAATTCACCGGATGGTGGTTGACTTCGAGAATCACGTCACCCTGCTGAATGGAAGCATGGTCCGCAGGGCTTCCGGGCTGTACTCCGGCCACCAGGACCCCCTGGTTGGATTTAAGGCCCAGTTGGCTTCCCAGTTCCGGCGTGATGTCCCGGAGCTGGAGTCCCCACTTGCCGTGCGCGGGCTGCTTCTGTTCCGCCACGGTTGATTCTTCCTGTTCGAGCCTTGCGATTTTCGCCGTCACCTGCGTTTCATTTCCATCGCGCACCAGCTTCACGTCGACTTCCCTGCCCAGGGGGGTCGCCGCGACCAATGCCGGCAGATCGTGGCTGTCCGACACTTCCTTTCCGCCGAAGGCAACGATCACGTCCCCGCGCTTGATACCGGCCTTGTCCGCGGGGCCTCCGGGAACGACGTCAGCCACCAGCGCCCCCTTGGGACCGGCCAGGTTCAGAGAGGAAGCGAGATCCGGCGTCATGGACTGAATGTTGACCCCCAGGTAGCCGCGGGTCACTTCGCCCTTCGACACCAACTGAGGGATGAGCGGTTTTGCGGTGTCGATGGGAATCGCAAACCCTATCCCCCGAGCGTCCGGGATGATGGCGGTGTTGACTCCCACGACTTCCCCCTTCATATTGAAAAGGGGGCCGCCGGAATTGCCGGGATTGATGGATGCATCGGTCTGAATGAAATCGTCATAGGGACCGGCCCCGATGACCCGGCCCTTGGCACTCACGATTCCAGACGTCACCGTGTGGCTGAGGCCGAACGGGTTTCCGATGGCCATGACCCAGTCGCCGACTTTCAACTGATCGGAATCTCCCATGACCGCGTAGGGCAAATCCTTTCCGGCCTTGATTTTCAGCACCGCGAGATCGGTTTTCGGATCGCGGCCGACGACCTGGGCGGGCAGTTCCTGCTTGTCATTCAGAGTGACGGTCACTTCACGGGCGCCTTCCACCACGTGATTATTGGTGAGGATGGTGCCGTCCGCGCTGATAATGACCCCGGAACCCGCTCCCTGGACGGGACGGTTCGGCATGGACCGGGGATCGTCAAAAAATCGTTTGAAGAATTCCCCGAAGGGATCCCCCGGGACATCAGCCCCCGGGTACCCGGCCTTGTCGATTTTGACCACTTTGACGTTCACCACGGATGGGGTGAGTTTTTCCGCGAGGGCCGTGAACGGACTCGTCACGGGGACCTCGCCTGCGGGCTCCTGCACGGCTGAAACCGGGTTCACCGCCGTTGACGCGGCAATGTGTCCCGTTCCCGGCGACAGGATAAAACCGCCCAGGAAAAACATGACGGCAACCGCCGCCAGTCCTTTCAGCCCAAACCGCCGATTTTTTATGATCTGTTTCAGTAAACCTGACATGATTGATTCCTCCTTGGTCCCGGAAAGGGATTTCAAAATGTCACCCGGAGCACCCGAGTGTTCCGTCCGTCTTCCGGGAATCAAGATAAAGGAGGAAGATTAAAGCGGGATTAAGGATGGATTAGAATTCTCTAATGAAGACCGGCCGCATGCGCGACGGGCACTCTTGCGGCGGGCGTAAGCCGGACGATCGTTCGGGCCGCGCCGTCAGGCGTCTCCGCCGGAGTCCAAACCCGATTCCCCGCCGGGGTTGGCCGCGGCCGGCGGGGTTTCCGGTGTCGAATCGACGGGAAGGAGCACCCGGAACACACTGCCCCCGCCCGGTTCGCTTTCCACCCGGACGGAACCGCCATGAGCAACGGCGATGGAACGGGCGATACTGAGCCCCAGCCCGGATCCCCCTTCAAACGACGAGTGGGCGTCGACCACCCGGTAGAAGGGCTGAAAGATCCGTTCCCGTTCCTCGGGTGCGATTCCCATCCCCGTATCGGATACCGACAGTTCCGCGCTGTCGCCGAGCCTCCGTAGCGCCAAGGTGATACTGCCGCCCGGTTCGGTGTATTTGACCGCATTGTCGGCCAGGTTCAGCAGCAGCCGCCCGAGCCTTTCCCGGTCCCCCCGGATGGTCACCGGCTCCACGGTATCCATGCGCAATTGGATGGACCGGGACGCGGCCAGGGTCTCGACCCGGCGGCGTACTTCATATACAACTTCGGCAAGGTCCACGGGCTGCCGGTCCATCCGCAAAACGCCGGCCTCCGCCCGCGCCAGCAGCAGGAGCCCCTCTACCAGTTGAGCGATCCGGTCGATTTCCTCGAGCGCACTCCTGAGCGTGTCCCGGTATTCCCCGGGAGACCTCGAATGCCGCAGCGCCACTTCCAGTTCACCTTTCAGGATGGTGAGAGGAGTCTGCAGTTCGTGGGAGGCATCGGCGCTGAACTGCCGGATCTGGGAAAACGCGGTGTCGAGCCGGCCGAGCATTTCATTCAGGGTCTTTGCCAGCCGGTCGAGTTCGTCTCCCGCCCCCGTTTCCTCCACTCGTTCGGTAAGACGTTCGGCGCTGATCCGGTGGGCCGCGACGGTCATTCGTTCGACGGGTTTGAGCGCCCGGCGGGCCAGCAGCAGGCCGCCCGACCCGGCCAGGACCAGGCCGACCGGCAGCAGCACCGCCATGATGAGCAGGAACCGGAGGCGCGTCTCCGTCACACTCTGAAGAGACATCCCCACCTGGATAAGGTTCACCATCCGGCCTTCCTCCATCAGGGGCATGGTCAGGATACGTACCGGATAAACTTCAAGACCCGCCACCGTTTCATAGGTCGGGATCCCATGAGCGGCATTGGACAGCGCTTCCTTGCTGAGGGGCAGCTTCCCTTCGCGGGCCCCGGATTGGCGCGGATCCCGCCGGCCGAGGGGGTCGAGCATCTGGAAATACCGGTCCCAGGGGGAAAAACCGAAAAAACGACGGAAGGCTTCGTCCGCTTCGGAAGGGAAGAAGGCCTGGGAACCGGTGTGAACACGCTGGGCCATGGCTCCGGCAACGCCGTTCAGAGCCGCGTCCACCTCGTGCGACAGACTGTACGACAGGAGTCCGTAGGCCGCTCCGCCGAGCAGCACAAGGGTCACGGTCAACAGGCTCGTGTACCAGAGGGTGAGGCGCACCCGGATGGATTTCATCGGCAGGTCACTCCGCTTTCAGCATGTAGCCGATCCCCCGGACCGTCTGAATCAGCCTGGGTTCGCGGCCGGCGTCGATCTTCCTGCGCAGGTAGTTCACGTACACGTCGATGACGTTGGTCACGGAATCGAAATCGTAGTCCCAAACGTGTTCGGCGATCATGGTCCGGGTGAGGGCGCGGCCGGGATTGTGCATGAAATATTCAAGCAGCGCAAATTCCCGGGTGGTCAGTTCGATCCGGTCGGCCCCCCTGAAGACGATGCGCCGCGCGGGGTCCAGGGTGAGGTCGGCGACCTGGAGCACCGTCTGGGTCCCTTCGGCCCTCCGCCTCAGGAGCGCACGCACCCTGGCGACCAGTTCTTCGAAGGCAAAAGGCTTGGTGAGGTAGTCGTCCGCCCCGGCGTCCAATCCCAGCACCTTGTCTTCAATGGTCGCTCTCACGGTGAGCAGCAGCACGGGGGCCGCCACCCCCTTCCGGCGGAGCGCCTGCAGCACCTGGAGGCCGTTCAGCTTCGGCAGGTGAATGTCGAGAACGATGAGGTCGTGGATCCGTTCCAGCGCCATGGCCAGCCCGGCTTCTCCGTCAGGCGCCGTATCCACCGCATAACCTTCTTCCGTCAGACCCTTTCGAATGAAACTGGCGACTTTCTTCTCATCTTCAATCACCAGGAGCCGCATAGCACACTGTCCCACGTATAGGTTTCGATCGAACCGGCAGCCCGCCACCCCGGGCCAATGAAGTCATACCGGCACCCGGACCGCGGTTGCCGCAAATCCGGGCAGCCAATACTAACATCCAATGATTAAAATATGACAACTTCCACGGAAGTGGTGTTAGAATTTTTGCCCTCGCCGCCGGACTCCTGAAGATCAGCCCGCGAAGACCGTTCCGGAAAAGGCGGATTCCACAAGGGCATTTTGCCTCGTGGAAAGTGTATGGGTTTCGAAGAGCAACGTCCGCCCCTCGCACGACCACGGCGTCGTGAAGCCGGTACATAGGAATCTATAAAGGAGAAGTGAATGAGTGCCTGTTGCCACACGAAAGGTTCCCGCCCGGAGAAGGAATCCGATCCGGCATGTCTGTTCTGTTCTGAAAAGATCAAAGCGCTTGCCGTCGCGAAGGTCGGCTCCGTTTTCGCCATCAGGGACAAGTCGCCTGTCACGCCGGGGCACACTCTCATCATTCCCTTCCGGCATACGAAGGACTATTTCACGATGACAGGAGAGGAACACCGGGACGCGGAGACCCTTCTGCACATGCTGCGGGACGACCTCTGCCGGGAAGACCCGTCCATCACGGGGTTCAACGTCGGCGCAAACTGCGGCAGGAGCGCCGGGCAAAGCGTTCTGCATGCACACATGCACCTGATCCCGAGAAGAGACGGCGACACCTCGAAACCCGGAGGCGGAATCAGGGCCGTCATCCCGGACAAAATGGCCGATTAGGACCGGAAGCGGCCGCGTTCGCGTATAGGGTGACACGGCATCCGTGCTCCCTCTTCCCTTCGATTCGTTATGCCCCTGCCCCGTTGTGACCCTGGCGGGCCGCAATGGAGCCGTATCCCCGACCCAACAAAATTGTACAGAATCATCCGACCCGCCGGTGCGGCGTCCTCGTATAAAACTATACTCGGAATATCAAAGCGTTCCGGTTCTTCAAACGTTTCCAACCCATGGCTTTCCCAGCCGAATATTCCATAGGCTACTCAAAACCAGTACATTTTTGTATAATTTGACATCGGCCCTTCCCCTGGGGTCACCTCCAGAACGTAAAGCCGACAAGTCTCCATCCAGATCTTCTTGAGGAAAAAACTATTCCCACGAGGATAATTACAGATCGTTTCAATTCGAACCCGGAACGCCAAAACACGCGGGCGCCGTTCGGCACCCTAACCCGCCCCCGGAATCGCTTCCCTCTCGGTCCGGCACCTCCCAAAAGGCATGGGATCCAGCCCTTAACCCGTTGAGCGAAAAGCGGATTTCCGGCACCTCTCCTCGGCGTACAAGCCCCTGCCGGCCCGGCATTTCCCACGCCTCTGGCACCTCTTTTGCACCCCTGCGTTCCTGTTCACGGCCCTTCCCGTGTTTCACCAGGAAAGTCAACCGGAGTTCGGCTCGACCGAAAAGCACGGACCATCCACGCCCCGGCACCGGGGGAGCGGACCGGTTTTGTTTTATTACACCGGTATTCCGGCGCCGCGGGGCCGGACGGGACGACCCCCGAAATGACCTGCGACGCCCGAGACAGCATTTGAGAGGCTGAGCCCATGCAGCTTGGTGTGGAATTCAAATCGAGGATCAAAGGAGAAGTCTTATGAAAGCCAGGGGATTGTTCGGGTTCGTTGCCATCGCGCTGAGCGTTCCGCTCATGATGATCGCGGTCGAAGCCAGGGCGGCGGACACCATCAACATCGGTATTCTGGGGCCTTTCACGGGTCCGACGGCGTTCAACGGCGAGGAAATGAAAAACGGTTCTCAGCTCGCCGCCGATGAAATCAACGAAAAGGGCGGCCTCTTCGGAATGAAGCTCAACCTGGTCACGGGTGACACCGAATCCAAGCCCGACCGGGGTGTGGCGGCCGTGAAGAAGCTCATCACCAGGGACAAGGTCCTCGTCGTGGGAGGTGGCTATCACAGTTCGGTCATCATTGCGACATCCGAAATCTGTGAACGGGAAAAGGTGCCGAACGTCGTCGCCATCGCCATCACTCCGACCATTACGAGCCGCGGCTTTTCCTATGTGTTCAGAACCTCTCCCAGTTCGCCCCAGTTCCTTGAAGGCCTGAACGAATGGCTGGAAAAAGACAAGAAACCCAAATCCGTTGCGTTTTTGATGGAAAACAGCGACTACGGTCGCGACGGGGAAAAGATATGGTCCGAACAGAGCAAAAAGATCGGGGCAACCGAACTCACCCACCTATATTTTCAGATCGGCGACACCGATTTCACGACCCAGATCAGCAAGCTTAAGGAATTGAAACCGGATGTGACCTTCTGCATCGGTTCCACCACCGAACAGTCGCTCATCCAGAAGCAGGCCAAGGAACTCAATTTCGTGACCCAGTGGATCGGCGTCGGCGGGCATTTCACCGAGGCGTTTTTCAAAATGGTCGGGCTCGACGCCCGGTACGCCATGGGCGTGTCCCTTGAACCGACCCTGAACATGAAGGACCCAGTGGCCGCGGACTTCGTGAAACATTACGCGGCGAAGTTCAACGGCGCGCGGGCGGGCATCTTCTCCAGCCAGGGATACGACAACGTGATGGTCATAGCCGACGCCATCCAGCGGGCCGGAAAACCGACCGGAAACCTGCAGCAGGACCGCGACAATATCAGGCAGGCACTGACCAAAACATCCATGGACCTCGTGCAGGGCAAAGTGGAATTCGACGGCACGGGGCAGGTCTTCACCATCAAGCCTTATGTCGTGCAGGTGCAGAACGTCGAGGGGCAGCCCAGACTCGTGATCGTCTACCCTCGCGAAAAGGCGACGATCGCCTATGAAGCGCCTCTGCCGTGGGACAAGAGGTAAGGCCGAATTGCGTTCAAGAAATCACCAATCGATGTTTCTCGAGAAAGTGGGGAGCTGTGCTCCCCACACTTCTACGCCGCGCCGCGACAAAGCCGCTAATTCCGGCGCGTGGACCGGAACACTGGGAGTGCGCGGAATCATACCCCCGCTCTTTTGGGGGTTGCTGAAACTATCATCTTGAACGCAAATCAGTATAAGAAATGAAGGGAAAGAGGGTACGCCCGCCGGAGGTCCGATGCCGGATGCCCTCTTTGCCCGTCATATGAGGCATTCATGGAATCTTTGCTTTTACAGCAGATAATCAACGGGCTGGTCGTCGGCAGCATTTATTGTCTCATGGCGACAGGCCTGACCATGATCTTCGGAGTGATGAAGATCTCAAACTTTGCGCACGGCGACTTCCTGATGGTCGGGGCTTACCTGGGGATTTACACCACCGCGGTGCTTTCGGGCTGGTGCGGATGGGCGGGGGGAATGCTGATCGCCGCCGTCGGGGTCGGCGCCATCGGCCTTCTGGCCGAACGGTTCCTCTTCCGGCCGCTCATGAGCAGGAATTCGGACATCGACGTCATCATGCTGTCGATCGGTCTGAGCATATTCATCGCAAACGGGGCGCATCTCGCTTTCGGGGCCACGCCCAAGATGCTCGTCGACCCGTTCCACAGCAAGAACATCGATCTCATCTTCTGCTCGACGAGCCTGATTCGCATCCTGTCTTTCCTCCTGGCCCTCCTGGCCATCGCCGTGCTGCAGTTCTTTCTCATCAGGACGAAAATGGGCACGGCCATCCGGGCCACGTCTCAAAACAAGAACGCCTCCATGCTGATGGGCATCGACACGGACTCCATCTACGCCCTGACGTTCATGATCGGGTCCGCGCTGGCGGGCCTCGGAGGTGTCCTCTACGGGACGATCCTTGCGGTGTCGCCCACCATGGGCGCCCTGCCCACCCTCAAGGCCTTCGCAATCACGATCATGGGAGGAATGGGAAACATCCGGGGGGCGGTCTTCGGGGGATTCATCCTGGGGGTCGCCGAGACCCTGGGGGGCAATTACCTCTCGATGGATTACAAGAACGCCATAGGCTTCGTCATCATCATCATCATTCTCATGGTGATGCCCGAAGGGCTGTTCGGACGGAGAAAGAGCCGATGAACCCGAAATACCGAAATCTCCCGGTTTATCTTCCGGTGGCGGCGGTTCTTTTTCTGCTTCCTTCGATCGTTACGGATCGCTATTGCCAGCATATCATGGTGCTTTGCTGCGTCTACGTCATCATGGCCTGCAGTTGGAACCTGTTGAGCGGATACGCGGGGCTGCTGAACCTCGGTCACGCGGCCTTCTTCGGTATCGGCGCCTATTCGTCGGCGCTCCTCGCCATCCACACCGGACTTTCGCCCTGGCTCGGCCTTCTCGCGGGCGGAGCGATTGCCGGGCTTTTCGGGATATTGCTCGGAATCCCCTCTTTCCGGCTGAGCGGCCCTTACCTGGCGATCACCACCATCGGGTTCAGCGAAATCATGCGGATGGTGGCCATGAACTGGGTCAGCCTGACCCGCGGTTCACTCGGGCTGTACGACATTCCTCCTCTCACCGCCGTCAAGCTGTGGAACGGCATCACCATCAGCTTCGTTTCCGAGCGAAACGTCTATTACGTTGCCCTCGTCTTCGTCTTCCTGATCCTGATCTTCCTGAAGCGGCTCATCAACTCCAATTTCGGCCTCACCATCGAATCCATGAGGGAAGAGGAACGAGGGGCGGAATCCATCGGGGTGAACACTTCCCAGTACAAGCTGGCCGTGTTCATGATCAGTGCTTTCCTCGCCGGTTTCGCGGGAGCCCTCTACGCCCACTACGTCCGGCTGATCAGCCCCGACCTGCTCGGGCTGGAAGAAACCTTCACCATCCTCACCATGGCGACCATCGGCGGACTGGGAACGTTTTTCGGGCCCGTCGTCGGCGCGGTGCTCCTCACCGTGCTTTCGGAGGCCCTGCGGTTCGTCGAGGAACTCTTCGATCTCGACATACGGATGGTGATCTACGGAGCTTTGCTCGTGGTAACGATTATCTTCATGCGCAAGGGGATCATCGGCCTGGCGAAGGGCCTTTTCCCGCGCAAATATGAGGAGGCCGGCAGATGACACTCCTGAAAGCGGAACACCTCACGAAATCGTTCGGCGGTCTGTGCGCGGTGAGCGACGTCAGCTTCGATCTCAAGGAAAACGAGATACTCGGCCTTATCGGTCCCAACGGCGCAGGAAAATCGACTCTTGTCGATCTCCTGTCGGGCTTCCAGAGGCCGAACAGCGGCACAGTGGTTTTCCGCGGCCGCGACCTGGTCGGAATGAAGCCGCACAAGGTCAACCACCTGGGCCTGTCCAGGACTTTTCAGTTGAAGAAGATCTTTCCGAAACTGACCATCCTGGACAACGTCCGATCGGCCCTCGTGGACCGGGGAACCAAAGGGGCCTGGGGACTCCTCGCGGATTGCCTGAACCCTTCCGCCAAGGAACGCAGGAGCAGCGGCGCCACGGAAGAGCTGGCGCTGGAACTTCTCGATATCATGGGACTTTACGAATACCGCCACCAGCTTGCGGAAAACCTGCCCTACGCCTACGGCAAACGCCTCGAAATGGCGAGGTCTCTTGCCACGCGGCCCAAGGTGCTCCTGCTCGACGAACCTTCAGGAGGGCTGAACCCGAGAGAAATCAACGATCAGATCGAAATCGTCCACAAAATCAACAAAATGGGGATAGCCATCCTGATCATCGAACATGTCATGAAAGTGATCATGAGTATATCCCATCGAATCATGGTGTTGAACTACGGGCAAAAGATCGCCGACGGCCCGCCGCAGGAAATTTACCGGGACAAGAAGGTGATCGAAGCCTACCTCGGAGGTGATGCCCATGTTGAGCATTGAAAACGTCACGGTTTTTTACGGGAAGGCCATGTCCCTGCACGATGTGTCCCTGCACGTGGGCAAAAAGGAATTCGTGTGCCTGCTGGGAGCAAACGGGGCGGGGAAATCCACCCTTCTCAAGACCATTTCCGGGATGCTCAAGCCGAAAGAAGGCAGGGTCCTGCTGGATGGGGAAGAACTCCATCGCCTGAGCCCTCACCAGATCGTGAAGAAAGGCGTCATTCACGTGCCGGAGGGAAGAGAAGTGTTTCCCGACCTGAGCGTCCAGGAAAACCTGCGGATGGGGGCCTATACCCGGAACGATCCGGGCGGCGTGAAGGAAGACCTCGACTTCGTGTTCGAGGTGTTTCCGAGGCTGAAGGAACGAAGAACGCAGGTGGCGGGGACCCTCAGCGGAGGAGAAGCCCAAATGCTCGCCATCGGACGAGGCATGCTCTCATCCCCCCGCTACCTCATGCTCGACGAACCCAGCCTCGGGATTGCCCCCCTCGTCAGGGATACGATTTTCGATACGATTCGGAAAATCTACACGGAAAGGGGCATCTCCATCGTGTTGGTCGAACAGAACGCCCAATCGGCCCTGAAAATGTCGTCCCGGGGCTACGTGCTGGAAAACGGCAGGGTGAAGCTCGAAGGAAGCGGGGAAGAACTCTTCCGCAACGATTATGTCAAGGAAGCCTACCTCGGTTATTGAAGAAGGATAAAGACCCTCATGGACAGAATTGCGATCAACCGCGACAGGGTATGGAAGTCCCTGATGGACCTGGCCGGAATCGGGGCAACGGCAAAGGGCGGGGTCCGCCGCCTGGCCCTCACCGATCTCGACCGCGAGGCCCGGGACTTGTTCGTGAAATGGTGCCTTGAGGCCGGATGCGGCGTCACGGTCGACGAAATGGGAAACATCTTCGCCCGAAGGCCGGGCCGGGACAATTCGCGGCCTCCCGTAATGACCGGCAGCCACCTGGACACTCAGCCGACGGGCGGGAAATTCGACGGCATCTTCGGCGTCATGGCCGGCCTGGAGGTGATCCGGACCCTCAACGACCGGAACTTTTCGACGCTTGCCCCCATTGAAGTCGTGGTCTGGACCAATGAGGAGGGTTCCCGGTTCGCCCCCTGCATGATCGGTTCCGGGGTCTTTGCCGGAGTGTTTTCTCTCGCCGGGGCGCTCGCCATCCCCGATGCGGACGGAAAGACCATCGGCGAGGAACTCCGCCGCATCGGCTATCGCGGCACCCGGCCCGCGACCGGGCACCCCGTGGGCGCTTACCTGGAAGCCCACATCGAGCAGGGCCCCATTCTCGAAAACGAATCCAAGACCATCGGCGTGGTTTCGGGGGCCATGGGAATCCGCTGGTACGACGTGACCATCACCGGCAGGGAATCCCATGCGGGACCGACACCCATGGCTCTGCGTCGAGATGCCCTCCTGGGAGCGGCGAAGCTGATCACGGAAATCAACCGCATCGGCAACGCCCACCTGCCGAACGCCTGTGCAACGGTGGGTGAAATTCACGTCCACCCCAATTCGAGGAACGTCGTTCCGGGCGAGGTCAGGCTCACCGTCGACCTGCGGCATTTCGAAGCCCATGAACTGGACCTCATGGACGCCGAATTGAAAACCGCCCTGGCCCGCCTTCAACGGGAACTGCGGCTCGGCACGACCCTCAAGGCAGTGACCGACCTGCCCCCGATACCGTTTGACGCGGAATGCATCGATGTGATCCGCAGGGAAACGGAGGCTCTCGGGTTGAGCCACCGGGACATCGTGAGCGGAGCGGGCCAGGACGCGGTCCATATCGCTGGCATCGCCCCGGCGGGAATGATCTTCATCCCCTGCGAAGGGGGAATCAGCCACAACGAAAAGGAAAACGTCACCCCTTCGGACCTGGAAGCGGGCTGCAACGTACTCCTGAGGAGCATCATGAACCTTGCCGATCGTGACGCTCCCTCCGTCAGGCAGAATACGGCATGGACTGCACCGGCAGAATAGCCGGAAGACGATCCGGTTCAGGATCGCCATGTTGATGGGAGATTGAGATGGAAGAGGAAAGACGGTTTGTTTCGAGCTGGGTGCAGGAACATTCCAGGGAATTTTCCGACTATGCGGCATCCATATGGGATTACGCAGAACTTGGGTGCTCCGAATTTCGCTCGTCCGAACTCATGGCCGATGTACTGAGAAAGAACGGTTTCGACGTCCGGCAAGGCGTTGCGGGAATGCCGACGGCGTTCGTCGCCGTTTGGGGAAGCGGGAGACCGGCCATCGCATTCAGTTGTGAATACGACGCCCTGCCCGGGCTCAGACCGGCCGGCCCCGATTCCTGCGGCCCCGCCGGGCCGGGTCACGGGTGCGGGCACAATCTTTTGGGCATCGGCGGCGCTATGGCGGCCGTTGCGGCCAAGGAATGGCTGGCACGAAAAAAGATGCCCGGGAAGCTGGTCGTTTTCGGCACCCCGGCCGAAGAACTCTGCATCGGGAAACCATTCATGGCCAGGGAAGGCCTCTTCGACGGCATGGATGCAATCCTTGACTGGCATCCCTGGATTCGGAACGCCGCGGACATCGACACGTGCAGCGCCTACTTCAATATCAAGTATCATTTTCATGGCAGGAACTGCCACGGCAACTCCCCGTGGGAGGGGAGAAGCGCACTCGACAGCGCCCTGCTCATGGGCCACGCCCTCGAAATGCTGAGGGAACATATCCCGCCGGGGATTCCCGGGGCGGCGAACACGATCAATTATACTTTCCCGGACGTGGGACCGGCTTACCCGAGCGTCGTTCCCGACCACGCGACACTATGGGCCATTGCGAGAATCACCGATTCGGAATCGCTGAAAGAGATCATGGGCAAGGTACACAAGTGCGCCGAAGGGGCCGCCTTGGCCACCGGTACGACGTGGGACATGGAATTCACGACGGCATCCCATGAGAAGATTCCCAACAAAGTCCTCGCTTCCGTTCTGTACCGGAATTTCCTGGAAATCGGAGGGCCCGATTTCACCCCGGAGGACCAGGAACTGGCGCGCCGGATCCAGAGAGACATGAATGCACGCGGTACGGGGCTGGACACTTCGCCTGCCTCCTTTGAAGAACGGGCCTCGATTCTGACCGATAATTCCGAATACAGTTGGCTGGCGCCTTTTGCGATGATCTGGGTCACCACGGCCCCCGACGGCTTCGGGTGGCACAACAGGGGGATCGCCGAATGCACACGGTCGCCCATCGGCATGAAAGCCATGACCACCGCGGCCAAGGTCCTCGCGGCATCCAGCCTTGAACTTTTCAGCAAACCCCAGGTGCTTGCCGACGCCCGGCAGGAACTCACGAAACGCCTCGCCGGCAGGACCTACAGGACGCTCATTCCCGAAGGGGTGAGACCTCCGTCCCCGGCACGCGGGAAGTAGGCGCTCTGCGGCTGCTTCCCCGTATCCGGTTTACGGATCTGCCGGACCATCCTGCCCCTACGGACCCGAGCGTCAAATTGCTCCGGTCCGTAAGGGGCTGTCCCAAACCAGGCGAGCGGCCGCGCCCCAAAGCCCCACAGTCCTTTTCAGCCTTCGGCGAACCAAGCCGACAGGACCTCTTACACTGTGCCGATGGTCCTCCGCCGCGCCTTCGCCCGCCTTCTTCGCGGCCCGGGGGGAGCGAATTTAACAGACATCCCCCATTTCTCATGTTACATAGAATAGCCGGAAGGAGCGCCCCGGCATCCGGTGCGGATGCCGCTCAGGGCCCCGCTCCCGGGCACGGCCGCCCTATCGATGGCCTGGAATCCGTCCCCATTCCCTTCCGACCCGGAATGGCACCGCCCTGGCGGGGCATGAGGATGGGGAGCGGGCCTTCTCAGGATAAAACCCGCACAGGGAGAGCAAGCACCCGGCGTCAATGGAGTGAAAGTCGTTACGAAAATGATCTCGCGCACGATGGTCCTCGAATCGGTAAGGAAGCTGTTTCTGGACTCCGTCAAAATGGCCCTCGAACTTTACGTGATCGTGATTCCCATGGTCATTCTCGTGAAGATCCTGAAGGAATTCGGAATGATCGACGTACTCGGGAACCTCCTGATGCCGGTTATGGGGCTGGTGGGTCTTCCCGGCGGAATGGGCCTGGTGTGGGCGACCTCCGCTGTCAACGGCATTTATTCGTCGATGGTCGTATTCGTTTACATCTGCGCCGATCATCCTCTGACCATCGCTCAGACCACCGTCATCGGGGGCATGATGCTCATCGCCCACTCGCTCCCGGTGGAAGTGAGAATAGCGCAGAAAGCCGGTGTCCGGGCTCTGGCAACGACTGTGCTGCGCGTGGGGGGCTCCTTCCTGTTCGGATGGATACTGTTTCATGTCTACGGCTGGGGAAACTGGTTTCAGGAAGTGAATATCATTTCCTGGATTCCTCCCGCAAACGATCCGTCCCTGATCTCCTGGACCATCGATCAGTTCAAACTGCTCGCGTTCATGTACGCGATTCTGCTGATTCTGCTCACCCTCGTGCGGTTCCTCACCTGGATCGGAATCACCTCCATCATCACCCGGCTGCTCAATCCCGTGCTGAGGCTCCTTGGAATCGGGAAAGCCGCGTCCACGATCACCATCATCGGCATGACGCTCGGCATCTCCTACGGCGGCGCGCTGATCATCGGAGAAGCGACGTCCAACCGACTGGACAAGAAAGACATCTTTTTCTCGCTCTCCCTCATGGGCCTCACACACAGCCTCATCGAGGACACCTTTCTCGTGATTATGCTCGGCTCGTCCCTGTCAGGGGTGTTCTGGGGCAGGATCATCTTCACCCTGGTTCTGGTCTTCATCCTCGTAAGAGTCGTTTCGCATTTGTCGGACGAGACCTTTACCCGCTACTTTTACCGGCCCGCAAGAATCGACCCGGGCACACCGCCCGAAGCCTCCGCTTAGCCCGGCCAGGGCCAGGGGGAGCCGGTTCCTCATGCGGCCTTCCCGGAGAATGAATCATGCAGACTTCTGAATACGAAGGGCGAAAGAAAACAGCGCTCCGGCTGCTTAAATCCATGGCCGAAGCCCCGGGCGTATCGGGTTATGAAGCCGCGGTACGCCGTGTCTTCCGGCGGGAACTGAAGGGCGAAGCCGCAACGGACAAAACCGGGAGCGTTTTCATCACGAAGATCGGAACGAACCGCACGCCCAGGATCATGATGGCCGCGCACATGGACGAGGTGGGCTTCGTGGTCCGAAGCATCACCGCGGGCGGGCTTATCAGGTTCATGCCGCTCGGTTCCTGGTGGGCACACACCGTGCTGGCCAAACGCGTGAAGGTCATCACCCGCGAGGGATCGGAAATTCTCGGAGTGGTCGGGGCCAAACCGCCGCATTTCCTCGCGGAGGCCGAACGGGAAAGAGTGATGAAAATCGACGAAATGTACATTGACGTCGGCGCGGCGGATTCCCGTGAGGTTGAGGATCGGTTCGGGATCCGCGTGGGCGATGTCGTCGTTCCCGACAGTTCGTTCACTCCCATGCACAATCCCGATCTCCTCCTCTGCAAGGCGTTCGATGACAGGGCGGGCATGGCACTGCTGGTGCAGGCCGCTTTCATGCTGGAAGAAACGGAACATCCCAACACGGTTTGCGTGGTCGGAACCGTCCAGGAAGAAGTGGGGACGCGCGGAGCGCAGACCGCCGCCTTTGCGGTGAACCCGGACGCGGCGGTGATTTTCGAAGGCACCCCGGCCGACGATGTGCCGGGGATCGGTGAAGACGAGCCCCAGGGAAGGCTCCAGGGCGGAGTCCAGGTCCGGTTGATGGATCCGTCGGCCATCATGAATCGCAAGTTTGCGGACTTTGCCATCGGCCTTGCGCAAAAGCACGGGATCAAACACCAGGTGGCCGTGAGAAAGAGCGGCGGGACGGACGCCCGCGCCATTCACCTCAGCCGGGAAGGCGTGCCGGTCATCGTGCTCGGCATCCCCACCCGCTACGCACACACTCACAACTGCATCATCCACATCGACGATTATCTCAGCACCCTGGAACTTGCCATGAAAATTCTCGAACACCTGGACGGCGAACTGGTTCGCTCCTTTACCGCTTTCGACGACTGAGCGGGCCAGAGGGCTCCCGGTCTCCCGGAGCGGTGCGGGGCAGGTGACGGACTCCGGGATTCCGGCGGGACGGCGGTGCATTGTCATGGTTAAGGTTTTTTTGGTCTCACGCAACGGCGCAACGGCGCAACGAAACACTTGAAACCGGACCTAACTGCGACGCCACCGGCTACGATCATACCCCGCGGCCCTTTTCTCTGCGGGCTCAGGCGCCCGGTCTCCCGGAGCGGTGCGGGGCAGGTGACGGACTCCGGGACTCCGGCGGGACGGCAGTGCATTGTCATGGTTAAGGTTTTTTTTGGTCTCACGCAACGGCGCAACGGCGCAACGAAAAACTTGAAGAAAGCAGAGCGTCTGTCGGACTTGGGCCGGGGCAGTGAGAGACGGGGTAAAACTCGGTGACTGAAAATGAAATCGCCAAGCAGGTGATGGATGCCGCATTCCTCATCCATAAGGAACTGGGGCCTGGTTTGTTGGAGACGGTTTACGAGGTGGTTCTTGCCAGGAAGCTCATCTCCATGGGCTTGTCGGTTGAACGCCAGATACCGGTCACGATTCGATTTGAAGGGATCGGTTTCGATGAAGGCTTCCGTGCCGACCTGATCGTGGAGAAGAAGGTCATTATCGAGATGAAATCGGTTGAACGCCTGAAACCGGTGCACTCAAAACAACTTCTCACCTACCTGCGACTAACCGGCTGCCGCCTCGGGCTACTGATCAATTTTGGGGAAAACCTGCTAAAGTACGGATTCAAGCGCGTCGTAAACGGGCTGGATGATGCCTGAGCAACGCCCATATGCAGCGTCCAGGGGCTTCTCGCTTCAGTACCCCACGTACGCGCCCTCCCCTCGACTGCGTTCCGCTTTATTGTTTTTATGTTTTTCGTTGCGCCGTTGCGTGAGACCTGCTTTTAAGGAACTTTCCCTCCGCCATTCGTCCCCTCATCCTCTCCCGCCACCCATAGTGCTCCTTCTCGCTTCAGTACCCCACGTACCCGCCCCCCCTCGACTGCGTTCCGCTCTATTGTTTTTATGTTTTTCGTTGCGTCGTCGCATCGCAGCGAGAGGCCGCCATGCAAAATGGCCCGCACGTGTCATTGCCTCCGATTATTCACACGGCAACGCGGCAAAAATGCAAAAGGACGAAGCAGGCGGTCAGAAGAGTTGTTCGAAGTAAAGGCAACTGCTGAGAGCGAGGGCCGTGCCGATGCAGGCATAGATGGCGGCAAGCACCGCCAGGGACAAGTGGGAATGACGGAGAGAGTATCCCAGGAAGACCATGACGACGATCAAGAGATAGCTTCGCCACGCCTGGAATGCAAACACGCAGACCTTTTCCGGCTGCCCGGCGATGCGTGCTATATTTTTTGCGGCTATTTTTGAAAATCCATAACGATAAACCACGAATCCGCCGCCGAACCCGAGCGCGACCCCAATGGCATTGCCGGGCCAGGCGATGGTCGAAAACCAATGGCAGGCCACGATGCAAAGCAGGATCCCGACGCCGGACCACAGCGAACCGGCCGTAAACCGCAGCCAGAACCTCAGAACGGCAGGTCTGTACTTTGCGAACAGAGGAGATCTGATTTCCGGTTCCCGCGATTCAGCCGATTGAACCATTTCACGATCCTTGCCGTTTTGTGGTAGGGGGAGCATATCCCATCTTCCTCCCCGCATCAAAGGGAATTGCAGCCCGAGCCAACCGGGTTTCCTCTCAATCGACGCCGGCCGGCGCGGAAGTGCGCCAGCCGGGACGAGCGCTCATCCGAGCCTGTACAAAAGCCCTTTCCCGATGGAGAGATGTGGTATAGTATCACCATCTTTCTTCCGACTTGGCAAAGGCCTATCTCCGTTCCGGCATGGCAGCACATGGGTGCCGCCGGAAGGCGCTTTGACCCGGGCGAAAGCTGTGAATGAGAAAATAGCCGCCCGAGTACCGAAAGCCATTGCCGCACTTCTCCATGTTTATATGTCGGGCGAAAATTGCGATGGCCGCCGGGTTCTGCCTCGGCCGCCTGATCGTGTGCGCTTTAACTTACGGGACCAATCGATGAAAAGCAATCCTTCCGGACGTGCAATTGGAATCGTTATCACCTGGTTAGCCAGTATCTGCGTGGTGGTGGCCCTGGTTGTTGCGGGTCTGCACTGGTACGGCATTTCCATTCATTTTGAAAACGTCGTAGCCACCCAGGCCCAGAAAACCAAGCTGCTGGCCCAGATGAACGCCGAACTGTTCAAGTCCGTGGAAGCCGAGAAGAATGCGGTGCTTGCGGTTACGGACGAAGAGTCTGAAGGCTTTGCCGCCGAATCCCGCCAGGCGGCGGTGGAATTGGAACGGGTGCGCTCCGAACTGTCGATGCTCATCGACAAGGGGAATATACCCGAAGAAATCCGGCTCTTTAACGAATTCGGCAACTGCTGGTCCGAACTTCAAAAAATCGACAGAGTCCTGCTGGCTTTTGCCGTTCAGAACACCAACCTGAAGGCCGCGAAGCTTTCCTACGAGGAAGGCGGCAAGGACATCCAACGCATCGAACAGTCGCTCGACCAGTTGATGCAGGCAAGCGTCCGGTACGGGTCGGACCACCAGGTGCCGATGCTGGCCTGTACAGCCTTAACGGCCGCTCTGAAAATTCATTATCTTCACAACCCTCACATCAATGAAGCTTCGGATGCGAAGATGGACGAACTGGAAAAACAGATGGCGGCCCTGGACGAAACCGTGAAAAACTCCTTTGAAGACATGACCCGACTGGCCACGGACCCCGAACGCCTGGCCATTCTGACTTCGGCCAGGAACGCCTACGACGATTTCGAAAAGGTTACGGCCCAGGTGCTCAAGCTTTCCCGCGAAAACAGCAACATTAAATCATTTGCACTGTCCGTCGGGAAAAAGCGCACGGTTACCGCTCAATGCCAGGACACGCTGAGCGAGCTGCAAAAGACCGTCTCGGGCAGAGCTTTCAAAGCCACAAGGTAGCAGCAGCCCCCCGGGCAAATATTTGCCGGAACGAAGGGGCCGCAGCTTCGGGGCGGGGCAGGCACGAAACGGTTCATCGTGCCGGCCGCACCTGCCATCTGGGAATCGGCCCCGGCCCCGTTTTGCCTTCATCCGCCGCCATTCACTGTTCGTATCGGTAAAGCACTTTCCCGCCGGCAATGGTCAGGCCCATGCTGTAGAAATACCCGCCAAGCATCCGGAGCGGTCCCAGGCCCGATACTTCTTCGAAATCCGAGTCCATGAACCTGACGTCGGCATTCCCGACCCAGACTTCTCCCACGCGAACATCCGTGACGATGCTCGTCGTGATTTCGTGTACCGCCGGTTTGTCGGGGTTTTCGATGCTCGGAAAGTGCCGCATCAGGTAAAATTTGACAGGGGGAAGCTCCGATGGCTCGGCGTTGCGGGTAAATTCCAGAAAACCTTCCACAATCCTTTCCCCGTGGGCTTCGCATATTCCCTTCATCCTGGCCCCCGGACGTTTGCCGCCCACCTTGGGGTTCAGTTCATGGAGCCTGGTCATGTAGATTCGACCGAGTTTCTTGGGGAATCCCTGCACGAACCCTCGAACCAAAGTGAAGTCGTTGTCCACCCAGATGTAAGGAACGACGTAGCCGGGCACTCCCTGGTACGTGCAACTGAGCAGCACCAGGCATTCGCGGTAGACGGACCGCTCGGGGTTGACAAAGGCCAGATCCGGGTGGGATTCGCTCACTGAAACCCACTCCGTAAACCAGACAATGCCTTCTCCGGGCCGGGGTCCCATCTCCAGGGGCGGTGGAATCAGTTCCCGCACGCGTTCTTCATCAGCTTTGAATGCAAGATGGATGACGTCTCCCCCATAGTACCAGGGCGGCGCATCGACCACCGATGAACGCCCTGCAGGTGTGAGCGGCAAGGTGTAGCCCTTAAGCCGGTATTTGTCTTCCGTTACCATTGGTTGCCTCCGTCGTGGAGTGATGTGCCGTCGGGTCAATAAACTCATGAGGCCGGGTCTATCGATAAACTCTGTTCCGGAATCGGAACGAGTCCGTTTTTCCTTAGCATCTTCCCGGTTCGAACGCAAGCGACCGGGGAGGGTGCTCCACACAGCGGCCTTATGCAACCGTTTTCCCGGCACCTGCGTCCGGAGGTTCTTTGCCGGCGCAGTCGCACGGGTCCCGGACGGTTCGCCGGCCACGGGCGGAAAGACAAATTCAGGCAAAACCGTTCACCGTGTGTCACGGAACGGCGATAGCCCTTTTCTTAGCCCAGCGAGATATATTATAGTTGTAAGGATTTTCGGCGGGCCGTTCCGGGCCTTCCGGGGTCTTTTTTATGGAAATGAAATCCGGAGATGCGGACGGACGGGGGCTTTCCATGACCGTTTTGTGCTGCATTGCCCGGGAAACCGCCACTGGACGGATATCGGACCCTTCGCCGGCATCGACTCTTTCGGGCTGATAAGCGGGCCTGCTCCTGGTCCGTAATCCGGTAGGGAATCCGAGGATTAGAATGAGCACACAGTCTTATGATGCTTTAAAGGAACTGCTCCGCAAAACGGAGGGGGTGGTGGTCGCCTTTTCCGGAGGCGTGGACAGCTCGCTGCTTCTTGCGGCCGCGACCGATGCTCTCGACAGCGCGGTCCTTGCCGTCACCGGAATTTCACCGACTTTCCCGCAGCACGACCTTACCATGGCAAAAACCGTTGCCGAACAACTCGGTGCGCGATGGATGACGCTCAAAACCAATGAACTCAGTGACCCGGGGTTCAGGTCGAATCCGCCCAACCGCTGCTATTTCTGCAAGAAGGACCTGTTTTCAATGCTTCTCGCGACCGCACGGGATGAGGGGCTGCCTTTCGTCATCGAAGGGTCCAACGCCGATGATCTCGGTGACGTGAGGCCCGGGCTCAAGGCCGCCCGCGAACTCGGCATCCTTTCGCCCTACCTGGAACTGGGCATCGGAAAGGAACTGATCCGGCGGCTGGCCAGGGAGCGCGGCCTTCCGAACTGGGACCGGCCTTCCTCGGCCTGCCTGTCTTCGCGCATCCCGTTCGGCGTTGAGATCACCACGGAGCGTTTACAGAGAATCGCGCGCAGCGAGGAAGCCATCCGTGAACTGGGGTTCTCGCAGGTGCGCGTTCGGGACCACGACCGGCTGGCCCGCATCGAAGTCGGGCCCGGCGAGTTGGAAACGCTGCTGCTCGATGCGGCCACGCGCGCAACCGTCGTTGCCGCCTGCCGGGATGCGGGATACACCTACGTCACCGTCGACCTCCAGGGTTACAGAACCGGGGCCATGAACGAAACCTTAACTTCCGCTGAAAAGCGGGAAGCCCGAGGCGTCTGAATGGAACGGATATATTTCGACAACAATGCAACGACCAAAATGGATCCCGAAGTCTTGGAAGGGATGCTTCCCTACCTCCGTGATTCTTTCGGCAATCCCTCAAGCCTTCATTGGTTCGGCCAGGAATCCCACCGGGCCGTGGACCTTGCGCGTCAGCGCGTCGCCGACCTGATCGGGGCATCTCCTGAGGAGATCGTCTTCACCAGCGGGGGAACCGAAGCCGACAACCAGGCGATTCTGGGGATAGCCGAAGCCAGGGGAAAGCCGGGCAGCAGAGTCATTACCACCCCGATTGAACACCAGGCCGTGCTGAATACCTGTCGCTACCTGGAGACAAAAGGATTCAAAATCACCTATCTTCCGGTGGGACGTGAAGGCAGGATCAATTCCGCCTCGCTGGCCGATGTGATCGATGAAGACGTTGTCCTTGTATCCGTCATGCTCGGAAACAACGAAACCGGAACGATTCAGCCGGTACAGAAGGCCGCCGAAGCCGCCCGGAACAAAGGGGTCCTTTTCCATACCGACGCCGTTCAGGCGCTCGGCCGCGTGTCCATCGACGTGGACATGCTGGGCGTCGACCTGTTGTCTCTTTCAGGCCACAAAATCCACGGCCCGAAGGGAATCGGGGCACTGTTCATCCGACGCGGCATTCCGCAGCCCGTGCTGATCCACGGGGGCCACCACGAACGGCACCGCAGGGCCGGCACCGAAAACGTGGCCGCCATCGTCGGACTCGGGCATGCATGCCGACTCGCAAAGACGAGGATCGATGAAGTGCGGCGCACCGTCGGCGGTCTGAGGGACCGGCTTGAACGGAGCGTCCTTTCGCGGATCGCCGAAGCGAACATCAACGGCTGTGTGGAACACCGCCTGCCGAACACGTCGAACATCAGCTTCGACGGGGTGGACGGGCAGATGCTCGCCATAAACCTGGACCTCATGGGCATCGCCGTTTCCACCGGTTCGGCCTGCCAGGCCGAAAGCCATGAACCGTCCTATGTTCTGACGGCCATGGGTCTGGACGAACAGCGGGCGACGAGTTGCATACGCTTTTCGCTGAGCCACGAGAATACGGCCGATGAGGTGGACCGGGTGGTGAATGCCGTTTCGGATCTGGTCGAGGGCCTGAAGGCGAAATGAGTTCCGAGAGGCAGCGCATAGCGGTCGCCATGAGCGGTGGGGTGGATTCCAGTGTGGCCGCGGCCCTTCTCCTCGAAGCGGGGCACGACGTGGTCGGCATGACACTGCAGCTTCAGCCCTGCCGCGAGACGCCCCCGGGCAAATCCTGCTGCGGCCTCGACGGGGCCGTCGATGCGCGGGCGGTCGCCGGGGACATGGGCATTGCACACTACGTGGTGGAATGCCATGAGGAATTCAGGGAATCGGTGCTGCGCTACAGTTGGACGGAATACTCACGGGGGCGGACGCCAAACCCGTGCATCATGTGCAACGAACGCATCAAGTTCGGCTTCCTGCTCCAGTACACACGCCGCCTGGGCATATCGAAAATCGCTACCGGCCATTACGCGAAAATCCAAAAGGACGCCTCGGGAAGACCCTACCTGACGAGAAGCCTCGATCGCCGGAAGGACCAGACCTATTTTCTTTTCCCTCTCGGCGTCGAACAGCTCAATGCGAGCATCTTCCCCCTCGATTCCCTCAAGAAGGCCCAGGTTCGGGAACTGGCGGCCCGGTGGGGATTTCGGAACGCACAGCGGGAAGAAAGCCAGGACGCATGCTTTGTGGCAAAGGGCGAAGTCTACCCGGAAGTTTTGCGCCAGATGTTCCAAGCATCGGCCAGGCCCGGGCGTTTCGTGGACCCGGGGGGGGTGACGCTCGGCAGGCATGGTGGGCTCCACCGGTTTACGGTCGGACAGCGCAGAGGCCTCGGGATGAGCTTCGGTCGTCCCGTCTGGGTGAAGTCCATAAATCCCGGAAACGGCGACATCGTTCTCACCACGGAGGAGCAGGACCTCCTCTCGCCCGGGTTGGTTGCCTCATCGGCGGTATGGAACGCCGACATCCGGGAACACGGACCGCTCCACTGTGAGGTTCAAATCCGCTATCGTCACGCCCCGATTCCGGCCGTCATCGAAAATCCGGGCGGCGGGACCGTGACCGTTGTGTTCGACGGGAGCGCCCGGGCCGTCACACCCGGCCAGGCCGCCGTGTTCTACGACGGGGACAGGGTACTGGGCGGCGGATGGATCGACCGGCCCCTCTGATTTTACTCTCCACGAGACGGAGACACGAATGAATCCCAGCGAAGGCAGGTATGCACGCCAGCAGATTCTTCCCGAGATCGGCATCGAGGGGCAGCGGAAACTGGCGCAAAGCAATATTCTCATCATCGGCTGCGGGGCGCTTGGCGGGTTTCAGGCCGAACTGCTCGCACGCGCCGGTGTGGGCACCATCAGGATCGTGGATCGCGATATCATTGACATCACCAATCTTCAGCGCCAGATCCTGTTCGATGAGAAGGACGCGGCGGCCCATATCGCCAAGAGTGAAGCGGCGGCCCATCGCCTGCGCTCCATCAATTCCGAGGTTGTCGTCGAAACCCGGGCCGTCGATGTGACCCCGGCCAACATCGAAGCCCTCGTCACGGGCAGCGATCTCGTGCTTGACGGAACGGACAATTTCGAAACCAGGTACCTCATCAACGACACTTGTGTGAAACACGGAATGACCTGGATTTACGGCGGAGTGATCGGCACCACGGGCATGGTCATGGTCATCAGGGCCGGCAGCGGCCCCTGCCTGAGGTGCCTTATGCCGAACAAACCCGAACCGGGCAGCTTCGAAACCTGCGATACGAGCGGAGTGCTCAACACCGCCGTCGGGGTGGTCGCCTCACTGCAGGCCACCGCGGCCCTGCGGATTCTAACGGGAACGGAAGACCTCGGGGGCCGGCTCATCTCCGTCGATCCGTGGCAGGGCACTTTTCAGACGTTTACCCTGAAGAAATCGGACCAATGCCCCTGCTGCGGGCTGAGGCAATTCGACTACCTGACTTCGGCCGAAATATCGTGGACAACCGTCATGTGCGGGCGCAACGCCGTTCAGGTCACTCCGCCGCGGAGTCTCGAAGTCGATATGAACGCCTTGCGCACAAGGCTGCAACAGGCGGGATCGGTTACCGCGAGCGGGCTGCTTCTCCGGTTCAAGGCCGCCGAAGGCGAAATGGTCCTCTTCCCCGACGGGCGGGCTCTCGTTCTGAACACCACGGACCAGGCCCGGGCAAGAAACCTCTATGCCCGGTATATCGGCACCTGACGACGGCAGGCGGCAGCTCTCCCCTTTTGTCAGTGTGAGACACGCGGGAAGCCCCTTCCCGCATATTCTTCCTCCGCCCTGAATGACAAAAAAAGTCCCTCTGCCTTGGGCGCCGTCTTTTCTCAAGTGAAAAACCTGCCTCTGCCTTTTCAGAACACGCCGTTACGTCGCGCTGCGCTGACGGATGGAATTTGTCGAAGAGAAGATCTCTATCGTGAGGGGAAGACCTCGGCCGCTCCGGTTGAAGGCGGGAAAGATGCGGTCGTCGTTTCAGCCCTTCCGGTCCGGCCTCTTCAGATGACGTAGTCGACGCAGGACCGGTAGTTGCTGATCATCTGGGTCTCCTGATCGAGGAGATCCTGAAAAGTGGTTCCGTCATAGACCTCGGCGAGGGCCTTCTGGGCACGCTCCCACAGGGGGGTAAAAACACAGTTCCCGTAGAGAGGACACGAATCCTTGGATTCGCTGGGAGTGTCACTGACACAGCCCACCGGGGCGAACGGCCCTTCTATGAAACGCATGATCTCACCCACCGTCAGTTCCCGGGCAGACCGTGCCAGGAACCAGCCGCCGTCCTTCCCCCGTATCGGTCGAATGAAACCTCCACGCTTCAGATCATTCAGGATGATCTCGAGGAACCGAACAGGAATCGCCTGTTTTTTAGCGATCTTAGCCATCTTGACCGGGGATTCCCCATCGCCCTTGGAGAGTTCGAAAACCGCTCGTAAGGCGTACTGACATCGCTGGGAAACCGGCATATTCTGACTCCTTTCACAATGGAATTGTAGTATTTCCTACTCAATACGGCCACATGTCAATGCTTTTGTTCGGAGCGGCATTCGGCGGGAGACGGCCCGGAAATCACCCGCGCAGGGCAGACGACGAAGCCATAAGGCAACCTGCGTCTTCGGTTCGTCGGCCTCGAGTACGCCGCGGCCGGAACTCCGGCCATTTGCACGGAATCACCGCCCCCCGAAGTATGGAAACCGACCGCCGGTCGGGCTCTACAGGTTCCTTCCCTTTTCGAGAAGCCTCTTGTAATAAGACCCCGCCGTATACAGTGCGACCGCAGGATTGTGCCCCGTGACGCGGTCCTTGGTGATGAGCGTCGTGACCGGGGCATCCGAATACCGGATGAAAAGTGAATCGTGGCCCACGCACAGGCCGACGATGACGTTCAAGTCCGTTTTCCGGAGGTTCAAGAGCTTCGCCTGGAGGATCGGATTGCACATGGCTTCGTAATTCCCGGGTTGGAGTTTCAACGCTTCGGGAATGCCGATCTCCGTTTTATCCACAGACCCCACTTTGCACACCACCGTGTACGGTTCAAGTTCGTTCGCCCTCAGCACCTTGACGAACACCTTGGATTCCTGCAGGAGCGCCACGCACGAAGCGATACCGATTTTCACGGCACCGATCCTGCGGGCAAACGCAATGATTTCCTCGGCACGCGTCAGTTTCCCGTGATAAAGTCCTTCCACTTCCGCTGCACTGCGGGCCATCCTGGCATCGATGCCGTCGGCCCGGCAAATCTCGGTACAGGAATCGACCAGATCGGGCGGAGCGTTTTCGGTCAGGCAAAACCCCGGATATTTATCGTTTCTCCGGTAACAGTTCTTAACGGAACAGTCCGAACAGGTCAAATCGGTTTTTTCAACTGACAAAAGTATATCTCCTCTAAAAAGGTACGGCCTTCGATGGCCTTCCCTTCGCCCCCCGGGTATCTCCGTACGGCCGGGAAGTGCTTTCCAGCCAAAGCCCGGACCACGCGGGAGCATTCGCCCTCCCCCCGGCGGGAATAGCCCGATGAATTCAGTGGCCTTTTTCAGCATGAAAAAGGCTCCGCCGTCTGTGCCGCGCCCCGCACTCAACCCCGGGGCGACATTCGGAGCAAGTCCGAACTTTATTATTATAGCATCATCTGACCCAAAAGAGAGCCCTCCTTTTGATTCTCTCGAGGGCCTCCATCGACAGGAAAGTGATAAAACCCGTGTAGATGATACCGGCGACCATTCTCGGATAGTCCGCAAAATCGGCGTAATACTGAACAAACCTGCCCAATCCCGCGTTGGCACCGAACAGTTCGGCCACGGTAAGCAAAATAAAGGACAAGGCCAGTCCTACCGCCATGCCCGAAAAACTGTGAGGCAGTGAGCACGGGAAGACAATCCGCCACAGGTACTCAAACCGGGTGAGCCCCAGGACGCGGACGTCATCCCGGTACCGGGCGGGGACGGCGGAGGCGCCCGCAGCGGTGTTCAGAAAAATGGGCCAGAAAGCGCCGATGAAGACCACAAAAATCGCAGACGACCGGAAGGTCGCAAGCAGTGCGATGGCATAGGGAATGTAAATGGTGGGAGGAACGGGGGCGGCGACGCGCGCAAACGGGTTGAAGGCGCGTTTCAGCCACTCCGTCGTGCCGACCAGAATCCCCCAGACGATCCCGGCAACGACGGCCAGGAAATAACCCGGCGCAAGAATCAGGAAAGAGGACCAAGTGCCTCTCAACAGCTCCGGGAGCGACTCCAACAGTATTTTGGCGGTTACCAGCGGAGACGGAAAGAGATATCGATGCTGGCCGCCCGACAATTGGGAAACCACCTGCCACACGGCGATGATGAGGATCCAGAACAGTACCCCTTCCTTCCCTTTGAGAATCCTCGCCGATATTCGCGCGATGTTCCGCCGCGCGTCCGCGATATCCTGCCCGGCGTGCCCGTTCAGGGCCCGCCGCCGCTCGTCCTGAAAGACGGTGTTCTCCATCATATCCCCTCTCCCTGCCCATTGACCATGTCAGCGGTTTCCAGCCTCCTGACGACGTCATCCCTCAGGTATTCCAGCACCCGGCCCCTCATGGCCTGATACCCCCGGTCCTTGAGAAAGGTCTGCGGAGTCCTCGGGCGCGGGAAATCCACGCGGACTTCGGCAATGGTCCTCCCGGGAGACGATCCGAGGATCACCACGCGGTCCCCCATGTAAAGAGCCTCATCGATATCGTGAGTCACGAAGATGACGGTCTTTGCCGGGCTCGAACCGGCCCAAATCCCGATCAACAGTTCCTGGAGCCTGGAACGGTTGATCGGATCGAGCGCCCCGAACGGTTCATCCATGAGAAGAAACCGGGAACCGGCGGCAAGCGCTCTGGCAATGGCCACCCGCTGCTGCATCCCCCCGGAGAGTTCGAAGGGATACCTGCCGCCGAGCCCTGTCAGGCCGACCGTCGTCAGGTATTGTTCGGCCAGCAGGCGCCGCTCCCTCCTGTGCAGCGAGGGATGCGATTTTTCGATTGCCAGAACGAGGTTTTCCACGAGGTTCATCCACGGGAAAAGCGAATAATCCTGGAACACCATTCCCCGATCGATCCCGGGCCCCGAGACGGGCTTCCCCCGGCAGAATATGTGCCCGGCAAGGGGTTTTTCAACCCCTGCCGCCAGGCGCAGCAGGGTTGTCTTGCCCGAGCCGCTCGGCCCGAGAAGGGACAGCATTTCACCTTCACGTACGGTAAGATTGATGTCTTCCAACACCATCGTCCCGTTGTATGCGAACGAAACCGATTCCAAACCGATTCCCGCGCGCTCCCCCGATGGGTTTTCCGCATAAGCCTCAGCCGCCATAGCACGTTCCTTTCGGCAATACATTCCACCATTGCTGCATCCTGGCGCCATACATCAGTAGCTTGATTGATTTAATGAATATTAAAAGACTAATATCGTTCCTCGTTTTCGGTGTCAAGGGAAAAGTAATCCGGAGGGGGAGCGCACACCTCTGCGTCGGAGGGATCCTCCAGGGATCGCCCACCTGCTGCGGCGACCTCACGCCCGAAATGAAGGCATTGATCGACCGGGCGGGCTTCGTGGCCAAGGCGAAAGATTTTCTTTTCAGGCACAAGGTCGGGGCCGCCATCGTCGCCGTGCGCGGGGCGGGCGCGACCCACGCCTTCGACACCGTCATCCACCTTTTCCTGGCCAGTGAGATGAGATTGTGCCGGGCTCGATCTACCCGAACATAGGGGTTGGGAGAAACAAGGGCGAAGTGGAAAAGGACGAGGAAGGCATCCGGACCATGAAAGCGCTCGGCCGGAACATGGGGCTGGCTCCTGAAAAAGATCCGCGGCTGAAAGACGGTCGGGCCAGCGGCGGTTCCGACACCCCGAAACAGCGGTGCCATGCGCGGCTGCGGTCAGCCGGCGCGCCCGGTAACGTAGTCTTCCGTCAATTTCTGGCCGGGACGCGTGAAAATGGTTTCGGTCGCATCGAATTCCACCAACCGGCCCAACCAGAAAAAACCCGTCCGGTCAGACACGCGCGCCGCCTGCTGCATGTTGTGAGTGACGACGACGATCGTGTAGTGTTCCTTCAGCGCTTCCATCAGTTGCTCGATCTGCGAAGTCGCGATGGGATCGAGAGCCGAACACGGTTCGTCCATCAGGATGACTTCGGGTTTCACCGCCAGGGTGCGCGCGATGCACAGCCGCTGCTGCTGCCCCAGGGAGAGGTTCAAGGCATCCGCCTTCAGACGATCCTTCACCTCATCCCAGAGCACCGCCGCCGTGAGGCTCTCTTCCACGATGTCGGAGAGGTTCGTCCGCCTGGTCAGCCCCAGGACGCGCGGCCCGAAGGCCACGTTGTCGAAGATGGACTGGGGAAAAGGGTTCGGACGCTGGAAAACCATTCCCACCCGCTGACGCAGATCCACCACGTCACAGCCGGGCGTGTAGATATTCCGTCCATCCAGTATCACGGCACCCTCGGCACGCGTGCCCCTGATGGTGTCATTCATCCGGTTCAGGCATCGCAGGAAAGTGGATTTTCCACATCCAGACGGTCCGATAAGGGCCGTGATCCGGAGTTCCTCGATGGAAACCGAGATGTCCGACAGAGCCAACTTTTTGCCGTAATAGAAATTGAGGTGCTCGACCGTAATCTTATCCATCTGATCTCGTTTATCCAAAGCGGCCCGTCAGGTAATCCTCGGTGCGTTTTTCGTGAGTCCTCGTGAAAATTTCCGTGCCCGGCCGGTATTCAATCAATTCACCCATGAGGAAAAAACCCGCCTGGTCGGCGACCCGGGCCGCCTGTTGAATGCTGTGCGGGACGATTACGATCGTATAAAGGTCTTTCAGTTCGAAGAGGGACTCTTCCACCTTTCGGGTGGAAATGGGGTCCAGCCCGGACGTGGGTTCGTCGAGCAGCAGCACCTCGGGTTCGAGCGCCAGGCTGCGAGCGATGCAGAGCCTCTGCTGCTGGCCGCCCGACAGTTCATTGGCAGGACTGTCGAGCCGGTTTTTAACTTCGTCCCACAAGGCTGCCTGGGCCAGACTGCGTTCGACGATCTCATAGAGCCGGTCCCGGTCGTGCAGTCCAGTGAGCTTGGGGCCGTAGGTCACGTTTTCCCAGATCGTCCCGGGAAGCGGCAACGGCAGGGCGAACACCATCCCCACGCGCCGCCGGAGGCTGGGAACATTGGTGGCCGGCGCATAGATGTCCTGTCCGTCGAGAGAAATCCGCCCTGACATCCGGGTGCCTTCCACCAGGTCATTCAGCCGGTTGATGAGGCGCAAAAGGGTTGTTTTGCCTCCCCCCGCCGGTCCGAACAAAACGGTGATCTGATTGGCCGGGATGTCCAGGGTGATATCCCGGAGGGCCTGCTGATTCCCGTAGAAGTAGTCCACGTTTTCGACGCGAATCTTGGAAGTCACCACTGCCGCCTCCGCCGGAAATAACTGCGGACGATCGTCGCCGCAAGATTCATCGAAAGGACCAGTGCGAGCAGCACCAGGGCCGTCCCGTGCTGCACGCTGACCGGCATGCCCGGCACCTGGGTACTGATGACGTACAGATGGTAAGGCAGCACCATGGTCTGATCGAAGGGGGATTGGGGCAGACGCGGCAGGTAAAAGGCGGCCACGGTGAAAAGAATCGGCGCCGTTTCCCCAGCGGCCCTCAGCAGTCCCAGGATAACACCGGTGATCATGCCCGGAAACGCCTGCGGAAGAATGACGTAGCGAATGCCCTGCCACCGGGACCCTCCGAGACTGGCGCTGACCGTCCGGAATTCCGTGGGCACCGCGCGCAGGGCCTCTTCCCCCGTGCTGATGATGATCGGCAGGGTCATGATGGCAAGGGTGAGCGAACCGGCCAGAATGGAAGTCCCCATTCTCAGCATGAGCACGAAAAGCCCCAGGCCGAAGAGCCCGTAAACGATGGAAGGGATGCCCGCCAGATTAACGATTGCCAACCGGATACACCGGGTCAGCCAGTTGTCCCGCGCGTACTCCGCGAGGTAGATCGCCCCTCCGATGCCCACGGGGATCGCCGCCAGCGCCGTACCCAAAGTGAGCAGCAGGGTCCCGACGATGGCCGGGAAAATGCCGCCCCCCTTCATCCCGTCCCTGGGCATGGAAGCGATGAAATCCCAGGACAGCGCCCCGGCACCCTGGACGACGATAATCCCGATCACCACCAGGATGGGCACCACAACCGCCAGGGCGGCCAGGGTCAGCAGGGCGAACCCCATGCGCTGCACCCAGTATCGGTTCATCAGCGAAGCCCTCCCCTGCGTTGCTTTCGAAAGATGGCCGACGCGGCGGCCAGATTGATCAGAAAGGTCAGCAGGAAAAGAATGATCCCGATGCCGAACAGAACGTGGTAGTGAGTGCTCCCCTGGGCCACTTCGCCCATTTCAGCGGCGATGGTGGCGGTCATGGTGCGGGCCGGCATGAAAAGAGAATTCAGGCTGAGCGGCATTCGGGCCGCATTGCCGGTCACCATCATCACCGCCATGGTCTCGCCGATGGCTCGTCCCATTCCCAGCATCACCGCCATGAGGATGCCCGAACGGGCGGCCGGCACCACCACGCGCCATATGACCTGCCATTGGGTGGCCCCCATTGCGAGTGCCGCGTCCCGGTAGCCCTTGGGCACGGCATCCAGGGCGTCCTCGGCAACGCTGATTATGGTGGGAAGAGACATGTAGGCCAGGATGAGCGCCCCCGCGAACACCGTCAGGCCCGTCGGGGTTCCCAGGGTTTCGCGGACGAGCGGCGCGATAACGTGCATTCCGAAAAAACCGAGGACAACCGAAGGGATCCCGGCGAGGACCTCGATCATGGGCTTGAGGATCTCCCGCGCCCAGTTCGGCGCAACCTCGCGTACGAACACTGCGGTCGCGACCCCGAGAGGCAGGGCCATGACGATCGACACGACGGTGACCAGGGCGGAACCGAGAATCAACGGCAGCGTCCCGAACAGATCGAAGGTGGGATACCAGCGCGTGCCGAAAAGATTGCCGAGGGTCACCTGAAAGAACGCGGGCATGCCTTCCCGGAGCAGAAACAGGCAGATCAGCACCACCAGGCCGATGGTGGAAAAGCCCAGCACGCGTATGGTGCTTTCAATCAACAGCTCCATCCACTGGCGGCGGGGAATTTCCGGATTATCGATTCGCGGCATCTTCACTCATTTCAATGCAATGGCACAAAGCCCAGCTTTGACACCAGGGCCTGCCCGTCGCCGGTCACCCAGTCCAGGTAGGCTTTCAGAGGGCCGGACGGCTGCCCGGCCGTGTACATGAAAAGCGGACGTGAAATCGGGTATGAGCCGTCGTTGACCGTCCGAACGGAAGGGTACACATATAACCCAGCCGTGTTCCGTGCCAGGCCCAGCACCTTTTGATCGGAAGTCACATAGCCCAGCCCGTCGTACCCGATGGCGTTGGGATTTTGACGAATCTCCACACTGATGCCCTCGGATGAAGGCATCAGAAGGGCATCGGGCGAAAAGAGCGATTTATCGCCCTCTGCCCCGAGCCGCACCACGTTTTCCAGAAAATAAACATAGGTCCCGGAATTCGATTCGCGGGACAGAAGAACGATGGGCCTGTCTTCCCCCCCCACTTCACGCCAGTTGGTGATCCGCCCCTTGTAGATCTCCGAGAGCTGCTCAAGCGTCAGTCCGTTCACCGGGTTCGACATGTTCACGACTACGGCTATGGCGTCCCGGGCCACCACGTATTCCACCGGCTCGATCCCGTTGGCCTCCGCCGCTGAGATTTCTTCCGCTTTCATCGCCCGCGACGCGTTGGCAATGGCGACGGTGCCGTTGATCATGGAGGCGAGCCCGGTACCCGTGCCCCCGCCGGTCACGGAAATCCTGATCGACGGGTTCCACGGCATATAGACCTCGGCCCAGGCCAGAGCCAGATTGACCAGGGTGTCCGAACCCTTGTTTTCGATGATTTGTCCGTCTTGAGCGGTCCTACCCGAGGAGAGCTGTCGGGAACCGCACCCGGCCGGGATAAATGCCAGAAATACGATCAGGAGACCAGCGGTAAGAGAAAATACAGCCCTGGAGGCCGCGCAGGGGGCATGCGCACCGCTTCGGAATACCGCATCGCGGGAAAAAACAGTCGACATCGAGAGCAGTCTATCCACTGCCAATTTACTCGTTTCGCCCAACAGGCTGTTGCGGACACCCATTCGGACCGTTCCAAAAGCACGTTAACTCTCTGCTGCGAATGGGGTACCCAGCACAAATTCAGATGGCCTAGCCGTGAGCGGTATCACACAGACCGGCAGGCAGACTCGTTCCAGTGACAATCAACCGGACGCTGTGACCGATCCTCCCCAAAAGGCGACCCGATTATCCATAATGAGGGGGAGCAATTCAATGGGATTTCTGATCAAAATGAGAGATTATTGAAACTGAACCAACCTCTGAAAAACCGAGATTTACGTCCCCGGAACTATTGGTTTTTTCAATGCACCTTCAAATAGAGCGCTCCGGGGCCGCCGTTTCCGGCCTCGGTGCGGGAGCGCCTCCACCGCGCCCCGCCTTATTCCGCTTCCTCCCTGATGGCCTGGCCCCGGGAGGTGAACGATATCCCCTGCTGCGTCGAAGTGCTGATCATTACGCTTTCCATTATCGGCTCGGTGACTTTTGAGTCCGATTTCCACCTGACCACGAAATTTGCCCCGGAACCGCCGCTCTTGTCGGATTCCTGCACAACGTAGCGCGTCGATGCCATGGGCCCGAGCTTCACTTCCTTATCCATATAACTCTTGATGAGCTTTCCGTCAGTATCATAATAGTCCACGGAAACAAGAGTGATGCTCTGAGACGGGTCCGTGTTCCGGATGCTGAGCGTTACGGTCAGGTAGAAGGGGACTTCCCTGTCGCCATGATAGATGTGGGAATAAGCGGGCACATAAACCGTCTGCCCCTTCAACAGCCGGATTCCGGACGCGGCCGGACCGGCAAGAATCAGCACGAGCAGACACGGCAAAACCTGAAACAAAAAAATCCCCCACCGCTTACCGATGCGTTTCATCCTTCCGCTCCTCTTTGGGATTCGGCCCTTCCGGACCGGGCCTTCCCGTCATTCGTTCCCATTCCGCCCGGCCCGCCCTCATTGCCCCTGCTCCGGGTATGCGAGTTTCCTGAATTCCGAGAACTGCTCCTTTTTCCCGATGACCGCCACGAGGTCTCCCTGGGCGAAATGGAATCGAGGCCCCGGATTGGGGTGGAGAGTTCCGCCGCGTATCACTCCGACCACCGAGACGCCGGTTCGGGTGCGAATTTCAAGTTCACCAACGGCACGCCCCGTCAGAACGTTGTCCCGGTCGAGTTCCAGCCAGTTCGTCTCCAGCAGGTTCGAAGCCCTCTGGAGCAGAGCCGCCGCCTGGTAAGTCCCATGGTCCGTGCAGAGTGGTGCGTACAGGTCCCGGCGCACCGCATCGGTGTACCGGAGTATCTCCGCCGCGGGCACGTCCAGATGAAGCAGTGCCTGCCGTGTGATTTCCAGACCGGCTTCGAATTCGGGTTGAACCACTTCCGTAACACCCTTTTCATACAGGCGTTTCATCATTTCCATCCCTTCGGCCCTGGCCACGATGTTCAAATCGGGGTTGTACCGCCGGGCCTGAAGGACGGTGGACTGTGCGACCACTATCGAGGGAATGGTGATCAGAAGCAACCGCGCTTTCCCGACCCCCGCCGTTTCCAGGACCGTCTCCTGGCTCGCGTCGCCGAAAATCACCGGGAAACCCTTGCCCTGCGCTTCCAGGACCCTCCGGTAGTCCAGTTCGACGAGCACGAAAGCAAGACCGCAGTCATTCAACACCCTGGCCACATGCTGCCCGATCCGCCCTCCCCCCGCAATGACCACATGATCGTGCAGCCCGGTTTCGGGCAGATTGATCGTTTGAAGAGGATCCTTGCCGCGCCAGCGTTTTCTAAGCGAATAGAGCGGCACGGTGAGTCCCGAGAGGATGGGTGTCAATACCATGCTGACGACCGCGGCGCTGAGCACGAGGGAATACAGCTCACCGGAAATGGAATGATCGTTGAGTCCGATCCGGGCCAGCACGAAGGAAAATTCCCCTATTTGGAACATGCCCAGCCCGACCGCAAGAGGAATGACGTTCGAGTATCCGAACAGACGGGCCAGCACGGCAAAAATAAGCCCCTTGCCCGCAAATACGAGACCCACGAGCACGAGAATCGTATCCCAGTGAGCCAGCAGAAATGCCGGATCGAGCAGCATCCCCACCGAAGTGAAGAACAGCAGGCCGAACAGGTCCCTCAACGGGATGATGTCGCTCAGGGCCTGGTGGCTGTAGTCCGATTCACTGAGCACCATCCCCGCCACGAATGCCCCGAAGGCGAAGGAGAGCCCCGTGAGATAGGTGGCGTAGCCGATCCCGAGACCTATGGCGGTTATTGCCAGCAGGAACAGTTCCCGTGAATTCCATTTTGCCGCGTACGCCATCAGGCGGGGAAGGAGCCGTGTGCCCAGCAGGACCATCACCACGATAAAAGCGACCGCTTTCAATACGGCCAGCCCCAGCAGGGAAAACCCCGTTTCGGGGTCGTTCAGCATGGGCAGGATGATCATCAGCGGTACGACCGCCAGGTCCTGGACAATGAGCATGCCGATCATCACCCGGCTGGACAGGGTGCCGATCCATCCCTGGTTCATCAGGGTTTTCAGGATGACCATCGTGCTTGAAAGAGAAATGAGGGCGCCCAGCCAGACCGCGGAAATCCAGTCGAGGCCCATCCAGTGCCCGATGGCGAAACCGTAGGCGATGGTGAGGACCATCTGCAGCGGCGTGCCGACCAGGGCTATGGCGCGCACCGGTTTCAGCTTCGTGAGTGAGAACTCGAGCCCCAGGGCGAAGAGCAGCAGAGCCACTCCGATCTCCGCCAGCAGTTCGATGTCGTGGACCTGCGATACGGTGACTCCCCCCGTATGCGGCCCGACAACCACCCCTGCGACGATGTACCCCACGATCAAAGGCTGCTTGAGCTTATGGGCAATCACCCCTCCCAGCAGGGCGGCCACCACGATGATAACAAGGTCGGACGCTATCCCCATGCCCACGTGTTCTCCTTGAGTCCTTTCCAGCGTCTAAGAGCACCTCTCCCCGAGAAGGCGGAGGCCGGGTCACTATAATATGGCCCTTCCCAAGAATCAAAACAGATCTGAGGAGCGCCGGGGGCATGGCGGCCTGTTCAAGCGGCCCCCCCCGGGGTCTCTCCGCTTTCCCCCGGAGAGAGAAAGCCCGTGAGGCTCGACCCGACTTGACCCGAGAGGATTCGTGAATACGGTCCGAGGCCGCCGTTTAAATATCCTTCATCCCGGTCGACGGGAAAGATCCGCTTTCAACCGGGTGCCCGGGAGATTTTCAGCTTGCCTGAACTGGCACGCACGGCGGCCCCATCCCGGGAAGTGAAAAGATGCGAAAAGTTATTGACAAAGAGAGAGCATCCATGGATAATACACCAACTTGATTAATTTGATGAACATTTACTCCGGCCTTGACGGGCCTCTTCCGGGGAGGGGCATACGTGCCGGCGGCCCGATTCCACTGAGGCCGAACAGTCCATGCCATTATGTGAAGGGAGATCGTTTTGAAGATAACAAAAGCCGAATCGATTCTGGTGTCGATCCCGTTCGAGGCGGGGGGAACCCCTCCATGGAGCTTCGGTGGTGAACCCGCCAATCGCTTTGACACTCTTTTGGTGAGGCTTGAAACGGACTCGGGCCTGGTCGGCTGGGGTGAAGCGTTTTCCCGGAACCGGGATTCCGCTCTGAAACAGGTGATCGACACACGCCTGCTGCCCCTCGTTATCGGCAGGAACGCGGAACGGATCGCCAAGATCAAATTCGACCTGGAGTTTCAGCTCCACAATTTCGGGCGCGTCGGCGCAATGGAATACGGCATTGCGGCAATCGACATCGCCCTGTGGGACATCCTCGGCAAATCGAGCGGACTTCCCCTGGTCCGCCTGCTGGGAGGGCCGTTCACCGACGAACTGGAAGTCTACGCGAGTCTCATGCGCTACGGGACAGCGCCGGCGGTCACGAAGGCGGTTCGCCGCGCCGTGGATCGCGGGTACCGAACCATCAAGCTGCATGAAATTGAAATCGATACGATCCGGGCCGCCGTTGAGGCCGCCGGGCCCGAAGCCAGGGTAATGCTGGACACGAACTGCCCCTGGTCCGTCCCCGAGGCGCTTCGAATCGACCGGGACCTCGCCCCGCTCGGACTGGTCTGGTTCGAGGAACCCGTGTGGCCGCCCGAGAATTACCGGGGGCTTGCGGCCGTGAGGAAGCAGGGAAACCACCGTATCGCTTCCGGTGAGAACGCGGGCAGCCTGTTCGACTTTGTGGCCATGTTCGAGGAGGAAGCCATCGACATCGCTCAACCCGACGTTGCAAAGACCGGAGGGATCACCGAAGTCCTGAAAATCGCGGCCTTCTGCGAGGCCCACGGAATCGAGTTTTCGCCCCACTGCGCCCTGTTCGGCCCGGGCCAGGCGGCGACCATTCACCTGAGTGCGGCGCAGCGCGGGACCCCGTTGCTCGAGAGGCTCTTTTGCGACTTCGACGAGGAACTCTTCGGCAATGCGACCGTTCCCGTCGGTGGCCGCGTCAGGGTCCCGCAGGGCCCGGGGCTGGGGCTGGAACCCGATGTTCGCGTCATCGACCGTTTTCGCGTTTGATTCCTGTTCAGTCGCCTGCGACGGCGTTTCCGCGCGCAAAGAGGAGCGGGGATAGAATACCCCCCCTTTTTGCGGAATTCGGCCTCGCACGGCAAGCCTCAGCGTTCTGGACGCTGAGTTGAGGATTCCTTTTCATGGATTTGGCCATCAATCTGCAAATGCTTGTCACGGGCCTTGCCATGGGCTCCATTTACGCGCTCATCGCCCTCGGGATCGTATTGATCTACAAGGCGGTCAACGTGGTCAATTTTGCCCAGGGGGAACTGGTGATGCTTCCGGCGTACGTTGTCGTGGGACTCACGGCGGGCCTAGGAATTCCGATCATTGCGGCTTATCTCATCACCATTGCTTTCATGGGGTTTTTCGGCATTCTCTTCGAACGTGTCGCCTACTACCCCCTGCGCAACCGGTCTTTTCTTCCCGTGATCATCAGCACCATCGGCGTGTCGATTTTTCTCAAAAACGGGGCGCAGTTCGTGTTCGGCGCCCTTCCCCAGGTGATGGTCCGCCCGACGCGGATGGACGTGCTGAATCTCGGGGGAGTGTACGTCGACCCGCAGCACATTCTCATCATCGTCGTGACCGCGGTGCTCCTCGTGCTCCAGCATTTCTTTTTTGAAAGGACCGGACTCGGCAAGAAGATGCAGGCAACCGCGCAGGACAAGGAAATGGCCCGCCTGCTCGGCATACGGATTTCCGGCATGATCGCCCTCACCTTCATCTACAGCACGGTCCTTGCCGCCATCGCCGGCATCCTGCTGGGACCCATTTTTTACGTCACCAAGGACATGGGAACCCTCGCGGGTCTGAAAGGGTTTTGCGCCGCGATCATAGGAGGTTTCGGGAGTGTCACCGGGGCGATTCTGGGATCGCTTTTCCTGGGGGTGATCGAGATCTTTCTCTCTTTCTACATTTCCAGTGCCTATCGCGATGCCTTTGCCTTCGTGCTCATGATTCTCGTGCTGTTATTCCGGCCGCAGGGCTTCTTCGGGGAAAAGATTGCGGAGAAAGCGTAAATCACGATGCATTCAGGAACAGTGAAACTCGTGGGCGGAATCGTGCTGGCCGGCATCCTGCTGGCATTCCCCCTGGCCGTATCGAGCAATTACTGGCTCAACCTGGCCAACATGTCCATCAGTCTTTCCGTGGTCTGCCTGGGTTTGAACATTCTGCTCGGCTACACCGGCCAGATTTGCCTTGCCCAGGCGGCCTTCTGGGGAATCGGGGCCTACACATCAGCCCTTCTCACGACAAAACTCGGCTGCCCGGTCTGGATCGGGATGTTCGCCTCATTTGCCGTGGCGGCCCTCTTCGGGGTGCTTCTCGGGATTCCCAGCCTCAAGCTCTCGGGCCACTACCTGGCAGTGGTGACCATCGGCTTCGGCTTCATCGTTCAGCTCCTGCTCACCAACTGGATCGGGCTCACCAACGGGGCCGACGGCGTTACGCAGATTCCGTCGCCCTCCGTCGGCGGTTTCGTGTTCAACACGCCAGGGAGGTTTTTCTATCTTGCCTCCGCGGCCCTGGTTCTGCTCACCATGGCCTGCATCCGCCTGAAGAATTCCAGGGTGGGGCGCGCTCTGCTCGCCATCCGCCAGAACGAGATGGCGGCTGAGACCACCGGGATTCACACCACCTATTACAAGATCATGGCCTTTGCCCTTTCCTCGGGATATGCGGGCTTCGGAGGAAGCCTCTTCGCACACAGCGGCGCCCATTACATCAGCCCGGACACGTTTTCCTTCGATCAGTCCGTGATGCTTCTCGCGATGACGGTGCTCGGAGGCGACGGATCCGCGGTCGGCGCAATCGTGGGCGCATCGCTCCTCTCCTTGCTGCCCGAACTGCTGAGGTCCCTCAAGGACACCTACATGATGGTATACGCCGCCGCCATTGTCCTCATCATGATTTTCATGCCCGGAGGAATTGCAAACCTCATCGGCGCAATGGCCCCCGCCCGGAAACTGAGGGACTGGTGGGTCTCTCGGACAGCCCCTGAATCGCAGCTTCCTTCCGCCGTTTCGAGCCGGGGTCCCGCCCCGGTGCACACGGCACGGAACGTGCTGCCCATCCCGTCCGACAGGCTCAATCCCGGCTGGGTCCTCCTGTCCGTAAAGGGTCTTGCAAAGCACTTCGGCGGTCTGAAGGCCGTGGACGGCGTCGATATGAACGTGGGCAAGGGGGAAATTCACGCGCTGATCGGTCCGAACGGTTCCGGAAAAACGACGATCATCAACATGCTGAGCGGCCTCTACGTCCCCACCGCCGGGGAAATACGCTTTCTGGGCCGCGACGTGGCGGGGCTCAGCCCCCACGGCATCGCGGCGGCGGGAATCGTCAGGACCTTTCAGAACATTCGCCTGTTCGGGGCACTGTCCGTCCTCGACAACGTGATGATCGGCGAGCACGTCCTTTCGAAGTCCGGGGTCGTCGCCGGCGTATTACGCCTTCCGGCGCAAAGAAGCGAGGAAAGGGACCTCGGCGAAAGGGCGCTTGAAACCCTGGACTTCGTGGGACTCGGCGGCAGGCGGTCCGCACAGGCGAAGAGCCTCCCCTACGGGCAGCAGAGGCTGCTCGAGATCGCAAGGGCACTCGCCTCCGGACCGAAGCTCCTCCTGCTCGATGAACCGGCCGCGGGGCTCAATGCCGCGGAAACCGAACGCATGACCGAACTTCTTTACCGAATTCGGGAACAGGGGATCACAATCCTCCTGGTGGAGCACGATATGAACCTGGTTATGAGTATTTCCGATCAGATCACCGTTTTGAATTTCGGTAAAAAGATCGCTGAAGGAACGAATGAACAGATCGAAGTGCACCCCGAAGTGATCAGCGCCTACCTCGGCAAGGAGGTGTCCTATGCTTGAGGTGGAAGGCATTGAAACCTCGTACGGCGCGGTCCGGGCCCTGAAGGGAGTGTCCCTGGACGTGAATCCCGGAGAAATCGTCACTCTTCTCGGCGCGAACGGTGCGGGGAAGAGCACCACGATCCGAACCATCACCGGCCTGGTAAGGCCTTCCAGGGGGCGTATTTCCTTCATGGGCCGGGAGATCACACGACTCGACCCTGAGGACATCGCCAGGCTGGGAATCGCCTGCGTTCCCGAAGGGCGGCACATCTTCGCGGGCCTCAGCGTTCAGGACAATCTGCTCCTCGGGGCGACACCCAGGGGCAAGGTCGGCAAGGTCGAACTCACCAGGGACCTGGATGAAGTGTACGGGATATTTCCCATCCTGAAAGATTTTCGGGATCGTCCGGGATGGCAACTCTCGGGCGGGCAGCAGCAGATGCTCGCCATCGGCAGGGGGCTCATGTCCAGGCCGAAGTTCCTGCTGCTGGATGAGCCCTCGCTTGGCCTTGCCCCGGTGCTGGTCCAGGAGGTGTTCGACGTCATCAAGAGGATCAGCCTGTCCGGCACGACCATACTGCTGGTCGAGCAGAACGCCCGCATGGCCCTGTCCATCGCCAATCGCGGTTTCGTTCTCGCGAGTGGGAACATGGTCCTTGCGGATACGGCGGCAAACCTGCTTTCCAACGAGGAGATGGGAAGACACTACCTCGGCGTGCGGTCGCCCGCATCCCGACGCATCGCGGGGCAGCCGCCCCGTGGGGTCAGCGAAACGGGGGGCCGGTTCGGTTGGGGGATTGTCTGAATCGAAGTCAAACGTTTGATGAAACCGGAATCGATTTCGAAACGAAAGGGAACAAATGATCAGGCTGAAAAAGGTTCAACATCTGCTGTCGGCATGCGTTTTGGTGCTTTTGCTCGGTATCGCCGCCGATGGCAGCCTGATGGAGGCACGCGCGGTCGACGATGAAGTGCTGATCGGCATGAATGCCCCCGTAACGGGAAGCGCGGCAAGCGAAGCCGTGTATTTCCTCAAGGCGGTCAAGCTGGCCGAAAAGCATATCAACCAGACCGGGGGGATCAACGGGAAAAAGCTGAGGGTCGTCGTCCAGGACAACCAGTCGACCAATCCAGGCGCCCTGGCCGCTTTGAACAAGAGCGTGGAACAGGATAAAGTCGTCGCCATCCTGGGACCCATCAAGAGCACCCAGATCCTCGCCATTTCGGACGCCGTCAAGAACTACGGCATTCCCACGATGATCGGCGGGACCAACGTCAATCTCACCAAGCAGGGAAATCCGTGGCTGTTCAGGTGCCGTCCGGACGATTCGATCACCGCACAGGCCATCGTCAAATATATCAAGGATGACCTGGGGCTCAAAAAGATCGGAATTCTGCACGACTCCGACGCATTCGGGACCGGCGGCGCGGACATGGTCGAAAAATATGCCCGGGAATACGGACTCACGATTGCCAAACGGGAAAAGCATACCACGAGAGACAAGGACTACACCGCACAGCTTCTTTCGCTTAAAGCGGCCGGGGCCGAGGTCCTGGTTCACTACGGCACGATCCTCGAAGACATCGCGGTGGTGCTGCGCCAATACCGCCAGCTCGGCAGCCCGTACCAATACGTGGGGCCTCCGGCCAACGGCGCGAAGGATACCCTCGCCTTGGCCCAGGGGGCCGCGGAAGGCATTCTGACAACGGCCGATTCCATTCCGGACCAGACCGAAGAATATAAGTGGTACGCAGCCGAATACCGGAAGGAATACAACGAAGACATGGATGCCTGGGCGGCCTGGAACTATGACGCCCTGATGATTCTTGCCAATGCCGTTAAACAGGCGGGGACGGACAAGGACAAGATCCGCGACGCCATTCTCTCGCTTCAGAATTACCCGGGCGCGCTGGGCACGTATTCCTTCACGCCCAACGGTGACGGCCGACACCAGGTTTGCATCGTGAAGGTGGAAAACGGGGCACAGAAGCTCGTGAAAATCGTCAACGTGGCACCCTGAACCTGCCCGAATCCGCGGTTGCGGACAGCATCTCCGCACCGGCGGCCCGAGGAGGAACGCATTCTCCCGGGTCGCCGGTTTTGTTTGCGGGAGGCGCCCGGCATCAGGTCTCGTTTCAGAAAGCGGCAAAAGGGCCTTTCCGAGAGAGTGGGGACCTGCGCCCTGCGCGATCCGGGTCGCAGGTTTCGGCAAATCCTTCCCGAGACATTTATTTGCTTCATTTATCTGAACTTAACAGGAGATTTCCAAACCGATTGGCATTAGAATAGAATGAGTTCGGATTGGCCGGTGGCGGTGCCCGTGGGGACGCAACGGCGGGAATTTCCGGCTCCGGCCGGTCGCCCGCGGAGCGGGAAGATGACCGATGGGCCGGGATACATTACGGGGGGGTTCCAGAAGAGAAAAGCAATGAAAGATGATGCGAAATTGACCATCGGCGGGGCAGGTCCCGTTTTTCCCGAAAACACGGCGGAACGAGGCCCCGGGAAACATGAGCACAAGCATGGCGGCGGCGGGGACCACGGTTCTCACGGCACAACCGGTCCGAGACTTTTGACGGCCCTTGTCCTGAACCTCATCATTCCGGCGGCCCAGGTCGTCGGGGGCCTCCAGGCCCACAGTGTGGCGCTGCTTTCTGATGCGGCTCACAACTTCAGCGATTTCGCAGCGCTTCTCATCGCCTATGTCGCCAACCGCATCAGCCGGAGGGGCGCTTCCCTGCAGAATACTTTCGGTTACAAGCGGGTGGAAATCATGGCGGCCATCATCAACGTCATGACGCTTCTCGGGGCTGCCGCTTTTATCACGTACGAGGCGGTCCTGCGCCTGCTCCATCCCGAGCCCGTATCCGGGGGACTCGTTGTCATCCTCGCCTGCGTGGGCATCCTCGGCAACGGCATCTCGGCCTGGATGCTGCACCGGGACTCGGAACACAATCTGAACGTGAAGAGCGCCTTCATTCACCTGGTCGGCGACCTGCTCACTTCGGTTGCAGTGCTGGTGAGCGGAATCATACTCATCTACGAACCGTGGTACTGGCTCGATCCCGTGCTCTCGGCCCTCATTTCGATCCTGATCGTGAAAACATGCTGGCAGATCCTGAAGGAGGCCACGTGCATACTGATGGATGCCACCCCGAGGGGTCTGGACATCCAGAGCGTTAAAGACTCCCTTGAAGGCATACCGGGCGTGCGCGGAGTGCACTATCTGCACGCCTGGAACGTCTGTTCCTCAAGCGTCGCGTTTTCCTGCCATTTCGTGGTGCCGGACCAGCAGCTCAGCAAAATCGACGAACTGGCCGGAAAGGCGAGGGAACTGTTGTTCAGCCGGTTCGGAATCGATCATCCCATTTTGCAGTTCGAAACCGAACAGTGCGGCGAAGGCGGGCTCTTTTGCGGGATGTCATGCGGCAATAAGGAATCCGGTTCGAAATGTGGTTGTTGACTTTCATCCGCGTCCGTTTATGGAAAGAACCAGGAGGTTCGTGCTTGAAAAGACCCCTATTGACCTGCCTCAGGCTGGTCCTTGGCGCAATCTTCGCCTTCGCCAGCATCGACAAGATTCTTCACCCCGGAGCGTTTGCTCAGATTGTTTCCAATTATCAGATACTTCCGGGGGATATGATCAACCTGGCGGCCATCGTGCTTCCCTGGATCGAACTCACCATCGGACTGCTTTTGATCTTCGGGGTTTGGCTGCCCGGAGCAACCATGCTCACCACTCTGCTCCTGCTCACCTTCTTCGGGACACTCATGTTCAACCTGGCTAGGGGGATCAACGTCCATTGCGGCTGCTTCAGCACGAGCGTGTCGGGAACCCCTCAGACCCTCTGGTATGTCATCCGCGACAGCCTGTTCCTCATCCTCGGGCTGTCCCTGTTCCACCAGGTATTTCTGAGGCGCGGGACGCGTTGAGTCCCGCCGCCCCGTGCGCACACGAAGTTATTTTCTGGTCAGTCGTTCGGTGATCTCCGCCACGTGTTTTCCCTGGAACTTCGCTCCGGCCAGTTCATTGGCCGAAGGGGCCCGGCCGCCCGACGAGCCGGCAATAGTGGAAGCCCCGTAAGGGGAGCAGCCCGTGATTTCGTCATCGCGCATCTGACCGGCATAGGAGTAAGGCAGGCCGACCACGATCATTCCCAGGTGGAGCAGTGTAACGCTGAAGGTGAGAATGGTGGATTCCTGCCCGCCGTGCTGAGTATTGGAGCTCGTAAACACACTCCCCGGCTTGCCCACCAGCGCACCTTTTACCCAGAGCTGACCGGCCGCATCGAGGAATTGCCTCATCTGGCCGCACATGTTTCCGAAACGGGTGGGCGTTCCGAAAATGATCGCGTCGGCGTCACCCAGTTCCTGTATCGTACAGACCGGAACGTGCGCCATCTGTTTCTGACTCTCGATTGCGCCCATCAACTTCAGGACTTCCTCCGGCAGGGTCTCCGGGACCCGGCACACTTTCACCTCGGCGCCTTTCACTTCCCGCGCGCCTTCGGCCACCGCTTCAGCCATCTTGTAGACATGGCCGTACATGGAATAAAAAGGGATCAGGATTTTCATACGTCGTTTCTCCTATAATCGTTTCAGGTTGAAAGAAGGCTGAGGCTGCGCGCCGGTGCCCGAACCAGGCTTTCCGCAAAAACGGTTCGCTTCCTGCCGCTCCGCTTTCGACGGAACGTCCATTGTTCCCACCATTGCAGCCAGGTGATTCAAAAATGCCGCTTCGACAAGGCGATGCACCTCTTCCGTGCCCCGGGCATGGCTGGACTCAAGCTATGAACGTGCCGTCCCGGTGTCAAGCAGGCGCGGGTCCGCGGTCCGCACCGGGCGTTCTCTTCCTTTCAGCGTCGGCTCCCGATGCGACCGCACCACCCCCCCTTCTCCCGTTTGACCTCGCCCCGCAGCCATCCGCTCGGAAACGCTTCACAGACCTTTGCCAAAACTGGTAGAGTGACGTTGAACAGCGATGCGGCCGCTTCGGCGGGCCGATCCGGAACATGGAAGGAGGAGTGAACCGACCGATGGAAACAGGAAAATCCGTCGATGTCCTTTGCGTCGGCCATGCGGCCTATGATCTGACCTTCATGGTCGATCACCACCCCGGAGCGGACGAGAAATGCTTCGCCTCCGGGTTTTCTTCGGGTGGAGGCGGTCCGGCATCAAACGCCGCCGTCACGGTTGCACGACTGGGGGGATCGAGCGCTTTTGCGGGTTACCTCGGCAATGACCTGGAAGGGTGCAGGCACCTGGATGAGTTGAAATCGGAAGGGGTTTACACCGGATTGGTTGTGCGTGGCCCCCATCCGACGCCCCTGTCTGTCATTCTGGTCAAGGATGACGGGACCCGCACCGTGATCAACTACAAGGGCCACACGCCTTTTCTGGAGCCGGACCAGGTTGATTTTTCGCCGTGCCGCCCCAAAGCCGTCCTTTTCGACGGCCATGAACCCCTGCTGTCGTCCGGATTGGCCCGGGAAGCGCACAGCCGGAGGATTCCCACCGTTCTCGACGCGGGGTCCGTCCACCGTGGAACGAAAGAACTGGCCCCGATGATCGATTACCTGGTCGCTTCCGCCAGGTTCGCCCGGGACTTCGCGGGAACGGCGGATATGCAGCGCGCCCTGGCGATACTTTCCGAAACCGCTCCCTGTGTCGTGATCACCCTCGGAGAAAACGGCCTGCTCTGGAAGCGTAAGGAACAGTCCGGAAAACTGCCCGCCTTTCCCGTAGAAGCCCGGGACACCACCGGCGCGGGGGACGTCTTTCACGGGGCATTCGCTCTCGGAGTGGCACGTTCCATGGAATTCACGTCCCTTCTCCGGTATGCGAGTGCGGCGGCGGCGGTTTCCTGCACGCGAATCGGCGCGCGCAAAGGCATTCCCACCACCGAAGACGTACGGCGCCTCCTTGCTTCATGACCAGGGAATTATCCGTAAGTACCGCCCCACCTTCTGAACGGGACCACGACGTCAGCCGGGCGGCACACACCACTGCCCCGGCCCGCGGCCGCGGGTCCCCGGGCCGGGCTCCCTCCTGACTGGCAATGATTTTCTGAATGCATTACCATCCGTTTTCACTCGTTTTCACTTTCAGCCTTCGCCCTTTCCGCCCTCTCCCGATCCGCTTTGTCCAATCCTCCGCCCCCGTTTCGATTCCGGATTTTATGCGGCGTGTGGAAAGCGGTCCCCGGCGGCACAAAATTGCAGAGATACAATGCCGGCCTATTTATGGTATCCGCCAAATCTGCCGATTTACTCACAAGTTAACGCGTGGATTTCGTTCGTGAGCGGGTGGTCCACCGTTTGCTCCCTCCCGCGGAGGAGGGAAATCTGTTGAAAGTGGGGAATTCGCCCATTGTGACCTCAGGATTTCGGCTGGTCATAAACTGGGAAATTCCGTTTTTGATTTCTTTCAGAACCTTAAAGCTGACGTGGCACGGGACGGGAGAACGCGGACGTTTTTCGCGGGGAGGCGGGTACGGTACATGAGTGTGTTCGACCTTTCCCGCAGGCGGATCAGCCTCCGGCGTAACGTCCGTGGATACATCGGCAAACAGGCAGACCATGACGTCTTTTTTTCGACGCCGGTCATGGCAAAGAGCACAAAGCCCAAAATGCGAACGGGGAGAAATTGACATGAGGCAGGGGAAAGTCATATGGGGGGGGCTGGCGGTCTTTTTTTTGGTTTTCCTGTTTTCGTCCGCGGCATTTTGCCAGGATTCGAAAAAGGACGCCGCTGCCAGGAAAGAAGCCGCGGAAAAGCGGGAACGGCTGAATTCCGACCTGATCGATGCCGTAATCAAAGGGAAGGAACACAAGATTCCGAAACTCATCGCAGAGGGGGCCAATCTGAATGCAACGGACCGCGAGGGCATGACCCCTCTGATGCACGCCGCGCTCCGGGGCTATACGGATATCGCCCAGGAACTGATACACAGCGGGGCCGACGTGAATCTCCAGGATGTGTACGGCGCGACGGCCCTCATGCAGGCCTGCTGGGGAGGATACGGTGACATCGCCCAGTCCCTCACCACCGCGTGGGCGAACGTGAACCTCAAAAGCACTGAAGAGGTGCCGAGTATCCGGAAGAAGGGAGTGACCGCGCTGATGGCCGCGGCAATGAACGGCAGCGTCGACATTGCGATGTACCTCGTCTCACAGGGGGCCAAACTGAATTTCCAGGATGCGGAGGGGCAGACCGCGCTCATCTATGCGGCCAAGTTCGGCCACGCCGATGTCGGACGATTCCTACTGTCCAAGGGCGCGGACCCCGAGATAAAGGACCAGTTCGGAAGGACGGCACTCACTATCGCAACCATTCACGGCCGGCAGGACGTTGTGCTCATGCTTCTGCAGCAGGGGGCAAATCCCCGCGTGAAGGACATGAACAACCTGACTCCGCTCACTTACGCCTCGGCGCTGGATTATGCGGAAATCTACCAGTTGTTGAAATACGCCGGCCGCAAGAACCTGAAAAAAATTGACCGCTCGGCGGGGCAGAACTGGTATTAGGTTTAAAGAAACCTTACTATCCAACCAAAGGGGCGCGGGCAACTCTGCAAAGGACATCGGGAGGCACCGGAATCGGCGGACAGGGTCCCTTGCTCCGGTGGCTCGGCCGCATGACATTTTCGCCCGCTTTCCGAGCATTCCAGCGGATTCTCCGGGATCGCGCACGCCCGGAGGCGACCGGCGTTGCGGCTTTTTACCAGCGGAAGGAATCGCCGGGGTTCCGCGTGCCCGTGCCGCGGCTTTTTCTTTCCTCACAGACCTTCGATGAGTGACCAGCCATGTGGCCATTTCGAGAACGGAGGAACAAACGAAGGCATCCCATCAGATGGAATGCCTTTTTGCGCTGCAATTCTCTTGAAGGTGATGATACCATTGCGGTGACGATTACCGATATTTCCACGGCCGGGGCAAGACTGTCCCTTGAACGGATGCAGGTGGGTTCACGCCACCTGTTTGTCCGGGACCTGGCCACGGAATATGAGCTGGTTATTCCCATGGGTGAAGACCGCCTGAAGTTGCCGGTTGTGCCGGCCTGGTACAACCTCGATGAAGGGGAACACATCTTTTCCGTTGGCTTGTCTTTCACCGACACGACGGGCGAGGACCGCAGGCGTCTCAAATCGATCATCGATCACCTGGAAAACCGCGAGAGTACACCGGACGATCCGGCACAGCGGCACGACCGGGATTGACGCAGCCCGGGGGCACGGCGGTTCTCGACCCGGCGCTGATGTCGGGCAGCAGAACATCGAGAGCCCCCGGAGCATTACCCATGAAATTCAAGGCCGTTATTTTCGATGCGGACGGGACTCTGATCAACAGCCTGGAGGATTCCGCCGATGCGATAAATGCCACACTTGAGCATTTTGGCTTTCCCACTCACGACACGGAAAAGTACAAGCACTTTCTCGGTGACGGGATGGAGAACGCCGTCCGCCGCACGCTTCCCGAAGAGAAACGGCACGACGAGGCGCTCGTGCGCCGGTGCCTGGCGTCCGCCCGGCACGAATACGGGCTGCGGTGGAAACTGAAAACCCACCCGTACGAAGGGGTACCCGCCCTGCTCGATTCGCTGGTGCACCTCGGCGTCAGCATGTCGATCCTGTCCAACAAACCCGATGAATTCATGATGCGCATCGTAAGCGAGTTCTTGCCCCGATGGCATTTCGACCAGGTCGTCGGGGAGCGTCCGCCCATTCCACGGAAACCCGACCCCACCTCGGCCCTCCGCATCGCAAGTTCCTGTGGATTCCTCCCCTCGGAGTTCCTCTACCTTGGAGACACCGGCACCGACATGAAAACCGCCAATGCCGCCGGAATGTTTGCGGCAGGCGCTCTATGGGGATTCCGCGGGGCCGCCGAACTCTTGATGAGCGGGGCGAGAGTGCTTATTAAAAATCCAACCGAGCTGACAGCACTTCTTTAAGCCGGTCCATTTCCCATAACCGTCACCGTGCGACGCACGATGTTGCCGGTTCGAGAGCCCGATCACCGGGCCTTTGCCCTTTGACTCCGAGCGGAGGCGACAATGGCAGTTTTCCCGGATGACGAAAGGTCACCCGTTCTGATCGACGGTTGCCGGACACCTTTTCTTCGCTACAGGACCGAATTCAGGGATTCCACGACCTATGATCTGGCGCGCATCGCCCTGAAAGGACTGCTGCAGAAGACCCAGGTGCCCCCCGAAGCAATCCGGCACACGATCTTCGGCTGCGTCATGAGCGAACCGAACATGAGCAACGTGGCGCGCGAAGCCGTCATCGGTGCGGGTCTGCCAAGGCAGGTTTCCGCTCACACGGTCGCCATGGCATGCATTTCCGGCGGCCAGGCCATAACGCAGGCCGCCGACCTCATCGCCAGGGGCCAGGCCGACGTGGTGGTGGCGGGAGGAGTGGAATGCTTCAGCAACCTCCCCATCCTGGTCAGGCGCCCGCTGAGGCGCAAGCTGCTGGAAATGAAAAAGCTGAAAGGCCCCATGGATTACCTCCGGTGGCTGAGGGGCATGCATCTGTCCTACCTGGTGCCCGAAATACCGGACGTGATGGAATTTTCCACCGGCCTGAACATGGGGCAGAGTTCAGACCGGATGTCGGCATATTGGGGGGTGAGCCGCGAGGAACAGGACCGTTACGCATTGAGGTCCCACCAGCTTGCTGCAAAGGCGACCAGGGAAGGGCTTCTCGCCCGGGAGATCGTTCCGGTGCCCGTACCTCCGCGCTTTCAGGTGGTGCAGAAAGACAATGGAATCAGGGAAGACGCATCCCTTGAAAAACTCGCGGCGTTGCCCCCCGCGTTTTATTCCCCTTATGGAACAACCACCGCGGGCAACTCCTCCTTCTTGAGCGACGGGGCGGCGGCGGTGCTGCTGATGTCCGCGGCAAAGGCCCGCGAACTCGGCTACCGGCCGTTGGCCCGCCTTCTCAATTACACCTATGTCGGCTGCTCTCCCCTGGATGAGCTGCTTCTCGGCCCGGCCTACGCCGCTCCGAAAGTCCTGGCGGACACGGGCCTCAACCTCACAAGGGTCGACACCATCGAGTTTCACGAAGCATTTGCGGGCCAGATCCTCGCCAACATCCGTGCTTTGGAGAGTGACCGGTTCCGCCGCGAGAACCTGGGCCTGAAGGGAAGCGCCGAGGAAGTCCCCATGGACCGGTTCAACCTCCTCGGGGGCTCGCTCTCCGTCGGACATCCGTTCGGGGCCACAGGGGTCCGCCTGCTGCTCACCTGTGCCAACAGGCTACGCCATGAGAACGGATCGATCGGGCTCATCGCGAGCTGCGCCGCGGGAGGGCACGGGCTGGCGATGCTCATTGAACGTCTTGACTGACACGGTTCCAAAAGGGCTGAAGACATGGAATACCTGGAGTTGGAAAAGCTCGGCGACGGGCTCGCGGTGCTGCATCTGGCGAACCGCATCGGCAGGATGAACATGCTGTCCGCTTCGATGCTGACGGAACTGGAATACGCCCTGGGCGCGGTTCGCAACGATCCCGCGATCCGTGCGCTAGTGTTCATCAGCGATAAGGAGGACAACTTCCTCGTCGGCGTGGATCTGAAGGAACTGGAGCGGGCTAAAGAACCCGGACAGGCCAGGGACTTTATTCTCAGGATACACGAGGTGTTCAACGCCATAGGCGCCCTCCCGATCCCCACCGTGGCCGCCATTCACGGCCCCTGCCTCGGCGGAGGACTCGAACTGGCCCTTGCATGCCATTTCCGCGTGGCCACGGACGATCCCGGCACCACCCTGGGGTTCCCGGAAGTCACGCTGGGGCTCATTCCCGGCGCAGGGGGCACTCAGCGGCTGACGCGGCTCATCGGAGTGAGAAAAGCCCTGCTCCTCATGACGAAAGGCACCATCCTGAACGCCGCCCAGGCCCGAGCCATCGGGCTCGTGGACCTTGCCCCCTACCCTTATCAACTGCTCGAAACCGTGAGGTCGAGTCTTCCCCATTTCGAGAAGCGCTTCAGAAAGCGCAGGAAGAACAGGTTCACGCTCACGGACCGCGTGCTCCAGGTTGCCGGACCCGCTCGAAGCGTCTTCTTCGCCAATGCCCGCAGGCGGATCAAAAAGGCCGCCTTCGGCAATTATCCCGCCCCGGTCAAGGTCCTTGAATGCGCCGAAAAGGGGCTCGAAAAGGGATTCTCCGCGGGGCTTGCCGCTGAAGCCCGCACGTTTGACGACCTGGTGCTTTCGTCCGAATCCCGGGCCATGCGCCGCTTGTTTTTTTCAGCAAAGGCGTCAAGAAAGAGCCCCTATACGGAGAAAGCCAGACCCGTCGGCCTTATCGGGGTCCTCGGCGGAGGACTCATGGGCAGCGGCATCGCCACGGTGAGCGCCCAGGCGGGAATTCCGTCGCTCATGAAGGACCGTTCCTGGCCCGGCCTGGCCCCCGGGCTGCAAAGAATCTGGACGCATTTTGACCGGCAGATCAAAACCCGCATGGGCAACCCGGTCGAGAGAGACATGCTTTTCGGAATGGTCACTCCCGTGGTCGACCTGGAACTGTTTTCCAGGGCCGACCTGATCATCGAAGCCGTCTTCGAGGAAAAAATTCTGAAGCGAAGAGTCCTTCAGGAAATGGAAGCCCTGACAAGAAACGATTGCATCTTTGCGTCCAACACCTCGGCCATTCCCATCACCGAAATCGCCTCAGCGGCCGCACGGCCCGAAAATGTGATCGGGATGCATTATTTTTCTCCCGTTCCCCAAATGCCTCTTCTGGAAATCGTCGTCACGAAACACACGGCCGACTGGGTCATCGGGACGGCCATCGCCACGGGGCAAAAGCAGAACAAGACGGTGATCGTCGTCCGGGACGGCCCCGGATTCTACACCACGCGCACGCTCATGCCGTTTTTGCATGAAGCCTGCACCCTGCTCGGAGAAGGAGCGGACGTAAAGGAGATCGATCGGGTCGCCAGGGAATTCGGGTTTCCCGTCGGACCATTCAAGCTGCTCGATGAAATCGGCATAGACGTGGCCTGGCATATCGCCGAAGAACTCCACGGCATGTTTTCCACTCGGGGCTTTTTCCCTGCGACCGGCCTGGAAAACATGACCGATGACGACTGCCTGGGAAGAAAGAGCGGCAAGGGCTTCTACAGGTACATCCGGATGCCCTGGGAAAAGCGCGGAATGCGGATCCCTGCGTTCAAGGAATTCAGGCCGACCCACGAAGGCGTCTACCGTTACTTCGGGGAACGGAAGCGCAGGGCCGTCAACCCGCTCGAAGTCCGGGACCGCCTGGTCCTGCTCATGGCAAACGAAGCAGCCCTGTGCCTTCAGGACGGCATTATCGCAAACCCGAAAGACGGAGACCTGGGGGCAGTCCTCGGGCTGGGTTTTCCGGCATTCCTGGGAGGTCCTTTCGGGTATCTGGACCGCATCGGGATTCAGCGCGCCGTGACGAAGCTCGAACTGCTCACCGGCAGGTTCGGCGCCCGTTTCACACCGGCCCCGATCCTCGTCGAAATGGCGGGCAAAGGGAAATCCTTCCATGGAAGCACCCCGGCCTGATCGACGGAGAAGCCGTGTCCTCAGGGACCCGGGCACGGCTTCGGGCCCATGAGACTCAAACGCGGCGCTGAAGGTTTATTGCGCTTCGGTCAGGACGGTCATTCCCTCCTCCACGACCTGTTTGCCTATTTTCGCGAGGTGGGAAGTGTACCGCTTGAACATCCAGAGTTCCGGGATGATCTCGGATACGATTTTCCCGTCGTCAAACACTCTTATGACGGAAGATTCCGAAACCACCACGGCGACAGACTTGGTCTGCTTGGTGATTGATGCGGCGGCCATGTGCCTGCTGCCCAGACCGAGGGGCAGATCGATCCCCTCGGAGAACACATCGATGTACCGGCACGCGGACAGAACCACGCCGTCATCGGATACGACGAATGCACCGTCAAGCTGAGCCAGTTCCTTGATGGTTTCGCGCATGTCCGGGTCCTGGATGCGCTTCAGGTCCTCGGAATGGCCGTAAAGTGGGTCCAGGATCAGGGTCCTGGAATGTTCGAGCACTTCCGGGGAATCCGCGACCACGAATATGGTGCCGATCCGCCTTCCTTCCCTCCCCTCCCTTGCAATTTCCACCGCAAGAATGATGACCTGCTTTAGGGTCTCGGGATTGATTCCCCGTTTTTCGGAACAGACTTCGCAAAAGAGATCTTCAGGCATGTTCATCGGTACACTATCTCCCGTCCCGCATCCCGCAAGGTTTCGATCACGGATCAAAATCGCACGACCGGCATGGCCACACATTCGGGGAATACGAAATCAACTATTCTCAATATAAGCCTTCGGAGCATTCAGGCAAATATGCGGTCCGCCGTTTTGAACGTGCGGGCATCCGGCCGACTCCCGTATACCGGCCCGCCGTGCATCCGTACTTGACTCCTTTCACGATAGCCTTACACTAGCCTATGATTGCCCCATAGGTGCATGTTCTTTACAGTCGCATCAATCTCGGCCATTTTTATTTCAGATAACGGGATGTTACGAACTGCGAACCGGTTCGGAAGGGCGGTATGCCGGCGGGAGGACTGTCCGATGCAATCGAAACGCGTGCTGGTCATCGGGGCCACGGGCTACGTCGGGGGCCGACTTGTGCCAAGGCTGCTCGAAGCGGGGTACCGGGTCCGTGCCATGGCAAGGTCCATCGAGAAGCTCACGTGCCGCCCGTGGGCGTCGCACCCGCTCCTGGAGGCAATCCAGGGGGACGTTCTGGATCCCGCCGCCATGAGAAAGGCCACCGAAGGCTGCAGGGCCGCGTTTTATCTCGTTCACTCGATGGTCTCGGCCGCAAGAAAAAATTTTCCCGAAGCCGACCGCACCGGAGCCCACAACATGGCGACCGCCGCCGCTGAAGCCGGTGTAGACCGCATCATCTACCTCGGAGGGCTCGGCAGCGCGGACGATCCTTCTCTCAGCGAACATTTGAGGTCGAGGCACGAGGTAGCCTCCATCCTTCAGTCGGGCCCGGTCCCCGCAACGATTCTGCGGGCGGCGATGATTCTCGGGTCCGGAAGCGCCTCGTTCGAAATGCTTCGCTACCTCGTCGACCGGTTGCCCATCATGCTGACTCCCCCCTGGGTGCACACTCTCGTACAGCCCATCGCCATCCGAAACGTGCTTTACTACCTGCTGGGCTGTCTCGAACATGACGAAACCAGGAGCGAGGTATTCGATATCGGCGGACCGGATGTACTGACCTACGAACACCTGATCCGGATCTACGCCGAGATCGCCGGGTTGCCGAGGAGGAAGATCATCCCGGTTTCCTTCGTCACTCCTCACATCAGCGCCTGGTGGATCCACTTGGTCACGCCGGTTCCCGCTTCCATCGCACAGCCGCTTGCCGAAGGCCTTCAGAATGAAGTCATCTGCCGCGATTCGCGCATCCGGGCGATCATCCCTCAGAAGCTTTTCACCTGCAGAGAGACGATCGAACTGGCGCTGGAAAGAATCGAACAGCAGTGCATAGAGACGAGCTGGACCGACGCGGGAACCATGATTCCTCCTGAATGGACCTACTGCGGCGATGCCGATTACGCCGGGGGAACGATCCTCGAGTGCGGAAATCGAATCCGGCTTGCGGCCGACCCGGAAGAAATATGGGAATTGATTCGCAAAATCGGCGGCCGCAACGGATGGTACTTCGCAAACCCTCTGTGGGCGCTCCGGGGATGGCTCGATCGAGTTGCGGGAGGCACGGGGCTGAACAGGGGGCGAAGGAACCCGGACGACATCTATACGGGCGACGCGTTGGATTTCTGGAGAGTGCTCGAGGCAAGCCCGCCGCAGCGCCTCGTGCTTCTCTCCGAGATGAAAACCCCGGGCGAAGCCATCCTCGAATTCAAGATCACTTCCATGGGGAACGGGATCACCGAACTCGCCCAATTGTCGAGGTTCGTACCGAAGGGGTTGATCGGAATCGTCTACTGGTACGGCCTGTTCCCTTTCCATGAATGGATTTTCGGCGGCATGCTGAGAAAAATCGCAGAGAAGGTGAAGAAACCCATCGTGAAGGGGCCCGAGCGCTTCACCCCGAGACTCCGGAATGCCTGCCCCATACGACCCCGTTTCAGCTAACACGGCATTTGGTGGCGTTTGTGACGATTTAGCGCTTAAACTCGGGTCCATTGTCTGCTATTTAGTGCCTCCGGAATCTTTGAGACTCATCACAACGGCGATCGGTCGTTCGCCGTTGTTTTACGTCACTTTTGATGCTGCAGGAGGATATGGACATGGGGGAAACGACGACATTGACGACAAGAGTGGGTTTGACCGAAGGGAAACATTCGCCTTTCGAAAATGCGATCAGGGACCTGCCGGTCCAGGTCTGCGGGGTCTTCTTGGATGAGAACCACAGGATCAGGCCCGCCGCGTTCAGGCAGACGGAGACCACTCTGAAGTGTAAGGATGTCGAGCGGACCTCTCAGGTTTTCCCCAAAACCACCGCCATGCACCAGTACCGCATCCTCGAAGCCTATTCTTCGCCGGCCCCTTCGGCGGTAACCGGCAAACGCGTGGCGGTCCTCTTTTCGGGCGGCCCCGCGGCGGGTGGACATAACGTGATCGCCGGTCTCAAGGCCGTTCTGGGTCCGAAGAACACTCTTCTGGGAATCAGGCGGGGACCCAAGGGGCTCATCGGTGGAGCGGTTTTCGAAATCACCTCGGAGAACGTACGCCACTATCTGAACACCGGCGGCTTTGACCTTCTCGGGACCGATCGGACCAAGATCAAGACGCAGGAACAGTTCGACAAGGTAAAGGAAACCGTTCTCAAAAACAAACTGGACGGAATCATCATCGTCGGCGGAGACGATTCGAATACGAATGCCGCGTTCATCGCCGAGTTCTTCGAGGAAAACGGAATCAAGTGCAGCGTCATCGGCATACCCAAGACCATTGACGGTGACATGGCCGCCGGCCCGTACCTCCCCATTTCCTTCGGTTACGACACCGCCACGAAGGTGTATTCGGAACTGGTCGGCAATCTCACCCAGGATGCGGCTTCTGCCGTCAAGTACTATCACTTCGTCAAATTGATGGGACGAACGGCGAGCAAGATAACCCTGGAAGTCGCTTTGCAGACAAAACCCGCCGTGGCCCTGATCTCTGAGGAAATCGCCGAAAATAACCTGTCGCTCGAAGACATCGTTGATTACATCGTGCGCGTCATCACGGAACGCAGGATAGCGGGAATCAACCACGGCGTGATCCTCGTTCCGGAAGGGCTGGTCGAATTCATCCCCGAAATAAGTCGGCTCATTCAGGAATTGAACAGCGTTCTGGCCGATTACGAAACGGATATCCGCGATCTGCCCACTCTCAAGAACAAGCAGGAATTCATTTACCCGAGGCTCTCCCCCGGCTCGGCACAGCTCATGGCTTCCCTCCCCGAGGAAATCCAGGAAATGCTCATCCTCGAAAGAGACGACCACGGAAACGTCAAGGTCTCCCAAATCGAGACCGAAAAGCTGCTGATAGACAAGATCCGGTACAAGATTTCCGAAATAAAACGGCACACGGACCGATACTTCGGAACGGGAAAGGGGCAGATCAACGCCACTCCGGACCAGATCCAGGGCATCAGGAACGCCGTCTTCTCGGTTCAGTCGCATTTCCTCGGCTATGAAGGCCGAAGCGGAAAGCCCACCGCTTTCGACGCCTCGCTCACCTTCAACCTCGGCCTGACGGCCGGGTCCCTCATCCTGTGCGGAAAAACCGCCTACATGGCGGCGGTGACCGATTACGACAGGGGAGGCAGGATACTCGCCATTCCGGTGGCCAGCCTGATCGCAAGTGAAATGAGGAAAGGCAAGGAAGAAATGGTTATCGAGAAGTCCCTGGTAAAGCTGAATTCCGCTGCGTTCCAGGCCTTTGCCGCAAACAGGGCCAAATGGGCGAAGCAGGATTTCTTCAGCAGTCCCGGCCCCATCCAGCACTGGGGGCCCATCAGCCGGCAGATACCGATGGTGGTGGCCCTGGAACAGGGTTACGAAGACTTCAGGGATTTCAATCTCGGCGAGGAGCACCGGATAAAACCAGAGGAACTGTGATGCGGTTCCCGGTATGAATTTCCCCCACGCGGGAGAAACCCCCCGTGGGGGAATACTACGAAGCTGCGTTCAGGAAAGCGGCAAACGATGCTTCTCAAAAGAGTGGGGAACTCCGCCCCCACGCCGCTACGCGGCTTTGTGCAGCGTTGCGGAAACCCGGTCCGCCTTTCAGGAACATCACCCGTTATGCTTCTCATCCATCCGCCCGTGGCCAAGCCCTGCGAACCTCCGCCCGGACTGGCAAGGCTGGCCGGCGCTTTCCGGGACCACGGGATCGGATACCGGCTCCTGGACGCCAACCTCGAAGGCATCCTTTGGCTCATGGCCAGGAAAGGGCTGCCGCACGACCGGTGGACGGTCCGGGGAGTCAAGAACCTTCACCGCAATCTCGCCCTGTTGCGAAACCACCGAAGCTACGACCACTTCGACCGTTACAAACGGGCCGTAATGGACATCAACCACCTGGTCGAAACGGCGGGGCTCCCCCGCGCTCGAATCAGCCTTGCCAATTATCAGCAGCAAGGGTTTTCGCCCGTTCGGAGCGAGGATCTGATCCGGGCGGCCGAACACCCGGAGGAAAATGTCTTCTACCCGTATTTCAGCAGTGCACTGCCCGAAGCGATGGAAAAGGACCCTCCTTCGGTGGTCGGGTTCTCCCTCAACTTTCTGAGTCAAGCTCTGTGCACCTTTGCGATGCTGGGCTTCATCAGGAAACACTGCCCCGGGGTGAAGCTGATCCTGGGCGGTGGGCTGATCACTTCATGGATGCGAAAACCGGATTGGAAGAACCCATTCGAAGGGCTGGCCGACCTGCTCGTCGCGGGCCCCGGCGAAGAAGCATTGCTCTCCCTTGCGGGATGCCGAACGGAAAACACGAACTTTCCCTGCCCCGAATACGGGGACCTGCCCCTCCTGGACTACCTGTCCCCTCAGGTGGTACTTCCTTACAGCGCATCGAACGGATGTTACTGGAACCGGTGTTCTTTCTGCCCGGAACGAGCGGAAGGAAATCCGTATATCCAGACACCGCCGGAAAAAGCGGTTGAGGACATCCGGGGGTTGGCCCGCCGCCATCATGCGGTTCTGGTGCACCTGCTCGACAATGCCGTCAGCCCCGCCCTGATGGATGCGCTTGCCCTCCACCCGCCAAGCCCCCCCTGGTACGGGTTTGCAAGAATCACGGACCGGCTTGCCGACCCTGAATTCTGCATGGCGCTCAAAAAAATCCGGTTGTGTGATGCTCAAACTGGGGGTGGAATCCGGGGACCAGGACGTGATCGACAGGGAAGGGAAAGGGATCGATCTCGAAACGGCATCGCGCGCGCTGAAAAGCCTGAAAACCGCCGGAATTTCGACGTACGTCTATCTTCTTTTCGGCACTCCCGCCGAAACCCTCGACGCTGCCCGCAGAACTCTTGAATTCACCGTAAAGCATTCCGATGCGATCGGATTCCTGAACCTGGCGATTTTCAACATGCCGGTCTACGGTCCCGAATCGGACAGCCTGCCGACACACCCGCTCTCCGACGGGGATCTGTCCCTCTATACCGCGTTCGAACATCCCCGAGGCTGGAACAGGAACCTCGTGCGGCAGTTTCTTGACAAGGAATTCAGGAGGCATAAGGCGATTGCGGACATCCTGAGGAGGGACCCCCCGTTTTTCACCTCGAATCACGCCCCGTTTTTCGGCGCGGATCGGTCGGGGTCCCGCTGAATGCCGCCCGGAAAGCCCGATACGGATAAAGCCGGTTCATGACAGCAGGAACATGTTGATGTCGTCCATGGCTATTTCGAGTTCCGCCCGGACTTCCCGCAATATTTCTTCGTTTACGCCGAGTTTTTTGAGGACCGGATCGTTTTCCGGGTCAAAGGGACCATCCTGCTCATCATTTTGTTCGTAGGCATTCACGATGCGATTGGCCGCATACACGGTGGCCGCGATGTGCCGCTCGAAAGGAGCGCTCTCCGGGGTATGATGGTTTCCGACGGCGGCGACCACTTCGGGAGGAAACTTCCAGCGCCGGAGAATGAGACGCCCCAGCTCCTGGTGATTGATTCCGAGTGCCTTCGTTTCAATCTCCACCTGGCTGTTTTTCTCTCCCCTCAATTGCTTGAGGTTCGCCTGAAGGTAAATCCTCGCATAGAGGTCCAGCACGGTTTTGCCGATGTCGTGAAGCAATGAGGCGATGTATACCGTCATGGTTTTTTTCTGCTTGAGCAGGCGGGCCAGTTTTTCTCCCGAAAGGGCCGTGGCCACCGAATGCTGCCACAGTTTCCTGTGATGCATTTCCTCACCGGAGATCTCGCCGGCAAAATATCTCGCCGCACTCGACGCCAGGATCATTTCAATCAGCTTTTCACCACTCAGGAGGAGCACGGCGTCCTGAAGCGACCCGATGGAGTAGTTTCGTCCATAATACCCGGACTGACTCAGGGCGAGCACTCCCGCCGCGATCATCCGGTCCTGTTTGAGCAGGGATTCTATCTCGTTCGGGGGCCCGGCCTTTTTGATCAGCGCCATGACTTTCCAGGCGGTGTCGGGGAAAGCCGGGAGTTTCTCGGCGGTGGTGATGATGTCCTTCAGGAGCAGTTCATAGTGAAGGGCCTTCACTTCAAACTCATCCAGTTCCCGTACCATTATGCGACTCCTGTCGATGCTCCGCGTGACGGTGTTTCCCTCAATAACCCCGGCCTGAAGACGGAAGACATTTCCGCCGTTCCGGGCGGCGCGGGGAAATCTTTCGAAAAATGGCCACACGCAGATTTCTCATCTCGGCCGAAATGACGGAGTGGGCAACCGGTTGCTTCTTTTCGGTCATTCGGGATCAGTGTTCTTCCGGCATTTATTTATAGGTATCGGAAGACAGAAGGTTTTCGATGAGTGCAAGAGGTGAGAGACGCCGGGAAATTTATCGGGCGGAGGCTTCTTCCGGAGGGGTGATTTTGATTTCAAACAGTTTGGGCCAGAGTTTCCCGGTGACGAAAATCCGGTCGCGTTCGGCATCGTAAGCGATCCCGTTCAGCACCTCGGCAGTGGAGGCGGGTCCGAGAACGGCGCGCAGCCCGGCGAGGTCGATCCATCCGAGGATCTCTCCGTCCCGGGGCGAGATTCTCGCCACGAAGTCCTCACCCCAGATGTTCGCAAAAATTTCGCCTTTCACGAATTCGAGTTCATTCAAGCCGTCGACTTCCCCATCCTCATCGTGTACCCGGACGTGCCGGATTTCCTCGAATGTGGAAGGGTCCCAGAAATGGAGCTGTGAGGTCCCGTCGCTGACGATCAGGGCTCCGTCGCCACAGGTAATGCCCCAGCCTTCGTGGGCGTATTTAAATTCCTTCGTCTTTCGGAAGGTGCCCTGCTCATACACAAACCCGATCCCCGACTGCCAGGTCAACTGGACCAGCACGCCTTTGCACAGGGCCAGCCCTTCGCCGAACAGATCCCCGCCAAGGGCCAGGAGCCTGACGATCTTCCCCGTTTCGACGTCCACCTGCCGGAGGCTCGATTTTCCGATCAGGCCGGTGCTTTCGTAGAAATAGCCGTCGGCGAACAGGAATCCCTGGGTGAAGGCTTCGGGATCATGGGGATACTCACGGACGACGGCGAATCCGTACACGGGCGCGGAATGGGTCTCCGCAACGGGCGCCCCCGAACCCTCCTGACGGTCTCCCGGAATCCCCCCGGAACCCGAGACTTGGTTTCCCGCCCCCGCAGGGACGCAAACCAGGACCGCGGTGAGCAAACCGACAAAAATGCCGAGGGCTATCGTCGCCCCCGGCGCTGGCTTGGACATGTATTTCCTCAGGCGGGATCTCTCCCCACGCTGTGATAAGAAAAACCGAGCTGCTTCATGGCCTTGGGCCTGTACACGTTGCGCAGATCGACGAAAACCGGCTCCTTCAGGAGTTGCTTGATTCTCATCAGGTCAAGTGCGCGGTACTCGTTCCATTCGGTCATCAGCACCACCGCGTCGGCCCCTTCGCACGCTTCATAGGCACTGGAGCAGTACTTCGCGCCGGGAATGAGCCTTGCCGTCTCCTCCATGGCTTCCGGATCGTGGGCATTGATCCGTGCCCCGTGTTCCAGCAGCGTGGACAGGATGGTGAGCGACGGGGCGTCGCGGATATCGTCCGTCTCGGGCTTGAAGGCAAGCCCCAGGATGGCGATTGTCTTTCCCCCCTCTTCCCCGCCCACGGCGTTGCGTATCTTGCGAACCATGCGCGCCTTCTGCGCCGCGTTCACCTCCACCACCGCTTCGACGATGCGGCACGCAACCCCGTGTTCCTGTGCGATACGCAGCAGGGCATGAGTGTCCTTCGGGAAACAGGAACCTCCGTAACCCGGTCCGGCGTGCAGGAATTTCTTCCCGATCCTGCCGTCCAGACCCATCCCTTTCGCCACATCCTGAACGTCCGCCCCGATTTCTTCGCAGATATTCGCCACTTCGTTTATGAAGCTGATTTTTGTCGCAAGGAAGGCGTTTGCGGCATACTTGGTCAGTTCCGCGGTTTCGATGGTCGTGATCACAAACGGAGTTTCGATGAGATACAACGGGCGGTACACCGCCTTCAGGACTTCCTCGGCCTTGGCGGAATCCACGCCGATCACCACCCGGTCCGGATGCATGAAGTCGGTTATGGCCGCCCCTTCGCGCAGGAATTCCGGATTGCTCGCCACATCGAAAGCCGCTTCCGGATTCACGTCCGAAATGATCCTGGCCACCTGGCGGGCCGTTCCCACGGGGACCGTGCTTTTGTTGACCACCACGGTGTAGTCCCGCAGGTAGGGACCCAGTTGACGGGCGGCGTCATGCACATAGGTCAGATCCGCGTAGCCGTCGCCGCGCCGGGAAGCCGGGGTCCCCACCGCGATGAAAACCACCTCCGCTTCGGGCACCGCCGGGCTGTATTCCGTGGTGAAGACAAGCCGATTCGCCTGCAGGTTCTTCTTGACGAGTACATCCAGGCCCGGTTCGTAGATGGGAATTTCCCTCTGGTTCAGGCGAGCGATTTTTGCTTCATCCGTGTCGACGCAGGTGACTTCGTGGCCGAACTCGGCAAAACAGGCGCCGCTCACAAGCCCTACATACCCCGTTCCTATAACAACGATTTTCATATTGAATGACTTCCCTTTCTTGCGACATGTCGCGATCAGAATGCGTCATTTACAGGCCATCCCTGTTCGCCGGAATATGTACCAAGTTACAAAACTCCTTACAAGTGCCGAAATGCCCCTGAGAAAAGATAGTCTCCGTTCGGAATGCATAAAACACCTTCCCCCCCCTTCCGGGCGGCATGACGCCCTGCGCCTCCCCTCGAAGCGCAAAACGGGCACGCAAACCGGTCGGTTCCGGAAAAGTTGAAGGTCTGGAGACATATCGCTTTGCTTCAGGATCATTCTGAACGATAATAAATTGATTAAAATACAAAAAAGGCAAATCGAGGGATCAGTTGGAGTTCAAATCAAAAAATGCAGGCCGTTTCATAAGAAGCAAGAGACATCCTTCCTCCGGAACATCGACGAAAAACCGCGAGCGTCCCTTTTCTTTTCGTATCCACCGGAGTCTCAACCAGGTCTTCAGCCGGATACGCGTGCCGGGGAAAAAGCCTTTCGTGGCCGACCCCTACCAGGTGGAAGCCCTTGAGAAAGTGAAGGTCTCAGACGTCCTGGTGACCGCTCCCACCGGAGCGGGAAAGACGTACATCGCCATCGAAGCGATCCGCCAGTTTTCCGCACATGGGGGCAAGTGCTGGTACGCGTCGCCGCTCAAGGCCCTCTCCAATGCGAAATATGAGGAATTTTCGGCCGCGTTCGGCGCGGAAAACGTCGGGATCCTGACGGGGGACAGGAAGGAGAACACCCTGGCCCCCATCATCGTGGGTACCACCGAAATCCTGCGAAACCAGCTCTATGACACCATGCACAAGGGCGAGGACCTCGACGTCGACCTCGTGGTGCTCGATGAAGCCCACTATCTCGGGGACCTCGACCGGGGAGTGGTCTGGGAGGAGGTCCTCATCTATCTTCCCCCGCGGGTAAGGCTGCTGCTCCTCTCGGCCACGGTCAAGAACGCCGCGGAAATCTGCGCATGGCTCATATGGCTTCGCAATGCGCCCTGCGAGTGGGTGGCGTCCTTCGAACGCCCGGTCCCCCTGTATCCTCTTTTCTTGTTCCCCACCGGGGAACTGTCTCCCCTGGGGACCCGTCGCGGCTTGCTTACGAAGATCCGTACCGTAAATCCCAGGTCCTTCTCGCGCAACGACTTCCCCGACGTACCCCGGCTGATGGACGTGCTGCGCCAGGCCAATCTCCTGCCGGCGATTTTTTTCATGAAATCGCGGGCCGATTGCGACAGGGCCATTTCCATGTGCCGCCCTTCTCCCGATTCAAGCGGCAATGCGTCCGGTTTTCAAGACAGGCTGAACGCGCTGACGGAGAGCTTCCCCTTCCTGAAACAGCACCAGCAGCTCAGTGTCCTCCGGGATGCGAGGGTCGGAGCGCACCACGGCGGTCAGCTCCCCCATTGGAAACTGGCTCTCGAAAAGCTGATGCAGGGCGGATACCTGGACGCCATTTTCTCAACGTCCACGGTGGCGGCCGGCGTGAATTTCCCCGCCCGCACCGTCGTCGTGCTCCAAAGCGATCGGTTCAACGGGAAAGAATTTGCCGAACTTACGGCCACGGACCTCCTCCAGATGACGGGCAGGGCCGGCCGCAGGGGAATGGACGAAATAGGATTCGTACTCGTTATTCCCGGAAGCTACCAGAATCCCCAACTCATCCATGACCTTCTGAAATCGCCGCCCGATCCGATCATCAGTCAGATCCGCATCAATCATTCCATGGTCCTGAACCTGCTCCTGTCGCACACCCCCAACGAGATTCGAACTCTCTTCGCTTCGTCGCTGGCCACGTTCCAGAACCTCAAGAACGAATCGGTACTCTCCAGGGAATTCGACGCCGCCGTTGCGGACATCGAACCATGGGTCCCGGAAATGGCCTGCGGTTCGCTGGACCGTCTGGCCCAGGTCCGGCCTCACTACGACGCATTGAGGGAACAGCGGCGCAGAGCTCAAAGGAACCTGAAACGGCGGAGTTCCTCGAAGTTTCTGGTGAGCCAGTTGGTCCCGGGCAGGGTCTTTCTCAGCCAGAGACGCACGCCCTACGTGGTTATTTCCTACCCCAAGGTGGAATACAAAACCGTGGAAGCGGTTCGTCTGGCCCAGCCCCTTCGGATGAAGAGGGGAAAAATCCGGACGTACCGCGTGGGGTTCCACCGCATCAGGGACATCGCGGGAATGATCGGACCTCTGCCGTTGCCGGAGGCCCGCAAGGAATGGGAAGACATCGCTTCCGGGTTCTCCGCGTCACCGCTGAGGGCTCTCCCCGCCGAATCCGGTTCACCGAGAGAACCCCGGGAGGAAAACGCACTGCGGGAATTTCATGAACTGACGGACCGGATAGCGGCGCTTCCGTGCAACGGGTGCAGTCTCTTCGGCCCCTGCCAGAAGGAAACGTCACACCCGTTCACTTCGTCCCTGCAACGATACTTCGATCAACTGGCCAAGGTGCAGACGATCCAGGAACAGTTGTGGCGGTCCTTTCTGCGGCATTTCCGACTCCTGCAGGAAGAGGGCTACGTCGATGCCGACGGGCGCCTCACCGCAGACGGCCAGTGGGCGTCCAAACTGAGGCTGGACCAGCCTCTGCTCATCTCCGAAGGAATACGCAGGGACGTTTTCCCCTCCGACCGCCCTGAACTGCTCGCGGCCCTCATCGCCCCGTTCGTCATGGACCGCGAAAGGCACGGAGACCTTCAATTGTCGTCTCTCGTCTGGAAATATCCCGACCTGGCAAAGCCGTTTTTCAAAATGCTGGACAGCCTTCAACCCCTGATGGACCACCTCAAGACCGAAGGGTTCGGCGTCCCCCCGATGCCGTTCTGGGCCGTGGCCACCGTGTATCACTGGGCCAAGGGATCTTCGTGGGAACTCGTGAGGGAGATTTCCGGAATGGATGAAGGCGATCTCGCCATGGTCATCCTGAGAACCGCGGACCACCTGCGGCAGATGGAATCCCTGGAGGACACCCATCCCCGCCTGGCCGCCGCGGCCCGCCGCGCAATCGACCTGATCCTGCGCGAACCCGTGCTCGTGGACTGATCCGTCCGTCCCCTCCCCCGCAAGCCCTTTTTCGCGGCAACCGGTCCGGAACGGGCTCGCATCGCCCTTCCGAACCGGGCTGTTTCGCCTCGATTTTAATTTGAATTCGCATATAGTAATGATTAGCATATAGTGGAAAGTGAGAAAACTTGCTTTCAAAAGCTTTCTTTGCTTTCTGCAGGGTTCTCCGAGGTACGGGAGCGGAGAATAAGGAGGATGACATGGAATACGAGGAAAAAGGCCAATGCGCCCTTGAGGGCAATTCGTATCTGGAGGGTGTTGAGTTGTGTGATTCACGGAGATGCATGAGGTGTGAAGACGGGAATTGGGAATCGAGGTTTATCGACGATGTATTCGGAGTAGGTCCCTGAGCGCATGATGAGGACCATTATTCCCGGACCCGTTTTCTATCGCTTGATCAATGGTCGACGATAAGATCGTGTTTGCACGGTCTTTGAAATGAAACAAAAAAAAACCGCCCTTTCGGGGCGGTTTCTTTTGTTTGCGTGATGTCGCCGGGGATGGGCTATGACTTCTTTGCCGGCGGTTTGATGGTGGCCGAAATGAGCACGGATATCAGGACCACGACCGCCGACACAAGAAACGGTATCCAGTAGACTTTATAAAGGTCTTTGAGCCATCCCCCCACGAAGGGGCCGGCAAAACCGGCAAGACCCCAGGCCGTGAACAGGAGGCCGTAGTTCGACCCCTGGGCTGTAGGGCCGTAATAGGCAAGGCATGAGGCGGGGAAAAGCGTGAACATCGAGCCGTAGTTCCAACCGATGAGAATGGCGACCAGTGCCAGGAAGATGATGTTGGAACCCGCGGGATAGAGAAGCAGTAATGCGATGACCTGGAGGCTGAAGACGGTGATGAAGCATTTTTTGGTACCGATCTTGTCGATGATGGCCCCGATGAGGATACGGACCGCGGCGTTGGCTATGGCAAGCGCGCTGACGGCATAGGATGCGGTCATTTTATCGAGCCCCCGGTCGATGCCGTGGGCCGCGATGTGGCCGATGATCATGAGACCGGCGAAGGAACCGCAGAAATAACTGAGGTAGAGCAGCCAGAACTGGGATGTCCTGATGGATTCCTCATGCGTGAAATCCCGGCCCACCGTGGTTCCGGGTTTCGGAGCGGGGGGATTCCAGCCGGCGGGTTTCCAGCCTTTCGGCGGCACCTGAAGGCAGAGGGAAGAAATGATGCTCATGATGCCCATGGCTATTCCCACGTAGATGAAAACATATCTCCAGCCGTATCCCGGCAAGCCGATGAGCCATGTCGCCAGAGGGGCCATGATGAACGAGCCGAGCCCCAGGCCCACGACCGTAAACCCGGTGGCGAGCGCCCTCCTGTCGGGCCACCACTTGGGACCGGTTGCAATGGGTGGCAGATACACGCACCCGCCGCCGAACCCCGCGATAACCCCATAAGTGATATAAAGCTGGTACTTCGACGTGATGTACCCTGAAAGGACGAACCCGATGGCAAGAATGATGCCTCCAACGAATACCACTTTTCTCGGACCGACCTTGTCGCTGAACCTTCCCGCGGGAAATGTCATCAGTCCGAAGATCAGACAACAAATTGCGAAGGCCAGCGCGATCTCCGCGCGGCTCCATCCGAATTCCTTGTTCAGGGGTGCAATAAAGACGCTCCAGGCGTACAGCAGAAGGCCGCACGTGGTGCTGCCGAGCACACCGCCGAGCAGTGGAATCCATCGCGGGATAGTCTTCTCTTGTTCTGCCATGCCGAATCCTTTCATTTATGATGGTTCATACCTGTTTCGGAATAATCGGAATGCTATGAACAGTCACAAGAAGGCCCGAACAAAAACGATGAATAGGCCCACGCCCACCCCCTCTATCACCTCCTTTCAGATCGCCCCTGGGAAACGGGGCCGGGACTCCTCTGCCGCGGGAATGCGGAGGTCGGATTGTCCGCACCCGGGCGCAACTCCATGGAGTTTTCCGGAATCGGCCGTGAGGAGGACTGGGCACCCTCGCGGCAGCCCCGGCCGCACCGGTTCATCTCATCCACCGGGCAGTAACTCGCTACACCCGGGAATTCTTTAAAAATCCTGTATGAATAGGCTTAGAAATACAGATTGGAATTACAGTACGGGAGCAGGATAATCAGCAAACTCCGGAGATGGGAAACCCTCGCTCAGCTTGATCTGATGGGAAGAAGAAACTTCAGGGTTCCGGAGCTAAGGAAGACGCAGAACAAGAATTATTCTCTTTTTCGCCCCTCTGGTATATGACGCCCTCCAGGCATCCATACGCTGATAACAGGCCTCAAACCTATATCCTTCAGTCGTAGCCCTGCACGTGTGTAGAATATTGCACATATCCCGACGCTTGTCAAGGCCAATTCATATCCTCCGGCGTCCTTCTATCGATGCCTGAAGCGGGATTTATGACCCCTTCGGGAGAAGAAGCCGCCCCGGAGCGTGGAGACCCCGGGGGCCCCCGGTCGACTTCGGAGGAGCCATGCCCTTGCCCTTCCCATCAGTCGTAACGGTCGAAAGGGTGCAAGTGGACGTGTTCAATGTCGGGGTTCAGGAAAAAACGGCTCTCCTTGACCTTCTTTTCCAGCAGGCCGGTGGTAAAAATGACCTTGTTCACGGCGGTGAAACTGCTGAGGCTCTTCACTGCGGGTAACGTGACGAGCGTATCGAAACACAGAGCGTAGACGATGCCCAGGTCCGCCCCCACCGCGATCAGATCGATCGGACGGTCCTGAATTCTCGGCGGGTGATAATCCGCGACGACGTGGTGCCCGTTCTGTCTCAACCGGTTGTAGAGATAACACTGCAACGTCCGGCGCACGGAATGATCGTTTCGAAAAGGTTTGGGGATGTCCCGCCACACCGATTCCAACTCATACTTCCATTCGTCAAGAATTTTTGAAAGGGCTTCGTTCATATGATCAGCTCCGAAATGGCTCTCCCCCTCGTTCGGGGGCCTTCAGATCAACCTTACGGCAGTCCCGACCAACCGTCATCAATATGCCTCGTGAGGCAGTCTAAGTTTATCCCATGGCGAAATCAAGGTCGATGTCCTTGATGCATGCACGGTAAGCACACGCCCCGAAGTCCAACCGCGCTCCTCCCCCTCACGGTGGCGGAGCGCCCCCCCTGCCGGTTGAAGCCCCGCCACCGGGCGTTGCCCCGTCTCAATCCTCTTGACTAAAGCGTTTGAACTCGCTAAAAAGCAGGCATGCTCATGCTGTCGAATACCTCGGCGTTCAGGGTAGCCTGTAACCGAGTTGGCGGAGCTGTCTAATCGCTCCGTTAATCTCCGGTATCTGTTCAATCTGTCAAGATTTCGGACTGTTCAATCCTTGGAATGCATGTATGATCTCTGCGCAGGGCTTTCAGTTCTGCCGAAGAGACGCGCGGGAGATGTTGCTTTTTGCCATGGAAGGGAAATTCTTCTTTCATGGATTTCAGTGCCCGGTGCGGACAGGCCAGGTGTTCCCGGCCTTTCCGGGTTGAAACCGGGCGGGTCGAAGCACCGGCCCTGAATATCGGGAATTACCATCGGGGTGTCCATGATACAAATCGAATCCATCGAAAAAAACCTTGAAGCATCGCCGAAAACATGGCTGATAACAGGAGCGGCGGGCTTTATCGGGTCAAATTTGCTGGAACGGCTGCTCAGACTGGGCCAAACCGTGGTGGGCCTGGACAACTTCTTTGCCGGAAAGCGGGAGAACCTCGCCGAAGTCCAGTCCCTGGTGGCTCGCGCCCAATGGCGGCGGTTCACTTTCATCGAGGGGGATATACGGGACCATGCGGTCTGCACGAAAGCCTGCCGGGGCGTCGACTTCGTTCTGCACCAGGCGGCGATCGGGTCCGTGCCCCGTTCAATGGAGAATCCCCAGCGCACCAATGAAGTGAACGTAAGCGGCACGCTCAACATGCTGCTGGCCGCGCGCGATGAGCGGGTGCGGCGTTTCGTGTTCGCTTCGAGCAGTTCCGTGTACGGTGACTGCGCCAGGCTTCCCCAGTCGGAAGAAACGGTCGGCAGGCCCCTGTCCCCCTATGCCGTATCGAAATACGCCGACGAACTCTATGCGCGCGTGTTTTCGTCCGCATTCGGGCTGGACACCATCGGCCTGCGCTATTTCAACGTGTTCGGCCCGCGCCAGGACCCGAACGGAGACTACGCGGCGGTCATTCCGAAATGGATATCGGCGATGATCCACGATGAACCCTGCTACATCAACGGGACGGGGGAAACCAGCCGCGATTTCTGCTACGTCGAAAACGTGGTGCAGGCAAATCTGCTCGCGGCGACGACTCTCAATCCTCAGGCGCTGAACCAGGTGTACAACGTCGCCCTGAACGCTCAAATCAGCCTGAACGAGTTGTACGGGAACATCTATTCGAAACTATCGGCTCACTACCCGCACCTCATGAATTATCGGCCCATCCACAGGGATTTTCGCCCGGGCGACATCATGCACTCGCGTGCCGCAATCGACAAGGCGCGCGACCTTCTCGGCTACAGCCCCACGCATACCGTGGCGGCGGGCCTCGGCGCGTCGCTCGAATGGTACATGGCAAACCTGTCGTGAAAAGCGGATCCGGTGCCGGGTCCCGTGACCCCGGCACCATCGGCCTGATACAGCTCAGGTCGAGAGACGGCTCACCAAATTAAAAGGTCATCATCCTATGCATAAACAAACCCTGCCCACAGGCAAATTTGCTCCCGAATCCACCGAATGCGCAACCTCCACCTGTCCCGCGGGGGAGGTATTCCCTCTTCCCTCGCCCGAAGATTACGACAGGGAACTCAAGCGGCTTCAGAAGACGGTAAACGAACAGCGCCTCCTGGGGCGGGAAATCGTCGTGGTGATGGGAGTCGGTTTCGTCGGCGCGGTCATGGCCGGGGTAATCGCCGATTCCGTCAACCCGCAGACGGGCAAGCCGAACAAGTTCGTGATCGGGATGCAGCGACCCTCCCCGCGGTCCTACTGGAAGATCCCCTACATCAACCGCGGCGTGGCGCCCGTACAGGCCGAAGACCCGGAGGTCGAACCGCTCATCCGGCGTTGCGTGAAAGAAAAGCGGACTCTTACGGCCACGTTCACCCACGATGCACTTTCCCTCGCGGATGTGGTCGTGGTCGACGTGCAGTGCGATTACCAGAAGGAAACCCTCGGGAACGTACGCCAGGGGCACGCTGACATCGCCGCTCTGGAAGACAGTCTGAAAGTCATCGGCGAAAAAATCATGCCCGATTGCCTCGTACTCATCGAAACGACGGTCCCGCCCGGAACAACCGAATACGTCGCGTATCCCATCATCAGGAAGGCTTTCGACCGGCGCGGCATAGAATCCGAACCGGTGATCGCCCATTCTTTCGAACGGGTGATGCCGGGTCGCAATTACGTCGCTTCCATCCGCGATTTCTGGCGCGTGTGCAGCGGCATAAACGAACCGTCCCGCAAACGCGTGAAGGCTTTCCTTTCCGATGTTCTCAACGTGGACAAGTACCCGCTGACAGTGCTCGACCGGCCCCTCGAGAGCGAGACCTGCAAGATCGTGGAAAACTCGTACCGGGCGACCATCCTGGCGTTTCTGCACGAATGGAGTCTTTTTGCCGAACGAAACGGGGTCGACCTCATCAAGGTGATCGAAGCCATCAAGGTGAGGCCCACTCATTCGAACATGATCTTTCCCGGTCCCGGCATCGGCGGCTACTGCCTGCCCAAGGACGGGGGGCTCGGGGTCTGGGCCTACCAGACGCTCATGGGATTCGAAGACGATATCTTCAAGATCACGCCCCAGGCCATCGACATCAACGACACCCGGGCGCTCCACGTGGCACAACTCGCCCGGGACGCACTGAGAAACATGGGCAGGATCGTCGCCGCATCGAAGATTGCGCTCCTCGGGGCATCCTACCGCGAAGACGTGGGCGACACACGTTACAGCGGATCGGAGATGATCGTGCGCAAGCTGACGGAAATGGGCGCCGACGTCGCGGTCCACGACCCGTATGTGCAGCACTGGTGGGAATTTGAACGGCAGGACACCTACCCCTCCCCGGGACATTCCATGGCGAGGTTCTTCAGAAACCAGGAAAAGCTTTCCGAACTCAGAGTGAGCGCGGACCTCGCTGAAACGCTTCGCGAAGCCGATGCCGTGGTGCTCGCGGTCCGCCACAAACCTTACCTGTCGCTCACGCCCGAATCGGTCCTCGAAATGACCGGCCACCCCGTGGCCGTCATCGACTGCTTCGGCATACTGGACGACGCAAGCATCCGCCGTTTCTTCGAACTCCAGTGCGAAGTGAAGGGCCTCGGCAGAGGGCACATCCAGCGGATCAAGGATGAAGTGAGGGCGGGAACGAGCAGGAACGCGGGAGACCGATGAGTCCAAACAGGGTTGCACTGATTACGGGAATTACCGGTCAGGACGGGGCGTACCTCGCCGATTTTCTGATCCGGGAGGGTTATACGGTCCACGGGATCAAACGCAGGGCGTCCCTGTTCAACACCCAGCGGATCGATCACCTGTACCAGGACCCCCACGAGCAGGACCGGCACTTCATTCTCCATTACGGCGATCTCACCGATGCCACGAACCTTCTTCGGATCGTTCAGGAGGTCCGGCCCGACGAAATCTATAACCTTGCCGCGCAAAGCCACGTGAAGGTTTCGTTTGAAACCCCGGAGTATACCGCAAACTCGGATGCCCTGGGGCCCCTTCGAATCCTCGAGGCCATGCGGATCCTCGGCCTGGAAAAGACAACCCGCTTCTACCAGGCTTCGACCTCCGAACTCTACGGGAAGGTGCGGGAAACTCCGCAGAACGAACGCACCCCTTTCTACCCCCGTTCGCCGTACGCCGCAGCCAAGCTCTATGGCTACTGGATCACCGTGAATTACCGCGAGGCGTACGGCATCTTTGCCTGCAACGGCATCCTGTTCAACCACGAATCTCCGCTGCGGGGGGAAACCTTCGTTACGCGCAAGATCACCCGGTCCGCCGCCCGCATCGCCCTGGGGCTTCAGCAGGACCTGTATCTCGGGAATCTCGATTCCCTGCGCGACTGGGGACATACGCGCGATTTCGTCAAGGCCCAATGGCTCATCCTGCAGCAGCGGGAACCCGACGACTACGTCATCGCCACGGGAGAACAGCATTCGGTCCGTGAATTCTGCCGGAGGGCGTTCGAGGAACTGGGAATCGTTCTGGAATGGACCGGCACGGGGGTCGAGGAAACAGGGAAAATCGCATCGGTCCGCCCTTCCGCCCTGCTCGATGAGGTCGCGGAGCACTGCAAAGGCGCGCCGCTCCAACCCGGAAAACCCGTCGTTCACGTGGACCCCCGGTATTTCAGACCGACCGAAGTCGACACCCTGCTGGGAGATGCAACCAAAGCCCGCGAAAAACTCGGCTGGCACCCCGAGGTCACCTTCCCCGAACTCATCCGTGAAATGGTTCGCCACGACCTCCGGGAAACCGCCCGCGACGTCATCTGCCGCCGCAACGGCTTCTTCAAACCGGGCAGTTGCGAAGCGGAATTTTGAAAGCGGTCTGATTGGTCTGATTGGTCTGATTGGTCTGATTGGTCTGATTGGTCTGATTGGTCTGATTGGTCTGATTGGTCTGATTGGTCTGATTGGTCTGATTGGTCTGATTGGTCTGATTGGTCTGATTGCTGCAAGTCATACAAGTTAGGCGAACGGTTAAATTGGTTCAGCCAGCCATCTAAAAATGGCAACCTCTAGTGCATTTGAAGTTGATCCGGTGCGATATCTCCTATAGTTCGGCAGGTTGCTATGGCGACGGTACGCAGATTTGAAGACCTCGAATGTTGGCAGGAAGCCAGGAAATTTGTGCAATTGATTTATGGACTTGTAAATAACGACCTTTTCAGAAAAGACTATGAGCTCACAGGGCAGATAAGAAGGAGCGCGGTTTCTTCCATGGCGAATATTGCCGAGGGGTTTCACCGGAACAGCGACCGGGACTTCATGAAATTTTTGGATTATTCCCGTTCCTCCGTCGCCGAAACCCTAAGCCATTGTTATGTCGCCCTTGATCTGCATTATATAAACAGTTCGGAAATCTCCCGGGTGAAAGAGCAAGCAGACCTGCTCTGGAAAAAAGTCAACAGCTTAATTTCATACTTAAGCAGATCCAACAAATCGGATTAACCATACTACTGATCGAACCACTAAGACCAATTGAACCACTTAAACTCTTCACACGATGTGCAAAGCCTCAATGTCGCGCAAACTAATTAGACCAATCAAACTAATTAGACCATTTGAACCACTTGAACTCTTCATCCGATGTGCGAAGCCTCAATGTCGTGCAGACTAATCAGACCAATCAGACCAATCAGACCAATCAGACCAATCAGACCAATCAGACCAATCAGACCAACTGGACCATTCAAACCAACCATGCAATCTTCTTCCAAAATATATGTTGCCGGTCACCGTGGACTGGTGGGGTCTGCGCTGGTGCGAAGACTCGAGGCGGGGGGGTACGCCAATCTGGTGACCCGCACCCATGCCGAGCTGGACCTCGAGGTCCAGGCGGAGGTGGAGAGGTTTTTCGCGGCCGAACGGCCGGAATACGTGTTTCTCGCGGCGGCTAAGGTCGGGGGCATAAACGCGAACTGCTCCTATCCCGCCGATTTTATTCTGAGCAACATCAGGATCGAGAGCAACGTGATCGAGGCCGCGCATCGCAACGGGGTCAAGGGTCTGCTCTTTCTGGGCAGTTCCTGCATTTACCCGAAGCTTGCCCCGCAGCCGCTGAAGGAAGAATACCTCCTCACAGGTCCCCTGGAATCCACCAACGAACCCTACGCCATCGCGAAGATTGCGGGCATCGGGATGTGCGAGGCCCTGAACCGCCAGTACGGGACGCATTTTCTCAGCGTCATGCCGACGAACCTTTACGGCCCGAACGACAGCTACGACCTGGAGAACTCGCACGTGCTGCCGGCGTTGATTCGCAAGTTTCATCTGGCCAGGCTGGCGTCGCTGGGCGACTGGGCGGGCATCGAACTGGATCACGAGCGGTACGGGCCCATCCCTTCGGATTTTCTCACCAACCTGGTATCCATTTCCCGGTTCCGGAACAAACCCCATCGCCCGGTCATCAACCTTCCCCCTCCCGGCAATGCTGTAAAGCTCTGGGGCACCGGCTCACCAAGGCGCGAATTTCTGCATGCGGACGACCTCGCCGACGCCTGCATCCTCCTTGCGGGCGACATCGAACGCGTCCTGTCGCGCCTGGCGGCAGGCGGCGGTGCATCGCCCGCCGGGCGCCAGCTCGTCAACATCGGCTGCGGAAAAGACCGGACGATCGAACAACTGGCGGTCCTGGTCGCTTCGGTGGTAGGGTTCCAGGGCGCGATCGAATGGGACAAAACCAGTCCGGACGGCACCCCTCAGAAACTCCTGGACATCGGTTTTCTTACGAGCCTCGGCTGGAAGCCCCGGATTTCCCTCAAAGACGGGATAAGCGACATATACCAGCAATACGTCAGGGGAGTACCCAAGCAGGCGGGTGCTCCCGAAAGGTTTCGCCGGCGTTCACACCCCTCCTGATTCCCGCGGACCGCCACCACCCCCGGCAACCGTTGACGTGCACGATGCAACGGGCGGATGTCCCGATAAAGCCCGTGACTTGTCGCCCCGCGCGGGATGGGGCACGGAAGATGCGGCGACAGGCTTTTGCGGGATGCGTCCCGGGCTAACCGTTTCCCCTCCGTAGGCGGTAAATCGGATGGTTTTCGCCAGTTTCAGTTTCATCTTTCTGTTCCTTCCATGCGTGCTGGTTCTTTACTATGCATGGTCAGGCCGGGCATGGCGCAACATCGTTCTGCTGCTGGTCTCCCTGTTCTTTTATGCCTGGGGGGAACCGGTTTACGCGTTCCTCATGATCGCGTCGATTCTCTTCAACTGGGCGCTGGCCCTGCAGGTACACCGATGTGCGAAGGGATCGCCGGGGAAGAAAGCATGGCTGGTCGTCGCGATCGTTCTGAATTTGCTGTTCATAAGCGTCTTCAAGTACACCGATTTCATCATAACGAACCTGAACGCGATCCTGGGCCTGGAACTGGCCCTGGTCAACATACGTCTGCCCATCGGGATTTCCTTTTACACCTTCATGGCGATTTCCTACATGGTGGACACCTATGGCGGGCGAATCGCCCCCCAGCGCAATCCGCTCTATTTCGGCACCTATCTCACCATGTTCCCGCACCTCATAGCGGGCCCCATCGTACGCTATGAAATCATTCAGAGAGAGATCGTCTTCAGGAAGGAGAACCTCGCCGATTTTGCGTCCGGGGTGCGCCGCTTTTCAGTGGGGCTTGGCAAAAAGGTCCTCATCGCCAACACCATGGCGGCCGTTACGGAGAAGCTTTTTACGATCGACCCTCAGAACCTCGGGGCCATTCCGGCCTGGTTTGCGGTTCTTGCCTACACCTTGCAGATATACTTCGATTTCTCGGGCTATTCGGACATGGCCATCGGCCTGGCCCGCATGTTCGGGTTTCACTTCAACGAGAACTTCAACTATCCCTATACGGCAAGGTCCATCTCGGATTTCTGGCGCCGCTGGCACATGTCGCTTTCCACTTTCTTCCGGGACTACGTATACATCCCCCTGGGCGGGAACCGGGTGGGCGGGTTGAGATGGGTCATCAACCTGATGATCGTATGGGGCCTGACCGGGCTGTGGCACGGGGCGAGTTGGAACTTCGTGCTGTGGGGCCTCTACTTCGGAGTCCTCCTCGGTTGTGAAAAGCTCATCTGGGGTCGCTGGCTCGAATCGGCACCCGCCGTTTTCCAGCACCTCTATTCCATCCCTCTGTTCACCCTGGGATGGGTGATATTCAGGGTGGACGAACCCGGTTCCATGCTTCAATGGTTTGCGGCCCTGTTCGGAGCTTACGGAGCCGGGCATGTCATCATGCTCGACATTCTGAACGTCCTGCATTACTGGCCGTGGTTCATCGTTGCGGCCATCGGCTCCACCCCGTGGATGAGAAACCTGGCCCAGAGGTGGGATCGATCGTGGTATCTCGGACTCACGGGGGATTCGATGCTGCTTCTGATCTTCGTGTGGTCCACGGTCTCGCTGCTCATGGGTTCCTTCAACCCGTTCATTTACTTTCGATTTTGAACCGGGCCGTCTTCCGGCCGCTCAGCGGGACCGGCATTTCCGCGGGGGGCGGCGCACGTGCGGGTTTCCCGCATGTGACCTTAGCGTCACCAGTTGTTGCGCAACCATATGGGTTGTTGCGTATGGCACCGGTTTCCGGTCAACCACCAGACTGTCAAAAGACATAGAAGATACGGCGGACCATGCAGCCTTACGTTCACATCAAAGCGAAAAAAGGGTGGCAGTTCATGGACTTCCGTGAACTTAACCACTTCAGGGATTTATTCTATCTCCTGGTCACCCGGCAGATCAAAGTCCGGTACAAGCAGACCGTTCTGGGCGGGCTGTGGGCAATCATTCAGCCGTTTTTCTCCATGCTGGTGTTTACCCTCTTTTTCGGCAAGCTCGCCAAGATGCCCTCGGACGGCATCCCTTACCCGATTTTCAATTTCACCGCCATGGTGGCCTGGACCTACTTCTCGGGCGCGCTCAGCGGTTCGGCGCACAGCCTGGTAGGGAATTCGAACCTCATTTCCAAGGTGTATTTCCCGCGCATCATGATTCCGCTCACACCCGTGCTTGCCGGTCTGCTGGACTTCTGCATCGCTTTCGTGGTGCTCCTGGGCATGATGCTCTACTACCACATCGTTCCCACGGCGATGGCCCTGCTCGTTTTCTGCCTGGTGCCGCTCATGATGCTTTCGGCGAGCGGCGTCGGCATGCTCCTGACCGCGCTCAATGCCAAGTACCGCGACATCGGCTTCACCATCCCCTTCGTGGTGCAGATCTGGATGTTTGCATCGCCCGTCGTTTATCCGGCATCCATCGTTCCGGAAAAGTACCGCTTGATCTACGCGCTCAACCCCATGGTGGGCGTAATCGAAGGCTTTCGTTCGGCGCTTCTCGGGAGTACGGCGTTTCCCACGTCGCTTTTGCTCATCTCCGGCGTGGTGAGCGTCGTCTTCTTCGTCATCGGCGCCGTTTACTTCCAGCAAATGGAACGGCATTTCGCGGATATCATTTGAGCCGTCCCGGCGGCGCGGCGGAAACCGGACGATCGCAGCCGCAGGCGGTGCCGTTTCCCCGAACCGTTCGGCCGGATCGTCCGCCTGAATCACGCCGGGAGCCCGGAATGCCGCTTCAACCCGCATAGAATCGTGGTCACCATGTCCGAACCCATCATTCAAGTTGAAAACCTTTGCAAACGCTATCGCATCGGCACCCGGGAGCAGGGTTACACCACGCTCAGGGAAGCCATCGTCTCCGGCATCACCGCCCCCTTCCGCAACTTCCGCAACCTGAGGAGGCTGACCCGGTTTTCCGACAACGGGGACTCCCCAAAGCCGGATGCGCCGCAAGGAGAGCCCGAACCTGCCCTGCAGGGCGAGCCTTCATCGTCGAAGTCCACTACTGCGAACACCCTTCCCGACGACACCATCTGGGCTCTGCGCGACGTTTCTTTCAGTGTCACGCAGGGTGAGATTGTGGGCATTATCGGACGGAACGGCGCGGGGAAGAGCACCCTTCTGAAGATTCTATCGAGAATTACCCCCCCGACGTCGGGAGAAGTCAGAATCCAGGGGCGTGTGGCGAGTCTCCTGGAAGTCGGCACCGGCTTCCATCCCGAATTGACCGGGCGGGAGAACATCTTCCTGAACGGCGCGATGCTGGGCATGACAAGATCGGAAATCCGTTCGAGGTTCGATGAAATCGTCGCCTTCTCGGAAGTGGAAAAGTTCATCGACACCCCCGTCAAACGGTATTCCAGCGGCATGTACGTCCGTTTGGCCTTTTCCGTCGCCGCGCACCTGGAAGCCGAGATCCTCATCGTCGATGAAGTCCTGGCCGTGGGTGACTCAGCCTTCCAGAAGAAATGCCTGGGGAAAATGGGTGAAGCCACCTCCCGCGGCCGCACGGTGCTTTTCGTGAGCCATAACATAGCCGCGATCAAGACATTGTGCGGCAGAGCCATTCTCCTTCAAGACGGAGCCGTCAGTTGTATGGGTGCGGTTTCAGAAGTAGTTGACGCTTATGCGCTTCAGAACATGGAAGAAGTTGAACAATCCAACCCTGTGACTATTACCAAACAGCGACAAAAAGGCACCCTCGATGTAAGCATTGTCCGAGCCGGAATGCAATCGCTTTCAGGAGAATGGAAACGCAATTTCTCCGTATGGGAACCTTTTGTGATCAACCTGGAAATTGAAAGCCGGCAAGACGAAGCAAGGGAAGTGAACTGCTGGTTTGCCCTTCAGACCTCCGATGGAGACTACATGGGAACCAGTATCCAGTACGATCAGAGCCCTCCCGTCACCGTGGTGATCGAACCGTACGATCGGATTTGTGTCAAGGCCGTCTGCGCGGACAACCTGTTGAAACCCGGCCTGTACTTTCTGGCGGTGGGCGTACTGGGGAAATATAAGCAAATCCATGACTGGTGCGATAAGGTCCTGTCGTTCGAGATTACTCCAGACGTGTACCAGCGAGGGCTTTACGACGGCCGAGTGGGAAACATGGCACTTAGATCAAGGTGGGAGTTCGAACGGTTGTGCTGAAATTATGCAAGAAACTTAAACTCATGGGCGCCTCCTATCTTTCCGCGTTCCGGATAGTGTTTTCCCGAACCGATTTGAACCGCTGGAAAACCGTAGCCAAGTCCGCCCCCACCTGGGACGAACGAAACCGGTTGATAGCTTCGATGGTTTCACCGGGTAGCAGTGTACTCGATCTGGGAGCCGGTGCACAGACCTTGCGCTGGCATTTGAAAGACTGTAAATATCAGCCCTGTGACGTGGTCTCAACCACACCGGACACTCTCTTTTGCGATTTTAACAATGGGATCTACCCTTCGGTCTCCGCGCAGTTTGACTACGTCATTTGCAGCGGGGTTCTTGAATATATCAGGAAGCCTCGTGAATTCCTGATTCAATGCTCTCTGCTCGGGGCTAAGAAAATAATCACGTATGCTCCTTTCCTGCCCTCGCAGTCGCACATCTGGAGACTTAACCAAGGCTGGTTCAATCACATGAAACAAAGCGATCTGGAAAGACTGTTCGACGAGGTCGGGTTCCAGTGGAAACTTGCAGCGGTTTGGAAAGAACAGGCAGTCTATCTCGTGGAGTCCTGAGAATTGGTTTCCGGTCATTCGGGATCCGGTATGAGAGAAAACGTTTTGAGGGAGCATTTTTATGTTGGGAAAAACAAAGGATTCCTCTGTTTCCTACATCTCCGAGGTCATTGCTCTCCTCTCAGGAAGGATTTCTTCTTTTTCCAGAAGAATCAGACGGTCATATAAATTTCGCGTTTTGAAAAGAAAGATTTTATCGCTATGTGACAGCCTCAAAAGGGAAACGGCCGAACTAGCTTCATGGAAAGAAATAACCAAGTATATATCAAATAATGGGAGGCGTGCATATTATGTAGGATGGATCGGTCGCGGCAACCTTGGTGACGAATTACTATATAATGCATTTAAGGAAATGTTTTCTGATTCTGTTTATTTCTATGCAAAGAAAAATGAATCCAGGATTGGCGATATCATCTCCAGAATTTTCATGCCAAATGTTGTGTTTCTCGGTGGAGGCACGCTCATCGGTTTTGATGTCTACCTTAACAACATAAGGAAAGCGATCAAAGCAAATCCTGGTGCAAAATACATTATTTTCGGTACTGGAGTTGAAGATGTAGAGCTATGGAAACTATTCAATTATGATCTAGATATAGATCCATGGCGATTGAATATTGAAAAAGCCGACTATGTGAGTGTTCGTGGACCGATTTCAAAGAGTGACTTACATAAGTGGGGAATTAAAAGGGAAGTTCCGGTAATCGGAGACCCTGCAATCTGGTTTTCCAGGTCAAAAATAATGCCCAAGAAAAGGATGAAGCTCATAGGGATCAATTTCGGTCCGTCCAGGGGAAACATATACGGTCAGGATGAAAAAGAAGTCCTGGCATTTTGCGCCGCCTTATTATCGCTTCTGAAGGAGCGGGGCTGGAATATTAAGTTGTTTCCCATGATTACGGATGACGTGGAATATCTCCGAGAGGCGGTGCGGATGGCAGGGATCGGATGCATCCCGATGCATACCTCATTTCTGGACATAAATGGGACGATGAATGCCTTAGAAGAACAAGATGTTTTCATCGGGGAAAAGCTGCATTCCGTCGTATTGGCTTCCTGCGTATACACACCCGCCATTATGCTCGCGTACAGGACCAAATGCATTGATTTTATGCAGTCTATAAATCGCAACGACTGGTGCTATAAGACCGATCAGCTTGACTGCAATTTGATATACGAACGACTGGTTGATTTGTATGAAAATGCAGCCTTCCACCAAACCTGTATTTTCGATGCGATGCAAAAGCGCAAAGCGTCTATTACGGCGGCTGTAAATCACGTGAACAGCATTATTCATTGATGGGCAAAGCCAGTTCCATGCATGTACATCGATCACCAATTATCGGGTGCCGGACCGATATTGACCTTCTGGTCCATATTCATTTCGGTTTTTCACCATTAAATGATCGATACGTGAGGCTTCAATGAAAGCCAGCATAATTATCCGATGCTATAATGAACAGAAACATATTGGACGGCTACTGAGCGGGATCATGGAACAGAATTTCCCGGCGGACTTCGAGATAATCGTCGTGGACTCGGGTTCAACGGATATGAGCCTGTTCGTCGTTTCACAGTTTCCGGCCAAGGTGATTCGAATACCACCCAAGGAATTCTCTTTTGGGCGTGCTTTGAACCTTGGGATTCGAGCGTCGTCGGGCGACTTTATTGTGGCGGCGAGCGCCCATGTGTACCCCGTGTATCGCGATTGGTTGGAGAAACTGCTCAATCCCTTTGAAGACCCGAGCGTTGCGCTTTCCTACGGAAAACAACGGGGCAACGAAAGTACCAAGTACTCGGAACACCGGGTTTTCGAACAATGGTTCCCCGACGTATCCGAACCATTCCAGGGACACCCCTTCTGCAACAACGCAAATGCTGCGATTCGGCGCAGCCTTTGGGAATCGATTCCGTACAATGAGGAACTGACCGGGCTGGAAGACCTCGACTGGGCAACCAAGATCATGGCCCGGGGCTACCGCGTTGCATACATGGCCGATGCTGAAATCATCCATGTCCATGATGAACGGCCACTGCAAACCTTCAATCGCTATAGGCGCGAAGCCCTCGCCCTGAAGGGGATCAGCCCCGAGCAGCACTTTAACTTCATTGAATTCATCAGGCTCTACTGCTCCAGCGCAGGGGGAGACATGCTGCATGCACTCCGTAACGGCAGGCTGTGGGGCAACATGCGAAGTATCCTCAACTTTCGCCTCATGCAGTATGCGGGCGCGTATTGCGGCTTCCACCAGCATGGACCAGTAACCCGGGAACTCAAGGAGCGATTCTATTACCCCTGCAGTTGGTCGCGCCCGCTCAGAAAGCATCCCAATCATCGAAAAGAACCGATTGATTATGCGTGTGCAGAAAGGAAACACGGGACTTATGTGGATTGATGTTTCTGTGCCTTTGAACGAACGTCTTCCGATCTGGCCCGGCAGCCCGGGCTTCGAACTTTCTCCGCTGCGCTCAATTGCCTGCGGGGACACGGACAACGTTACAAGGCTGACCTGCGACCTACACACGGGCACCCACATCGATGCGCCGAAGCATGTCCTCGACAATGCTCCCTGCATTGACAGCTTAGACCTCGACGTTCTGATAGGCCGCGCTTACGTGGCAGAAATCGACAACCAGGATTGCATCACCCCGGCACTTCTTGACGCCTCCACCGTTCCGGCGGGCACCAGGCGGCTGCTCCTCAAAACGTCGAATTCAGACCTATGGACAAAAAGTCCCGGCAGGTTCGATTCGTCCTATTGCGCCCTCACTTCGGATGCCGCTCTATGGGTGGTGGACCGCGGCATACGGTTGATCGGCATCGACTACCTCTCTCTACAGCGGTATGGTGACGGCCCCGAGACTCATCGGATTCTGCTGAAGGCGGGCGTCATCGTCGTCGAAGGGCTGGATCTGTCCCGTGCGCATTCGGGTCCGTGCGAGATGATCTGCCTCCCGTTAAAACTCGAAGGCATCGAGGCGGCGCCGGCGCGGGTCGTGATCAGGTACCCTCAGGATTCTCCCCCTCAACTCCAACAGACTGGATTGCTGTAATGACACAAGAGACACAATGCAGCGTCGCGGCACTGGTTCCCATGCGGCACGACAGCGAGCGCGTCCCCGGGAAGAACTACCGCACATTTGCGGGGAAGCCGCTGTTTCACCATATCCTGAAAACGCTTACGGATTGCCCCCTGATCGATATCATCGCAGTGGACACCGACAGTCCGAATGTCAAGGAAGGGATTTCCGATCATTTTCCACACGTCCGAATAATCCATCGTCCCGAGCACCTGAGGGACGGGGCAACGCCAATGAACGAGGTTCTCCTCCACGACGTGCGGCAGGTAGAAGCGGATGTGTACCTTCAAACACATTCCACCAACCCGCTGTTGAAGACCGGCACTGTCCAAAAAGCCGTTGACCTGTTTCTTCGGATACGCCCCCAATATGATTCACTCTTTTCGGTAACCCGGGTTCAAAGCAGATTGTGGGACCAACTGGCAAGACCGGTCAACCACAACCCAGATATCCTGCTGAGGACTCAGGACCTGCCGCCCTTATACGAGGAAAACTCCTGCCTGTACATCTTTACACGTCAAGTGCTCGAAACCGGTCGAAACAGGATCGGCCGTCGGCCGTATATGTTCGAGATGCAACCGATCGAATCAGTTGACATCGATGAAGAATTGGATTTTCAGTCGGCTGAATTCTTTTACAAAAAGCTTGAAAAAAGCTGATTTCTTTCAGGAGTTGCCAATCATGTTTAAGGTCCTTGTAACGGCTCCCTATATGCAAAGGGTGATCGAGCGGTTTCGGCCCGAGCTTGAAAGGCATAACATTCAGCTCGTAGTCCCGCCGGTTCAGGAAAGGCTCGAGGAAGAGGAACTGTTGAAATGGATCGCGGACATCGACGGGGTTATGTGCGGCGATGATCGATTCACGGCCAGGGTCCTCGATGCATCGCCAAAGCTCAAGGTTATCTCCAAATGGGGCACGGGTATCGACTCCATTGATGCGGAGGCATGCGAACGGCTGGGAATCGCCGTAAGGAGAACAGTCAATGCCTTCAGCGAACCGGTCGCCGATTCGATCATCGGGTATGTATTGTGCTTTTCCAGGTACCTGCCCTGGATGGACAAGGCCATGAAGCAGGGGCAATGGAAAAAAATCTACGGAGTGGCCCTGCGCGAACTCACGCTCGGAATAATCGGTGTCGGAAACGTGGGGAAAGCCCTTGTGCGACGCGCCCGGGGGTTCGGAATGCGGGTACTGGGCAACGACATTGTTGAAATGCCACGGGACTTCGTGGAATCATCCGGGATTGAGATGGTGTCAAAAGAGCGATTGCTCAAAGAGAGCGACTATGTCAGTCTGAATTGCGATCTGAATCCCACGACGTACCATCTTATGAGTTCCGGTGAATTCCAGACGATGAAGCCTGAGGCCGTGGTCGTGAATGCAGCACGAGGCCCAATCATCGACGAACTTGCACTCATCCGTGCCCTTCAAAACAAAGAAATCCGCGGCGCGGCCCTCGACGTATTCGAAACGGAGCCATTGCCCGCCGACAGCCCCCTGCTTTCCATGGACAATGTCATGTTGGCCCCCCACAATGCCAACAACAGTCCCGAGGCATGGGAAAACGTCCATCGAAAAACCATAGAGCATTTGTTGGACGTACTTGAAAGGCAGGGTACGGGTCCGAGAAAAGCGGGAATGGCGTTATGAGCGGAATCGATCGACAAGCAAAGACAGTGGTGGTCACGGGCGCGGCCAGTGGGATCGGCAAGGCTGTTGCCGCACGGTTCCACGCCGAGGGATGGAACGTTGCCAGTATGGATCTCCAGTCGGACGAAGGGACCGGACATCCGCCTCTCGACCTCTTCCGGGTGGGAGATGTGAGTGTGCCCGAAGACGTCCGTGGGCTCTTTGAAGCTCTCGCCGGAAAGTACGGTCAAGTGGATGCCCTCGTGAACAATGCCGCGGTGCAGATCTGCAAGCCCCTCGCTGAGATGAGTCATGAAGAGTGGACCCGGACGCTTGACGTGAACCTTACCGGAGCCTACCTGACCCTTCGCCATGGATTCCCTCTGATGGCGGAACACGGCGGGGCCATCGTGAATATCAGTTCGGTACATGCGATTGCAACGTCGGCCCACATTGCCGCCTATGCGGCGACCAAGGGCGCCCTGCTGGCGATGACCCGCGCCCTCGCCATCGAACTCGCGCCACATGCCATCCGAGTGAACGCCGTGCTGCCGGGCGCCGTCGATACGGAAATGCTTCGCGACGGCCTTCGACGCGGGCACGTGCAAGGCGCAACGACCGACGACCTCGTCGAGGCGCTCAGCCGCCGCCACGTGATGGGACGAGTAGGACGACCCGAGGAAATCGCGTCAATGGTCTTCATGCTGGCGGATCCAACTCAGTCGGGATTCATAACGGGTCAGGGCTTCGTTGTGGACGGCGGCGCCACGGCACGATTAAGTACGGAATGACATACGTCTCACGGAAGCAAAACTCCTCCGACATATCGCCTCTTTCAGGTACCGGTGCGTGAAGCGAGAACTCAAATACGATTTCATTCGAACATGTGCATGTATCTGTATCGTTGCTTTCCATGTGACCGCATATCCAATTTATAAATTTAACGAGCTCCCACGGATCCAGTGGATCATAGTGGATATCATCAAGACGACAACAGTCATCGGCGTGCCATGTTTTTTCATGCTTACGGGCTCTCTCTTGCTGGCAGGCCACGACGACTTGTATACATATTTGTGGAAGCGAGTTTCGCGTATTGTAATTCCATTCCTGTTTTGGTCTTTGGCATATCTCTTTTATAGAATACATTACCAAAAAGAGGCTTTGCACTTTAGTTCTGAACTATTACATATTCTTTCCAGTCCAATGTATTATCACCTTTGGTTTATTTATACTTTAATTGGGCTATATCTATTCATACCAATATTGCGGCGTTATCTTCAGGGTTCTGAAAATATTGCTCCATTGATATATTATATTTTATTGTGGCTCATCACAATGTCCATTATCCCTTTTTTGCGCCACTTTTTATTGAATGTTTACCATATTGATTTCGGTATCAACATCATGATAGATGTCAGCCAATATGTTGGCTTTGTTTTACTAGGATATTTAATTACAAATAAAGATAAATATGAACTCCATCTGCGCAACAGGCCAATACTGCTGATATTCATTATCTGCATATTAGCTACAGCCACCATTACACTAATATTCAGCACAAAGCAAGACAAGCCCGTATTGTACTTTATGAGATATTTGGCCCCGAATATAGTTTTGCTGAGCGTGGCATCTTATTGGTTGATAAACGAAATAAGCATAGATTTGTTTGGGAACAGTTTTAAGAGGATTATAGTAATTTTATCCAAGGCAAGCCTTGGCATTTATCTGATTCACCCAATGGTATTGGATCTTCTGCATGACGGAGTGTGTTCATACACACTGACAGGTTGCAGCGGCAACCCGATGATAGGAATTCCGGCTACCACTTTTGCCTGTCTGGTTTGTTCCTTTGTTTTTACATGGCTACTACAGCAAATACCCATCTTACGAAAAGTGGTCTAGCGCAATCGCATCCGTGATGCGACGCGTGAGGCCTCCGAGGTGATTTGACATTGTCAGAAGCCAGAACTTCCCCGCCACTTATATCGGTCATTACCGCAGCATACAATCGCCCCGACTATTTGCGTCAGGCATTGTTCAGCATTGAGGCACAGACCTATCGACCGGTTGAGCTTGTGATCGTTGACGACGGGTCCACGGACCCGATCGAACCGGTTGTGCACGAATTCAAAAACACAACCGATTTTCAAATACTGTATGTTCGTCAGGGCAATGCAGGTCCGGGAGCGGCACGCAACCACGGGTTCAACAAATCGACGGGTAAGTATATCGCTTTTCTCGACTCCGATGACCTTTGGTTTCCTGAAATGTTGGCCGTTACCTGTGAGTGTCTGGAAAAATATCCCGAATACAGCCTCGCCTGCGGCGGGTGGGACATGGTCTCCGAGGCGGATACAGCCCAAACGCCGTTTTCGGGCGGCTTTATGCCGTCTGGTCTCCAGAAAAAATGTGATGCCGATTTTTTTAAACAGGAGTTGCTGGGGAATCTTTTCCCCATTCACGCCGTGCTCACCCGGCGCAGCGCATTCGACCGGACCGGGCCGTTTAGAACGGATTTGGAAGCGCTCGAAGACTGGGATCTGTGGTTGCGCCTTTCCGCGAATCGGAATCGAATCCGTTTCATCGATGTCCCCGTTGCAAGATGGCGAATGCATAGCTGCATGAGACGGTCACAGCAGGGATGGGCCCACTTGAAGTCGATGCCCAAGATTTTTCAAGCCCTGTTTGACGATGCACGAATCAGGAAAGAGTATGCCCACATGGTTCACCACCCGGAGATCCATTCCTGGCTCAACCGTGCGCATTACTGCCGTTGCAACGGCATCGAAGAGGAGGTTCCGGCGTGTATAGAGAAAGCAGGGGCGCTGCTCCGGGAAGCTCCGGACAATGTCGAAATGATGTTGTGCCACCTGAACGTTCTGGCCGAACTGGCAGGGGCTGGCATGCTGTACGCCGAAATCAGACGCCGCGTCGGGACCCGCGCGTATCGACAATGGATGTCAAGTCGATACAGGGCATCCTTTCGAGCGCACCGGCAAAAGGGACATTTGCTGGCAGCCCTGGCGGACGCCTTCAAGAGCGTAGCCCTGGCCCCCGACTTGTTTATTCGTCAATGGAGGGAGCTTCCGGGGTTCGTGTCCATGATCCGGACCGGTAAATAGGATTACCAGCCCCTAAACACATCCTTACCCAAAGCGTTGGGACATTCGAATTAAAGAATGACTCCTGGCCGAAAAATAATCGGTTCGTGGAAATGCCCTCTTATTTAAATCGATCGATCAGGTATTATCAGAGCAGACTCTTTGAATTGTATTGGTCGGCAGAGTTGGACCTTTATAGGCTGCTCAACCGTCGTAAACCCAGGATTTTGTTGTATACGGATTCAAGAGGATTCGAAATAACACGTCCAAAATTCAACAGGGATCCCATGAGTTTCTATCCAGGCAGTTTAATTCGTAGATATTATGTCGATCCGTTTTTATGTCCTGAAAAGCACACTACTATAATGGATTTTTTGAAAACATATGAAAACTCTCAAAATCACTATGATATTATTATAGCTCATGTTGGCATAGTTGACTTTTCGCCAAGGCATCAATCCACAGCTTTAAATGAAATTTATAAGATTAAGAAAGACTGGTATGACAGGATTTTTGGAGAAGCCAATATGCTGGAATACCTAAATTCTAATTTAGGAATAAAGTATGAAGGAGACAACACTATAAATATGTTCTCACTTCAGATGGCCGAAAACAGGCTGATACCATATCTGAACAATATTCCAAATCTAATCTTCATAGGATGCAATAATTTTGTCAAAGGATGGCAGGGCAACTATTTCAAGCCTCGTCCTGAAAACATTTCGCTGGTTGATGATTATTCAAGGCTATTTTGCTCCAATTTGCACAACGCCATTGATTTATCCGATTGGAGCGATACTGAAGTTAAATTATACACATACGATAATCTGCATTTGACTCCGGAGGGAGGAGGGATACTCTTGAGCCGTATTGTGGAAAAAATAAGACACCTTGAGAAAAAATAGACACGCAACAATTAGGGACATGAACGAGGTCTGTACACTTCCGAAGTGCCGGGGAGGCGACATATGCCATATATAGCGAGGGTAGTTTCCGGAATCAGGAGAAGAGTGCAAGACACTCTTGTGGACCACTACACCTGGGAGAGCACGCCGGTGCCGTCACTCCATACCCTGACCATGAGGAAACTGAGATATTGTGCGGCGGAGTTCGGAATTGCGTTTACCGCAAACGAACGAGGACTGCTTCGATATCGCGACAAACACAAAGGGCAGCGTTGTTTCGTACTGGGCAACGGTCCCAGTCTTTCCAAATGCGACTTGCGGCCGCTGGCCAGTGAGGTGACCTTCGGCGTCAACGGAATTTATCTCAATCATGCAATAATGGGGTTCTACCCAACCTATTACCTCGTCGAAGATGTTTTCGTGGCGGAAGACCGGGCCGATGAAATCAATTCCCTCCGTGGACCGGTAAAGTTCTTCGGCAACTATTTGAACTACTGCCTCCGCGATAGTGAAGACGTCATATGGACAAACGTGTGCACGAATTACCGGGACTACGATGATTTCCCCCATTTCAGCACGAATGCCGCCCGGATGCTCTGGGTCGGAGGCACCGTTTCTTACCTCTGTTTGCAGATGGCCTACTACATGGGTTTTTCCGAGGTTTACCTGGTCGGGTTCGATCATAATTACACCGTCCCCGCGGACCTGATCAAGGATGGGGTCAACTGGACATCACAGTCCGACGATCCCAACCATTTCAATCCCAACTATTTCGGAAAGGGATACCGTTGGCACGATCCCAACGTCGAACGGATGGAGAAGGCGCTTTTAAAGGCTAGAGTATATTTTGAAGCCGACCACCGACGGATCCGCAATGCGACGGTGGGAGGCAGACTGGAAGTGTTCCCCAGGGTTGAATACGAGAAGCTTATCCGCTTGTAAAACACTGCCGGCACTCATCTCCCAGCGGGGCGACCTGTATATTTAACGGACCGGAAAAATGGAACAACACGTCGCATGTTCATCACTGAATCGCATGAATCGGAAAGGCAAGGAAGTCGGCAACCATGAAAACGAATCGCCCATCCGAACCGACACATGCCGCTCCTGTCGTGTCCATGGTCATTTGCACTCATCAGCGTTTTGATTTGCTCGAAAGTGCGGTTGCCAGCCTGCTCGATCAAAAATCGCCGTTTGAATTCTATGAGGTGATCGTCGTCGACAACGACCGCGAACCCAATCCCCGGGTCCGGGAAATCGCGGCCACGGCAAACGCGAGCGTCGGGACCCGGTACGTTCATGAGCCCCGGATCGGCCTTTCTCATGCGCGGAACGCGGGAGGCAGGGCGGCACGGGCCCCCTGCGTTGCATACATGGATGACGACGCCAAGGCGCCTCCCGAATATGTGTCCAGGCTGGTCGCGATTCTCGATGAAATTTCACCGGACATTTGCGGAGGACCGTATTATCCGTTCTACCTGAACGAGAAACCCGCCTGGTACAAGGACGCGTACGGTTCACAATGCCTTTCGGACGAAGCGTGCTTCCTCACCGAAGGTCAATTCCTGGACGGGGGGAACATCATACTGAAGAAGGCCCTCCTGGAAAGATTGGGATGGTTCGATCCAAGGTTCGGCATGGCGGGGAAAAAGATCGGCTACGGCGAGGAAACGGCCCTCCAGATTGAGGCATGGAAAGAGGTCCCCCGGCTCAAGGTGTATTTCGATCCCGGGCTGTCCGTGAGCCACCTTGTTCCGAAGCGAAAAATGTCAACCGCATGGCACATCAAAATGAGCTTTCACATGGGACGCTCCCAGGCATACCTGTGGCTGCCCGAGAACGACCGCGGCACAGCCCGGCGCAAAGCTCCTCTGCGGCTGGTTCGCAATCTCCTCAATTTTCCCGTGAAACACCTTCCCGGGTTGATTTTGCGTTCAAAAGACAGATATCCGTACTGGCAGCAGTACGTGTTTGAAGTCATTGCCCGGGAATCGCGGTCCCTGGGCTCGAATTTCGAGCTGATGACGGATTTGCTGAGGGGAAGTACCTCCATCGAGAAGGGCAGGAACTGACATGTGCGGCATCTGCGGAATGATCGCCAGAAAAGGCGGGGCCGACCGGGAGCCGGTAAGGCGGATGCAGAGCGCCCTTATGCATCGAGGGCCCGATGCGGGGGGCACCTTTTCCGATGACGGAGTGGAGTTGGCGATGAGGCGCCTCAGCATCATCGACCTCGAGGGAGGAACACAACCCCTGTTCAATGAAGACCGGTCGCTGGTGCTCATGGCGAACGGCGAAGTTTACAACTACATCGAACTGCGAAAATCCCTCCGTTCCCGGGGCCATGAGTTCCGCACTCAAAGCGACTGCGAGACCATCCTGCATTTGTATGAAGAGAAGGGGATCGACTGCCTCCACGGCCTGAGGGGCATGTTCGCCTTCGCGCTCTGGGACACACGGGGGCGGAAACTCCTCCTGGCCCGGGACCGCATGGGGGAAAAGCCCCTCTACCTGCATGAGTCCGGGAACGGGCTGCTGTTCTCCTCGGAACTGAGGTCCATTCTGGCATCCGGCCTCATCGGGCTTGAACCCGATCCGCGGGGCATAGACCTTTACTTCCACTATCGATACATTCCCGAACCGTGGACACCCATCAAAGGCGTGCGGAAGCTGCCTGCCGGGCATTATCTGTCCCTGGACATCGAGACCTGGAACATTGCCGAGAAATGCTACTGGAGGATGGACGACGCGCCGGAAATCCGGGGAAACCCGGCACAAGTGATTCGCGAACAGCTCGACGAAGTGGCCGAACTCGTTATCCGATCGGATGTTCCGGTTGGGGTCGCTCTCAGCGGAGGGCTTGATTCGAGCGCCATTGCGGCCCTCGCGCAGAAGAAATACCGTGGGAACATGCATGCCTTCTGTATCGGATACGAAGGAAGACCGGCCTGCGACGAACGCTTGTCTGCCAAGGCGTTCGCGGATCACCTGGGCATGGAATTCCACGAGGCCGAGCTGGGCATATCGGAATTCGTCACGCTGTTTCCTCGACTGGCAGCGTACAGCGATGACCCCATCGCGGATATTTCCGCTTACGGATATTACTCTCTCTCCCGCCTTGCGCGAAGCAGCGGCGTCCCGGTCCTTCTGCAGGGGCAGGGCGGGGACGAACTGTTTTGGGGCTACCCCTGGGTGCGCCGCGCCGCCGCCGAAGCGGTGCTCAAACGCAGGCTGCACGGCGGATTGGACAAAGCCGTCCTGGCCTACTGCCTGCCGACGCTGCCGGAGCGGTTCGATTGGAGTCATCTGCGCTCCTGGGTGCACCACGCCGGAGGGGTCCCGAACGGTTGGAAAACCCTGCGGCGGCACCAGTCCGAACCGCCCGAAAGGGTCCCTTTTTACAACCTCATCGGCGATTTTCAGGAAACGGAAGCCCTGCGCCGTTCCCTGTACGGACCGCTCATCAGTGAGGCGCTGCATGACCATACCGCTTATGCGCCTTTCACGGTGCCTCTTCCCTGGCCCGACCCCGCCATCATGCACACCAGGCTGATAAGCGAGACCTACCTCCTCGAAAACGGCATCGCCCAGGGGGACAGGCTCAGCATGGCTTCATCGGTCGAATTGCGGCTGCCCCTCGTCGATTTCCGGCTTGTCGAGACGGTGGTGGGATTGAGAAAAGGCTGCCCGGACCTTGCGCTCCCTCCCAAGGCATGGCTGCGCGAGGCCGTCGCGGAAGACGTTCCGAAATGGGTCATGGAGCGGCCCAAGCGCGGTTTCGAACCCCCGGTCAGGGCCTGGTGCAAGGCGCTTGAGGAAACCTATTCCGAAGACCTCGGGCACGGGCTGCTGGGCACGACGGGGATATTGCGCGCAGAGGCACTTCAGGACCAACACCTCTCGTGCAATGGATTTCACACGGTGATGCCCCTGTTCTTCGTGGCCCTCGTGCTTGAATTCTGGTACCGGGGGATGCGGGAATGCCTGCGTTCGTCGAGCCAGGCGCCCGTGGCATCCTATCTCTGAACCCTCAGTTGGTGAAGTCGGAACGCATGCAGCAAATCGTACCGGTTGCGCTTTTCGCTTATTCGAGGCCACAGCATCTGTTGAAGACGTTGGACGCACTGAAGCGAAGCGAAGTTCGATTGATCCACGCCTTCAGTGACGGGCCCAAAGACCCTTCGAAACAAGAAGCCGTCGACCGGGTGCGGCGTGTCCTCCACTCCGTGGACTGGTGCGACATCCATATCCACGAAAGGGACCGCAACCTGGGGCTCGGAGCGTCCATCTGCACGGGAGTCAGTACTGTTCTGGAACATCACGACCGAGTGATGGTCGTCGAGGATGACATTGTAATACGGCCCGGTGCCTATCGTTTTACGGCGGACGCTCTGGAGCGGTACGCAGGCGATCCCCGCGTTATGACCGTCTCCATGTGGTCCCATCCCTCGCTGGTCCCGCCCGACTGCTCAGGAGGTTTTTTTTCGAAGCGCTTCGTGTGCTGGGGTTGGGGGACATATCGCAACGCCTGGCTGAAGCATGTGGGGACCCCTCTGGAATTGTTCCGGCAGTGCACTGAAAAAGGCTTGAGGGTACTGGATTGGGGTACCGACATCCGGTGGCAGGCGGAGCATGCTGCCGAACGCAACCTCTGGTACGTCGGCTATCTGTTGACGCATTTCCTGTACGGGGGGGTCTCTTTCTTCCCGGCACAATCATTGACTGTAAATATCGGTTTTGACGGATCCGGGGAAAACAACGGCGCGACCGGAACCAGCATGGCGGACCTCCTCCATCTCCCCGTTTCCGTGCCGGGGAAATGGCCCGATGTGGTGGTGCCTCCCGATATCGAGAAAAGCTTCCATGCTTATTTCAGCCCCCGAAAGCCGCTCCTGAGAGCTTTGAAAAAGGCCGTACGCAAAGTTCTCCAGCGCCGGCCCCGCTTCGGAAGATGATGAGCCGCCCAACCTCGAAAAAGCAACCGCGGCGCCTTCAATCGGCCGTCTTGATGCCCGCGTACGGACTGTGCTGAACGAATCGGCCCGGTGCATCCCGGGATGTCTAATCATGGCCTTACTGAAGCAGCGGCATTTGGGAACATCACCATTATGAATGTCATACCGGGCGTCATAAGGTACTTCACATACAGGCTTCGTTTTCCAAAGGCGAAGATTCAACTCGGAGCGCGCATCGGAAGCGGCTGCAGGTTCGGAAAGGGGGCCGTCGTTGAAGCCGGCGCTCTCATCGCCCAGTCCGAAATAGGTCCGGCCGGCATCGTCCACCGGGGATGCCGCGTGGTCCAGTCGCAACTCGAGGAACACACGCGAATCTGCGAAGGCAGCAGGCTGTATCATTCTCGTATCGAGGCCTACAGCTATGTATCCGAAGGTTCGTTCATTGCGGGAACGACCATCGGGCGCTTCTGCTCCATCGGTAAAGTCAAATGCGGACGCGGCGATCACCCGACCGGCTTCGTGAGTACCAGCCCGGTTTTTTACTCGACAAACCTTCAATGCGGCATAGCGTTCACCGAACGGCCCCTCTTTGCGGAGCGCAAACCGATCACCCTCGGTCATGATGTGCTCATCAGCGATAACGTATTCATTCGCGACGGCGTGGCGATCGGCTCGGGAGCGATCGTCGGGGCCGGCGCCGTGGTTGTGAGGGACATACCGCCCTACGCTGTCGCCGTCGGCGTTCCGGCAAAAGTAGTACGCTACCGCTTTCCCCCGGATGTAATCGAGGCATTGCTGGATGCCGGGTGGTGGTTTTGGCCCCAGGAGGAATTGCGTGCCGCTCAGCGGCTCCTTGCCCGGGGCGATGTCCGGGAATTTCTGCGGTGGGCGGGGGAACGCGGGACCCATCGGGCGTAGGCGGAAGTGCTATGGTAAGAATACGGGCGCAGTTTTTGCACAGCAGGTCTCTGCTGGTCAAATCCTTCAGGATTCTCAAAGAGAACATACGCACGCCGCGGCGTCTTTTAGGGATCATTATCAGGAAGATCCTATACGCCTCGGGCTATTCTCTCGTTAAAGTTGAACATTTCGAAGACCGCACCCATTATACCGGAGATGAAATCAAAACGCTGAACCAGGATTTGATTGCATTCCAGGCAGTCAATGCCAACCTTGAGATATCCCCGGATCTCACTGCGGCGTGCATCAGGCAGTCATGTCTGCATGACAAGGCTATCAACCGCTATTATGAATTCATTCTGTTATGTGAAAAGCATGGAATTGAATTCGATGACATCGATTTCATGGATGTGGGCACATGTTCCGGGTATATTCTGAGAATACTCTCCCGAAGGTATCCGACATGCCGCCTGCACGGCTGTGACCTGCAGGAACAGTACGTTGGTCTGGCAAAATTTCTGAACCCCGATGCGGATGTTTTCAACTCCGGATTATTCGACTTTCATGGCCGGCGGGATCAATATGATGTCGTGCTGTGCTCCGACGTACTCGAACATATCCTATGTCCTGAAATTGCCCTGCGGATTCTCGTGGACTTGCCGCGGGATGAAGGCCGCCTGGTGCTGGTCGTCCCGAACGGCCGCATCGATAACGATCCCGCGAGATTGCCGCTTCAGGACGGCAAATCTTACCAGGGGCACGTCAATTTCTGGAGTCCGGAAAGTTGGGCATACTTCCTCGAACGCCAGTTTCCCAAGTTTCGAAGGGACACCGGCGAGTTTTATCATCAAAGACTCTTTGCAATCATTTCAAAGTAACCGCCAAAACACGGCCGACTCGGTACAGTTTCCATCAACCCGGCTCCTGCCCCTCGCAACATCCGGCAGGACCGAATTCCCGCCTTTGCCCTCATGCCGGTGAGGGCAGATGCCGCACACGATGTATTCTTGGGGTGTTTCCGATGAATGACCTGGACGAGCTGTTTCAGCATTACTGGCTCATCAAGAACTATGGCAACGACATCAAGGGGGCCGTTCCGGTAATCCTGTCGAGCGGCGATCCCCGGTTTGAGGCTGAAAACCCGAAGTCGGAACAGCTCCGGCTCTATTTTTCCGAACTTCGGAAAGGCGCGCGCGTGCTGGACATCGGCGCGGGCGACAAGCAGATCGGGCGCGCACTGGAAATCAGGGGGATCGGGGCGGAGTACCTCAGCCAGGACAGCGCGCATCGGGGAGACGTGAAATACGATTTCGGGAGTATCGATGAGATTTCCGGTTCATACGACCTGGTCATCATGCAGGAAGTGATCGAACATATGCCGCTCGAGATGGGCTACCGGTATCTGAAAAAGGCGTACTCTCTTCTCAACCCGGCGGGGCACCTCGTCGTGACGACCCCCAGCACCCGGCGGCCGCTCCAGTTTCACCACGCCGACTTCACCCACGTTCAGCACTACCCCCTGAGGGACCTCTACGGGCTGCTGCGGGTGATCGGGTTTTCCGGGCCGGCCGTGGTGAGGATGATAGAGATCGCGCCCCCTTCCCGCAGCCTCGGGCAGATCGTCAGGAGCCACGTCCAGAAGCTCCTGTTCAAGCTCCTGGATTTCGGCTATCCGCATGCGATTTTGATCAAGATCGGGAAATCCCGGGAAGGGACCGGGGGCCAGCAGGCACAGCCATGAAGGTAATACACGTCTATCCGGTTCCGTGCGAGTACGCCTATCCGGCGTATCTCGACGCGGGATTGGACCCGGATGCGTTCGATACGGAAATCATGTGCAAAACGGACCTGGAACTCCGCTACCTCAAGGGCCTCCGGGAAAAGGGCGTCGACTGCACGCTCCTCTATCCGCGCAGGTTCCGTCCGGGCATAAAGGAATTCAGGCACCGGGCGGGATACCGGATCGTACGTTTTCCCATCAGTTTCCTGGAACGCCGAAAGGGCTCGCTCAGCCTCGGGATGCTGCGGTACATAAGCCGCGAAAAGCCTGACTTGGTGCATTTCCACAGCATCTACCAGGGGGGATTCTTCCCGGTGAAGATGCTGGAGATGGTTGCCCTGACGTGCGCGTCGAGGAAGATTCCGCTCTTCGGATGGTACCACGTCGGCCGTCTCCGGCACGACGGGCCGGCCCGAGTCCCGGCGATAAGAGCCCTGTATGCCGGGCTGCGCGCCGCAACGCTCAAGACCCTCGCGGGGATTTCCTCGATAAACCGGGAAGAACTGCGGCGGCTGTTCGATCCGGAGGCCTCCGACTATTACGGAATCGATTTCTCCAGGATCCCGCACCGCCTGACCCCGAACACGTACGATCCCTCCGTTTTCCACCCCATGGACCGCGAAGAGGCGACAGCCGGGGCCGGGCTGGACCCCCGATACCGGTATATAGTCATGGTGGCGCGGCTCTTCCCGCAAAAAGGACTTCATCACCTTCTGAACGTGCTGCCGGAAATCGTGGCCGAATTCCCCGATGCACGGCTGGTCGTGGTGGGTGAGTTCATCGAGGAGGCGGCGGAGTACGCGCGGCAGATCGACGGTCAAATCGATTCTCTCAACCTCCGCAGGTACGTCCTTTTCAAGGGAAGAATCGAACACGACCAGGGCCTCGTCCATTACCTCAACAGCGCCGATGTGTTCGTGCTTCCCACGTTGAAGGAAACCTTCGGAGGGGTGAACATCGAGGCCATGGCCTGCGGCATCCCCGTGATTTCCACGGACTGCGGCGAAATCCCGAATTATCTGACCGGAGGCGTCGGCCGCCTCGTTCCAAAGGGTGATGAGGCCATGCTGCTTCAGGCCGTAAAAGACGTGCTCTCGGGCCGGTTCCGGGCCGATGAAAACGAAAGAAGGCGCGTGCTGGCCCGCTACGATTACCGGACCGCGTCCGGGGAGTTGCTTGACTGGTACAACGAAATCCTGGACCACAGGAAGACCGGCGCAGCCGCCGGCTGACCGAGGGAGTCGCAAACGGCAGATCATCCGCAAACAACATGGTACCCGGGCCTGGATCTCCTCCGCATCCTGGCAGTGCTCGCGGTGGTCGTGATGCACGTCTCGACGGCAAGCGTCATGCCTTACATGAAAGAGCCGTTGTCCTGGAACTGGTGGCTTGCGCAGGCCGTCTATTCGACCAGGTGGTGCATCCCCGCGTTCGTCCTGCTCAGCGGAGCGCTCCTGCTCGACCCTTCCCGGGAGGAGCCCGCACGGCTGTTCTACCACAAGCGCATGGCCAGGATCATGATTCCGCTCGTCACGTGGACGATCGTGTACGCCGGCTACGCGATTCTGCGGATGTACCTCGGGGCGGGCCTTTCCCTTGCGGCCATGAAGGTCCCGATCTTCCAGGGCACCGCCTATTTTCACCTCTGGTACCTGTGGATGATCATCGGCCTGTACGCCTTCACCCCGTTTTTCAGAATTTTCCTGAAACATGCCACCCCGCGGCAGTGCGGAGGGCTTGTCTTCTGGCTGTTCCTTTTCTCCGAGGCGTATTGGATCATGGCCGCCGTCGTGGGGCGCAGATATTACTGCGTGATAAACGACCTGCTGGTTTTTCCGCCATTTCTGTTCTACTTCTTCGCGGGCCATTTCCTGGCGCACACCGGGCTCGTCAGGGTCCGTCCGCAGTGGTGGGCGCTGGGGGTCCTCGCTTTCTGGATGGCCGGAGTGGGCGGCGAACTCCTTGTATACCGGCTGTACGGCAAGCCCCTGGAACTCTTCTATTCCCATTTCAGCCCGACCGTCGCGGGAATGGCGATATGCTTCTTTATGGCGGCGTGGACCTGTGATTCACGTCTCCGGCAATGGTCTCCGCGGGTAAAGTTGCACGTAAAGCACGCGGCCGAGGCGACCCTGGGCGTGTACTGCATACACGTTCTGGTCATCCAGGGCTGGTACGGCCTTTCCATTAGTTCATTTGCGGCAGGCACGGCCATAAAAGTCCTCGTGGGTTCGGCCGCGGTCTTTCTGATTTCCATGGGAATCGCTCAAATAATGGTGCGTGTCCCCGTCTTGAAACGCACCGTCCGTTGATCCGGAAGGAACACTCATGCCCGATCGTCCGCTCGTGTCCATCGTTACGCCTTCCTTCAACCAGGGCCGGTTCCTTGAAGAGACCGTCCTTTCCGTCCTCCGACAGGATTACCCGAATGTCGAATACTTCATCATCGACGGGGGATCGAGCGACAACAGCACGGACGTCATTCGAAGGTATTCGGCCAGGCTCGCCTACTGGGTGAGCGAACGGGACAGGGGGCAGACGGATGCCATCATCAAGGGCTTCCAAAAGGCCCGAGGTAAATACGTGATGTGGTTGTGCTCCGATGACCTGCTCGAACCCTCGATGATCGAAATTTCCGTGGATTATCAGGAGCGCCACCCCGACGTGGCGGTAACCTACGGCGACCGGATTCGGATCGATGCCCGTGGAAACATTTACAGTCTCCAGCGCTACCCGGAGTTTCGGCGCTGGTTTCCTCGGATGGGCCTGGGGCTTCCGCAGGAAACCACTCTCATCAGGCGGACGGCCCTCGATGACGTCGGCGGGTTGGACCACGCCCTCCAGATGGCCATGGATTTCGATTTGTGGTGCCGGATCAACAAGAAGTTCGCCATTCGGCACATCCCCGCCATACTCGGAAGGTTTCGCGCCCACTCAACCAATAAATCCACAGCATTCAGCCTGGCGGAAAGCGAGAACTCGGAAACGGGACGGGCTTATTTCGAAGAGTACGCGCGGGTGTACCGGCGTCATTTCGGCCAGCCGCTTCCCGCTTTGGGCAAGGCGGCGGCCAAAAGACTGCTCCCGGTCCTGGCTTTTTTCGATCGTCGCACACTCGGGTTCAGAAGAGAACTCGACCGGGCAGCCCGGTTGAGACTGGCGGAAAATCCATGAGACTGCTTCTTGTGCATCACCGCCTGCCCTACCCGCTCCATTCCGGGATGGACAAACTGCGGTACAATCTCATCAAGACCCTCAACTTGGTTCATGACGTGACGCTCATCGTGCCGGTGCCGGAAACGGACCCGTCACCGGGCGAAGCAATCGACCGGGTAAAAGGGATCTGCAGGGAACTGATCACCGTGCCGGTGAACGGCTTCTCTTCCCAGAAAGTCCGCCTGAGCTCGCTCAAGCGATGGTTCAGCTTCGTTATCTTGCGGGTTCCTTTCTACATCAGCGACAACTACCGGGAGGCCATGGCGGACAGGCTTCGGCAGCTCAGCGTTTCGGGCCGGTTCGATGTCATTCATTTCCTGAGCAATGTGACCGGGTCCTATCTCCCGGATGTGGGGTCGGAAGCCATGACCGTGCTGGGCCCCATGGACGATACGGTGGAATCGGCCTGGAGCAATGCCCGCGTGGCCCCGTCACCTCGTGAAAAGCTCGCCTGGTGGCTCCACTATCGCGCGCGGCGCAAGTACCAGCCGGCCATGTGCAGGCGGGCCGGATGGACCTATTTCCATTCGGATGAGGATCTCCGGCGAATCGACCGCCTGTCCGGCGGATTGCCCAATGCCAGGGTGCTTCCCGTAGCGCTGGATCACGATGATGAAGCATACGGTCCGCTGTCCGGAACAAATCCCCCGGAGCAGGAACCGAACAGCGTCATTTTCGTCGGCGGCCTGGGGTCCTATTTCAACGTCGACGCGGTGCTCCATTTCCACAAAGACATCCTGCCCCGCATCCACGCCGGGGTCCCCGCCGTGAAAGTCTATATCGTGGGCCAGAATCCCCCGGACGCGGTGAAGCAACTGGCGGAGCCGGGACGGGTCGTGGTCACGGGGACCGTTCCCGACGTGAGGCCCTATATCCGCCATGCGGCGGTTTATGTCATTCCTCTGCGTGCCGGGACGGGGGTTAAGACAAAAACTGTTGAGGCCATGAGCCTTGGCAAGGCCATCGTGACAACCCCGCTTGGCCTGGCCGGATTGTGGGACGTCGACAACACGGCCTTCCGGGTCTGCAGTGATCCGCGGTCGTTTGCGGACGCCGTGGTTACGCTGCTCGCGGACCGCGGGCTCAGAACCGACCTGGGAAACCGGGCCCGCGCCCTGTGGGAAAAATCGTACGCCTTCGATGTGGTGGCGCAACGCACTCTGCGGGTTTATTCCGAACTGGAACGGCATGTCGCCGCACCGGGCACCCTCCCTTAGGGACACCGCGTCTCCCGCCCGGCATCCGGCGCAGGGAACGGAAGCCGTAATTTCCCCCCGTTCACAGGAACCGAAATGCCACCATCCTGCAAGTCAACGGAACTCACGGTAGAGATCGGCGAAGAGACCGCCCGGGCGGCCCCCCATCAAATCCGCCACCGCCGCCTGACCGATCTCGTGATCGTATGCCTTCTGCTGACCCTCCAGAGCGGCGTTCTGGTCTACTACGCCTATCGCACCTATAACAACCAATTCCTCAAGGGAAACATGGGGATCTCACTCCTGGAGGGTCGCCACCTGAAGGGATTTCCCATACCCACTCTGCAGCGTTTTTTGAGCGGGTTCTTTCAGGAGCAATTCGAAAAGGCCGCCTCGGACAATTTTCCCGAGAGGGGGAAAATGCTGGACAGGTATTCGGAATTTCAGCGGCGGGTCAACCTGTTTTCCCTGGACTTCCTGGGTCCGCGCTTTTCCCCGTTTCTGCCCATGGGACGAGACATTCTCCGGCCGAGGGGACAGGACAGGCTGCTGCGCGCTCCCGCGCAGTACGAGAGCCGTAGAGAGGCGAAGGTCCGCGACCGCGCCTCGTATTACAACTCCCTCGCCGCGGACCTGCCGGGCGTGAACTTTTATGTCTTCGCGGCCCTGGGGCCGGGCGATGCGGGCGTCTATTCCGACTTGTATCCCCGGGAGGCGGCTTCCTGCCTTGCGGGTGACAGGTACGCGCTCCTGATGCAATCCCTGTTGAACAGGCGCATAACCTTAGGCTGGACCACCTTCGAGATGATAAGGCAGTTGGATGATTTCTACTTCAGGACGGACCATCATTGGACGATGCCGGGAGCATACCTCGTTTACCTGGAGCTCTACCGGGACATAGCGGCAAAAACGCCGTCGATGGGACCGCCTCTGCAGCCTCGGGAATGGTTCCAACGCAGCGGCATCAGGTTCCTGGGGAGCCTGTCACGATTGTGCCTGTTCGACCGGTTGTACGATGACGTGACGGATGCGCGGTTCAGCCTGCCGGATGAAAAGATCGTCGTCAACGGCAACGCGAACATACCCCGCATCGAGAAGGAAGCGGAGGAACAGGAAACTCCCCGACGGCAGCTCTATTTTCCGTATTACGCGTACTTTTTCGGGGGTGATCGGGGCCTCGTCGAGTATTCCACGGCTGTCGCCGGAGGCCGCAAGCTGCTGGTCATCGGAGATTCCTATGACAACATCCTCGAAAAGCTTCTCGCCGCTCATTATGAAAAGGCCTATTTCGTGGATCTCAGGCTCTACCGGAGAGAGAACGGGGCAGAGTTCAATTTGGAGGACTTTGCCCGGAAAAAATCGATCGACGACGTCATTTTTATCGGCGCGGATTCCTGGGTACTGGACTGCAGGAAGGAGGAGGAGTGATAGACCGGCTGGTCGATTCGCGCGGCGATTACCGATGTTTTTCGAGCATCGCCGATAATCCTTCCGCCAAAACGACATGCGGCCGTGTCGGGTTCCCGGGACCGCCCTTCTCCGGGGAATGCCGCCTGTTGAACAAGCGGACCCGGTTTGCAGGCTTTCATGAGTCTCACACGATATGTCCTTGACTTACCTGCACGCACGGACGGATCCGGAGGTTGCGAAAGAGGCCCGCGCCGATGCCCTCGGCCGATTTCCCTTTGCCGCATTTCAGGGTTTCCGTGAACGGTGACGATTCCCGGCCACGCAACGACAAAAGGGAATACGAACGCGGAAAAGTTCCACAAGCGCTCTTTTATAGCCATTACGCCTCCTATTTCGGGGACGATCGCGGTCTTGTCGAGCATTCTTCGGACGTCGCCGGAGGACGAAAGCTCATGGTCATCGGTGATTCCTTCGACAACATCCTGGAAAGACTGCTGGCCGCCCGTTACGAAAAGGCCTGTTTCGTGGACCCCGGGCTCTATCGAAAAGAGAACGGGGTGCAGTTCGATCCGGAAGATTTCGTCATGAGTCATTCGATAGACGACCTCATCTTTATCGGGTCGGATTCCTGGGTTCCCGGCTCCATCGAAGCGCAGGGCTAACGCGGTGTGAAGGCGGATCGGCCGGTATGAGCTTTGACTCTCTCAGATACATAGTTTTTTTTCTTTTCATCTTCGCAGTAAATTACTACGCCCCCCCGAAACGGCGATGGATCGTACTGCTGTGCGCAAGCGTCTATTATTACCTGTGCTGGCACCCGGCCTTCATCGTTTTGCTGTTCCTGACTACCGCGTCGACATTCCTGGCGGGATTGCTCATCCGGAACGCCACAAGGAGAGCCACCCGGCTCGGGGTCATGTGGGCCGCCATACTGCTGAACCTTGGGATTCTCTTCTTCTTCAAGTACCTGGACTTCTTTTTCGGGTCGATCGCGATCCTTTTGGGTTTTGTCCACCTCCCGGTCAGCTTTCCGAAATTTGACTTCCTGCTGCCGCTCGGCATATCCTTTTACACGTTGAAGGCTTTCGCCTACGTGATCGACGTATACCGGGAAAAGATACCGCCGGAACGGCATTTCGGCATCTATGCCCTTTTCGTCTCGTTTTTCCCGCAGCTTTCCGCGGGACCGATCGAACGCCCGTCACGCCTGCTTGCACAATTCAACCGCGATATGGAACCCGATTATGCAAGAATGCGTGACGGATTCAGGAGAATGGGCTGGGGTTTTTTCAAAAAGGTGGTGATCGCGGACCGCCTCGGGCCCATTGTGAATCACGTATACGCCGCCCCGGAGACTTATGGCGGAGTCACACTGCTGATCGCGGCCCTGTTTTTTTCTCTCCAAATCTATGCGGATTTTTCAGCGTACTCCGATATCGCCATCGGCAGCACCCGTGCTCTCGGATACGACTGCATGGAGAATTTCACCCGGCCGTACTTCGCGGCATCGGTCAGGGACTTTTGGAGGCGCTGGCATATCTCCCTCACCTCATGGTTCAGGGATTACCTGTATATCCCGTTGGGCGGAAACCGCGTATCGAAGCCGCGATGGTATGCGAACGTCGTCGTCGTGTTCCTGGTGAGCGGGCTGTGGCATGGGGCCAGTTGGACGTTCATAGCGTGGGGAGGATTGCACGCGTTGTACATGCTTTGCGGTGAGTGGTTTCATGCCGCCCAGTCGTTGCTACCGCAGTCATTGGGCCGCATAAGGCTGCTGCCGGTGGTCTGTTCCCGCACCCTCGCCGTCCTGTTCACGTTTGCGCTGGTCACCGTTGCCTGGATCTTTTTCAGGGCAGAATCGTTTCATGACGCATTTTACATCGTTACGCATCTCTTCGACGGGGTCGGAACATTTCTTGCCAACACCACCGACGTAGGTTACGTGCGTGGCGTTCTGAGCCAGCTCGGCGCGGAAGGGCAGGAAATCCTGATCGCGCTCGCGGCCATCGGGTTCATGCTGGCGGTCGAGTTCCTGCAGGAGCGACGTCCGGGTTGGGTCAGTCTCAACCTCTATCCCGTCTGGCTCCGGTGGGGATTCTATTATTCCATTCTTGCCGGAATCCTGTTCCTGGGTTCGTTCAACACGTCCCAGGGATTCATTTACGTGCAGTTTTGAGTGGTTTTGATATGCGGAAAGTGGTGGTCAAGGCATTTTTCCTTTTATTGCCGATAGCTATATTGGCTTCCGTGGTTGTGTTCGTCGACCCGTTCGAATATTTTAACTGGTTTCACGCCGTTTCCGCGGAACAAAAACTGAAAACGTCAGCCAAGCTGAATTACACGCTCTGGAAGCTGATTCACTACCGCCGGGAGCCCGAACCGAACATATTGCTGGGGGATTCCCGCATGAACCACCTTTCCGTGCAGTCAATAGAGGAGCTTACGGGGAAAAGGTATGCAAACCTTGCCTACGGCTCCGGGACCCTGGACGAGGTGTGCGCAACTTTCTGGGAAGCCGCGTCGGTCTCCAGGCTGGAAAGGGTATATATCGGACTCAACCTGAATCTCTACAACGCCTACAACTCCCGGGACCGTGTGAGCGCCTCCAGGGCAGTGATCGCGGATCCCCTGGCCTACCTCATCAATCGTGACGTGCTGAAGGCGACCCTTCTTCTGATCGAGGCTGATTGGCTGAGTCGCCGGGGGCATGCGGACAAAGTTCAGGACCTGGAACGGCCGGCGATGACGGTATCGGAGTTTTGGGATTACCAGTTGAATGTCACCACCTCGCGTTACTACAGCAATTACGCGAGGCCCGTGCAGCGCTATGAGGAGCTTTGCAGGATCAGCCGGTACTGCGCGGAACACGGAATAGAGCTGACCTTCCTGATCCTGCCGACCCACGAAGACCTGCGTTCGAAGGTCCGAAGCTTCGGCCTCGAAGAGGCCGAAGCACGGTTCCGGTCGGATTTGAGAGAGCTCGGGACCGTGTACGATTTCGATTATTCCAACAACATGACGGACCGCAGGGATAATTTCAAGGACCCCTATCATCTGACGGACGCGATGGCAAGTGAACTGGTAAGAGAAATCTGGGGCCCGGAAGCGAGATATGCAAAAATCTACACACACAAGTGACCCCCTGCACCTTGTCCTGCTCGGCGACATCTTTCTGGGCGGCGATCTGACGCCGAAGTGGCGGGAACCGGGGTTTGATCCGTTCTCCCGGCTGCATGCCCTGGTGGAACCGGGGTCCGTGCTCATGGCCACCGTTGAGACCGTTTTCCGAAGGGGCCCGCTGCGGCCGCGCCGGTCCGGACACCTGTACGGACCTCCCGAAAGCGTGGAATCGCTGAAACGGCTCGGACTCACCGTGGCCGGCTTTGCGCACAACCATGCCATGGATTTCGGGTCGAGGGCGATGCTGAAATCAGTCGAACTGCTGCGCGCAAACGGCATCGAATGCATCGGCTGCGGGTGGAACCAAAGGGAAGCATCCACCGGCTGCATCGTGGAGCGGAACGGCCTGCGGCTGGGATTTCTGGCTTACACCAGCGGGGCGTATCACGTCCGGTCCGTCCTGGCGGGGGCCTGTTCGGTCGGCAGCGCACCCATCGACCCCAAGAGAATGGCGGCGGACATCAGGCGGCTCCGGTCCGCTGCGGACGTCGTTTGCGTTTCGCTTCACTGGGGGTTCGAATATATCCATGTGCCCCACCCCGACCAGCGCCGCCTGGCTTCCTACCTCGTAGAAAACGGGGCCGACGTGATCCTGGGCTCGCATCCTCACACCGTGCAGGGCTACGAAATCATCGCGGGGAAACCCGTATTTTATTCCATGGGGAACCTGGTCTTTCCGGAATACGAAAAGCTTTACGGGGACCGGCACACGTGGGGGCCGGAAAATGACCTGTCACTCATGGCGGACATTCGGATCAGTCGGGATGAATCCGGCGGCCGCAGGTTCGACGTTTCGATTATCCCGCTCCGGTTCCGGTTTCCCGAAGTGACGGTGCTCACGGGAACCGAGCGGCAGCGGTTCGAGGACGATCTGGCGCTTTGGTGCGCGGCATTAAGGCAGGAGGCCGGGGGACGCGAGATCATGTCACGGGGTCTGGAAGAAATGAAACGCAGGGACAGGGCCTGGCGGCACAGCTTTCCCAGGAGGATGGCACGGCGGATGTTCTACGAGCCATTGGAACTGCTCCTTGGACCCCATCGCATGGACGCCGTCCGGCATTATCTGTCCAGAAGGTAACCGATATGTGCGGAATTTTCGGTTGTACGGATTTCAATCCGAATGATCTGGACCGGGCCCGGAAGGCGCTTCACACGCTCTCCCACCGGGGACCGGACCAGGACGGGGACTATTATGACGACCATCTCTACCTGGGCCACACCCGGCTCAGCATCATCGATCTGAGCGAGAACGGACGGCAGCCGATGGTCAGCGAACACGCGGTCATCGCCGTCAACGGGGAGATCTACAACTTTCAGGAGCTGCGCAGGGAACTGGAAGACAAGTATCGCTTCCGGAGCAGGAGCGACAGCGAAGTGATCCTGCACGGCTACGCAGAGTGGGGAATAGATGGCCTGCTGAAGCGTATCGACGGCATGTTCGCCTTCTGCATTTACGACAGGCGCACCCGCACGACCTACCTGGCAAGAGACCGTTTCGGAAAGAAGCCGGTGTACTACCACCTCTCTTCCGGGGGGAGGCTCCTGTTCGCTTCGGAAATCAAGACCCTGCTCGAGTTTGATGACGACCTCAGGGTGTTTTCATACGACGGCATCGCCGACTGGATCTACCACCGGGGCAGTCATTCGCCGCACACGATTTTTGATGGAATCAACAAACTCGCTCCAGGCTCGTATCTCGCCCTGTCGGATCGGGGCTGCCGGAAGGTGTGCTATTATGACGCCGTGGATGTTGCACTCGCCAAGCTCGACAAACCGCCCCTGCGCGACGTCGGGGTGATCCGGGACGGGCTTGATGCCGCCGTGAAAAAACGGCTCATATCCGACGTGCCGGTGGGAATTCAACTGAGCGGCGGCGTGGATTCCTCACTTATCGCTCATCACGTGCGCAAAAACCACAACGGCCAGTTGCACACCTTCAGCATCGGCTTCAGCGAACCGGAATTCGCGGCACTCTCCGAAGAAAAATATGCCCGCTATGTCGCGGAAAAGCTCGGGTTCATCCATCATCAGTGCAACATCACCCACGAGGACGTGGCGGAGGCCTACGAGAGGGTGATCTACCTCTGCGACGGGATGCTGGACTATCCGAATACCATACCGATCTATCTCCTGAGCCGGTTTGCCAAGCCGTACGTCACGGTGATGCTGACCGGCGAAGGCGCCGATGAGCTGTTCGGAGGATATACCAAGTATAAACGGATGGAGGCTTTGACTTCCGGGAATTCGGCCGCGGGCGCGGTCCCGATGTGGCTTCTGAACCGCCTGGGAAACAGCCGGCTCCGGGGGCCGGCGCGCCGGTGCTACCTGCAGAAGCACTACGGTCGACAGCCGCGGAGCATCCTCGAGAACCTGAACTGCTACATCAGTCCGGAGACTTTCCGTTCCATCTTCGGTGAATGCCCGGGGAGTCTTTTTGATGAAATCAGCTACGAGCGCATAGCCGAGCTGCCGTTTTTCCGCCAGGTGCTCCTCATGGATCACAAGACCTACCTGTTCTCCGTCCTGGACCGTCAGGATCGAGGCAGCATGGGGGCCGCGATAGAATCGCGCCTGCCGTTTCTCGATACGGAACTGGTCGAAAACGCCCTGGGGCTCGACAGGGATCTCCTTTTCGACCACAGGGAAAACAAAAAAATCCTGAAGGGATTTTCGGCGCAACTGTTCGGCGATGAATTCACCTACCGGCCCAAGCGCGGGTTTCCCGTGCCAATATCCGACTGGATGCACGAACACTCGGGCGGGCTCGGGAAGTACCTGGATCGCGTGTTCCTGAGCGATTTCGCTCTGGCCGACCGGATCGACATGAAATCCGTGAGAAAGGTGCTGTCCCCCGGATGGTTCGGGAACCGGCTTTTGAATTACGGGGATTCCGAGGCGGTGTGGGTAAGGTGGTTTCTTACGGCCATCAGGACCGCGCAGGACGTTTTTCATATCCATTCGGTGAAATGAGCCCGTCACAAACGGGTTCCATGCGCGTGAAGCGTCTGCGGGGAAAGACAGCAAGCGGACGTTTCGGCGGAAGATGAGTGATGCGATCTTCTCCCGGAAAGGATCCGTTACTTTCTTAGGCTTAGGTCCGTGTCATTCCCCTACTGGCCGGCCTTACGGAACGGAGCCGGGAGGAACCTGGCGGGATCACGAGGAAAGTACAGGATTGTTCACGGACAAATCCTTAGCCTCCTCCGCTTCGCGCCCGGATAACGAGTATCGGGGCTACCCCCTGAGAATACAATCCATCAATTACGGACAAGGCCTCAATGAAGATCACCCTTCCACGCAGGGGAAATGCAACCCCGGATTTTGCTGCGGCCGATTTCCATTCCGAAAACCTTGCGGTCTGGGGGCAGGTGGACCGGCTGCATTCCGTCAAAGGAACCCGCTGGCTTCCCGAATTCGCTGAAATCGAGCGTCACCTGGAAGAGACTTCCACCACGGATATCCCGGACTCGCTCAAGGATCTGGAAGGACAGTTCGTCGCCGTATGGAGGCGCAATGAGCGGCTCCGCATCTTCTGTGACCGTTTTGCCCTGAAACAGGTGTATTACCGGGTTACCGCCGATTCCATCGAACTGTTCGACAGGATCATGGGGAATGTCACGAGTCCAGCCATCGATCGCGACAGTGCAATGGCATTCCTTCTCTTCCGTTTCGTCCCGGGAAGGCGCACTCTCTTCCGGAGTATAACCAGACTCATGCCGGGAGACTGCCTGATCCTCGACACCCGCAACGGCGAAATCACCATAAAGAACGCCACCGTTTATCCCCGGTTGTCTCAAACCGGCTTTGACCCGGAGGCAAACCGGGACGGGCTGCATTCACTGTTCAGGGAAGCCATGGAAGCGCGGCTGCGGCGATACTCACCCGATGAACGGCTGCTCATCCCAACCTCCGGCGGGATGGATTCTCGCTATATTCTCGGCACGGCGTTGGAGCTGACCTCCGCCGACCGGCTCGTGTGCATGACCTACGGGATGCCCGGAAGTTTTGATTTTGAGATCGGGAAGGCCGTGGCGAAAGCGGCCGGAGTTCGCCACGTGGCGTGTCCTCTGTCGCCGGACGATTACGGAGAGGAATCGCTGGCGGCTTCCTGCCGCGATGCGGACGGGCAGATCTCCGTCACCACCGAGCCGCCCCTGCATGTGTATTCGCGTCTCGCGGAACACGGGCGCATCGTTCTTTCCGGCTACGTCGGCGATTCGGTAACAGGGAGGAAGAAAAGAAGCGAGGGCGGCCTGCCCCGCAGGCCGTTGGCCCTGAAGGATGCCATATGCAGCCCCGGCGACGCGGTCACAGGGGTCCTGACCGATGAGCTTGTCGAGGAGAGTTTCTTCTACGAGGCGGGCGGCCTGACCGTGCTCGGTCCCGAGGAACTGTGGTTTTTCACCAACCACTTCACTAAATACAGCACGTACTGCATATTTAAACTCAAGGAACACTTCACCTTTCTGACACCGTTCGTCGACCATGCCTTTCTTGACGGGCTCCTTCAGGTGCCCGACAGGCGGGTGCATCGAAAATTGTATGTGTCCACGCTGGTGGGGCGGTTCCCGAAGCTGGCGGCCATCCCTTGCAAGAGTTTCAACGGGGCGGCGCCCGCGGCGGGCGAGTTTCGCAAACGGCTGGCTTTCCAGTGGCAGCGTTTCGCTATTCATGCACTTGGCGACCGGCGCAGTCTCAACACCATCGATTTCCGAAAACACGAACGCCGCGTGCTCGGGACCGAGTTGCAGGCGCTCGCGAAAAAACTGCTCCCACCGGACACCGCCGTCCGCATCTGTGAGGAAAAGAGTCTGTTCCTGGTCCGGTACAATCTGAAGTGCCTGGAACTGCTGGCCACGCACTTCGACGTCCGCATGGACTGACACCTCTGCCCAGCGAACCTCATCAAACCACCTTTGCAGGATTGCTCGGAAATGCGATTGCTTTTCATGCATGACACCTCTCTGCAGGTACCGAAAGCGAACAACATCGGAGTTGTCCACATGTGTTCGGCTTTCGCGGAACTGGGGGAGGACGTCACACTGGCGGTTCCCGCCTCCGGGGGCGGAAGCAAGCCCGCTGCCCTGGCCGGCGCGATACTGGGCAGGAAAGCGCCTTTTACCGTAAGGGAGTACCGCACTCTCTCGCTTCCCCGGTTCGGCATGGTGACAGGCTGGTTCGGCATGCTGCGCGTCATAAGGAGCATGGCCGCGGACTGGTGCTTTACCCGTTCGCCACTCCTTCTGGAACTGGCACTGAACCGTCGATACCGGTGTGTGTATGAAGCGCATAATTCTTTTATCCACAAAAACAGGCTCATCGACCGCTGGCTGACCCGGAAGGTTGTTCACAACAGTCGGTCCCCCCAGTTGCCGGCTTTTATCGCCATCAGCGAGGCCCTTGGCCGGATTTGGATCCGGAAGGGCATCGCGCCGGAGAAAATGCTCGTTCTTCATGACGCTATCGACGCGGAGTGCTACCGTGACCTGCCCGGACGTGCCTCCATGCGCCATGATCTCGGCATCCGGGAAGGGGAGAAACTGGTGGTATACGCTGGAGGGCTGTACCCGGACCGCGGCGTGGAGCGCGTATTCGACCTGGCCGACGAGTTCCCCCGGGTGCGGTTCCTGCTTCTGGGAGGCCCCGTGGACCGTGCGGAAGTCTGCCGCGGGACCGTGGCGGAGCGGAACCTCGGCAACGTACTGATCCGTGATCGCGTTCCCCATCCGGAGGTCAAGGAATACCTGGCCGCCGCAGACGTCCTCCTTATGCTCTGGAGCAGGCGCGTTCCCACGATAGATTACTGTTCGCCTCTCAAGTTGTTCGAATACATGGCGACGGGGAAAATCATCGTCGGCGACGGGTATCCGACGATCCGCGAAGTGGTAAGGCACGGTGAACACGCTTTGCTCTCAACCCCGGAGGATTTCCCGGACCTGAAACGCCAGCTCGGGGCAGCCCTCGAGATGGGGTATCCGAATTCCATGGGAGAAGCGGCGCGATCGCTGGCCATGGCACACTACACATGGCAGCAGCGTGCGAGGCGGATTCTGGAAAAGGTTTTCCCGACGGAAACCTTATTGAGCAAATGCGTCAGTCTGCGACACAGTGGTGCGTCGCCCGAGGGATAAGAATCATTAAATAAGATATCGTCATATTATATTCGTCCCTTATTCAACGAATGGGAGGAATGCAAGGAGACCACTCTAAAATGAAAATTTATTCTAGCCTCCTTTCAAATTATGAATTCTTGAACATAAACTTAATCAAATTATACCTCGGCGCCAAGTTATATAAGAATATCAATTTCATTGATTTATTTCATAAAGTCAATCTATATAAAGAAGTAAGATTAGGACTAGATAATAATATCAAGTTTTTGTTAAATGATAATTGTACGTTTAAGATTGGAATTAACTGGCCATTATATAAACGTACTGGCGTTGATTTCATAATTAGAAACAATGCTACAATAATTGTTAATGGCAAGTTCAGTATCTATGACAGATGCAATATCTCGGTGAATTCCAATGCCACACTCGAACTGGGCAGTGGATATATTAACAATAATTCTCAAATACATTGTTTCAACAAAATAATCATAGGCGATGACGTTGTAATATCAAACAACTGCATAATCAGAGATTCTGACAATCATAAGATGCGATTAAAAGAAAATATGATGTCTAAGCCAATCATGATTGGTAATCACGTTTGGATAGGAATGGGTTCGATGATCCTGAAAGGAGTGTCCATTGGCAATGATGCCGTCATCGCAGCGGGGTCTGTTGTGACTAGGGATGTTCCGGACAATTGTTTGGCCGGCGGCACGCCTGCAAGGATATTACGCGACGATGTCCACTGGGAATAAGGGATTGAATTCAACTGCCGCGGGGCGGCATGAACCTGTTGAGATGTCAAGGCGACCGGCATCGCGTCGGCGCGAAAGCAGTGAAAGAACTCCATGCAGCCGGATGAACCGAGACGACAACCGCAGGGCAGAATAGCCTCCGTGAAATCTCCCAAAACGGGGACGCTCCGGGTAATCCACGGCCTCTACCTGGCCTTCGCCAGCACCTTTCTGTACGGATTGATGGAGTGGCTGGCTCCCAACTCACTTTGGCCGAAACTGGTGATGGAGACATCCATCGGGGGGCTGATCGTGATAGCGGTCGTAAACCGCACCCTCACCCTGGCCCCCGGCTTTGTCCTGGTTGCGGCGTACACGGCGTGGGCGATTCTGGCGGGATACTACGCGGGCACCCCGGTAATCTCTTCACTCAAGCACGTGCGTTTCGTCGTTTATTCCTATTTGCTCATCTGCTGCATCTGGAACCGCGGGCTTCTGCCCGCGGAAATTTCACGTTTGAACAAGTTCGTGCTGGGGTTGATCGGCCTGCAGATCGCCACTTCCATATTTAAAATGGTCGTGATGCGCGGAAGATGGGAACAAATGGTGGGCACCATGTTCATGGCCGGCGGAGGGGCATCGACCGCGGTCTCCCTGTTTGCCATGGCGCTCTTTTTCGCTTTTTATCTTTACTCGCGAAACCCCAGGCTCCTTTTGCTGGTGCTGCTGTCGCCCATAGTCGCCTATGCAAGCCAAAAGCGGGGAATTTATTATTACATTCCCATGCTGATGATCGCCGAATACATAATTTACACCCGCAGGGAGAAAAAAAACCGGTCAAAGGCCACATGGACTCGCTTCATGGTGGTGTGCGGGCTGCTGTCGATACTCACCGCCTACGGGGTGCAGACTACCCTTCGACTCGAGGACATCGAGGCGGACAGCGTCTCCGAACACGTCGCGCTCCTGGTCACATTCGGGTGGACTTACAGTACCGATGAGGTGAGGGGATATACAACGGGCCGGTTTTCCACGACACAGCGCGTCATGGAATCGTTCGGCGATGGGGACATCGGCCACATATTGTTGGGATGGGGCCCTGAAACCGTCATGGGAACGGGGGAGAGGGTCGAGGAACTCCAGATCATGTACGGCATCACGGGTTGGGTCAGGGATATCATCGGCACGGGCTGGCCCGGAGCAACCTTTGGGGTCCTTTTCTTCTTTTTCTGGTGGCGGAGGCTTCGCAAATTCAAGAACGTTGAGACAATCCCCTACTGGCGCGCCTTGGCGCTCGGTGTTGAAGGCTGTTTCATCGTGTTTGCCCTGATGCATTTCACCTACAATGCCGTCTTCACCACCTGCGGCCCTCTCACTTTCGCAATGTTTTATTTTACCACCCTCCTGGTCTCGCCCTACTACGTGCGGCAGAGATATGCCGCTTCAGCAAACGAACGGGCCCTCGCAAAACCCCATCCCGGCGGCCCCGGGCGCAGGAGCGTGCCCGTACCGATCAAAGACCGCCGTCCCATATGGGGAAGACTCGGTTGAGCACGGGAGCGAAGACAGCCGGGGCACCCATATTGCTGGTCCTGAAGACCCCTCCTCCGGTCGGGGGAGGAGAACTCAGATGCGCAGCCCTGCGCGATTATGTCAGGGGGGATCCGCGCTTCGCAGTCATGGAAATCAATTCGGCCGGCAAGCGTAAAGGAACGCAAGTCGTGTTTCGATTCTCCAAGGTCTTTCAATGGTTCAGGGATTGGGTGCGATTCGTGCGGCTTTTGCAATCCCGGAGACCATGCCTGGTGTTCTATCCCCTCTCCAAGTTTTTTTCGGCTTTTGTCCGTGACAGTCTGTTTCTTTGGACCGCGAAGGGACTGGGCATTTCCTTCGCGGGGGAACTGGCGGGCGCCGGATTTTACTTCTGGGGCAGGGATCCCGCCACAGACTGGTACGGCAGGACGGTTCTGCGGAACATGAGTTGCATCCGGGTGCTTGGACGAAGCGCCGCGGAAGGGTTGGAGCAACACGGCATCCGGAACACGATCGTGAGCGACAACGGGGTCCCGTGTGATTGCGCCCTTGCTTCCCGCCCGTTTCCCGAAGACGGGATCGTACGGTTTCTGTTCGTCGGCACACATTCTCCGCAAAAGGGCTTTGCGCACCTTGTCGAGGCATGCGTGCAGCTCAGCCGCAAAGGGCTGGACTTCCGGGTATGTACGATAGGCGAGTGGATTTCCGATGCCTTCCGCGAGGAAATGACATCTCGACTCAGAGAAAACAACCTGGACCGGATTTTTTCAATACATGGGGTCGTTTTGGGTAAATCCAAATCGGACATTTTTGCGAAATGCCAGACCCTGGTCCTTCCGAGCCTGATCGAAGGGCAGCCCCTCTCGATTCTCGAGGCGTTCGCCATGGGACTCCCGGTGATTGCGACAAAGGTGGGAGCGATCCCTCAAACCATGGGAGACGAGAACGGCATCCTCATAACCCCGGGCGACGTCCATGCGCTCGCCGGAGCCATGGAACAAATGCTGCGCGATTCCAGATTGCGTGAGAGAATGTCTCGGAACAACAAAGAACTCTACGCGGCGCGTTACACCCAGGACAGATACCTGAACATGCAAACCGGCTGGCTTATGGAATGCGCGCGCGGAACCCTCAACCCCCACGGCCAGTATTACACGGCGGGGTCTTCGGAACGGTGAGGCGGTCGTGAGCAGACTGTTGAGATCGGCGATACATCGGTTCGGCAACCTTCTTCGCGCCGTGTTTCTCTGTTACCTGAGGGCATCGGGCGTGAAGATCGGGCGGAACACCATGATCAGCCTGGGCGCCAAGATAGACGTCCGGCGGGGCACCATCGAAATCGGCAACGATTGCCTCATCACTCACGGGTGCAAGATTCTTTCCCACGATGGAGCGATGCGGCTTATTAATCCGGGTGACGACGGAGCGGGAAGCGTCGTGATCGGAAACAATGTGTTCGTCGGAGTGAATGCGATTATCCTCCGGAATGTAAGAATAGGCGACAACAGCGTGATCGGCGCGGGGGCGGTCGTGACGGAGGACGTCCCGCCAGCCACGGTGGTTGCGGGCAATCCGGCCAGGGTGGTTAAAGAACTGAAAGGCCCGTTCCCCATCCTGAACGATCCCAGGCATTAACTTCATCTGATCCTTTATCGGTGCGATTCCATATGGAGCAATTGGTACAGAAGCTGAAATCGGGAGTGCTGCACGTGGTGGAAGTCCCACGACCGGCGACCGGCCGTCAAATGCTGCTCGTCAGGAATTTTTACTCCCTGATTTCCAGCGGCACGGAGGGCAGCACGGTCCGGGCGGCAAGAGAGAGCCTGCTGGGCAAGGCCAGAGCCCGCCCCCAGCAGGTCAAGCAAGTCTGGGATGTTCTCAGGCGGCAGGGCCCCCGGATAGCCTACCGCGCCGTTATGAAAAAGCTCGATGCGTGGTCTCCCCTCGGATACTCATCCGTGGGGGAAGTGATCGACTTTGCGCCGGACGTAACGGGGGTGGAGGTCGGGGACCTGGTTGCCTGCGGAGGACTGAGCGCCTGCCATGCCGAGGTGACAGCCGTTCCGGTAAATTTGTGCGTCAGGCTGCCCCTTCAGTACGGGGCATGGGACACCGACCGGGCGCAGGGAGAGGAAGAGACAGGGACAAAAGCCGGAAAACCTCCGGAGCGTGAGCAATACCTGAAAATGGCGGCCTACAACACTCTCGGGGCCATTGCCATGCAGGCGGTGCGGCAGGCTGACCTGCACCTGGGGGAGACGTGCGGAGTCATCGGGCTTGGGCTTTTGGGACAGCTCGTCTGCCTGTTGCTGAAAGCCTCCGGTGTCCGGGTGCTGGGCGTTGACGTGAATCCGGCTATGACGGCCCTGGCCGGGCAGCATTGCGCGGACGCCGTTTTCCTGACCGGCGACAACGGGTTGGAGGACCGCATTGCCCGTTTCACCCGGGGAATCGGATGTGACGCGGTTATCATCGCGGCCGGCTCCGATTCACTTCAACCCATAAACCTCGCTGGGGCCATGGCCCGCAAGCGAGGCACCGTCGTCGTCCTGGGCTCCGTGCCCACCGGATTCGACAGAGATCCGCATTACTACCGCAAAGAACTCCAGCTCAGGATGTCCTGCTCCTACGGGCCGGGACGATACGACCCGGAATACGAGGAAAAAGGCAGAGATTATCCCGCAGGCTACGTCCGCTGGACGGAAAACCGCAACATGCAGGCCTTCCAGGAACTCATTGCAGCCGGGAAGATCGATTTGTCCCATCTCACCACCCACGTTTTCAAGCTGGAGGACGCCCCCGGGGCCTACGATCTGATCCTCAAGAAATCCGAGCCCTTCGTGGGCATACTCATCGAATATGACCGCAATGGGAAACAGGAGACGCACGCGATCCGGGTAAAATCTCCGCCTTCCGGTGCCCTCGCCCGATCCGCCGTGAACGTCGGCTTCATCGGCGCAGGTTCGTATGCTCAGAGCCATCTTTTGCCCAATATCCCGCGCACCGGCGGCGTCGTTCTGAAAGGCGTCGTGACTTCCACATCCGCCAGCGCCCGAACCGTCGCCGAGCGCTTCGGGTTCGAATTCTGCACGGGAGACGCCGAAGACGTGCTGGGCAATGAAGAGATCGACACGGTTTTTATCGCGAGCCGCCACGACAGCCATGGAAAGTACGTCATCAGGGCGCTGGAAGCCGGTAAACATGTTTTTGTCGAGAAACCCCTCTGCCTCACACCTGAAGAACTTCTCCGGATAGAACGATGCCTTTCGGGAAATAACAGGGAACGGCCCGGGCCGGAAGATCAGCCCGGCGTGTCCGCCCCCGCCCCGTCACTCCCCCTCTCCGTCTCTCCGATCCTGATGGTCGGATTCAACCGGCGTTTTGCGGCCCTCTCCAAGCCGTTGAAAGCAGCCGTCGGAACCGGCCCCCACGCCGTTCTGTACCGGGTCAACGCCGGTGCGATCCCGCCCGACTCCTGGATACAGGACCGGGAAGCGGGTGGAGGCCGTATTCTCGGCGAGGTATGTCATTTCATCGATTATCTCACTTTCATCACGGGTTCCATGCCGATCGCAGTACATGCCGCGGCCATGGATGATCCCTTCGGACACCAGGACACCCTGTCGGTTTCCCTCCGGTACAACGATGGTTCCATCGGCTCGATACAATACTTTGCCAACGGCTCCAGGGAGCTTTCCAAAGAGTACGTGGAAGTCCATACCCACGGCCAGACGGTGGTCCTTAAGGACTTCCGGGAAATGGAAATCTACGGCGGCGGAAAACCTTACCGCAAGAAAATGCTCAGCCAGGACAAGGGCCAAAAAGAAGAGGTAAGATGTTTCCTCGAGGCGGCACGCAACCGGTGTGCCGCACCCATTCCGGCTGAAGAGCTTTTCAGCACGTCACGGGCCTGCTTTGGCGTTCTCGAATCGCTGCGAACGGCATCCGAGGTCCGTCTGACCCGGGAATTCACCTGATGCGGGAACACTCCACCCCGCAGGCCGCTGAATAAGGCGCACCGCAATCCGCCGGCCTCTTTCCCACATCCATGGATAGTTCCCACCGCGGGATGACACCTTCGCGCTTTTGTCGCCTTCCCGAAGGCTTGCGCTTTTTCAAGACACGGGAGGAAGGTACAGGTTCCGTACACCGTTTTGTGAATGAAAAAACAGACCGTCAAATTCCTTCTGGCCCGCCTCAAGGGCAGTTCGCCGCACGAAATCCTGTACAGGTTCCGTGAGCAGATCTTCATCCGGGCGCTCAAGCGTTTCCCCTCCCTTTTCCGGGAATCATTAAGAGTCCCTCCCTTTTCGGAAAAGGCACTCGAAACGATGCGTTTTCCCGCCCTGCGGGGAAAGGTCGATGAAGCGCTCACATCAAGGATTTTACAGGGCGAACGCTTCTGCCTGAACTGCGATCCCGCCGATATCGCGAGGTTTGAAGATCACTGGCGGAGTTCCTTCTTTTCCGACGTCAGCGCGGGTCCCCGGGATCCCGATATACGCGCGGTTTGGGAGAACGGACGGCTGCAGCACTTGATGCTCGTGCTTCACGCGCTGCGGTGTGCCCCCCACGGACCGGCCGCAGACAATCTCAGACGTTTCGCGGAGGCGGAGCTTTCGGCCTGGCTGGAACGGAACCCCTTTCCCCTTGGACCGCACTACATGAGCGCCATGGAGTGCGGTTTGAGAATTCCGGTTTTTTCCCTTGGCCTCAAGCTTTTGGACAACCTCAGCCACTCCGAAAGGATGGCCGTCCATGAGGCGGTTTACGCTCACGCCTGGCTCATCGGCAGGAGACTGTCCCTTTACTGCTCACTGGGAAACCACACGATCGCCGAGGCGGTGGGACTGGTCTTCGCGGGCGGTCTTTTCAGGGAATGCGCACAGGGTCGGCAATGGATGGAAACCGGCATCGGACTCCTGGGAAAGGAGTCTTTCCACCAGATCCTCGATGACGGAGGACCGGCCGAACAGTCCTTCAACTATCATCGGTTCGTTCTGGACCTGTACTGGCTTGCCGTCGGTTTTCTGGAGGAAAACCACTTCCACGACTGCTCGATCATCGTGGACCGGCTCAAAGCCGGAGAGAAGTTTCTGGAGGCTTTCACGGCGGGGCCGGAACAGCTTCCCTCCATCGGAGACAGCGATGACGGCAGTGCCGTTGCGCCCGGTTTGAGCCCTCTTCGGGCAGTTCCGGGCGATTCCGTAGCCATGCGCAGGGAACCCTGTCCCATGATTACGTTCCCTCGTTCCGGCTACACGATGATCGATATGCCTCCCGACGGCCGGATCATATTCGACCACGGTGCACTGGGAATGCCCCCTCTTTTCAATCACGGGCACGCGGATGCTCTTTCCATTGTTCTCTTCCGGGCGGGAAAGCCGTTCCTCGCGGACCCGGGCACGTACGGATACAACGGGGACGAACGCCTCAGGGCCTATTTCAGGGGGACGCGTGCGCACAACACCGTAACGGTGGACCATGAGGACCAGGCGGTACAGGTCACAAGGTTTATTTGGGACAGGCCGTACCGAGCGGACGGGTTCAGGAGAGAGGTCGTCAGGGAGGGCACGATCATTTCGGCGGCCCATAACGGATATTCCCGCCTGGCGGCCCCCATTCGTCACAAGAGGAGCCTGCTCCTCGCCGACGGCGGCGGGTGTGTGGTGCGGGACACCTTTCAGGGGCTGGGGATGCACCATCTCGAAATCAATTACCATCTTCACCCCGACGTCCGCGTTGCGGGTCATCGGGAGGACGACTGGTATGTCCTGGACAACGGAGGGATTTCCGTTTTTCTGAGGGTCCTCGAACTCGATCTGCAGGCCGTCCGCGGACAGGAGGCACCCCTTCTCGGATGGTTCTCGCCAAGGTACGGGATCCTTGAGGAGACAACCGTTCTCCACGGCCGGACGAACGGCCTGCCGGAGAAAACCCGGTTCACGACTTTGATCAGTCTTACCCCGCCGGAAAACGAAAAACTGGAAGAATTGGCTGCACTACTATGATTCAACGATATCAGATTCTGAATATTTGGGCCGATGCCGTCACGATGGATCAAGCCCTGACAAAGGTGATCGAATTTGTTGAAAAGGGGCAAAAGCTCCACACGATATTCGCGTCCAATCCGGAAAAGAACTTCTCCGTGCCCAAAGATCCGCTGGTGTACGATGCATTCAGAAAGGCGGATCTGCTTATACCCGACGGCATCGGCATGGTTGTCGCCGCCCGCTTTCTCTATGGCGCCAAATTGCGGCGTGTGACGGGCTGCGATCTCATGCAGCGGATTTGTGGCTTGAGTGCGAAAAGAGGGTACGGCGTCTTCCTTTACGGAGCGACGGAAGAAGTAAACGCGGATGCGGCACGGAGACTGGCGGATCTGTACCCCGGGCTCACGATCGCCGGCCGGGCAAACGGTTACCTGGCCGAAGGCGAAATGCCTTCCCTCGTGCGGCGCATCAACGATTCGAAGGCCGACATCCTTTTTCTGGCCCTCGGTTCCCCCAAACAGGAACAATGGATATCCCGCCACGAAAGCCGGTTGAAACACGTTCGCGTGTGCCAGGGTATCGGAGGAACACTGGATATACTGGCCGGAACCGCCAAACGGGCCCACAGGATCATCCGTGAGTCGGGGCTGGAATGGTTTTTCAGGCTCGCCAGCGATCCCAGGCGGATTAAAAGACAATCGGTGCTGCCCCTTTTTGTATGGCATATGATGATTGCCAAAAGAGCAATGAGACGTTTCCGTTCGGCGGTTGGTTGACAACAATGTTTGAACATGCGCAGGCCACAGGAAAAACGGGGCAGGAAGACCCAAGCCCCGTTCACGGTTGCAGGCCGTCCGCGTGCAGAGGATGCTCCATTTTGAAGATTATCAACGTCGTGGGCGCCCGTCCGAATTTCATGAAAATGGCCCCCATCATAGAAGCCATGAACCGGTTCCCTGACCACATCGAACACCTGCTCCTGCACACGGGGCAACACTATGACGAGCAGATGAGCAAGGCTTTCTTCGATGACCTGGGAATGCCCAAACCCGACATCGATCTCGGGGTGGGCTCAGGCTCCCATGCCGAGCAGACCGCGCGCATCATGGTTGAATTCGAGAAAGTCTGCCTGCATGAACACCCCGATCTCGTTGTTGTCGTCGGGGACGTCAACTCCACGCTGGCCTGCACGATAACGGCGAAGAAACTCGGGGCCAGGGTGGCGCACGTTGAATCCGGGCTGCGTTCGCGGGACATGAACATGCCCGAAGAGATCAACCGCCTCTGTACCGATGTGCTCTGCGATTACCTGTTTACGACGGACCGTTTTGCCAACGAGAACCTCAGGGCCGAGGGAATCCCCGAAGAGAAGATCTTTTTTGTCGGAAACGTCATGATCGACACCCTGGTCAAGCACCGGAAACTGGCTGAAAAACTGGGGCTCCTCCAAAAATGGGGCCTGGTGCCGGGAGGCTATGCCACGATGACCCTGCATCGTCCCTCAAATGTGGATGATGAAAAGACCCTGCGGGGCATCCTCGAGGCTGTAACCCGGATCGCTGAGAACATGCCCGTTATTTTTCCCATGCATCCGCGCACCCGCAAAATGGTGGACTGCTTCGGATTTGAACACTATTTTGCCAACGGTTCACCCGGCAAGGGAATCCGTCGCATGGACCCGCTTGGCTATCTGGAATTGCTGCATCTCAACATGAATGCGGCAATGGTGTTTACCGACAGCGGCGGCCTTCAGGAAGAAACAACCGTTCTGGGAGTGCCCTGCATAACGTTAAGGGAGAATACCGAAAGGCCGATTACCTGCGAGGAGGGGACGAACGTGATCGTCGGCAGCACAAAGGACAGCATTGTAGCTGCGGCGAAGAACGTAATGGAAGGCAAGGCACCGACGGGAAGGATTCCCGATAAATGGGATGGAAGAGCCGCCGAGAGGATCGTCGGAATCCTTCTTGAACAGGAGAATCGTTCTTAAACTTGCTCTATAAGTCCGAAGTGCAAGCCCATCACTACCGAAAAGCCGGGACAAGTAATTTTTTTCTGCTCAGAAATATGCCTTTGTAAGGTGCAATGTCGCTCGTGGCTTGAATGAAATCAAGGCCTCCGCTATTCCATATTTCATTGGAATTTCCATCGTGACGCGAGTATCTGACATGAAACTCCGCGTTCCGATTACAAATGGTTGAAATGGGCGAGTAATTGCGCTACAAGCTGAAGGCAGCGTTTATCCGGTGCTGTTGAGTACAACTCCCAGCCATTCCTTTGATTGAACAGATCCGGTTGGATCAATTTGACAACCAATGCAATGTGTCGTGTCGATCAGGCTTTTTTGTTCGCCGAAGCCAGGAAACGCCACAATGACGAATGCCGCCCGGATCAGGATCGGTGCGGTGTTCCCGGTAATTTCACAAAAGCTCCTGATGAAGAATAGGAGGTTTCATTTTGAACCGAAATCTCTTTTTTGAGGCTCCGCTCGACGCATGCATCAAACCTTTGAGCCGGTTTTCAAAAAATCGTTCGTGCACTTTCAAGCAACATCGCCGGTTAAGCCCCTGGGCTGCGGGAGCATCCCGAAGGGGCATCTCCTCATGGATGCAGGAAAGCAATCGGCGGCTTTTGGAGAATGGTTATTTTGTTTTGTCGGCAGCCATCCACAACTTTAGTGCGGCTCACTCTCCCGCACACCGCCCAACGACGATTTCGTTTTCCGTCACTCGCTTTCTCCCCGGAAGCAGGTCAGATCATATTATTTAACGGATGCCGCACTAGTTTTCTAGTAAAGGAACGGTTTAAATAATATGCTAATCATATCAGCCGTGTTTTTTTCCAGTCTGCTTCTGGCCTTGCTTTTCACCCCCGTAGTGGGCCGGCTCGCCCGGAGATTCAACCTGGTTGACCTGCCCTCAAAGCGCAAGGTCCATTCGCACTCCATTCCCAGGATCGGAGGGGTGAGCCTCTTCGTTTCATTCCTGGTTCCGTTCGGCGGAAGCATATTATTCTGCGGGAGCCTCACCGATACCTGTTTCCTCAGCCCGTCAGTTCCCTGGCTGCTGGCCGGCGGGGCAACGGTCTTCCTCGTGGGGCTATACGACGACGTTCACCGGCTCAGCCCCAGCATCAAGCTCGCCGCGCAGATCATCGCGGGTTTTCTTGCCTGCTACGGTGGACTTACCTTCCACCTGGTGGAACTCCCCTGGAGCGGCCAGATGTCCCTGGGGTGGTTCTCTGTGCCGGTCACCGTCTTCTGGTTCCTGCTGGTCATCAACGCGATCAACCTCATTGACGGGCTGGACGGCCTTGCAGCGGGAGTAACCCTGTTCGTGTCACTGACGCTGCTCATCCTCAGCATCAGCAGCGGCAACTACCTGGTGGCCGCAGGACTGGCGGGACTGTCCGGAACGTGCATGGGCTTTCTCCGGTACAATTTCAATCCCGCTTCCATTTTCATGGGAGATTCCGGGAGCTATTTTCTCGGCTACATGCTTGCTTCCCTCACCGTTCTCGGTTCGATGAAGAGCCAGGCAACGGTGGCGATTGTCATTCCCATCGTCGCCCTGGGATTGCCGTTGATGGATACGATCATCGCTCCCATCCGTCGCTTTATTACCGGCAAGGACTTATTCCAACCCGACAAAAGCCACATCCACCACAAGCTGCTCAAAATGGGCCTGACTCAACGCAAGGCTGTGCTGCTCCTGTACGCGGCCACGATCGTCCTCGGGACGTTCGCACTGCTTCTCGTTCACGCAAGGAACGTCAAGGCGGGGCTGATCCTGTCGATTCTGGGGCTTGCCGTCATCCTGGGTTTCAGAAAACTCGGATACCTCGAGTACCTGACGATCGATAAGATGCTCGGGTATCTGCACGACATTACGGACGTCATGGGCATCTCCAGGGGGCGCCGTACCTTCCTGAACATACAGATCGAATTGGGGGAAACGCAGGATTTGAATGAGCTGTGGGAGGGCATCACCGAGGCATGCGATCTGCTCAGAATCGACGAGGCGAAGATGAATTTCAATGGAGCATGCCTCCCGGGAACCCCGGCGACCCCTTATACGTGGAGTGCTGACGGAGACGTCCCCGAGCGCCACCAGAGTGTCCTTTCTCTGGATCTTCCGCTTGTGGACGACAAGAACAGTTACGGTATGCTGCACCTCAGAAAGGACTTGATACGCGATCCGATAAGCCATTACACATTAAGGCGCATCGAGCATCTGAGGCGAACCGTCGTATCGAGGCTGAGAAAACTGGAGATGGAAACACGGGGAAATCACGCAAACTAACGCGGCTTTCAAACGTTACGATGATCCGGCTACCCGTACTCTGATGAAAGGTCACCCTAGACGATGCCTGGGACAGTTCAAGTGAAAGTCGTTCAAAAGCGCTTTGCCCGGACCTTGAGGCCCTTGCTGATCTGGGTCCCGATTCTCTTCCTTCCCTTCCTGCTGGGAGGCGCTCGCCCCTGGTTCTGGGCCTCCATCGCCGGCGTGTTCATGACCGGGCTGTCCGTCCTGATCTGGGCTGAAGAGGACGGACCGGCTTTGACCTCGGGAGTGCCGCGGAAGGTGCTGGTTGCCGGGCTGATCCTGATAGGCTACCCGGTGCTTCAGCTGGTTCCCCTGCCCTTTTCCCTGTTGTCGACCCTGGACCCGAACCGGGCGCTCTGGCTGCAGCGGGCTTCAGACGTGACCGGCCTCCAGCCGCAGCTTGCGTCGATCACCTACATGCCTCTGACCACGCTCTTCTCGATCTTTTATTGCATCTTCCTTTTCACGTTCGCCCTGCTTTTCATGAGGGCAAACCGGGATCCGGATTTTCTCGCACAATTCTGCCGTCTTGTGTTTTTCCTTGCCGCAGCCGAAGCCATGTACGGTCTGCTCCAGGTGCTCATCCCGACTTTGGGGGTGCTCTGGGAAGCCCCGGGAACGGGGGATGCCAGGGGCACTTTCGTAAACCGGAACCATTTCGCCTGCTTCCTGAACATGACCTGGCCCGTGATGCTGGCCTATCTGCTGGGCACGGGCCAGCGACGCGGGAGCCATTCCGCGCATTCGTACCAGGAAAAGGAGGAAAACCACCAGCTCCGCCAGCGGCAGATCTTTCTCTCTTTCTTCGTCGGAATCATGCTTTTGGCCGTCTTCTTTTCGCAATCAAGGGGGGGAATCCTCTCCGCGATGATCGCTTTGACGATTTTTACCATCTTCGGAAGAATAAACACCCGGGGGATGATCCTTTTCGTCCTTGCCGGCTGGGCGGTGATGATCTTCTATGGCTGCATCATCGGGTTCGAAGGAATTCTTCAGCGGTTTGACGTCATCGAGGAAGGAGCAGCCGGTCGGTTCAATATCTGGGTTGACAGTTGGAGGTTGATTCGCGACCACATCCTCACGGGGACCGGTCTGGACACCTATTCCACGGCGATACGCCTCTACCAGTCACACCTCACGGATCAGAGTGAGATAGTGCACGCTCACAACGACTACCTCGAACTCATGGCCGAACTCGGGGTGCCCATGGCTTCGGCCATCATCCTCACGGTATGGGGATACTGGGTGTGGGCCGCGAGGCGTATCTGGAAACTCAAGCCGGCGGCAACGGACTCGCCCGACAAGGGGCCCGTTGAATCGAGGCGCGCCCTGCAGCGGCGGCTGATATCCGCAGGTGCTCTTGCCGGGGGTGCGGCTTTTCTGATCCATAGCCTGGCTGAATTCAACTGGCAGATTCCCGCGAATCAGCTCTACTTCATCATTCTGCTCATTCTGATGAGCCTCCCGTACGACAATACGGCGGGGGCTCCCGTTCGTCGGACCTGATATCCCCGGCATCCGGAAAGATTTCAGCGGTAGAGACCCATCGTGTTGACAGAGAAAGGCAGTCCATGTTTTTCGTAATCATGGCAGGCGGATCCGGAACCCGGTTTTGGCCCGTGAGCCGCAGGCGGCACCCGAAACAATTCCTGACCATTATCGGGGATCAGCCCATGGTCAAAGCCACCTATGACCGGATCAGCACGATGGCTCCCGATTCGCATATCATTCTGGTGGTCGGGCGGGAACACGAAGAAGAGACGAAAAAGGTTTTTTCCGGGACTTCCGTTCGCATCCTGGCTGAACCGCAGGGGAGGAACACCGCGCCGTGCATCGGCCTTGCCGCCCGGTACGTGCAGCTTATGGGAAGCAATGAACCCCTGGTCATGCTGCCCGCCGATCATTACATCGCTCAACCCGAAGTCTTCCGGGCAGCGATCGGTGACGCGGCAAACCTCGCGGCCAGGGAGAAGGCCATCGTGACGCTGGGGATCGTGCCCACCCGCCCGGAAACGGGGTACGGATATATCCAGAGAGAAGCTTCCGCACCGGAAACGGAATGGGGCGCTGCCCACAGGGTCAGGCGATTTGTCGAAAAGCCGGACCTGCAACATGCCGAACAGTATTTGCTGAGCGGGGAATTCTACTGGAATGCGGGCATATTCGTGGCAACGGCCGATCTTCTCATGTCCGAGTTCTCGACGCTCATGCCCCCTTTCCACCAGGGGCTCGAAGAATTGGCGGATTTTGACTCAAGCGGTTTCCACGCCCGTCTGGCCTCACTCTACGAGGATACGGACAGCATTTCCTTCGACTATGCCGTCATGGAGAAAACCTCACGACCGGTATATGTCCTGCCGTGCAACTGCGGCTGGAGTGACGTGGGATCGTGGTATAGCCTGTATGAAGCAAGACGGTCCGAACAGGATTCGGCTGGCAACCTTGTGGAAGGTGACCCTCTGGTGATGGACTGCTCGCAGTCCTTCATCGTCAGCAGGGAGACAGGTTCGTGGCGGCTCTCGGGCTTAACAAAGTGCTCATCGTGGATACACGCGACGCCCTGCTCATAGCGGATATGGAAAAAAGCCAGGAGATCAAAAAAATCACCGCTCACCTGCAGTCGGCATCACTGGAAAAACTTCTCTAGTTCGATGAGCATTGATTTTGCGGCAACAGCATCCGGCCGACCTCTTATAACAAATTACCAGCAAAATAGAGTCCCGAAATGCCCGTTCCGATGCTTCGCGGGTAAGGCGGGCATCACGAACAATTGCGTTCAAGAAAGCGCAAACGATGTTTCTCGAAAAGGTGAGGATCTGTGCTCCCCACACCCGCCGCCGCTGCGCGGCTTTGTGTGGCGCCGCTGTTCCGGTGTCCTTAACGCACGCACTTACTGTGCCTTGAATTTATAGTCCAGCCGTTTGATACGAAAATCGGTGCCTTTGGACACCAGTTCCAATAGAATCACACCCTTGGATTCCACGGCAGATTCCCCGGCAAATTTCACCGTCATCCGGAAGTTGCCGCTCACCCTGATTCCCCCTTCCGTGCTGGAGAAATCGACGGGGTGAATGCGATAGCGGACCCATTCGGCACGTCTGAAATTATCGGAGTATACGGCGATCAGGCTGTTGAGAGAGTGGCCGTTTTCCAGCGCATCCGGCTCGAAGAAATTCAAAAACCTTGAAAAATTAAGGTTCTCATAGGCCTCGGCATACCGGTCGATGAACTGGACCGCCCTTACGGCCGAATCATCCGTCGTCGCCTGCTTGTTTTCCTTATCCGCATTTCGACCCTCCTGCCGTTCGTACATGGCCCGTGGATCCGCACGTCGCCCGGTTCCCTCGCTTCCCGCGTCAGCAATGGCAATCGCCCCGGGCGGATGAACGCCATCACCTCCTCCGGTTGCTGGATGTGGCGTCCGGATCGAATCGGGACCCATCGTTTTTTCCGTTCCACCTTTCGCCGGCCCCCCTCCCCGGTCCGCCCCCTCAGCTCCTGCCGTCTTCAGGACTCCGTCCTTTTTCTTCCCCTCAGCCCTGTCTTTCACTTCCTCCGGTCTGGTTTCCGTTTTCGCCGCGGCTTCCACCACGGGGGGCACAACCTCGGGCTTGACGGCAACGGCCTCCCCGGCTCCTGCCGTCTTCAGGACTCCGTCCTTTTTCTTCCCCTCAGCCCTGTCTTTCACTTCCTCCGGTCTGGTTTCCGTTTTCGCCGCGGCTTCCACCACGGGGGGCACAACCTCGGGCTTGACGGCAACGGCCCCCCCGGCTCCTGCCGTCTTCAGGACTCCGTCCTTTTTCTTCCCCTCGGCCCTGTCTTTCACTTCCTCCGGTCTGGCTTCCGTTTTCGCTGCGGCTTCCACTACGGGGGGCACAACCTCGGGCTTGACGGCAACGGCCTCCCCGGCTCCTGCCGTCTTCAGGACTCCGTCCTTTTTCTTCCCCTCGGCCCTGTCGTTCACTTCCTCCGGTCTGGCTTCCGTTTTCGCCGCGGCTTCCACTACGGGGGGCACAACCTCGGGCTTGACGGCAGCAGTCTTCTCTGAAACGATCGGCTCCGAAACGACCGCGGGGACAGTCGGTCCTGCCGCGGGTTCAGAAGCCGGGACTGAATTCCGCTGGGCAAAAGCGGGCTCGGAAGACGGCGTTTGAAACGGGGTCCCCTCCGGACCTGTTCGGGGTTCAGCCCCGGCGTGAGTACTTTTCGTGCCCGATTCGGTGGCGTTTTCCGGACCGGCGGAAGGTTCCTGCTTGTTTTTCTTGCCGGTTTTTGCCTTCGTCTTATCTTCACCGCTCTTTTTACCCGGGGTCTCGAGGACAGAAGACGCCTTACCACGATCGGCCCGAAGGCCCGGGTTGATAGTCTTGATATCCGGGAAAGGGTTTTCCTCCTGTTCCGGCCCTCCGGCCTGTTTCACCTGGTAATATCGATCCGCCATCCAATAATCGTAGTCAATCCAGAAACACACAAAAATCAGGATCAGAACCGGTATTCCGAGATACCAGACATGGTGCAGGCTCCACCACCTGAAGCCGCAGCTTTCGGGAAGATCGCCAAGGCGGTCTTTTTCCCAGACGGGCTCTCGCACCGGAGTTGAAAACCTGGTGTCGTATTGTCTTCGAAGTCGCTCGTTGGAAAGCACCTCATAGGCTTCCCTCACGGTCCGGAAATTCTGCGTGGCCTCGTCATCCCCGTCGTTGAGGTCGGGATGGTATTTCAGGCTCAATCGGCGAAACGCCCGTTTGAGCTCGCCGGAATCGGCTCCGGGCCGGAGTTCGAGGATCTTGTAATAGTCTGGTTTCCGGGGCTCCAGGCCAAGAGAATGCGCCACCACGTGGAGCCGTTCTTCGAAATATTCGGGAAGTATCTGATACGATCTGCAGAGGGCCGGAACACCTGAGTCTTCCGAACTGAAGTCAAGGTGATTCTCGGCACAAATGAGCCTGGTCTGTTTCAGCAGGGTGGGATTGGAAGAGATTTTGGAAATGAGCAGACGGGTATTTTTCTCGGTCGCCACAAGCCTGACAAGTGCTTCCAGGATCTCACGGCGGCTGTGGGGGGAGGAAGAAGCGTATCCCATCTTTACCAATCGCCCTTCTGTCTAATCATTTTCCGGCGCGGCGCCTCTTAACCGGCACGGTAACCGGGCCGGCACACCGACACGTCACCCCAGCAAAAGCGCGAAAGCTGTGAAACGCAACGAAGTTACCCACGGCCGAATCATCAACCAAAACATTAAAAACCCAAGTGATTTCAAGGCCATGATAGCCAGACCCATGCTGTACGGGATCCATGTGAGCAGTCCGCGTGCCGGATTTTCTCCGTGCGGCGATGGCATAGACAGCAAGGAGCCGCCATCGTGCGCATATGAAATGACCGGCCTCGGCAGCCTTAAGAATACCGGATTTCCACTGAGACGCAATACCGGTGTGTCGAGTCGTCCATGTGTGCTGCAATTATCCATGTTTTTTCGAGCGCAGTGAGAAATCGATTCGGGAAAACCTGTGGATCAGCTACCGCATATTTATGGAGAAACCACTTCACCGGCCTTTATTATTCGGCTGACTTCCGGTTCCGCACGCTAGTCGAGTTCCAGGCCACCCAGCCAGTAGTCGCCGATTATCTTGCTGTCGAACATGAGACTTTCCCGCCTGCAAACCCTTACCATGAGGGCCTCACAGGCGTCCGGTACCGGAATCTCCAATTCTTCGGCGGCCCAGGGGGTCGTCCCGCTGACCGGAGCGCTTTCGACGTGCACCCCCGCACAGCCATATCCGGCCACGTCCAGGAGTACCCCCTTGTCACTCGTGATTCCACTGCTGCCCCGTTCGAAGCGAAGATGGACCGTCTTGCCGGGTTCGACAGGAAATATCTGGGCAACGTGGGCGAAGATCACGTTCTGAGTACCGTTGAAACGGAGGTGAAGGCAATGCTTTCCCGAAGGGCACGAGTCAGTGGCCCGCTCGACCTCAACCACGGGATTCTTCAGGAATCTCCAGCTGAAAGCGGTATTGAGCGGCTCATTTTCAAAATCACCGTCATAAATTCCGGACGTCGTTTCTCCAAAGACATCTTTCCATACATTCTTGGCTTCTTTGATATGGCCGTTTTCAAGCAAAAACTGGCAGAGGAAAATCTGCAGGTCGTTGTCGAAAGCCCCCCCATTCTCTTTCGTCGTGGTCCACAGCTCGTAGGCCAGGTCCATCTCTTTGAATTTGATCAGCTCGACGAGGGACAGCGGAAAGTTCTCCCGGGATATGTGGGGAAGCATTCCGGCCCAGTTCCCCCAGAAAGCCCGTGCCAGAAGAAAAGCCTCGTTTCGACGGTAGGGCAGACGGGACAGGATGAAGTTGAGCGCCCCCGCAAACCGCCCTTCATCCCGAAGATCAAAGGCAAGAAGCAACTCCTGCCACTTCCACGTACTGACCTGCGAAATCAGCGGCAGCAAGGTGTCCGAGATCTTCCATGCCTGCTCCGTGTTCCCTTCGACCACTTCCAGCTTGGCCAGCGCGAACCAGGCCTCGGTCAGGAGGACATTCGTCCCGATGGCTTTCCGAAAATAGCCGCCGGCCGTATCGAAATCCAGATCGACGAAGTACTCATAGTTTCCCTTAAGAAAGAGTACTTCGGGAATCAGGTTCCCGGACAGGCCTCCCAGTTGGAATTCGAAATCCCTGGCGGCGATCCTGTTCATCCAGACGCCGTACCAGAACAGTCCTGCCGACATGGCCACAAGCACCAGCGTGGCAGCACCTTTTCTCAAGCTCACACGCCGCAGCATCACGCCTGGTCCTCTTTTTCATTCTCGAGAAGAGTCTCTGACTGCGCGGTATCCCCATATGCCGAATGATAGTAGTATTGGTAATATTTGTAATACTTATAATAATAGCCGCCCAGGTGATGGCCGACATTCAGCTTATTGACCAGGCAGCCCAGCAGATTTCCACGCACGTTGTAAATACTCCTTCTGAACATTCTCAGGGCTTCTCTGTGCGTATTTCCGAGAATGCTGACGAGAATGACACCATCCACGTAATTGCTGAGGACGAGCACGTCGGCAAACCCCACTGCGGGCGGAGCGTCCAGGATGACCCGGTCGAATCTTTCCGCAAGCGTCTTGAGCAATTCCTTCATGCGGTTGGAAGCCAGCAGTTCGGCAGGATTCGGCGGGATAGGACCGGCCGGCATGAAAAACAGGTTGGGAACTTCGGTCTTCTGAATCGCTTCCCCGACCTTGCACATGCCGCTGAGGAGTTGGCTCAGCCCCCTTTGCTTGTTCCCTTTTCCATTGCTGAAAATTTTGTGCATCCGCGGTCTTCGCAGATCCGCATCGATCAGCAGTATTTTTTCATCCGTGGATACAAAGGCCTGGGCCAGGTTCGCCGTTATCGTCGTTTTTCCCTCGGACGCGGTGGTACTGGTGATGAGAAGGGTCTTGGGCGGCTGATCGACCGAACTCGACAATTGTATGGAAACCTTGGCCGTTCTGATGGACTCGGAAAAACCCGATTTCGGTTTTGTTCTCACCAGGGAATCCAGTTCAAGTATTTCATCGGGGTTGGCAAGAGGCAAAACACCAAGGATGGGGATATGAAAACGCTCTGGAATTTCGTCGATACGCTTGACGGTGTTATCCAGGTATTCGAGGAAAAATGAGAGGCCGATGCCTCCAACCAGCCCGATCACGATGGACAGAAGAAGGTTGCGGCGAACATCGGGTTTGTAGGGTGCAAGAGGAAGCGTCGCGTATTCGACCACCTGTATATTCCCCAGTTCCGTTCCGACGTTTGCATCGATTTCTTTCGACCGTTCGAGCAGGCTCTGATGAATGAGTTTGCTGGTCTCCACTTCGCGTTCCAACACTTTGTACTGGGTTGCGCGGTCGTTCAACTCCAGGGCGAGCGTTTTCTTGGATTCCGCTTCCTCCTGCAGGGTCTGTTCTTTTTTCAGAGAGGTCAGGTAGTCGTTCCGAATGGAACTCAGGATCCGGTTCTCTTCGTCGCCGATTTGCTTTTCGATGTCCTGTATGTGTGCTTTGAGCGTCTTCTGCTTGGGATAATCATCCTTGAACACCATCAGCATTTCCTGATACTGCCCGAGCATACCGATGTAATCCGTTCGCAGCTTCTGGATCATCGGACTGTCAACGGCGGCAGGTAGTGTTGAAACGCCGCTTTTCTGGCTCTGGAGATACAGGGCCTCCTTGCTCATCCTCTCCGTTTGGGCGGCCGTGAGGGCCTTATTGACTTCCTCAAGCTGATAGTAGACCAAATTCAAATTGGAACTCAACGAAACGATCCCGGCCTTCTGTGCGAATGCATTCAGGTTGGTCTCCGCCTTTTCGAGCTGAATCCGCCCGACTTCCAACTGTTTTTCCAATTGCTGCTTCGCGGTCTCGGCGGCATCGATCTTCTTATCCATCTGCCAACTGATGAATTCCTGGATGAGCGTATTGACGGCATTGGCTGCCTGTGCCGGGTCAGTGGAATTGAAAGCAATCCCCACCAAAGTGGTGTCCCGTTCCGGCTGCACCTCCAGACCGGCCCTGAACCAGCCTTGCAGCCCCTTTTCACGCTGCAGGGTAACAAGGGACGCGTCGGGTTTCTTTTCCTCCACTTTATCGAACCTGGTAGAGGTTGCCAGGCTTTTCTCCAACCTTTGTATCAGCCCTCTTGCCTTCGGTTGATCGTTCTTGGAAGGAGGCACCAGCATATTCATTTTTTTCAGGACCCGCATGGCCAGTGTGCTGCTTTGCAAAAGCTTGACCTGGGTCTGAATGATTTCTCTCGATTGCACCTGGCTGGCCTGAACGTCTTCGAACTTGGTTACCTTCGGTGCCCTGGGGCTCAATTCGATCCGGCCGCTCGCCTTGAAAACGGGCTTCATGCTGAGGCTGACCACAAGAGAGGTCAGGAAAACACCGACAAGGAACGTCAGCACCAACCATTTTCTTCTAAGAATAACTTCCAAATAATCCCGGATGTCGGCCGAGTCTTCAAAATCCGGTATGGGATCCCTCACATCCACACTGGGCAAATTCGATCCAAAAGTCGAAACCGGGAGATCTCTCTCGGAGATCTTGTCGGGCAGTTGACCCATTATGTGCTCCCCTTGTTCTGACAATTCTCATTTTACATAAAACAACAGACTTTTAACGCATTCGCCTGAGGACTACAAACTCTATTAACGCAGCATTGGAAAGCAGCCTGCCCACAAGCAGAGAACCCCCCTTGGATTCCTTCCAAGAATTCGAATTTACAAGAGAGTGCGCGACTAAATCCAGGTCTTTGCTGAAGTGATAGAGGGCAACCGCATTCCAGAAGAATGAACAATCCCGAAATCACTCATTTCCCTCTTGACGTGCCCGACAGGCGTTGCCATAATGTAGTCATGAGTTGCGCCGGAGTCGGGTCTGTCCGCCAATACCCTGATTATGCCAGCAACGGAGACTCAATTCAAGAGAAGAGTTGCAGTTTGGAGGCATCGGGTATTTCATGTTATCTGCATTGACGAATATTTCTTAAAATTTTTTTAAAATTCTTCTTGACAGCTTTTACGGTTTATTCTATGGCTAAGCTAGGTAGAGTGCCCTTCGTGCCAATCTTTAAAAACGGGAGGTTCCGTGCTTATGAGAAAGCTCTTTGAATTCGCGGCGATATTGTTGGTGGCCCTCTTGATCGGCCAACCCGTTGTGGCTTTTGCCGCGTCGTCGGCACGGTTGGTGCCATCCGGCCAAGTCAGCGTTTTGGACAATGGGAAAGAGGTCGATCAATTCCATTCCGAGATGCCACTGCCTCAGGGAATCCTCATGGCGTGCAACGGGAGTTGCGTCGTTCAAATTCAGAATATTCAACTGGTCGCCCAGGACAAGGCCGTTTTTGCCTTGGCGGACGATGACGCTCGATGGGACCTTACCGCCAAGAGCGGCCGCATAGATTTTGCCTTTCGTTCAAATGCGAAGCTGGTTTCCTTTCGTACTCCCCATGATGTCATCCAGACCGAACGTATCGTGGTTTCGGCCTCCTCCGAGGGCATGGTGAGGGGTTACCTGAATGTGACCGCCGACAAAACGGAACTGACGGTTGAGCAGGGAGCGCTCCAGGTTTCGACTCGAAATGGGACTCAAACGATTGAACCGGGCAAGTCGATCGTATTGGCCCAGGCCCAGGTTCCTCCCCCCGTAACCGACAAGAAAAAGGTCGGTGCGGACCTGCCTGCGGGTGGAGGCGGTGGCGGTGGCGGTGGGCTCAGCACTGCCGCATGGGTCGGCATCGGTGTCGGGGCAGCCGGTATTGCGGCCGGAGCCGCGGTTCTTGCAACTTCGGGCGGGGGCAATCCGGTCAGTCCTGAATGATGCATTGCCCTTGATATTCAGTCATTGAAAAGGCGGTATCCGTCCATGGAGAGGGGTGCCGCCTTTTGGTTGAGTCGATCCGAACAGGGGGCTTCCCTTTAAGGCTGCGGGGATTATGGGTTTTCAGAACTTCAAATGGTCAAGGATCGTTTTGTGTGTCGGAATCGCTCTGGCACTCGCCGGATGCAGCTCTGCCCACGGGCCGAAAGCCACTTCCACGGTGCAGCAGCTAATGGCCGACGATGTGGGCACCAAGCAGGAAATCCGAAAGATCAACGAGAAACTGTTTTCTTCCGTGACCGCCGCGCCCAGCCTGCAGGATTACGTGCTGGGTGAGGGGGACCTGCTTCAGGTCACCGTGTTTGAGGCCGATGAGCTCAAAGCCGAAACGCGGGTCAGCTCCCGCGGGTTTGTCTCGCTTGCACTCATCGGACCCGTTGAGGTCCGGGGCCTCACCACCCGCGAGGCGGAACAGAAAGTGGAAGACCTTTACCGTCAGAAATACCTGCAGAACCCTCACCTCAGTATTTTTGTCAAGGAACAACTCGGAGGCAAAATCACCCTGCTCGGGGCCGTTAAGAGTCCGGGGTCAATCCCTTATCTCACCAGGCAACGCCTGTTGGACGTCCTGGCTACCGCCGGGGGCCTCTCCGACAAGGCCGGCCGAACGGTGCAGGTCCGGCGTGCCAACGAGGACCCGTCGCTTCAACCCATGACCTTCATGATCGATCTGGACGAACTCATCAAGGAAGGCAGCGACGAGATGAACCTCGAAATCAAACGGGGAGACGTCATCTTTGTGCCGGAAGCGGGGATGATTTACGTGGACGGAGCCGTCAAGAAACCCGGCAACTACCCGATTACTCAGGTAATGACCGTCCAGGAAGCCATAGTGACCGCCGGTGGGTTTTCCATCACCGCGGATGAAGGCGACATCAAGCTGGTTCGAGCCACGTCGAGCGGAAAACGAGAAGTGGTACAGCTCAGCATAGCCGACGTCCAGGAGGGATCCGCCCACAGTATGTCAGTGAAAGACCGGGATATCGTCTTCGTTGAGACAAACACGCCGAAGGCCATCATTTACGGGTTGCGTCTCAACTCTTTCGGGGGCCTGATCGGGGTCGGCTACGATCCCAGGAGCTTCTCGGGTCAGCAGTAGTGACGGCCGGCAGGATCCTCCCACACAGGGAATCCTCCCGGTGCAGACGTCCGCAAAAGCCGACCGCCGCCCACGCAATGATTCCACCGTCTTCGCACGGCCGGTTTTTCCTTCTCCGGCTCGTGGCGAAGACGCCACCCCCCATCCATTCCCGCTTCCGCCGCTTTCAACCTCATGCCGGGTGACCGGGCCGCTACGATGTGCGCCGTTCAATTCCGGCCTGCAGGCCGTTTCGGCCTTTTGAACAATGGAGTGAGAACCACAAGAGTGAGGGTACCGACGGCAAGCAGGTGGAAGGTATCGTTAAAGGCAAGCATTTTTGCCTGCCGCAAGACCTCCGTATAGGCCATGATCAATCCGCCCGTGGGACAGCCGGTCTGAGGGGAATTCGTCTGAAGCCACCCGCACGCCATTTCGTAGTAGCTCCGAAAAGCAGGGTTGTACGGATTGATGTATTCGGAAATAAAGGTCTGATGGAATTGAGACCGTTGAGAGAGGATCGTTGTGCTGAAGGCCACGCCGAAGCTGCCTCCCAGGTTCCTCAACAGGCTGAAAATGCCGGCTGCGTTCCCCGTTTCCTCCTTCTCGATACCCGCAAAAGTTGCGGCGGACAGGGGCACGAAGAACAGCCCAAGTCCGAATCCCTGCACCAGCCGCGGCCAGGAAACCGCCCAGAAACCCGCCTCCAGGTCAAAACCCGACATCATCCACATGGAATATGCTATGACCAGCAAGCCCACGGTCAGCAGGTTTCTGGGATTGACGCCTTTTTTCAGAAGCATTCCCGCTACCGGCATGACAAAAAAGCTGGCTATTCCGCCCGGTCCGAGAACCAGCCCCGCCCACATGGCCGTGTAGCCCATGAGCTGCTGCAAATAGACGGGAAGCAGAAGAATACTTCCGAACAGGCAGAAAAAACCGGCAAATATGATCACGTTCCCGGCCACGAAGCTCCGGTTCCGCAGGACCCTCAGATTGACCACGGGGTTCTTGACGTTGAGTTCCACGATGACGAAAGCAACAAGGGACACCAGCGAAATGAGGCTCAGGACCGCGATGAAATCGGAACTGAACCAGTCTTCCCGTTCCCCTTTGTCCAGAACGATCTGAAGACTCCCGAGGCCGACGCTGAGAAGGAACAGCCCCCACTTGTCGATGCCGACGTGACGCTTGCGGATATAAGGGGGATCGTGCAGGAACAGCATGGCCAGGAGCACGGCGATAATTCCACACGGCAGATTGACATAAAACACCCAGCGCCAGGACCAGTTGTCCGTGATCCAGCCCCCCACGACCGGCCCCAGGATCGGGGCGAGCACCACGCCCATTCCATACGCGGCCATTGCTATTCCATGTTCTTTCGGGGGAAAAGTTTCAAGCAGAATAGCCTGAGACAGGGGCTGCAGACCGCCCCCGCCAAGCCCCTGGAAAATTCTGAAGACCACGAGAACCCCGAGGGAAGGTGCGGCGCCGCATACCAGGGAACTGAGCGTAAACAGGATCAGGGAAAACATGAGGTAGCGTTTTCGGCCGAAAACGCTCGCCAGCCACCCGGCGATGGGGATGATAACGGCGTTGGACACGAGATAGGACGTCAATACCCAGGTGACTTCGTCAAGCCCCGCATTCACGCTTCCCTGGATGTGGGGCAGAGACACATTGACCACACTGGTGTCCATGACCTCGATAAAAGTGGGCAGCATCACCGTCAGGGCGACGACCCATTTGTTAACCGAAGGCGTGTCACTTGAGGGGATCATGGTTTCCGAAGCAGATCGGGTTTTGAAGATTTGACGCTCTCCGGCACCAGCAGAGCGCCCCGCCTGTCAGAGGTGTCTATGGTCACATCGAGAGACAGCCCCAGCCTGAGAGGATGTTCGCGGGGAGGCGGACTGTCCAGTTGGATCCTGACGGGAACGCGCTGTACCACCTTGATCCAGTTGCCGGTGGCGTTCTCCGCGGGAATCAGGGAAAATGCGGCACCGGTACCCGCTCGAATCCCGGTAACTTTCCCGCTGTACGAAAAACCGGGATAGAGATCCGCCACGATCTTCGCCGGCTGCCCCAGGCGGACGTTTCTGAGCTGGGTTTCCTTGTAATTGGCTTCGATATAGATTTCTTCAAGCGGTACGACGGCCATCAGGGCCTGTCCCGGCTGGACACGTTCACCGACCTGAACGTTCTTCTGTGCGATGTAGCCGGCAACCGGCGCGGTTATGGTACAGTAGGAGAGATTCAGCTTTGCCGCTTCAAGCTCGGCCCGGGACTTGTCCCGCTTGGCCTTGAGCGATTCCAGCCTGTATTTTTGTATCTCAACGTTGTACCGCTCGCTTTGAGCTGCCTGGAGTTGTGCCTTCGCCCGGTCGATCTGCTGGGTCGCGGCTGAAAACGAAGAAGCAACCGCGGACACCTGGTTGTCGGTCGCGGCAAGATTGGCCTGCGCCTTTTTCAGCGCCGTATTGGCCTGTTCCTGTTGGCGCTGGGTCCCTGCGCCCTGCTTGTACAAATTGTCGAACCGGTCGGAATCCCGTTGGATCTGGGAAAGATCGGCGGCGGACGCCACACGCGTGTTTTTCAACTGATCCAGTCTGTGCCGTGCTTCCCGTTCGCTGTCTTCAGCGGCTTTCAGAGCGGCTTCCGCAGCCTGGACCTGAGCGGCGGTCTGCATATCCGTAAAGGGAACGGACAATTCGGCCGCCTTCACATCCGCTTCATCCTGGCTCAGAGCGGCTTCCGCCCTTTCCAGTGCCACGCGATAATCGGCCGGGTCAAGTTCCAGCAGCAGTTGTCCCTCTTCGACCCGGTAGTCATTCTCCACGGCAACCCTGGCCACGGTGCCCGAAACCCGCACATTGATGGGAGCAACGTCGGCTCTGGCGTAGGCGTTGTCCGTGCTGACTCGGTTCCGAATAAAAAACCACCAGTAGACCGCTCCGATCAGAAGTATGAGAACGATTGAAATAAACAGCAATTTCAAGCGTTTTTGGCGCTGCAGGGTCATACCGGAGTCGACGGACGGGCTAGAGGTCTCTTCCATATCGATTAGCCTTGCCTTTTCGATTCAGGGATAAGATCCTTCAGATAAGTGGAAAATCAGTCCAGGGGGTTCCGTTTCAAGGAAATCATGGTTACAGCGGTTCATTCTCCGGCTTCAGGGACCGGGCCTCCCGTTGCTCTCTCAAGGTCGGCTTTCGCAATCTGATACCCGTAGAGCGCTTCGTAATAATCAACCCGCGATTGGGAAACAAAAACCTGAGCATTCAGGACCTCGAGAAAAATGACCATCTGCTCTTTATATTGTATGGTCGTCATCCGTTCGTTTTCTTCCGCCTGAGTAAGAGCCGTATAAGCGGTTTCAATATTGGCGCGGGCCACCTTCAATTGTTCGAAGGCGTCTTCCACCTGAACCAGTACCTGCTGCCTGAGGTTACGGTACCGCTCATCGAGGCCCACCTTTCGATACTGCCATTCCTTCATGGCGGCATTGGTCTTCCCACCCTCGAACAGGTTCAGATCGACTTTGAGTCCAACCGCGGTATTATCGACATTGTAGTAGGCGTTCTTTTCGGCGAAGAAACCTTCCCCTTCCCGATGATAATCAACAAAGGCCGATACCTGCGGATAATAGCGGCTCCTGGCCGCCCTCACCCCTTCTTCCGCCTGCTGAATGGCCGTCTTGATCGCCGAAATTTCCGGCCTCCGTTGCTCGGCAAGGACGTACAGCTCCTCCTGATCGGGCAGGCCCCGCGGTTTGACGTCCCCCTGCGAGAGCTTCAGCTTGGTTTCCGTACCCAGGTCCAGCAACTGGTTGAGGTTGGCAAAATAGATGACAAGCTGCTTGGCGGCGGTCCTTTCCTGCAGTTTGGCGTGAGACAGCGCCACATCCGCCTTGAGCACATCGTTCTGAGCGACCACTCCCTGCTTGTAGTTGGCTTCGGCATTCTGGCGCTGGACTTCCAGGCTGTGCACATTGTCCTTGGCGACTTTCAGGAGCTTCTCCCCCAGAATGGCCCGCCAGAAAGCCCGCTGCACTTCCTGAATCACGTTCAGCCGCACTTCCGCGTAGCGGTATTCGGAGATCTTGAGGTCCATTTTGGAAATATTGAGTTGTGCGGTGAGGTTGAAGCCGGTGAAAAGCGGCTGCTTCAACTCAAATTCCCAGTGGTTCGTCGAATTGTACCCCGTAAAGGCCTTAATTGAATCAAACATCGCAAAGGGCTGATTCTGCAACTGTGTAAAAGAATATTCGGAATCGATTCGCGGGAAGAAATCGGCCCGCGATTCCTTGACCTTCTCGCCGGAGGCGTTCACATCCTGCCTGGAAGATTTCAGCAGCCTGTTGTGCGACAACGCATATTCGATTGCGACATCCCGGCTGAGAGGCTGGGAAGCAAATTCCGACGATGAATCCTCCTGCGCGGAAGCGGCCGGGACCGGGGTCCCCGTGAGCAGCACCAGGAAAATTGCCGCTGCGGTCAAACCGGCGGATGCGATTTTGAGAAATCCCCCGCACATCCTTCGATCGTTCATGAATTCACGCGACGTATGAGTTCTTCCATTCTGTCGTGGTCAAGCTCCTCGAGGCTCCGGATCACCAGGTCCGCCCCCGCAAGTCCCTCGGCCGCAAATGAATTGGTCACCCCGACAACGCAAAGACCCGCGGACCCGGCGGACCGGATCCCAGCGGGAGTGTCCTCAATGGCAATGCAGAAGCGAGGATCAAGACTATCGTCTTTCATCAGCCTTTTCATTTTTTCAATGGCCGTCAGATAGGTCTCGGGGTCCGGCTTGCTGTGTTCGACGTCGTCTGCGGCAACAATGACCGGGAAAATGCCGGTCAGCCCCAGCGATTCAATGAAGGCGTCGACCTCATGCCGCAGGGCGCCGGAAGCAACGGCCAGGGGCACCTTTCGGTCCGCAAGGGCGCGGACAAGTTTCACGACCCCCGGAAATGCGGATACCCCCTTGGCGATCACCCGCTGCAGCGCGGCGTTTTTTGCCCTGACCAGGTCAGCCAGGCGGCCCGACTCCAGGGTCCTGCCCGCATCTTTAAACGCCGCGACAAATGCGTCCCGGTCATCGAAGCCTATATACCGGTCCATGTAACGGGCGTAGTCGTGGCCGAGCCCCAGGGGAATGAGCACCGCCTGAAAGGCCTGGTAATGGAGTGGCTCGGTGTCCACCAGAATTCCGTCACAATCGAACACAACCGCTTGAAGCTTAATAAGTGAACTCAAGAAACAAACCTCTGACAAATCAGCCGACCCCCATGAGCGAATTTCCCCGCATGGGGAGACAATTGAAATCTTCTCAGAACCGCCCCACTCATGTTAAGCTTTATGGTACGCAGGTTTCAAAAGGGTGTTGAAAAAGAGAATTTCCGCCAGTAAAAGAGCGAAAAACGCCGGTCCGCATCATTCCCGCAAAAGAGAGAATCCGGGGCCTTTCGTTTTGAGCCACTGGTTCCAGCCGATGAGGGCGCTGGACTCGCGGGCCTTTGCCGCAACAATGGACCATGCAAGTTTCCCAAATTTTTCCACAAGGTTCTGTTTTTTCGACACACTGTTTGATTCACTCGGAGTGCTCTTCTTTATCATGATTTCAGGGATTACGGAAACCTTTTCGTTTTGTGGGGAAGGAGCGGCCCGCCGGCGGGTTTTCCTGCGCGGAGGCTTTCGAAAATCAAGAAACTGAGCGCGGGATAAGGTCCCGGATCGGAACCGTGCCTCTTTTTGTATCAAAGAAAGCGACAGACGATGCTTCTCAAAAGAGTGGGGAGCCATGGGAGAAGGATTCCCCCGCGCTTTTTGAAGATGCTGCGACTATAGTGTTGAACGCAGTTGTTCATGATGTCCGCCTCACCCGCGAAGCATCGAAACGGGTATTTCGGGACTCTGTTTTGTAGGTAATTCGGTATTAATCGCAATCGTCCGATCCCGTCGCGGTAGTGCACGCGCCGGGTCGCCGGAAATGGGAAATCGGATTCAGTGCTCGCTATTCAGGATGTGTCCAAATATATCGGAGACAGAGAGCTTTTCAAAGGCGTCTCGTTTTCCATCAGGCCGGGAGAACGGGTCGGGCTGATCGGCCCCAACGGGGCGGGCAAGACCACCCTGTTCAACATAATCCTCGGGGAAATCGCGCCTGATGAAGGTCTCGTGACCAAGTCCCAAAGGGTTGAGCCTCGGCTACCTCCCTCAACAGTTCATCCCCCCCGGGGACAAAACCGTGCTCGCTCATGCCATGGACATCCACAGGCAACTCCATGAACTTTCGATCGGAACTGGAAGGCATCCGGAGAAAACCTGGAAACGGAACCGGACCCGACCGCGTGCGAAGAACTGGTTCTGCGCCAATCGCACCTGATCGAACAGGCGGAGCGCCTGGGGGGCTACGACATCGAGTCACGTGCAGCCAGGATACTCAAAGGGCTCGGTTTTCCGCGATTCCCAGTTGGGCGTGCAGGTTTCGACCTTGAGCGGCGGCTGCGGCCATGCGCCTGGAACTGGCGCGGCTTCTTCTGTCCGAACCCGACGTGCTTCTGCTCGATGAGCCCACCAACCACCTCGACCTTCTTTCCGTCGTGTGGCTCGAGGAGTATCTCAGGAATACCCCATCGGCCATGCTGATCGTGTCCCATGACCGTTCCTTTCTGAACAGACTGGCCCAGCGGGTGATCGAACTCGAACACGGCCGCCTGGACGAATATGCAGGGAACTACGACTTCTACGTCACGGAAAAGGGCGAAAAGGAAGGAAATCCAACTCGCCTCCTACAGGAACCAGCAGGACCGGATCCGCCAGGTCGAACGGTTCATTGAACGAGGCAGGGTCAGGACGTCCACCGCAAGCCAGGTGCAGAGCCGCCTGAAGCTCCTGGATAAAATGGAGAAAATCGAAGCCCCGGTCATGGACCGGCCCGAGATCCGGTTCAGCTTTCCGCCCCCGTTGCGTTCGGGCAAGCGGGTTCTGGAGCTTCTCCAGGTTCACAAAGCCTATGGGGATCACCAGGTTTATTCGGGCATCGACCTCGTCCTCGAACGGGGAGACCGTGTCGCTCTTATCGGCGAAAACGGCGCGGGCAAAACCACTTTGCTGAAAATGCTCGCGGGTGTCGAAGCCGTCACGTCCGGCGAGAGGATCGCGGGACATCAGGTTTCCCTCGGGTACTACGCCCAGTACCAGTGGGAACAACTGCAGCCCGGACACTACGATTCTGGAGGAAGCCGCCCAGGTGTCCGGGGACCTTCCGACGGCCCAAGTGAGGGCCCTGCTCGGCGCTTTCCTATTCCCGGGGGAAAACGTTCTGAAAAAAGTGTCCGTGCTGAGCGGAGGGGAAAAGGCGCGGCTGGTCCTCTGTAAGCTGCTGCTCCAACGGCCCAATGTGCTGCTGCTGGATGAACCGACCAACCATCTGGACATCCCATCGAGGGAAGTCCTCGAACAGGCGCTCGTGGCCTTTCTCCGGAACCATCTGCTTCATCAGCCACGACCGCCTGTTCATCAATAAAATCGCCAAACAGGATCGTTTTTTGTCGAAAAGGGACGGATTCAGGTTTTTCCGGGCAACTACGACGACTTCAAAAACATCTGAGAAAGACAGGCTCGACGCGGCTCAGTCGGAGGACTCGCCCATCGCCGGCACCCGACGGAGAAAAGACCGCTCAGGACAAACCCGCCAGGAGGGACCATGTCCAGAAAAAACTGGAGGCCCAATGGAGGAATGAACTCTACCGGGCCAGGAAACCCGTCCAGGACCGCCTCGACCGCACGGAAGCCGAAATCGACCGGCTCCAGAAAGAACTGGAAACCCTCAATGCTTTGCTTGCGGATCCCGATACTTATCATGACAGCCCAGGTGTGCGGAAAATTCAGGAGGACTACCGGCAGTGCCAGAGCAGAATCGCGGAGTTGACCCGATCATGGGAAGAAGATGCAATGGCACTGGAGGAAATCGAAGAAAACTATGGTAAGCTGAAAGATAAATCCGGTTCCGGGTAAAATTCGCTCATCTGAATGGGAGATCATCCGACATGAACATCCATCGTCTGGCAATCTTTTGCAAGGTGCTGGAGCTTCGCAGCTTTACCAAGGCCGCCGAAGCGGTTTGTCTCACTCAGCCGACGGTGAGCGAACACGTCCGTGCGCTCGAAGAGGTGGTGGGAGAAAAGCTTGTCGACCGTTTGGGCCGTGAGGCGCTCCCCACTCCGGTGGGAAAGATTCTCTACCAATATGCAAAGGACATCATCCGGCTTCGCGACGAAGCGGTTCAAGCTATCGAAAAGTTCAGGGGAAACCTTTCCGGCACCCTGTGCATCGGGGCCAGTACGATACCGGGAACATACATCCTCCCCGAGCTGATCGGCGATTTCAAAAAAATGTGCCCCTCGATCCAGATCACGCTGAAGATTTCGGACAGCACCGAGGTCGTGGACAGGATCGCCGACGGAATGGTGGAATTCGGAGTGATCGGAGCCAGTTGGGAAGACCGGAGAATCACGCTGGAAGAGGTTTTTTCCGATGAACTCGTGCTCGCGGTCTACCGGGGGCATCCCTGGGAAGCCAGAAGATCCGTGGGGATTGAAGAACTGGCGGAACAGCCTTTCATACTGAGGGAACGGGGATCGGGGACCAGGATGGTCATGAATCAGGCCCTCGATGCGATAGGTTTTTCAGCGACACGGCTGAACCTCGTGGCGGAAATGGGCAGTACCGAAGCCGTCCGCCAGGGGATTAAATCCAGGATAGGCATTTCCATTCTCTCCCGCCGAGCGGTGGCTGAGGATGTCGAACACGGTTCCCTGTTCATCGTTTCCGTCGAAGGTCTCCACCTTTACCGGCCCTTCTACCTGGCACAGAGAAAGAACAGGCAGCCCTCACCGCTCTGCTCGGCGTTTCTCGATTACCTTCGCACACAATCAAGGGTTAAAGCGTAACCTGATTTCCGGTGCCGTTTTTACCATGCCCCTCTCCCGTCCGCGTGCGGCCTCTTTGTATAGATCCAGCCTATCTTCCATATTCCACTTACCGATATTTTCACTTGCAAGGTGTCGGCACATCCATTTTAATAGCTACCGGTTTGCATGACTCGTCAACCCGGCTCTTACACACAGGTGAACCTATGACTGAAGAAATATTGGACTGCCGGGGCCTTGCGTGCCCAAGCCCCGTGCTGAAGGCCAAGGAACTCATCGATCGCGGAAACGTCGACCGGTTGACGGTCCTGGTGGATGACCCCGCTGCGGAGGAAAATGTCGGACGGTTTCTCAGGCGGTTCGGCTATGAAGTAACGGTCGCTCCCCGGGGAGATCATGTTGAGCTCACGGGAAGCAAGTCCGGACCTTCGAGCGAAAAGGCCGCTTCCGAACAAAGCGATCCCCCGCCGGCTTCAAAGATCATGGTCCTTCTCGCGACCGACAGGCTGGGACGCGGCGATGATGAGCTCGGACGCAAGCTGGTCTTCAACTTTCTGGGGACCCTCCGCGAAATGGGCCCCGAACTCTGGCGCCTCATTCTCATAAACGGCGGGGTGAAGCTTTCCATCGAGGGATCGGACGTACTCCCGTCGCTCCAAATGCTGCAGGAAGACGGCGTCCACATCCTCGTTTGCGGAACATGCCTCAACCACTTCGGACTGCTCGACAAGAAAAAGGTGGGGGAGACCACCAACATGCTCGACATCGTCACGGCCATGCAGGTGGCGGACAAGGTGATTTCCCTTACCTGACGCGGCTATTTTTCCTCGTCCCCGGCGGTCAGAATGCCGGACAGCCTCATGAACGCATCCGTGCCCAGCACCTCCGGGCGCAGCCCCGGGTCAATGCCGGATTCCCCAAGGGCCGCCTCAACCCGTTTTTTTTCGTAGCAGGCACTGAGGCTGTTCAGCAGGGTCTTCCGCCTTTGCTGAAAAGCGACGTTCACGACCCGCCGAAGTGCCGCAAATGAAGCGGAGGTCGGCAGCCGGTCGTTCAGGAAATCGAACCGGACGACCAGCGATTCGACCCTGGGAGGCGGGTAGAACTGCTGAGGACCAACCGTAAAAAGGCGTGAGACCGTGGCACACGCCCCCAAAAGCACCGATAAGACCCCGTATTCCTTCGAACCCGGCCGCGCCGTGAGGCGGTCGCCGACTTCTTTTTGCACCATGAAAACCGATCTTTTAACGGCACGGGCGGACTCCAGAATCCGGAACAACAGCGGGGAAGTGATGTTATAGGGAAGATTGCCCAGGATAACGGAAGGCCCCACCTCCTCTTCCATCACGGCGGTGAAGTCAAACGTCAGCACGTCCTGCTGGTGAATGACCACGTGGGGTTCGGGGATATTCTCCCGCAGATACTGCGCCAGGTCCCGGTCGAGTTCCACCAAGTGAAGGCGTTTTACCAGCGGCACGATAAAACCGGTCAGAGCCCCCAGGCCGGGACCCACTTCAATCGCCGTATCCGATTCCGAGAGTTCGGCGTTCTTCACGATCCGTTCCGCCGTGGCCGCATGGTTCAAGAAATTCTGCCCGAAGCGTTTCCTCGGCCGAGCGTCTTTCAGGTGAAAATACTGATGGGGTGTCAGGAGCGTCATCAGAACCATCTCGAACGTGCGTCGAGGTCGGTGGGATCCGGGCAGAACCCCGAGCGCCTCCATATCGTGTGCGCAACCGTCGCGATCATGACCGCGTTGTCGGTGCAGTACTTTCTGAGCGGCAAATGCAGATTGAGCCGCGCTTTCCCGGCCTCCTCCGTCATGCGCTCCCTCAGACGAAGATTGGCCGCGACCCCACCCACCACCGCGACGTCGGCGACCCCGTGCAATGCCGCGGCCCTCATGGTTTTAGTAACCAGAACATCCACAACGGCTTCCTGGAAGCTCGCCGCCAAGTCCTCCAGCCGATAGGGGGCTTCACCGGCCGGCGGCGGGAGCCCGTGATGCCGCACGAAGTTTCCGACGGAGGTCTTGAGCCCGCTGAAGCTGAATTCCAACGAGTCCTTGTCCATGAGCGCCCGGGGGAACTCCAATGCGTTCGGATCGCCCCCCGAAGCGAGCCGTTCGATCACTATCCCCCCGGGATAGCCGAGGTTCAAAAGCTTGGCGACTTTGTCGAAGGCCTCCCCCGCGGCGTCATCCCTCGTGGAACCCAGGAAAGTGCTCGTGCCGTCGGGGCTCACGCGGTAAAGCGCGGTATGGCCGCCGGAAACCACCAGGCAGACGAAGGGCGAGTCCGGCGGTTCTTCTCCGAGAAAGGCCGCCGCCATGTGGCCTTCGAGGTGATTGACGGCGATCATGGGCTTTTTCAGCGCGTAGGCCAGCGCCTTGGCGGCACTGAGCCCGATGAGGAGCGCTCCCACGAGCCCCGGGCCCTGCGTTACGGCGACGGCGTCCAGCGCCTCGCCGGAAATCCCGGCTTCATGAAGGGCCTGGGCGATAACGGGCAAAATCGCCTCGACATGTTTTCTTGAGGCCAGTTCCGGCACAACGCCCCCGTAAGGGCTGTGCACGGGGATCTGGCTTGCAACGACGTCGGAGAGAATCTTCACTCCGTTTTCGACAACCGCGGCCGCCGTTTCATCACAGGAGCTCTCAACACCAAGTATGATCATTCAGTCCACCTTGACCGACTTTTCCGACGGTTGCGCGGGTGAATATGAAAATGCCCGGCCCGGAATGCCTCACAAGAACACCCGGTGCCAAATGGCAGAACAACATGCGGGGTCATGCCGAAATGCGATTCATCGGCCCTTCCGCGACGGCCCAATCTTATACCGCATGAAAGCAAAAAAAAAGCGGGGACCCTGAGGTCCCCTTTTTTCGATAAATCGCAGCCCGTGCGAACCGCACGAACTATGCAATCATCCTTGCCGCTTTTTCCACCACCGGGCTGTTGTCTGCCTAAGGTTTATTGCAGGCCCCTGGCAACGAATTTCTTTCCGGGACTGTTGGTCAGCCTGACAAAAGGCCCCCCCCAGGCGTACACGCAAAAGACATCGTCTCCGAAAGAAAAGTCCGTATTCCGCTTCGCGGCGGTTCCCAGGAACGAATACTCCAGGTCCATGACCTGGGGATTGCCCATGTTGAGGGGAACGGTCCCGAGCAAGATTCCATCACCGGTCAGATCGTATGGCGACAAGTTGAAAGACCGCATTTTGTGGTCGTTGCCCAGTAAAATCCCCATGAAGGTATCAGGGTTGAATTGATACTGCCAATCCCCCGATCCTCCAAGCGTGGCACCCACAAGGAAGCAATTCTTCCTGACAGTGCTTTCCGTCCCGTCCAGCTTGATTTTGCCCACATTTCCCGCACTGGTTTCATAGAAAAAATAGTCGCCGATGCGGCCGCCGTTTACATAAGCCTTTGCGAGCAGCTTGGCGGTCCCGCCGGCCTTGGGGACCGCACGCGCGATTCCGGCGTCAAACGCCGGGTTCGGGCAGACGTAGACCACGTAGTTGGGAGAAAGCATAATGTTCAGGAAAGGCAGAGCCGAAGTGGTCTTGAAACTGGTGAGGGTCGTCGTTGTCTTTGCCCCGCCCACTGGTTTGGACCTTATCGTGTTCGTGTACGGCGATACCGTGTTCGTCGTGGCGAAATAGACGTAGCCGTTCCTGTCGATCCGAGCGTCGGTGATGGTCTGGCTGGCGGTCGCCGTGTACAGGGTGATCGCCGCCGTGGCCGGATTGTCCGTATACTTATAGATGATCAGTTTACCGCCGATGTTCAGCAGGACCCTGTCCGCATCGTAGCTGCAAATGTTCACGTCGGCATCCGACGACGCCTGGGCGATAAGCGAGCACCTGGTCCCGTCGACGGAACAAATCTTCACCGATTTCGTACCGGAGGCCGCGCCCGAAAACTTTTGCACGATATACTTCTCCCCGAACACCATTCCGGATACGCCCATGCCGCTCGCTTCGATAGGAGCGTCCGTGGGAGACATGTCGAGCCTTGCAAGCTTCCAGACGTTCGTGCTGTTGGAACAGTAGGAAATACCTTCTCCCTTCAGGCCGTAGTAAAGGGTCGAAGCAAGAGGATTGTCATAGGATATTAAGAGGTTGACGGAGCACAGGGTGTCCGGGGTAATCCCGGTTTCACTTGAAACCTGCGTTTTGGCCAGTGTCGAGGTTTCGACCGAGTAGATGCTGCCCCCCTTGAAATAGACCATGTAGCCGGTCATCATTTCCGTCATCTGGTACGTGGTGGTATCGACATTCGCGACGGGAACATAAAAGGACTTTTTCGACTCCGCCGTGCGAATGTACGTGTCGGTGTCGAACTGGGTGGGCTCCGCATACTTTTTAGACGGCTCGTAATACCACAGAGACCCGCTGCAGTTGCCGTCGTAAGACTTACTGGCAAAACCGCAGTCGAACCAGAAGAGCCCTTGACTGTCCGTTGGCCCCCGGCCTGATTTCATGTCACCCGCCGCGCCCGCAGGTAACGGCAGCCAAAGCAACGCCGCAAGGAGGCATACCCAAACCGTCGACAATTTCCATCCGCTTCTGCCGTGCTTTCCAGATACCATCATTTCCCCCTCCGATAAACGAGTACCCCCGAATTCCCGGTCCACGGCATTCACTGAAAACCCGATTCCATTTGCCTGAGGACCTCGCCTGAACAGACTCCGAATTTCCGCAGGAAAGGGAAAGGAGCCGTCGACATCAGTCCTTAAGCCCTTCCCCGTGTAAACCGCCCCAAATTCCGCCTGAAAAGCACAGCGGCTGTATCTTTTCTTCCAGCCTTATGCGCCGAGGCCCCGCCATATTGATTTGCGCTCAAGATGACAGTTTTCGCATCCTCCGAAAGAGCGGTGGGATGATTTCCTCGCCCCACGGAGTCTCGGCCCATGCGCTGACACGTGAGGCCGAGCGCTCGGCTGTCACACAAAGCCTCAGTGCGGCGTACGGGTGAGGGGAGCTGCACTCCTCCACTTTCCCGAGGAACATCGTTCGGCGCTTTTTTGAACGCAATTTTGTAAGAGTCGGGCTCCGCAAGCCTTCCCCGGTGGCGAAAAGCCAGGACCACCGCGGGCTCGTCTTCCTGACAGGCAACGCATGTCCTGCCGTCGGGTCGGGCATTACCGCCGTCTTCCGACAACCGACTCGTGAATACACAAATATTTCTATTGGGTAACTTTTATTTGTAACGGATAGTGATAAAAGTTTCGCACACCGCATTGCCGAATGCAAAGATTTTCAGGTTCGGCCGGTTTCTTTTCTTCCCGGCGCTCGAACGCCGGCCCCGTTTCATCCCCCCCCGCATCGCGGACACGCGGTGCAATCCGGCCTTCGGGGTCGATTGCCGGATCGGAGCACATTCCGCGCCGGACCTCACAAGGCCGATGCGTGTGCGGTGTTCTCACCGCACGTAAAATGTTGAAAGGCAAATCCGCTTGTGCTAAGAATAACAAACGCTGTCTGCGACCCTTCGTTGAATACTAAGCATGCAACCGCAAAAAGGAGAGGATGATGAACTGGCCGTGGCGCTTTGGGATGGCTATTCTCATGGGGGTTCCCGCGATTGTCGGCGGGGGTCTCTTCTACTATCTTTTTAACACCTGGAATGCCGTGATCGCCTGGGAGGTGGTTCTTGTGATCCTCATGATCATAGTGATCGCCAAAGGAGGCAAGGACACGGCTTCGTCTCATTAGGACGCGGGCCGATGGATTGCAGGAAGGAACGGAACCTCACGAAGTGCGGTTGCAGTTACAGCGGATGCGCAAGGCAGGGCATGTGCTGTGAGTGCATTCAGTACCATTTGAAAAGCAGGCAACTGCCCGGCTGCTGTTTCCCTGACGATGCCGAGCGGACGTACGACCGTTCATTCGAACATTTCGCCCGGCTCGTCGCGGGCAAGAAAATCTGAAGTACCGGCGGATACCCCGAAGCTTCACCCTGTTTCCTCAACCGGCCGCCCATCGAAGCGCGGGCGTGTTGAGGAAACAAGGTACGCGACGGGTCGCGGTCATGCCTTGCGGATACGCCGAAAGCACAACACGACCGGAACGGGCGATCATTCGGACTTTTCGACCTTGTTTCCGCCCTCCTCCCACGCCTTGATGCCTCCCGTGTAGCGATATACGTTGGTATAACCGAGCTTCATGGCCCACATCGCCCCATTGTGGCTTCTGCCGCACTTGGTGAAGCCACAATAAAACACCAGCTTACGGGCCTTGTCCGGTCCCAGAATTTTTTCGAAATCCGCTTTGGCCTTGTCGTCGAGGCGGTTCACCTCTTCAACGGGAAAATCGAAGTTCACGGCACCGGGAATGTGCTGCTTTTTGTAACTGTCGGCAAAAGGCATCGTATCCACGATCAGCATGGGCTCCTTCTTTTCCAGCCAGCCTTTCAGCTCCTCCGTGGTGACGATCTTATAGCCGCCCTTCGTAACTTCATTGCTCACCTTGACGGCGATTTTCTCCGTCTCGAGTTCGTTGGACCCCCATTCGAGCGCAAAAGCGCCGGAACAGAGGCACAGGACAAAAGCCCCCACCAACAGCCACAGTACGTTCCCTTTTTTCCCCTTCATCATCGTTGATCCCTCTCCTCTCTCTTACCTGTCCATCAGTTGTTCCGTGCGCACGCACCATTCAGACGGGCATGAACCCATCGCCAGTAAAACAGATACGATACGAGACCGAGCAGCCCAAGATCCCGGAACAGTGCGATTCTCAGGCTGTTCCGGGCATGGATTTCATCCGCTGAAAAACATCCGCAGTCCACATCGAGGTTCCTGACGATCCCATACCCGAGAACGAGCAGGAAAACGAACAAAAGGCCCGTAATGACCTTCAGGCAACCGCGAAAGTCAAACGCCAGACCCAGTCCTCCCAGCAGTTCCACGGCGGGAAGACCGATGGCCAAGGGCACCAGGAGCAAGTCCGGAACCAGGCCGTACTCCGAAATGATCCGGGCAAAAGCCCGCGGATCCGCCAGCTTGACCGCTCCGGCCCATATGAACACAAGGCTGAGGCCGACTCTCACCGCACAATAGATCCGCGATGAATGGAATAACCTTTTCAGCATAAGCGATCACCACTCCCAGAAGTCGTGAAGAATTCCAAAAAACCGGCATGTTCCGTGTGCAAATCATTGCACTTACCGCATCACGGGCAGCGGGTTTCCGATCTTTCCACGGCTTCCCCCCGCTGCATCCGCAGCAGCCGGCGATATTGAACCAAGGGTGAGCACCCATCCATGCAATTTATCTCAAGAGCACATGATGTCAAATCGATAAAATCGATGAACTGCTATAATTTAAATCGCAATATCCTATGGCTGGAGGCACTCGAAGCCCTGCGCATGATTCCTTCCAAAGCATGAACCATGCACCTAACAGATTTAAATAACGTTGTTTTATACGAATGTTGCATTAAAAGAGCAGCAAACGATGTCTGCCAAAATGGTGGGGAACTGCGCCCGGCCCGTCGCCCAAATGCTCTCCCCACGGGGTGCCCGCATACCTGTTATCCAGACACGTAGCGCAAGAGGGATTCGGAAATTGATCCTCGCCGCGACGGTCCACCACGGACTCGGCTGATCGTTTCTTACCCGTGCCTCCTGTCCTGACGGACCCGGGCAATGAGTTGAGAGGGTGGGTATCGGTGCGAAAGCGGGTCGTCTCGGCCTCACGCAACGGCGCAACGAAAACCCGATGACATCGGCATTGCGTCAGGCGTTTCATGGTCGCCTCGGTGCGTCGCGGTCACATACAAGGCCGCTTTTTCGGGCGGCCCGGACCACTCGTTGTCAGTGCACGGTACAGGTTCAAAAAAGTCTCACGCAACGGCGCAACGGCGCAACGAAAAGCAAGAAACATGAAGTAGTGAAACAAGTCTCCCCACGGGCTACCCGCATAACTGTTATCCGGGTGCGTAGCGCAAGAGGGATTCGGAAACAGGCGGCGTCCTCATACCCCCACGCGGCACCGAGACTTTGTGCAAGGCTGCGGCGCTTAGGCTCACTCAAAAGTCTCACGCAACGGCGCAACGGCGCAACGAAAAGCAAGAAACATGAAGTAGTGAAACAAGTCTCCCCACGGGCTACCCGCATAACTGTTATCCGGGTGCGTAGCGCAAGAGGGATTCGGAAACAGGCGGCGTCCTCATACCCCCACGCGACACCGAGACTTTGTGCGAGGCTGCGGCGCTTAGGCTCACTCAAAAGTCTCACGCAACGGCGCAACGGCGCAACGAAAAGCAAGAAACATGAAGCAGCGAAACAAGTCTCCCCACGGGCTACCCGCATAACTGTTATCCGGGTGCGCAGCGCAAGAGGGATTCGGAAACAGGCGGCGTCCTCATACCCCCACGCGACACCGAGACTTTGTGCGAGGCTGCGGCGCTTAGGCTCACTCATGGCTTCCGGCACTTAAAGGTTCGACGCAGGTAAGCCTTCAACTTCAGTCGATTGATATACGTCATGGGAGATCGATGGCCGCTTGCTTTTCCGGCCGATACCGCCTCCGGGTCGAACCAGAGATCGAGGATATGGGCAACGGGCATAGACCCGACCAGGGCGGTTGCGCACCCGGAGCAGTACGTGACGACGAGCCGCCGTCCGGCCTCTCCTCTCCGCTTCTCACCCCAGCGTCCGGCCAAACCGGGTGCCGCCGCTTGAACGGCCCCGCCCTGCCCGCAGCAATAGGTGAAGAGGCCGCTGTGTTCCATTTCCTCAATGGAGCAGCCTTTCGCGGATACCAGCGCCCTTACCGCCTTCTGGACTTCCGCGTCAAAGCGAACCGAGCACGGGTCGTGGACCGTCACGCTTGAAGAAATCAGCCCCGGCCCCCGCGGCGCGTCTTCTGCGAGCAGATCATAGACCATCCGGGTTGAAATGCCTCCCGCGTAGTCCCGAAAGACCCGAAAACAGCTCGGGCAACCGGCCAGGATGTGCTTCACCCCCCGTGATTTCAGGGAACGGATCACGTGGTCAAGTGCATTTTTGAAATGGTCGCTCCTCCCGAGGTCATGCGAAATCCTGCCACAGCAGTCCAGCACCATCCCCAGCGCCGGAATCTTTCGTCGCAGGACTTCAAAAAGCCGGATCACCCGGCCGGGTCGAGCACCGGGCAGATCGCAACCGGGAAAGAAAACCGTATCGCAGTCGTCCGGAATGGCATAACAGGCAAAAAGGCGCGTCCCGCCCAGCTTTTCGTATACCAACGGTCTCAGATACTTCCCTGCGTTGCAGACCATGCCTGCCGACCCAGTCGCGCCGAGCATCGAGGAACATCGCCCTGGGGTCCAGCCCCGCCGGGCACACCGCCGTGCAAAGGCCGCACAGACTGCACTCAAACCATAGCGGATTGCGGGCATCACAAAGCGATTCCCGGTTTTTCGCAATGCCTCCGGGAAACCCGTACTTTTGCAGGAATTCGCATTCCTTCCTGCAAGTGCCGCACTCCGTGCAGTGCTTCGCTATTCTTTCAAAAGACGCCATGCCGCAACCCATCATAGTTCAAGTCTTTAACTTCCATGGACCACCAGGATCCAGGAAAAAGGAGCACTGCATTCCACCTCTGACCATTGGTTCATGGGTATGCATTACCGCACACTCTGACCGGTTCCGCCCAGGATAAAGTAACCAATGATCCCTGACAGTAAGTTATAGTTCAGCATCGGCGTTTTTTCCAATGCGAACCAGTGAAACAGGCTGTGCCACCACGCCGCTGCGCGGCCTTGTGCGGCATTGCGACGACTGCCCTGTTCGAAAAAACCGCTCCGTATGCGTGGTCCGGCGCAATGTAAATAAACCGGCGGAAGGATGTTTCCCTTGACTTTTCCCAAGCCGTTTTTTATGTAATCTCGTTTATATCTCGATCAATCGCACTCATCTCAGGATAGGGTAACGAATGGAAAGCATCCAGGCCATCCGGGGCATGAACGATATTTTACCCGGGCAAATCGAATGGTGGCAACGAGTTGAGAAGGTCGCACGTGAAGTGCTGGAAACCTTCGGCTATGCTGAAATCAGGACTCCGCTCCTCGAAAAGCTCGAACTTTTCAGCCGGGGAATCGGTGAAAGCACGGACATCGTGGAAAAAGAAATGTACGCCTTCGAGGACCGCAAGGGCGATCGGCTGGCCCTGCGGCCCGAGGCCACCGCGTCCGTGGCGCGGGCTTATATTCAGCACAATATGCAGGCCGACCCTTTGGCCCAGAAGCTCTACCAGGTCGGCCCCATGTTCAGGCATGAACGTCCCCAGAAGGGGGCGCTACCGCCAGTTCCACCAGATCGATGCCGAAGCATTCGGGATCGACGATCCCATGCTCGATGCTGAAATCATGTACATGCTCCGGATTTTCCTGGAACGCGTGGGACTGACCGGGGTCGTGCTCCACATCAATTCGCTGGGCTGCCCCGACTGCAGGAAGGAATACCGCGAGGTTTTGAAGAAATTCCTCGAAGGGCATGCGGCTGAACTCTGCCCGGACTGCCAGCGCCGCCGCGAAACGAACCCGCTCCGGATTTTCGACTGCAAGGTCGAGCGCTGCCAGGAGGTCCTCAAGGACGCTCCCCTGCTTCTGGATTCCATCTGCGGCGAATGCCGCAGCCACTTCGAAGCCGTGAAGGGTTATCTCGAAGCGCTCCGGACGCGTTATGTGATCGATCCCCGCATGGTACGAGGGCTCGATTATTACACGAGGACCACCTTTGAAGTCATAACGGACCGTCTGGGAACTCAAAACGCCGTGGGAGGCGGAGGCCGCTACAACGGACTCGTTCGGGACCTGGGAGGGCCGGACCTGCCCGGCATCGGTTTCGCCATCGGCATGGAGAGGTTGATCCTTCTGCTGCAGCAGGAACGGGAGGAGCCGGGGCGATCGCAGGGGGCCTTCATCGCGACCCTCGGGGAAGCGGCGCGGCAACGGGGCTATCTGTTGGCACAGGAACTTCGCGCCGCGGGGGTCCCGGTCGAAACAGATTACGAAGGCCGGAGCCTGAAGAGCCAGATGCGGAGGGCCGACAAGTTCCGCGCACGGTATGTTCTCATCCTCGGAGAGCAGGAACTGGAACACGGGGAAATCCAGTTGAGGGACATGGACGAAAAGAGCCAGACGAACATCGCCCTGGATTCCGCGGTGCAGACCCTGCGCGGATTCTGCGGAAAAGGGGCCACCGGCGTATGACGGTTGATACGGCCTTGTATGTGACCGCGACGCACCGAGGCGACCATGAAACACCTGACGCAATGCCGATGTCATCGGTTTTTCGTTGCGCCGTTGCGTGAGACTTTTTTGAACCTGTACCGTGCACTGACGACGAGTTGTCCGGGCCACCCGAAAAAGCGGCCTTGTATGTGACCGCGACGCACCGAGGCGACCATGAAACACCTGACGCAATGCCGATGTCATCGGTTTTTCGTTGCGCCGTTGCGCCGTTGCGTGAGACTTTTTTGAACCTGCAACAGGCACAGGCGGACAGGCTATCCGCACCACTCGTGGGGGAAGTATTTGGGCAGCGGGCCGGGAATCATTCCCCCGCTTTTATGGGGGATGTTACGATTAGTATTTTGGACGCAGTTGTTCATGATGCCCGCCTCACCCGCGAAGCATCGAAACGGGTATTTCGGGACTCTATTTTGCAGGCAACTCGGTATAACCTGCGCACATTGAACGAACGCGCTCCGAATATGCTCGAATTTGATTGACGATAATGGTCGCTCTGTTCGGACCTGTGGTTTTGTCCGATTTGGATTGCGGAAAGGGAGGAAGTCGAGTGAGTCAGACGGAAGATCGAATGAATGACCAGGTGAACGACCCGGAAATGGGTCTATCCACATCGGACAGTCTGGGAGACTGGGAAAAGACCCATAACTGCAACAGCCTCGGGATGGGGCAGGTCGGCGAGACGGTTATTCTGATGGGATGGGTTCAGCGTCGGCGCGATCACGGCGGACTGATATTCGTGGACCTTCGAGACAGGGAAGGGATCACGCAGGTGGTCTTCGACCCCCAGTATGACGCTCCGGCCCATGAACACGCGCGTTTTCTGCGCAGCGAGTTTGTTCTCGCAGCCAGGGGCAAGGTGAGGCCGCGCCCCGAAGGGATGACGAACCCGAAGCTGGCCACGGGCGAAATCGAGGTGATCGCATCCGAATTGAGGATACTCAACCCGTCCAAGACGCCTCCTTTCCAGATCGAAGATGACCTCGATGCCAGTGAAAACGTCCGGCTGCGCTACCGCTACCTCGACCTCCGCCGCCCCAAAATGTTCCGCAATCTTCTGCTGAGGCATCGGGCGGTGCAACTCACCCGGGATTATCTCAACAAGCGGGGTTTCCTGGAGGTGGAAACGCCCGTTCTGACCAAGAGCACCCCGGAGGGGGCACGCGATTACCTGGTCCCGAGCCGGGTGAATCCCGGGAAGTTTTACGCCCTGCCCCAATCGCCCCAGCTCTTCAAGCAACTTCTCATGGTGTCGGGGTTTGAGCGGTACTATCAGATCGTGAAGTGCTTTCGGGATGAGGACCTCAGGGCGGACCGCCAGCCCGAGTTCACTCAACTCGACATAGAGATGTCTTTCGTGAGCGAAAAGCACATCCAGGACCTCATGGAAGGTTGGGTCACGCGCTTCATGAGGGAACTCCTCGCCCGTGAAGTCCAGCCCCCCTTCCCCCGGATCACTTACAATGAAGCGATGGACCGATTCGGAAGCGACCGGCCGGACATGCGGTTCGGGCTGGAGCTGAACGACGTTACGGAAATCGTCTCCGCTTCCGAACTGCGGGTTTTCAAGCAGGCGGTGGAGCGTGGCGGGATCGTGAAGGCGATTCGGGTACCCGACGGCAGCCGTCTGTCGCGAAAAGACCTGGACGATCTCACCGACTTCGTCAAGATCTTCGGCGCCCACGGGGTGGCATGGATCCGGATTCAACCGGACGGCTGGCAATCCCCCATCGCCAAGTTTCTGCCGGAAGAGGTCCGCAGGAACCTGACCGAACGCCTCAAGGTGGAAACCGGCGATGTTCTCCTGTTCCTCGCCGATCAGAAGAAGGTGGTGAACGACGCCTTCGGAAACCTTCGGGTCCGTCTCGGGAACCAGCTCGGACTGATCGATCCCAAGTCCTTCTATTTCGTATGGGTCACCGAATTCCCGCTGTTTGAATGGGACCAGGAAGAGAAACGGTACACGGCCGTTCACCATCCGTTCACTTCCCCCATGGAGGAAGACCTTCCGCTGATGGCCGAACATCCCGAACAGGTGCGGAGCCGCGCCTACGACCTCGTGCTGAACGGAATCGAGATCGGCGGAGGGAGCATTCGTATCCACCGCGAGGACGTCCAGGAACGCGTGTTCGAGGCGCTCTCCATTGGCAGGGAGGAAGCCCGGGAAAAATTCGGGTTCCTTTTGGAAGCCCTCCAGTACGGGGCACCGCCCCACGGAGGGATTGCCTTTGGCATGGACAGGCTTATCATGCTTCTTAGCGGGTCCGGTTCCATCAGGGACGTGATCGCTTTCCCCAAGACCCAGAAAGCAACGTGCCTGATGAGCGGAGCGCCTTCCGAACCGGAACTCCGCCAGTTGCTCGAATTGTGCGTCAAGGTGGAAACGGAACGGAGGAACTGAATCCGATGGCCCGATGGAACAGCAAGAAACGGGTCCTCGACCACGAACACCCGCAACCCTGGCGACAGGATCTTGTGGATGTGCGCGAACCCAATCTCATGAGGGACATTTTCCCTTACGATGAGGTGCCGCGGATCGACTTCGATCACATGCTGCTGCCGATCGATCCGGCGGAAGACATGTTCGTCACGGACACGACCTTCCGGGACGGGCAGCAGGCGCGGCCCCCGTATACCGTCAAACAGATCGGCGTCATTTTCGATCTGCTGCACCGGCTTTCCGGCCCCAAAGGAGTAATCCGCCAGTCCGAGTTTTTCCTTTACACGGACAAGGACCGCGAAGCCCTTAGGCTCTGCCTCTCCAAGGGCTATGAATATCCCAGAATCACCGGTTGGATCCGGGCCGTCGAACAGGACCTCCAGCTCGTTCGCGACATGGGCCTGGGCGAAACCGGCATTCTGACATCCGTTTCCGACTACCATATCTTCCTGAAACTGAACATGGACCGCAAGACTGCCCTCAACAAGTACCTCGGCATCGTCCGGGCCGCCCTAGAAGCAGGGATTATCCCGAGATGCCATTTCGAGGACGTTACCCGGGCCGACATTTACGGATTTTGCATTCCCTTCGCCATCGAACTGATGCGGCTGCGGGAAGAAAGCGGAGTGGACGTCAAAATAAGGCTTTGCGATACGCTCGGCTTCGGAGTGACCTACGCGGGGGCCGCGCTCCCGCGTAGCGTTCCCAAGCTGGTGCGCGCTTTCATGGATGATGCAGGGGTCCCGGGCCACCTGCTCGAATGGCACGGGCACAACGACTTCCACAAGGTGCTCGTCAACGCGGTCACCGCCTGGCTCTACGGGTGCAGCGGCGCCAACGGCACCCTGCTCGGCTTCGGCGAACGCACGGGAAACGCCCCCATCGAAGGGCTGCTCATCGAGTACATCGGCCTGAAGGGAACGCCGGACGGCATCGACACCACAGCCATTACGGACATGGCCGATTATTTCCAGAGGGAAATCGGCTACCGGATTCCGCCGAATTATCCCTTCGCCGGCGAGGAATTCAACGCCACCCGGGCCGGCATTCACGCGGACGGACTGGTGAAGGATGAGGAGATCTACAACGTCTTCGACACGCAGGCGCTCCTGAAAAAACCGATCAGCATCATCATCACCGACAAGTCGGGAGTGTCCGGCGTCGCTTACTGGGTAAACACCCGACTGCGGCTTGAAGGCGAGCGGAGACTGGACAAGCGCCATCCCGGAATCGTCAGGATTCACAAAAGGGTCATGCGCGAATACGAGCAGGGCCGCAACACGTCCATTTCCAATGAAGAACTGGAACGCTGGGCCAGGCGGTTTCTCCCGGAATACTTCACGAGCGAATTCGACAGGCTCAAGCAGAAAGCCTACGCCCTGGCGGCCCATCTCGTCGAGGAAGTCGTCGAAAGCGACGCCATCAAGAGCATGGATGCCACCCGGCAGGAACAGGGACTGCAAACACTGCTCGATCTCAACCCGTTTATTCAGTATATTTACGTCACCGACCGCGAAGGGCGCAAGACGACCCGGAACATCACTCATATCGTGAACCGGGCCAAGTACGAGGGGGCGAAGGTCGGGGATGAGCTGTCCGATCGTCCATGGTTTATCGGCCCCCTGAAGGATGGGAAAGTTCATGTCACGGATTTCTACACTTCACGCTATACGGGGGCCCTCTGCATCACGGTTTCGGCCCCTATCCGAAATGAATCCGAGGAAATCGTCGGAATTCTCGGCATAGATATCCGGTTCGAAGACCTGGCAAAGATGGAAGAAAACGGGGACAGTTAAGCCGAAACAACGTAGAGTGCGGTGGTGAGAATCCGTCTGGCGCGACACATCGGTATCGGCTTTTTCCTGGTTGTTTTCGCGCTGAGCTGCGCGAAGACCCCGTATACACCTTCCCGGCCCGGGCCTCCCGGTTCGGAACTCCGGAGCCAGAAGCCTTACCAGATCAACGGCTCCTGGTACTACCCGCTCCCCACCGCGCAAGGTTACGTGGAAGAAGGCCTCGCCAGTTGGTACGGTGCTGATTTTCATGGAAAACCGACGTCCTGCGGAGAACCCTACGACATGTACGCCATGACCGCCGCCCATAAGACGCTCCCTCTCGGCACCTACGTGAAAGTCACCAACATGGAGAACCGGCGCTCCGTCATCCTCAGGATAAACGACCGCGGCCCGTTTGTGTCGGGAAGGATCATCGACCTGTCCTGCAAGGGCGCCCAGGAGCTTGGTTCCTATCAGAAAGGCCTGGCCAAAGTGAGGGTGGAAGCCGTGCAGGCTGCGTCCGAGGAGCATATCGGGCAGGACACCTACTGGAGAGTGCAGCCGGTCCCCTCGTTCCGCTACGGCCAGTTCACCATACAGATCGGCGCCTTCCGGGAGCAGTCGAATGCCTACAGGTTGAAAGAGAAAATGTCCAAGGGATTTCAATGGAGCCAGGTCGGCCAGATGCTTGAAAAAGGAGACCCTCTTTACCGGGTCCATGTTGGAATGTACGAAGACCTGGTCCTTGCCAAAAAGGACCTGGATTATCTGCGGAGCCACGGGTTCGCGGACGCATTCGTGGTGGCAGCGGAGGGGAAGTAAGTGCCGAAGATCATTCCTTATCCTTCTGAAGAAGCGGCCGGCAAGCTGGCCTCTATCGTTTCGCGGAGAATGGGGGCGGACCCCGTCTTGGAAAGCAAGGTCCTCGACATCCTTCACGATGTCGGAAAGCACGGCGACGCCGCGCTCGTTCGCTATACCCGGCGGTTTGATGCGCCTGAGTTCGAGGCGGCCCAACTGAAGACGTCGAAGGCGGAGATGAGCGCCGCTTACGAGGCCGTCGATCGCGACTTTTTGAAGGTCCTGCGGGAAGCGATCAGCAATATCGAGACCTTTCACCGGCAGCAGCAGCGCCCGTCCCATTTCATCGCCAAGCCTGACGGCACCTTTCTCGGCCAGGTGATACGCCCCGTCGACGGGGCCGGGTTGTACATCCCGGGAGGAACCGGCGGGAAAACCCCCCTCATTTCATCGGTGCTCATGAACGGCATACCCGCACGCCTGGCCGGGGTCAAGGACATCGCCCTGATCACGCCGCCCAGAAAGGACGGCAGTATCGATCCTCATCTGCTCGTTGCCGCTTCCGAGGTCGGGATCACGCGAATCCACAAGGCGGGGAGCGCCTGGGGCATCGCGGCGCTGGCCTACGGGACGGAGAGCATAGCCCGGGTCGACATGATCGTCGGACCGGGCAACATGTATGTCGCCCTTGCAAAGAAATTGGTTGCAGGGCAAGTGGGTATCGACCTCCTGGCCGGTCCGAGCGAAATCCTCGTCATCGCCGGGGAAAAAGCCAACCCGAAATACATCGCGGCGGATCTTCTCAGCCAGGCGGAACACGATCCGATGGCCAGCGCCGTGTTGATTGCGACGGCCCCGGACCTCGCCGAACGGGTTCGTGCAAGCGTCGAGGAACAGATCGCGAGGCTGCCGCGCCGCGAAATCGCATCCCTGGCGCTGCAGGCCTACGGAGCAATTTTCCTCGTGAAAGATATGGAACAGGCCATTGACCTTGCCAATCGCATCGCACCCGAACACCTTGAACTCCACGTCGACGACCCATGGTCATGGATCGGTAAAATCAAACACGCCGGGGCCATATTTCTCGGTGAATGGACACCGGAAGCGGTGGGAGATTATTTTGCGGGACCGAACCACGTGCTTCCGACCGCCGGAACGGCAAGGTTCGCTTCGGCCCTGGGGGTTGAAAATTTCCAGAAAAAAACCAGCCTGATCTCTTATTCGCGGGAGGCGTTCAAGCGGGACGCGGGTTCCATCGTCCGCCTGGCCGAACTGGAGGGGCTCGAGGCCCATGCGGCTTCGGTCCGCGTCAGGATGGAGAATTGATACCGGTTTACCTGCAAAATAGAGTCCCGAAATACCCGTTTCGATGCTTCGCGGGTGAGGCGGGCATCATGAACAATTGCGTTCAAGAAAGCACGAAACCATGTTTCACAAGGGTGTGTGGAACTGCACCCCGCTCCGTTTCCCAAAAGGCTTTTGAAACAATCCAATAGTGCCCCCGGGCGACAGAACCTTAAGCGGATGGCCCGCAACCCGTGATTCCGGGCCAAGTGCCGGCTTGAACCGCAGCCCGGCAGGAACGCCCAATGGCACGGTGGTCGGAAGCTACCGGGACAGGGAGGTCCGATCAGCCCTGCGCCGAGTTTTCCAGGACCCAGTCGATGTAATCCGGAAGACCGTCTTCGATCGGAAAACTGATGATCTCCGGCACTTCATAGCTGTGGAGTTCCCGAATGCGGTCCCGGATGCGAGTAAAAGCGGATGAGCGGATTTTCATCACGAGCAGCAGTTCCCCTTCATCGCATATTTCGTTTTTCCACCGGTAGATGGACCGGATTCGAGGGATGATGTTGACGCAGGCGGCAAGCTTTTCTGCCACCAGCGTCCGGGCAAGGGAAACGGCCTCCTCCTCTTTGCCGACAGTGGCCATCACAACGGAGACACCGGTCATGGTTCGGTTTTCCTCCTGATATAAGGGAAAAAATCCGTGGAACGTACGCCTCTTCTCAAGGAACACGATTTTCATCTGCCGGCCGGTTTCCTCGATACCATCATCGGCGACATACCGGCAGGTACATGGTTCGAAATCCTTGAAAGAGACGTTAGCCTAAGAAAAACCGTTTTAAAAAGGCATTTCAGCCCGCAAGCTGCAGGACCCCGCCGTGCTGTCCCTCCCGCGGACCCTGACACGCCTGAGAAACATGCTCTCCGCCGATCCCGGACTCCTGGATGAAGTCCTGAACGTGTGGGGGACCGAACATCTCGACGAGGTGGCCTTCCTCGAGATGCTCGACCGGAATTTCCTGATCGAAAACCTGAACGACCTCAAGAATTTCATCGGTCCCGAAAGACTGTTCGCGGGGCTTTATCTCCTCGGATTTCTGCGGGACGAACCGTTCAGAAACCGCATCGACCCCGGCTTCTGGAACCGAAGGATCACGCGGGAATCCGTCGAACTCCTCGTTCCGGTCTGGGGATTTTTGCGCGACGCCATGTCACGGTCACCCGAGATCGGACGCCAACTGGCCGAAATGTCTTCCCCGGGCGGTGAAGCAACCGCGTCGCCACCGTTCCGGGAATATGCCGCCCTCCCCGCCGGCCCGGCCCATGTGCAGAAAGCCCCTGCCACGAAACCGGACGGCCGGATCCGTGACCTCGAACGTGAAAAATCTCAGCTCCAGGAACAAGTGGCCCGATATCGACGGGAAAACGACGAGCTTCGCAAGAAACTGGACGATTCGCAGCAGGAATTTGAAGCGCGGGTGGACGAAGCTCTCTCAGCCTTGTTGCACGAGTGGTTTCAACGATACAGGGCCACGGCGGAATCCACCGTCGTGGAAGCGCAGGAACGCCTGGACGCCGTCCTCAAACGGACGGAACGGGCGTTGGAATTGCAAAAGCAGGCGGATGAAAAATACGGCCTTGCCGCCGCCGTACGGCGGGCCCTGCTGCGCACCGAATTGTATTTAAGCGAGATCGAATGCGTTTACACCGATTCATTGTTTGTTCACGGTGAAATCGAGAAGGCAAAGGAAGCGCTGCTTCGAGAGAAAAAAAGGATCCTCGCCCTTCCGGGCATTGACAGGATTCTCAACCGGACACCGGGAGCGCTCACCGAGACCGATCTTATCCGCAAGATTCACCTGATGGAACCCGTTGCGTCGAACCTTACAAAGATCAATTCCGTGCAGGCCATCGTGAACGGCCTTGCGGCCCTTGGTTTCATCGAAGACCCCGAAAGGCTCGCCGAGGATATCTCCAGGAAGAAGCGCCAGATCCTGGAGGCCCTCTACGCCTCCTTCCCCCCCGCGGGGAGGATTACCTCGCACGATCGGAGCTACAAGAATCTGGACGATTTCATCGAGGCGGGCGCCGCCCGGAAATATGACGTCTACGTGGACGGATACAACATCCTGCTCAACCTTCGGGGCGGCACGGGCAAAGCCTCGGACACTCCGCTCTCGGCCGTGCGGGACGATTTCATCGGGGCGGTGTGCAGAAAGAGCCGTCTTTTCAGAAAAATATACCTGGTGTTCGACGGGGTGGAAGAATCAAGGGAGGTCCGGGGAAATGCCGAGATCGTTTACGCCGACAGGAAGAGAGGCAGTTCAGCGGATACGGTCATCATCAACGCCCTGAAAAGGTCCGGAGACAAAGGAGCCCTCCTGGTGACCGCCGACCAGGAAATCATCACGGCCACGGAGAAATGGGTCTATGCGGTGATTGCTCCCGCCCACTTCCATATGTTTGTAAACGATATCCAATGGCCAGAAACGCACGGGCCACTGCCCGTGCGCACCTGAACAATACCGGGCCGCGTTCATGAAAACGGAAAATGATGCTTCTCAAAAGAATGGGGAACCGCGCCTCCGCCCCCACGCCGCACCGCGAGTTTGTGTGACGCTGTGGCAGCCGCACCGCCGGGCCTCACACGCCGGCACGGGTACCCCGTTTGACCGGGACATTCACCAGATCTCTTCGAGCATTCGCTCGGCAACTTTATCGGCATGAACGACATAAGCGTTGTGCCGGATCAATTCTCTCAGATAATCCACCTTTGATGTTCGAAACTCTTCGGTATCCATCAGCTTTTTCGTCAGCTCCTCAATATTGGCGAGGGCTTCACCGCCTGCCCTCTCTCTTATCGGAAATGCACCTCCGCCATCGGCGTTCGGCGCCGCATAAGCCCGGCCGTTGGCTTTGTCCCCATGTTTTTTCGAAGCGCGTTCAGGATGGTCCAACTCCCTCTTTTCCGCCATTCGAACACCTTTCAGACCATCCTCCAATCCCACGCCGAGGAGGTCTTCCGTGCCGCCCGCAATCTCACACCCGACCCTTGCTTCCCCGTAATCGCCGGGTCCCGAAACGCTTTTCCCCGAATAGACCCGTTCCAGCGCCTGCGAGGTCATCCGCTCCATGACCATCCGCCTCCTGACCGCATCGGAAATCACCGTTTTCCCTTCCGGGGCCGTCAGGTCGTCCGGACCTTCCGTATCAGCATGCTCCGATTGCATCGAACGCTGTCTCAGTTGTCTGCAGTAAGTGCCCAACACGCTTTTGACCAGATAAGTCGTTATCACCATGGACGATCTCCCATTACCCTCATTAATCGGCCTCTTTCCGGGAATACTTTAGAGAGGTAAGCGCTGCAGATTCCACAAATTTTTCCTGACCTCCAGGTCCGGGACGGTCTACGGCAAAGCATCGCAACGGAATATCCCGCCCCGTTTCATTCGGGATTACCGGACACGGCCGGGAAAAGCACCGGCCCACTGCTTTCGCCACGGGGGCCGGTATGGATGGCGTTCCCCACATTTTTCCCCACTGGCCAGGTTTTCCGGCACCCCGAGGGAACAGGGGCTCATCGCCTCCCCTGGTACGGGTACCAGTCTCCCTTTCGTATCGTGTTGACATGGATGATCATCACATGGTTGGTGCAATTGTTGTAAACGATCTTTCTCCCCTTGTTTCCGCCGACGTCTTCAGACACCACCCGAATCTCATTTCTTTCCAGGATGGCCCGGGCCGTCGCGACGTTTCCCCGGCTCACTTCCACGGCCTCTTCCGGTCCATCCGCGAGCTGTGCTCCGCCGAAGATCTGGGCCTCCAGGTGTTCGGCCCTGCTGCCTCCCTCGAAGAAACAGCGGATGAGGGCATTGGTCGCGATGTTACCGTACTGAGCAGTGGCCAGCGAGGGGTTGTCCGTCTGCGGGAAGAGGAAGTGATTCATTCCCCCGTACTCACGTGCATTGTCGCGCAGGCAAACGGACACGCACGAACCGAGAACCGTTGAGATGACGGTGGGCTTCCGCGAGACAAAAATGAAACCCGGCTTCAGATAGTATTTCTGCAGCAGAGGTGTTTCCTGTTTGTTCACCGGAGACCTCATCATCGCGTAAGCGTTCCTTTCATTCGAATCGTCCTCCACCGGACGGCCCGGGGTGGTCGATGCCCGACGGGGCGGGTGCGGAACAATGCCCGGAACCGAAGAAAACCGGCTTGCAGCTTTACCTCGAGGCCGGGTTATGCCCTTCGGCCTGGAGGAATCTCGAGTACGGCCCTGATTCCCGGGCCGTTCCCTTCGAGCCGTACTTTTGCCCCGTAAGCGGAGAGCATTTTCCTTGCGGCAAAGAGCCCGAAACCTATGTGCCTTTTGTCTTCCGCCTGGTATGTTCCGCGGTTTTCCCAGCCGGAATAAAACAGCTCAAAGCAGGCCTCTTCCTCGCCTGTTCCCAGCCCGCATCCCGAATCCCTGAAGCTCACCACGACATTCCCGTCCGCCATTGAGGATTCGATGGTGAGCTGTTTTACGGGAGAATCCTGCATAGCCGTCAGCGCGTTTCTGATCAAATGGACGAGCACCGGTATGATTTTGGAGCCGGGAATATGAATGAGCGGCAGATTCCGGGTCAACTTGAGGTCCAGGGCCACCTGGTGCTTGAAAAACAGGTCGGACTGGAACACACGGACCAGTTTTGTCAGTACCAGGTTGAGGTCGATTTCCGTCGCCTTGCGCTCGATTTCGTTGATCACCATGAAGTCACGCATCGCTTCGGCAAGGTTTGAAACCTGCTGGTCCACTTGCGAATAACGCGTGCGCAGTTTGTCTACGAGATCCTCCCAATCGCTCAGATCTCCCTCGATGCGGGAACGGACGAACCGGTCCTGTGCATCCAGTCCCCTGGTCAGGATTTCCATCAGCATGGAGATGTTCTGGAGCGGCCCGTTGATATTGTGAATGAAGCCCTTGATGAAATACCCCAGGTAGTCAAGGCGGTCTTTCTCGAAAAGGGCTTCCATGCATTTTTTCCAAAACCGGGGCCTCTGCGTCATTCTTTCTCCGCGCGTCTTCTGCAATCATATGCCCTCCGATTCGCCGTAGCGCAATTCATGCCGACAACTCAATGCCGACCGCTTCGGCCGGTGGGGGAATCAACTGCGGCGTTGCCACTTCCTACATCATCGGGACATCCGGCGCAATCAACCGTTTGTGAGGCCGTCTCTTCTTCCATCTGCAGCCGCTATTCATCCCCCAGGACCTCCAGGAATGCGTCGAGGACCTTGGGATCGAAATGATGTCCCCTGTCTTTTTTCATCCGCAGCAGGGCGTCTTTTCTGCTCATCGCTTCCCTGTAGGCCCGCTTGGATGTCATTGCGTCAAACGCGTCCGCCACGGCAACCACGCGGGCCAGCGGCGGGATGTCCTCCCTTGCGAGCCCGTCGGGATACCCGCTGCCATCCCAGTGTTCGTGGTGATTTCTGATGATCGATCTTTCGTCGACGTTCAGTCCGAGTTCCGCCACGATGGATTCGCCTATGGTCGGATGCTGCTTTACGAGTTCGTACTCATCCACGGTCAGGGGACCCCTCTTGTTGAGGATGCTGTCCCGAATTCCTATTTTCCCTATATCGTGAAGATAGGCAATGGTGTTGAGAGCTTCAATCTGCGAACCGGAAATTCCCATTTTTCTTCCAATGGACGTGGCATATTTCGTTACCCTCTCCGAATGCTTTCCCGTGTAGAGGTCCTTGGCTTCGAGCGCATTGATGAGGGATTTCAGAATGCCGTGGAAATTTCCGATCAGGCTCTCGTAGAGGGCCATGTTTTCGATGGCCAGGGCGGATTTTTTTACGAGAAAATCCAGCAACTTTATTGCCGTTGCGGTCAGGTGCCGCTTTTTGCCGTTGTGGCAGGCAATAAGGAATCCGAACAGCTCTCCCCGAATGCGAAGCGGCCAGCACGAAAGCCATTGCTCACGGCTGATGAACTGCTCAGAAAAACCGAAATCTTCGATCAGCTTTTCAGGCCGCATGAGGAAGTGACTTTTTCGTTCACCGAGTATCTTCTTGATCCGGTCGACGGACAACCGGAAGATGGCGGGGGCCGTGTCGCTCAACCATGCGCCGTGTTCGGCCATGAGCATCACGGTGGTCTGCCCGGGGGGCAGGACAAACAGGCCGGCGTTGAGCGTTTTGCCGATGTTGGAAGCCAGCTTGACCACACACGGATAGAGTTCTTCACTGGAACGGATTTCATCGATTTCCCTGGAGATTTCGAACAGCTTCACCTGCTCTTCCACTTTTCGCTCCAGGGCGCGATTGACGGTTTCCAGTTCCTTCCTGACGTTGCGTTCCAGTTGCAGGCTGAGGTTTTCCAGCAGCAGCTTTCGTTCCTTGGTCACTTTCTCCAGGGTCAGGGTGACACTTTGCAGGGTAAAAGGCTTGGTGAGAAAATCGGATGCACCTTTTCTCATGGCCTCGATTGCATATTCCATCGTTGCAAAACCGCTCATCATGACCACGGGGATGCTGGAAGCCCTTTTCTTGAAGGCTTCCAGGAGCTTCAATCCGTCTATGTCCGGCAGTCTGAGATCGATGAACGCACAGTCGAAGGATTCCTGAAGAATCGCCAGATAGGCTTCCTTTCCCGTCACGCAGACCTGAACCTTCGCGTGGCTCAGTCGCTGGAGGTATTCTCTGAGCAGGCCGCCCAAATCGGTGTCATCCTCAATGATCAATATTTTCATGATGTTTTGAGCTTCGCATCCTCAGAGACAGACCAAGCCATCAAGACCGGGAAGCCGCATGGCTCCTTTCAACACACCGCTTCATGCGTTCCGTTTGGACCGGCCGGGCGGAAGCGCAGTGTCTTATTTTTCTTATCGAAAAAGAGCTGGATAAACTTAAAGCTTCTGTACGAGCCGGTTTACCCGGAATTTGGGAAGACAACCTCAAACAGGAAGGCCGCGGCCCGGCGGCAGGTCAGAACGCGGGGCTTCCCGGAGAAGGATTCCGGAACTTCCGAACGAGTCCCGAACGCCTGAATCAGGGCTTTGTACGCCCCCCCGGCGATTCAGTCGTATCAAATGGCTTTTTGTTGGATTTTCAATCAGTTGAAGGCGGTGGGCACGGCAAGGCCGTGCCCACCGCCTTTCAAGCGGAGTAACCCCGGGCCGGGGTCATAGGCATTGAGAAAAACGTCGGCTAGCGGGATTCCGGCTTCCGGTCCGCTGCTTTGCGAAGCTGGTACGTCTTGAAGCCCCCGGTAAGGGTCCGCACGTTGAATCCGTGCTGGGCCAGGATTCTCGCCGCATAATAGGACCTTTGCCCGACGAGGCAATAGGTCCAGATCTCGCGGTCTTCCGGCAGTTCGCTCAGCCTGGACCGCAAATCGTTCAGAGGAATGCTCACGGCCTCGTCCACGTGGCCCTTTTCGAATTCCGCGGGATCGCGAACGTCGAGGATGAGAGCGCTTGTTTTCTCCACATCTTCCCATTGAGCAATTTGGACGTCCCCCCGGATCACGTTGGAAGCGACCATTCCCAAAAAGTTGATGGGGTCCTTTGCGGTGCCGAACTGCGGCGCATAGCAGAGTTCCGCTTCCTCGAGGTCGAAAACGGTCGCGTGGTTCTGGATGGCGGTCGAGATCACGTCGATGCGTTTCTCCACGCCCTCCTTTCCAACCGCCTGGGCCCCGATGATCCGGCCGTCTTCCCGGGAGAAAATGAGCTTCAACGCTATGGCCCTGGCCCCGGGAAAGTAGGTCGCATGATGGGCCGGATGCAGGTAAATCTTTTCGTATTTGGAAGCGTCCCAAAGGCCCAGTTTCTTCAAGGTCTTTTCACTGGGGCCGGTCGAAGCGATCGCCAGGTCGAACACGCCGCACACGGCCGTGGCCTGAACTCCCCGGAACTTCCGGTCCCTGCCCAGAATCACATCGGCGACAATGCGGCCCTGGCGGTTTGCCGGCCCTGCAAGCGGAACGAGGGTCCATTTCCCGGTGACGAAATCCCGGACCTCAACGGCATCCCCCACGGCCCAGATCTTCGGATCGCTCGTCGCCATCCGCTCATCGACCCTTATGCCTCCGAGGTCCCCTATCTTCAGGCCGGCTTCGCGGGCAAGCTTTGTTTCAGGGCGCACTCCAATGGCCAGGATGATGAGGTCCGCCCGCTCTTTTCCCCCGGATTTGAGGTTGACGGAGATGGCACCGTCCGGCAGCTTTTCAAGGCCCGCCGCTTCCTCCCCGAGGCGAAGCACAACCCCGTGCCGGGTCAGCTCTTCATGGACCTGAGCGACTATTTCGGGATCCAGCACGGGCATGACCTGGGGCTGCATTTCGACGATGGTCACACTCAAGCCGAGTTTCACCAGGTTTTCGGTCATCTCGAGACCAATGAAGCCGCCCCCGATGACGACCGCCCGCTCCGCGCCGGACGCGGTGATCCATTCCTTGATCCGTCTGGTGTCCGGTATGCCTCTGACGGTGAAAATGCCCGGAAGGTCCAGCCCCGGAATCGGAGGCTTTATGGGCGATGCGCCGGGAGACAGAACGAGGGCGTCATACTTCTCTCGGGATTTTACCCCCGTTGCAAGGTCCTCGACTTCCACTTCGTTGTTTTCCCGATCGATCGATACCACTTCCGTATTGAGTCGCACTTCGATGTTGAAACGCTTCTTGAACAACTCCGGGGTGGCGACCAGGAGTGCCTCCTCCTTCTTGATCACGTCCCCCACGTAGTAAGGCAGTCCGCAATTGGCAAAAGAAACGAAGGGTCCTCTTTCAAAGAGCACGATTTCAGCTTCTTCCGACAGCCTTCGCGCACGAGTCGCGCACGAAGCGCCGCCGGCCACTCCCCCGACAATGAGTATACGCTTACCGGATTTCATGCCTTCCTCGTTTCACCTGGTTACGCGGGGACACGCCGGATTTCCGTCGAAACCGCGCGATCCCGTTCGTTACTGGTTCGCCTGCAGAAAGGTGGCAAGGCTTGCAGGGTCTTCCACGTTCAGGATCTCCACGTTGCGGTCGATCTTGCGCATGAGCGTCCTCAGCACCTTTTTGGGGCCCACTTCCACGAAATGAGTGTGCCCGGCCTCGATCAGCCGCTCCATGGAATACCGCCAGAGCACCGGGCTGCAGATCTGGTCGATCAGCTTTCCGGGGGCGGCATCGGCACTGCTGAGCGGCAGGGCATCCACGTTGTTGATGATCGGGATCTGAGGTTCGCTGAAAGTACATTCCCTGATATAGGGCTCAAACTGCTCCCTCGCCATCCGCATGCACCGGCTGTGCCACGGGCCGCTCACGTTGAGCTTCACGCATTTTTTCGCCCCGGCTTCACTGCTCCGGGCAATGGCCTGTTCGATGGGGTCGACGGGGCCCGTGATGATGATCTGCTCCGCACTGTTGATATTGGCCACTTCGACTCCGCATTCGCAGCAGATTTCCCGGACCTTGCCCTCGTCGAGGTCCATCACCGCGGCCATGGCCCCAGGCTCCCTTTCGGCCGCCTCCTGCATGAATGTCCCCCGCCACTTGACGAGCTTCAACACGTCCTTCAGCTCCAGCACCCCCGCAACGTGCAGGGCGCTGTACTCGCCCAGGCTGTGACCCGCGGCGGCCTTGGGGAAAATCTCGTGCAACTGCAGCACGATAAAGCAGGCCAGGTTCACGACCGTGACCGCAGGCTGAACATTGTTGGTTTTGACCAGAATATCTTCGGGGCCTTCAAAACACAATTTGGCAATGTCCATCCCCAGGATATCGCCCGCCTGGGAAAACAGTTCCCGGACTTCGCTGTAACTTTCGAAGAATTCACGCCCCATTCCCACATATTGAGATCCCTGGCCTGGAAAGAGAAAAACCCAATCCTTCATCCCGGCGCTCCTTTCAAATTATTAGCCCGACACTTCGTTTAACGGTTTTCTTGAGATCCTTCAGGTTTCATCAAGGTGATCCCGCATGAGGAAACCTGTCGGAAACGGTCGCTCGGATTGCGTAGCCCCCCGCCCGCGCCTCAAAAAGGAAAACCCGCAATCTCCCCTCCGGCGAAACGGCGGAAACCTGAAAGCGCATGATATCACAAGAGCGGATCTCAGGGAAATGAAAGAACGTTCGAAGCACGGCTTTGAAAACCGTTCGCCGTGCGATCCGACGCGGCCTCCGGAACCATGCCCGCCAGGGCTCCCATGCCGGCCGCGGCATCCGCGGAGGACGAAAAAGCGACGATCATCGGCCCGGCCCCTGACGGCAGGGCAAAAAAAGCTTTCAGCCTTTCCTGTATTGCTGGTAAAATAAGAGGTTGTACATACGCTTGGATATTGTCAAGCCAACTCACTTCATGTTGAACATACAGGAGAGATAGATGTCGCTCAAATTCACCAGAGGTATACTCCGTATCGGTTTCCTCTCACTCATGTTTCTGGTTCCGATCGCGGTGCAGGCTCAGGCGTCCCCCGACCCTCCTCTGGCTGTCATCAAAGCCGGGACGGAACAGGCCCTGCAGATACTGAGAAGTTCGCAATCGGGCCGGGCTCCGACGGTCAAACAGCGCAGGGCGGAAGTCATGACAATCGTTGATAAATACTTCAACTTCAACGAAATGGCAAGGCGCGCCCTGGGAAGGCCATGGAAAGAACAGCCTCCCGAGAAACAAAAAGAATTCGTCAGGCTGTTCAAAGATCTGCTCTTCAACACCTACATCGACAAGGTGGAAACGTACACCGGGTCAAACGAGAATTTTTCCTACGACAAACAGTCCATCGATGGGGACTATGCCATCGTGAATACGCGTATTCTGGGATATAAAAATTCGGACGTTAAAGTCGACTACCGTCTTCGAAATGAAAACAACGAATGGCGAGTCTACGACATCGTGGTCGAAGGAATCAGCCTCGTCGACAACTACAGGAGCCAGTTTGCCTCGATCCTGACCAGCGAATCCTTTGACGGCCTCCTTAAGCGGATGCGTGAGAAGTCCGCCGAGCAGGGCCGATCGTAGAGCAATGCAGTTTCGACCCGAACGGGCAACACAAACGGGGCGCATTCCATGGAAATCGGCAACGAAGGGCACCGGACGCGGTTGAGAGAGCGTTTCAGCCGATGCGGGCTGGACGGGTTCCACGACCACGAGGTTTTGGAGATACTGCTTTCCTACGCCATCCCCAGAAAGGACATCAAACCGCTTGCCAGGGAGCTTCTTGCCAGGTTCGGCAATCTCGCCGCGGTGCTCGACGCTCCTTCGGCGGCTCTCCTGCAGGTTCCCGGCATCGGGATGCAGGCGTCCACCCTGATCTGCCTCATGCCCAGGGTGTTCGAGAGATACCAGGCAAGCCGCTGGTGCCGGAACCAGACCTTCGATTCCACCCGGGTGGCGGTTTCCTACCTGTCGGCCAGGCTGGGCACGGAAAGAAGCGAAAAATTCTGCATCCTGGCGTTGAACAGCAGAAACGACCTGATCGAAATGGAAGAAATACAGCGAGGGAGCGTGAACAGAACGGCGGTATTCCCCCGGCTGGTCGCCGAAGCGAGTCTGAAGCACCGCGCGACGGCCGTCATTCTGGCCCACAACCATCCGGGAGGCGACCCGAACCCTTCCTCCGCCGACCAGCAGTTGACCCGCAGACTCAAGAGGGTCCTGAACGATCTGGACATTGTCGTGCACGACCATATCATCATTGCGGGTCCGCAATATTACTCCTTTGTCGAACACGGAGCACTCGAGTGACCACGAAAACCATGCCGGCCATCGTCGTACGGGAAACGGGGAAGGCGGGGGACTGGAATGAACTTTCCTTCGAAGAGGTCCCCCGCCCCGAGATCAAGGATGACGAAGTACTCGTGCGGATCGAAGCCTGTTCGGTGAATCGCGCCGATCTGCTTCAGCGGCGCGGGCTCTATCCGCCGCCTCCCGGGGCATCACCTATCCTGGGCCTGGACTTTTCCGGGTCCATCGTTCAAAAGGGTCCGAAGGCCAAGGCATTCAGACCGGGCGACCGGGTATTCGGGATTACCGCGGGAGGGGCATACGGCCGGTACGCGGCGGTGCCCGCGGAGCACCTGGTGCCCGTACCGGAGCGCATGAGCTTCGTGGAAGCCTGTGCCGCGGCGGAAGTTTTCTTCACCGCCTTTCTCAATGTTTTTCTGGAAGCCGATACCCGGGCCGGCGAGACCCTGCTCATCCACGGGGGAGGAAGCGGAGTGGGGACCGCGGCGATACAACTGGCCCGGGAAGCGGGAATCACCGTGATCATCACCGCCGGGTCGTCTGAAAAAATCCGGCGGTGCATCGACCTGGGCGCTTCCGTCGGCATCAACTACAAGGAAACGGATTTTGAAGAAAAGGTCCTCGACGCCACGGGGGGCAAAGGTGTCGACGTGATCCTCGACTGGATAGGAGCATCCTATCTCGCGAAAAACCTGAAAATCCTCAAGACGCGGGGCCGCCTTGTGTTGATCGGGCTCATGGGAGGCACCCGGGCCGAAATCAAACTGCCCGTCGTTCTCACCAAGCGGCTCCGGATCATCGGTTCGGTCCTTCGCACCCAGTCTTCCGCTGAAAAAGCCGCCCTGGCAAAAGCATTCACGGAACGCGTGCTCCCACAGCTCGCCTCGGGCAGAGTGCATCCCATCGTGGACCGGGTGTACTCCATCCGTGAGGCGGAGGAGGCCCATCAGTACATGCGGGAAGGGAATCATTTCGGCAAGATCGTTCTGTCGTGGGAAGGACTTTTATCGCACTAGAATCCTGAACAGGGAATTTCCGCCCGCAAACCGGGTCAGAAGCACCTCACCGCCTCATTCCCGCAGAATCCGGGAGCCGCTGTTTTTCGTCGTGAGCCGTCAATTCCGGCTGATGAAGGCGCCGGCCCTTCGGTTTTCCCGCGGCGGTGAATAAGCGGGTTTCCCGCATTTTCCCTCAGACTGTTGTCTTTTCGTTACACCGTTAAGCGCCCGGTCGCCGGTTTCCGGCGCAGGGGGGCTTGGAGAATGTCATGAATGATTGGATTGCATTAGAGGAAGTGTCTTTCGTCCGTAGCGGACGCCTGATACTGGACCGGATCAACTGGAACATCTCTCCCGGGGACAACTGGGTCGTCCTCGGCGCCAACGGCTCAGGCAAGACCACCCTGCTCCGGCTCCTGGCGGGTTATCTGTGGCCCACCAGGGGGAAAATCACCGTTCTCGGGGAAAAGTTCGGCCGTACGGACCTCCGTGAACTGCGGAAGAAAATAGGCTGGGTGGGTTCATTCCTCGAAGCCCAGATTCCGTCGTCGCAAAAGCCGATCGATCTGATCGTGAGCGGCAAATTCGCCTCCATAGGCATTTTCGACAAGCCGGACGAACTGGATTACGCAAGAGCCAACGAACTGGCAAGATGGTTGAATTGCGAAAAAATCCTGGATTCCTCCTACGGAGTGCTTTCCCAGGGGGAAAAACAACGGCTGCTCATCGCCCGTGCCATGATCCACCACCCGCAACTGCTGATCCTGGATGAACCCTGCTCGGGGTTGGACCTGGTTTCGAGGGAACAGTTGCTGAGGACGCTGGAGCAACTGAGTAAAGTCCCCGAGGCCCCGGTCATGGTGCTCGTCACCCACCACCTCGAGGAAATCACCCCAGCCTTCGGGCAGGTGCTTCTGCTGAAATCCGGCCGTCAGATCGCTTCGGGCAGGAAGGAAGACCTGCTGAAGTCGGAGCTTCTGAGCGACCTGTTCGGCATTCCGATCGAAGTGCTCGACGACGGAGGGCGCTACTGGACGAAGATCCACCTTTCCGAATGACCGGGAAATACCCGGCCGGGAGGTGTTGACAAAGCGGAAGCATTCGGGAAAGCACGGGCAACCCGCGCAAAACATAGACCCCGCCGGGTCCAGCAGGGGCAGCGTGGGGGCTTAATTGATATATTTCCATACTTTCAAATAGATGCGCACGATGGGGTAGTGTTCCATTGTGCGCATCATCGTCTTACGGGCGGCAATTCTTTTTTCCGGCTTCCTGCCGGAGAGCGCCTTTCGCTGCATACCACGCCTGGACGCGAAGCAGGGACTCCGGCGTATCCACGCCGGAGACTTCTTCTTCTGAAGCCTTTTCCACCCCGATGGACAGGTGGTCCGCATTCATGAGTTCCACCAGGTCGGTCAGAAAGTATTCCTCGATGGTGACCCAGTCGTTTCCTCTTTTCTTCCGGACCTGGTGAGGCCTTTGGGCGAGGGGTTCCAGGTAGCGCACGAGGCCCGCCCGCCGGGCCGCATAAACGCCCGCGTTGCAGTATTTGAGCGCATCCTGGAGCGCGGGGGGGAAAACATGCCAGTATTTCCATTCGACGATGCGCAGAACACGGTCGTTTTCCATTTCCAGCATTCCGTACTGGGCCTTGTCCGACGGTTCGAAGGCGAGGACCACGAGATCGTGTTTTTCCAGCCCTTTCACAAGCCGCCGGTAAGTGGAAGGTTTGATGAGGGGGACGTCGCCCATCGTGATGACGACCGCCTCTTCCCCGAGCGATGTGAGGAACGGGGATGCGGCAAGGAGTGCCCCGCCCGTCCCGTTGGTGACGGGTTGATCGAGGAAAGAGGCGTCCGTGCCCTCGAGCGCGGCCTTCACGTCGTCTGCGCAGTGATTCACGACGATGCCCCTGGGGCCGGCGGGCAGGTTTTTCAGGACTTCGAGCAGGATGGGATGATGCCCCCGATAGAGTGAATCCACGGCAACGAGGGGCAGCAGTGTTTTGTTGCCCGCATACCCGGTCATGCGGCTTCCCTTCCCCGCCGCAAAAATAACACTCGCAACCTTCTTTCCAGTCAACTGTTCCTCTCCTCGACCCACATGTGGTTTTCAGTGTCCCGCCCGGCAGCGATTTTCCCGGCCGGATTTTCGGGCGTCATCACCGGCCGGCCGTGCCGCCCGATTCGGAAGGCGCCGATTCCATGCCTTCCTGCGGTCCCGCGGGTCCCGCCGGAACCACGGCCTCACGGGGCGGTTCAAGCCCTGGGGAGGCCTGGTCGCCCTGCCCTCTGTGCTTTTCGATCAGCCGGGACACGGCCTGTTGATGTTCGGACAGGGTCTCCGAAAAATGATGCGACCCGTCATTGTTGCTCACGAAGTAAAGATAGCGGACGTCCCCCGGGAAGAAGGCGGCCCTCAGCGATTTGGCGCCCGGGTTGCAAATGGGCCCGACGGGCAGGCCTTTTTTCAGATAGGTGTTGTAGGGGCTCTGCCGCTTGAGGAGAGCCGCCGTGACCGGACCGGAAAAATCGGGCATATCGTAGACGGCCGTCGGATCGCTCTGCAGGGGCATGTTGAGCTTCAGTCGGTTGTAGAACACCGCCGCGATGAGAGGCCGTTCCGAATCGAGGACGGCCTCTTTTTCGACCATCGAAGCCAGGATGACAATCTCGTTGAGATCATGGCCCAGGGCTTCCGTGCGGTCCTGCCAGTCTTCGGGAAGGTGCCGCCGGAACTGGTTGACCATGGCTTTCAGGATCTGGACGCCGTTGACCGGTTTTCTGAACACGTAGGTTTCGGGGAAGAGGTAGCCTTCGAGTCCGGAAGCTTTCACGCCGAGGCCGCTGATGCATTCCCTGTCGTTCACGAGCCGCAGGATTTCCTCTTCCGGGATCAGGTCTTTCTGTTGGAGAATCCTGGCGACGTCCCGGACGGTCGAACCTTCTGGCAGCGTAGCCGTATAAAGAATGACCCGCCCGTGGATGATCTGATCGAGGACCTGGTCGGGTCTGGAAAGGGGCGGGAACGCGTATTCCCCCGCCTGGAGCTTTTGGACCGACTTCCGAAGCCACGAAAGCAGGTAAAATTCCTGGGCGTTGGATACGACCCCGTTATCGTAAAGGAGCTGGGCCACGGCCGGGCCACTCATGCCCGGCTGGATGCAGACCTTCCGGGTTTCCCGCGACTGGCTGCCCGGCGCCTGGGTGAAAAGCCAGACATGAAAGACGGCAAAACCCAGCGCAAACAGGATCACACCGCAAAACCCGGCGAGGAAGACCACACTTGCTTTTCGAATCATCTTCTTCCCTTCATTCCGACCAGTTTCATTTACCATGAAAATGTGCCGCGAACAACTTCACGCTTCGGAGGGCCGTGGGGGGAATCGTTCGGTGCCGGTCCGCCGGCCGGGGTACGGGTCGTCAAGTGCGGGCGGATGACGGCATCCGCTGAGCGGAAATGGCGGTATCGGCAATCCTGGAACAACGATGCCGGCGGAAAAGGACGCCGATTGGCGTACTCGGGAATAACCGGTGAAGATCGGAAGAAAAAAGCCGATTCGGTTTATGGGCCTTGAGTGGAACGAGCCTTATCTGGTAAGATGAGTATTCATAGTGGATTTCCTGGTGTTGTGGGTTTATAAGGCATTATTTGTCTGAATTGACCTGTTTTGGAAGCCGTTTTTTGAATATGAAGGGGGTAGGTAAACATCCATGAGCAAAGGCCTATATCAGGAAGCCGGAGTCGATCTGAACAAGGCAAACGAGCTGGTCAGCCGCATAAAACCTCTTGTGCGGACGACATTTACCAGTTCGGTGATCACGGACATCGGTGGTTTCGGGGGATTGTTCTCCGTGAACACCAACGCTTTGTCCCGGCCCATCCTGGTTTCTTCGACCGATGGAGTCGGCACGAAGCTCAAGGTGGCCTTTTGGGCGAACAAACATGATACCATCGGCATCGACCTGGTGGCAATGTGCGTGAACGATATCGTCGTTCAGGGAGCACGGCCTTTGTTCTTCCTGGATTACCTCGCCATGAGCCGGATGGACCTCGACCTCGTCGAACAGCTCGTCTCCGGGATGGTGGTCGGATGCAAGGACTCGGGTTGTTCGCTGATCGGCGGTGAAACCGCGGAGATGCCCGATTTTTACAAAGAGGGCGAATACGAGATGGCGGGGTTCGCCGTGGGCCTTGTAGACAACGACAACATCATCGACGGTTCAACGATCCGCGTCGGCGACCAGATCATCGGGCTCGCTTCGAGCGGGCTGCATTCCAACGGGTTCAGCCTGGTGAGGCGCATCGCCTTCGATAAGCTCGGTCTGCAGCCGGACACTCTCATTCCGGAATGCAAGCGCACCGCGGGCGAAGAACTGATCGAACCCACCAGGCTGTATGTCGATCCGGTCCTGAAAGTCCTGCGCCAGTTCAAGATCGCGGGCATGGCCCATATAACGGGGGGCGGTTTTTACGACAATGTACCGCGCATCCTTCCCCGGGCCTGCCAGGCCGTGTTTTATAGAAACACATGGGAAGTTCCCCCCATTTTTAATTTTCTTCAGGAAAAGGGGAATATTTCCGATGAGGAGATGTTCCATGTATTCAACAACGGGATTGGATACATCCTGGTCGCAGAGTCTTTAGTGACCCAGGAAATCATACAACTCCTCAACGCAATGGGACAGCGAGCCAGCCGAATCGGGGAAATCATGCCCAGGGACGATACGGCACCGCCCGTGCGCATCCTGGACCGACGGGCATAGAGGCTCTCTTCCATTGACCGTGTGATCGGCCGTCATGCAAACTCACAACGGGAAAATCGAAGAAGCCATACGCCTGCTTTCACCCTTCCTTCACGGAAAAGAGACAGCGCTGGAATTGGCGCTTACCTGTTTTTTCTCTCGCGGTCATCTGCTCATCGAAGACCTGCCGGGACTGGGAAAGACCACCCTTGCGATCGCCATCGCCAAGCTGCTCGGCCTCACTTTCGGCAGGATCCAGTGCACCAGCGATCTGCTGCCCTCGGACATCACGGGGATTTCCATCTTCGACAAGAGCACCGGGGCATTCGTCTTCCGGCCAGGCCCCATTTTCAACCACATCGTACTCGTCGACGAAATCAACAGGGCAACTCCCAAGACCCAGAGCGCACTGCTCGAGGGAATGGGTGAAAATCAGGTAACCGTCGAAGGCAGAACTTACGACCTTCCGAGTCCTTTCCTTGTGATCGCCACCCAGAATCCCACCGAACAATTCGGGACCTTTCCCCTTCCGGAATCTCAAATGGACCGGTTCATGATGAGAATCACCATCGGCTACCCGCCGCGGGCGGCGGAGAAAGCGATCCTGAAGGGAGGCAGCCGCAGGAAGGAGCTTCAGTCCGCGACCCCCATGATGAACAGGGAGGAAGTCCAGCAAATCCAGGTTGAAATCAGGGAGGGGGTATACCTTTCGGAACAGGTCCTCGACTATCTTCTCGACGTCGTAGAGGCCACCCGGAAGAGCAAGTACATCCAGGCGGGACTGTCCACCCGGGGGGCTCTGGCCCTGGTCGACACGGCCAAGTCCAATGCATATTTCGCCGGAAAGGATTACGTCGTTCCCGAGAACGTAAAATACGTCGCTGAATACGTTATCCCTCACAGGATCATCTTTCGTGAGGAATACGAATCGGTGAACCGAAGGGAGGTTGTGCGATCCATACTCGAAGAACTTCCCGTCCCCGTGTGATCAAGATCAACAAGGCCGGTTACCTCTATATAGTCCTTACCATCCTGATCGGATTGTCGGCGGTCAACACGGCAAACAACCTCGTTTACATCGTGACGTCGGGCCTCCTGAGTTACATGCTGGTTTCAGGCCTTTTCGGGCGGAAAAATATCCGGGACCTCCGCATGCTTCCGGAATTTCCCGACGAACTGTTCGCCGGAATCGACGTGCCGGTGCTGGTGCGGCTGGTAAACCCGCGGAAACACATGCCTGCTTTTCTGGTCACCGTAACCGTCGACGGCCGCGACGTATTCTTTCCCTTCGTCGGCCCCGGCGGTTCGGCGTGCCAGGTTATCGGTCTGAGGTTCGAACGAAGAGGCGTCCATACCTTCGGCGACTACACGATTTCATCATTTTATCCCTTCAATTTCTTCACCCGGTATCGGACCGTGCGCAGCAAGGCGAGGGCGATGGTTTACCCCAGGCCGGTCAAGTGCGCCGCAAACCGGGTCTGCGATCGTTTTTCCCGGGCGCTCGGTGAACGATCGTCCGATGCGGCGGGATCCGATTCCGATCTTATTTCCATCAGGGATTACGCTCCCGGGGACCAGCCCAAACGCATCGACTGGAAGTCCACGGCCAAGACCGGCGTATTGAAGACCCGGGAACTCTCCACGACGGAACTCGAGCATGTGATCGTGGATTTTGACCGGATGGACAAAAGGGACCTCGAATATGCCCTGTCCTGTGTCACCCACGTGGTCCTCAGAATGTTCCGGTCGGGAACACCGGTCGGAATGACCATCGGGGGAGAAACCTGCAAACCCGGCAATTCGGCGGCCCACAAGGGGCTGCTGTTGAAGAAGCTTGCGTTGTATGGTCAGAATCAGGACCCTGCTTAGTCTTATCACCTACCTTTGCATCGCCGTCGGATACGCCACCGTGGCCACATACGCGGAGGCCCCTTACGTCGCGGGTCTCGCCGTGTCGGCGGGGCTGTCCGCCTGGCTGGATTTCACCAAACCGACGAGGATCCCCCGATGGGTCCTGAACTGTGCCTCCATCGCCGTTCTGGTTTATTCATTTTCCAGAATCAACCGGGACTATCTCATTGAACCCATCCTGAATGCATTGCTCCTGCTCATTGGGATCAAACTGTTCGAAGACAAGAAGTTCAGAGACTACATGCAGATCTACGCCATGTGCATGTTCCTGCTCATCGGCTCCAGCCTCATTTCCTTCAGCATGGTTTTCATCGTCTATTTCCTGCTGCTCTGTGCTCTTTCAACCGCGGCCCTCATGCTCCTCGCATACTTTTCCCACGATGGGAAAATGACCATCAGCAGGGACAACCTGCTCAGAATCGCACACCAGGCATTCCTCATCTGTGCCGTCTCCATCCCGGCCAGTTCCCTGTTTTTTCTCATTCTGCCCCGGACCAACTATCCACTTTTCGGGTTCCTCAACAAACTGGCTATCGCGAAGTCCGGGTTCAGCGACCGGGTCGCCCTCGGCGAGGTGTCGGAAATCCAGGAGGACAGCCGTGTCATTTTCCGGGCCGAAATGCCGAAAGTGCCCGATGACATGCTTTACTGGCGGGGAATCGAACTGGACCGGTTCGACGGCACCACCTGGACGGCCGGTTCATCGCCCGACGATTTCCCCGCGCGCCCCTTGCAGGGGGAACATATCCCCCAGACGATCTATCTCGAGCCGTACGGGAACAAGTACCTCTTCGCCCTGGACAGGCCCGTATCGATGTCGACCACCGGCCGCAGACCCAGACGCCTCACGTCCAGCGTCCGGTACGGGAACGTGTTCGAGAGGATCAGGTATACCGCCGTATCCGTGCCCACGTCCATGCTCCCCCAAAAACCTTTCGACAAGAGTCGTTACCTGCAGCTCCCTCCCGGTTTTTCTCCCCGTATTACGGCCCTGGTGCGAACCGTTCTTGCCCGCGGCGGGGGGGACTCCGTGACGGCCCTGTACGATTTCATCAAATCGCAGCCTTACAAGTATTCCCTGAAGGACCTTCCCGCGTCCGACACGCCGCTCGAAGATTTTCTCCTGACTCAAAGGAGCGGGAACTGTGAATACTTCGCCTCGGCCCTTGCGGTCATGCTGAGGACGGCGGGCATTCCGGCCCGCGTTGTCGGAGGGTATAGAAACGGCTATTACAACGATACGGGCGGCTACTATCTGGTCCTCCAGAAGAACGCCCACGTCTGGGTCGAAGCTTACAGGAACGGCCGCGGCTGGATCAGGCTGGACCCGACCCCCTACGTCCCGGACAGCCCCGCGGGAGAATACGGCAGGAGCATCTTTCTCCGGTTGAAGCTTCTCGCGGACACACTCAACTATTACTGGGACAAATTCATTCTGAGCTACGATTTCAATCGCCAGTTGAATATCCTGAAGAAAATGGCAGCCATCGTCGAGCGCCCTCCCCTCGTGCCGAAGCTGGCCGAAATGGACTGGAAGCACATCCTTCCTGCGGCGGGCATTGCCTTCGCGGGCATAGGGCTGCTTTCACTGTGCTTCGTCCCCAGGAAAAGCCCTGAAGCAAAGCTCGCCTTGCGATTTCTGAAGAAAATGGCCGCGAGGGGGTACGGGAAGAAGCCTTCGGAAGGGCTCGACGAATTCGTATCCCGCATCGGTGAGGAACCTCTGCGCATGAAGGCCCACGCGTTTGCGGAAGAATTTCAAGGCACCTTTTACAGGGACGGCCGTTTTACGAACGAACGGCTTGCCGTCCTCAGGGGGCTGATCCGAAGGATTTAAACCTCAATCAGTTCTTTCTTGAATGCGACTCGGTATCAGGTGGAATTTCCCCTGCCCCGGCGTTTGGCCCGGTTTCCGCTTGCCCTGGGTTGCTTTGGGGCGCTCCCGGGGTTATTTTAATGCGGGCCGGGCAGGATTGGCCGGCCCGACATCCTGAAAAGAAATAATGGCCGCGAATTCGAGCTGCACACTAATGACCCTTGCCCTGGGATTATTCGTGTGATAAAAGAGGCTTTTCGTTTGTTCCGGGACCAAATTCGGCCGGTTGGTTCAATACCGGCTCAGCCATATGCCAAATCGTTGCAAGTGGAAAGGAAAGCAGGGTCATGAGCAGAAGATGTGAGTTTTGCGGTAAAGTGCCACACGTCGGGAACAATGTCAGCCATGCCAACAATAAGACCAAGCGCCTGTGGTTTCCCAACCTTCAGTCGGTGCGCCACGTGGATAAAGACGGCACGGTACGGCGTCTGCGCGCCTGCACGCGTTGCATCAGGACCGGTCTTGTGGTGAAACCGGCCTGAGGGCATTGATTTCTCCCACCTGCAAGCCCCGGTTTTGAACAGGTTCCAGGCGAGGTCCACCGCTTGAGGCTTTTGTGTACCCGGGATTCAAACCTGAAGCGGCCTGCGGATTTTCTCAGGCCGCGTCGGTTGCACCGGTCGCGATGTTCCGGGTTGCGTAAATCGCCTCCATCCGTTTGATGCTTCGCTTCTCTCACGCGCATTTGCAGGGTCATCCATGCCGAGCCTCACACAACGCAAGCCCGACCCCCCGGTCGATCCTTCAGTGACCCACTTCGGATACGTGGAAGTTCCCGAAAGCGCCAAGATTAGCTTGGTCAAGCGGCACTTTGACGTCGTCGCCGCCAAATACGACTTCATGAACACCCTCCTCAGTTTCGGCATCCACTACTCATGGAAGCGGTTCGCCGTGGAAATGATGCAGGTGAAGGAGGGAGACCGCATACTCGACGTGTGCGGGGGCACCGCGGATCTCTCCCTCATGGCCGCCCGGCCCGTGGGCGCTTCCGGCAGAATCGTTCTCTACGATATCAACTGGGCCATGATGGCAACCGGCAGGCCGAAAGTCGAGAGTTCGCCTTTTTCCGGCCGGATCAGCTATGTGCAGGGAAACGCCGAGTGCCTCTCTTTCCCGGACAACACGTTCGACGCCGCGATGGTGGGCTTTGGAATCCGGAACCTCACCCACATGGACCAGGGTTTCAGGGAGATGCACCGGGTGCTGAAGCCGGGCGGCAAACTGATGTGCCTTGAATTTTCCCGGCCCGTCACACCCTGGTTCAGATGGTTGTATGATTTCTACTCATTTTGCATCATGCCCGTCCTCGGAACACTCCTGGCCGGTTCCCGCCGGGCGTACACCTACCTTCCTGAATCCATAAGGCTCTTTCCGGGGCCTGAAGAACTGAAGTCCATCCTTGAAGCGATCGGATTTTCCGGAGTGAACTACCGGCGGCTTACGAACGGCATTGCCGTTGTTCACCTGGGGGTCAAAAAAGCCTGAGGGTGCGGAATGAAGCTGAACCGGGCTGAAAGGCTGGCCGTCGACAATCCGAAGAGTGGAGGGACTTGCGCGGCCGGCATGGGGCCTCGATCGAAACAATCACGGACATGCCGGCCCGTTCTGTGCTTCGGGGCCGGAGTCTACCCCATGAGACTTTTCAGCACCCGGATGTTGCTTGAATAATCGTCTCCCTTAAACACCGCCGAACCCGCAACGAAGGCATCCACACCCGCCGCCACGAGGTCTCCCACGGTTTCCCGGTTCACGCCCCCATCCACCTGGAGAAGAACCGGCCTCCCCGTTCGGTCGATCATTTCACGGCATTGCCGGATCTTGGGAAGCATCGCAGAAATGAACTTTTGCCCGCCGAATCCGGGGTTCACGGTCATGAGGAGCACCATGTCGACTTCGGAGAGGATATTCTCGAGGGTACACAGGGGCGTAGCGGGGTTCAGTGCCACCACGGGCCTTGCCCCAAGTTCCCTGATCCGCTGCACCGTACGATGCAGGTGAACGCATGCCTCGACGTGCACTCCCAGGTAGTCCGCCCCGGCCTTCACGAAGGATTCCAGGTACAATTCGGGCCTCTCGATCATAAGATGGACGTCGAGCGGAAGTCCGGTCACCGGGCGGATCGCTTTCACCAGGTCAGGACCGATGGTTATGTTGGGTACGAAATGGCCGTCCATGACATCTACGTGGATCCAGTCCGTACCCGCAAGTTCAACCGCCTTGACTTCCTCTGCAAATCGTCCGAAATCCGCGGACAGGATCGATGACGAAAGCACTCCGGCCCTTTTCCCGGTTGTTGTACAAGAATGAACGCTCATATCGGTTTTGATTCTCCCGGCAGTTTCCGTGACCGGTTTTCCGGTCCGGATCGATTCATTTGGGTGACCTGTCCCCCGCGAACACGCGGCAGGCGTAATACGATTCAAAGCAAGGGCAAACAGCGGGCTTCATGCCCCGGCATCCGGGCTCAAACGAATATCACCTCGGTGGCTTCTGCCTCCTGGTGTCATTCGGGATTCCCATTGGGCTGTCGTTCAAGCTGCAACTCGAGCTGGCATCACTTGGCGGGCCGCTCCGTCACCAGGAACCTTCCACGGCGTTCTGCCCACACTCGGCACGCCTACGAAAACGCTTGCAGAGCGAGGCTCGCCGCTCCGACAACTCCCGCGTCGCCTCCCAGCGAAGCCGCCATGATTTTCAGGGATTCGGTCGCCGCGGCAAGCGCATGGTACCGCACGCCCTCCTCGATGCGCCCGATCAGCTCGGGCGCTCCCTGGATCACTCCCCCGCCCAGAATCAGCCGGCATGGATTGAGCGCATTCACCAGACTGACCGCTCCCGCCGTCAGGGCTTCCGCAACTTCCTCCATCACTTTCATGGCCAGGCTGTTCCCCGCGTGGGCCGCCTCCGCCACCAGCCTGGCCGTGACATTCCCAACCCGGCCACCCGCCAGCCCGAGAAGCCCGGCCCCACCGGCGGGGTCTAAAATGAGTGCGTCCTGGGCCCTCTGAGCGATGGCCCATCCCCCCGCCAGTGCTTCCAGGCAGCCGCGTTTGCCGCAATGGCACAGGGGGCCCTTCATGTCGACCGTGATGTGTCCGATTTCACCGGCGGAGTTACTGCATCCGCCCAGCATCCGGCCGGCCGCCACGATCCCGCCGCCGATACCGGTCCCCACAAATACGCACAGAAGGTCGTCGCAGTCTTTGCCTGCGCCGAAAAGCCATTCTCCAAGGGCTGCGGCCCGAACGTCGTTGGTTACCGCAACGGGCAGCCCCGTTGCCTCTTTGAGTGCGGACCCGAGCGAGACATTTCGCCATTCGAGGTTGGGAGCAAACCGGACGACACCGCGAGCCGCATCAATCTGGCCGGCGACACCGACACCAATACCGACGGGATTGAGTTCGGCCCCCTTCCGCAGTTCCCTCACCGCGCCCGCGATCATGTCCATTACGGCCGAGGGGCCTCCCCCGGAGTTCGTTTCGCGACGCAGAGACCGCATCACGGCCCCGTTCCCGTCCACCAGGCCGATCGCCGTCTTGGTCCCGCCAAGATCAATTCCTATGGCACATGTTCCTGAAACCATGATCAGATCGCCTCCCGTCTCAACGGCCTCATTTTTCCGGATGGTTGAATCTATACCAGGAAACCGCCGGTTGGAAATAAATTAAGTTCTGGCAGCGGGTCGGGAATCATTCCCCTGCTCTCTTTGGAAAGGGAGAAAGTATCCCGTCTTCGGGGCACTCGATACGGGTTCGGCCCCCTGCACTGAGCCGGGCACCCGCAGACCCTTCCATGCGCCTGGCGCCAGGGTCGATCAAATGGGGAAAGCGGAGAGGACCCGGGTGATGAGGAAAAACAGAGGAGACGGGAACAGCCCCAGGACGAAAACGACCACGAGGACCGCGGCGCAGGTGAACATCCCGTAGAACCCCGTATCCTTGACGGCGATGGCCTGATCGGCGCCGCGCATATACAGAATGACGATCACCTTGAGATAATAGTAAACGGAGAGGATCGCCGCGATAACGCCGATCACCGCAAGACTGACAAAGCCGCCCTGAAGAGTGGCCTGAAACAGGGCGAACTTTCCGATAAAGCCCGCCGTGGGAGGCATCCCCGCCAGTGAAAACAGGCAGACGGCAAGCAGCGCTGCTTTCCAGGGATGAAGGTAGCCGAGTCCCCTGTATTCATCCAGGGAATCCATATCCGGCCTGGTCGCCGAAAGGAGCGCGACGGTCCCGAAGGCGCCGAAATCCATGAACGCATAGACGGCCGTATAGAACATCACGGCGGCGGCCCCGTTGTGCTTCACGGCAAGAACCGCCATGAGGAGGTACCCCATCTGGGCCACGGACGAATAGGCCAGGAGCCGTTTCAGCCGGGTTTGCATGAGGGCCGTGACGTTTCCGACGACCATGGTAAGGGCGGCGAGCCCCCACAGGACGGGCACGAGGCTCGTCCAGGCGCCGCCGTCCACCCCGTCGACGGCGAAGCGCAGGATCGCGGAAAAGAGGGCCGCCTTGGAACCCGTGGAAAGGAAAGCGGTCACGGGAGCGGGAGCGCCCTGATAGACGTCCGGTGTCCACAAGTGGAAAGGAACGAGGGAAACCTTGAATGCGACACCCACAAGAATGAGTGCGATTCCGAGGACCATGCCGGCGTGATTTCCGGGAGCGGCTGCCGGCCCGAGGCTTTCGGCGATATTCATCCGCCCCGTCACGGCATAAAGCATGGAAATGCCGAAGGTCAGGAACCCGCTCGCCACGGAGCCCATGATGAAATACTTAAGCGCCGCCTCGTTGGAATAGGCTTCCCCCTTGGGGGAGGCGATGAGCACGTAAAGTGAAATCGAAAGCAGTTCAAGCCCGAGGAAGAATATCAGCCAGTGGACCGCGCTCGCCACCAGCATCATTCCCACGGCGGCAAAAAGGATGACCCCGTAGTATTCGTCCCCGGAAAAGCCCTTCGCCCTTGCGTAGTGGACCGAGATGAAAAGCGTCAGCAGAGTGATGAGCGAAAAGAGCACGCTGAAAAAACGGGCATATCCCCCACCGTCCGCCATGCCCTCGAAAACGCCCGCCGGCCAGGGGATGGCGGCGGCAACCAGGGCACACAGGACCGCGACCAGCGCAAGCTTGAACAGGAGCCCTTCGGGCCTTTTCTTGAGGAACGCCCCGGCACAAAAGATCAGCAGGCCGCCTGCTGCAAGAAACAACTGGGGGAGAAGCACGAGCCATCCGGATTGCATTATAAGGTCTCCTGGGCCGTTATGAGGCTACATGACCCTTGCGGTCAGTACCTTCCCGACCTCGCCCATCAGGTCTTGAATGGGGTTCTCCAGCAGTTTCAGGACCGGTTCCGGATACAGACCGATGACGATGACGGCAAGGGCAAGGGGCACCAGCACCGCCGCTTCACGCCCGGAAATGTCCCGAATGTCCCACTTGGTCCCCGGTTCGCCCCAAAGCATGTCCTGCACCAGCCGAAGAACGTAGACCAGGACCAGGAGAATGCCGACGAAGCCGAGCACCGCGACCGCCGGGTTGCTTTTGAAGGTCCCGAGCAGAATCAGGATCTCGCCCACGAAATTGTTCAGGCCCGGAAGCCCCAGCGAAGACATGGCGAACAGCAGGAAGAAGCCGCTGAAAAGCGGCACCTGCTTCCAGAGTCCGCCGAAATCGGCCAGTTGCCGGGAATGGACACGGTCGTCCAGCATTCCCACCAGGATGAAGAGGGCGGAAGTAGTCAGACCGTGATTCACCATTTGGAGAACCGCACCGGAAAGCGTCATCGCGTTCCAGACGGCAATGCCGATAACGACCAGCCCCATGTGAGCGATGCTTGAATACGCCACCAGCCGCTTCATGTCTTTCTGGCCGAACGCAATCCAGGAAGCGTAGAAGAGCCCCACCAGGCCCAGTACCAACAGGGCCGGCACCGATGCGGCCGCCGCCGTGGGAAAAAGGGGGAAGGCAAAACGGAGTATCGCGTACGCCCCGGTCTTCAGCAGCAGGCCCGCCAGGATGACGCTCCCGGCCGTCGGGGCCTCCGTATGCGCATCAGGCAGCCAGGTGTGCACGGGGAAAATGGGGACCTTTATGGCAAAAGCCAGCAGAAAGGCGGCGTAAAACCACATTTCCTGCCTGCTGCTCAGTTGGGTGTGCATCAGGTGAAACAGCGAAAAGTTATAGGTACCGTTTTGGGCCCCGTTCACCAGGTAGACGCCGATCAGGGCCACCAGCATGAGGAGGCTTCCCGCCATGCTGAACAGAACGAACTTCAAGGTCGCGTAGACCCGCCGTTCATGCCCCCAGATCCCGATCAGAAAAAACATGGGCACGACCTGCATTTCCCAGAAGAGATAGAACAGGAACAGGTCGGTTGCGAGAAATACCCCCAGGACCCCGGTCTGCATGAAAAGAAGGAAGAAATGGAAAGCCCCGACCCGTTCCCGGACGCTTTTCCAGGAAACCAGGATGACAAGGACCCCCAGGAAAGCCGTCAGCAGAATGAGCAGAAGGCTTATCCCGTCAAGAGCCAGGCTGTACCTGATGCCGAAGGCGTTTATCCAGGTGTGGTCTTCCCTCAGCAGCCATCGGCCCGCGGGACCGGTTTCACGCCCGATGAAAAGAAGCGATGCGGCAAGCAGCAGATCGGCCAGGGCCACGCACAAGCTCGTCCACCTGCACTTCTCGGGACTGCGCCACAAGGCCAGCGCTCCGAGACCTCCCAGGAGAGGCAGGAAAACGATCAGGGTGAGCAAATGAGGAAGCATCATATTCTTATCACCGTTTAAAAAGGCCCGATGCCGGTCCGCCGTCGCCCGTCACCCGGCGTAGAAGGCGGCCGCGAGGCCTAATAGTATTACGGCGAACCCGAGGAGGAGCATCCGCACGTAATAGGACAATCTGCCGTTGGCCCATAGACCGAGTTCCAGGGACAGGCTGGAGAAAAAGCTCCCGTAGCTCATAAAGGCCCTGTCCACGGTCCCCTCATCGATTTTCAGCCAGAGTATCCCCGCCAGCACCGCGTACGGCCGGACGAAAACCTTCCGGTACAACCCGTCGAGGAAGAACCCGGAAGAAAACAACTCCCGGATAAACCGCACGGGGGCGCTGTCACGCAGCCGGGAAGCCTCCGTCCCATAGAAAAAGTAAGCCGTACAAATCGCGACGAAGCAGAGAACACCGTCCGCTGCCGCAAGACCCCATTCCACGCCGGGCGATGCCCCGAGGTGAGGGACCGCTCCGGGCACCGTCGCCAGGAAACCGGCAAGCCGCTCCGTTCCGCCCCAGAGCGTCGGAAGGTTCACATAGCCGCCGAAAAGAGCGAGAACGGCCAGGGGCCAGAGGACCCGGACCATCAGGCGGGGTACGGGATGGAGTTTGCGGTCGGCACCCTCCGGCGCCTTGCCGAAGAAGACGACGAAAAAGAGGCGGAACGTATAGAGCGTGGTCAGAAACGAGGCGGCCATCGCCGCCGTCCACAGGACCTTGTAGATGGTTTCCGGCCGGCTGAAAGCGGCCAGCAGGAGCCGGTCCTTGCCGACGAAGCTTCCCAGGGGCGGCACCGCGCCCAGGGACAGCGATCCGGCGAGGAAAAGCAGGAAGATATGGGGCAGGGCTTTTCTCAGCTTCCCCATTCTGAAAATGTCCCTTTCTTCATGGAGCGACCGGATGATGCATCCGGCCGCGAGAAAGAGCAGGGACTTGAAAAACGCATGGGAAAGCAGGATGGACATGGCCCCGATGATATCGCTCACCCCCACCGCCAGGAACATGTACCCCAACTGGCTGATGGTTGAATAAGCCAGCACCCGCTTGATGTCTCTTTGAGCCAGTGCCGAGCAGGCCGCATAAATGGTGGTGACGATCCCGACGACGGCTATGGCCGTAAGGGCCACCTGGGAAACGGCGATCACGGGGAACAGCCTCATGAGCAGGTACACGCCCGCGGTGACCATGGTTGCCGCATGAATCAGAGCGGACACGGGCGTCGGACCCGCCATGGCATCCGGAAGCCAGACCACGAGCGGGAGCTGAGCGGACTTTCCGACGGCGGACCAGAGCAGAAGAATACCGAGCAGGGTCGCCGTTTCGACACTGAGGACCGATACATGGGACACGATGTAGGAGACGGACAGGTTTTCGAAGCGGGAATAGAACAATCCCAGCGCAACCCCGAAAGCCACGTCACCGATCCGGGTGAGCAAAAACGCCTTCCGGCCCGCCACGGCGTTGGAAAGGTCGCGGTACCAGAACCCGATGAGTGCGTATGAGCAGAAGCCGACCCCTTCCCAGCCGAGAAAGAGGAATACGAGGTTGTCCGACAGGGTGATCACGAGCATGGAAAACACGAACAGGTTCATAAAACAGAAGTAGCGCACGTAATCTTCGTCGTCCCGCATGTATCCCACGGAATAAACGAGGATCACCGTGGAAACGAAAGCCACCATCACGGCCATGACCGCGGAAAGCGGGTTGTACAGAACGTCCATGGACGCCGAGAATCCACCCGCCGAAAACCAGGTGAAAAACCTGACGGTTTCGGTTGCCGCTCCCTCGCCGAGGATGGCAACCAGGGAGAGGATAAAAGACACCCCGACACTCGAGCAGGCGACGGCTTCCACGACCCGTCTCGGGACATGGGGCCCCGCCAGGGCATGGAACACGGCCCCCAGGAGCGGGCACAGCAGTATGAAGAGCAGAACGGCTTCCACACTCACCCTTTCATGAGATTGAAGCGGTCGGCATTGACCGTGCGGGTTCGCCTCTGCGAATATACGATCAATGAAAGACCCACCGAGACCTCGGCCCCGGCAAAAGCCATGATGAACAGGACAAAAGCCTGCCCGTCCAGGGCGTTCCAGTGGAGCGACGCCCCGACGAAAGCAATTCCCGCGGCGTTCAACATGATTTCAACCCCGATGAGAATCATGATGAGGTTGCGCCGCGAAGCGGCACAGACGGCCCCCAGCAGAAACAGCATTCCCGCCAGGAACAGCACGTGGCCGTATGGCACGATCATGGTTTATCCTTTTGCTGGTCCGGGTGACTCGTTCGTTCCTCCCGGCCCAGGTAAAGCGCCCCCACCAGGGCCACGAAGAGCAGGAAGGAGACGATTTCCACGGGCAGCCAGTACCGCGAAAAAAGGAACCGCCCGAAATCGGCAGGGGACACAGCCGCCAGTCCGAGCTTCGTTGCGCTGACGGGGATGCCGAAGAGAAGCACCCCCATGGCACCCAATGACAGCACCGCGAGGATGAGCGGGAATACCCACCGGCGTGCCTCGAGCCTGCCGGGTACGTTCTCCCCCGCGCTCACCGTCGTCATGATGATGAAGATGAACAGGACCATGATGGCCCCCGCGTAAATGATGACTTCCAGGGCCGCCAGCAGGGGCGCTCCGAGCAGGTAGAAAAGAAGGGCCGTGCCGAAGAAGGACACGATGAGATAGACCACGGCGTGAACCTGGTTCCGGCGCGTAACGGCCAGAGCGGTCGAAACGAAAACGATCGCAGCGATGATGTAAAAAAGTGCACCGTAAATGCTATCCATTTCCACCCTTCAATCCTTCGCCCCGGGTCATGGCCCGTTGCCCTTCACGTCCACCGGCGGTTCTTCATTGATGTGGGTCCCCTTGTCGCCTTTTTCGCTCAGGCCCGCATGATGATAAAAGTTGTATGTGTTGTCCTTGCCCCCGTGATTCACCAGGAGGTCTTCCTTCTCGTACACGAAGTCCAGGATCCGGCACTTGCAGAATTCGAAATCGGGAGTGAGCTGTATCGCAAGGGTCGGGCAGGCTTCCTCGCACAGACCGCAAAAGATGCACCGCGCAAAGTTGATCCTGAACCAGGAGGCATAACGTCTGCCGTCTTCCCGCTGAGCGGCCTGCATGGAAATGCAGCTCACCGGGCAGGCCGCCGAACAGAGTTGGCATGCCACGCAGCGTTCGTCTCCGTCGGGGTCCCTCGTCAGGATGATGCGGGCCCTGGACCTTGCCGGAAGGGGCCGTTTGTACTCCGGGTACTCCTCCGTTATGGGCTTCCGGAAAAGATGCCGGAGAGTGACCGCATAGGCGCTCGCCAACCCTTTGATGCCGTCGACAACGGTTTTGATCGCACCGGAATCGTCTTTTGCCATGTCTAGTGTCCCATCAGAAGGATTACGGCACCGGTTGCCACGATATTGAGCAGCGAAACCGGCAGCAGCACCTTCCATCCGAAGTGCATCAACTGGTCGTACCGAAGACGCGGCAGGCTTGCCCGGGTCCAGATCATGAAAAAAGGGACCAGGGCGACCTTGATCGAAAACCACACGATGGGCGGCAGAAACGGCCCCCGCCAGCCCCCGAGAAAGAAGATGGCCAGAAGGGCCCCCAATACGACCATGTTGGCGTATTCCCCGATATAGTACAGGGCGAACCGCATGCCGCTGTATTCGACATGGTAGCCCGCGATGAGTTCGTTTTCCGCTTCGGGCAGGTCGAAGGGGAGGCGGTTCGCTTCGGCCATGGAACTGATGAAAAAGACCAGGAACGACACCGGCTGCACCAGGATGAACGGGTATTCCTGTTGGGCATTCACGATGTCGACCAAGCTGAAGGACCGGGCCAGCATGACGACGGGAACGAGAGACATGCCCAGGGACAGCTCGTAGCTGATGAGCTGCGCTGCGCCGCGCAGGCCGCCGAGAAGGCTGTACTTCGACCCCGACGCCCAGCCTCCGAGGGCGATCCCGTAGATGCTGATGGAGGACAGGGCCATCACGTACAGGAGCCCGATGTTGAGATCGGAAATGACCATGGGGATGCGCCGGCCCCAAAGGGTGAGATCGTCCGCAAAGGGAACGACGGCAAAGATGAGCAGCGCCATCGCCGCGACAAGCGCCGGGGCGATGAGGAAAATGCCCCGGTCCGCCGCTTCGGGGACCGTGTCTTCCTTGAGCAGCATCTTGAGTCCGTCGGCAAGCGGCTGGAGAATCCCGTAGGGACCGACCCGGTTCGGCCCGTAGCGGATCTGGAAACGTCCGAGGAGCTTCCGCTCAACCAGCACCAACAGTGCCGCGAGCAGCAGGAGCACTCCCAGGACGATACCCAGCTTAACCAGCAGTACAATGAATCCGAGCAGCCACATCTCTGCAACACACCTTCGATCGATTGACCGCACCCCCCACGGAAGGGAACGCGGTTCAGACCTTCTGTATCCGCTCCGTGGGCACCATGTTTGAAAAGCCTTTCAACGCCCGCCGGACGACCCGGTCCCACGTCGGAAGTATGAGGGCGCCTTTCGCCGCTTTTTCCGAAGTTTCAAGCCTGATTTCAACGGGGCCGCCGTCAAGCGTTATCCGTATCGTGTCGCCACCGGACAACCCCGCGCGGGAAGCGTCTTCCGGGTGCATAATCGCATGCGCTTCGGGTTCAACCCCGCGAATGAGCGCCGAATAGGAGGAAAGCTCCTCGCTCCCGAAGATGCTGCCGGCGGCGATGATTTCCAGCACGCCGTCTCGGCGCGCGCCGTCCGTCGATTTCCCCCGTCCGGATTCGACGCCGCCGGACGCGGAGTCGGGAACGACAAGGACATCGTTTGACGGATAAGGCGCGTCCTGCAGCGCCTCGAGGGCTCCGCTCCGACTCGCGATTCCCCAAAACGGATTCTCCGCGAGACTGCGGCCCTCGGGCAGGGTTTCGCCTTCCGCAAGGCCCTGCAGAATCCACGCAGAAGGTTCCGCCTCTCCCCCCGGGATCGCGGAATCGAACACCCTCGGCGGATGGCCGCCCCCGCTCACCTGGGCGAGGGGAAGGCCTCCCCGGTGAACCGGTTCCGCGTATTGGAGCCGCCCTTCCTGGTTGATAAAACTCGATCCCGATTCGAAAAGAGTGGTCGAAGGAATGAAGACGTCGGCCCTGCCCGCGGTTTCCGAGGGCAGGTAATCCAGAACGACCAGCAGATCGAGTTTGTTCAAAGCCGCTTCGCGCTTTTCGCGGTCGGCGAAATCCGCCATCGGATCGGCCTCAACCACCAGCAGCGCCTTTATTGTGCCCTGTTCCATTTCCGCGAACAGGTCCGCAAAAGTCCGGTCCCCGGACCGGTTCCAGAGTGCGGCGGCAAAGGCGTTCGGCCCGGGAAGAACGTAGAACAGCCCCGCCCTGCCCTGCTTTTCGCGCAGAACGGCTGCAAGCCGGGCCGCGGCATCGATTGTTCCGCCGTCGCCGATTTCCGTGCCGCAGACGATCACGGGATGCCGGCTGTTCCCGATCATTGCGGAAACGGACACGGCGCAGTCGCGAAGCGAGGCATCGGATTCCGGCACTCCAGCCGGGAGCCGGCCTTCCCCATGGGGCTCAGGCGCGGGCGCGGCCCCCTCCGACACGGTTTTCCCGAGCGCATCGAGGAAGGATTCGAGTCTTCCCGGCAGCAGGGGGATATGCCGGAAATCAAACGGCAGAGACACCGGCCGCGGATCGGCGACCACGATGACGGCTTCCTTCCGGAAAGCCTGCCGCATGGCGGGTGCCAGCATCGGGGCTTCATTGACGGGGTCAACCCCCACGGCCAGGATGAAGTCCGCGCTTTCGATTCCCCGAAGGGAAATGCTCACGGTCTTGTCGAGCCGGGAAACCGCTTTTTTGACTTTTGCTTCCGTCAGTGGATTCACGAAGTACCGGGGGCATTTCCACCCGTTCATCCTGGACACGCGTTCCATCATGGTCTGCGTTTCCAGGCTGTTTCGAGCCGATCCCAGCACGGCGACGGCCCCGGGCCCGAAGTCGCGGACGATCCCGGAAAGGCCGTCCGATGCGGCATGCACCGCTTCGTTCATGGGCACTTCGGCGCCGTTCACCCTCGCCTTCCTCGGCCTCTCGGGGAGGTTCCCATAGCCGAAGCCGTAGCGGCCGCGATCGCAGATGAAATGGCCGTTCACCGCTTCGCTGTACCGCCCCTCGATCCGCACGACTTCCCTGTACTTCGCATTGGCGATGGTGTTGCAGCCGAGGGAACAGTGGATGCAAAGAGACGGGGACCGCTGCAGGTCCCACCGGCGTACGCGGTAGCGGGAAGGTTTGTCGGTATAGACCCCCGTCGGGCAGAGATCGACCAGGTTCCCGGAAAACGGGCTTTCCAGTGCCCCGTCCCGGAAGCGGCCGAAGTAGACACGGTTTCCGATCTGCATGGTCCCGAGGTCGCGGTAACCCGCAAATTCCCGGTAATACCGGACGCAGCGGTAGCAGTGAATGCAGCGGTTCATTTCATGGGCGATGAAAGGCCCCAGGAACTGGTCCCGGTAGGTGCGCTTTCGGCCGAGGTATCTCCGGATGCCGTGCCCCCCCGATACGACCTCATCCTGCAGCAGGCACTGGCCCCCCTCATCGCACACGGGGCAATCGTGCGGATGATTGATCATGAGCCATTCCACCACCTGTTTCCTGAACGCCACGGCCTCCGGGTCCGTCGTCGACACCACCATGCCGTCCTGAGCGTCCACCATGCAGCTCATCTGGACGCCCTTGAAAGGACCCTGAAGGAACTTCACGGCGCACATGCGGCATGCGCCAGCCGAACCCAGGGCATGGTGGTAGCAGAACCGTGGGATCATGATCCCCAGCCTCTCCGCGGCCTCGATGACCTTGGTCCCGGATGGGACCTCGACCTCGATATTGTCTATGACCAACTTTGGCATGGCCCTTCCTGAACACTGCGACGGAAACGAATCCGACAACGATCACCGCGGCGGAAATTTTCCGCATTGTCCGAAACGCCGCACACGGCCGCGTAGCGACGTGGAAGTGTGGGGGGCGCAGTTCCCCCCTCTTTTGAGAGGCATCGTTTGCTGCTTTCTTGAACGCAGTTGCTCATGATGCCCGCCTCATCCGCAAAGCATGGAAACAGGTATTTCGGGACTCTATTTTCCAGGTAACCCGGTATCACAGGGTCCTCCATCCCGTTCATCTCCGGAACGGGCATTTCTTCTGACTGATGTGTTCGCGGACTTCACCTTCGAAGTTAAGCAGAAGGCTCTCCACCGGGGAAGCGGCCCCCGGGGCCAGTGCGCAGTAGGAATTCCACAACTGCCGGCATATGGTCCGCATCATCGGGATGTATTCCTCCCTGCCTTCGCCGTACTCGATGCGTTCAAGCAAATCCCTGAGATACGGCAGGCCTTCCCGACAGGGAGTGCACCAGCCGCAGGATTCGCGCGCAAAAAACCGGACCAGGTTCAATGTGGCCCCGACCAGGCATGTTTTGTGATCGAAAACGATGACGGCCCCCGTTCCGAGCCGGTTTCCGATTTTCCCGAGCCCTTCGAAATCCATCTCCACATCGTAGTGCTCCCGGGTCACGAAACCTGTTGAAGCACCTCCGGGCAGGCAGGCCTTGAATTCCGAACCCGGCGCCATCCCTCCGGCATATCCCTCGATGATTTCGCTCAAACGCGTTCCCATGGGCAATTCCACGCAGCCGGGATTGTTCACGCTTCCGCTGATGCAGTAGAGCTTGGTGCCCATGGTGGTTTTTGACTTGGAAAGGCCCTTGTACCACTCCGCCCCGTTTCTCAGGATAAAAGGCACGTTTGCCAGGGTTTCCACGTTGTTCACCACGGTGGGTCGGCCCCATAACCCCTTGTCCGTGGGATAGGGCGGCGGCTTGACCGGGTTGGGCCTTTTCCCCATGAGGGCATTGAGCAGGGCGCTGGCTTCCCCGCAGATGTACCGCCCGCCGCTACGATGGGCCACGATGTCGAACGAATAATCCGTCCCCAGGATGTGCTTCCCGAGATAGCCCGCTTCCCTTGCGATCTTCAGTTCCCGTTCGAAAATAACGGCGCTGCTCTCGTAGGAAGGCCGCACGAAGATGTACGCCCGGGATGCCGAAATGGTGTACGCGGCAAGGACCATGCCTTCAATGATGGCGTGAGGCTCCACGTGGATAAGCATGCGGTCCTTGAAGGTTCCGGGTTCCATTTCATCGGCGTTGGCGGCGAGATACCGTGGAAACGCTCCGTCTTTCGGAACGGACTCCCACTTCTTGGCCGCCGGGAAACCGGCCCCTCCCCTGCCTCTCAGACCCGCTTCCCCGACCACCCGGCAGATTTCCGCCGCGGAAACCTTTCCGATCACGTTCTCCAACGCACGGTACCCGCCGCTTGCACGGTATTCGTCGATGGTGGAAATTCGATTGGGCTGCCGGTTCTGAAAAAGCACCTGGGGATACATGGTTCACTCATTCCGATTCATGCGGTTTGTGTTCGCTTATCAGCCGGTCAAGGATCCGGTCGATCTTTTCCTTTGTCAGGCGTCCGTAAACCCTGCGGTTGACCATCATCGCCGGTGCGCGGTCGCAGTAGCCGATGCAGCAGACGGGAAGCAGGCTGAAGAGGCCGTCCGGAGACGTTCCCCCCATTTTGACCTTCAGGCGCCGGCACAGGTGATCGACCACCCACTCGTAGCCGTCCATCCAGCAGATCAGGCTGTCGCAGACGTGGATAACGTACCTCCCCACGGGGCTGCGGTAGATGAAATCGTAGAAGGTTGCCAGCTCTTCCAGTTCGACGGGCGTCATGTTCAGAAGCTCGCCCGCCTCCTCCATGGCTTCATCGGTCATATACCCATAATGGTCCTGCAGCGCGAACATGACGTCAATGGCCTCTTCACGGGGAAACTCAACCCCCGCCACCTTCTCGACCAGTTCGCGCCTCAGTTCTTCGGGAATCATTCCGTTCAAATCCTCAATAGAGTCCGGCGGGCACGTTTTCCCACACCCACGGTTTCCCGGGCGGCATGGCCCGGAACATCTGCACCCAAGGCCACGGGCATGAAGCTGCCCGGCAATCCCGGACATACTCCCGGTCCCGGGCGGTTTCTCCGCCAAGTGCCGGCACGGCGTAATCCCCCTCTTTCGGAAAACACCTCCGCACGCGGTCGTACTTCAATTGCCCCCTACCTGTCCGTATCCGGCATGATGAAGTCAATCGACCCGATAATCGCCTGGAAGTCCGAAATCATTCTTCCGCGGGCCATCAGGGGCACCGTCTGCAGGAGCGGGAAATCCGGCGAGCGGATTCGCATGCGGTACGCCATGTTCATCCCGTCGCTCACCACGTAGTAACCCTGTTCTCCACGGGCCACTTCCGTTGCCGCGTAGGCCTCCCCCACGGGCATCTTCGGCCCCCGCGTAACGTTTACGAAATGATGGATGAGGCTTTCGATGTCGTTCAGGGTGTCCCGTTTTGCCGGTAAGGCATAGCGATAATCATCCGTTATGTAACGCCCGGAAGGCATGCCGTCGGCGGCCTGCCGGATGATCCTCAGGCTCTGCCTCAGCTCTTCGAGCCTCACCAGGTATCTCGCGTAACAGTCCCCCTCGGGGAAAACCGGGACATCGAATTGGAAAGCTTCGTAGCCGGAGTAAGGGATCTTCTTCCTGAGATCCCATTCCAGGCCGCAGGCTCTGAGGTTGGGTCCGGTCACGCCCCATTCCATCGCATCTTTTTTGGAGAGATATCCTATCCCGCGGGTCCTGGCCCTGAATATGGGGTTCCGTGTGATCGCGGCATCGTATTCATCGATGCGCGAGGCAAAAATCTTCGTGAACGCGTCGACGTGCGCCTTCCATCCTTCCGGAAGGTCCATGGCGACGCCTCCTATCCGGAACCATGAGGGGTGCAGTCTGCCTCCCGTGATGAATTCGATGATGTCCATGAGCATCTCGCGTTCGCGAAAGGCATAGAAATTCAGGGTCATCATGCCGACGTCGTGCGCGAAGGTCCCGAGCCATATGAGGTGGTTGTTGATCCTGAAGAACTCCGCGAGCATGACCCGGATGAACTGCGCGCGGTCCGGGACCCTGATCCCGGTGAGTGTCTCGACGGCGGTGAGGTAGGCCAGGTTGTTCGCGACCCCGTTCAGGTAGTCCACGCGATCCGTGTAAGGGATGAACTGGTGCCAGGACTGGCGTTCCCCGATTTTTTCCGCGCCGCGGTGGTGGTAGCCGATGTCCATGTCGAGGTCGACGATCGTTTCGCCGCGCAAGGCGAGGATGAACCGCATGACCCCGTGAGTGCCATAATGATGCGGCCCGTAATTCAGCACGAATTCGTGTTCCTCATCCCGCTCCCCGAAGAACAGGCCCGCGTCGAGCGGCTGGTGGAAGGCGGCGTCCGCCCGCGTGTAGGGAGGCATCTCGGTCGCTCGGCCGGGGTGGCTTTTCAAAAGCGGATGCCCGATCCAGTCCTGCGGCATGATGATCCGGCGCAGATTTGGATGACCCCGGAATTTGATCCCGAACATATCGAAGACTTCGCGTTCGTACCAGTTGGCGGAAGGCCAGATTTCCGTGATGCTTTCCGTTTCCGGGGTCTTCCCACGGAGTGCGACCTTGAGCCGCAGGCGGCTTGCGTCGTCAAAAGAGAGCAGATGGTAAACAAGCGTGAAGTCAGGCGGCTGGGGGTGATCGTCCGCCCCGGACCGGCCGATTCCGCTCACGTCCGGGCTCGCTTTCAGCCTGTTCCCGGCCCAGACATCCGTCCCGCCGCGGTCCCTTCTCGCCGATTCGTCCACGGCCGTCAGGTCCTCGAGACGCAGAAACCCGGGCGACGCCTCCTCCTTGAGGAACCTCAGAACGTCCTTCACCCTGCTCTCATCGACCTGGAACGCAGGCATGTCCGACGTGCCCGGTATCTCACGCACCGCTTCGCCGAAGCGTCCGGCCAGTTCCGCAGCAAGGGATTTCTGTGTGCCGTTCAGTTCGATCCGCCGCGCGGGAGGAGTCCACATGACGTCCGAGCGGCTGCCCCAGAATTCCGGCGGCACCGCGGAAGTCCCCCTGACGGGCAGCCCCTGGTATCCGGGCCCCCGGGGGTCCCGGGATTTCGTCGATCCGTCCATCAGGATGGACCGGTCCGAACCCTGCGTCCCGCCTCCAAGATGCAGCACCGCCCGGCTGGGTCTTTCGCCGGACGCGATCTTTTCCTGCAGCGCCATAAGCCCCTGCAGCAGCGCTTCCGGCCTCGGCGGACATCCCGGGACGTACACATCCACGGGGATGATCTGATCGACCCCCTGGACCACGCTGTAGACGTCGTACATGCCGCCGCTGTTCGAGCAGGAACCCATGGAAATCACCCACTTGGGTTCGGCGATCTGTTCGTAGAGCCTGAGCACGACCGGGGCCATCTTTTTGAAAACGGTCCCCGAGACAATCAGGAGATCCGCCTGCCTGGGGAGAACCTCTGAAGACCTCGGAACCGAACCGGGCAATGTCGTAGCGGGCCGTAAAGGCCGCCGCCTCTTCGATAAAGCAGCACGAAAGCCCGAAAAACATCGGCCAGAGGCTGTTTTTCCTGGACCAGTTGATGACGGTGTCCAGGTGTTTGAGGATGACGCTCCGGGAATCTTTCATCGTTTCTGAGCCCCCGGACCCCATTCAAGGCCCCCCTTCATCCAGAGGTAGACGAGGCTGACCGCAAGGATCACGATGAAGAAGGAAGCCTGGAACCAGCCGTCCCATCCGAGCCCTTCGAACGCCACGGCCCAGGAAAACAGGTACGCCGCTTCCACGTCGAAAATGAGGAAGAAAGCGGCCACCAGGTAGAAAGGAACGGGATAGCGGTACCGCACCAAACCGGTCGGAATAATTCCGCTTTCATAGGCTCTGAGTTTTTCCGGGGTGGGTTTTCTGACGCCGAGCCAACTGCTGAGAAATAGAATCACGACAATAAGACCGAGCACCACGGCGGTATAAACGATCAGGCTGAATACGCCGGGCTCCCACGGTGAAAAACCCTGAACAGTCCGGAAATACGCGTGTTCCATACATGACCCTCACCCGGCACCGGGGTTTCGCTGACCATGTTGCATCAGGAGGTGCTGTCGCAGGATGCGGGGCACGGCCTGCCGCCCCCGATAGTTCGTATGTTCCGAGCCGGGGGCTCCGCGAACCAGCCGCTGCGTTTACGCTTCGGTGTTCGCGCTTCATGACCCAGGCCCGGGGCAACGGCAAAGAATTCAGTGAAAGAAATCTAAGACCAAGGCACCAAAAGTCAAGCGCAGTGCCGAAAGCGATATTTGTGGCCGGACCATGTCTATTTGTCCCGAACGTGAAGGTTGTTTCAAGGCGTTATGGATAAAAGGAGCGGTCCATGTTCACTTCCCGTCGGGAGTGGATAAGGAACATTCCGGAGTGATGGCATACGGATGGTTTCAGTGAAGTTACTGTTCAAAACCCTCCAGCAACAAAGGGGGACTTCCGTCCCCCCTCGGGGGACCGGCCGTTTTCCACGATTCACAGTTCCTAATAACAAATTGCGTTCAAGAAAGCGCAAACGATGTTTCTCAAGAAAGTGGGGAGCGATGCTCCCCACACCCCTCGCGCCGTTGCGCGGCTTCGTGTGGCGCCGCGGCAACGCCGCGAGCGCCGCAGAAGACGACCGGCTGCCCGGCGCCCGCCATATCGCCCCAAAGACCACGGCCAACACCAGCGCCAACCCGATGATCGTGTTTCTCGTCTACAAGACCCGCTCCTCGAGGGAAAGTGAGTACGGTTGAATACTGTCTCCCTGCGGTCAAAATACACAGTTCGCCGGATTCATTTACAGGCCGATGTGCATAGAATCGCAATCCAGGTGCTCTATATCTCGTTTGTTCTAATGTGTTTCGCGCGTCGGGCTGACAGCCGCGTCAAGCTAGTTCGCGAGTTGATGCGACTATCCCGAATGCCGCGGGAAGAAAGCATTCCATGAATGCCATCCCGACCCTCGATGAGAGAATCAGCCGCTTCCTGGAACTGTCCCGGGCTTATGTACTCTCGGGCACATCCAACGGAGCTTCGACGGCTGAGACCATTTACCTGCCTCAACGGTCAGGCATCGTCGAACAGGGCGTCGACGGTCCCCGGGACAAAACACCCTCCCGCCGTTTCAGGCCCAGCGAGAGGCAAAAACGGCTTTGAGTGTCGCAAAAGAATCCGCGGGCGACATTCAATTCCGGGCGCCTGTTCTTTCCAGGCCACCGGGATGTTGAATAAGCGGACACCCCGCCGGAATTTCCGAACACAGCATCTTCGAAAGCCTGGCGCCGGTGTTTTTATTGTTTGAAAACCAACAGTGGCCCCCCAAGGTTCCGAGTTCCCACTTTCACCGGAACGACATCGCTTCGCAGTTCTTCCTCGTTGTGCGAGCCGGGACATTTTTTTCAACAACCGGCTATGTCTCATTTCGAATGTGGAGTATCATTAATGCCGCGAATTTTCGCACGTGTATTGGCCCGAGGGTTCTCAGGATCCCAAGTTCCTTCTTTTGACGAGGTAGGCAATGGCCGAAATAAAAAGCACTCTCGATCTGGTCATGGAACGGACCAGAAATCTCACCATGACCGATGAAGAAAAACAGGAACAGGCGCTTGCCGATTTCAGGACCGCCGTAAGCGGCCTCATTTGGAAGTATGCCGACGAAATTCTGTCGCCCGACCAGTTCCGGGATGAACTCAATCACCTGGAACAGACTTCGGAAGTGCGGGACATGGGCGTCGTTCTCGACGAAATTGCAAAGCGGCTCCATCCGGACCAGGACAATCAGAGGCTGCTCCGGCTGGTGGACGAAGTGTGCGGCGTTGACGCAACCCCGATAGAATCGGCCCTGGACAATTATGCCCAAACCATCGCATCCAGGTCCCTGGAACGGATAGAAGACCTCAAAAGAATCCTTTTGGATTCTTTCGGGATTTCCGGCTCCGCCGTTTTGCCCAACCTTGATGCGGACAGCGACTGGACGGTTGAACGGCAGTCGATCCGTGAAAGTTTTACCGCGGAACTCCAGCGGGAAATCGACGCCCTCAAGTCCGCATCCGCCTCATGAAGTCGGGGCCGGCATGGGTGGGCGCCGCTAAGCCGGCCGGCTAAATGAACCTGAACCAATAGCTCTCAACGTTCTCGAAATTCTTGCGAACCCTTTCCGCACCGGTAACGACGCCGCCGTGCCCGGAAAGCAGGTATTCGGCATCAAACCCGGAAAGCCTTTTGATGCTCTCTTTGAGGGCCGTGCCGTTGCCGCCGGGAAGATCCGTACGGCCCAACCCGTCCTTGAAAATCACGTCTCCGGTGAAAAGCGCTTTCCGATCCGCCCAGTAGACTGAAATCGACCCGGGTGAATGCCCGGGAGTGTCGATGATCCTGAGTTTCAGTCCTTTGATCTCAAAGTCCCCCTCTTCCAGGAAGAAATCGGGAACATAAGATTCCAGATCGATATTCGCGCCCAAGGCACCCCCCATTTCACGGAACATCCGCCAGTCCTTCTCGTTCATCGCGAAAAGTGCGGGGGTTCCGTTGAACCACTGGACGGCCTCCACATGGTCCGGATGAGCGTGGGTGCACAGAATGAGGTCTAGGTCGGAAGGTTCCAGTCCGATCTGCGCCAGGCCGGTCTTCACGTGATCGAACAGGCGCATATGCCCCGGGTCGATCAACACCCGCGCGGGGCCGTCTATGAGATAGGTGTTACAGTTGTTGACGTTCGTGGAATTCCAGATGAAGCCGTGCAGTCCGTCTGTAATTTTCAATTGCGTATCCTTCCCTGTCAGCCTTCGGCGCCCCGAAGAATATCAACTCTTCCTCGCCACCCGGAAGAGCCGTTCAAATGCCGGACAGCGGCTCCCGGTCCTTTTCCCTGATCGTTGACCGGCGGCGGTCCGCAAATCCCCCCTGCCGCTTTCTTTTCGCTCACCGGGCCCGTCCATACCGGCGGGTCCTTTCCGGATCCACATCAGATTAATACAGAACAGGATGCAAGACAATCCATGCGGGAAGAATCCGTGGTTCCCGGGATGACGGCTCCGATCCGACTTGACAGAGGTATGGGGCACGGTAGAATGCCGTCCATGAAAGAGGGGGGTTCTCTCGACACATTTCGAGACCGGCCGGGCAGCCGATCTCAAAAGGAGTCTCACACCCGACATGCAACGACATTTCTTTTTGATCCTGCTGGCCGCGGCGATCCTGGCTACCGGCTGCATCAAGCCGAAGATCAATGTTTTTCCCGATACCGCCGAGCCCTTCAAGGAACACAAGCTGCAAGGCGAGGGAACGGGGAAGATACTCCTCATCCCCGTCAAGGGCTTCATCTCCGATTCGTCCAAAGGCGTGATCCGGTCAAGACCCAGCATGGTGCAGGAAATCGTATCCCAGTTGAAAAGGGCCGAGAAGGATAAGAACATCAAGGCGGTCCTGCTCAAAGTGGACTCTTCGGGGGGCTCCGTCAGCGCAAGCGATCTGCTGTACCATGAAATCATGGACTACAAGCGGCGAACGGGCGTCAAGGTGGTCGCGGCAATGATGGGTACCGCCGCATCCGGCGGGTACTATATTTCCCTTCCCGCGGATTACATCATGGCGCATCCCACGACCGTCACGGGGTCCGTCGGAGTGATCTTCCTCACCCCCAAGATCACGGGACTGATGGACAAGATCGGACTCCAGGTGGAAGTGGACAAGTCGGGAAGGAACAAGGATATGGCCTCACCCTTTCGTAAGGATACGGAAGAGGAGCAGATGATTCTTCAGGGCCTGATCGACAACCTGGCAAAGAGGTTCCTGGACCTCGTCGTGACCCACAGACACCCCAGCCCCTCGGCGCTGGCCGAGATTTCCACGGCCCGGGTCTTCCTTGCCGGGAACGCTCTTGACCTGGGCCTGGTGGACGGCATCGGGTACCTGGATGACGCCATCCGGAAGGCGGAGACACTGGCCGGGCTGCCTCCCAATGCCAAAGTCGTGGTCTACCGCCGTACCGAATACCCCGACGACAACCTCTATAACGTCTCCGCCGGCAGACCGGGCGACGACAAGTTGAGCCTCGTCAACCTCGGATTGCCCGATTCGACTTCGGCCCTCCGCAGCGGCCTTTACTATCTTTGGCTGCCCGGGCTCGACAGCGATTAGTACGACTTCGTTCTTCACGACCTGTCGCACAGGCAGGCGAGGTCTTATCCCCATTTGTGTTCGTGAACGCGGCAAACGGTGCTGCTCAAAAGTGGAGGGCTGCTTGCGGCAGCGCCCCGCGAAACGCGGGGCAACCGCCGCAAACGCCGAGCACCCGATCTCTATTTGGCCTTTGCGGTCTCCGGTACGCCGCTCTGTGCCGCGGCTTTGGCGCTCAAGCCCGGCCTCAGGTAGATGAACCAGTACATTCCGCCGACCATGAGGGCACCGCCGATGATGTTGCCGATGGTTGCGGGCAGGAGATTGTTGTACAAGAAATTCCCCCAGGTCAGGATCGCACCCCCGTCCTTGAGGCCCGCCGCTACGGTCGCGAAGTAGGCCGGATCGAGGTCCTTGATGAAAAGGGCCGAGGGGATGAAGTACATGTTGGCCACGCAGTGCTCGAAGCCGCAGGCGACGAAGGCCGAGATCGGAGGCAGGATCGCCAGGACCTTGTCTCCGGTGCTCCGGGCGCTGAAACACATCCAGACGGCCATGCACACCAGCGCGTTACAGAAGATGGCCAGGGTCACGCATTGTATGAACCCCAGGCTGGTTTTGGCTATTCCTATGTTGAGCGCCGTCACGCCGACCGCACCCCCTCCGAAAGTATGCTGGCCGCCAACGAACACCAGGTAGGCCGTCACAACCGAACCGACGAAGTTGCCGATGTAAACGATCACCCAGTTCCGCAGCATGGCGCCGGTCCTGACCTTTTTGGACGCCCAGGCCATGGGAATCAGGCAGTTGCCGGTAAAGAGCTCGGAGCCCCCGATGATGACCATCATGAGGCCCGTGGCGAACACGAGGCCCCCCAGGAGCCGCTGAATGCCGTACGGAATCGAGGTGGTAAAGGCAACGTCTTTTCCTGCGTTAACGGCGATCTTGCCCAGGCCGGACCAGACCGTGGTGGCATAGTTGGCTCCCATTGCGATGAACGCCCCGGCCAGAATGGCCAGCGCAAACATCTGGCAGGCGCCCAGATTCGCCTTTGCGACCCCGACGGCTTCCGCCTTCACGGCCATCTCTTTGGGTATCAGAGCATCGAAGGAAATCGGCTTATCCATAAGATTTCTCCTTACATGAAGATCGAGTTTTGGAAGATGAATATAAAAGTTGGACCTACTGCGGGGGTCCGCACTTCAAATCATTTCGCGGCAGCCCCCGGCGTCCGAGCCATTAATGCGAAGGTTACTCAAACGAGCCGCGGCGGCCGATCAGCTCCCCTTACCGGGCAGGAAGAGTGCGGGGGCCAGGCCTTTGAACGCCAAATGCCCGCTCGCCCCCAACCCATCTTCTCCCGTACGGGAGAGGAGCTTTTACGGCCCGTCCCGCAGCCGCTGTTGCAGCGTCCTGTCCCGCCTCACACGGCTACACCTTCTCCACCGTTACGGCACAAGCCTTGTATTCGGCGGTCTGGGTGACCGGATCGAAAGCCGCGTTGGTCAGCCAGTTGGCACAACCTTCCCGGAAATGGAAAGCCATCCAGACGAGGCCCTTCGGCACCTGTTCCGTCACCTTGGCCTTCACGACCACCTCCCCGCGTCGTGACCTGACCTTGACCATCTCCCCGTTTGTAATTCCCAGGGCTCTCGCATCAGCAATGGAAAGGTCGGCCGTTTCCTCACCCAGAAGTTCGTTCAGTCCCAAGGCACGACCGGTCTGAGTGCGGGTATGGTAGTGCTGGAGCCGACGGCCGGTGCTCAACACGAAGGGATACTCCGCATCGGGCACTTCCGCGGGCGGCGTCCAGTCCACCGGGATGAGCTGTCCGAGGCCGCAGGTGAAGCAGCCGTCCTTGTGCAGGGTCGGAGTGCCGGGATGATTCTCGTTCGGCACCGGCCATTGGAGGCCGTCCCCTTCGATGCGCGCATACTTTATCCCGACCAGTGCGGGAGCGAGTTGCGCGATTTCATTGTCCCACAGTTCCCGCGCGCTGTTGGACTGCCATTCCTGCCCCATGCGCCTGGCGATCTCCTTGAAGATCCACCAGTTGGGCCTGGATATTCCCGGCGGTTCGCTCACGGTCCGCACCCGGCTGACCCGTCTTTCGCTGTTGCTGAACGTCCCGTCGTTTTCGCTCCACGCCGCTGCGGGGAAAATCACGTCCGCAAAGCGCGTGGTCTCGGTCTGGAACAGGTCGTTGCAGACCACGAATTCGGCCGATTCCAGGCAGTGTTCAACATGCCGGATATCCGGTTCGGTGTTCGCAAGGTTCTCGCCGAAGATGTAAAATGCCTTGACCTTGCCGCTCGCCAGGCCGTCCATCATTTGCGGCATCATCAAACCCGGTTTGTCCGGCAGTGAGTTCACACCCCATGCGGCCTTGAATTTGGCCTGCGCTTTCGGATCGGCCACCTGCTGGTACCCGGGGAAAACGTTGGGAAGAGCACCCATGTCGCAGGCACCCTGCACGTTGTTCTGCCCGCGCAGAGGATTGACCCCACCGCACTCGAAGCCGACGTTTCCCAGGAGCATCTGGAGGTTCGCGCAGGAAAGCACGTTGTTCATCCCGCACGTATGCTCGGTGATGCCGAGCGTGTAGGCGAGCATGGCCGGCTTCACCGCTCCCAGACGGCGAGCGACGTCACGAATGGTGTCGGCGCTCACGCCGCTTATTTCGGCAGCTCTTTCCGGCGGATATTCCATGACTTTCTTTTTCAGTTCTTCGAAACCCACGCAGCACGATTTCACATAGTTGTCGTCATACAGGTTCTCGGTTATGAGAACGTGCATCAGCCCGTTGAGGAAGGCGATATCGCTCCCCACCTTGATCGGCACGTGGAGCGTGGCGTGTTCGGCCAGGCCCGTATACCGCGGATCCACGACAATGAGTTCCGCCCCATCCGCCACGGCGTTCTTCACATAGGTGGCGGCCACGGGATGAGCCTCGGTCATGTTGGTGCCGATAGCGAGGATCATTTTTGCTTTGGCAAAGTCTTTAAACGAGTTGGTCATAGCCCCGGAACCGAAGGATTTCGCCAGACCGGCGACGGTGGGGGCGTGTCAGGTACGAGCGCAGTTATCGATGTTGTTCGTCCCGATAACCGCGCGGAAGAGTTTTTGCATCTGGTAGGAATCTTCGTTGATGCTGCGGGAAGAACTGACCCCCGCGATGGCATCGGGCCCGTCCCTGGCGATGATTTCCTTGAATTTGTCCGCAACCAGGTCCAGCGCTTCGTCCCACGAAGCCTCCCGGAAGCCCCCGTTCTCCTTGATCAAAGGGGTTTTGAGTCTTTCTTCCGAGTAGATCCAGTCGTATCCGAAGCGGCCCTTGACGCACAAGCGGCCCTCGTTGGGGGCACCGTCCTCAACACCCGTGACTTTCGTGATCCTGCCATCCTTGACATGAAGCCAGAGCTGGCAACCCACGCCGCAGTACGGACAGGTGGATCGAACTTTTTCCACTTCCCATGGGCGGCCCTTACCCTTGGCCTTTTTCTCCGTCAGCGCACCAACCGGGCAGGCCTGGACGCACTGGCCGCAGGAAACGCAGTTCGAATCCTTGAGCGACATGTCGTTAAACGTCGTGATAAAAGAATCCGATCCCGGGCGGCGATGTCGATCACGCCGTTTCCCTGCACGTGCAGACAAGCCCGCACGCAGCGCCCGCAGAGCACGCACTTGCTCTGATCCCGGACCATCATGGGATGGCTGTCGTCCTTGGCCTTGTGCACGAAATCCGTCTTGTACCGCACCTTTTCGATACCGTGCTCGTAGACCAGGTTCTCCAGCTCGCAGTTTCCGAGTTGTTCGCAAAGGAGGCAGTTGTGATCGCCGTAGGCCACCAGCAGTTCCAGGACGGTCCTTCGCACCTCGTAGAGCTTGTCGGTGTGCGTGTGGATCACCATGCCGTCCACGGCGGGAGTGGTGCAGGACGGGGGCAGCCCGCGCATGTTCTCTATTTCCACAATGCAAAGGCGGCATCCGCCGTAAGGGGGCATCTTGGGGTGGTAGCAAAGGGTGGGAACATAGATCCCGTTGGCCCTGAAGACTTCGAGAACCGTCTGGCCCTTCTTCCCCTCGATTTTCTTCCCCTTGAAGTCTTTTCCGTTCACTGTCAATGTGATTTTATCGTTGTCCATTGTCCTTCTCTCGTTCATCGGAGGGTTATTTTGAAAATCCGTGAAAGCCTCTCCCCTGCCCCAGGCATCAATCGATCGCGTGGAACCTGCAGGCAAGAATGCAGGCGCGGCACTTGATGCATTTTTCCTTGTCGATGAAAGCCGGTTCCTTTTTCTGCCAACTGACCGCTGCCGTGGGGCAGGCCTTCTGGCATGAACCGCACTTCGTGCAGTTGGCCTCGTTCACCTCGAACTTGATGAGGGGAACGCAGACCCTGGCCGGGCATTCCTTCCGCAGGATATGGGCCTCGTATTCGTCCCGGAAATACCTGACCGTGGAGAGTGCGGGATTTGGGGCCGTCTGGCCGAGCCCGCAAAGGGACCCCGCCTTCACGTTCTGGGCGAGCTCCGTCAACTGGTCCAGGTCCTCCATGCTGGCCACGCCTTCCGTCACGGCCGTCAGGATCTCGAGCATCTTCTTCGTCCCCAGACGGCAGGGAACGCACTTGCCGCACGATTCCTTCTGCGTGAAGCTCAGGAAGAACCGCGCCATGTCCACCATGCAGGTCGTCTCATCGGTGATGATGAGCCCCCCCGAGCCCATGATGGCCCCGAGCTGGGTCAGGTTCTCGTAGTCCATCGGCACGTCGAAGTGCTCGGCCGGAATGCACCCCCCCGACGGCCCGCCCGTCTGAGCGGCCTTGAACTTGCGCTTGTTGGGAATCCCGCCCCCGATCTCTTCGACGATCTGCCGGAGCGGCGTGCCCATGGGGATTTCCACCAGGCCGCTGTTGGTGATCTTGCCGGCAAGGGCGAACACCTTGCTCCCCTTGCTTTTCTCCGTTCCGACACTTGCAAACCACTCCCCCCCCTTCGTGAGAATCACGGGGATGTTGGCGAAGGTCTCGACGTTGTTGATGTTGGTGGGTTTCCCAAACAGACCCTTCACGGCCGGAAAGGGAGGCCTCGGCATCGGCATGCCGCGCTTTCCCTCGATCGAGGCCATGAGCGCCGTTTCCTCGCCGCACACGAAGGCCCCCGCTCCGAGCTTCACCTTGATCTCGAAATCAAAGCCCGAGCCGAAGATGTTCTTCCCGAGATACCCCCGCTCCGTTGCCTGCCTTATGGCGATGAGGGCACGTTCGTAGGCCATGGGATACTCCGCGCGCACGTAGATGTACGCCTTCGTCGCCCCTATGGCGTACCCCGCGATCATCATCCCTTCCAGGACGCTGTGCGGGTCCCCTTCCAGCACCGCACGGTCCATGAACGCCCCGGGGTCTCCCTCGTCGGCGTTGCAGACGAGATACTTCTGGTCTGCAACCGATCTGTTGGCGAACTCCCACTTCATGCCCGTCGGAAACCCGCCGCCCCCTCGGCCGCGTATCCCCGACTTTTTCACCTCGTTTATGACCTCGGCCTGGGTCATCCCGAAGGCCTTCCGGATGCCCTCGTAGCCCCCCACGGCGATATAGTTGTCGATCTCCTCGGGATTGATGAATCCGCAATTGCGCAGAACGATCCGCCGCTGCGGCTGAAAAAACTTCATGTCCCGGTAGCTTAAAAGCTTCTTTTTGCTCTTGGGATCGATGAATATGAGCCGGTCCACCGTCCCCCCGTCCTTGATGTCGACGTTGACGATTTCCTCCGCGTCTTCCGGCTTCACGTTGCAGTAAAACGTCCCTTCCGGTTCCACCACGACCGTCGGGCCCATCTGGCAGAGCCCGTGGCACCCCGTGAATTTCACTTCAATCCGGTCCGAGAGACCCGCTTTTCTCAGTTCCTCCTCAAGGCCCGAATAGAGGAGGTTCGCCTTCTGCGATTCGCACCCGGTCCCCCGGCACACAAGGAGCTGCCGTTCTTTTCCTGGCTGTATCCTAATGGCTTCTGGCTGCATTCAGAATCTCCATGACTTTTTCAGCTTTCATCCTGCCGTGCGTATCCTTGTTGACCACCATGGCCGGGGCCAGCGCGCAGGCCCCGATGCATGCCACCGTCTCCAGCGTGAAGTCCATGTCCTGCGTGGTTTCCCCCGGCCGGACCCCCAACTGGCTCTTGACCTCGGCCAGGATCCGCGCCCCGCCCATGACGTGGCACGCCGTGCCCTGGCAAACCATCACCGTGTTCCTGCCCGTGAGGCTGAACTTGAACTGCGCGTAGAACGTGGCCACACCGTAAACCTCCACCGGCGACATCCGGCAGTGCCGCGCCGCCGCCTCCATCGCCTCCGGCGGGAGATACCCCAATTCCCCCTGGACCTCCTGCAAAATGGGAATCAGGGCGTCCCGCTTGCGATAGTGGTTTGAAAATACCTGCTGCAACCTCTTCTGCATCTGCTCTGCCTCCTTTTCATCCTACTGCGGTGATTTTTTTCACAAATGCCTCCACTCCACCGGTCCTCCCGATTCCATCATCCGGCTGAAGATCAATCCCCAGGGAGAACGCCCTTTCTCCGGTTCCGGCATCCCCCGCGGACAAAGAAACCGGAGGTCAATTCGACGAAACGCTTCCGAAAAAATCGGCGCACCTGCTCACTCCTCCTCCCCCCGGGCGCGCACAATACCCCCACGGGCAAAACCCGCCTGCCCGTTCCACCGATCCGAAAACAACGCCCGGCGCCAGCCCCCGTATCGGTCCACATGTGCGGTCAAAGGCCGCAGGATGCGAGTCCTCGCAAAGTCCATGTGCCCTCGAGTATTTATGAGTCGAATCTTGCGGAAAAAGGGATTGAACCTGGCCGGAATTACTCTTGTGCGGGCACTTGCTTGCTTCAGGGGCTTGAACCGGCAGCCTGCAAACATTGCAGCGGACCCCGATCCTGACGTCATGCGGCCGGCATACCCCCGCCGGCTGCGGATCCGGCCTCCTAAGTCTCTGCAGGCATGGGACCCATTATCACGATGGCTTAAAAAAGAGCCCAGGGAAAATCGTCCTGGGTCCGTACAGCTGATTCACCCGCTCCCCGGTGCGCACGATACTGAAAAGGGAACAGACTCACCCAGGACCATGAAATCTGCACCTGCCGACGACCAACCCAGGAAAAACGTTTCCATCTGACAGCTTTCAATAGTACCGATTGCCGCAATATTTCGCGAGAATTTGTGGAATTGCAAATACTTCAGCGAAGAGCCGGAATCAACATCGGACACTTGGAAGCCCCTATTCACTCTCTGATTCAGCGAAAAACTGCGTTTTTGTACAGTGTTCCGAAAAGAGAATTTCCCATTCGGTACGACAGCGGATCAAGCATCGAAAAGATGAGCTCAATATGTTTAAGTATGCATAATTACAAATAATATTATACTATTACGACCGCTGCTGTCAAGAAAAAGTCTCAGGACTCCGGACCCGCACATGGAATGCCTTGAACACGATCCTGTACGGCCCGAGCGGTTGAGTATGGCGAAGTATCGGACGTATTCCAATTTCCCCGGGCGGGTGCATGGATGGGACCGGAACGGGCAGAACCATCATGTTCTGACGAAATGAATGCACACTCTCAATTGCATGCGGATTTGAAAAGGGGCGTCCATACGGAACACCCCTTGAGAAGAACCCGGCGCCTGTGGACCACCCGGTTTCTATTTAGCCTTTGCGGTCTCCGGTACACCGCTCTGTGCCGCGGCTTTGGCGCTCAAGCCCGGCCTCAGGTAGATGAACCAGTACATTCCGCCGACCATGAGGGCACCGCCGATGATGTTGCCGATGGTTGCGGGCAGGAGATTGTTGTAGAGGAAATTCCCCCAGGTCAGGATCGCACCCCCGTCCTTGAGGCCCGCCGCTACGGTCGCGAAGTAGGCCGGATCGAGGTCCTTGATGAAAAGGGCCGAGGGGATGAAGTACATGTTGGCCACGCAGTGCTCGAAGCCGCAGGCGACGAAGGCCGAGATCGGAGGCAGGATCGCCAGGACCTTGTCTCCGGTGCTCCGGGCGCTGAAACACATCCAGACGGCCATGCACACCAGCGCGTTACAGAAGATGGCCAGGGTCACGCATTGTATGAACCCCAGGCTGGTTTTGGCTATTCCTATGTTGAGCGCCGTCACGCCGACCGCACCCCCTCCGAAAGTATGCTGGCCGCCAACGAACACCAGGTAGGCCGTCACAACCGAACCGACGAAGTTGCCGATGTAAACGATCACCCAGTTCCGCAGCATGGCGCCGGTCCTGACCTTTTTGGAAGCCCAGGCCATGGGAATCAGGCAGTTGCCGGTAAAGAGCTCGGAGCCCCCGATGATGACCATCATGAGGCCCGTGGCGAACACGAGGCCCCCCAGGAGCCGCTGAATGCCGTACGGAATCGAGGTGGTAAAGGCGACGTCTTTTCCTGCGTTAACGGCGATCTTGCCCAGGCCGGACCAGACCGTGGTGGCATAGTTGGCCCCCATCGCGATGAACGCCCCGGCCAGAATGGCCAGCGCAAACATCTGGCAGGCGCCCAGATTCGCCTTTGCGACCCCGACGGCTTCCGCCTTCACGGCCATCTCTTTGGGTATCAGAGCATCGAAGGAAATCGGCTTATCCATAAGATTTCTCCTTACATGAAGATCAGGTTGGCGTGTATGACATAGTAATGAAGCCAGGATAAGAAATTGAAACCTCCACGGGCCGGAAGATCTTGCGTATCCATCCGGCCCGTCACAGTGCAAATAAACAATGCGCGGGGTCTGAACCGGTTTTCGCCCCGGACAGGGGCGGCCTCAGCACACCCTTTCCACCGTTACGGCGCAAGCTTTGTATTCGGCGGTCTGGGTGACCGGATCGAAAGCCGTGTTCGTCAGCCAGTTGGCACAGCCTTCCCGGAAATGGAAAGCCATCCAGACGAGGCCCTTCGGCACCTGTTCCGTCACCTTGGCCTTCACGACCACCTCCCCGCGTCGCGACCTGACCTTGACCATCTCACCGTTTGCGATACCCAGGGCGCTCGCATCGTCGGGAGAGATGTCGGCCGTTTCCTCACCAAGGAGTTCGTTGATGCCCTGGCATCGGCCCGTTTGAGTACGGGTGTGGTAATGATAGAGTCGCCGGCCCGTGCTCAACACAAAGGGATACTCCGCATCGGGAACTTCCCTGGGCGGCGTCCAGTCCACGGCCACCAATTGCCCGCGGCCGCAGGTGAAACGCCCGTCCTTATGCAGGGTCGGAGTGCCGGGATGATTCTCGTCCGGAACCGGCCACTGCAGGCCGTCTTCCTGGATCCGCGCATACTTGATGCCGGTCATTTGTGGCGCCAGTACGGAAATTTCATTGTCCCACAGTTCCTGAGCGCTGTTGGACTGCCATTCCTGCCCCATGCGCCTGGCGATCTCTTTGAATATCCACCAGTTGGGCTTAGCCACCCCCGGCGGTTCACTGGCTGTCCGCACCATGCTGATGCGCCGTTCACTGCTGGCGAACGTCCCGTCGTTTTCGCTCCATGCCGCCGCTGGAAAGACGACGTCTGCAAAGCGTGTGGTCTCGGTCTGGAACAGGTCGTTGCAGACCAGGAACTCCGCCGATTCCAGGCAGTGTTCAACATGCTTGATATCGGGTTCGACGTTGGCGAGATTTTCGCCAAACACGTAAAAACCTTTGATCTTGCCGGAAACCAGACCATCCAGCATTTGGGGAACCATCAGTCCCACCTTGTCCGGCAACTTATCGACGCCCCATGCAGCCTTGAATTTGGCCTGCGCTTTCGGATCGGTCACCTGGTGGTACCCAGGGAAAACGTTGGGAAGAGCGCCCATGTCGCAGGCACCCTGCACGTTGTTCTGCCCGCGGATAGGGTTAACGCCGCTGCATTCCAACCCGACATTCCCCAGGAGCATCTGGAGGTTGGCGGTCGAAAGAACATTGTTCATCCCGCAGGAATGCTCAGTTATGCCGAGGGTGTAGATGAGCATGGCCGGTTTCACCGAGGCGAGGCGGCGAGCCAGGTGACGGATGGTGTCGGCGCTCACGCCGGCTATCTCCGCGGCCCTTTCCGGCGGATACTCCAGCACTTTCGCCTTGAGCGCTTCAAAACCGTCGCAGTACGACTCGACGTACTTCGCGTCGTAGAGGTTCTCGGTTATGAGAACGTGCATGAGTCCGTTGAGGAAGGCGATGTCGCTCCCCACCTTGATCGGCACGTGGAGCGCGGCGTGTTCGGCCAGGCCCGTATACCGCGGATCCACGACAATGAGGTCCGCCCCGTTCGCCACGGCGTTCTTCACGTAGGTGGATGCCACGGGATGAGCCTCGGTCATGTTGCTGCCGATAGCGAGGATCATTTTTGCTTTGGCAAAGTCTTTAAACGAGTTGGTCATGGCCCCGGAACCGAAGGATTTCGCCAGACCGGCGACGGTGGGGGCGTGACAGGCACGAGCGCAGTTATCGATGTTGTTCGTCCCGATAACCGCGCGGAAGAGTTTTTGCATCTGGTAGGAATCTTCGTTGATGCTTCGGGAACAACTGACCCCGGCCAGGGCATCGGGCCCGTCTCTGGCGATGATTTCCTTGAATTTGTCCGCAACCAGGTCCAGCGCTTCATCCCACGAAGCCTCCCGGAACCCACCGTTCTCCTTGATGAGGGGCGTCTTAAGCCTCTCGGGAGAATAGATGAACTCATAGGCGAAGCGGCCCTTGACACAGAGGCGGCCCATGTTGGGCGCTCCATCCTCCACGCCGGTGACCTTGACAATTCGCCCATCCTTGACATGGAGCCACTGCTGGCAGCCCACGCCGCAGTACGGACAGGTGGATCGAACTTTTTCCACTTCCCATGGGCGGCCCTTACCCTTGGCCTTTTTCTCCGTCAGCGCACCAACCGGGCAGGCCTGGACGCACTGGCCGCAGGAAACGCAGTTCGAATCCTTGAGCGACATGTCGTTAAACGTCGTGATAAAAGAATCCGATCCCCGGGCGGCGATGTCGATCACGCCGTTTCCCTGCACGTGCAGACAAGCCCGCACGCAGCGCCCGCAGAGCACGCACTTGCTCTGGTCCCGGACCATCATGGGATGGCTGTCGTCCTTGGCCTTGTGCACGAAATCCGTCTTGTACCGCACCTTTTCGATACCGTGCTCGTAGACCAGGTTCTCCAGCTCGCAGTTTCCGAGTTGTTCGCAAAGGAGGCAGTTGTGATCGCCGTAGGCCACCAGCAGTTCCAGGACGGTCCTTCGCACCTCGTAGAGCTTGTCGGTGTGCGTGTGGATCACCATGCCGTCCACGGCGGGAGTGGTGCAGGACGGGGGCAGCCCGCGCATGTTCTCTATTTCCACAATGCAAAGGCGGCATCCGCCGTAAGGGGGCATCTTGGGGTGGTAGCAAAGGGTGGGAACATAGATCCCATTGGCCCTGAAGACTTCGAGAACCGTCTGGCCCTTCTTCCCCTCGATTTTCTTCCCCTTGAAGTCTTTTCCGTTCACTGTCAATGTGATTTTATCGTTATCCATTGTCCTTCTCTCGTTCATCGGAGGGTTATTTTGAAAATCCGTGAAAGCCTCTCCCCTGCCCCAGGCATCAATCGATCGCGTGGAACCTGCAGGCAAGAATGCAGGCGCGGCACTTGATGCATTTTTCCTTGTCGATGAAAGCCGGTTCCTTTTTCTGCCAACTGACCGCTGCCGTGGGGCAGGCCTTCTGGCATGAACCGCACTTCGTGCAGTTGGCCTCGTTCACCTCGAACTTGATGAGGGGAACGCAGACCCTGGCCGGGCATTCCTTCCGCAGGATATGGGCCTCGTATTCGTCCCGGAAATACCTGACCGTGGAGAGTGCGGGATTGGGGGCCGTCTGGCCCAGCCCGCAAAGGGACCCCGCCTTCACGTTCTGGGCGAGCTCCGTCAACTGGTCCAGGTCCTCCATGCTGGCCACGCCTTCCGTTACGGCCGTCAGGATCTCGAGCATCTTCTTCGTCCCCAGACGGCAGGGAACACACTTGCCGCACGATTCCTTCTGCGTGAAGCTCAGGAAGAACCGCGCCATGTCCACCATGCAGGTCGTCTCATCGGTGATGATGAGCCCCCCCGAGCCCATGATGGCCCCGAGCTGGGTCAGGTTCTCGTAGTCCATCGGCACGTCGAAGTGTTCGGCCGGAATGCACCCCCCCGACGGCCCGCCCGTCTGAGCGGCCTTGAACTTGCGCTTGTTGGGAATCCCGCCCCCGATCTCCTCGACGATCTGCCGGAGCGGCGTGCCCATGGGGATTTCCACCAGGCCGCTGTTGGTGATCTTGCCGGCAAGGGCGAACACCTTGCTCCCCTTGCTTTTCTCCGTTCCGACACTTGCAAACCACTCCCCCCCCTTCGTGAGAATCACGGGGATGTTGGCGAAGGTCTCGACGTTGTTGATGTTGGTGGGTTTCCCAAACAGACCCTTCACGGCCGGAAAGGGAGGCCTCGGCATCGGCATGCCGCGCTTTCCCTCGATTGAGGCCATGAGCGCCGTTTCCTCGCCGCACACGAAGGCCCCCGCTCCGAGCTTCACCTTGATCTCGAAATCAAAGCCCGAGCCGAAGATGTTCTTCCCGAGATACCCCCGCTCCGTTGCCTGCCTTATAGCGATGAGGGCACGTTCGTAGGCCATGGGATACTCCGCGCGCACGTAGATGTACGCCTTCGTCGCCCCTATGGCGTACCCCGCGATCATCATCCCTTCCAGGACGCTGTGCGGGTCCCCTTCCAGCACCGCACGGTCCATGAACGCCCCGGGGTCTCCCTCGTCGGCGTTGCAGACGAGATACTTCTGGTCTGCAACCGATCTGTTGGCGAACTCCCACTTCATGCCCGTCGGAAACCCGCCGCCCCCTCGGCCGCGTATCCCCGACTTTTTCACCTCGTTTATGACCTCGGCCTGGGTCATCCCGAAGGCCTTCCGGATGCCCTCGTAGCCCCCCACGGCGATATAGTTGTCGATCTCCTCGGGATTGATGAATCCGCAATTGCGCAGAACGATCCGCCGCTGCGGCTGAAAAAACTTCATGTCCCGGTAGCTTAAAAGCTTCTTTTTGCTCTTGGGATCGATGAATATGAGCCGGTCCACCGTCCCCCCGTCCTTGATGTCGACGTTGACGATTTCCTCCGCGTCTTCCGGCTTCACGTTGCAGTAAAACGTCCCTTCCGGTTCCACCACGACCGTCGGGCCCATCTGGCAGAGCCCGTGGCACCCCGTGAATTTCACTTCAATCCGGTCCGAGAGACCCGCTTTTCTCAGTTCCTCCTCAAGGCCCGAATAGAGGAGGTTCGCCTTCTGCGATTCGCACCCGGTCCCCCGGCACACAAGGAGCTGCCGTTCTTTTCCTGGCTGTATCCTAATGGCTTCTGGCTGCATTCAGAATCTCCATGACTTTTTCAGCTTTCATCCTGCCGTGCGTATCCTTGTTGACCACCATGGCCGGGGCCAGCGCGCAGGCCCCGATGCATGCCACCGTCTCCAGCGTGAAGTCCATGTCCTGCGTGGTTTCCCCCGGCCGGACCCCCAACTGGCTCTTGACCTCGGCCAGGATCCGCGCCCCGCCCATGACGTGGCACGCCGTGCCCTGACAGACCATCACCGTGTTCCTGCCCGTGAGGCTGAACTTGAACTGCGCGTAGAACGTGGCCACACCGTAAACCTCCACCGGCGACATCCGGCAGTGCCGCGCCGCCGCCTCCATCGCCTCCGGCGGGAGATACCCGAATTCCCCCTGAACCTCCTGCAAAATGGGAATCAGGGCGTCCCGCTTGCGATAATGGTTTGAAAATACCTTCTGCAACTTCTCCTGCATCTGCTCTGCCTCCTTTATCTGTCGTTATAGTGATTTGTTTCACAAATGCCCCGACTCCACCGCTCCCCGGCACCACTTCAAAAGAAGAAACAGCGGACCTTGCCTACCGCTTTGCTGCTCCGAAAATAACATCCGGTGCCAAAGTCCGCGGGCCGAGCATGGACAAGGCTGCTTCAACTATGTTAGTTTGGGCATAATTACAAGTAATATTATATAGTTGTTACAATCGTTGTCAAGAAAAAATTATTGTATCTACCCATAAGATTAATAGGCAATATCCTATGTAATGAACGACCGTTCATCAGCTCCCACCGCCCGGCTGCACGGGCACCGAAAACATCCCGCAGGGGATGGAAAGGACTCTCGATCGGCGGGTGAAATCCATTCGCACCAAACCGGTACGGCACCAAACCGGAGGACACGCGAGAGGAAAGGCGCATCCCTGTTTACATGCGTGTGTGAGTGAAGGGCTATCGGGTCCGAACCGGGGATCGGACTTGGTTGGGATTTGCGCCTGCCCGCCGGGTTATCGAGCGCTTCCGTCAGGACATCCAAGGCGAATCACGGCTTGATCATTATGGGGCACGACATTGGACGCAGGCTCCCACCGTCATGTGGCTCAGGTCATACCGGCTCATTGTTCTCGGCCCTGCGCCAGGGCCATGGGTGCGAACATTATCGGGTGAGGTCCACCACCCGGGGGGCCAAGGTCAAAGTCCCCGGCCGGCCGGCCCATGGCGTGTTTTCCCTTCAAGAGACCGGGAGAGCATCGCTTCGCAGCGCAAAGGAGATTCTGAAGAATTTTTTCGGCAGGTTTGAAATAACACAGAGGAATATCGGTACAGCCGCCTCAAAACGGAAGTGAACTCCGGACGGCTTCAGACGGTTGCCACCAGTGCCTCCGGCGGCAACCGCTCCCGCGGGGGACCGCGCTACCCGGCATCCAGGCTACCGATCCACCTGTGTTTGAGGCCTTCCAGGTAGCCCCTGTCACGGAGTTCGAGGATGGTCATATTGATTTTCCGGACCATCCCCGGGTCTTCTTCGACCAGCGGCTGGCTCATCGCTATCCCGTAAAACTCTTCCCCGAAAGGATCTCCGACCACTTTTACTTCATACCCCTGATCGCGCATGGTATCGGCGGCATAGGCAAGGAAAGGATAGTCATAGACCAGGGCATCAGCTTCATGATCGAAGAGTTTTTTGTACCCTTTTTCGATTCTGTTCACTTCCACGATCCTCCTGGGCGAGAGTCCCTTCACGACCTCCAAACCCGTGGTCCCGCCGAGCACGACGACTTTTTTCTTTCTGAGATCGTGGTAGCTCGAAATCGATCCCCCCATTTTGACGCGCTCCGCGACGAATTCGGAGATCAACTGAGCGCTGATGATCGAAACGAGGAAAATCCCCGTGAGCCATATGGGGATCGAGATCAATCTTGCCAGCCACCTGCGCGGGACGAGGTCGCCGAAGCCGATGGTCGTTTTGATGGCGAACGCGCACCACATGGCTTCGAAAACCCCGGGGACATAGCTGCTGCTCACAAGAGGGTTTCTGCCCCGTTCCGCCAGCCACAGCAGGTGGCCGTAAACGACGATCAGGATGAGCACGAGCGCAATGGCGCTGAAAATCACCGGTGACCAGAGGACCTCCAGGAGGGCCAGCACGGTATGCCCCCTCCGGGCATTTACGAGAATACCCTGCCCGGCGACGAAATACGGCTGGGAAAAGACCATCGACCGGGAACGCTCGCTCGTGATGCTGATGGCCGCAAGGCCGAAATCAGCTTCACCGTTCGACACGGCTTCCAGCACTTCCGGGAAATGCGCCATCTCCCGGAAATGATATTTGATGCCGAGCTTCAGGGCGATTTCCTTCCAGAGGTCGACGTCGAAGCCCGACAGCTCGCCGTCCTGCCCTTTGGCGTCGAACGGCAACCCGCTCGTGTAAACTGCGACGGTGTAGTCCCGTTCCGCCGCCAGCGCCCGATCCCATCCGGAAAATATGAAACCGCCGATCATGGCCGTCAGCAGGACCAAGGGTAACAGTCGCTGCGAATGGAAAACTCTTCTTCTTTTCCGCACTTTCATCGATACTCCCTGATATCAAGCATCTTAAGGATTCAGCGAATCCCGATATTACAGCTTCAAACCCCGCCTGGCTACCCTCCATGCACTGTTGAATCCCGTCCCGGGGAGAAAACCGGATTGTTCTTTCAGGACACCTGAAAATTAGTGTAAAATCCGAACCGCAAAATTACAACACCGCTTGCCTGCGCGGCCGTTTCGGACTTTCTTTATCGAGATATCGAAGGGGGCTTTATCCGGTCGTATGGATGCCGAACGCACCGTTAAAATTCTTCAGTTCGTCTGCCGTGTCCTCAGCAACACGATATACCGGCTGGAGGTTTCGGGCCGAGAAAACATCCCTTCTCACGGCCCCGCCGTCATCGTCTGCAACCACGTCAGTTTCGTGGACTGGATGCTCCTCAGCAGCATCTGCAGAAGGCCGATCCGGTTCGTCATGCACCACGGTTTTTTCCGGCTGCCCCTTGCGGGGCGCATTTTCAGGGACGCCAGGGTGATCCCCATCGCCAGTGCGCTGGAAGACCCGGCGCTTCTGGATTCCGCATTCCGGAACATCGCCTCGGAATTACGCAAGGGCGAACTGGTCTGTTATTTTCCCGAGGGGCGGTTGACCAGGAACGGCAAGACCATCAAGTTCAGGCCGGGGATTGAACGGATCGTCCGCGACACTCCGGTCCCCGTCGTCCCTGTTTGCCTCAAGGGACTGTGGGGGAGCTTTTTCAGCAGGAAATACGGGAAACCCATGAGCAAGCCGTTTCGGCGCTTCTGGTCCCGGGTTTCAGTGATCATCGGCAAACCGGTGCCGCCCCGGGAAGCAAGTGCGGGGCGGCTCCGGGAAATCGTGAATTCCTTCCTGCTGGGATCGAAAGGCTGCCCGTCCCCTGTGGGGCCGCCCGCCGTTCCGATTCTTTCACAGTATCGATTGCAGTTTTCCCCGGAAGGGACCGTCTGTGAGCACCACCGAAAACAAACCCGATTCCGGGCCTTCCCGCCCGGTCGACTTCGACCGCCTGACCTTCGAGAACCGCGCGGAGAGAATCGATGTGTCTCCCTGCGGCACGGAAGGTTGCCTTTGGGATGATGAATACTGGTCCTGGATCGACGAGGAGGCCCCCCGGCCCGAATGAAGGAACTGACGCGCTGACGCTGCCCGTAGAGGGCCTCTCCGGGGTCGCGTTTTCGCCGTCTTTTTCTCCCGGGCCCGCCGCTGCACCCCACCGTTGCGTGAAACCAACCCGCTTTCACCCGCCTGCCGACGGATCGGCCGATGCCTGCGCTCGCCCCCGCATTTCCTCCATTGCCGGCGGGAAGCGATCAGCCCTGAGTTCCATTCCCCGGAGGTTCCAGGATGATCCGGCAGTCGGCCGCGACGGCGCCCTTGCCCTTTTCGTAGACGATGAACGGATTGATGTCCATTTCCTTGATCTCCGAATGGTTGACGACCATGTCGGAGAGGCTCACCAGGGCCTTTTCGAGCGCCCCGATGTCCACAGGAGGCTTTCCCCTGAAGCCCTTGAGAATGACGTGCCCCCTTATGCCCTTGACCATGCGGCGTGCTTCGTTGCGGCCGATCGGTGCGAGGCGGAAGTCGACGTCTTTGAATACCTCGACGAACACGCCGCCCAGTCCGAACATGAGCAGCGGTCCGAAGCCGGGGTAACGGCTCATTCCAAGGATCACCTCTTCGCCGGGATCGGCCATTTTCTGGACCAGAACGCCCTCTATCTGCGCCTTCGGATCAAATCGCACGGCGTTCTCCACGATGGCGTCATATGCCTTGGCGACGGCGTCTCTCCCTTTCAGGCGGAGCCTGACCCCGCCCGCATCCGTCTTATGCACGATCTGTGGGGACACGATCTTGAGCACCACCGGAGATCCCATGCTCTCGGCATAGTCGATGGCTTCTTCGCGATTCCTGGCAACAAAGGTGGGAAGGATCGGAAAACCGTAGCAGCGCAGGATTTCATTGCCGTCCGCCTCCCCGAGATAAAACCTGCCCTGCGCAATATTCGACTTGATGACTTCCGCGGCGCGATCCACCTCGTGTGTGAAGGTGAACTGGGCCAGGTGCTGGCGGTTCGTCCACTTCGAATACTTGTAGAGCGCGGCGAAGGCCTGGGCGGCCTGCTCGGGGAAACGGTAAACCGGGAGCCCGTTTCCCTGCAGATACTTGACTCCCGCCGAAACGTCGATAATGCCCATGAAGCAGCAGAGAATGGGTTTGGGACTCCGCTTGGCGATCCTGACGATCGCTTCGGCCGTTCCGAGGGCATTGGTCATGGACTGGGGCGTCAGGATCACGAGCGCGCCGTCGACCCCTTCGTCCCGTATCACCGCTCCCAGGGCATTTTCATACCGGTCCTGAGACGCATCTCCAATGACGTCGACCGGGTTGTGAAGATTCGCCGTGGAAGGCAGATGGCTCGCCAACGTCTCCACGGTTTCTTCCTTGAATTTGGCCAGGGTCAGACCCGAAGTCACCGTCATGTCCGTCGCGACGATTCCGGGCCCGCCGGCATTGGTGATGATGGCGACCTTGTCCCCGCCGGGGATTTTTTTGCCAAGGAAGGCATCGGCGAAGTCGAACAGTTCCTCGATGGATTCGGCCCGAATGATGCCCGACTGCTCGAATATGGCGGTATAAATCCCCTCGGAACCCGCGATGGAACCGGTGTGCGAGGCGGCGGCGCGCGCCCCGGCAGACGTTCGCCCGGATTTGATGACCAGGATGGGAGTGGGCCGCTCACCCGAAGTGATCTGGTTGACCTCGTCGATGAAGTCCTCTCCGTGCTTGAGCTCTTCCAGGTAGATCATGATGACGTCGGTGTCTTTGTCCTTGTGGAAGTAACGCAGGAGGTCCAGTTCATCGACGTCCGCCTTGTTGCCGATGGATATGAACTTGGAAAATCCGAAGTCCCGGTCGGCGGCGAAATCCAGGACCGCCGTGCACAGAGCACCGCTCTGAGAGATAAACGAAATATGGCCGTAGGCGGGCATGCGCGTGGAAAAACTTGCATTGAGCCTCACGGAATCGTGCGGATTGATGACGCCCAGGCAGTTCGGCCCGACCAGCCGGATTCCGGCCTCCCTGCACCGCGCGGTGATCTGCTGTTCTATCTTCGCACCCTCTTCGCCGGTTTCCTTGAATCCCGCCGAAACGATGACGATCCCTTTGACTCCCTTGCGGGCGGAATCTTCAACGGCCCTGAGAGCCCCGGAAGGAGGGAGAATGATGATGGCCAAATCCACCGGGTCCGGAATGTCTCCGATGGTCGGATAGGCCCTCACGCATTGAATGGACTTGGCCGTGGGGTTGACCGGGTAGAGCGTCCCCTGGTACTGACCCTTCAGGATGTTCACGAAGATATCGTGGCCGACCTTTCCGGGTTTGGTGGAAGCACCGACGACAGCAACTGACCTGGGAGCGAAAATCGCGTCAAGATTGTCCATTCCGTTCTCCTTTTCCAGAACCGGCAGTGGTGGAAAATTCCTCCGACATCACAACTCAACAGGCGAATCTATCTCAACGGGGAAGTGTTCGGAGCCCCCTTTTGTCATGCAGTCGTTTTCACATCGGTGTTCAGATGATTTTCACATGGATTTTCCTCGTTCTCGGCCCGTCGAATTCACAGAAAAAGATGCGCTCCCACGTCCCGAGGACCAGTCGGCCGTTCTCGACGATCAGGTGAACACTGCCGCCCACCAGGGACGCCTTGACGTGTGCCGCGGCATTGCCTTCGGCATGTCCATACCCGGCCTGCCAGGGAACCAAACGGTCGAGAGCCGCGAGGATGTCGGCGGCCACGTCGGGATCGGCCCCTTCATTGACCGTGACCCCGGCGGTGGTGTGCGGTACATAGACCACGCAGATACCGTTTTCGACACCGCTCTCTTTCACTTTTCCGGCGATGAGATCCGTTACATCCATCATCGCACTTCGGCTGTGCGTTTTCACCTGCACGGTGGCAAACATCGGCTGTGCCTCCTCAAAAAACCCCGCGCCACCCCGCCCGGCCCAGGAAAGCCGCCCCGCGCCGCGAAAGGTCCGATCGCGCTCAGGGCAGAATCAGGCCCGATTCGGTTCTGCGGGTGGGATCTCCCTCCTGCCCCTGGCCTTGGCCCTGCCCTTTGAAATCATCCGGCCAGTAGACCTGCATGGACAGGATGACCATCTGAAAGATCAGCGGACTCTCACCGGATTTCGCAATGCAGGCGATGTGCCTGGCGACTATCCAGGCCGACGTCGCAAGCTGATCCCATCCGATCGACTTCCACACGAGGGCCGCCTCTTCAAAATAGCGCTGATAAATATACTTCTTCCTGTCGACGCAGAGCTCATCGGCCGCACGCCGCAGTTCATCCATGACGCGTGATCGCTGCACTTCCGGCGGAACGACCAGAACGGGGCTTTCCAGTTCCTGGATTTTCTGCCGGTAGGGCTGCAGGTCCTTTTCCGAAAAAAGGAGGTAGGTCTGATCGATTTTTTCCAGCAGGTCCCTGGTTTTTACTCCATGAATGAGCTCCCGCGGATTTTCCGGCTCGCTCATCAGTTCGTAGACGCGGGGAGGTTTGGCAGGATCGTGGAAAGGCGCGAGGAGCGTTTTGACCTGTTCGATTTCCGGGCTTGTACCTCCCTCGGCGCAGAAGCCCGCCATTTCGAAGAAGAGCCGTGCAACGTGGCTCACCGGCACCTCGCACACCTGCATTTCTTCGTGATCGCCTATCTGCTGGATGTATTCCCTGTACGCGCGATTCGAGGTTTCACTCACCCTCGCAAAAAGGCTCTGAAAGCCTTTTTCCGCAAACGCCGTCACCACCACGGGCCCGCCGTGGCCCGCGCCCGGCAGAAGCGCCGAGACCAGCCAGAACGTCCCTTCCGCAAGGATCAGGTGCCCGGTGGTTTTCCGCACTTCCTTCGGGATCAGGACCACTTTTTCGACCGGTGTGCCGCTCTCTTCGACCGCATAGCCCTTTTGGGAAAAGCGGTAGGCCGCCTGTTTGACTACCCGGCGAACCTGCTTTTCCGTCACCGACTTCCACAGGGCCAGGAAAACCCTGAAACCGACCTTGGAAGGGTCCCTGCTGAGGTGATCGAGCAGCGCGGCGACCAGGTTTTCCCTGCCGTTCAGGGCCGCCTGGAGCGAGCCGAGGTAACTTTCGAGGGTCTCCCCTTCCGGGTTCTGGACCGAAAGCCGATCGAGGATCATCTGCAGCTCGCCGGACTCGTCCTCGTCCAACCTGATGTCCGCTTCTTTGCCTTTGATCTCTTTTTTTCTACCCATGTCGGACTCTATCGCTCAAAAATGGGAAAGCCCCTTCACCTACCTGCAAGGCGGCTCCGGGGCTATAAATTGGCTGAAATGCGGAATTCACTCGCCTTCCGCTTCCTTTTCCCTGGGTTCGATAATCAAAGAATCCGTAACCGGCCCCGCGGGCATCCGAACCGGAAATCCGCAAGGCCGCACTCCCCAAATATTGACAAGGATAGTCTATACCATACCGGTTTTGCCTTTGAAAGTGCTTTCACATTCCCTGAATTCCCGAACGGGGCAGGCGATTCCCATCGTTCACCGCCCCGATGCCCTTCCGTTCCCACCGCGCGGGGCAGCCCCCGGGCACGGATGGAGAGGGCCGGGCGCAACGCGCGCTTTTGAGGAACCCGTCCTTAAAATCATGAAATCATGGGATGCACCCCGGAGATTCTGGTATTATTCGTACCTTACGGCGGTTGCATGGGCCGCGGGGCCTGCGTGACTTATTTGTTTCTCATCATATACCGATAGGATTTGACGATTATTCTTCAGGGGGACAGTTCATGATTCAAAGCATAGGGGTCTTGACCAGCGGCGGAGACTCCCCGGGAATGAACGCGGCCATAAGGGCCGTGGTCCGGCGGGCACTCGATGTCGGATTGAAGGTTTACGGGATTTATGGCGGATATGAAGGGCTGGTGCAGGGGGAAGACCAGATCCGGCCGCTCGACTGGAACGACGTGGGAGGAATCATCCAGAAGGGCGGGACCTTTCTGGGAACGGCCCGGTCGGAAAGTTTCAGGAGGGTGGAGGGAAGACGGCGGGCGGTCCGCAACCTGCTGGAATTCGGCATCCAGGCGCTCGTCGTGATCGGAGGGGACGGTTCCCTCATGGGGGCGCACATTCTCTCAACCGAATGGGCCGGGCACGTCAAAGCGGTCCTGGAAGAGAAGGAAGGACCGTCCGCGGGCGACCGGGACGTTCCCCCCCTGCAGGTGATCGGCCTTCCGGGTTCCATCGACAACGACCTGAGCGGCACGGATATGTCCCTCGGAGCGGACACCAGCCTCAACCGCATCATCGGGGCCATGGACAACCTTTCCTCCACCGCCGCCTCCCATCACAGGACCTTCATCGTGGAAACCATGGGGCGGCACTGCGGCTACCTCGCGCTTGCCGCCACCCTTGCCGGCGGAGCTTCGTGGGCTCTCATCCCCGAAGAGGAACTCGACATGCGGTGGCATCACAAAATGGTCGAGACGATTCAAAAGGCCCGTGAAATCGGCCTGCCCCACCAGATGGTCGTGCTGGCCGAAGGCGCCAGGCATCCGGACGGACTGGTCCTGGGGTGCGACGATGTGAAGAAGATCCTGAGCGAACGGCTGGGAATCGACGTTCGCGTGACGGTGCTCGGCCACGTTCAAAGGGGCGGGCCGCCGTCGGCCTTCGACCGTATACTCGCCACCCGGTTGGGGGTCGCCGCCGTGGACATCCTGCTCAATGAACCCGATGTGGTCCATCGTCACATGATCGGCCTCATCAACAATCGGATAGCGGCCACACCGCTTCTGGAAGTCGTTGAAAAGAGTCAGGAAATAGCCAAGGAAATCGAGGCGGGAAACTACGCCAGGGCACTCGATCTCCGCGGTGAGAGCTTCAAAAACACGTTGTCCCTCGTGAAAACGCTGACCCAGATCATTCCGGCTGCCGAACCCGTGGACGACGGGATCACCGTCATTCTCACGGGGGGGGGAGACGCTCCCGGGATGAATGCGGCCGTCAGCGTGGCGGCGCGCTGCCTGATGAACCAGGGGGTGCCGGTTTACGGTTCCGAAGACGGGTTTCACGGACTGGTCAACGGGAACCTTATCCCCCTCAGCTGGCAGGAACTCGTGCAGTGGGTCAATCGACCGGGTTCGGACATCGGAACCGCGCGATTCAAATTCGAGGAAGAACAGTTCAAAGACGTGGCGGAAAACATCGCCAAACACAAAATCAAAGGGATCGTCGCCATCGGGGGCTGGGGGACCTATCTCGAAATCGCGAGGCTCACGGCCCTGCGGGACAGGTTCGAATCCCTGAATATTCCGATCGTCCTGGTCCCTGCGTCCATCGACAACAACCTGCCCTGTTCCGAATATTCCATCGGCGCCGATACCGCGCTCAACAATATCATCGAGGCCATTGACAAGATCAGGCATACGGCCGGGGCCACGCGCAGGGCTTTCATCATCGAAGTGATGGGGAGGCGTTGCGGCTTCCTGGCACTCGCGAGCGCTATAGCCTCAGGGGCCGAGAAGGCCTATCTTCCCGAAGAAGGCATTACCCTGGCCGAATTGAACACGGACGTCGAAGAACTGAAAAAAAGCTTCGAATGTGGGAAAAGGATGGTCATCTTCGTTCGAAACGAAGAGTCCTCCCGGCATTACACCACCGATTTCATCAGGAACCTGCTCGAAGAGGAAAGCCACGATGAATTCGAAGTCCGGACCGCGGTCCTGGGGCACCTCCAGCGCGGCGGGTATCCGACCGCCTTCGACCGGATCATCGCAAGCCGCATGGGCGCCGCGGCGGCCTTCAGGCTGCATGAAGCGATGAAGGACCGGAACGCGGCGGTGACCGTTCTGGGCCTTCAGGGCAGAGGCGTAACCGCTCTGCCGCTGGCCGAAGCCCTTCGGGAAATGGACATGAACAACGGCCGCCCGAAAAGCCAGTGGTTCATGCATCTGCGCAACAGTGCCGAATCCATGGCGAGGCGCGGGCCGAAATGCGGATTATGACTTGCTTTGCCGCGGCGGAGAAAAGAAATGAGAAACGACCCCATAACCGGTTTGTTCGGAGAATGAAAGTGTGTTAGAGTGTTACCAAGGTGATTTCTGATATCCGCTTTTTTTTGCGCTTACAGCAGCAAGCGTTCAATCCTCACAAATGGCATCGCTGCAGTTCCGGAACGGACCTGCGGCAAAGTCCGAGCAAGCTCACGGGTTGTCCAGCTCGGGGTCGGTCCGCGGCCCGTTGACGGCAACAGGCAACCCGCAAAACCAACATCGGGATACCCAAACAATGCTTGACCTGCACAATCACATCCTTCCAGGTCTCGACGACGGAGCTCTCGATTGGGGACAAAGTATCGCCATGGCCCGTTTGGCGATGGACGACGGGGTGACGGGGATTGTGTGCACGCCCCACTGGGTCTCCGGGTACTGTGACAACACTCTCCCCCTGATCCTGCAAACCACGGACGCCTTCAGGGAAAAATTGGAGGCGGCGGATATTCCACTGTCAGTTTTCCCGGGCGCGGAACTCCGCCTCGACTATAATCTCGTCGAACGGCTCAAGTCCGAGGAAGTCCTGACCCTGAACAACACCGGGCATTATGCCCTCATCGAATTCCCCGCGGAAATTCTGCCGCACAATCTCGACAATTTCTTCTGGGAACTTCAGGCCAACGATATAACTCCGATCATCAGCCACCCGGAACGGCACAGCATTATGATGCACAACCCCGCCATGCTCTACAAGTGGGTGGCCGGCGGCATTCTGGTTCAGATCACGTCGGCGAGTCTGCTCGGCCGGTTTGGTTCCGAAGTCCGAAAGCATGCGATATACCTGATGGAACACCGCATGGCCCATATAATCGCAACCGATGCCCATGGATTAACGATGCGCAGCCCGAGGCTTTCCGAGGGCGTTGAGACCGCGCGTTCCATCGTGGGCGGCGATTTGGCCCATCGAATGGTGCATGAGTATCCTCAGAGCATCATCGACGGAGTTCCCATTTTGGTCCCGGACCCCATTCCGCTTTGCAGGAATTCAAAACCCTCCGTCGCAACCCGTTTTTTTTCTTTTCTGGGCCTGCGCCCCCGATGATGCCCGAACCTTCCGCAACCCGACCTGACATCCCGGCTTTTTCATAACCCGGCGCGAAAATGCAGACTCTTATTTTAGAATACAAATTCTCCAGGGATAACAATTCTTGATTTAAGTGTTATTTTATTATCGGGAGAAAAAAGTCGTTTCCAGTGTCAACTGTTCGCCTGATTCAGGCCTTTCTCCTGAAGGAAGAGTCGGGTTCCCCCTCCTTCCCCGACTCTCTCCTTCTCCGGAACAGCCCGCCGCCGATCATCGGCTGCCCCTCTTTTCCCCCCGCCCCGGGGAAGGGACCGATTTCCGAATCCCTCATCCGCTTCGCGCGCGGAGAACAGGTATCCGGGCTGCCCCCCGATAGTACAATCCCTTATACTTAACCGGGTATCGGAAGCATCCGTGATGCCCACCACACCTGCGAAGCATCGAAAATCGCGGTTTTCAAGGTAACCCGGCAGGATCGCGCATGGCCCCGTGCGAGACTTTAAACTTTGGGATCGACCGGCCTTCCCGAATGGACTATCCTCGCGGCAGCGCGGTGATTACAGTGCACGGATCGGCTCCGGAACCTTCACGTGGTGCATCGTCTTCTATCTCGGTGGGAATGCATGCAATCGAATAAATTGAATATCCTGGGTTTGTTGAAAAGGGACGTGCGGGTCCTTTTCTTCACGCGAATCGCCCGCCTTTTTGCGTATGGTTTTCTCTCCGTCGTGCTTGTGCTCTACCTGGCCGAATCGGGCCTTGACGGCACGCAGATCGGTTTGCTGCTCACGCTGACACTTGCCGGCGACACGGTGATGACGTTCTGGATCACGGGAACGGCGGATCGAAGCGGGCGGAAGAAAATGCTCATTTTCGGAGCGTTGCTGATGGCCGCCGCGGGGCTGGTTTTCGTTCTGAGCAAAAACTTCCTGTTGCTCCTGATCGCCGCGACGATCGGGGTGATCAGTCCGAGCGGCTACGAGGTGGGACCGTTCCTGTCCATCGAACAGGCTTCCCTGTCACAGATCGTGCCCGATGAGCAGCGGACTTCGGTTTTTGCGTGGTACAATCTGGCCGGTTTATTCGCCACGGCCCTTGGGGCGCTCGCTGCAGGGCTGATCGTCCAGTTCCTCGGAAGACTTGATTTCTCCCTGCTTTCGAGCTACCGCGCGATCGTGCTGGGCTACGGGGCTTTCGGGCTTCTCCTGGGTGGCCTTTTCACCCGCCTCTCCACCGCGGTTGAAGTGCGGAAAAACGGGGCATCATCCCAAACCGCGCCGGCCCTGAACCGCTTTGGCCTCGGCCGGTCGAAGCGCGCCGTGCTGAAGCTCTCCGCCCTTTTTTCCATCGATGCATTCGGCGGTGCGTTTGTGCTGCAGAGCATCCTCGCCTACTGGTTCACCGTCCGCTTCAACGTCGAGCCGGCGGTGCTCGGGGGCATCTTCTTCGGGGCCAATATCCTCGCCGGCATATCGTCGCTCCTCGCGGTACGGGTCGCAGCCCGGATCGGCCTGGTAAAAACCATGGTCTTCACCCACATCCCATCCCACCTGCTGCTGATGATGGTCCCGCTCATGCCGAACCTCCCCCTCGCCGTCACGGTCCTGCTGCTCCGCTTCAGCATCTCGCAGATGGACGTGCCCACGCGCCAGTCCCTCACGATGGCCCTTGTCGATCCGGAAGAGCGATCCGCCGCGGCGGGCATAACCAGCATCGCCCGAACGGTAGGATCATCGCTTGCGCCCGTGTTGACCGGACCGCTGCTCGCAAGCGCCGCCCTGATCAACATACCTTTCTTCCTGTCCGGGGGCCTCAAGCTGCTGTATGACCTGCTGTTCTACAGAAGCTTCAAGGCGGCCAGGGTACCGGAGGAACAAAACGGGTAGGGGGCGTTATTCGGGCAGGTTAAGCGCTTTCAGGTATTCGAGAGCTTCCCGCGCCGCATCCGCCGCGCGGCTCTCGTAGGTGTAAAGTTCAACCGTGACGAAGCGATCGTAGCCGGTTTCCCGGATCGCCGCAAGTACGCCCGGAAGGTCGATAGCGCCCTCTCCCAACATGAGGTGATGGTGCTTGCGCGATGCGGCGATGTCCTCAATGTGAAAATGCCCCGTTGCATCCCGCAGCGTCCCGATGAGTTCCCGGGGATCCTCCCCCACGCAGAAGAAGTGCCCCACGTCGAAATTCAGGCCAAACACCCCGGGATCGAGCACCCGGAAAAGTTCGGAAAACCCGTGGGAATCCTCGATGAGAAGACCGGGCTCGGGTTCGATCAGGATTCTCACCCCCTTCTCACGGGCTTTTTGCTCCACCGCCGAAAGGCCTTCCAGGAAGAACTCCATCGCCTCCTCGCGGCCCATGTTCTCGACGGGGCCGCCGGGTTCGGTCGAGAGCGTCTCCGCTCCGAGCTTTTCCGCCAGATCGATACAATTCAAGGTATATTCCACCCGCTTGGCCCTCAACCCGGGGTCCTTCTCGATCCACGAAGGGTGATACGTGTCGCCGTCCGCGTGGTGCATGAAGGCGTTGATGTTCGATATACCCATGCGGTTTTTGTCGAGGAGCCTCCTGATTTCAGCGATGTCCCGTCCGGAGAGGTTCCGCGGATAGGCATGGGGCACGTCGGCCATGATCTCGATCCCCCCGTAGCCGATGGCGGCCAGGATTTCGATGGTTTCGAAAAGGGAATGGCGAAGGAACGCGTTGGAACTGAAGGCGAATTTCATGGTTTATTCTCATTCTCCCGGCGCACGAGTTTCCCGAGAACCGCAAGGGACTCCATCGCCGCCTCTTCGGGTTGATGGGGATAGGTGTAGAGTTCAATCGTCACGAAACCGTCATACCCGTTTTGTTCCAGGACCCCGAAAAGCATTCCGAAATCCATGTCCCCCAGGCCGGGAATGAGGTGATAGTGCTTTCCGCCCCGGATGTCCTCGATATGGACGTGGAATATGCTCGATGAAAGAGCACCGATGACCTCATGGGGGTCCTCTCCCAGAACACGGCTGTGCCCGAGGTCCAGGTTGGCCCCGAACCAGGGGGAGCCCATATCGTCGATCAGCAAGGCCAGTTCTTCGTACCGTTCGATGAGAAGACCCGGTTCGTATTCCATCGCCACCCGGACCCCGTGGGCTTCCGCGTGGACCAGGAGTTCCTCCAGCGATGCCTTGAGGAGAGCGATGGAACGATCGGGAGCAATCCCGGGGACAGGTCTTCCTGACGTCACGCTCACGTTCCGGCATTCAAGTGCGGCGGCCATTTCAACGCACTTCCTGGAATAGTCCAGCCTCCACCGCCTCGCGGAGGCGTCCGGATTTGCCAGGGAAGGTTCGAAGAGCGGCTCCCAGAAACTGCGGCCGTAATATCCCACGGCCGTGTTGGCATTGATGTTGGCCACCCGGATTCCCAGACCGCAGATGAGTGCCCGCAGCCGGTCGAGGTCGTGCCGGGTCACCTCCGGCGCATACAGGTGCGGAACATCCGCCAGGATTTCAATCCCTTCGTAGCCAATGGCCTCGATCTTTTCCACCGCTTCAAAAATCGAACAACCGACAAACGCATTAGTGCTGAAAGACAGTCCCTGCATGCAATCGACCTTTTCGAATCGTCACCGCCCCTGAAACGGCCATCTCTTCTTTTCCCCCGCGTTTGAAGCCCCCGGCCCCCGCGCTTCAGCCCATGGAAGCCCCCAGCCCCTCCGCATAGTCCAGAAGTCGCTGGAACTGTTCGTGCAACCGATATTCGCGCCCTCCAAGGGGGGCCTTGAAAAAGGACGCAAGCTGAGGCATGAGGCCTGGTTCCCCGTTCTGCAGCGCCAGTCCGGCAAACCGCGCCAGGTCGATTACGAGAGGCGCCGCCAGGATGGAATCGAATCCCTGCCAAATGAACTGCAGGGACATCTTCGCCCCGAGGAACCCCTGAAAATGGATAAAATCCCACGCGGTCTTCTGATCATCCAGGGAAGGAACATAATCGATGTGCACCCCGGAATGAGGGGCGTAGCCAAGGATCCCGGATAGAACGCGATCTTTGGTCTTGAGCTTCGATCGGCAATTGTCCGGATTATTGAGGATCGAACCGTCCATGTTTCCCAGAATGTTGAAGCCTTCCCAACTGAGGACTTCAAGGTTCCTCATGAGAAAGAGCGGGGCAAGGACCGATTTCACGAGTGTTTCTCCGGTCTTCCCGTCGTTTCCCATGACCGGGACCCCGCGGGTCCGGGCCAGTTCCACAACGGCCGGGACCAGGGCGGCGTTTGAAGGGGTGAAGTTGATGTAGGCGCACCTTTCCCGAATCGCCGCATAGGCGTAAAGCGTGCTCGCCCTCACCGCTTCGGTTTCATTTCCGTCGAGACACGCCTCAAAGGCCTCCGGATTTTCGTGACGGGCGTCCGGAACGAGCGGCGGTTCGGTGGATGCCAGGTTGATCACGATCACGTGATCGAGGGATTTGTCTTGCCTGAAGTCCCGGAGGTGCCCTCTTATCACCGCTATATTGTCTCGAAGGGAGCCGCCGGTGCACGAAGCCGCGTCGGCAAGGCCCCGAATCGCATCGCCGCAGTTGAGCGCGGTGCCGGGGCGGATGTTCCGTTCCATCCCGTCGAGGTCCTCCTCAACGGCACGCACGATTTCGAGGTCGATCGCCCTCGTTTTCCGTGCAAAATTCAATGCTTCCTCCGCCAGGGTCCCCTGCCGGATATCACATCCGCCCAACTCGAAGTCGTCCACCTCCGGAAGACCGAGGCATCTGAACGGCTCGATTTCGCTGACCATCCCAACGGGGGAAACCAGTCGTTTTTTAAGCGCAGCGATCCCGACCGCCGCCATTGTGGAAATGGAACCCCGCGCACCGATCAGCCAAACCCCGGTTTTTTTCGTCCCCATAGCGATTGCCGCACCTCCTGAACGTTTAAGGATTCGACGGGCTGCCCGTCAGCCTCACGTAAAATTTCATGGTAAGTTAAGCATGCCCCCTACCGGCGGCAGGGGGGAAAAAGGCCGAAACGAAACCGGCCCCATGGAGACACCGAACGGCGGTCCCCCTCATTTCACAGGTCTGTCGGAACCCGGGGAACGAAAGAACGCTGGTGTTTCCGGGAAAAACGTCAAGAAAGGCCAAGGCCGAGGTATGGGTACCCCCGGCCTTGTCGGGTGAAAGGGAATCAGAGCCGCTTGCGCGACTCGGGGGATGTGCGGATCATATCCGTTTTAAAAAAGCCGTCATGCCGGTGCCATGACAATACGGTGAAGATACGGTGAAATCGATCGCTCATTCCCTTCCACCCCGATAGTCGCTCTTTCCGAGCGGCAGAAGGACACAGCCGGCGGGGAGGGTCCCCGTTCGGACCGCAAGGTCGATGCTGATGCCGCCCCGTGCATTCCAGAGTCCCACCGTTCGAATAAACTTGGGCGCCATGGCTTCGCGAAGCCTGTTGTGGATATAGACCGTGCAATCTTCGTGGAAAGTTCCGTGATTTCGAAAGCTTCCAAGAAAGAGTTTGAAGGACTTGCTCTCGACCAGCCGTTCTCCGGGCACGTAGTCGACAATGATCGTCGCGAAATCTGGCTGCCCGGTGATGGGGCACATGGCGGTCAGCTCCGGAGCGGTCAGCCGCACGACGTAGTCTATCGCCGGGTGAGGATTTGCAAAGGTTTCAAGGTGCGCTTCGTCCGGGGCTGCCGGTATTCTTGCTTCTTTTCCGAGCTGAGTGAATTCGCTTCCCGAAATTGGCGTCATCGATTCTCCATGTAACAGATGATTTCATCCAGTGCCTGAAACCGCACCCGTCAGGGAACATACGACGTCGGGTCCGGAATTCCCGCTTCCTGAAACCCTTTCCTGCGGAGCAGGCAACTGTCGCAATGCCCGCAGGCGCGCCCCTGCGCGTCGGGATCGTAGCAGGAATGCGTTATGCCGTAGTCCAGGCCGAGCGCGGTGCCGCGACGGATGATCTGGGCCTTGGTGAGCTGAATGAGGGGGGTGTGAATTTTAAAGCGCAACCTGCCTTCGACGGTTTCCTTTGTCGCAAGGTTGGCCATTTTCTCATACGCCGCAATGTATTCGGGCCGGCAGTCGGGATAACCCGAGTAGTCAAGGGAGTTCACCCCGATGAAGATGTCTCCCGCACCCAGCACTTCCGCCCAGGCAAGCGCCAGGGACAGGAAGATCGTATTCCTCGCGGGAACGTACGTGATCGGAATGCGATCTTTCATCGCGTCCGGCGGAACGTCCCGGGGAACGGCAAGGTCCTCCGTAAGGGCCGAACCGCCGATTCGGTCCAGCGGAAGTTCGAGGACCATGTGGTCCCCGACCTCAAGGATCGACGCCACCCGACGGGCGGCTTCCACTTCCGCCCGGTGTCTCTGGTGGTAAAAAAAAGTCAGGGCATGGACGTCATAGCCTTCCGCCCTGGCAATGGCAAGACAGGTCGTGGAATCAACCCCTCCGGAAAACAGGACGACGGCCTTTGGAGGATGCTTTTCTTTCAACGCGATCACCTCGCTGCCGGTACCGCATGGGCAACGCATTGCCGTTAAACGCCTCTCTTATCGGAGCCCCAGATTATTTTATGGAGCTGCAGATTGAGCCTTACCCTGATGCGATCTTCCAGGATCCATTCGGCGAGCTGTTCAACCTTCAGCCTGCCGAACATCGGTGAAAAGTGAATGGTGATGCGATCTCGAAAATCCGCACGGATGAGCCTCACGATGTCCTTGGCGAATTCGTAGTCAGCCCTGTCCCCTATGACGCACTTGAGCTCATCGTGGGGTTTAAGGCGGTCGAGGTTGTCGAAATCGTTGGATTCCGCCTCACCGCTCGAAGGACACTTGAAATCGACTATCCTGACGCACCGGTCGTCTACACGGGAAATATCCCTGCTTCCGTTGGTTTCGAGCAGCACCGTGTGCCCGCAGCGGATCAGTTCGCCGATCAGTTGCGGCGTATCCTCCTGCACGAGGGGCTCCCCCCCGGTCACCTCGATAAGGCGGCAGTCATAGGAACGAACCCGGGCGACAATGTCGGGGATGGCCATGGAGACGCCTTCCTCGTATGCGTAGCGGGTGTCACAATAGGAGCATCGCAGGTTGCATCCCGAGAGCCTCACAAAAGCACAGGGCCATCCGGCATAGCTGGATTCGCCCTGAATACTGTGGAAAATTTCATTCACGAACAAAGCCACTCATTCCTCCCGGTAGGTCGCTCCGGCGTCACGCGATTCGTATACCTTGACCAGGGCCACCTTCACCGTGCCCGAATTCAACAACCGTGACAGTTCCCGGTACACGAACCTGGCGACATTCTCGGATGTGGGATTGGAACGGCTGAACACGGGCAGATTATTGAGGTCGGCGTGATCCATTCCTTCCAGGACCTTCGCAACCGCACCTTTTATGTCGCAGAAATCGATTCCCATGCCGATTTCGTCCAAGTCACGGCATCGGACCCGGACTTCAACCTCCCAGTTGTGCCCGTGAACCTGCGCGCAGTCGCCCGGATAACCGCGAAGCCGGTGCGCCGCTGAAAAGCTTTCCTTTACAAAAACTTCAAACACTCCAGACATCGAGCCCCTCGATTCCCCATCGGAAATATGCACGGCAGGCTGCAAAAGCCAAGGTTCAAACCGGTTTTCGGACCATTTTCTCTAATCTCAGGCAATTTAACGCATATTTTCCCCGTCCGGCAATGAAATAACTGAACCCGATGGAACGCACTTTGCCGTTTCCGCCGGGGCCATGGGTGAAACGGGCCACGGCCACGGCGGGGATAATGCGGAAATCGTACGAAAATCCATGTCTTGCTTTTACCGCTATACGGGGGAGTTCACTGCCCGCCCTTTCGATCAAATTCCCTGTGCACACCTCAAATTCCCTTGCTCCGAAAATTCAAAGCGCATACATATACGAAGGCCGATTCCCGGTCGGACTGCAACGGTGAGTGAGATCCCCGATTCAACGGATGAGAACGAAAAGCGAGCACCGTCCGACGGCGCCGCAATCGAATAAACGGAACCACCAGGGACAAGGAGCAAACTCATGATTCAAGCGATGAGGCGGACGGCCTTATTCCCCCTGCTTCTCCTCTTTTCGGTACTGGCCGTGGTTTTGTGTGGAGTGTCCACGTCCGGGGCCGCTTCGGATTCCACACGGGAACAGTACATGGCCGTCTCCAAGAGCGAGGGGGATTATGACGCTCTCCGGAACGATCTCATTCAGTCGGGTGCGAAAATCATTCGTGAAATGCCGGAAATACACACCCTCGTCGTTGCGATGCCTTTGCAACTGAAGTCCCGGATGGCCGCGGAACCGACGACCCACGCTCTCGGCATGGTGAAAGACCAGGTGAGAACGCTCGTACGGCCTTCAATGTCGAACGAATTCTTCAATTCAAATCAAAAGGGGGGGCAGGTCGGCATTCTCTCCGCCGGGGCCTCATCATCGGCAGGTTCCTCCGTGGCTCCCGATCCGGCGTTCGATCTCTCGGGGCTCATGTGGAACGTGGACCGAGTGGGCGCTCCCCAAACATGGAAGAAAACGACGGGATCATCCTCGATTCTCGTCGGCGTCGCCGACACGGGGCTGGATTTCACCCATTCCGAACTCAAGTCCCAGATCGATTACGTTGAAGATTTTACGGTTTCCGAAGACCCGCCCGTCTGCGAGACCTATTACGGCAGCTCGGACGTCGACCAGGCCGCCCTGCACGGGGGACCGGAACTGACGGATTGGAACGGGCACGGCTCATGGATCGGCGGAAACATCGCCGCAGCCATGGACGGCCAGGGCATCAACGGGATCGCCCCGGGCGTACGCCTGGTCGGCCTCAAGATCTCCCAGTGGTGCGGGGTCGCCTACGATTCGACGATCATTGCATCAATCCTTTACGCCGCAAACCACGGGATCGACATCGTGAACATCTCCTTCGGCGGCTATCTCAACCGCTCGGACCCCGATCAGGACCTGATATACCGGCGGTATGAGGCGGCGGTGAATTATGCCGCCGACAACGGGACCGTGATCGTCGCGGCCGCAGGAAACGAGCACCTGAGGATCGGGGCGGGGGGAAAAGTGCTCAGCCACGGGTCGCTCACGACTCCGGGAGACAGCCTTGTGGATTATTACGGATACTACGAAATCCCGGCCGGGATTCCGGGCGTCGTGATGGTTTCCTCGACCGGTAACGTGGTCAATGCCCCGTCGGCCGAATGCCCCGCCGGAACGATCACCGGAAACGCCTCATGCAAACCCGCCTCGGATACGCACCAGCCCTTCGGGGCCGGCAAACGGAACCAGCTCGCCTACTACAGCAATTACGGCCCCCGGGTGGACATTGCAGCCCCGGGCGGGGCCCGCAAGTTCAACCTCCCCATCTACGACCGCGGCGGGACCCCCGGCTGGCCCATCACGAAGAAGGACAAGTTCAACGCATGGGAAATCTTCAGCGCAACTTCCAACTGGGCCCTCGAAATCCCCCGTTATGTAATTGACCGGAAAGGATTCCCCATTGAACAGTCCTACTCGACCATCCAGGGGACATCCATGGCAACCCCGCATGTTTCGGCGGCCCTGGCCCTCATCCTGAGCCGGCAGCCCGCACTGCGTAAATACCCGAAGTTGCTCGTCGCGCTGATGAAACTCTGCGCCGCACAGGCCGGACCCAACAGCACTCCGCCGCTCAGCGCCACGGATAAATCGGCGGGAGACCTCACCCAGGCCAAATGCAGGTCCGGGTATTGCCACCTCGGGGGCAACCCCATTTCCTATCGGGAAGCCTTCGGGGCCGGATTGCTCAACACCCGGTTCTTCCTCCTCAGCGGGGACCAGGACTGATCGTGAAGCCACGGCCGCCAGGAATCCGGCGGCGGGGCGCGCCCCGGTTAAGGAGAAACACGGGCCGCGTCCGTCCGGGATACGATTCCGTTTCGATGTCTCCCGGCCCGGAACGCCGGCGCAATTGCCAAGGTCCGCCAGGCCCTCGATTCAAGCGCCGTAACGGAGCGCATGGATATGGGCAAGCCGGCCCCCGGCACGTCAGGCAAGCCTTTCCCTGCCGTCAATGTTCCAGCGGGCTCGCAGGGTTGAACAAAAATGTTCCAAATGACCACCACAGCAGCACTTTGGGTATTTTTGTGATTCATTTGATCCGGCTGCCCGCATGCGGGTACGAGCCCGCGGCATATCTTTGATTGTATTCGGAGCAGAGGTTCGGAACCCGGGTTTCCTCCCCCCACGGCGCCCTCCGATTGTCATTTTTCCCATAATTTACGCACAGTAACAAGAGGCATCGTTTCGCTCCCCTCCTCATGCGATGGCATCGCCGATGCCGGTTTGCATCACCACTGTCGTTCCGATCGGACTCATTTGCCGGAATTGGCATCATTCTTGTTAACTGGTTCCGGTATGAAAGCAAATATCAACCAGATAGAACTCCGGGTCCTCACGGCGGTCTGCCGGGTCATCGGCCAGGCAACCAAGCTAGACCACGCCCTGGAATCCATACTCCGGATCCTTTCGGACTCCCTGGAAGTCCGAAGGGCGAGAATCGTGCTGGCGGATGAACATGCAAACCCCGTTGTGACGAATTTCCCCGAAGACGGGGACAGGGGCGGACTGCCGGCCCCCGGTGAAGAGGCGGTCTCTTCCGTAAGGCATTCGGGAAAGCCCTTTGTCGTTTCATCCCTTGATGGGAAGCTTCACGCGGTTTCAAAGCCCAAATCCGCACCGGTCAGAAAACAGAATGTTGCATGGGTGGGCGTCCCTATATTTCTCCACGGATCGGTCATCGGACTTTTCGTCGCGGACCGTGTATTTCACGCGAGAATTCCCATTGAGGAGGACATCCGCTTCCTTTCGGTCCTGGCCAATCTCGTCGCGCAAATCGCCGGATTGAACCGCCAGTTGAAAAGGAGAGAAGAAATGCTCAGGCGGGAAAATTCAGCGCCCTGGGCCGGAACCATCGAAGACGGGATCCGTTCGCTCACGGCGAGTTCGAGCCCTCCCCTTCAGAGCGTGCTCGAACAGGTCAGGAAAGTGGCCCCGAGCAAGGCCCCGATCCTGCTCACCGGCGAATCGGGCACGGGCAAGAACCTGCTCGCCTGCACCATTCACGAATGGAGTTCCAGGGCCAAGTCGCCCTTCGTCAAGATCAACTGCACCCTGCTTCCCCCTAACCTGCTCGAACGGGAACTTTTCGGCTATGAGAAAGGCGCCTTCCCGGGTGCGTTGAGATCGAAGGCCGGCCAGTTGGAAGAAGCGGACCAGGGGACCATTTTCCTGGATGAGATCCTGAGTCTGCCCCTGCCCGTGCAGGCAAAGCTGGGCCGGTACCTTCAGGACCAGGAATTCGAACGGTCGGGAGGTGCCAGGAAAAGAACGGCGGACGTCAGGCTCGTGGCGGCAACCACGGGCAACCCGGCGGACGCCCTTGCCGGCGGCACATTCAGCAAGGACCTCTATTACTGCCTGAACATGTTCGGCATCCACGTCCCTCCACTGAGGGAGCGTAGCGTGGATATTCCCTATCTCGTGCGATATTTCCTCGAGAAAAACTGCATCGAGTACAATCGAAAGCTCAGCCTGTCCCCTCAGGCCATGGACGCTCTCACCGGTTACGGCTGGCCGGGCAATGTCCGTGAGCTGAAGAACCTCATCGAACGGTTGGTGCTCATGGCCGAAGGTCATGAAATCAAGCCCCGCGATCTCCCCGAACTCATGCGCGCGACCCGGATCAGCCACGAGGAGCGGAACGCTCTTTCCCGGCTCGAGGAAATCGAACGCAAGGAAGTGGTGGCAGCCCTCGAACGCAACCGGTGGATTCAATCCCAAACGGCCAGGGAACTCGGCCTGACCATGCGGCAAATCAACTACAGGGTCAAGAAATTCGGACTGGACAGTCTGATCGAGCAGCACAGAAGCCGGAGCGCAAGATTGAGGCGGAGCCGTTGAGGGACTCCCGCTCCGTGGTCTGAGCCCCCCTGCCCACATTCTTCAGATTCTTCTTTCTCTTCCAGCCCCAGGTTGCTAAAATCAATAAACATTACTCAAAGAAATATGTCTTTGTATTCAGGGTGTCATGGGAAGCTGAGATCCGCACCGTGCGGACGGGCCGGCTGACTGAGACGCCCGATCGTTTGCGGGCCCCGGGCGGAGCGGCTGCCCGTGCCCCGCAGGTCCGCGCGATCCGAGAAGTGTCGGCTCCCGGGGGACGGAGAGCGGGGTTGTCCGGGCCGTAGATGCGTCGTTGCGCCGGCAAGAGGGAGAGCACATACGCATGGCTGCTAAACGTGAAACCATTGCAGGGGGGCCGTTTGCTTAATGACATCGGATCCTTTCGACGGGCTCATTGCACGAATTTGGGGGATAGCCGGATGATCGGGAACAGCCGGCCTGGACATACAGGGCCGGCCGGTGCTAAGAAAGGACCCAGGAGGATTCTCCATGAACAGCACTAGTGAGCTGCCGACATGTTCCGCCCAGGACCCGACCGAACCCATCGACGCCTTGATCTCGGTCATCATCTCGGAATTAGAAGTGGCCATGGGGAGTCCGGACCGTGTAAGACGCGAATGCGATTTGATCCGACAGCGCATGGGAAGTCCCCCTACCCCTTCGGATTTGGAACAACTCCGCCGTACTTTCCCCTATCTCGCCATGCGGAGCAGTTCCGTTGTCCTCCCTCTTTTCGAACTGCTCGAAGAACTCGCCGCGGCAGTCCCTGACCCGTGGTCCATTCTGGAAGGCATGCTCGCCGTCCGCGACAGGGCCATGATCTCCCGGGCACTGAACCGGATCCGGCAGCTCATGACCGCCGGAAAGCTCACCCTGAACCGCCGCATGGCACGGTGGTTCGCGGAAAAGATGGAAGCGGAACGGTCCCATTTTGCCGAACCCAAGCACATTGCCCTGCTGGCGGATATTTTCCGGCTCGCAAAATCCCCGTATCCGGCGATACACCCGGACCCCGTTACCGCCATTATCCTGCACGACAAGGATGGGAGGCTCAGGCGTCTTGCCGCGAGGCTCCTCGACGTGGACGGCGAACCCGTCCCCGCCATGCTCTCAAAGCAAATCCTCGGAGAAACCGCTTTCCAGTACCTGGCCCCCTACCTGGCCTTTACCCGGGCCACCCACCTTGACCTTCTTCACCTTGCGCCCGTCCCGGGAGAGCCCCCGCCGTGTCTTCCCGGCCTGGAAGCGGCGGAGAGACTCTGCGGTGCCCAGTTACTGAGGCAGGTTGTCTCCGAGCTGGGATGGGAACGGTTGAGCTTCGGGTTGCAGGCCCGCAAGTATACCAGCGTCACCATCGGGAATTCCTTTCCCCTGGTCGTGTACCCTGCCGAGGCATCGCTCTTCAACGGCATCGAAGAAGCCCGCCGCACGGGGGAATCCTTCCTGTTCATCGCCCACGGGGGCATACCCGTGGAGCAGGATAGAACGTCGGGAGACGGGGACATCGTTTCACGCTTCCGATCTTACAATATCGCCCATTCGGAGGTTCTGGCGGACATCCTCGACGTCTCGCCCCTCACCCGGGAGAAGACCACCCGCATTCTGAAGCTGATGGACGGAATCGTTCAGGATTTCGTGGCGCTCTTTTCGGCCCATGCCGAGGAATGCGCCATCCTTCCGGCGCTCTACCAGGAACTCAAGGACCGGATCCGGTCCGAACTGGAAAAAGAACCCGCCGAGATCCAGCTTTCTCCGGAGCTCACCCGGCTCGTGCAGATGTTCGAGGACCCGGTCTCCCTCGCGGAGGTCCGCACCCTTCACGGGCTGAAACGCTATCTCCACCAGAAGGGGCTTCGCCTCGGTTTCCGGCTGGTTGAATCGGGAAGGGCCACCAACAGGACCGTAACGCTCGTATCGGCCTCTTCCAAGCGGGTCCTCCACGTCACGAGGGACATCCAGTACGTCGATTTCGAATCCTTCAAAAACGTGCACATTCCTTATCCCGTCCAGGTGCTGGTGGACGGATTCAGCCGGCAGCTCCTCCATGGCCAGCAGCGTCTTCCGACCGCAAAGATCTTCTGCTACGGCAACGAAGTCCATTACTATCTATCCTATCTCAACCATCCGGCGTTCCTGCGGATCGATTACTCACCGCCCCTTCGCGGAGGAATGATCGACCTCGAATATTACGGGGTCAGCAAGAGCGAAGTGGAGATGCACCCCAACACCGCCCTGGATGCCATTCAGGAATTCTTCCACCAGCTCGACTTCGACGTCCAGGTCGACCACACCCGCATTCATGCCCGATACGACAAGGAGCGGGCCCTCGGCCTCGGGGACATATGCGAAAAGGCCGAAGCACTGCTGCGGCTTTCCCCTTATTTCATGGATATCGACTGGGTGGTCGGGTTCCTCGACGTCCCCGAAGACGGGCGGAAGAGGGTCTCCGAAGCCTGGGCGCGTTTCTTTGTACTCTGGGGCATCCTGCCCGTGGAACAGGTGCTCTCCCGGGGCCGCCAGGGGATCATCGTTTCGATAGAATCCGGCACCACGGGGGAAACCGAGGTCCTGTGGCCCGGCACCGGACCCTACCGGGACAGGTTTTCCGGGTCCCCCCCGTCGAACCTCTTCGAAAACCTGCGCTCTTTCCTTTCCGACCTGGGCCTGGAATCGAGCACGCCGTTCGAAGGGCGCATCGCCGAACACCTCGGACAGATCACCCTGGAAAAAATGGTGCTCGATCCCCTTCGAAAAGCCATCGAACAGGGAGAGATCGTCGAAAGTGGGGGAAAGTTCAGGAAGAGTTCTCCCGAGCTGTTCCAACGGAAGCATGAGGCCGAGTTCTTTGCCGAGATCCTTTCCGCGGACGACCGGACCGTTGCGGTTTCCCCCTTTCTGACGTCGCTGATAACCCAGATGGAGTTGGATCAGCCCATCTCGTACAGCCTCCTGCTCTCCGCATTCCTGATGGCCCATCTGGTCACGCCCCTGGAACGTTCCCTGCGCTTTCAGACCAGCGGCACCTTGAATGGGTTTGAAGTGCAGAGGGCCTCGATGGCCCTCACCGGAAAGTCCCTGAATCTCTTCGTGCTTCGCGACGGGACGGGGATCATCCGCCTCGCGATGTTTTCACACGGGGAAGCCCTCTACCTGCGACGGGAGAATATCGACTCGCCCTGGCAAACCAACGGGAGCATGGATGCCTCGGAATTTGCGGAAATGCTCTGGTTGAACAATTATCTGACCCCCGGAATACAGTCGGTCAAAGGCAGCACGGTCGGGGAGCCCGAGCGGGCCCTGGCTTCCTTTCAACGGATAAACCCGCAGCAGCGGCCCCAGCCCATTCCGGGAGACAATGTCATAGAAGGGCTCAAGGCATCGCCGGGCCGCGCGGTGGGCAAGGTCCTGTTCGGGACCACCGGACGGGCCCCGGACGACTTCAACGAGTGCATTCTCGTCGCTCCGTCGATCAAGCCCGAAGACAATACCTTCCTTTACCATTCCGCCGGCGTGGTTTCCGTCGGCGGCGGCATTTTGAGCCACGCGGGTCTCATAGCCATTCAATTCCGCAAGCCCGCTCTCATCATTTCCGGGAAATGGCAGGAATCCGCCACCGGCACCCATTCTTTGCTGTACACCACCATCGAGTACAAGGAAGAGGAAAAGGACATCCGGGGGTACCTGATCACCATCAGGCGTGACGTGCACAGGCAGGAACGGTGTCTTTGCGAGGGGGACCTCGTGGTGCTGGACTCGGAGGAGGGAATACTGCGCGTTCTCGGCCAGGACCGTGAAGTCCTCAGTCTCCACGAAAGCCTTCGCCACTTCGGAGATGCGAGCAGGCATCTGGCCCAGGTTACCGATGAGGGGGAGATCCTGGTGCTGCGCGGACGCCGCCTGCGGGCCCGCCACCAGATTGAAAAGCACCTCGGACACCTGACGGATCTGCTGCTGGCGCACCACGTGGTCCAGGAGCTCTTTTTCGGCAAGGATGTCTCCGGCTATGAAGGCAGCCGAAACGAAAAGATGCGCTTCCTTTCCCTGCTTCTGAACAATCCCGACGTCGGTGAGGCGTCGCAGGAATTCATTCTGGAAATAGCCCGAAGTCTGGAACACCGTTATTTCGACCGTTCGGAAGAAGGCCGCCTGCGGATCCCGCAGTCCAACTATCCCCATGAGATCCTCTCCCTGCGGCTCCAGGTTCTGCACCTCTTGCACGCTCTCGAAGAAGCGTCCGCATCCCTTTGCTGCTGCGGGTTCGATCCCCTCGTGGTCGATGCCGGCCGCGCGTCGCAAATCGGCCTCATTGCACGGAACAGGCTGCACACGATGCGGAAAGCGCTGTTCAACGTTATTCGGGAATTCGAGTTTTTCGAAAGTCCCGACTGTCGTCTCCGCCACCTCGTGAGGCAGGTCCAACGCCTGGATATGGTCCTGGAATCGTCTCCCGAATGCCAGGCCCCCATCGTGGAAATCAAGAACAGAATCATCGACTACGATGAACGCGTCCGGCAGCGGCTGAACGATCGTCTGATCCTCGAACCCCGGGAGGGCGGCTTCGAACTTTATTCGGTCATAGGGTGGAAGGCCGCGAACCTGGCCGAAGTGGAAAGGCTCGGCGGCAGCGGTCTGGTGCCGCCGTGGTTCGTCGTCACGGACCGGGCATTCCAGGAGGTCCTGGATTCCCCTATTGAAAAGGCCCTGCTGACCTCGGACATCTCCCCGAGACAGCAGTCCACCGTGAATGACACCATCGAAGCCATTCTGAACCGCCCGGATTTGAATAATGTCCAAAAGTCACGCCAGATCCAGCAGTTGTGGGAGCGGATCAACATCCCCGAATCCATAGCCCGGGAAGTCCTGGATGCATACCACCGTTTCTGGGACGGCGCGCCGGGCGGGTCCGGTTCCGATCGTTTTGTTGCGGTACGATCGTCGGGCAGGGAGGAGGACACGGAAGCAGCCACCCGTGCGGGCGAATTCGACACCTTTCTTTTCATTCGCGGAGACGTGCCCCTTCTCGACCACCTCAAGCGGGCATGGAGCGGCCTATGGACTGAACGGGCCATTCACAACCGCTTGGTGCTCGGTTCTGATTTTCAAAGGGCCGGGGGAGGCATCATCGTTCAGCGAATGGTCCTGTCCCGGGTGGCGGGTGTGCTCCAGACCGTGAACGTCGCTGAAGACAAGTTGAACGAGGTTGTCATCAACGCGGGGCTCGGACTCGGTGAAGGCATCGTTTCCGGGACCGTGGCGGCGGACCTGATCATCGTGGCAAAAACCGACGACCTTCAGGAAGCACCACTGCGATTTCGTTACATCACCGCGGACAAGCAGGAACGCGTGGTTTTGAACGCCCGGGCGGGTTTCGGCACGATCCGGGTTCAAACCCTCTACCATCAGCGCCTGCGGCCCGCTCTTGAGTACATCGAACTGGTTGAATTAGTTCGCATCGCCGACCGGCTCGAAGCAGCCTACGGATATCCGCTGGACATCGAATTCGGCATCGAAGGGGCGAGGATCTGGATTCTTCAGGCCCGCCCCGTCGGTACCTTTCCGGCCATTATCCGGGAAACCATGCAGCACTACCCGCTTCATGAGTGTCAGGAACAGCCTGCATCCACGCCTGTGAAGGAGAAAATGCAATGATTCGACCTAAGGATTCTCTCAGCTACCATGAGACCGACCGTCCCGGCAAGATCGAACTCAGAGCAACAAAAGCCTGCCTCACTCCTCATGACCTGCGACTCGCCTATCTCCCCGGCGCTCTCTATATATCCGCCGCCATAGTCGAAGACCCGTCCAGCATTTTCCGGTACACCTCACGAGGGAACCTCGTCGGCGTGATCACCAACGGAACGGCGGTCCCGGAAATGGGCAACGTGGGCCCGGAAGCGGCAAAACCCGTTCAGGAAGGGATGGTGGTGCTCTTCAAACGGCTCGCGGACATCGATGTATTCGACCTGGAACTGAACACCACCGACCCTGCGCGTTTCATCGAAACGGTCAGACTCCTCGAACCCACCTTCGGGGGCATCAACCTGAAGGACATCCGGGCCCTCGAGGGTCTTCAGATTTACGACCGGCTCAACGAAACCATGAACATCCCCGTCTTCAATCAGAACCTTTACAGTTCGGCCGTCGTGGCGACCGCCGCTCTCATCAACGCCCTCGACCTCGTCGATAAGGCCGTCGAGGACATTCGGCTGGTCATCTGCGGCGTGGGATCCGGCGGAATCGGCTGCGCACGATTGTTCCTGAAGCTCGGCGTCCGGCCCGAGAACCTCCTGGTTTACAACTCCAAGGGCCTGCTCCACCCCGACCGCAACGATTTGCCCGAATACCAGCGGGTTTTCGCAAGGGACGATCCGGCCCGGGAACTCTCGCAGGGCATGCGCGGAGCGGACGTTTTTCTCGGTTTCGCCACGGGGGGCATCGTCACGCAGGAGATGGTGCGGTCCATGAGCCCCTATCCCATCGTGATCGCCCTTGCCACCCCGGAGCCGGAAATCAGTTATGAATCCGCCCGGGCCAGCAGGCGGGACGTCATCGTGGCAACCGGCCTCGCCCAGTATCCCAACGCCATCCTGGACACGCTCAGCTTCCCGTACATCTTCCGGGGGGCGCTGGACGTCCAGGCGACACAGATCACCGAAGGAATGCTCATCGCCGCCGCCCGGGCCCTGGCCGATCTCGCCCGCGAAGACGTGGTCGAGGAGGTCGAACGGGCCTACGCGAACGAGCATTTCAGTTTCGGCCCCGAATATCTTTTGCCCAAGCCCATCGACCCCAGGATTCTCGTAAAGGAATCCATCGCCGTCGCCAAGCAGGCCATCGAAGAAGGCGTCGCCCGGTCCGTGGTGGAAATCGACCCGTACCAGGAAAGCCTGATCGTGCGCCTGGGAACCGGCCGTGAAACCCTCAGGGGCCTCGTCATGAAGGCCCGGCAGAAAAACCTCCGCGTGGTCTTTTCGGACGGTGCGAGCGAACCGATCCTGAGGGCCTGTAACATGCTGATGGCCGAAGGAATCGCCACCCCGATCCTTCTCGGCAACGAGGACGAAATCCGGGAAGTCAGCGACCGGCTCGATCTCGAACTGGGCGGGATCCAGGTGGTCAATCCCACGAAAAGCCCTCTTTATGAAGCCTACGTCGAGGAATACTTCCGCATGCGCTGGCGACGTGGAGTCATGATGGATGAAGCGAGGAGCAGGGTTCGCAGGCTGGACCATTTCGCGGCCATGATGCTCCATTCCGGCGAGGCGGACATGATGATCGGAGGCGCTTCCATCCACTACGCGGAGGCCCTGAGGACGATCCTCGAGATCATCGGCCCGGCCCCGGGAATACGCCGGGTTTCCAGCCACCACATGGTCCTGCTGCCCAAGAATGTTTTCTTCCTGGCCGACTGCGGAATCAACATCACGCCGGAAGCCGAGGACCTGGCGGAAACGGCGCTCCTCGCCGCGAACCGGGCGAGGTCCCTGGGCATCGAACCGCGCGTGGCCATGCTTTCCTTCTCAAGCTACGGGGCCGTCGATCATCCCCTGGCGCGAAAGGTCCGCAAAGCCGCGGACATAGCCCGGGAACTCGCTCCCGATCTCGTAATCGACGGGGAAGTCCAACTCGCCATAGCCCTCAACGCAAGCCTCAGGCAGAAATATTTTCCCTTTTCCCAGTTGAAGGGCGAAGCCAACGTCCTGATCTTTCCGGACCTTCAGTCCGGCAACATCGCCCTGGACCTCATGCGTTCCGTCGGGGAAGCCGTGTCCATCGGGCCGCTCCTCACGGGGACCCGCCTGCCCGCACACCTGCGCCAGTACGGGGTTACGGCGGAACAGATCGTGAACCTGACGACGGTGGGAGTGGTCGAGGCCGCGGGAAGCATCGACCGGCTGGATTGATTCGGGGTCGTGGCGGTTTTTTTGATTGCTTCACAATAAAGGGCCTGCCGCGCTTCCGCGCGGCAGGCCCTTTATCTTCCCGGAGTGTTTTTTATTTCAGCGTCATCATCCGGTCGAGCGCGATACGTGCGTCGGCCTTGATGTGATCCGCCACCTGGACGACATTGTAAGTTCCGATTTCTTCCAGGCTTTTCAGGAGGTTCCGCGGGTTGATCTTGAACATGTTGGGGCAAAGGGAGTAGTGCAGATCGAGGACCCTTTTCTCCGGATATTCAATAGCTAAACGATGGATGAGATTGATCTCCGTTCCGACGATGACGGTGGACCCGGCCGGAGCGTTCCTGACAAAATTCACGATGAAGCCCGTCGAACCGCAGGCATCGGCCAGGGCAACCACTTCCTGGGTGCATTCGGGATGGACGACGATTTTTGCGTCCGGAAATTCCTGCCGCGCCTTCACCATGTGTTCGACGGTGAACCGGGTATGCACGAGGCAGTACCCGTTCCAGAGGATGATTTTCGCCTTGCGGATGGATTCGGGGGTGTTTCCGCCCAGGGGTTCCCCGGAAACCCAGACGATCATCTCATCGGGCTTGATCCCCATCCGATTGCCGACGTTGCGGCCCAGGTGCTGATCGGGGAAAAAGAGTATCTTTTCGGCCTTGCCGAAACCCCATTTCATGGCCGATGCGGCGTTTGACGAGGTGCACACACACCCGCCGTTGCGGCCGCAGAAAGCCTTCAGTTCCGCATCCGAATTCATGTAGACGATGGGGACAACGGACCCCTTCCCCGCAATGGAATTGATCTCCTCCCACGCCGCCTCCACGTGGAAGGTCTCCGCCATGCTCGCCATCCAGCATCCCGCATCGGGATTGGGTATCTGAACCACCTGGTGAGGACGGGCCAGAATCGCCGCGCTTTCGGCCATGAAATGCACGCCGCAGAATACGATATAACGGCAATCACCCTGCAGGGCCGCCTTCCTGGAAAGTTCAAAGGAATCCCCGGCGAAGTCGCCGAGATCAACGATTTCCTTGCGCTGGTAATGATGGGTCAGGATGATGAGTTCTTTGCCGAGGCCGGCCTTGATGGAACGGATACGATCCATCGTTTCGCTGTTCTGGGGTAAAGCTGGCATGGTATCTCCTGTGGGTCGAAAACCCGCCCTGTATTTTTCACGCTTCGCGGTCGGCGAAGCCCTTGGGGATCGGTCCCCCGGTGGCTGAACGCGGGAAGGCCCCGGGACATACCCGGAATTTCACCGCATTCATCATGCAAACTGCCGGTTTACACCGTTTTGACGCGGAATTATAGGCTCCCGGATCGAAGGGGGTCAAGGAAAGATTCGCGGCAAAACCCATGAGCGGCCAGCGCGGACAACGGATGGACCGTTCCGCCCTCTGCAATGCATCCCACAGATGGTTTCAATTGTCCGCACATGGGTGTAAAGTGTCGTAGAGCGCGCACGGGAAAGGGAGAACCGGCCTGCTTCGTGATGGTTCTTGGAATGGCCCCGTATCTTCGCCCAGGGGATCGGGCCCTGCGCGCACAGCCGGGGCGACCCGTAATACCAGGTCAAGTTCCAGCTTGAACCGCCGCCCGATAAGGACCTTGAGTGACACCATGGGCGAAAGCCGCCGGGGGCGAGCGGCCGGGACTTTGTCCCGGGAGGTTTGGCGTCCGGTCCGGGCACATACGGCATGCGGAGATGCCAGGCACGGACAAGGAAAAGTGAATCGGAATAAGTCGATCAGGAAAGAGTCAGGCAATGATTCGTTGGTTATCGGGACTGTTTGTGATGCTTGTATGTGCGTGGAGTCTTACCGGGGAATTTCAAGGGCTGCACTTCCACTCTCTGGCTTTTGCCGGCACGCCGGGCGAACAGGCGGCCACCCCGGAAGCCGTTCGGCCACTCGATGCCGCTCCATCACTCGATGAAGGCCGGGCTTGCACCTGGACGGTTCGCACGGTCACCGAGGAGGAATTGTGGAGAATAAGCGATAAGGACCCGGAACTCAGCCCCGTCATCTGCCGGGAGATCCTTGCCCGCCTGAACGCAAGGGCCCACTACTACATTTCCGAAGACATAAGAAACGGGCAGCCCATGAAAGTCCCGAACGACTTCAGCGCATTCAGGACCTGGACCCCGCTGCCGAAGTCCGTCGCGCAGTTTGCGGGTATGCCCCTGGTCATCCTCGTGGTGAAGGACATTCCATTTCTCGGATGGTATGAAAACGGGGCGCTGGCCGGCGATACGATGATCTGCATCGGAAAGAGCGATCAGCCGACCGAAACCGGATGGTTCCCCGTTCTGGAAAAGGATGCGGACCATATTTCCCGGAGCTACAACAACAGTTACGGGGTCCCGGCATGGATGCCCTGGGCCATGAGGCTTTACGAAGCGGTCTGGATTCACGCGGGCGATATAACCGGCGACATGTGTTCGCACGGGTGCGTGACCCTGCCCCTGAAACCCGCGGAAGACCTCTTCCGGCGGGCCGAGCCCGGGACCCCGGTGCTCATCGTCGATTCCCTGCAGGACCTGGATGCCCCGCCCGTAAGGCATGCACGGCGTTCCGGTCCGTGACGGCGCGTTAAACGAGCGTTCACCCCGCGGAGCGGTCAGGGATTGTGCCGATGCAAAACCCGACTCAAAGCAAAATGCGGCTGCTTCCTTTCTTCTCCGTCTTCCTGGCGGGCTTCACCGCTTCCACCGGCCAGATCCTGATTCTCCGGGAACTGCTCGTCCTTTTCTACGGAAACGAACTGTCAACCGGCTTGATATTTGCCAACTGGCTGCTCTGGACCGCCGCGGGGACCCTGCTTGCGGGACGCCTCCATCGGAGTGTGCGATCCGGCGCGCCCGTTCTCGCATTTCTGCTCCCTGCCCTGGCGGTCCTCCTCCCTGCCGCGATGCTCTTCGCCAGGGCATCGAGAACCATCTGGTCGATCCCGGTGGGAGAAATTCTCCAACCGGGCATCATGCTCGCCGTCGCCTTTTCGGTGACGAGCCTGTTCTGTTTCGCTTCCGGGACCGTCTTCTCGATCGCCTGGTCCCTGGCCGCCGGCGGCGATACGGGCAGGCGGACTCAGCCCATCGAAATCTACCTGGGTGAAGCCGCGGGGGCCGCCGCCGGCGGACTGTTCTATTATTTCGCACTCCTTCCCCACGTTCCCGCCCTCGCCGCTTCGCTCATTGTTTCAGCCGTCGTTGTCACGTGTTCGGGGTTGATCTTCCTGCCGCGGCAGGGTCCCGGCCGTTCCCGAACGGTGCTGCGCACGGCGGTTCCCTGTCTTCTCGTCCTCGTCTGCACCGGGATCGCGCTCTCCGCCGCACTCGATGCTTTCACCCGCCGCCTCGAATGGGGCGCGACCTTTCTCGCCGCCCGCGACACCCCCTTCCACAACCTGGCGCTCCTCAAAAAAGACGGTCAATTCAGCCTGTTCGCCAACGGGCTTTGGCTCTTTTCGGTCCCCGACCCCCAAACCGCCGAATACGCCATACACCCCGCCCTTCTGGAACACCCCCGCCCCGAGACCGTGCTGTTGATCGGCGGCGGTTCCGGAGCACTCGCCGCGGAAGCCCTGAAACATCCGGACATTCAAAGCCTTGACTGCGTGGAACCGGACCCGGAAGTCCCGGGCCTTGCGCGACGGTTTTTCCCGTCGTCCGTGACGGGATCGTTTTCCGATCCGCGCGTGCACCTTTTCCATGAAGACGCCGCAACCTTTGTCCGCACCACGACCAACCGCTACGACGTGGTCCTGTTGAATCTCGGCGACCCGCTGAACGCGGAAATAAACCGCTTCTACACCGTTGAATTCATGGAAAGGGTAAGACGGCTTCTCAGCCGCAACGGGGTCTTTTCCTTCGCTGTTTCCTCGGCCCCCGACGTCCTCGGCCCGACCCAGGTCCGCTTGCTCCGGTCGCTCAACGCAACCCTTCGCGAGGTGTTCCCATCCGTTCTCGTCATCGGCGGGGAAAACGCCCGCTTCCTTGCGACAACGGCGGACGGAAGGCTCATCAAGTCCCCGAAGGAGGTCCTCGCCCGCATCGCCGAGAGGCATCTCGACCTCAGGTTTGTCCGTGAATACTACCTCTTCGATTACTTGAACCCGATGCGCCTGGAAACCATGGAAACGGTGCTCCGGGAAAACGGGACCGCCATGGTGAACCGGGATTTCAACCCATCGTGCTATTTCAATAATCTCATGGTCTGGAGCGCCCAGCAGCACCCGTTCATCGAATCCGCACTTCTGAAGCTCTCAACCGTTCACCGCACTGCCCTTTGGGGAACGATGGGCGGCGCTCTCATCCTGGTCCTTCTGGTCTTCCGGGCCGGATGGGCGGGACACCGATCGGCGGTGGCCCTGAACGTGATGATTGCCGGGGGCGTTCAGATGACCCTCGAAATGATTTTCCTGGTGGGTTTTCAGATCCTGGCCGGGTTCGTGTACACTCAGCTTGCGCTCATCGTGGCTTTTTTCATGGCCGGAACGGCCCTGGGCAGCGCGGCGGCCGCCCGTGCGGCGGCACGGGTGAAGGACTCCCTGCGGGGGCTCTTCCGGGTGCAGATCGCTCTCTCGCTGTTCCCCGCCCTCGTCCCGGCAATCCTTCTCGGCCTGCAGCACCAGATCCAACACTCTCCGCAGGCCTTTCCTCCCGTCTCCGTCCTGTTCCCCGCACTCGCGGCCATCGCTGGGTTCCTCGGCGGAGCGCATTTTTCGTTCGCCGTAACGGCCGCATCGGGGCACGCATCCGCATCAGGGGCGGCCGGACCGGTGCTCTACGCCGCGGACCTCGCCGGGGCCGCGGGAGGGGCCGTCGTATCCTCGCTGTTCCTCGTCCCCGTCTTCGGGCTGACCACAACGTTGCTCACTCTGGCCTTCATCACCTTCGGGGGCTCTTTCGCGCTCGTTGCAAAACGGGCCTGAACCCGGGATCAGGCCCTGGCCGCGGGCGCTTTCCAGATGCCCGGGACGGGATGTCCGCATGCACGGCACCGACCGTCCTCCAGCTTCACTTCTTTAACGCTGTAGCCTATTCTTTCGATCACCACGGTTTTACACTCCGGACACACGGTATTTTCACCGGGATGACCCGGAACGTTTCCGATGTACACGTATTGGAGCCCTTCGTCCCGCGCGGTCTGCCATGCCTGTTCAAGCGTCGTCACCGGGGTCGGCTCCAGGCTTTTCAGCTTATAGAGCGGATAAAAACGGCTGAAGTGCAGGGGAACGTCCGGGCCGAGTTCGTTTTTGATCCACCTGCACATGGCCCTCACGGCATCCGCGCCGTCGTTCTTGCCGGGGACCAGCAGGTTCACGATCTCCGTGTGAACCCCCGAACTCCTGAGTTGCTTGAGGGTCTGCAGCACCGGATCGAGTGTGCCTTCGGTGATCTCCCTGTAATAGTCGTCCGAAAAACCTTTCAAATCGATGCAGGCGGCATCGAGAACCCGGCAGAGGTCCCGAAGCGGCGCCGAATTGATGTATCCGTTCGAATGCATGACGTTCAGTACCCCGCGGGTTCGGGCCGCTTTACCGATATCGATCATGTATTCGATGAAGATCGTCGGCTCCACGTAGGTCGAAGCGACGGACGCGCACTCATATTGAACGGCCTTTCCGACGACGTCTTCCGGCGGCAGATGATAGTTGGAGGTGTCGTCCGGTTTGGCCTGCGAGATCTCCCAGTTCTGGCAGAACTTGCAGTTCAGATTGCAGCCCGCGGTGGCGATGGAGAACGAAAGAGTGGAAGGGAGCACATGGAAAAAGGGTTTCTTTTCGATGGGATCGACGTGAACGGCGCAGGGATTGCCGTACACGAGGGAGGTGTATTCCCCATCACGGTTTTCCCTCACCCGGCAGTAGCCCCGCCCGCCGTTCGCCACTTCACACTGGCGGGGGCAGAGTTCGCACCGGACGGCCTTGTTCTTCAGACGCGTGAAATAGGGGCTGACCTCGAGCCCCATGAATCCCTGCTCGGGCCCCTCCTGCGGAGCTGCGCGCAAAGGAACCGGCGCGGCCCATTCCAGGGCTTTCAGACCGGCGCAGTACAGGGCGCACCGCCCGCACTGAACCAGAAACTCCCGTCTGCCCACGACTTTTTCCAATTTTGTGCTCTTCACCGATAAACCGGAGATCAAAATACTTCGGCGGAAAAAATGTAGATTTCCGTTCTTTCGTCTTTCCATGCGTCGATGGGAAGATGCGCCTTGAGACACGTATTTTCCAGGAACGTTTTTCGGTCCCAGCCGTATTCCGTCGCCACCTGGGGCAGGAGCACCCCGCCGGCCGACCCGCGTTCCATCAGGATCCCGTGCGTTCCAACCTGGATTTCCTCCACGTTGCTGATTCTTCTGAGCGGTGTCAGGACAGAGATTTCAAGGTTCAACTCCTTGAATTCATCGGCGGTCACGGGCGGGAACCGCGGGTCATGAACGGCCGCTGCCACGGCGACTTCCGCTATGGTTTCATACAGCGGGCGGCTGGTCACCATGTGGCCGATGCACCCCCTGAGTTCCCCGTGCTTTTGCAGGGTGACGAAAGCCCCCCGGGGTTCCTTCAGCCTGTCCGTGAGGTTCCCGACTTTGGGCGGCGATTTTCCGGTCAACTCCGCCTGTATGGAATCCCGAGCGATTCGAAGCAGGGTCTTGCGCTCCTCGGGGGTGAAACGCTGCTCCCCGGTCTTTTGTTCGGGCAGTACCGCGGCAGGGGCCTTGACCGTGTCATCCTTCCAGAGCGCCGCCGCCATGTAGCCGACCACCCCTCTCCGGTCATCCTTGTCCCCGGTTGCGTCCCCGGAATTCGCGGAATACAGCACCTGGCCGGTGTTGGCACCCAAGCGCATGGCCGTCAGCATTGCCGCAACAATGGGACCGCCGCCGCACGCTTCACATTCCCCGCGGCCCAGGCTTTCGCTGAGCCCTTGGGGATCGAGGGCCTTCACCCTGTCCATGATCACCTTATCCATCGCCCGGGCCTGGTCGTACGAATGATAGTGAGAAAGGTCCGAACTTGCGACGATCAGCACCGATTTTCCCTTGAGCGCATCGGCGAGAGCATCGGCAAGCCATTGACAGGCGGACCAATCCTGCTCCCCCATGATGAGAGGCACCAGTTTGAACCCCGGCATAACGCTCTGGAGGAAGGGCAGCTGGATTTCCACCGCATGCTCGTCGGTTTCCGCTTCGGGAAGGTGGGCGATGCGGATGTCTCTTTTTCTGATCTCGGCAATGAGGTCATAATCGAGCGGGACCACCCCCAGCGGGGTTTCAAAGCCTCCGAGTTCATAGGTGGCAACCCCCGGGAACCGCATGTGATGACTTGGAGCGATGACAACGACGGTCGGGAATTTTCGATTTTTCAGCAGTTCGTAGGAATAGGCCGCGACCTGCCCGGAATAGACGTAGCCGGCATGAGGGGCGATGAGGGCGATGAGCTGCCCCCGGGCCTCCTGTTGGGGGACCCGGTCGAAGAAGCCGGCGAGCATCCCCCGCAGTTCGGAGGGAGAACCCGGATACCAGGTCCCGGCAACGACCGATCTCCTGACCTGCTCCGCCGGTCTGCTTCCCGTTACGTCGTCCCTGCTCTGAGTGCTCCCGCACTGGCAGAGGACAAAAGCCAATGAAAAAAACAATGGCAAAAATACATTCCGTTTTTTAGAATGCGATTTAAGCATGACTGTTGTCCAATAGATGTTGTCAGAAGGAATGGCCGGAAGCCGAAGGATCGCGAATCCCGCTTAGGCACCGATTATAGTGAGGGAACTCACCGCGCGTCAACACAAAGCTGGGGTGGGCGCGTGAGCCCCGCGATTCAAGGATGTCCCCGAAACCTCCGATTATCGGGTACGGATTTGCACATTTTACCCGTCTTTTCATGATGACATATCATAACTGCTCGCCACAAGGAGGTTAACCATGCGACTGTCGAATCGCTCAGGAATCGTCCTGGCAGGTTTCCTGCTGTTGCTTGTCACGGCCGCCGCCGGTTCGGCTCAAACGATCGCCGCGCCCAGCGTGGAGGCCATGGGCAAAGTGGCCGAGGTCCAGCAGACAATCGGGGCCGGTCGTTCATTCACGGTAGGTTACAATCCGGCCCTGGAATATTCCCTCGATCAATTGTGCGGGTTGAAAATCCCCGAGGGCTGGGCTCCCGCCGCTCCATCCGCGCGGGAAGAACTGCTCGCCGCCTCCCTGCCGTCTTCCTTTGACTGGCGAACGAGCAATGGCGTGTCCACCGTAAAGGACCAGGGGGGATGCGGAGGATGCTGGGCATTTTCCACGGTGGGGGTTCTTGAGAGCCAGATCAAGCGGATATGCGGCACGGAAACGGACCTTTCCGAACAGTACCTCATCTCCTGCAATGTCAGCGGCTGGAGTTGCGACGGCGGTGGCTGGTTCGCACACGACTACCACTGGAACCTCATTCCCCCGGAGGAGACGGCGGCCGGCGCGGTGCGGGAATCCGCGTCTCCATTCCAGGGAACGGATGTGCCGTGCCAGGGCCCCTATTCACACCCGTACAAGATTTCATCCTGGAGCTACATCGGTTCCCGAAGCGGAGTTCCCAGTGTCAGCGCCATAAAGCAGGCCATTTATGAACACGGCCCGGTGGGCATCGCCCTATGCGCCGGCTCCATATTCTCGGCCTACACCGGCGGAATTTTCGATGCCAACGAAACCTGTTCCGGCACCGTCAACCATGCCGTCGTGCTGGTCGGGTGGAATGACGATCTCGGCACCGACGACGGCTACTGGATACTCAAGAACAGTTGGGGCACCGGATGGGGCGAAAAAGGCTACATGCGGATCCGCTACGGCACATCGCTGGTGGGCTATGCCGCGAACTACGTGGATTTCTCCGCCTGTCCCGTGCCATCCCTGCCGACGGTCACGATTGCGGCCGGCACGGCCAAAGTCATAGAACCCGCCGCCAAGGGAGCTTTTATCGTGACCCGGACCGGCAGCACCGCTGCATATCTCGACGTCAAGTACTCGGTGGGAGGTACGGCGGTCAGCGGCACCGATTATACCGCGCTTTCCGGAAAGGTCCGGATTCCGGCCGGGGCGTCTTACCGTAAGATTTTTATCTCGCCCATAGACGACACGGTGGCCGAAAGTACGAAAACCATCGTCGTCACACTCTCAAGCGCCGCCACATACAATGTCGGCACCCCGAGCCAGGCAACGGTCAACGTCTATGACAACGACACCGTGGTCACCGTTGTCGCAACTCAGCCCACCGCAACGGAAAGCGGGACGAAGAAAGCGAAGTTCACTTTCACCCGGACCGGCGACACCAGCGGGACCCTCGGCGTGAAATATACGCTGAGCGGAACCGCGACCAACGGGGTCGACTACAACAAACTCACCGGGACCGCGGCTTTCGCCGCCGGCTCCTCCACGAAGGTCATTGCGGTTACGCCCATCGAAGACACCCTGAAGGAGGGGACGGAAACGGTCATTCTGACGATCTCCCCCAATGCCTGTTACACGGTCGGCTCCCCTTCGGCGGCAACGGCGAATATCCTGGACAACGATTGATTCCCCACATCGGTTCTTCTTCCCCGGCAATCGAGGACAAAAAAATAACCAGGCGGAAACGGCAGTTCTCCGCCTGGTTATTCGGTAGGATCCGCGTTCCGGCCCGTAAAACCGCGGGGCCGGACGTCGACTACTTTTTGAGTTCGTCCCCCGGCAGAATCTTGCTGAAAAGGTGCCGGATGGAAGCAAAGCCCATTCTGCGGCGCAGGATGCCGAGTTGATCCTGCAGCGGGATCTGCTTGGGGCAGACATCTTCGCAGCCGAGCAGCCCGAGGCATCCGAAGATTCCCTCATCGCTTGCAACGACGTCGAAATAGTCATCCGTCCTGCGCTGATCGCGCGGATCGAGCATGAAACGGGCAATGCGGTTGAACGCCGTGGCCCCCATGAAGTTGTGATTCATGTTGGCCTTGCCGCATGCGGCCACGCAGCATCCGCATTCGATGCAGCGTTCCAGTTCATAAATCTCCTCGGCAAGCGAATTCGTCATCCGCTCTTCCTCGCCCTTCGGCTCGAACACCTTGTCCGAATGGACCCAGGACTGCACCTTTTCGTTCATGGCACGGAACCACGTTCCCGTGTCCACGGAAAGGTCGCCGACCAGTTTGAAAACCGGCAGAGGCAGGAGCGTCACTTCCGTCGGGAGCTTCTTGGTCTTCGTGTGGCAAGCCAGGTCGGGCCTGCCGTTGATCATCATGGCGCAGGAACCGCAGATGCCGGCACGGCACATGAAGTCGAACTGGAGCGTCGCGTCCTGCTCTTCCCTGATGCGGTTTAAGGCAATATACAGCGTCATGGCGTCGGTTTCCTCAAGATGGAAGGTATCCATATGAGGAACGGACGTGGGATCTTCCGGATTGAACCTGAATATATTGAATTTCAAAGGTCGTCCCATTTAAAACACCTCTCGTTAGTTGGTTTCCGGTTTGGTAGGCCCGCAAACCTCAGGATCCTCAGTGCATATGATCTTGGCCGCCCCGTAACCTCTCTCGCCGGGAGGAAGTTCCCACACCTTCGAGGGCTTCTCATAGTCGAGGGTAGGCAGGGTATCGCCCGCCTTCCACGTGGCAAGGGTGCGCTTCAGCCAGTCACGGTCATTACGTTCAGGGAAGTCTTCCCGGGCGTGAGCACCGCGGCTTTCGGTCCGCATCAGGGCCGCGTAGGCCACGCACAGGGCAAGACGCGTCGTGCCCTGAATGCGAAGCGCCAGTGAAAGCTCGGGATTGGCGCCGATGCCGCTGGAATGGAGGCCGACCTTTTGAGCACGTTCGTAGATCTTCTCAAGGGTGTCGACGGACTTCTGCAGATCGTCTTTGTTCCGGAAGATTCCGACCCCTTCCATCATTGCATCCTGGACCGCATTGCGGATGGCGTAGACACTTTCCTTGCCGTCCCTGCCCTTGATGACCCCTGCGATCCGCTCTTCCTGTTTCTTGACGGCGTCACTCACCACGCTCGACTTGAAGTCGACTTCATGGCCCTTGAGGAATTCGCTGATCTTCTCGCCGACGATCTTCCCTGCCACGATGGTTTCCGCCAGGGAGTTGCCGCCGAGCCGGTTGAACCCGTGCATATCCCAACACGCTGCCTCGCCCGCGGAGTAAAGTCCCTCCAGACCGTAAGCGGCACCGTCTTTGTTCGTTCGAACGCCGCCCATACTGTAATGCTGAGCGGGGCGAACGGGGATCATCTGGGTGATGGGGTCAACATCGAGGAATTCATTGCAGATTTCTTCGACATCGCGGAGTTTCGTCTTGATGTGGGTCGCCCCCAGGTGGCGGATGTCCAGCCACAGGTGCGGGCCGTACGGACTCGGGACTCCCTTTCCGAGGCGGATGTGATGCGTCATCCAGCGGGATACGACGTCACGGGACGCCAGTTCCTGCTTGGTGGGCTCGTAGATTTGCATGAACCTTTCGCCGTTCACGTCCTTCAGCGTTCCGCCGTCCCCGCGGCAGCCTTCGGTCACCAGGATGTTCGTGGGAACGATGCCGGTGGGGTGAAACTGTACGGCTTCCGGATTGCCGATGGGAACGATACCGGTGTCGAGAGCGAGAATGGCGCCGCTGCCGTCATTGATGACCGCATTGGTCGTTTCGCGATAGATGCGCCCGTATCCGCCGGTCGCGATCAGGGTGGCTTTGGCGAGGTACACACGGAGCTTGCCGTTTTTCAGGTTCCTGGCCACCACTCCCATGCAGGTGTTCCCGTCATGGATCAGAGCGATCGCCTCGACCCTGTCGTGAACCGTCACGCCCAGTTTCACCACTTCGTTGTCCATGGTGAACAGAAGAGTATGACCGGTACCGTCGGAGGTGTAACACGTCCTCCACTTGGCGGTTCCACCGAAGTCACGGGCGGTGATCAGCCCTTCCATTTCCTTTTTCTCGATTTTTTCGTATTCCTTGCCGGCTTTGAAATAGATGCCTTTGCCGGCAACCACGCGGTTCCACGGAATACCCCAGAATGCCATCTCCCGGACGGCGATCGGGGCTGTTTCCGCGAACAGGCGAGCAACCTCCTGGTCACATCCCCAGTCAGACCCTTTGACCGTGTCGGCAAAATGAACGTCCGGGCAATCGCCTTCACCTTTGCAGCAGTTGCCAAGCGAGGCCTGCATGCCGCCCTGGGCTGCCGAAGAATGGGAACGTCTTGGTGGAACGATGCTGAGGCAGATGGTCTCAAAGCCCTGGGAAGCCGCCGCCACCGCCGCACGCTCGCCTGCCAAACCCGCCCCTACACACAACAGATCGGTATAGAAGGTATCCAATTTCGGCTCCTTACATAGGTTTAACTAAGACATAGAAGGTAAACAGAGTGATCGCCCCAATAATGATGAAGATCAAGGAAACCTTGTTTTCCAGACTGTGGAAGAACGGGCGATTGGACCGTTTGATCCATCCCCACTTGACCCCAATCCGATAAGCGCCGATACCGACATGGAGTTCGATCATGGGCAGGAGGATAATGTAGAAAAGCAGCCACCATCCGGTCTGAATACGAGCCCCGCTCCTGGCGGCGGTGATGGGTAGATTGGTCAGCACCGTCCACATGTGAATGGACCCCATGATGAGAATGATCATGGCCGTGAAAGCCTGAATCATCCACAACCAGGTATCCAGATGGTTCATTCTCACACTGTGTCGCCAGATTTCCTTCTGTTCGCGGGCCTTAAATGGAAGTTTACGGGCAGCTAGCACAAAATGCACCAGCATGATGAGGAAGAGAAACGGACCGCCGAGCTGGGCCATGTAGGTGGCCTCAAAGAACCAGGCGATCCAATTCATCACACGCCCACCCCCAAGGTCGACGTTGACACTCGCCACCAGAATCATATGCGCCCACATGAACAAGACGAGCATGACCCCGGTCAGCATTTGGAAAAAATCCAAATAGGCCTCAGTTCGTACAGGTTCCACTCGAGCTACTAAAGTTTGGTCGGACATCGTTTTCCCTCTAATCTCCTGAATAGCTGTTAAGAAAATAGGTCTGACGGAAACGTGGGTTTGCGCGTATCTTCAGAAAAAAATAGAACCGTGAAAATGTCAAGTACTTTTTATCACAACTTTCGGCCGGGCTTATGCAAGACGCTGAAAAATTACGGGGAAAAATTTCGACCAAACTCACCTCCTTTCCATTTGGAAATCGGCATGTTCGAGACTTTCATTCCTACCTGAGAAGCCTTCCCGCCCATGGCATTAACGCCTTGTTATCATAAATATTTCAGCGTATTGACGGCAGACGCCTGTACCGCAGGTGCAACTGGGCGAAGTTTAAGCGATTATAGATTGCCATGACGGTCTTGTAAATGGTTATCCGCTACAGGAGAAATTCTTTTGTGAGAATTATCTTTAATGTGCTTTTTCTCCGCCCGATTGCCCGCGCTTGGGGGAAAAACTCTGGACATCCGCTGTGATATCGCGGATAATGCTTTATCTGCACCACCTCACGGAGGGGTCTCACTTGGACATCCTGCACCACCACAGTACCTGTCCTTCATGCAAACATGGTCAGCTGAGCCGCATAAAGCGTGTAAAAAGGTGGATGCATGTCATCCCCGGCAGCAAGCTTTATCGGTGCGGTACGTGCAAAACTGAATACTACCAGACAAAATTGTTCTGTCTGAACCTGGGGAGGGCGGAACAAAACCCCGTTTTTCTGATGATGGGCAGGCGTAAGGCGCTGGTGGGAATCATCGGCGCCATTATTGTGCTTTTTTCATGCGGGTATGTGCTCAGAAAGCTCGGCCAAAGGCAATCGGCATCGCGCCCGCGCTTGAAGTAGGCGCCACGCACCGCCGTTTTGCCCGGAAGCCCTCGCCGGCCCTCTTTCCTTCTCCCCTGTCGCCCCTCGTTTCCGAATCCTCGTACACCGCCGAAAGCATTTCAGCAGCCCTGTCGGCCCCTCATTGCACGGGTCCGGCCGCGAACCAGTGCAGCCGTGTCGGCATCGTATTCTTTCTTCACCTGCAGCAGGATAATGGATGCAATGACCAGGGCTCCTCCGAGGATCTGGAACGCTTCCGGTTTTTCACCCAGGAAAAGAAACGAGATGAATCCCGCCGTGATCGGTTCCAGCGTCGCCGTGACGCTGGCGCGAGTGGACCGGATCAGGCTGATCCCGATATTGTAGAGACCGTAAGGAACCACGCTTCCCAAGACGGCGCTGTAGACGATCCATCCCCAGTCGAAGAAGGAATGGGGATGCGTGAAGGCTTCCAGGGGCGGGTAGAAGATATTCCAGAACACGGCGGCGAAAAACAGGGCATAGAAACCCACGGTCAACGGATCGTAGCGCATCATGCCCTTCTCTCCGAAGATCGTATACCCGGCAAACGCCAGGCCGGCTCCGATTCCCGCCAGGATTCCCTGCCAGTTCATGGCCAGCAGGTCGAAATTATAGGCGCCGACGGCCAGGTAGCACCCGCCGAGGGACACAGCCACGCTCACGAGGGTGGTTCGTGTCAGCTTCCGGCGCGCGAACACCACCGAATAGACGGCGATGAACGCAGGGGCGAGGTATTCGAGCAGTACGGCCACCACCACCTGGATCCTGCTGATGGCATAGAAATACGTGAACTGCACCATGGCCATTCCGAGCGTCCCCAGGACCAGGAAATAGAAGATGTCGCCCGGGGAAATACGCAGCAGCGATCTGTCCCTGATCAGAAACCAGGCGAAAAGGACCGCAGCGGACAGGGTGGCCCTGAGCTGGATGAGTTCCGGCGTGGTTATCCCCGCTCGGAGGAGGTATTTTCCGGACACTCCGGACACCGCCCAGAGCAAGGCAGCCAGGATGACGTAATAGTATCCCCTCCTGGGAACAGCCGATGATTCGTTTCCAACAACCTGAGTTCCAGGCAAGTTCTCAACCTTCCGCCGGGCCGACACGATCCCGGAAACCTTCCAGCCGTGCCGACAGCGTTATCGGGTCGCCCCCTCATGGGTTCGACCCGCGCCAAACGATAGGAAAATACGCGAGAAACACCTCAAGCCATCAACGACGGGACACTCCCGGTCCGTGACTCTCCGTAAAGCCGCACGGCTGCTTCCGTTCGTTCACGGTTCCGATCTCCTCTACAGCAAAACGGCCCCAAAGTGAACAAAAAGAAATTTCGCCGGCAGCGGGATTCGGGCATCGTACGAAACATTCTTAGCGATCCGTTGGCAAAAGGACTTTCCCCAGCAAGACGGGTGGATACAACACTTTCGCGCGAGCGGGGTTCCGAAATTCCATGGCGTAACAGCTTGCGATCATGGGATAAATTCAACCGCGCAGCACATGGTCCCGGATCGCGATGTCGGCGGTTCACCCGTATGCCGGTGCAACCTCTCGCTATTTCATCACATTGCTGAACAAATATCGTTCTTTCAATAATAATTTGCGAAAGCCCCATAAGTTATATATAGTCTATGCTGTGGCATTTATTCAGGTACGGGTCTGTTCATGGGCCGGTACAAGGAAAGCACAGTGGAACTTGGGGGAAATTCAATGAAAGCATTAAAGGTCGCGGTTTTAATCGTCCTGACGGTTTCGTTGGCGGGGTGCGCCGGGCTCAGCTCCACCCAGCAGCGGGTGTTGAGCGGAGGCGCCATAGGAACGGCAGCCGGCGTTGGAGCAGCGGCGATCGCCGGGGCACCCCTTATCGCGGGCGCCGCCTGCGGGGCTGCCGCCGGCGTGGTCGGCGGCTACATAGTAGACGAAGTAATCCATTAGCCACGGACTCCTGCCCGGTCCCGGCTTTTTTCACGCAGGAACCGGGCAGGTCCCTTCCCTGAGCGTTTCCGCAGGGCCTGGGGCCGAAGGGTCCTCCACGCTTCCATTTCCTCCCGTCCCTTGTGTCCCCGTCAATAGGTCAGAATCTCATCCTCCGGCATCGTCGTCTTACGCCTCCCCGTTGCGGACGGTTTTCAGACCGAACCGCGCAGGGGGAATCTCAGCCCCGGAATCAAACACGTCATCATCGCGGCACGCCCCACCCCGGGAATTCCGCCGGCAGCGAGCTACGCAGGCATCACCCGTTTCACCGGAAAACCGCTCATCCTGTCCCCTCATGACGCCGGCGGTCAGACACTGCTTCGGGACCGGCCACCCGCCGGGCACACCAGCGGGATGCAACACAACCCGCCCGGAAAATGACGCCCGCCGGCAGCCCATCGCTCATCCGCCGGGTTTTGCCGGAACGGTTCCCGCCCTCGAGCCCGACCGGCCGCTGCCCGTGGCTTTCTTAGGTCAAAACTCCCCCTACCGGGGTCCGGATTCGAAAAACCCCCAAAAAAATCATTGACAAACTCTGCATTATGATGCCTAATTCCTACCGAATTAGTGGAAATAGTGGATAATCATTTTAAGGCAGGAGTGGGATACGATGAAACTTTCCACCAAGGGCCGTTACGGCGTTCGCCTGATGTTCGATCTGGCCCTTCATTACGGTCAGGGGGCGGTCGCACTGAAAGAGGTTGCAAAAAGACAGGGCATTTCCGAAAAATACCTCTGGCACCTCATCCCACCGCTCAAGAACGCCGGCCTGGTCAACGCCACCCGCGGTTCGCACGGGGGATACGTCCTCGCCAAACCTCCACAGGGCATCAATCTGAAAGATATCCTTTCCGTCCTTGAAGGGCCCATTTACCTGGTCGAATGCACAAAGGACTCCTCGGTCTGTGATCGGTCCGGCATGTGCATCACCAGGGACGTATGGGCCGAAGTGACGGAAAGGATGCTGGAAGCCTTGGAATCCTTCACTCTCGAACGAATGGTCGAGAAGCAAAGGCAACAGCAGGAAATCATCACCTACAACATCTAGATGTTGCCCCGAAAAGCCCTCGTGAGCAGGGTGGAGGATCCTGTCATGGAAAGCAAAAGTATCGTCAATGACGCCATTCTCAAGGACATCGGAGAGAAGATACACGGCATTGCCTTCGGTACGGTCATCATTACCATCTACAATTCAAGAATAGTGCAGGTGGACGTGACATCGTCGCAAAAGAAGCGCTTCGACGATGTCTGGCTCATCGAAGACGGGGCCGGAATATAAGTATCGGTGCTCGGGGCGCCGGCCTGAAGCGCCTTCTCCGGTCAGGTCCGGGCCGGGATGCCGATGAAAGAGGTACGGTCTTGTTCTATCTGATCAAAAACTGGAAAGGAGTTCGTGATGTCTGCAGGAAAAAGCAATGAAGCCAAGTTGGAAACGTTGGAGGTTCACGGCGGCCAGGTAGTCGATCCCACCACTCAAGCGCGAGCGGTCCCGCTCTATCAGACCACTTCGTATGTTTTCAAGGATACGGAGCAGGCGGCAAACCTGTTTGCCCTGAAAGAGTTCGGCAATATTTATTCGCGCATCATGAATCCGACCACGGACGTATTCGAAAAAAGGATGGCCCTGATCGAAGGCGGAACGGGCGCCCTGGCCACGGCGAGCGGCCAGGCGGCGGCGACCCTCGCGCTGCTGTCCATCACACAGGTCGGAGACGAGATCGTTGCCGGCAACAACCTGTACGGCGGGACCTACGAACTGCTTCATTACACCTTCCCCAAGCTGGGAAGATCGACAAGGTTTGTGGAATCGACCAAGCCGGAGGAGTTCAGGAAGGCGATAACCGGCAAGACGAGGGCGATATACGCGGAGACGATCGGAAACCCGAAACTCGACATCCCCGATTTCGAGGCCATCACTCGCATCGCCCACGAAGCCGGGATCCCGGTCGTGGTGGACAACACGGTGGGGACCGGCCTGGTGAGGCCCATCGATTTCGGAGTCGACATCATCGTGGCTTCCGCGACGAAATTCATCGGTGGGCACGGCACCTCCATCGGCGGCGTGATTGTGGATTCGGGCAAATTCAAGTGGAACAACGGCAAGTTCCCCGAGTTCACCGAACCCGACCCCAGTTACCACGGTTTGAAGTATTGGGACGCGTTCGGCGACATCCCAGGACAGGGGAACCTGGCTTTCATCCTGAAAACAAGGGTCCAGTTGCTGCGCGACCTCGGTGCGACGCTCAGCCCCTTCAACGCATGGCTCTTCATCCAGGGCCTGGAAACACTCACCCTGAGGCAGCAAAAGCATTCCGAAAACGCCCTGAAGGTTGCCCAATTCCTGAAGAAACACCCGCTGGTGGGCTGGGTCAACTATCCGGGCCTGGAAGACAACCCGAACCACGCCGTCGCCAGGAAATATCTCAAGAATTATTTCGGCGCCCTCGTCGGATTCGGCATCAAGGGGGGCCTGGAAGCCGGGAAAAAATTTATCAATTCCGTGAAGTTGCTTTCCCATCTCGCCAACATCGGCGATACTAAAAGTCTCGTGATCCACCCGGGGTCGACGACGCACCAGCAGCTCACTGAAAAAGAACAGGTTGCGACGGGCGTCACACAGGATTATATTCGACTGTCCATCGGTCTGGAAAACGTCGACGACATTCTGGAAGACATCGATCAGGCACTGAAAAATTCGGCCAAGTAAGGAGAAGACCGTGAGCAGGATATTCGACGACATTACTAAGACGGTTGGGAACACTCCCCTCGTGCGGTTGAACCGTGTCACGGATGGAGTGGATGCGGTGGTATTGGTAAAGCTGGAGTCGTTCAACCCTCTTTCCAGCGTCAAAGACCGCATAGGCGTATCGATGATCGAGGACGCCGAGAAGCGCGGCGTCCTCCGGCCGGATTCCGTTCTGATCGAACCGACGAGCGGGAACACGGGCATCGCCCTGGCATTCGTGGCCGCGGCGAAGGGATACAAGCTGATCCTCACCATGCCCGAAACCATGAGCATCGAGCGAAGGCAATTGCTGTCGATCCTCGGGGCGACCGTTGTCCTGACCCCGGGAGCGGCAGGAATGAACGGCGCCGTCAAAAAGGCGTCGGAACTGGCCGGCGAGATCCCTCATGCACTCATTTTGCAGCAGTTCAGCAACCCGGCAAACCCGGAGATCCATCGTCGCACCACCGCGGAAGAGATTTGGGCGGATACGGACGGCAAAGTCGACGTCGTCGTGGGCGGGGTCGGAACCGGGGGAACCATCACCGGGGTTGCGGAAGTTCTGAAGAAAAAGAAGAAGGGACTGGTGGCCATCGCCGTCGAACCGGATTCATCGCCGGTATTGTCGGGCGGCAAGGCCGGACCTCATAAGATTCAGGGGTTGGGCCCCGGCTTTGTTCCTGACGTGTTCAACAGGGCAATCGTTGATGAAATCATCCGGGTGAAGGACGAAGATGCGGGCGCCATCAGCCGCCGACTGGCCAAGCAGGAAGGAATCCTCGTCGGCATCTCGTCCGGGGCCGCGTTGTGGGGCGCACTCGAAGTAGCCAAACGAAAAGAGAACCGGGGGAAAACGTTCGTGGTCGTTCTGCCCGACTCGGGGGAGCGATATCTTTCCACCTGGCTTTTTAAGGAATAAGAACATCGATGAGAAACGCGGTGGATGAGCGAGGAAGCGTCGGCATCGTCGAAACGAAGGAATTCACCTTCGCCCCGCCCGAAGGGATCGTCCTGGAGAACGGGGAAAAGCTTCGAGAAGTTACGCTGGCGTACGAAACCTACGGCAGGCTGAACAGGGACAAAACCAATGCGATCCTGATTCTTCATGCCCTCACGGGGGACGCTCATGCCGCCGGGTTCCATCACGAAGACGACAGAAAGCCCGGCTGGTGGGACGCGATGATCGGTCCCGGAAAGGCCTTCGATACCGATAAGTACTTTGTCGTCTGCTCGAACGTCCTGGGCGGATGCCAGGGTTCCACCGGACCGGGCAGCATCAATCCTCAAACGGGGAAACCCTACGGCCTGGATTTCCCCGTGATCACCATCGATGATATGGTCGACTGTCAGAAGCAGCTCATCGCCCACCTGGGGATAGAGAAGCTTCTGTCGGTGGCCGGGGGCTCCATGGGCGGGATGCAGGTATTGAGCTGGCTCGCCCGGTATCCGTACCGGCTCAAGAGCGCCATTCCCATTTCCACGGCCATGAAGCATTCCCCGCAGCAGATCGCCTTCAACGAAGTGGGAAGGCAGTCCATCATGGCGGATCCTTACTGGAATGCGGGAGATTATTATTCGGGCCCCGAACCCGCCAAAGGGCTCGCGGTGGCGCGCATGGTGGGTCACATCACCTATATGAGCGATATTTCCATGACGGAGAAATTCGGAAGGCAGCGAAAAGACTCCATCCAGCAGCCTTTCAAGTTCACGGCGGATTTCGAAGTGGAAGGCTACCTGCAATATCACGGGGATAGTTTCGTAAAGAGATTCGACGCGAATTCATACCTTTACATCACCAAGGCGATGGACAACTTCGACGCCACCGGAGGACAGTCGCTTCAGAAGGTATTCCACGGAGTTGACTGTAAGGTGATGGTTATCGCGTTCACATCGGACTGGCTCTACCCCGCCTACCAGACCAAGGAAATCGTGAAAGCGTGCAAGCTTTCGGGGGTCGAGGCAACCTATTGCGAGGTGCATTCAACCTACGGGCACGATGCCTTCCTCCTGGAAGTGGAGGAAGAGACGTATCTCATCAGCCATTTTCTGAAAAAAGTGTACAACGGATACGAGGTGATAGGCGAATATGCAATATGATTCCGTGAGCCTCGATCACAAGGTTATATTGGATCTCATCGCTCCCGGGTCTTCGGTGCTCGACCTGGGTTGCGGCACCGGGGAACTCCTCTATCTGTTGATTGCGGAAAAGGGCATTCACGGCCAGGGGATCGAGATCGATGAACAGGCCATTTACAAGTGCGTGGGCAAGGGCTTGAATGTTTTCCACGGTGACATCGATACGGGGTTGCCGGAATTTCCGGACGATTCGTTTGACTACGTCATCCTGAACCAGAGTCTCCAGCAGGTGAAACACCTTGAAACCGTGCTTCGCAACGCACTCAGAGTCGGCACGCGGGTCGTCGTGGGGATTCCGAATTTCGCGCACTACAAAGCGCGATTCCAGCTTTTTTTCCGGGGGAGGACCCCCGTCACCTCTTCGCTGCCTTATCTTTGGCATGAAACCCCGAACCTTCATTTTCTGAGCATTCTGGATTTCCTCGGTTATTGCCGCGGGAAAAAGGTGCATATCGAGAAAACCTGTTTCATCGGTGAACATCGACGGATCAGCTTTTTCCCGAACTTCTTCGCACTGACCGGCATATTCGTCATTTCGGGGAAGGACCGGATCCTTGACGTTCCCGGAAAGAGCGACGAATAGGGCGCTCCACGCGGCGGCGAGAAGTCCCTCCCGGCTTCGAATCATAGTCCCCTCTCCCCAGTGAGGGGTTTTTTTATATCCACGCCCCGGTGCGTCCGTGACTTTGCGCGGCATTGCGGCAGTGCCCGCGAAACGCGTGGCGGTCGCCGGGAGCACTCGGCCTCATGCGCCGGCACGTGGCCGGCCCCCCCCTTTTTTTCAAGTTACTGCCGATGCATCTTCCTTTCCCAAAAAACCTATTTTATGGGATACATGAAACAACGTACCGGCGTTATTTTTTGAGGATGAGCCTGTGTCATTTTCCAGCCCTGGAATTGATTCCACCTGAGACGGAGAAGAAAACCTATGAAAACAGCGGGGATGTGGCGATGGTCCGGACTTCTTGTGCTCCTGGTTTTCCTGGCGGGGTGCGCCAAAACCTATGTGCAATATTCGGAATATGATTTCCCGGTCCACTCGGAGGGGCACGATAACTTTGCCACGGCCCCCCGAGCCCAGCCTCCTGCCCGAAAGGCGGCCACGACCGACAGGGGATGGACGGAACGGGTCCTTACGGAACGCGATCTGGCGCGGATCAGCGCTGCCGATCCCGAACTGAGTCCGAGCGTCGTGAAGCAGATTCTGTCCAAACTCAACGCACGGGCGCCGTATTACATCGACGATGACATCAAGGCGGGCAGGCCCATCAAGGTGCCCAACAATTTCGCGGCATTCAAGGAATGGTCTCCTCTGGAACATTATCTTCCCGAACTCAAAGACATTCCTCAGTTCATCCTGATCGCCAAGGACGTGTACTATCTCGGCTGGTACCAATACGGGAAGATGGTCGGTGACACTTACATCTGCGTGGGCAAGGAAGACGACTGGACCAGGGCAGGCCTTTATTCGGTACGGGAGAAAGACGCGGAGCACATCTCCCGGAGTTACAAAAACGCCTTCGGGGTCCCCGCGCCGATGCCCAACGCGCTCAGGGTATACGAGCACGTGTGGGTTCATACGGGAGACATCGAGCACGGGAACTGCTCCCACGGCTGCATTAATCTCCCGCTCATGCCGTCGCAGGCACTCTTCAACTGGGCGAAGATCGGTACGCCGGTCCTGATCGTGAATTCAAGAAACGACATCAGGCCCATTCTCGCACAGGAGCGTTCGAGGAGAATGCTTTTTGCGGAGGACCCGCACCGCGACAACGAAAGGTGACGCGCGGCGGGGCTCACCCGCCGCAACAGGTTTCCCGTCCTTGGAGGTTTCCGGGGCGTTACGCCCCGCCGATTCGAGATTTCCTCTTCGCCGCCCGTCGGAGCATTCTTAAAAAACGAGGCACATGAAGCCGACTGCGGACAAGATGATTAGCTTCCGGGTATCTCTCGGAAATGAGGGGAAATTCGGTGAATCGGGATTCCGGCCGCCTGTGCCGCTGAATCTCAGCGAAGGACAACCGACAAGAGAAGGGGAACCGTCATGCGTTACAGAACCATTGCCTCCCTCCTAATCCTGGGAATGATGCTGGTCTGCCAACCGGCGTTCGCCCAGAAGGCTAAAACCGGGAAAGCTTCCGCGCCTCGGGCCGCCCGGGTGGAAGAGTCCGCCTCGAACCCCAGGGCTCAAGAGATTCTTGGGAAGATGTGCGACTTTTTGAAGTCTCAGCAGCAGTTTTCCTTCAAAGCCGAAGTGACCACCGACCGGCCGAGCGTCCAAGCTGGAATCATCCAGGCTTCCTTCGATATCGAGGCTTATGTGCGGCGCCCGGACAGACTCAGGATCGATGGTGAAGGCGACCTGGTAAGCAAACAGTTCTATTTCGACGGCAAAACCATCACCCTCTATGACAAGACACACAACGTGTACGCCACGGAAGAGGTCCCGCCCGATATCGAAGGAGCCCTGGAGAAAGCCCACAGGGAATTCCACCTCAGGGTGGCCTTGGCGGACCTGGCCAGCGAAAGACTCTGCGACCACGTGTCCAAAAACCTCACAAACGCCACCTACGAAGGACTGCACAAGGTCCGGGGAATCCTCTGCCATCTCCTGACCTTCGAGCGGAACAAGGTCCGTTTCCAGGTCTGGATCGAGGACGGCGACAAGCCGCTCATCCGGAAGGTCGTGATCACTCATGACGCACTCCCGCACTCCCCGCAGTGGAGCGCCTTCCTCACGGATTGGAACCTTGCGCCTCAACTGGAAGACAGTCTGTTCGCTTATACCCCGGCTCAGGGCGCGGAGAAGATTGAGTTCGTCCGCGGACAGCCGGCGGCCCAGGCTCCGAAAGCAAAACCGGGGGCGGCAAAGAAGCAGGGAGGCAAACAATGAAAAGGACAAAATCAACGTTTGTATTGGCCGTCATTCTGATCGCGGCTTTGGTGATCGGTTTCCCGACCCTCTCTCATGAAGCCTTCGCAAGAGGCGGGGGTGGAGGTGGTGGCGGCGGTCGAGGGGGCGGTGGAGGTGGTGCCCATGGTGGAGGCGGTTTCGGCGGTGGAGGATACCACGGCGAGGGTGGAGGCAGCTTCCATGGTGACGGAGGCGGGTTTGGCGGCGGAAGCTTCCGCGGGGCCGGTGGTGAAGGTGAATTCCACGGAGGCGGCCAGGGACAGTGGGGGCACGGGCCTGACGGGAACAGGTATCCGAACGGCTATCATGGAAACGTAAACGTCGACCGGAATGTCAACGTGAACAATTACGGCGGCTATAACGGCCCAGGCTGGGGCGGCGTTGCGGCGGGGGCTGCAGCCGGTGTGGCCTTGGGCGCGGCGATTGCGTCGCTGCCCGCGACAGCCCAGCCGGTGATCATAAACAACCAGACCTATTACAACGACGGGGGCAATTACTACCGCCCCTGCTATGACGGGGCCGACGTCTCATACTGCTCGGTCCCCTACCCCGGTCCATAGGTTCCGGAAAGGCTGCGGGCGGAGTCCGCTCCGCCCCCGGCCCGTCGAAAGATACGGGACCGGATCGGGGGAAATATTTTTGATAAAATTATTTCGCACTGATATACTGGCCCTGAGAATCGAAACAGAGGAGCTGATTCCATGGGATGGACCCGTGGAAGTTCCCTTGGGAAACGAAGGGAGACGCGAACGATGAACAGTGATTGTATCACCATTCTCATGGCCGACGATGACCCGGACGACTGCATGTGCGTGGGGGACGCCTTCAACCAGTTGGGGGTGAAAAATCGGTTTGTCAGCCTTCAGGATGGCAACCACCTCATGGATTACCTCAAGCGGCGAGGCGGATACGGCGACTGCTCGTTTGCTCCAAGACCCGATCTGATCCTGCTCGACCTGAACATGCCGAGGAAGAACGGTCGGGAGGCACTGAAGGAAATCAAGGAACACCCGTGCCTTCGGACGATTCCCGTCGTGGTCCTGACAACTTCCAGGGAAGAAAGCGACATCGCCTTGTGCTACGATCTGGGGGCAAGTTCATTCATCCCCAAGCCGACGAGCTATTCCGAACTGATGGATGTTGTGAGGACGATCGCCAAGTACTGGTTTGAGGTCGTCGCACTGCCGCCGGGAATCGATCCGCGCCTGAAGGGCAAGTGTACACCGGGAAGGAATTCGGTCCTGGACACGTAGGCCCCGCTGCGCTTGGCGTGCAGGGCCCGCGCGATGCACGCCCGAACCGGTGCTTCATACGGCAACCCCGGGCTGCCGAAGGGGAGAGGTGTGTCGAATCCCCCTTTCCCGGGTTGCGGTTGAATTACCGCCGCCGGGCGCGGGGAGACAAGATCGGAAATCATGCAACAGGCCGGCACCGCCTCTGCGGATGCCCGGAGGTTCATCCGGGCCGGGGCCTCTTCGCTTCGTTCCTGACCGGCTCGCAAATGAGTACGCTCCTCTCGTCCACCTCAAAGGTGCATTTTCTCTCCAGGAGTGCCTTCAGCTTTTTCCTCGCCCTGTGGAGCCTCACCTTCACATTTTGAACGGAAGTGCCCTGGATGTCGGCGATCTCCCGGTGGCTGAGTTCCATGACGTCGAAAAGAACAACGGCGCTCCGCAGCGTGTCGGGCAAAAGACCGAGCACATCCTTCACGCATCTGCTCATCTCATCCTGTTCGAGCACTTTGGGGAGGATGGATTCCCTGAAACCGTCGGTCTCTTCATCGAGTTCCTGCTCGTTCAGGGACTTCTTCAAGCCACGGAAATGGTCCAGGCAAAGATTATGCGCGATGCGCAAGACCCAGGACGTCAGCTTGGACTCTTCGTGCAGGCCGTCCATGTTCTTCTGAATTCTCAGAAAGGTTTCCTGCGTAAGATCGTCCGCCGTCCATTCGTCCCTCACCATGGACATTATGAATTTCCTGACTCGAAGGTAGTACCGGTCATAGATTTCGAAGAAATCCATCGCTTCCCCCTTCAATCGGATCAAGCGCAGCAAGGATTATTCCCGGCACGGCACGGAGTAGTGCCCTCCGCTTGTCCGCTCTCAGCCATAATGGCTTCAATCCGATTCCTGATCGTTACTTGAGCGCCGCTTTTAACCTTGGTTGCAAGCTCAACGGCTTTTCGAATCTCCTCCGGGCCCAGCCCCATCGCGGTCGCCTTCCCGAAGTAGTGCTCAAAGCACGGAACGCAATTTGCCGCAACCGCCGCTCCGATACACACCAACGCCTCGATTTTTCCATCCACGGCCATCTCCTTTCTTCAGGTCCAACAATAAGGTTTCTTTTAAACGATTCAGCCGCAAGACGGATCCGCACCTGAAAAGGTTACATCAAATGGAAACCGCCAAGGTGGAAATCGTGGAACATTCTCCATGCTTCGATCGAAATGTAGACTCTTTCCTGCCTTCGTTCGTCTCCCTATTCAAAGAGGATAACCCTGATTATTATTGGATAATGACAAAATGGTGCAAGGGTTGGAAGAAAATGATAAGACACGGAAAATACGGAACGCCGGACACGGGGGCCTTGCAGGGAAAAGGTCTTTCGGGAATCGTTGATGCGGTTCGCGGCGGAACGCCTCACCGGGGAGATCGACGGAGATGTTCGAGACTTTTGCACCATGGGAGTTTCGCCATGTGGTTTAAAAACGTTAGTCTCGTCAGTAAGTATCGGGAGGAGGTGATAGAAATGAGAATGCACAAATTCGCATGCCTTTCATTCCTATCTGCCGTAGTCCTGCTGCTCGCTCTGGCAGCGCCGCCGTTCGCGTACGCGGGTCCCCATGGGGGAGGAGGAGGCGGAGGCGGCGGACACTCAGGCGGGGGTGGTCATTCTTTCGGAGGCGGTCATTCCTTTGGAGGTGGCCATTCGTTCGGGGGTGGACGCTCCTTCGGTGGCGGCAGGTCGTTCAGTGGTTCGCGGTCCTTCAGCGGGAATCGTTCTTTTGGCGGTGCCGGGTCGAGCTACCGCGGTAATTCACTGGGCAGGAGCTACAGCGGCACGAACCGTCAGTTCACGGGTTCCCGTCAGAACTTCCATGGATCGCGTCAGGGCCTGTACAGCGGGCAGAGAGGCTGGAACAATTCCGGACAGTATTCCCGGGGCAGCAGGCAGGGATACGCCAACCGGGGCAACTGGAATGGAAACGGCCGCGGCAATTGGAATGGCAACAACCATGGAAACTGGAACGGGAATAACAACCGTTTCGCGGGAAACCACCATGGGGATTTCGACCACCATCATGGGTACTGGAACGGAGGATGGCACGGCGGGTGGCATCGAGGTTGGAATGGCGGGTGGTCCTGGGGCTGGTACGGCGGACCGTTCTGGCCGACCGCATACAGTTACTGGCCATACGGACCCAGCTTTGGCTTCTACTGGCCCTACTATGACTACGCCGGGTACTATCCCTATTATGACCCGTACGCGGTGGTACCTTTGCTGGGATTTTTCCCCTGGTTCTCGTTTTCCATCGTGATTTGACAATGACCCCGAACCGCAATCGGGGGGCGCGGGGAACCACGACTCCCGGCTGCGTCAAATGGTGAACATTTCCTCCGGACGTCCGGGGAGGCAAGCGTTAGGCGTTTGCCTCCTCTTTTTTTTGTTGCAACGGTGATATTATTCCTGCGGCAGATCGACCGAATCACGGCCATCGCCGCGGCCACGGTGAAACGGCCCGGCCGAGAGGACAAAACGCCTTGGACGGCCGTGAACCACTTCCATCCCGATAAGCCGGCGGGAATCGCTCGGCGGGACCTTTCACGGTCCGCCGCTGCCCCCGCGGAAGATACGGAAGAGGAGGCTATGAAGACATTATTCGATAAAACGCGGATCAACAAAATGGAATTGCGGAATCGAATCATCCGTTCGGCCACATGGGAAAATATGGCTGATGAAAACGGCGGCTTGCCGGAGCGTTTACTCAAAGTGTATGAAGACCTCGCCAAAGGAGGGGTCGGCCTCATTCTCACCGGCACCGCCTACGTGGCCGAAGGACCCACGGCCCAGACCGGACACATGCGGATCGGCAGTGAAACGCTTGTCCGGGAATACGGAAAATTGACCCACCTGGTCCACCGCCACGGCAGCAGCATCATGCTTCAAATCAATCATGCGGGAGAAAGCGAGGAAACCTCGAAACCGGCGGATTTAACGAGGGACGATATCGAATCCATCATTCCCGCCTTCGGAAACACCGCGGCCAGAGCAGAGCAGGCCGGATTTGACGGGGTCCAGATCCATGCGGCCCACGGGTTTTTTCTGAGCCGGTTCCTGAATTGTTCGAGTAACAGGCGGCAGGACGAATACGGGGGGAACCTCGAAAACAACGCACGGATAATCCTGCGAGTCTACGAGGAGATACGGAAAAAGACGGCCCCCGATTTCAGTGTTTTCGTCAAGGTGAACTGCATCGGTCCGGTCAATTGCGGTAAAACCTTCGAAGCGTGCAAATACCTGTGTACCCGGCTTTCGGATATGGGCATCGACGGAATCGAAATAAGCGGCAATATCCTCTCATCGGGCGACGGAATTTCACCGTATGCGGAATCCATCTACAGGGATTATGCCGCCATAATCGCCGATGAGGTCAAAGCCCCCGTCATTCTCACGGGTTTGAACAGAACGGTCGCGGTTATGACTGAAATATTGAACAAAACCAAAATAAGCTATTTTGCCCTTTCCCGGCCGCTCATCAGGCAGCCGGACCTGGTGAATATCTGGCAGGAAGATGAGGACCGTGCGCCGGAATGCATATCCTGCGACAAGTGCTTCCGTGAAGACGGAAATACGTGCATTTTCAACTAGGGGGCCCGCAGCCGCTTTCGGGACCGGGGGAGCAGCCTTGTGGTCCAATGATCTCCCCCAACGGGTGGCCCGGGCCACCCGTTTAAGGCCCTGTCGCCCGGGTGGAAATATCGGGCTGTTTCAAAAACCTTTGGGACATTACACCCCCTTGCCGAAGGAACAGTCGGGATAGCGGCATTCGGGGCAATCGCGGCAAAGGCCTCCATGTCCCAGGAGGGCGAGTTCAACCTTCCCGATCCTCTCTCCGCTCAGGACCCGGGGCAGTATCAGATCGAGCACTGTGGCCCGGTGATGGAGCGCGCACGCCGGGACACCCAGAACGGGAACGTCTCCGATGTAGGCGACGAGCATCATGGCGCCGGGAAGAACCGCGGACCCGTAATGGAATTCCGTCGCGCCGGCCTTCCGAATCCCGTGGCGCGTTACGTCGTCGGGATCGACGCTCATGCCCCCGGAGAGAAGCAGCAGATCGCAGTTGCGGCGGAGAAGCGAACGAATCACCCCGGCAATCTTTTCGGCACTGTCAGGGGCAAAGCGGACGGCGATGACTTCCGAGCCGAGCGCCGTTGTTTTTTCCGAGAGGATGGGGGCGAAGCGGTCTTCGATGAGCCCGTTGTAGACTTCGTTTCCCGTGACCACGATTCCGACGCGCGCGCGCCGCATGGCCTTCACCGCAAGCACGGGACCGTTCTGCCGTGCAATCGCCGCGGCCCGTTCTATGGGCACTCTTTTCATGACGAGCGGAATAGCGCGGGTGGCCGCCACCACATCCCCCTTCTTCACCACGGAGTGGTCATGCAAAGTCGCGCACATGACTTCGTCGATGATGTTGAACGCCGCCAGTAAATTCCTGTTGACCCGAAGAACACCGTCCAATCCTGCAACCAGGGAGATCTTGCCCTCTCTCGGCGCATCCTCCCACTCAATCCCCTCACCCGCCAACGAATCCGCGAGAATGGCGGCGGCCTGGTTTTCGTGGATTTCGCCCTCGGCAAGATCAATGGTGTACAGGTGATTTTTGCCCAGCCGCTGGAGATGGCAGATATCTTCTTCACGGACAATATGGCCCTTGCGAAACGCCGGCCCGCAAAACTCACCGGGGCGGACTTCAGTGATGTCATGAGCCAGCATTTGGCCCACCGCATCCTCCACTGCTATGATCTTCAACACAGAACTTTCTCCTTGTTGGACATCGCGGCCGCAGTCGCCGAGAACATTTGATATTCTTTGAAGAAAGCTCTTGCGACGTCCAGCAGAGTGGTCGATATGCAACCGTCCGCGCCGGGGCGCCCCGGCATGGGCGGTCAAGGAGCCTTCACCTTTCGATACCCGTGGGCAAGAGGATTTCCGAAGGGCGCACTCGGCCCCCCGCTCAGGAGCCCCTCTCCCTAGCCGTCTTCCCCCGGTCGAGCTTGAGTTTCTTCGTCCCGGTCAGGTCCGGCACCTGAAACCGGTGACCATTCCATGTCCGGCCACGTAATTTCCCGTGCATCCCGGAAATAGGCCTTCCCGGCGCAGGGCGCACACAACGGCAAGCCCTCTACCATGACCTCGCGGTGGTCGCGGACGATCTCTCCGCATTTCGCGCAGGTCACCTTGCTCCGGGTGGGACCGGGCAGGTCGAATTCCCGGATGTCGATCCGGACTCGTTCGACCCGGAACAACAAGGCATCCGGCATGCGTTTGTAGGCTTCCACCTGCTGAGGGTATTTTCCGGAGATCTCAGGAGCGTAAAGCGGTGCGAGTTCCCTGGGTTCTTCGGTGGAGATGATCCGAAAAGCCTCGCCGCTCTCCAGATTCACGAAACTGGCGGCCATGATTCCGTAATCGACGAACTTGAGCGACCGTCTTCCCAGCTTCGCACCCGTGACGTGGGCCACGGCATCCGCCGTGCACCGATCCATCTCGATGTAGACGATCAGTTTTTTGATCTGCGCCGTGTGGGCCGGATCATCCAGACCGACCAGGCGGCAGCCGAGCATGGCCATCCTCACGCCCACAACCTGCCCCGGGCACAGGTGACCGTGCTCCGCTACGGAAGACGCCAGAAGCGATTCAAAATCTCTCATTTTTCACCTTTTGGATAAGCGCCCCTGCCGCCCCTCCACGGCTGAAGAGACGGCAGCGGGGTCCATTCCCGATGCCAACCGGCCCGCCGTCCGTGGTGAAGACCCGGGCCGGACCGTCCGGCGCTCTCATCGCGGAGGTCCCTTCTCGGACCCGGGCACGCCCGAGGCGTGCGAGGGCCTTCAGCGGTTGGCCGAAAACAAGTCCGATAACAACGAGGGCGATGGCCACGATGAAGCCGAGCATGCGGTTCCCCTCGGAGGACTTGACCATGCCTGCAGCCCGAGGACCGGCCGGACCGCCCACAAAGGGGCTGAAGCCCCTGAATCGCAGGTTGACGGGATAGTACCTCGGGCCGAAGTATTTCGGAACGAGAGACGCGTTCCCGGGAAATATGCCGCCTTGGCTGATTTTTATTATTATAGCGTCTGTGAGCACTCCGGTGAACCCCCACTCTTTTCGTGAACCGGTAGCGCCGGACCGCCCGCCGCACTGCACAGCGGGATCCGGAACGCGGCTCTCCCGTTCGACGGGTGCCTTGGAGACAAGGCCACACCCCGTTGAAAATTCTTGACGGGCAACGGTCCATGCCTTACAACACCATACCTGTTCAAGTGCCGATTCGACAAATCATTCCGCTGCCAATGCATGCATCCTGGAAGCATACTCCGGGCATAACGGCCGACGCATCGAGCGCCGGTAAGAATAACCTGGTAAAGCGGAATATCCTCCGTATTCGAAGCGCCGGTGTCTTCCACTGTCGGCTTCCTGATCGCCAAGGCCGCTTTATGCTTGTCGGAATCTACCTTTTCTTTGTCTTTATGGCGGCCGGATTCATACAAACGGTCACGGGTTTCGGTTTTGCCGTTGTTGCGGCGCCCTTGCTGGCGCTGGTCATCGACGTCAAAGACACCGTCATGCTCACCATGCTCACCAGCGCCATATCCATGCTTTTTCTCCTGCGCGCGGTGAGGGGCCACGGAAGCTATTCCGACGTCCTGCCCATCATCATGGCCAGCCTTGCGGGGGCGGCATGCGGCGGCTACGTCATGGCGACCGCCAGCAACGACTGGGTCAAGCTTTTCATCGGGGTGGTGCTGATGCTGATTTCCATTGCCATGTGGATGAATTACTCGCTCCCCATAAGGCACAGCAGGCTGACCGATGGAATTATCGGGTCCATAAGCGGGTTCCTCGGGACCACCACCAGCATAAACGGTCCGATCCTCGTCTTTTATTACCTGGACTCATCGGAAAACCGTGCGATTTTCAGGGCCATGCTCACGCGGTATTTTCTTGTTGTCGACCCGGCAACGGTCCTCATCCTGTACTTCACCGGGACTCTGAAAACCGGAAATCTCTGGCTCTACACGTGCGAAGCCGTACCGGCGTTGTACCTGGGATTTCTGCTGGGCGAGAAGCTGTTCCACCGCATCAATGCCGAGACCTTCAAACGGATAGCGTTGACCGTCGTTTTCGGCGCCAGCGTCCTGTTCGTGTGGCAGGTGCTGTCGAAGCATCTCCACTGAGTTGCGCTCGGGACGGTACTCTTATCATGCTCCAGATAAACCGGGCACGGTTCCCGGCCTGTTTCCCGAGAAGTTCTTGAGACCATCCGGTATCTCCACCCTGGCGACAGGGCCTTAAGCGGGTAGCCCGGAAACTCGTTTCCGGGTCCGTCAGGACAGAGGTGCAGGTGAAAAGCCGGCAACCGGGCGCACGGTGTGGTTCGACTCGGCGTGGATCTATTTCCGGCTCCCTCCAGTGCTTCGCACACCGGCAGTCGGCCACCGGTGCCACCCGCGGCAGATCTTCACCCATTCGAGAAACACCGTTGGATACTTCTTTGAACGCAACCCTGGACGCACACCGGTTCTCCGAATTCTCCGCTTCACGGCCGATCCCTTTCCTCCTGATCGCAACACCGTTCCCATCGCGGCCGAGTGGAAAACGGAGGGCCGGCAAACGCAGGGGGCGTTTCGAAGCGTCTTTTTGCGCCGCGAAGTCCGAATAGAAAACGTATTGCATACAGTCGTGATTGTATGTTATGTGAATTCCCTCAAATGGGCTTGTCCAACGTGCGCTCCGCCCAGCGAACCGGCCCGGAGCACCCAATGGCTGGATCATGCCGTCCGAGTCCGTTTCAATGCACCCCAATGGGAGACACCCGTTCCGCAAAATGAAGGTTCTCCCATGGGGATCATCAGTTCCAAAGTATATGGAGGAAGCAACATGTGGTCACAGCACGGGCGATTGCACTCAATCCTGGGGTGGATGGTTCCGCTGGTGGTCCTGCTGGCCTTGCCGCTGTCCGGCTGCAATCGCAGGAACGAATTCGTCATGCCTCCACCTTCGGAGGTGACAGTCAGCAAGCCGGTGCAGAAGGCGGTGACGGACTACGCCGAATACTCCGGTACTCTTGAAGCCGTGGAATCCGTCGAAATCAGGGCGCGGGTCGAAGGTTATCTCGAAAGTTTCCGGTTCAAACCGGGGGCGCGGGTCAAGCAGGGGGACCTGTTGTTCGTGATCGACCCCAAGCCCTATCAGGCCAAGCTCGATGAAGCCAAGGCCGCGTTGGCGCAGCGCCAGGCCGAATTCAAACACGCGGAAGCCTCGGTGCAGAGGAAAGAGCTTGCGCTCAAATCCAACGCCATCAGTGAAATCGAAGTCATCCAGGCCAGGGCGGACTTCGACGTGGCAAAAGCATCCATCCAGGCCGCCGCCGCCACCGTGCAGACTTCGGAACTGAACCTTTCCTACACCAGGGTCCAGGCCCCCATCAGCGGCCGCATCAGCCGTAACATGGTGGATGTGGGGAACCTCGTGGGGGCGAGCGAACGAACGCTGCTCGCGACCATAGTGAACGACGATCCGGTCTACGCCTATTTCAACGTGAACGAACGGGATTTGCTCCTCTACCAGCAAAACCACGGAGCACAGCAGGAATCTCCCACGAACCGCAACGGCAGGACCCGGGTCTTCCTCGGGCTCTCCAATGAGCAGGATTACCCCTTCGAAGGGCGCGTCGACTACATGGACAACCGCCTGGACAGATCCACGGGAATCATCCAGGTGCGCGGGGTCTTTCCGAACTCCGACCACCGGCTCTGGCCAGGGCTTTTCGCCCGCATCCGGGTGCCGACCGGCGACCGGTCCGACGCCCTTCTCGTGCCCGAAGCGGCCATCGGCACGGACCAGCGCGGTGAATACGTTCTGGCGGTCAACGCCCAGGACGTCGTGGAATATCGCCCGGTGGCCACGGGCGCCCTGGTCGGAGACCTGCGCGTCATCGAATCAGGAGTGACTCCTCAGGACCGGATCATCGTAAACGGACTCCAGCGGGCGCGGCCGGGGCTCCCGGTGAAGCCGGCGGAAGCATCCGCCGCTCCGGCCCCCCAGCCGGGGGCTTCCCCGGTCCCCCAAAAGTGAGGTGACCTCAAATGTTGAGCAGGTTTTTCATCGATCGCCCGATTTTCGCCAGCGTTGTCGCCGTGATCATCGTGATCGCCGGTCTGGTCACCTTCAAAATGCTTCCCATCGCCCAATATCCGGACATCCTGCCGCCGACCGTCGTGGTTTCCGCCAGTTATCCGGGCGCCAACGCCAAGGTCGTGGCCGAGACGGTGGCCCAGCCCATCGAGGAGCAGGTGAACGGAGTGGAGGGGATGCTCTACATGTCCAGCACCTGCTCCGGCAACGGGCAGTACCAGTTGACGGTCACCTTCGCGACCGGCACCGACCTCGATATGGCCGCCGTGCGCGTGCAGAACCGGGCCGTCATCGCGGAACCCCTGCTGCCCGAAGAAGTGAAACGGCTCGGGGTGAGCATTCAGAAGCAATCCAGCAACATCGTGATGTTCGTGACGCTGACGTCCGACGACGGAAGCGTGGACGATCTGTTTCTCTGCAACTATGCGACCCTCCGCGTCAAGGATGAACTCGCGCGACTGGACGGTGTCGGCAGTATCATGGTTTTCGGAGCCGGCAATTACAGCATGCGGGTCTGGCTGGACCCTGACAAGCTGAAAGCGCGGTCTCTCACCACCAACGACGTGGTCGCCGCGGTCCGGGAACAGAACGTACAGGTGGCGGCGGGCCAGATAGGGCAGCCCCCGGTCCCCGACGACCAGGTTTTTCAGTTCGTCATCAACACGACCGGGCGCCTCGCGGACGTGCGCCAGTTCGAGGACATCATTCTCAAGACGAACGGGGACGGCCGCCTCACAAGGGTGAGGGACGTGGCCCGCGTCGAACTGGGGTCCGTGTCCTACGACGTCACCAGCCGGTACAAAGGACAGCCGGCCGCCGCCATAGCGGTATTTCAGCTGCCCGGTTCCAATGCCCTGAAGGTCGTTCAGCGGGTAGAGGCGAAAATGGCCGAACTGGCGAAATCATTTCCCCGGGGACTCGGCTACCACATTCCGTTCGACACCACCCTGTTCATCAGCACGTCTATCCGCGAGGTGATCGCAACCCTGCTCATCGCCTCTCTCCTGGTCTTCCTCGTGATCTTCGTGTTTCTTCAGGACTGGCGGGCATCGCTCATCCCCGCGGTCACGATCCCGGTTTCACTCATCGGCACCTTCGGGGTGATGGGACTGCTGGGAATCAGCATCAACATGATCTCACTCTTTGCGATCGTGCTGGCCATCGGCATCGTTGTGGACGACGCCATCGTGGTCGTCGAAAATGCCTCCCGGCATATCGACGAGTCCGGGCTGCATGCCCGGGATGCAACCCTCAGGGCCATGGAGGAAGTGACGGGTCCCATCATTGCGACGACCCTGGTATTGATGGCCGTCTTTGTCCCGACCGCCTTCATCGGCGGGATCAGCGGTCTGCTCTACCGCCAGTTCGCTCTGACGATCGCCACGGCCACGGCCTTCAGCGCTGTCAATGCCCTGACGATGAGCCCCGCCCTGTGCGCCATGGTCCTGCGGCCGAGCGTCCAGCGCCGGAATTTCCTTTTCCGTGCCTTCAACTGGACGTATGCCAGGGGACAGAACCTGTACCTTTACACCCTGCGGATGACGGTGCGACGCACGGCCGTCATACTGCCGCTTTTTCTGATCCTCACCGGCGCCGCCTGCTGGGGCTTCATTTCCATGCCGACAGGCTTCCTGCCCACCGAGGACCAAGGCTATGCGATGCTGAGCGTCCAGCTCCCCGATGCCGCCTCGAAGGTCCGAACCGACACGGTGGTGGACAAAATCAACGGCAAGCTCTCGGAAATCAAGGGAATCGAAAGCTGGGTGTCCGTTTCGGGGTATTCCCTTCTCGACGGGGCGAACTCCTCCAATTCCGCCGCCTATTGGATCATGTTCGATCCCTGGGAAGAACGGGAGAAGCAGGGCCTCGGCCTCATGACCATGCTCGGGCAGCTCTGGATGGTGGCCAATTCCATGGAGGAGGCGGCTGTCGTTGCGTTCCCTCCCCCCGCCATCATGGGCCTCGGTGAAGCCGGCGGATTTCAACTGCAGATCCAGGACCGCGGCGATCTCGGATTGTCCGTCCTGGAACAGTTGACCCAGGAAATGGTCCAGGACGCCAACGGACAAGCGGGCCTCAAGAATGCTTTTTCCGTGTTCCGAGCCAACGTACCTCAATTATTTGCGGACATCGACCGCACGCAGGCCAAGACGCTCGACGTTCCGCTTTCCAATATTTTCGACACGCTGCAGGCCTACCTTGGATCGGTATACATAAATGATTTCAATAAATTCGGTCGGACCTACCAGGTCAATATCCAGGCTGATGCCGCGTTTCGCAGGCAGGTGGACGACATTCGGCAGCTCGAGGTGCGGAACGCTCGAAACGAGATGGTGCCCCTGGGAACCCTGGTTAAAGTCAGGAAGACACTGGGACCCCAGATCATCAACCGCTACAACATGTACCCGTCGGCGGCGATCAACGGGGAAGCGGCGCCCGGCTACAGTTCCGGTGATGCTCTCGGTCTCATGGAAAAGATGGCAGCGTATAAACTGCCCGCGTCCATGGGATCGGAGTGGACGGGGATGTCCTACCAGGAAAAAGCCGCGAGCGGCCAGGCCCTGGGGATTTTTCTCCTCGCGGTGGTGTTCGTTTACCTGGCACTTTGCGCGCAGTACGAGAGCTGGTTTATTCCCATGAGCGTCATCCTGGTGGTGCCTCTCGGAGTGCTGGGCACGGTCGTTGCCCTGGCCATGCGCGGACTCGATATGAACATTTACACCGAGATCGGCATCGTGCTGCTCATCGGTATGGCCTGCAAGACCGCCATTCTCATCGTGGAATTCGCCAAGGCGCGCCGGGAGGCGGGCGAAGAGATCGGCGACGCGGCAATCGAGGCATCCCGGCTGCGATTTCGCCCTATCGTCATGACCGCATGCTGCTTCATTTCCGGCGTTTTCCCCCTGGTGATCGCCTCGGGGGCCGGGGCATCCAGCCGCCAGGCCCTCGGTACGGCCGTGTTCGGCGGGATGATTGCCGCCACCGGGTTGATGGTGTTATTTGTACCGGCGTTTTTCGTGATGATTCAGAGGCTGAGCGAACGGATCCGTCCGAACGCGCGCGGCCGCCTCACCAAACGTAACGGGTAGAATCCGTCGCGGGTGAAACCGGCCGGGCGGCATGCCGGCGGATCAGGGAGAGACAACGGAAGAGTCCCGCGGATGCTGTTTCATGTGAGTTGCATTCAGCAAGCGTTGAACGACGTTTCTCAGGAAAGTGAGGAGTTGCACCCACACACACCCACACCGCTGCACCGCTTTGCATGGTGCAGCGGCGACGCCGCGGGCGGCGAGCGCCCGGCCTCATGCGACGGCGCGCGGGCCGAACCCCTCAGGGGTACGGGGAAGTGCTTCCAGGGCTGTCGTCCAAATGCTTCCCCCACGGTGGAGTGGACATCTCGCTTGTCCGTGCTCGAAGCGCAACAAGAAGCAGTTGCCGCTTTCTTATATGAAACTTCATCAGGGCAAAAGCGTGCCCCGCCGTTCCGAGCTTGTTCTTTTAGAATGATGCGTCCGGCAGCGCAAGGTCCAAGTTTCATTCTCGTTCAAACCGCGTCCGAGGACGTGGCGGCGGGGCTTGAACGCAGCTTGGGATCACAGGAGCGATCATGGCCCGAAAGACAAAGCAAGAGTCTGAAAAAACACGGCAGGGAATCCTTGAAGCAGCCTTTGATGTCTTCACGCAAAAAGGGTTCACCCGCACGACTCTCAGTGACGTCGCCCTGGCGGCAGGGGTCACGAGAGGCGCCATTTACTGGCATTTCAAGGACAAGGTCGATCTGTTCATGGCACTCTCCGACGCAATCGATGACGAAGCGGGCGTAAGGCCGGAAGACATCCGGCAGGAACGGGTGCAGTCCCTGGATGACGTCAGGGAAGAAATCCTGAAATACCTGGCGCACTTCGAAGCAAGGGACCGCTATGCCGTATTCTACGATTTGGTGACTCATCACACCGAGTACACCGGGGAGCTGCAGCCCGTCCTCGACCGGCAGGTTTCGGATTACCACCGGATACTCCAAGAGATAGAAAAGGCCCTCGACCGGCTCAAATCGACCGGACTGGTGCGCTCCGACCTGGACCCATCCCGTTCGGCGGTCACGCTCGTGGCCCTTATCATCGGCGTTATCGCCATCTGGCTCTTCGACCCCGGTGCTTTCACCCAAACCGGAATTGTGCCCGGGATTCTCGACGATTTCCTCGAAGGTCTGAAGCCCTGACATAGAGGTCCAACACGCGGGAATCCCCGTTGCTCCTGCTTTCCCGAAACCAGCCGAGACCCTGCCGATCGCGGCAGGGAGCAAATCCCCGGCAACCTGCAGCCACCGATACCAGGGGGCGTCATTCCTGCCGGAAAGACTGAACCATAATCATATTTTTCCGTGTTCGCGGGAGTATCCCCATGAACCCGCTTCTACTGCGCGCCGGTGGTAAAATGAATCCACATGCTTCTGGCTCGCTTGCTCATCCCCTTGTCGGTATCGCGCGCCTCAACCTGCAGCACATAACTGCGATTGCTCCTCAGCACACCCGCCGGAAAGGTATAGCTGGTCATGTAGACTTCCTTGTGCGTATTCGGCCAGTTATAGATGGGAGAAGCAGGTGTCCCGCCGGATGTACCGTCGTACCTCAAAGTAAGCCGGTAGTACAAAGCTCCCGGGACCGAATTCCAGGTGACTTTCGAGTTCAAATCCGAGAGTACGCTGCCTTCCGTGGGATTTGTGACGATCGGGCTGTTCAAAAACGAAGCCGCGGCAAGCGTCTTCGAGCTTGTAAACTTGACTGGCTTGGTCGATTTGTCACTCAACGTCAGCACGTATTTTCCCGGGGGAATAACGCCTTTGTTATTTACAAAAGCGGAGGGGGTCCAACTCGGATAGAAGCCGTTGCTCCATTCATCCCAACTGCTCGAGGGCACAGTAAGTATCTCGCCGGTTGGGGCGGTAATCGTAAACGGTTTTGTCCAGTTAACCGCGTCGGGAGCCCTTGACACCGTATCGGACACATCTATTTCAGCCACGAGCAGTTGCGGGTAGGACGCATTGTTGGGGTCGAACTGTGTGAAGACATTGAAGTAGACGCGGTAGATGCCTGCATGGGCCGTTGCAGCCGCCAACAATACCGCCAGCGTCGACACAATCACCACGGTGTGGAACCTCGAACTCATTTCTTCCTCCTCGTTGGTTGTCTCGAACGTGAACCATGCATCAGGCCGCTGATTGACGCGGAACCGTACCGCGCCACCTGCCTTCGCCCGGAAAAACTTCCGGAACGTCTTCAAGCCGCATCGAATATTGCGAGATTCCCTCTATTCCAGGAGACAACTTCCATGGTGAAACTTCACTTATTGGTCCGCAATGTCCGCTTCGAGCGGGAGTTTGTAGCGACCATCGTCGGAGGGCGCAGGGATCCGACTTCCCGGCTTCGACCTGGAGGCTCGGTGATCTCCCCGACCCAAGTGGATTTGGCAAGGCCGAATCGCGGACACAGGGACTCAGCTCCGGTCGATAGCCTCTTCAAGCGGTCGTCGCCGCCTTTCATTCCTCTCCCGGTGGCTCCACCGGGAATTCCCCTCAGAGTGGTGATTCGACAATAAACGCGGGAAAATGAGCACACCTCAGCATCGCGCCCATTCGATAGTCAGCCTAGCTGAATATTCATCTGAAATGTTAGTGAACACCCTACAGACCAGTTAATATTTTGTCAATATAATCATACTGTCAGGCACGCCCCTCATTCAACACCGCCATTGCGGCCGCCGGTGAGAATCGCGAGGTTTGCCTTCAAACCCTCACTCGTCTCCCGGCGTCAGGGAGTGTCGCAAAGTGTCCCGTTGGGTGATCCATCCCGATACATTTATACGGAGTTGCGTTCAAGCCCAGCCGCCACTCACCCGACCGGGCGCGCCTCTGCCGCATGACACGAGGTTATCGCCCTCATGATTTAAAGTCATTTGCTTTGCGGATTGGAGGGTCTCTATAATTTATTGTAAATAAGATACGGATAAGCCATGCGCACAAGTCAGCCGTGGTGCGGAATACAGCAGATCGCGAGCTTATATATTCGGGCAAATGACGAATTCTCTACCTGGAGCAGCCGATGGCAGTGAACGTTGAACATCTTGTTGACGCCCCTGCGGATAATTCCAATCCGAGCATCAGTGAGTTTGTCGAATCGCTTGAATCGCAGGCCACCAGCATGGAGCTGTCCGGGTGCACGAAAGAGGCGGCCGGCTTGAGGGAATGGGCTGCGGAACTGAGGGCCGCCTCGGTTCAATCACCCTTGTTTACGGACAGGTAGCCGGGCGGTCGCGTACGTCGGCCGTCGATTCGAGCCAACGGGAAAGAAGTGGAATGCCCATGCCGTATTATCCCGGTGTAAGAATCATTTTGAAGTATCTTCCCGGAACGGATTGCCGCGCGTGCGGCCGTAGCCGGTGCAAATGGTTCGCTGAAGACGTCGCTTCGGGAGCAAACACGCTGGAGTCGTGCCCCCACATCACCGGGGAGACACGAAAGGAAGCGGCCGCAGCCCTTGCGGCCCATGCGGAGTTCTTTCAGGAGCTGAGACGGACCGATCTGCCGGGACACACAGCGGCGCCCTCACTCGTGTCCGGAGAGACCGGGTGGAGAACGCTTCCCGGCGTGGAAGGGGTCTGTTACACCGTCCGGCACACCTTGAAAAACGGCGTGATCGCGTGCAGCTTCGAGCGGATCGACCTTCACTTTTTTCTGGCAACCGCGAACGGTAAAGTCACCAGGGCATCGCTCAACCAACCCGCCAGGGGCGAGTACTCTTACACACCCGAAAGCCTCTATGCCTCAAGCCGCGTTCAGACGGCGAACGACCTCGACGGAGAAGACCTCGAAGTCTTCATGGAAGCCATTGTTCCCTGATACCGAGTTGGACTCGGAATGACACTTTTGCCCTCCTCAGAAAGAGCGAGGGAATGTTCCCCTGACCGGCTTCCCGAAACCTATTGAATCAACACGGGTCTCCCCGCCCAAGCGGCAGGGCATCGGGCGGGATTGCCCTGACAGTTCGTGCCCGGGTCCGTCAGGGCAAGGCGTACGGCCAGGAAACACGCAACCCGCGTACCATCCCGGCGGAAACCGGCTTCCGAATCCCTCTTGGGCTTCGGCACCCGCCACCTGCCGACTCTCACCCCTCAGACAGCGCCTGCGGCGAGGTCTTATTGATAAAGGCTCTCGTTCCCGAGCCAGAACCGATGATGCGCCTGGTTCTGGATATTCCACTGGCACGCCGCATAGTCTTTTTCGGGTGCCCTGGTGAGCAGCCACCGGTAGAACCTGGCGACCACAAGGGGAGAGATCAGCTTCCCTTCCTCCTGAAGCCGCCGGTATTCGACGGCATCCGGAAAGACATTGGGATCGGCACAAATCTGGTTGAGCAGCAGAGGGGTATCTACAGGACTCGGAACGGCGCTGGTGACCAGTACCCCCTCTTTCGACAATTCCAGCTTAAGGCATTCCTGAAGCATATACGACGCCGCTTTTGAAACGCAGTACGCCGTGGAACCCTTTCGGGGCGTAGTCGCCGAGTTCGATCCGACGAACAGCACCCGGCTCCCAGCCTTGAGCCACGGGAGCAACTGCAGCGTGAGAAAGAGCCTGCCGTCGACGTTCGTGGCCATGATGCGGCGCCATGATTCCAGGGTGATGTCCGCCACCGGTTCGATTCGGCATGCGCCGGCGGTATGAATGAGGTACTTCACCCTCGATCCCGGCTCTCCGAACTCGTCGAGAATCCGTGAACACTGGGTGGCGTTCCCGACGTCGGCCGCGATGGTCAGAACACACCCGGGGGCCATCCTGGCCGTCTTTTTCAGAGGCTCCTCGCGCCTCCCTACGGCCACAACCGTGAGCGGCTCCGAACTCAATTCAATCGCAAGCGCCCGTCCGATCCCGGAACCGGCACCCGTCACCACTGCGAAGTCCTTGGAAGGCTTTTGCGTGCTCACCACCATACAACCTCACAATCCCGATCACCTGCGCGTGAACGTTTCGAGGCCGGCAACATGGAGTTATCCGACGATATACCGAATGCTTGCATTCGATCGTCCCACCGAGGGACCTTGGGCGCAATCCCTCCCGCTCCCGGTTTCCGGCACCCGGCCAAACGCCGGAATCGCACCCGAGCGGGCAGCACCCGTTAACGTTTCAGACAGCTTCCGAATCAATGCTCAACAATGATCAGTCTGTTCGGATATAAGGCCCGGATCAGCCCTGCCGCGAGTTCCTTGTCGCAAGGCCCGAAGTCATCGCTGCCCCCCCATATCCGTATCGCCCCGTCCGGTTCGCTGCAAAGAAATGCTCCGCCCAGTTCAAAAACCTGAGTTGAGGCCAGACCAAGATCGCGGATTTCCAATTCGGTGTTTCTAAGGATGTCACGATGAAAAACATCACCCGACCTCAGGCAGATTGTTTCTCCGATCACCCCTCCACACACGGATACCAGCAGGATTTTCCCCCGATAACCATCCCGGAGATCAACAAGGGGGATGAGCGCATTGGCGTCGAACCCCTCGTCGCAAAAGAGGGTGAATCTGTCGATTCTAAGGCGCGTGCGCCGAGCGGCCTCGGCATCGCCGGTCAGCAGGGCCTCCCGCAGCCTTTCGTCAAAATGATCCATGATCGAATAGATATCGGGGCCCGAGAGAAACACCTCCGATTCGTTCGCTGAGCCTATCGCCGTTTCAAACTCACCGGCTTTGAAATGATCAAGAATCCGGTCCTTAACGGTTCGCATCGTCAGCAACTCCAGGCTGCCCAAACTGCTCGTGCCAGTTTGAATATCATCTTCCGGCACTGTCCCCGCACGCGCCGCACGGGGTTTGCCGGCCGCCCATCGGGATCGGCCGCGTCTTTCAACGGGCCTGCTCGACCTCGGTCAGACAGTCCTCGAGGATATCGAGGGCTTTGTCCATCTCTTCCTTCGTTATGATCAGGGCCGGCGTCAGTGTGATGATGTTCCCCATCGTCAGCTTGAAGCTCAGCCCCCTGTCCAGTGCCGCGTACATCATCCGTTCGGCCTCATCGACGGCTCGTTCGCGGGTGGTCCTGTCTTTCACCAGTTCCATTCCCATCAGCAGCCCCAGGCCCCGGACGTCGCCTATCAGGGGATGCCTGTCCATCATTTCCTTCATGCGACCGAGTGCGTAACGGCCCAACTCGGCGGCATGCCCCGCGAGGTTCTGCGATTCGATGGTGTTGATGGTCGCAAGCGCGGCCGCACACCCGACCGGGCTTTTCTCATGCGTGTAGTGTCCCAGCGCCCGGTCACCGGCCACGTCAAGGCCTTCGCGCACGATCAGAGCGGCCATGGGGAAAACACCCCCGCCCAGTCCCTTGCCGATCACCAGCATGTCCGGAACGACGTCGAAGTTCTCACAGGTGAACATTTTGCCGGTCCGCCCCAGCGCATGGGGAATCTCGTCGAAGATGAGCAGCGCACCGTGACGGTCGCAGGCGCGGCGAATGGTTTGCCAGTACTCGGGTTTGGGAATGAAAGGAGTGCTGCGAACCGGCTCCGCGATTACCGCCGCGACGTCTCCTTCTTTTTCGAGGATGTATTCCACGTACCTGGCACACATCAGGTCACAGCCGCCCCTGCCGCAGCAATCATAAAAGCACCGGTATTCATCGGGCGGGGGAACGTGTTCCGTGCCGGGGAGCAGCGGTCCTATGTCCTGGCGGAACACGGCCTCGCCACCGATGGATATGGCGTCCAGGGAAGCGCCGTGAAAGGCGTCCCACATGGATATCGTCTTAAAGTGGCCCGTGGCCACCCGCGCCAGTTTGAGCGCGATGCCGATCGCGCTCGTTCCGCCGGGGCACAACAGGACCTTGTTCAGGTCGCCCGGAGCGATTTCCGTCAGTTTTTTCGCCAGATCGACCGCAACGCGGTTGGTATAGCGCCTGGTGCAAAACGGAAGGTCGTCGAGCTGTTCCTTGATCGCCGCGATTACGGCCGGATTGGCAAACCCGACCTGGTGCACGTTGTTCCCGTGGAAGTCCATGTACCGTCTTCCCTGGAGGTCCTCGATGTATATGCCTTCACACGCTCTCATCGCATTGAGGCAAGGGGTTGAAAGTGATTGCTGGAGAAAATAGCGGGCGTCCTCGTCCAGGAGCGCTTGTGTTTCTTCATTGAGATGCGCGCGCTGCCATTCGGCCCGCCTTGACGAGATATTGATATCGCCCTCTGACCTGTTTGGTGTAACCATAAATTGCCCTTTCCCTTATGCCGTGACTATAAATTGCCGCCTTTGAGCTTCAAGACACCGTGAAAACTCCGAACGTCGGATCCTTAGAAGACCAGGCACGCGGATTAGCCGCATGCCTGTTGCGTAAGCTTTCGCCCATGAGCCTCTTGAACAGCGAAAAACCTGCGGATACATGCGGGAAGCCCATATTTATCGCCACTCCCGCGAACGCGGGAGTTCGGTATTTTCATTGCAGACCATCAACAACTTAAAGGGTAAAAACCCGGGTCCCCGCCTTCGGGGAAATGACGCAGTTCGGAGCTTTCCCCCCGATCCACGGGGAGGAATTCCTCCCTCTCGGCAGGCCGTTGTGCAACAGCCCCCATGGAGCCGTCCGGCTGCGGAATCGCACCCAATCACGAACCCACCCGGAGTCTCAATCCCGGTATCTCTTCGGGTTTCACGGCCTATCGCCGATCCCCCCCGTTCGAGCGGGCACGGCAGATCGCGTGGCCCGCCTGAGTCTACAAATATCCGGCTCAAATGACTTTTTACAAACAATTGAGTTGATTGAAGACTAGAAATTGAGCTAGTATAAGTCAAGATAATTATTTTCAACCGATCAGTGACGAAAGGTTATACTTTCATGAACATTAATCTGTTGAGGATCTTCTACTATGCTACGAAACTTGGCAGTATAAGCGCCGCAGCCGACGCGCTCTGCGTGACCCAGCCGGCAGTGACCAAGGGGCTGCAGAGACTGCAGGAGTACTATGAAATCAAATTTGTCAACCTTTTTGCAAGAAAGCTCGTTCTGACCGATGCGGGGGAAATTCTCTACGGGATCGCGGAGAAGATCTTTGAGCTGGAGAGGCAAGCCGACGAGGTCATTCACGATTTCCGGGAGCGCAAACGGGGGTACATCCGGATACTTTCAAGCGAAAGCTTCGGGGCCTACTATCTGCCCTTTATCATCATCGCTTACAGCAGCGAAAATCCCCAGGTGCACGTCTGTGTGAACCTTCTTCCGACTGAACTGGTGGTGGAGGGGACCGCCAACCTGGAATGTGACGTCGGGTTCGTCTCTTATCCCATTCAGCACAAAAAATTGGTGGTGAGGGAAGTGCTGGATGACAAAGTGGTGGTCATCGTCCCACCCGATCACCCGCTGGCCGACAAGGGGGTAATCGAGCCCCTGGATCTCGAAGGGCAGACGATCATCTTTCACGAGAAGGGCTCGGCCCCCCAGAGGATCATTGACGAGCTGATCAACACCTACCATCTCACCGCGGTTACTCCGCTCGAGCTTTCAAGCAATGAGAGCATAAAGAGAGCGGTATCGGGAGGGCTCGGTATCTCGATCGTGTCCCAGAACGTCGCATGGGATTCCGTGGAAGCCGGAAAGCTGGTATCGGTCCCGCTGTCGGTCGGAACGCTCAGGCGAAGTTTCTACATGGTTCATCACAAAGACAAGTATTTTTCAGAATCGCTTCAGAAGTTCATCGACACGGTCTACCAGTGGACGGACGAATACGCCAAGAGCATTTCCTGACCGCGATGCCTCAGGAGATTTCCCATCGTCGCCCGAAATGAAGAGAGACCAGGTGGGCCGCGCCCCAAACATCGCACCGCGGCCTCGGGAGGGCTACGGCCAGGCGCCGGCGGGTGCGGGGAAACGCCCGTTGCCCGAATATTTCCCCCACGGGTGGCATGGAAGGCGTGCTTGTCCGACCCGAAGCACCATACGGCTTATTACATAGATCCCCGTCGTGGGATGGTCCGACGGGGTGGCCCGGACACTTGTTATCCGGGCCCGAAACGCAAGAGCGGTTCGGAAATGGATCTCCGCCGGGGTACTCCAACTGCGCAACCGGTGGATCGTTCTTTACTCCTGCCTCCTGTCCTGACGGACCGGGATGCACGTATCCGGGCTGCCCGCTTTGGGCAACGCCCCGGGCGCCGGTTCCACGCGGCGCATGGGCCGAAACCCTGAGGCAGGGGGGCGGGGGAATCGTTCCCACGCTCTTCAGCAGGATGCCGGAGCCATCATCCTGGCCGCAAATCAGTATCACACGCCGTGGAGAACCATCCGGGCCTGGTACAGGGAGAGGATCGTGAGACCGTCGGTGATCACGCCTTCCGCCACAAAGTTCATCAGGCGCTCCAGCGGGTAGCGCACCACCTGAATGATCTCATCTTCGTCAGGGTCCAGGCGGGATGGAGTAAGACCCTTGGCGAGGTAGACGTGTATTCGTTCGTCCGAATACGACGGAATGATGCGAATGTCGGCTATCTCGATGAATTCCCGTGCCGCAAAGCCGACTTCCTCCTGCAATTCCCTTCTTGCGCACTCCAGCGGGGATTCACCTTTTTCCAGCGTACCTGCTGGAATTTCCAGCATATACTCCCCGACCGCATACCGGTATTGCATCGTCATGACGATCATCCCATCGTCCGCGACAGGCACGATACCCGTGGAGCCAGGATGGCGTATCACGGCGAACTCCGACCGGCTGCCGTTGGGCAGGGTAACATCCTCCGTGACGAACGAAAACTGCCTTCCCCGGTACAGTTCTTTCGTTTCGTGCACCTCGGCCTTCTCACGACGCGGAGTTTTCACATCCATTTTCAATACCTCAGATGGGACGAAATGACGTGGTCTTCCCGCTCACGGCCATGGCCACGGCGGTCAGCGCTTCAAACCATCCAGGCCGCAACCTCGCTGTTCGATTCCGGCCGAGCGGATACGGGCCCAGCCCCGCAGCCGCAGATGGGGACATCCCGTTCGTGAAGCGACCCGTGCGAGCGGATCTTCACCTCTTCCCTGGCAGTCGGGAGGCTCCCGAAAACCGTGTTCCCGTCTCCCAGCACGAACAGGTTCCCGATCCGCTCCGGATGGAGATGATAGAGTCTCGCCGCTTCCGGACAGGCCGTAACGGATTCAACCCCCTCCTCTTCCCTGAGAAGCCCCGTGACTTCGGCTTCGGCGCCTGGATCGTCCACGTAGACGTAGGCCGCGCCTCCCAGGTTCCGGTGATGGACGACGTAGCGGTCCTTGATGATGGGAACGGCCCTGGCTCCAATTCCGCGTTCCTGGAAAATGCGGTTCAGATCGAGCGCCCTGGTCTTGGGATTCATCCCGTGATCGGCGGTCACCACGATTTCCGAGTCCGGCAGGACGTTCAGGAGTTCTCCGATCAGGCGGTCGATCTCGTTCATGTTCCGGAGCGCTCGTTCGTCATCGGGCGCGTAGGTGTGCGTCACGTAATCGGTCGTCGTCACATAGAGCACGTCGGGGGAATGTTCCCTCAGCACCTCTATTGCGGCCCGAAACAGCCAGTGATTGATTTCGATGGAGTAGACGGCGGGGGGAGGCCCAAGGCGATCCGTCAGCCAGGACGGCGGCCGCTCGGCCGATTCCGCGATATCAGCCCCGTCCCGGATCAGGCCCTTGAGTTTGTCCTTTGCCGTGAGGAGAGCCGCTTTGCGCCCTTTGCGGGCGGCACGGCGGAAAATGGTGTCGGTGAGGAGGAATTCAGGGGATTCCATGTACACTTCCCGGCCCGTTCCTGGGTCGAGGAAGGTATTGGATGTGATCCCGTGCACTTCGGGAAAGCTCGCCGTCACGATACTCGTGTTGTTGACGTTCGTAACGGTGGGAACGACCGCCCGGCCCACAATCTTGAACCCCGCCCGGCCTATCGCATCCAGGTTCGGCGTATCGCACCGGGCAAGGTATTGCGGATTGCAGCCATCGAGGCAGACAAGGATCCTCACTCCCATGGAACGCACTCCTTTCACTCACAAAGGATAGTATTCTCCAGATCGAACAGGCGATCAAGACTGGTGATCACGGGAGCGGACTCAACCACATCCGGCCACGATCGCGTCACCGAACGATGTTGAAGCCAGACGGGGTCGATGCCGGCATTTCTTGCACCGCAAATGTCGATGCGCCAGTCATCCCCGACGTAAACCGCTTCCGACGGCTCTATGCCGAGGCGTTCGAGACAAACGAGGAACGGGGATGGGTCGGGCTTTGCCGGTATCCCTGCCTCCCCCGCCACCACGACCACGCGAAAAAACCTGTCCAGGTCGGGAAACAGGCTGATCCGGTGTTTACCGGTGTTCTTCTGCCCCTGGGTGTTCGTGATGAGGGCCAGCCGGCAGGCAAGGCTGAGCTTTTCCAGGGTGTCAAGCGTCTCGGGGAACAGAAAGGTCTGGTTCTGCACCGTGTCCCAGTAGCTCTCCTCGCATTCCTCCAGGAAAGCCGGGGCCGCCTCTGTGCCGTAGTGCTCACAAACCCGGGCCCACAGGGCGCTACGCGAGAAGTCGGACCGTTCGTGAAATGCCTTTCGGACCTTCCTGTAGAGCAGGATGAAATCATCCCACGACGTCAGGCGAAGGTACGAAAAAAGTTCTGCCTCAGCTTCCTTCTCGGCGGTGCGGAACCCTCGGGCGGAATCCGCCAGGGTTTGCCCGAAATCGAAGATCACTGCTTTTTTCATGCGGTTACCCCCGGATTGCCGGCCGGCGCATGACCGTACCGGTTTCTTCGGTGGAAGTCTTCCCGGAAAACGGGTGTGGCCCCCCGGCAGCGAACTGCAGGGAGGCCCTTCAGCGGATGAGAAATCAGTCAGCCGCGGACTGCGTGAAAACCCGTGCTGTTGCTCCCTCCGCGGCAGGGGAGCAATATCTTCAGGGTGCCCCGGCGTCCCTCCTTGTCACCGCCACGCTGTAGCGCACCGGTGAAATGAGACTTCGACGAGGTATTATCACCCGTAACCGTAATGCTTCAAAAGCGGCCGGCCTTCTCCGGGTTGAAGTGCCAACCCCCGGAACTCAAACCCGACCGCTCGGCGTTTGTTCCAGGGAAACCCCATCGGTTTTGCCGGTCCGGCGGCCCCCGGAAGCAAGTGCCTTCCGGGACCGCCGGGCGCGTTACCCGATGAGGCGCCGGACTAGTCTCTTCCCCACTTTCTCAGGTAGGAACCGAAAATCCATTCTTCCGTCGGGATCTGTTCGGGAATTTCCTTGGCCACGTACGTGTAGTTCAGGAAATGCCTCCAGTGGATGTTGTCGCTGGTGATGTTCCCCGCCCAGGTGCCGCCACCCAGTGAGTCCGTGGTGGGCAGTCCGGAATTCCAACCGCCGCTGTTGGCGTGGCAATGGGGCTGATTGCACACTACTCTACCCACATTGGCGTATTTTGCAAGTTCCAGGATGCGCGCTTCATCCCTTGAGTGGATCGAAACGGAATGACCTTCGCCCGAGAACTTCAAAATCTTTCGGATGCGCTGCACGATCTCATGAAAATCGTTCCACTTCCACACGGTCAGCACGGGGGAGAGCTTCTCGCCCGAGAACCGATCTTCCGGACCGATCTTTTCGCCGATAACCATGAGGAACTTGGTGTCTTCCGGAACCTTGATCCCGGTAAGCTTGGCGATGTGCAGCGCGGAATGGGCCACGATGTCCCTATTGAGGGAATGCCCGTCGGGCCACATCACTGCCCGCAGCTTTTCGCGTTCCTCGGTGCTGCAGAGGTAGCCGCCTTCGGCCTTGAGCGCGGCGATCATGGCGTCGTAAATGCCTTCGTAAATGGCCACGGCATTCTCCGAAGAACAGGACGCCGCGTTGTTGGCGATCTTCGAGGTCTTGATCTTCCTGGCCGCAACGGGGATGTCGGCCGTTTCGTCCACCACCGAGACCACGTTCCCGGCGCCGACGGAATGAGCGGGCTTTCCGGCTTCGTAAACGACTTTATGCAGCGCGGCCCCGCCGGTGGCTACGGCGAAGTCGCAAGCGGACATGAGTTCCTTGGTCTTCTCATTGCTGGTGTGCCTGATGCACTGGAACAGGTCCTCGGGTGCACCCACCTTCTTCATGGCTTTTCTGGCGTGTTCTATGGTGAGGTACGAAGCCCCCTGCGTTCTCGGATGAGGAGAAACGATCATCGCATTTCTCGTCTTCAGGGTACTGAGGGACAGGCAGCAGATCGTCGATTCAGGGTTCGTACACGGAACCACATTGGCGATCACCCCGATGGGCTTGGCCAGTTTGATGAGTCCCTTCTGCGGAATCTCCTCGACAACGCCGCAGGTCTTGGCGCCGACTTGGTCCCGAAGGATACCGAGAGTCTTGTTTTTGATTTTGTTCAGTTTGTCCTCGTAAACGCCGATTCCCGACTCATCCACGGCCTGCCTGGCGAGCGCTTTGCGCGTATCTTCGCGCATGTATTCCCAGCCTAGTGCCAAAACCGCTTCATCGATCTTTTCCTGGGGCCAGAATTCGATTTCCTCGAAAGCCTTTTTGGCCCTTTGATACATTTCCTGAATGTTGTCTTCCATGGTTGCTGCCTGCTCCTTTCCGCCCATAATCACTGGGGAAATCATCGAACCGTTCAAACACATTCAATCCAAAGCAACACGTTCACCAAAAGCGTTCAACCCCTGCAACCGCTCGAGCACTCACTTCAGAGGAAGCGACAATCCCATGTTTCTGAATGCCTCTTTCGCCACCACGAAGAAGTCCTCGATATCCTTGTAGGTAATGACGCCCAGATTGCACACTCTGAACGTCTTCAGTCCGAACATCTTGCCGGGGTAAATCGTGAATCCCCGTTCATAGCAGTAGTCGTGCAGTTTGAAGAAATCGAACCTGGGGTCATCGGGGGCCTTGATCGTGACCACGAGATGCCCCTGGATGTTCTTGTCGATAACGGAATCCAGACCAATCTCGGCCATTCCCTTGTGCACGGTCTCCCAACACTTGGTCAGCCGTTGCCACCGAGGCTGTTCGCCCTCTTCCCAGTATTCCTTGATCGCCTGCCTGAGGGCATAGATCGTCTGAACGGGAGGAGTGAAGTGCATCTCCCCCACCTTTTCGAAATAGTCGTACTGCAGGAAAAGATTGCAGTAGTAGGACCGTTTCGGATAGCTCTTCGATTTCTCGATTTCCGCCCGGTTGCCGATGGCCCAGGACGCGCCCGTCATGGCCGCAAGACCCTTTTGGGCCGACGACATCAGAAAATCGATGTTCATTTCTTCTATATTGATCGGGATCAACCCGTAGGTGGAAATGGTATCCAGGATGAAAACACAGCCGTGCTCGTGGGCGATTTTCCCGATTTCCGCCACCGGATTCAGCACACCCGTGCCGGTTTCATGGTGGACCGTTGCAACCACCGCGATATCCTTGTCTTTTTCAAGCGTTTCCTTCAGGACTTCCAGATCGGGAAGGCCCGTCGTCGGAAAAGGCAGGTTGACACACGGAATATTGTAATAGGTGGCGATTTCAACCATTCTGGCGCTGTAGGCCCCGTTGTTCACGACGCAGATCTTCTTGTTCGCCGGCACAAGGGAGTTGACCAGAACATCCTGAATGATCGTCCCCGACCCGGAGAAAATGACCGCGCTGTACTTGCTGAGGTCTCCGTGAACGATCTTCACGAGCTCCTTGCGGACATCACTCATGATGTCCACGAACTCTTGCTCCCGGGGACAGATGTCCGGAACCACCTGAGCGTACTTCACGGTATCGGTCGTGGTCGCAGGGCCAGGGTTCAACAGGACGTTTCTCTTAACAGGCTTGAGAACCTCCATTTGCATTCCTCCACTAACGCTACATTCGCGTTAAGCTCTCTCAGGCTACAGTCGCCTGTATTCCACTCTCACCCCGGAAACCCGGAGCAACGCCCCGGTGACGAGGCTCACTGCCCGACGCCACCGGAAGCCTTGCCCGTAAAGCCTCCCCTTGACGGGCGCCGCTACATCTTGCGCCGGGGGTCCTCGATTTCTTCGACTATTCCCCAACCGCTGCCCTTGACTTTTTGCTTTTCGAGCAGGTCACGGTGCCATTCCTCGGGGGTCGTCGCCACGCCGGACCTTACCGTCTTCGCCCGATCGGCGAGGGACGGAACGGCACGATCCTCGGGGCCGTCGTAGAATTCCTTAGGCGTGAGGGGTTGGCCGAGCCTTACGTAGTCTTCCCTTTCGACCTCTTCACAGTAATGTGCGCCGCCCGAAAATGCGCGTGTCACGGCCAGAATGCACCAGGTGGCTTCGGGAGAAAATCCGAGGTCCATCATGGTCGCACCTGTGGCACCGAGCATATCGATGTCGACGGGTTCCTTGGAGATCTTCTGGGCCGCTTTTACGATTTCCCGTATAAAGGCGATGTACTTGCCGGCGACACCCAGCTTTTCCGCATACGCCATCATCCGTTTGGCCGCGGGGTCTTTCAGCATCAGCCCGGAAACTCCGAGGGACTCGCTGTCCAGCTTCTCTTTGGCCACGACTTCGGCAATCTCCGCTACCGACTTGCCTTCCTTCTCAGCCCTGGCGAGGTAACCGTCCAGCATTTTCCCGAATTCGGCATAGGCACCGAAAGCATGTCCGAAAGCAAGGATGGACGCGCCGGCAGCCTGGGTCAGCAGGGTCTTCGACTTGGTGACAATCCTCGAAATGGCTGCCGGGCCGGACAGACCGTCTTCCAGCATCAGCACCATCACGTAGCTCAGCATCTTCGATTCTTCGACCAGGGGAATCCTGGCCTGGAAGTCTATGAAAATAACGTCTTCAATCCCGTAGCCGGCCTCGGCCAGCTCCGTCGTGTCGTAGCCGCGCGTCACAATGCGATGGACGTTCTTGTAGGCTACCTCTGAAACCCACCGGAAGGGCTGCCTCGCCGTATCGGCAGGCACGGTTCCCTTCTCACGATTCTTGTAGTTGTAGCGCAGTCTCGGATCGTCTAAAGAGCCCATTTCTTGTATTCTCCTTCCTGTTTCTGCTTCCTGGCGTATTCCTGTCTCACTTCCTGGCTCGGAACTTCCCTGTCCTTGGGACCTATGTACTTGATCATGGAAAGGTCCAGCATCTGCACCATGGGCTCCCTCTTCGACGCCGCCCAAGCGTGTCCCTTCTTCAGCGTAAACAGCGCATGAGCTGCGCAGCTGAATCCGCGGCACACACACCCGATCGCCCAGGCTGCATTGGGCGAAAAGCCGAGTTCGGACAATGCCGTGTTGCCGGCCCCGATCATGTTGACCGCGACGTAAGACTTCCCATCCTCCTTACGACGCGCGTTGAAATGCTCCTCGATGGACCGCTGCAGCTTCAGGTACACTCCGCCCAGCTTCAGCGATTCGTGCTTGAGGTGCGTCGGCTCCGCCCTGGGATCGCCGTCAGTGTGCTGCGGCTGCCCCATACCCATGACGGCAAGACCCGCGCTCAGATATTCGTCCACCAGCGTCTTGCCCATTTCCTCTAGGGTCTTTCCTTCTTCCCTGGCACGCTCGATGGCCTTGTTCATCATGTATCCGTGAGCGGCCCCCGGCCCGTGGGCCCCACCGAAAGTCATCACCGCGGCCGCAACCGCAGCCGGGAGATTCGGCCTGCCGCCCATCACCGCAATGGCTGAAGCGGCGGAAGGTGACATTGAGTGTTCCAGAAATTCCGCCGTTTCATACCGAAGCATGTCTTCTTCGGCTTCCGTCGGAATCCTGTTCTGGAACAACACGAACAAGGCATCGCTGAAAGAATAGCCAGCTTCAGCCAGTTCGCTGAGGTCATACCCCCGCAGGACGGTCTTTTCCTCCGTTTTGTAAGAAATCGCCGTCTTCCTCTTTAACAAAGGTTCTCTGTCCATTCTTCTCGCTCCTGATCAAATCGTTTTAAGAATTCCACGAATCAGTGATGCGGCGCACTCCTGCAGACCCTCGGGAAGCTGCATAACATCCGCTGTTGGAGGTCGAGATATCAGCAGGAGGGTCTTACCAATACTTGAAGCCATTCGGAGGTTCCCCATAATGACAGTCCGGATTTTGCAATCCGCTCAACTATAAGTCAAATTAATAATAATCATAGATTTCATAACAATTAGTCATCTTTGGCGCGTCTTCTCGCGCCAAGCCTTGCCTAAGCGTCCCCTCCGATTTTATCGGTATGAATTTGTCATATTCGTTTTTCATGTGATGAGATTCCCGTGGTGCATTTAACATAAATATATTTTTTAATGATTTATCATAAGGTGAATCTGAAAATTCATTACGGGAGTCATAGGACGCAACAGCAGCGTTACCTCCGGCACACCGCAAGTTACCCGAAACTTCATGCCGAGGCATCCGATCTTCAAGGGATCGCATGACTTTTATTGACCGAAACTTAACAGGATGCTGGCAAGTCCACAGCTTATGGCGATATGTACGAAATCCCCACCTATCATCCCTCCAGCGAATGTAGAGGTCCGATGCATTTCTTGAATATCACAACTCCCTGCCTCGGAAGGCACCGAGCCCCGACCTCAAGGGAATGGCACCATCTGCCGTTTCTTCAATGCGTTGCAGGGGAAATCCCATTCTCCGGCACCCTGCCCGCTGTCGTCTTTTCGACACTTCCAACCCGCTCCGTTCATCGCCGTCAGCGGCTCAAACCGATAAAAATCACACCCATGGCAATTACCGACGCTCCCAGCAGCTTCTGCCGCGCATGCTTCTCACCGAGCCATACGATTCCGAACATGGCCGAAAAGACGATGCTCACTTCCCTTATCGCGGCGACGTAGCTCACCTTGCTCATTTGCATGGCGAACAGAATCACGAGGTAGGTGAAGTTGGAAAGGAAGCCCACGACGATGATGGTTTTCTTGTTGACGGCCAATTCCCGCTTTATCCATGCCCGTTCTCTCAACAGCACGTACGGGGTCAGCAGGAACCAGCTCCCGATCATCATAAGGTAGATATAGACCGGCGGATAGACGGCACCCACTCCGACCTTGTCCACCAGCGTATATGATGCGATCGACCCGCCCGTTAACAGCGCCCACATGGACGCGCCGCCGTGCAACCCCGCCAGCGGTTGTAAGAACGATTTCCAGGAAAAGGATTCCAGATGGATAACATAAATGCCGCCAACAACCAGGGCTATGCCACCGATCCCCGGGAGTGTCAGGCGTTCGCCGATCAGGCAGACGGCCAGGAGGGGAACGAAGAGAGGCCCCGAACCGCGGGAGAGGGGATATACGAGAGAAAGGTCCCCTCTCTCGTAGGCTTCCCCCAGCAGCCAGAAATAAAGGGCGTGCAGAAGGCTGCTCATGAATATGCAGAACCAGCCCGTGGAGCCGATGATCACCCCGGGGCTGCAATGGAAAAACATGGGCAGGAAGATGAAAGAGGAAGCCACCAGCGACAGCCACATGAACACCACTTTCCGCTGGCTTCTCTTGGCCAGGAAATTCCAGCTCGCGTGGAAAACCGCGCTCGCCAACACGATACCCAGTGCAAGTCCTCCCACTTCACCAAACCTCTCTCATCGCGCAAGGAGTTCCCCGAGGAAGTTCCTGCTTCTCAGCACGGCCCCCTCAAGGTCCCCCCGAACCAACACATCAAGGCACAGCATGCCCGGAAACGATTTCAGGAAGCCGGCAATCGACTTCCAGTCGACGGTCCCCGTCCCCAGCTCCTTATGTTCGCCGCCGTTCTCACGATCGCTGTCGTGCAGATGAATGTGCCTGATCCGGTGGTCCAGGAGATGGATCGCCCTCGCCACATCGCCCTGTTTATGGGCATACCCTATGTCGAGAGTGATCTGCAGAGCCGGATTGTTGATCTCATCCACCCATTCGGCGATATCCTCGATATTCGACTGCAGACAGCCCCGGACTTCACTGTAGTTTTCCAGCCCGATCACGACGTCATGGCTTTCGGCAAACAGCGCCGCCTCGAGCAGCGACTTTTTGAAGCGCTCAACGGCTCCGTGCTTGAGGGCCGCAGGAGCGACCTTCGGGTTCACGGATCCTTCGAGGTCCAGAAGGATGTCGGGACAGGTCCCCGGATGCACCACAACCACCTGGCCGCCGATCCTGCGGCACAGGCGGATGGTTTCCTTCAGTTGATTCATGCTTTCGTTGAGATGTCCGACGTTCAGATCGCACAGGTTGTTGTTCACCGTGCAGTAATGAACGGCCAGGTCCAGATGATTCTCTTTGGCGATTGATCTGACGAGGTCTATTTCTTTTGAAGTCACCGTTCGGGGCCAGAAATCCACCGCACTGGACCAGATTTCAATCCCTTCAAAACCGTTCTGAACAGCAAAATTCATCGCCCGCCGGTAACTCATCTTCAAAAACACAGAACTGGTAGAAAGGGAGATTTTCGGCATTTGTCCTCACATCCTATCGAAGCGCGGCCTTTGCGGCTCCCCGGCCGGACAGCCTCGTCCGCCCCTGCCCACCGCCTCCTCCGCTTCGGCTGAAACCCGGCGGGAGCCGCTTTCCGGTCTCCCGCCGCGACATTCTTCCCGGAGGAACTCATATACGTGTCCCATGAGGGACCAGTGAACCATCGAGATAAGAACACCTCTGTAAGAGGCACCGCCACATATATGTAAGGAGCCTGAACACTTGATTCACAGAGTCAGCGTCGAGGCTTCCGTGATTTCTTGTCTAAGCTGAAGGAACTTCATCTCCGTGTGTTCGCGGGGCCTCGGTAAATTGACTTCGTATGTTGCATGCATCCGCCCCGGCAACTTCCCCTGCAGGGATATGATCCTGTCACCCAAATAGATCGCTTCCTCGATATTGTTGGTTACAAATATGACGGTCCTTTTTTCCGTATCCCATATGCGGGCGGTTTCCTTTTCCATGAAATAGCGCGTCTGGGCATCCAACTGCCCGAACGGTTCATCCAGCAACATGACTTCAGGGCTGTTGGCATACGCCCGGGCGATGCCCACGCGCTGTTTCATCCCGCCGCTGAGCTGATGGGGGTAATGGTTTTCAAAACCCTTCAGACCGACGAGCTCGATATAGTGCAAGGCGATTTCCCGCCTCTTCTTTTTGGCGATGCCGTTCAGCTTGGGTCCCAGCTCCACGTTCCCCATGACGGTCTTCCATGGGAAAAGCATGTAACTCTGAAACACCAGCCCGCGGTCCGCCCCGGGGCCGTCCACCTGCTTGCCGTCGAGTGTGACTTCGCCGGTCGTGGGCGTCTCCAACCCCGCGATGATCCTCAGCAGCGTGCTCTTGCCGGACTGCCCGGGTCCGAGGATGACCACGAACTCATTGCGCTTGACGTCCACGCTGATGTCTTCAAGTACGTGGACCCGTTGCGTTCCCTTCTGGATGAAGATCTTGGTGATGTTCCGGCAGATGATTTTTGGTTGATTCTTCGATTCCACAGCGATATTTCCCCCTGTTTTTTAGCAGCGTGAGGGCCTGAAGCAAGGACTACAACGCGATGGCTTCTCGCTTCCACGGGCAAAGGACTTTCTCCAAATAGGTTACCAGCAGAGTCGTTGCCCATGCCACAGCCGCCAGGACCACCATTCCGGCCAGGACCAGCGCGGGCCGGGAAAGCTGCATGCCTTGAATGATGATGAAACCCAGACCCGAACGCGCACTCACCAACTCGGCCGAAAGCACGCACGTCCATGCGATGCTGAGCGAAATCTGCAATCCGGCGAATATGGCGGGGAAAGCCGCGGGGAAACCCACCTGCAGGATTTCGTCCCGGCGATTTCCTCCCAGCATGCGAATCACATCGTAGAGTTGCGGTTCGATGAGGCGGATCCCCATGTAGGAATTCAACAGACAGGGCACGAAGGTGCCGATCACGATGATGAAGATCTTCGACGGTTCATCGATGCCGAACCACAGAATGGCACAGGAGATCCACGCAAAGGGCGGCATGGGTTTCAAAAGATCGAAAACCGGTTTCACGATGGCGTTCACATAGCGGTTCAAGGCCATCAGGATGCCGAGCGGCACTGCTATGACGCACGCGATGCTAAACCCGATCAGGATCCGGTACGTGCTAGCCCAGATGTGCCCCCAGAGCGATTTACCGGCGATCGTGTCGGTCGTCAGTCTGAATATCTGGACGACGACCGCATCGGGCGCGGCAATACCGTTGCCAAGGATTTTGGTGTAATCGATGTATTTCCAAACTCCGAAGAAGACCGTCAGCGAGACAGCGTATAGAAACCAGCGGTTCTTCAGAAAAGCGGCGATGGAAAATGGACGTTTCTCTCTTACTGCTTTTTGAATTTCATTGGCTACAGACGTGGTTGCAGTTGTCATCTATCCTATCTCCTGATCCCGGCAAGGAGTCGTTTCTCCACTCTTTCAATCACGATACCGATGGCGACGCCCGTCAGGCCCACACAGATCATGCCCAGCACGACCATGGATGGCATGGCGAGTCGGCGGCCCATGGTGATCAGGTACCCGAGGCCCTGATCCGAGGCGAGGTATTCAGCCCCGACGAGGGTCGTCCAGCAATAGGCCTGGGAGATCGTCATGGCCCCGAAGACCATGGGCAATGCCGAGGGAATGCAGATCTTCTTGAAGATGTCCCAATCGGATGCCCCGTAGGTTCGAGCCATCTGGATAAGGGTCGGATTGGTCATTCTGACGCCCACGTAGGAATTGATCACGCAGGGGACTATGCCTGAGAGCCATATGATGAAGACTTTACCCGGGATGCCTATCCCAAACCAGAAAATGGTGAGCGGGATCCATGCCACGGGAGGGATAGGGCGAATCAACTCGAAAATAGGCCTCGCCAATCCTTCCGCCACTGAAAACCAACCCATGAGCAGACCCAGGGGAAGGCCGACAATGAGCGACAGGAAGAATCCCGCGAAGGCTTCCTGGATGCTGACCCAGGCATGCACCGCGAGTACCGCCCCATCGGGATTCGCCTGAAAGAGCTTTTCCCAAAAGAGCACCATCACCTGCGTCGGCGAAGCGAGCATGGTATTGGGGACTATCCCGAAATCGACGATCGCCTGCCATATTCCGAAGAAAACCACGATGCTGGCCACAGGCAGAATTTTCAGCAGCAGCGGTGTATCAACTTTAACTTGTTCGTAAGCCATTTTACCTCTCCCAGCCAAATGTCCATGGATCGGAAGGGTATCCCGTCGGCAGACCACATCCGAATGCTGACTTTTCAAGAAACCCCGGGGGAGCGTGGAATTCCCCGGTCCCCCGGGTCATCAACCTCAGTCAGACAAGTTCTTTCGCTTCAACGAACCCATGCCGGGCGGCGCCGCCTACCCGAAGGCGGTGCAGCCACAGGATCTGTCGCAGGCTACTTTTCTATCATCTTCAGGTACTTGTCCGTTATGAAGTTCAACTTGCCGTCGGCTCCCACGACCTTCGCCGCGTCTTCTTTCTTCAGTTTGCCCTGAGAGGTGAAGAAATCCAGGACTCCCTTTTCCCAGCCTTCAACCACGCTCGTGCCCTTGGAGCCGTCCATCAGTGCGATCTGCTCCTGAACGTTGTAGACCGGGTGCTTTTCGAGGTCCAGTTTGCACATTTCCGGGGTCATATCCAACCCGCAGTAATCTTTCATGAACTTCTGGTATTCGGGAACCAGTTGATCGATGGGCGTGGACTTGATCATTTCAACGCCGCGGAAGTACATCTTGAGAAACTTTGCCACGACATCGGGGTTTTTCTCGAGGAATTCGGATTCACCGATGATGACGATCGGCAGTCCTGCTCCGGAAGCCTTAATGTCCCCTGCTATCTGCCAGCCCTTCGTCACGCCGGTGTACATATGAGGAGCCCAAAGCGTAACGATGTCGCCGATCCCCGACTCGAAAGCCGCCACGCACTGGAACGGGTCCATGTTTTTGATGACCACATCGCTGTCATTCAGGCCGAACACTTTCAGCCAGGCGTTCAGGGTGAAGTGCCCGGACGAAACCGTCGTGCATATAACGGTCTTTCCCTTGATCAGTTCGGGGCTGCCGTACACATCGGGATACTTCGGGTTCCAGCCCTTCACCTTCATGATCGGGCTGTCGGGGCGGACCATAACGACGTTTGCGACCGATTCATTGTTGCCGATGGCGATGATCTTCGACCCATACCGGGCGGCGCCAACAACAGCAGGGGTCCCGCCACAGGCGGCTATAACCCACTGCTTGGCGGGCAGAGCTTCCATGATTCCCATTCCCGAGTCGAAATAAAGCAGGTTGAGGTCCAGACCCGCTTCCTTGTCCCAGCCCTTTTGTTTCGCGTACCAAGTCACGAAAGTCTCGTGTTCAGGCTCCCAAGCGGTGTTCAGCTTGATCAGCTTGTCTGCACCCTGGGCGGGTACAACACCCATAAATGCAACCAGAGCACATAGGATCAAAACGGTCGACATTGCCCATTTGGTCATCTCTTGCTCCTTTTTTGTAAGTCGCTTACTCAGTCGGTCGCTCACTCAATGATTCCCATACTTCCAAAACCCCCTCGCGTTCGCAAAAACACTGTCCTCTTCGATCGTTTCCGGTGATTCCACACCTCCCTCCCCCTATCCGGATATGCGTGTGGTTCAAAGCAGTCCAATGCCAGGCCCCCCGCTGTCACCACCATCTGATCAGTTCAGTGACCTGCTTCCTGATTTCGACGAACTTGGGATCGATCAGGTTCCTCGGGCGAGGAAGGTCAACGTGGACCTCGGCCTTTATCTTGGTCGGCTTCGGGCTCAAAACGAGTATCCGCTCGGCCACGTAAACGGCCTCTTCGATATTGTGGGTAACGAAAATCACCGTGGATTTCAGGGTCTGCCACAAACGCACCAGTTCGTCTTCCAGGTAATACCGCAGCTTCACATCCAACTGGCCGTAAGGCTCATCCATCAGCAGCAGATCCGGATCCACGGCAAAGGCCCTGGCCACAGCTATGCGCTGTTCCATGCTGGCCGAAACCTGGTTCGGGTAGAGATTGGCCGTACTCGACAATCCCACCAGGTCAAGAATGTACTTCAGTCGCTCTTCCATCTTCTCCTTCGAGAAGCCCTTGGTTTCCATACCGTAGGCGACGTTTTGCCTCACCGTCCTCCACGGCATGCACGTGGGTTCCTGGAACACGAAGGAGATGTTGTGTTTCTTCGGGTTTGCCGCCTCCCCGTCGATGAAGATGTTCCCCTTGGTAGTGGGGATAAGCTTGGAGAGGGCATTCAGGAAGGTGGTCTTGCCGCAACCGGTGGGGCCGACAATGCTAAGGAATTCCCCTTCAGCAACATTGAAGGAGATGTCGTCCAGTACCAACAGCTCTCCGAAACTCTTCGTCAGATCCTTGACCTGGATCTTGACCTTCCTCTCCGAAGTCCTATTCGTGTCACTCAAGGCTTTCTCCTGTCCCGTTCGCACCGCCGGCTCACACTGATCCCCAGAAGTCCCCGGCAAGCCGCTGTTTGAAGTATCCTGGTTAATCTCCTGTTCAGAAAAGGAGGTCATCGACCGAATCCGGTCCCGCCGTAACCCGCCCTCCGGTCCCGGATTCAAAAATGGCCGGGAAGCCCGCGCGCGCCTACTTGCGCTTGATCACCAGCACCGCGCAGTGGGCCTCACGGATCACGTGGTTGTTTATATTGCCCAAAAGAAGTCTTTTCAGAGGGTGCCGGCTCGAATGGCCGAGCACGATCATCTCGGCCCCCCACTGGACCGCCATCTCGCAAATGCGCGGCCCGGGGCTTCCGTTTTCCGCATGCGCCTCGGCCCGAACCCCGTGTTCCGCCGCAACCTCCGCAAGAGAACCCAACCAGGCGCTCATATGGGCCAGATCACCAACTCTCTGCTTGTCGTGAATGACCTGAGAACCCGACATGTCCATTTCCGAGAAAGTGGCTACCCTGTCCTCCTCCTCGGCAACGGTCGTCTGCTCGAAGCAGCAGAACAACATGAGTTCGCCCCCGGTTTTCCGGGCCAAGTCAAGTGAGTCCTCAAACAGTATCGAGGAAGTCGCGTCGTGTGCATCAAAGGCCACGAGAATTTTCTTGTACTCCATAAGGTCCAGGCCCTCCGCTTCGTGCTGGCTGCCAGCAGTTTAACTGATCGTGCGGCTTTCGACCGCTTCCATTCCGGGAACTTCCGGATCCGCTTTTTCCCCCTCGCGCAGCAATATCCCCCCGGCGGCCCGATTCGTCCCGCGTTCACGCCGGCCGCCGCAGTGGTTTCACGAGGGAAGGGGCGCCTGTCGTGGCACCCTTTCCCGTCGCGACCCGCTCATACTGAGTTTCAATAACGCACCAAACGATGTTTCCCAATAAAGTGAGGAACTGCGCCTCCCACATTCCCGCGCCGCACCTCGGCTTTGTGAAGCCCCGCGGAGTGCCCCGGAAGATCCGGGGCACTCGCCGCAGGACCCGAACGCGTGGGCCGCCCCCCGGGGGGATGCAGGGGAATCATTCCCTCGCTCTGTCTGAGAATGACGGAAGCATCATTTTCAAGACAACCCGGTATTACACCAGTCCCTGGTCGAGCATGGACTCAACCACCTTCACGAAGGCGGCGATGTTCGCCCCGTTCATGTAATTTCCGGGGGTGCCGTAGGCGATCGAAGCATCGAGACTGTTCTTGTGGATGGTCTTCATGATCGTGTGAAGCCTGCTGTCCACTTCCTCGCGCGTCCAACCCAGGCGCATGCTGTTCTGCGTCATTTCGAGGCCCGACACGGAAACCCCGCCGGCGTTGGCCGCTTTGGCCGGACCGTAGAGGACCCCGTTTTCCAGCAACACGTTGATCCCCTCCGGCGTGGTCGGCATGTTGGCCCCTTCGCTCACGAGTTTCACGCCGTTGTTCACGAGGTTCTGAGCGTCTTTTCCGTTGATCTCGTTCTGGGTCGCCGAGGGAAACGCACAGTCGGCCTTGTGGTTCCACAGCGGGTTGTATCCAAGAGTCGCATCGACCGGCGTGTAGACGGCGGAGGGATATTTCTCCGCGTATTCCTTGATGCGCCCGCGTTTTACGTTCTTCAGTTCCATCACGTAGGCGAGCTTTGCCCGGTCGATTCCCTGTTCGTCATAGATGTAGCCGGCCGAATCGGACAGCGTGACCACCTTGCCGCCCAGGTCGAGCAGTTTTTCCACGGTGTACTGGGCCACGTTCCCCGAACCGGAAACGAGGTTCACTGTTCCGGCCAGGCTCCTGTTCTTCGTCGCCAGCATTTCCGCCGCAAAGTACACGGACCCGTACCCCGTCGCTTCAGGACGGATGAGGCTCCCGCCCCAGTTGAGACCCTTGCCCGTCAGCACTCCGGAAAACTCGTTTTTCAGCCTCTTGTACATCCCGAAAAGGTACCCGATTTCACGGCCCCCCACGCCTATGTCACCCGCGGGTACATCCGTGAACGGACCGACGTGGCGGAACAGTTCGGTCATGAAACTCTGGCAGAACCGCATGACCTCGTTGTCCGATTTCCCCTTGGGGTTGAAATCCGAACCGCCCTTGCCGCCGCCCATGGGCAGCGTCGTCAAAGCATTCTTGAAGGTCTGCTCGAAAGCCAGAAACTTCAGAATGCTCAGATTGACCGACGGATGGAAACGAAGCCCGCCCTTGTAGGGGCCTATGGCGCTGTTCATCTGGATGCGAAATCCCCGGTTCACCTGAATCGTCCCCTGATCGTCCGTCCAGGGCACCCTGAACATGATGACCCGCTCCGGTTCCGTAATCCTTTCCAGTATCTTTTCCTGCCGGTATCGCGGGTTGCGTTCCAGCACCGGTTTGATCGATTCCAAAACTTCGCTTACCGCCTGATGAAATTCTTTTTCATAAGGATCCCTAGCCTTGATGATCGCCATGATGTCGTTAGCCACTGCAGAACTCCTGGTTGAAGAATTTAAACGTTGAACTACGACCTTTCTCTATTCACAGCACTATGCTGCGCGGTGGGCAAGCCTGACGATCAGCCCTGCCCGATGGAATGACTGAATCTCGGACGGCGAAAATTCCCGCCGCACGGCACGGCGTCCATGGCCCCTTCGCCCCCAGGCGCCGATCGGGGCCGGATTCCCTCTTCGAACGCCACCCGTACATCCGTGTGCCTCACCCGACAGCCGGTAAAGGTCCTGAGCTTTCCGGCATCCATCCGCAACGGCAAGCAGATGCTCAGCCCCCGCCTCACCTCGCGGAGTTTCTCCAGCATCCCCTCACTCACATCCGGGTGCGGGGCGGCGAGATCGGCCCGCCGTTGGGCAATGTGGTTCGGATCCACATCCGGCATGACTTCCACTCCTCTTTGGCGAGTCCGCTCAGGGGGGCTTTCATGTTCATGATTTCACAAACGTTCCTACGTTCCCCAAGCCGCCCTGTTGAGCGGGAAGTGCCAGTCATCAGCACCCCCTCACCGAAGCCTTCTTCGCCGTCCGCCTGCTTCATGGCCGCACAAGAGGAAACAATACCGTTTCCTTTCGACAGTGAAGCGTGTTCGGGACGGTGGATCACCCTTCGCACCGGGGCTTCGCGTCCACGAATCATCCGATTCCTGCCGCAGACCCCGAACTTCAAAATTCTCTTCAGATTACAATGTTTTTGCGAACGAATTAATTGCCCAGCGCACTAGTGCATTGTCAAATTACTACCGATATGTTAGGCTGCTTCCCCCAAAAGAACAGGGAGGCGGCGTGACATGAAAAAACAACACATAGTCCGACTTACCGATGGAGAACGAAAAGAACTAACGGCCCTGATCGAAGCCGGGCGAAGGCTGGCCCGGAAAATCAAACGCGCCCGCATTCTGCTGCTCGCCGATGAGGGGCGGAAGGACCGTGAAATCGCGGAAAAACTTCGTGTGAGCGTTCCGACCGTGGTGCGCATGCGCAAGCGCTTCGCCAGCGACGGAACGGCGGGAGGGCTGGAGGAAAAACCACGCTCCGGCAAGCCTCCATGGCTGAACGGAACAGTTGCCGCACACATCACCGGCCTCGCCGCCTCCGACCCTCCGAAAGGACGGAAACGCTGGTCTTTGCGACTGTTGGCGATCAGGGCCGTTGAACTGAATCTCGTGGACAGCATTTCCCATGAAACCATAAGGGGAATTTTGAAAAAAGCGAAGCGCGACCAGGCCTGAAGAAAAATGAGCCCGTCGAGCGAATCGGCGCGGGGGACCCGAGGCCGATGGAAAGCATCCCTGCCCGCAGTGAACCGCCTCTCGGAGGCGGCCGGCGTTTTCCGAAACCGGTCGGCGTTGCCGCACGGACGTCCTGAGTGGAGTATGGAACCGCGGGATGCGAGGGTCGCGGATGAGAGCCCGGCTAAACCGGCGGGCCGGCTCCAGTGGCCGGACTTCCCGCCGAAAAGAATGGCGGTGAAATCTTCCCCCGCCACACAACAGCCTGCCGCCCAATTTTCACGAGAACGTCCTCCGGATTTCAACATCCGGGTGCCGGTGCATTTTTCGTGACTGAGGACAAGCCGAGGATTCATATGCCGGGTTCTTTCCACGTGATTCTTGTCTGCAACAAGCCTTACATTTTCGCTCGCGCCTTACGCGGCCAAGCCGGTCGTTTCATTTGAAGCGGTATCTGATCACAACTCATAATTAATTTGACAATTCGTCGTAATGATGGACCGGTGAAGTGTGCCCGTTGGGGACAAGCCGTGTTTCATATTCGATAGTTCCGGCCCATCCGCCATGCACCCCGTCAGCAGCGCTAAAAGATTAGAGGCTTTTCTTTCCTGCAACTAATAACTTCGTCGATCTTTCTATCCGCTGACGATGTGATAATAATTTTCCACTACACCATAGTCAAAGTAATAATATTTATAGAATCAATAACTTTTGATCATGTTTGCTATTAGGTCGAACAAAGATAAGTCAAACGGGGATTTGAAAGGAAAACACGGCGGGAACAAGAACAAAGTGCATGAGGAACGGCATCTCTTATACGCTGCCAGCGGCGGGTCCTGCGGGGAAGAATTTCCCATGCCCCCATGCGGCGGTCACCGGCCGGCAGCAGTCGATCCCGGCGGACTTCCCGCCCGGGCCCGGGAAAAGTTTTGCGCTGGTGGTCTTCTTTCCGGCAAACCCCGCCCGGCATAAAACCGGAGAGTTTCATCCATCCGGTCCCACTGCTGTCCGCAGAGCACCGGACAAAAGGAAAGACGGACCGCAGCAGGCTGTGCGGGGACCGCCGTCCAGCCCTTTTTCCCGCACGGCTTTCGCGGATTCCCGGAATACCGCCCGCTGCCGGGCTGAATTTCGGGCACTACACGGCGGTCCCGCACTCCGGTCATCGAAGCTTACGCTCGGGCGGATTATGCAGCCACAACCACTCCCCCAGCGCCTCATTCACCAGATTGGAAGACACCCGTTCCAGACCTTCGGGCGAATCATCCCGCATTCCCGCCTCTTCCGCTTTTCTGTAATACAGCAGATCCACGACCGTACCCCAGAACCCGTCAAAATCAACCGCCTTCCTCATTACTTTCAATCGTTCCATCTCACACCTCTCCTCTCGGCCAAAGGCCCTTCACGATGCTTCGCGTTAACCTTCCCGCCCCCTGTGACCGTTTCTTTCACTCCGAAAGAAACGCAGGGAACGCGAACCTTTTCCTGAGATGCATAATAAGAAGTTATCAAACTAATGCAAACTATAAATTTTCATATTTGCATTACCTCAGGTTATCGTAACCGAACATACCATGAAGCGCTGTCCCGAACGCTTCATGTGCTTCCTGCGATCCGTTCGGGAAACGAGGCCGCCTGTGAGTGTGCGGCTTTCCCAAGCGGAATCCGGAACCGAGACGGTTGGCATCGGCGCCGGGAACGGTTCGAAAACAGCCTCACGTAACGGCGCAACGAAGGATGAGGGAGGGCCTCTAAAACCCGGCCCCTCCGCGTGTCAGGACACCCCGGGGTTTCAGTCCACGTGCCTGCGCGTAAGGCCGGACGTTCTGCGCTTGCGGCCGCCGCCCCGCGAAACGCGGCGCGCTGCCGCAGCGCCGCACAAAGCCTCGCAGCGGCGCAGGAATAGGGGGGAGCACAGATCCTCTCATTCTTGAAAAACATTGTTTTGTGCTCTCTTGAACGCAACCCGGGATGAACGATCAATATCGGTTCCGGCACCCGGGATGAGGGAAGCACCCGCTGGAATAGAATGTCATTAAGCAGCAGGCAGGATTACCCGAGAGTTGAAATGGTCCCTGTCCCTAATTATCATTGGAAAAAGGTGCAACAGAGGCTCGGCGGAAAGCTTGCCACCCTCTTTCGAGGCATGCTGAGAAAAGCGCAATAAGCGATCGCTGTCCTGTATTAATCATGGAGGCCCTCACGGCTCCGCCGGGGATATTCCCCGAGTCCGACATTTGCGCGAAGGTGCGAAAGCCGCCACCTGTAAAATGCTCGCGGTTTGCGGAAGAAAAGGCTTTCGTGCGGGTCATCGTAAAAGACGGGCCATGCGGTATGATCTGCAAGTACCAGGCGGTCCGGAGTCCCAGGTGCCGGAGGAAGGCGCTTTAAGAGCATCTTCGTAAGGGCTGGAAACGGCCGTATCCGGACGAAAACCAACCGAGGAGGTACCGAAATGAAAAAGTTGCTTTTGGGGATACTGCTTTTGGCGTTGGCCATTGCCGTTCCTATTCCGGCAATGGCACAGGTAGGCATAAGCGTCGGAATTTCTTTGCCGCCGCCCATCGTAGTTCAGACACCTCCGGAGGTGATAGCGATGCCGGATACGAACGATGTCTACGTTGCTCCGGACATAGAGGCAGACCTGTTCTTCTGGAATGGATACTGGTGGCGTCCGTGGGAAGGCCGCTGGTATCGTTCGCATTACTACAACCGCGGCTGGGCGTATTACAACAATGTGCCGCGTTTTTACTTTAATGTAGACCCCGGTTGGAGAGGCTACTACAGAGATCATAACTGGAATGGACATCGCTGGGACTATGCACGGATTCCCAACCATCAACTTCAACGGAACTGGAGGAACTGGAGCAATACCCGGCACTGGGAAAGACATGGGGCCTGGGGCATTCAGAACTATCAACCCCGGCCGAAACAACAGATGCAGGAATTAAGGCATCAAAGGCAGGAGCAATATAACCGGAACCCCGAGGTTCAAAGGCATCAGCAGCAGGTACAGGATCGACAAAGACAGCGCCAGGAACAGGTCCATAAACCTGGAGTTCAACCGCAGGGACAGCCGCGGGTTCACAAACCCGAAGGGCAGCGGCAGGGACAGAATCAGGTCCGCAGATCGGAAGGACAGCAGCGGGGGCAACAGCAGGTTCATAAACCCAGGGGCCAGCAGCAGGGGCAACAGCAGGTTCATAAACCCAGGGGCCAGCAGCAGGGGCAACAGCAACACAAACAGCACCGGGGCCAGGAACCCAAGGGACAGCAGCACCCCAGGCAATAGCGTTCTCAGCATCAAGGCCGGCAGCACCGATCCGGTTGACTCAGGGTTGAGCCCATGGTTCGCGGTCTTCGAAGCTCCCCCCTGCCGCAAGGGGGGAGCGGTCAAAGGCCCCTCATGGCAAAGGGGCATTTTCCCGATTTTCCACCATGCCCGCCTCACCGGCGAAGCACGAAACTATTGCGGGAATCTTTTTCAGGCAATTTTCATAGGGGAATGGTTCCCGCCCCCCTCGAAGTTCCGGCCCACGCGCAACCGCGTGAGACCGAGCGCTTTGCACTTGCGGCTGCGGCACGGCATTTCGCAGGACGCGATTCCACTTCCAAATCCGCGCGTAGCGGAGGGCTTTACGCACGACCCGGCATTCTTCGCGGCCCGGCGTCATGAGGGCAATCCGCCGTCCGTAAATACGCTGTTCAGTGCGGGGAGGGCCACTCCCCGGCACCCCTCCCCGCACGGTTCAGCGTGCCTGAATTTCCCGAAGGACTTCCCGGCCGATGGTGTGAATGGCCTGGATGTCCTCATCGTCATGAGCGAGTGAAATATACAATTTGGTGGACATGGGATTCAGGAAGATCCCGCGGCGGAAGAGCCCGAGGGTAAACGCCCGGGCCTTGGCCGAATCCGCGCGAAACGCGGTCCGGTAATCCACCACCTTTTCTCCCGTAAAGGCCAGGGCGCACAGGGGACCGTCCCCCAGGATCTGGGCCGCGATTCCCAGTTCCGAGACAATCGCCTGGAAACCGTCGCGCAACTTCGCCCCCATTTCGAAGAGGCGTTCGTAGGTGCCGGGTTCGCGAAGTTCCTCCAACGTCGCGAGGGCCGCCGATGCCGTGACGGGGTTGCCTCCCAGGGTACTGGCAAACCATACGTAGCGCTCCCGGCCGAGATCGGCTTCCATGCACAGGTCGAGGATATCGGCCCGACCCACGACCGCTCCCACGGGATAACCGCCGCCCAGTGCCTTCCCCAGGGCGGTCAGGTCTGGCACCACGCCGTAGTATTCCTGCGCCCCGCCGTAGGCCAGTCTGAAGCCGGTGACGCACTCGTCGAAGATCAGGAGAACGTCATGCTTCCGGGTCAAATCCCGGAGCCCCTCGAGAAAACCGGGGACGGGCGTCGTACACCGGTGCAGCGGTTCCACGATCACGGCCGCGATATCGTCGGCATGTTCGGCCACAATCCGGGCCGTGGTTTCAAGGTCGTTGTAGGGCGCGATCAGCACATCGCCGCAGGTACCCTTGGTGATGCCCGCCGACGTCGGGTTGGGCGTGGGAAAATCCACCAGGTTTTGAGGAAAGAGGCTGATGGAGCCGAATTCGTTGCCGCCGTGATAGGCCCCTTCGAATTTGACGATCTTGTCCCGCCCCTTGAAGGCGCGCGCAAATCTCACCGCGTACATGGTGGCTTCGGTCCCGGATGCGCAAAACCTCACTTTTTCGGCGCAGGGAACAGCCTTCACCAGTTCCTCGGCCAGCCGCAGGGCCGGTTCCGAAACATACGCGAAATTCGAACCCAGACCGACCTGCTTCTTCACCGCCTTGCAGACCCTGGGATGAGCATGACCGAGAATGACCGAACCCCACCCCATTGTATAATCGATATATTCCTTACCGTCGGCGTCGTATACCTTCGACCCCTGGCCTCGGGTGAGAACCACCGAGAGCTCTCGGGGCAGGTTGTATTCGCCGAGAGACCCCCCGGGGAAAACTTTCCATGACCGTGAACCCCATTCACTTGAAAATCTTCTCATTGCTTCATCAATCCTTGCAAAATCAAAGGGTTGGATTCAAGGATTCGCGACCGGCCTGACTGGACCCCTCAACAGGGCCGCCGCACACCCCTTGCCGCGAATTCAAAACACTGCCCGCACTCAGCCGGCAGTCGTTTAACGCTCACAGATGGGATACCTTCCCGCCGCTGGACCACGATTTCAGTACCCCTTCACAGCGTTTCTTCAGCACCGAGGGCCACCACAGCAGGGAGGTCTCCCGGCAGCATAGCTTATAGGCTATGGCCTCGATGGCATCCAGATACTCACCGGAACGATCAAGGTAGAAGGACAGCGCACGCGAAAATTTCTTCCCGACGATACCGTTCACGAACAACTGACTGATTTCCCGCTTCCGCCGGAGGACGGATTGAGAGCCCACCAGGATGTGCTTTTCCTCGTTGGACATGGTTCGGAGCAATGCACAGAGCACGCTTCGGGCGCGGGGTTGGTACATCCAGAAGTAAAGCAGGTCGAGCGCGTTGATGATGATGATCTTCTCCAGGTCCGCGGCTTCGGCGCTTATCATGCGCATGAAGTTCTTGGGGGAATCGAGCATCTTGAGCACGTCGGCCTCGGGGAAGATCAGTTCCAGGTGAGTGTAGGTATCGAACAACTGAGCGAGCTTCGTCCTGTAATCCCGGATGCGGCTGTGGATATTGTTGTAGCGGTCCGCCAGCCCTTCGATGACGCCCGCCACGCAGTCGGAGGCCGCCTTGGAGATGATGGCCGCCCACGTCTGCAGAACGGCGTCAACCGCCTGGACCCCGAATCCTCCCAGGATACTGCCGATGACGGCGCTGAAGACGATGGCGATCGGTATGGACAGGATGCTGCGGAAAAGGTTCCCCACGACGGCACCCCTCGGAAGCCCCCGCCAGAGGTTGTGGCTGGCCAGGTACAGGCCGTTTGCAATAGCCATAAAGCTGTACAGAAGCACGGGATTCGTAGTGGTGGTGACGTTGAATCCCCGGTCCAGGATGGCCGTTTTGACGATATAATCGAGCAGCGGGACGGAAAAACCCGTGTAGAGGAGCGAATCGCTCAGCCGGTCCCAACTGACGTAGCTGTCCCACTTGAGCAGCGGAGACCGCCGGATGCCGCCGGCCCCCAGAACGGATTGCAGGATATTGCGCAGGCCGGTGATCCCGAACCAGATGAAGCTCCCGAAGAAACGCAGCAGCCACCAATCCTTGGTCAGGAAAAAGGTGAGTGAGGCGGGGATCAGGCCGATCAGGACCTTCAGGGTGTTCTTGAGGACGCTGTTCAGGCAGTCCCAGGACACCTGCCGTTTCGGTTCTTCGGGTTGAGGGGCGTGAAGCTCGAAGCCGTTGTCGGTTTCCTCCTGGACCCCGCCCAGGGTGACGATGTTGCCTTCCGCCGCTATGAGTGCGGAGGAATCCTGGACCACCCAGTCCTTCCGGGTCTTCAGGCGCATAAAGGGCAATCCGGGGATGACCTGCAGCAGGCGGTCCACCCCCCACGTGGGAGAGTCCGTCCGGCCCCGGGGAATCCGGGTGGAACGCAGGTAGGCTTCCGTGTTGACGGGGATGATCAGGCGGGGCGATTTCCCCGGGTGCCTGATCTCCTTCTGTGCCCTACGGGGGAGAGTATACACGATGGCAAGCCCCATGCCGTGAAGACGGCGGGACCGTCCCGTGGAATCGCTCCCGATCTGGGACTTGAGCGGCGCTTCCTTGTAGTAGCCCTGCAGGGTCGAAATGTTTCGCAGGATCTCTCTCAGCTTTACGATGCTCTCGGCCTTATCCGGGTCCCCCGACGCTTCCATCCGCTGGATGATTCCCCGAATATGCCTCTTCAGGGCGACGACGTTCTGTGCGTTGATGCTCCGCTGCAGTTCGTTGATTTCCAGGTAGTGGGACGTCTTGCCTGACGTATAATCCTTGAGATTGAATATTTCCAGGTGGCTGATCGCGCCCCGGCAATCGTAGAGAAGTTCCAGTACGTCCTCGGCCCTCAGGTCGCTGAGATTCAGCGTAACGCGGCAGCCTGAATGGAGCCTGCTCAGACGATTGACGAGCTGGCATGGCGTCAGCTTGAGCAGATCCGGCACGTCCGGATCATCGCGGGGCACGTGGGGATCGGGCAGACCGGGGTTCCTGGACGGTCGCAGGCAACGCTCTACGATCTCCTCCGAATCGAGGTACTTCATCTCTTCCATCAATTCGGCGATTTTCCCCCGTTCTTCGGAATCCGTCTCCTTGTAGAGTTCCCTCAACTCTTCGGCCCGGGACTGCAGGACCGGCAGCAGGTGGTTGTAGATGAATTGGGCCAGGTGGAGGATCGATGTCTGCCCCGTTCCGACGAACGTGATGAATTCAGCCTGGTCGAGAGGAGGAAGTTCGACGTCGAAAGCCCGGTTGATTTCAGGGCGATGCCGTTCGTTGAATTCCCGGAGCACGGCCAGCACATAGTTCTGCTGGTATTCCAGGACTTCGGCCGCCTCGGCCATGAACGATTTGACCTGCGCATCCGCCAGAAAGGACAGGAAGTCCTGCACCTCCGAAAAGCCCTGCGGCACCCAGATCAGCTGCACGTAGCGGCGGTGAAACCTGGCCGAGAACTCGAGCCCTATCCGGACGGTGATGCCCATGATCTGGGCCGCTTCCAGGAGTTCGGCGGCAGCCTTGGACCCCACGTGATTGTAATAGATGACCGTCAGCCGACGGATACCCTTGATCCAGGCGTCCATGATCAGGTGGGAGGGTGATTTGCGGCCTTTCGTATTGGCGTCGTGTACGTGTTCGTCGAAGGTTATCTGGTTCCATTCCTCCGGCATTTCCAGCAAATGGTACCGGCGCAAAAAGGTCCGGATCATCCGTGGCTTGCCCGAGGCCGCAACGCGGAAATCGTGGGCCAGTTGCAGCTGGCGGAATTCATCGTCGCGGGTCCGGACCAGTTCCTTCATGATGACCAGGAGCACCCGTGCGGTGTTTTTCCGCATCGGGCCGCTGCCGCTCTGTATGGCTTCATCGCACAGGCTGCGCAGAGCGGTGAGCCGGTCGTCGGCCTTCCCGACCTCGAGGGATTCCAGAAGACGAACGGCCGCGTAGGCCATCCGCACTCCTTGAGAAGCGGCCATCTCCTTTATGCCGCGCGGGTGCAGATACGGATAAAGGAGATTTTCCAGATAGACCAGGGAATTGTTTCTGTCCAGTACCTCATTTACAACGCTGAGCAGCTCATAGTCCCGCGGGTCGAAGAGAAGTTTCGAGATACCATTTCCCATACACCGTTCCCACGCCCTTCGCAGGCTCCCGGGACATCGTCGTTCCGGCCGGAAGCCGTAAGAAATGGAAAATCCACGAAATGAGGTAGCGAAAACCAAGTCAAAGGAGAACGAAACAATGAAGCAAAACCACGTGCATACCAAGTCTTTACGGCTTATATCTTGTTTATTTTCCGTGACTGAAGTCAAACTAATAATTCTTATGATTTTCATGACTAAAGGTTATTCTCGGGCACCGGCGCCCCGGCATCCGAGCCTGCGGCCGTCATGAAAACGCGGATGGGGATACCCGGTCCGAATCGGGAATCAAATGCGATGTGCGCGGGGGGACATTTATGGCTCGGGAGGGGAAAAAGGACCCTCTGCCCGGATGACGGGCAATGGAGAGGATAAAGGCCCGTGCCGGTTTCCTGCATGGTCCCGCAACCTTCCGACTCTGCGGCGGGAAGTGTTGCAGGACCTTATTCGCACGGGATGTTCAGCCCAAAAACAGATAGAAACCGGCGATGATCAGGGCACTGACCACAACCGAGCTGACGAGGACGCAGATGAATTTTCCCGGGGCCGATTCAGCCCATCTGCTCGTGCCCGCTCCGGCCAGCAGGAAGCCGAGCGCCACGAAAACGATCAGATCGAACAGGCCGTGAGTCACCCAGTGATGGATGGTGACCTGTTTCATCCAGGCCATGACCGTGGTTTCGCTCAGTTCCTTCACGATCACGAGAAGGGCGCTGAGTACGCTCGTTATCGCCAGGGACAGGCCGAACGAAACCGTGTATTTTCCAAGACCGTTCGTTTCCATCGGATCCCCCTCTACTTCGGCAGCAGGGCAAGCTTGGCGCCCATGCCGATAATGGCTCCCGACCCGTCCATTCCCAGCCCGATGAGGACAATCAGCCCCGATACCCAGAGCACGACCTTACGGGCGGATCTGTTCGACACAAAATCGTTGGATGCCGCTATGGGGAGATAGGTGGTCAGCAGGAGAAGCATCATGGCCACGTGCTCCTTCATTTCCATGAAGAAATGATGAGCGAAAGGCCAGGGGCCTTTCAGAATGAACGCTTTGTCCGTGGCGTAAAAGACCACGTACCAGTACCCGCCGATCAGGTAGGCGAGCCACATGAACACCGCGGCGGCAAGGCTGATCTTTCCGATCCTCGCCCGGTTCCCTTCCCCGGCATTCAGTGTATCGACGAAGACCCACAAGGCGGCAACGATGCACAGCATTCCAAAACCTACGTGCATCATCAGGACAGCATCCGATAAATGTGACATTTCAGCCTCCTTAAAAGGATTCGAAAAGATTTGTGCGTCTCATATAACTAGCTTATATATCAAAAAAAATAAGCACTGCCAGACCGGGAGACAATCCCCGTCGACAGGTGTATTTCCAGTATTGACGAGAAGTTGAGCTGCGTGGGAATGATTCCCCCGCGCCAGCAAGGGATAGGGCCGAAAAAGCTCCTGGCGCACCTTGAAAATTCGCCTTTGAACATTATGGCTGGTCAAACCACCGCGGCCCGTTTCGTTCTCCATTTGCCGGATGCTTTTTTCGTAAAACGGGTGTGCCGCACAAAGGTACTCGTACTGACCCATCGTGCTCATCCCTTCTTGACTTCGGCAAGCATCGATGCGGATTCTTCCGCAACGTCCGGATCGGAACCTTCCTAACAACCGGGCAATGTTGAGGAACAGACCACTCTTTCCAGCCATGAAAAGCCCGGGGTATCTCTGCCGACCTCTTTGTTTCAAACATGCCGAGAATACGGCATCGCACCTGAAGCCGAGGTGCAACAATCTTCTCTTTGCTTTATCAGGGTCTTATTATATAGTTCTTTCCCAATTTATCGGATCGGTCGATTCAATGAAACCGATTGGACGAAGACACGCGGAGTTGGTATCAGGCCAGGACACCAATGATGACGGCCTCCCCATCACGGGGTGGTCAGTTCGGTAGCCATCTCAACCCGAGACGCCAGGATGCTGAATGAAGACAGAAGATAATTCCACATCGAGACGAACCTTTCTGAAGACCGCGCTGGCTTCAACCCTTGGCGTGGCGGTTACGGCGAACACCGCCTCCGCATTCACCCGGGACGAACTCCAGGTTTGGTCCTGTGGAGGGCTTGCCGAAGCAATAATCCCGGCAAATTCTCTTTTCGAAAAAAAGACAGGGGTGAAAATTGCCTATACGGGCGCTTTCGCGGCAGCCCTCGGGAAATCGCTCCTAGGAAGCGGACGGACCGAGGTATTCGCAGGGCGAGTGCTCGACCTCGCAAGGAAGCTGCGTGAGGCTGGGAAAATGGAGTATTTCAAGCCCCTTTGTTTCACGAGCTACGTAATGGTGACTCCCAAAGGAAACCCCGCGGGCATCAGGGCGATCGATGACATGACGAAATCCGGAGTTCGCGTGGTGCTTGCCCCCGAAGCATCGCCCCCGGGCGGTCAGGCCGTGCAAGCGTTGCTCAAGAAGGCAGGCATTCAGGAGGCGGTAATGAAAAACACCGTCATCCAGGGAAGCTGCGTTCAGCGCACCATGGGAGAAATAATCAGCGCAAAGGGGGATGTTTCCATTGTCGAACTGCGGATAACAAGAATGCGGGAGTTCGAAGGAAAGCTGGACATTGTTCCGATACCCGAGCAGTTCTTTCCTCCACCTCCCCTCACCTTCACCATAGGCGTCATGAAAAATGCGCGAGACCGTGCGCTGGCGGATTCGTACGTCGAGTTTTCAACATCCGCGGAAGGCCAGGCATTCTACGAGAGGCAGGGTTTCATACCGGCTGCCTCGGATAAGGGGCGGGAACTGATCGAAAAACTAGGAGTGAAAGATGTCTGACGCGCAGAGCGCTCACCTGAACTCTCAAGCAACTCGGAAGAAGCTTCTTTCTCTTACGGCAATACGCAGGCTCTCGCAGGCGATAATGGTTGGAGTTCTCGGCCAGTGGGCTTTCTACGGCATCTTTCGCTGCCCTTTTCTTGTGCCTTATGTCAGCTGCCGGACCTGCCCGGTGATCACCTGCCACGGTCGGCTCGTCACGATGTTCTGGGGGTTCTGGCTGCTCCTGCCCATCTCCGTGCTCCTGTTTGGCCGGGTTTTCTGCGGATGGGCCTGCCCGGGAGGGTTCGTGAGCCAGTTGTTCGGAAAGATCGCACCCATCAAGCTGCGGGCGAGAAATTTACTGACGCGCTATGCGCAGGCAGGGCAGTATGCCGGTTTTCTCGTTTCTTTTGCCGCCTACTCTTACTTCGGCCAGCTACGGGCAAACGTTCCGATCCGCACAGGCGGTTTTTTCGAGTCGGTCGGGCTCACTTTCGAACATGCGGGAACGCTTTGGCTGGTGCGGAGTCTCATTGTCATGGGCTTCCTCGCTCTTGGACTCCTGGTCGCCAACGCCTGGTGCCGGTTCGTATGCCCCACCGGCGGCATGATCGAGGCAGTAAAGCGGCTTTCGCTTTTCAATTTCTACAAGACTTCAGAGTGCAACAACTGCAACATCTGCCTCGAAGTGTGCGAGATGGGGACCCGGCCCGGCGAGGCCAACTGTACGAATTGCGGTGACTGCGGGGACGTCTGTCCGACCGGTGCGATCCGGTTCGGTAGAAGAAAGTCCTCCTGATGGGAAACCTTTTGAAGCTGAAAAGCCGGCCGCTTCCCCATCCCTGCTTTGATGAGAAGGCCAGGGAGGACTGCGGGCGCATACACTTGCCGGTTGCGCCCGGGTGCAATATCCAATGCGGGTACTGCAGCAGGACTTTCGATTGTGTGAACGAGAGCAGGCCGGGTGTAACCAGCAGAGTCATGGAACCGGAAGAGGCCGTCGCATACCTGGACGAAATGCTCATCCGGATGCCTTATGTGACGGTGGTCGGCATTGCAGGCCCCGGAGACGCGTTCTGCGATCCCGAGCGGACCCTCACGACACTGGAACTGGTCCGCGAGGCACATCCGGGGATGAATCTCTGCCTCTCGACCAATGGCCTCAATATCGCCCCCTACGTCAAAGACCTCCGCCGCCTGGGTGTTGGCTATGTCACCGTTACCGTGAATGCCGCAACCGCGGAAACGGGTGCGCTGATCTGTTCGCATGTCCGGAACGGCCCGCAGTTGCTCAGGGGATTCGAGGGGGCGAAAATCCTTATCGGCAGGCAGCAGGATGCCATCGCCGCTCTCAAGGCGGAGAAAATCTCCATAAAGGTGAACACGGTAGTCATTTCGGGGATAAACGAAGGTGATGTCAGAGAAATAGCACGCCGGGTCGCCGTGCTCGGGGCCGACCTCATGAACATAATCCCGGTAATCCCTGTTCCCGGGACTCCTCTCGGGAATGCTCCCCCCCTGACGCCGTCTGAGCTGAACGAGCTCAGGAGGGTCGCCGCCGGGTATCTTCCGCAAATGACGCATTGCGTCCGGTGCCGGGCCGATGCGGCCGGACTGCTGGGCTGTCACAAGGCGCAAAGCGGCATTATGCGCCATTCGGGATTCGGCTCCCGGACTATCGTTCCCGCATCGTAACCAGTTCGGACGGGTGGTCTTTCCTTTTGCAGAACTGTCTTTCTCACTTCCCAGGAGGGGAACAAACATGAATCGTCGGGCTCTCATTGTCATGCTGTTAGCGGTCTCATTGCTCTTTTCGACAACCGCCGCTTATTGCCAATCCGGTGTGGAGATCTCAACCGAAGCGTTTAAAGCAATCCTCGCGGGGGGCAAGGCCCACGTCTTCGATGTTCGACCGGCCCGGGAGTATGCGATCTCACATATTCCCGGGAGCATCAACAGCTATGAAAACGAGATAGAACACATGATAGAGCTTTGCCCGGATAAGGGGGCGGCGATCGTGCTCTACTGCAACGGCCCTTACTGTCACAAGAGCATCCGTGTGGCGGAACAGCTCGTAAAAAGAGAGTATGTAAACGTCAAAAGATACCAGGATGGATTGCCGGTATGGCGCGCCCTGGGCAATACTGCCGAGACCGGTCTTGACGGCTTCAAGTATGTTTTTTCAAGGGACAAAACCGCTGTTTTCGTTGATGCGAGGCCCAAGACCGAGTTCGACAAGGGATCGTTGCCGGGTGCTGTAAATATGCAAGCCGGGGAAACGGAGCAAGCCAACAAGGATGGCCGCCTGCCCTATAACGACCACGGAACCAGGCTTATCGTATTTGGGAATGATGCAGTCCAAGCGCGTGCACTTGCCGAGGAAATCGCTCAGAGGGCTTATTGGAACAGCAGCTATTTTTCAGGCACATTCCAGGACCTGAGGCAGGCGTCCATCTGGTAATCAGGCAGCAGCGCATTTTCCAGGGTGCCGCCCCCCTAAGATCCTGACATTTCGAGAAATGCCTCTATTCTCGTTCGCAACTGCTCCACGTCCGAATCGGAATAATCCGTTTCCACATGGAGAAACGGCAAACCGTGGCCCTTATCGACGGAATCGCTTATGACCCGCGATTCGATATTGTAGGTATGGCAGCATTGCCATGTGAGGTCCACGACACCGTCTATCCGATATTCCCTTATCAGGCGGTCGAGCAGGGACAGGCGTCCGTTGTTCGGGGTGATGCAGGAGCAGGGAATCTGCAGATAACGGCGTGCAAGGGCCAGCCAGGGGTCTTTTTCCTCCTCGTCCACGAGCAGGTCGAGCCCTTTCACGCCGGTGCAGTTCTCCATGCACACCACGGCCCCTCCGCATTCCTCGATCATGCGAAGGACCTTCTCGGAACCCTTGCCGATGGGACAGCCGGTGAGGAGAATCCTCGGTGCACCCGGCCCGAAGGGTGAATAGCCGCTGGCTGCAACGGATTCCATCTCCTCTATAAAATCCTCGAGCAGTTCCATGTACTTTTCGGGGCTAACGAAAAAGCTCTTGGATTCCATCACGGTCATCATGTCCAGCCCGGAAAGAGGAATGCGCTCAGCGGCCTGGAACCGGGAAATTTTGCTGACGAGCTTGCGGATTCGGTTGTGCACTCCGATCTGAAACCGCAGATGGTCACCGTCTATTTTCTGGCCCGCAAACCCTTCGACGAACCTCCCGAGCCTCAGGATTTCCTCGTACCAGAACCGGAGCGCGTGCGGCTCCACCGTGGAATACGGCAGGTGCATGAGGTGGAGAGGCTTGATGCGCCCGAGGAATTCGTACATCTTTTTCTTGCCGTCGCAGGTGGTCTCGCCGATGAGAAAATCGCTTGCCGAAAAGAAGGGGCACGTGTCGGTAACCGCGTACCCGTAGCTGGATTTGATCAGCGGACACAGGTTAGGGGGAAGGGTCCTTTCCGCTTCGGCGATCGGTTTTTCCCTTTTCCCGCAAAGGCTGACCGGAATTGCACCGGCAGCCCGCACAATCTCGACCGGCGCAAAAAGGCAATAAATGCCCGCAACCTTCGTCCCGGTGTCTTCCAGCTCGGAGACGTCGAGCAGAAAACGTTCCCCCGTGTTTTCAAAACGTTGTAAAGAAGCCGGTTTCAACGAAATCTCCGTGGGCCCTCATATTCCGGGCAAAATCGGATTTATATCGAGTCACCTGCAAAACAGAGTCCCGAGATACCCATTTTGATGCTTCGCGTCACCCGCGAAGCATCAAAATGAAGGCTATTTTCCGGGAAACCCGGTATCAGATCCGGGAGGCGGTCCCGTTCCTTCCGTGGAGCGCCGCGCCGAGGGCGCCCACCATGTCCGGGTTATCGGGTACGACCACCGCCTGCCCCAATGATTCTTCGAGCAGTCGTACGACGCACGGATTGTGGGCGACACCGCCCGCAAACACCAGCGGTGCGGAGACGCCGACGCGCCCGAGCATGGCCAGCGTGCGTTGGACTATCGCCATGTGCAGGCCCATGGCGATGTTTTCCGGACGCTCTCCCCGGGCCATGAGCGAGGTAGCCTCGCTTTCGGCAAAAACGGTGCACATGCTGCTTATCCGTATCCGGCGATCGGACCCGAGTGCGAACTCCCCGAAAGATTCCAGCGGAACCTGGAGGGCCGTGGCCATGAATTCCAGGAACTTGCCGGTCCCGGCCGCGCACCGGTCGTTCATTTCGAATCTCAGGACCTTCCCGGTTTCGGATAGGGAGATGACCTTGGTATCCTGCCCCCCGATATCCAGGACCGTTCCGGCTTCAGGGCATAGAAACCTTGCGCCCAGTGCATACGCCTGGATTTCGGTGATGGTGGAGACGTTCGCCTGCCGGAAGGATTCGGCAAACAGTTTTCGGCCGTACCCGGTCGCGATGACCCGACCTCCGCCGATCCCCTCCATCAGTTTCCGGCATTGGCCGAGAGGATCGAACGTGGTCGGGGCTTTCCGCAGGCGAGGAGCGCCGTTCGAATCGAACATGACCAGTTCTATCGAGCGGGAGCCGATGTCTATACCTGCAACGGTCCCATCCTCAACAACGGATTTCATGGTACTGGAATTCCATCAGCGCGTCATTTCGACGAAGGCTTCGACACGGGTCTTCAGTTGTTCAACATCTTCCATGCCGTAGTCCGTTTCGATTGCAAGCAGGGGAATGCCGGCCGCGGCAAGCGCCTTTTCAACCTTGTAGGCTTCCATGGCATAGGGCTGGCAAAATGAGAGCGCATAATGGATCACGCCCTTTACCTTCAGGTCCTGCGCCATTTTGACGATGTTTTCCAACCGTTCCGTGTTGGGTGTAAAGCAGGCACAGTCGATCCGCATGTACCGGTCCACAATAGCGTCGACCATGCCGTCGAGCGTCCGGGCGTCTTCATCGACCAGGTCGCGCGTGTTTCGGGACCCTATACAGGATTCTTCACCAACGACGATGGCACCCGAGGACTCGATTATGTAAGGCAGCTTCCAATTGGGAACGGCCATGGGACACCCGGAAAGCATCAGCCGGGTGGTCCCCTCGGGGGCGACACCCTCGCCGCTTTTCACCCGTTCCTCCAGTTCGTCGCACAATTCGCCGATTTTCGCGGTGAACCGGGCAGGATCGTCATAGAACGAGATTTGATTGATCAGAAGGACATCCCTGCCTGAAATCGGAGTCGGGACGGCGGCGCGCAGCCGGTTCAGCCGCTGGAGAACGCGGCGTCGATCGTTCAAAAGATGAATGGCTTCCTTGAGTCGCTCCGGGGTGATCTTGTTTCCCGTGGTCTCCTCTACCTTGTCTTTGAAGCGCAGGATTTCACTTCTCCACATTTCCCGGTCACAGGAGTTTTTCATCTGGGGAATTTCCATCACGTAGACCGGAGAATACTCCGAGAAGATTTCGTAGGCCTTTTTCTTGCCGTCGCAAGTGGTCTCGCCCACGATGAGGTCGCAGGATTCAATGAAAGGGCAAAGCCTCGCGAGCCTGAACCCGACAAAGGATTTTATCAGGGCGCAGGTGTTTCTGGGGAGTACTTTTTCGGCTTCCCCCTTCCCGATTTCGGCCCCCGCGCAGAGGCCGACCTGAATGCCTCCGGCCGCGAGCACTATTTCTTCGGGCACAAAAACGCAGAAGGTCCCGACTATCTTTTTCCCCGAGGCCTTTGCACCCTGGAGCTCCTTTATCCTGAGCCCGTGGATTTCGGAGAGAGCGAAGTCGAGATATTCCATTCCCCGAAGCCGCCCCTGCTGGCTGAGATAAATGTCCCCATAGAACTTCCCGAGCACTTCGAGCAGCCCCGCATGAGCGTCTACGTCAAGATTGAGCTTTTCCCACATTGCATCGTAAGAACTGGACGACATTGAGCAGCCTCCCGTTTTGAATGGTTTTGGAAACAGATGTAGATTGAATGGTCCTATAAATCAAATAGGTAATCCCGATTATTATTTGCCGACCTATCGGGATCGCCTCCCATGATCGCGGCCCAACTCAATTCATCCCGCACCGTTGCCGGGGGGCGCGCACGCAGGATTGACTCAGTACATGGTTTCGGAGACATTGAGACGGGGAATCCGAGGGCTTCCGAAATCTGGCAAACGCGTGATTGATCTGCCTGAAGATCTGACCGCGAAACTTCGATCCCACGTTTTGCGATTACGGAAAGACGCCATGGCGCACGGAGTGAGTTCGATACTCTGATTTGGCCCACTTTGACACTCAGAAATGGCCCACCCCAAAAGGGAAGCCGTGTATCCTAATTAGGCGAGATTAGTCTGAAAAGGAGGCACGGTGATTTTGATAGCCTAACCCGCATTATTCATGAGGTGTTGCCAGAACACCCTCGAAAGTGGTCATCGTGAGCTATGGGCACGGATTTTTCAGTAGTCCAGTCGGCAGAAAGGCACCGGAGTCGGTGCCGAGTGCTTCATTTCGCTTATCTCCGCATGATCAGGTGGCAGAAATTCCGAATTTTGATGCACCGGTAGTGTTGGTGCGTTTTTTATGGTGATCGGATGCTGCGGTTCGGAAGATCGCTCCGTCAGCATCGGAGTGGCATTTGTCGGATATTTCGCAGCGCGGTGGCAAACAGGTGCTGATAGGGGTAGGCCCAGGGCATTGTAAAGAGAATGCGCCTGACGCTCTGAACTACCCTGGCAGCGATTTTGAGCAGCTTGAGCCTGAGGGTGTCAACTGTGGCCATAGCCAACTCAGTCCCGGCAAGGCTGCGGCGCAGGTGCCACAACAGAACGAAGGCAAAAGTGTGCAGCAGCAGCCGAAACTGGTTTGCCTGAAACCGGGTGCAGCTCAACCGGTCGGCTTTGAGATGAAGTTTGAGTTCTTTGATCCGGTTTTCGGCATCGCCGCGGCCGGTGTAGATGCCGTCATAAATCCCCGCGGCGGATTCAAAGAGGACATTGGTTACAACAAAGCGGGTGTTGAGTCCTCGGGGGAGCCTCTCGACCTTGGCAATAACCCGACGTGAGCTTTGCCAGGAGTCGGCTCGATGGTAAAAGCTGCCAAAGAGTCTCTGCTTTTCGCCGGTTTTGGCGAACTCTTCTTCGGCCTTGAGCACCAGGTTGGCGGCACGTTTGCGCAGACGCTCGTTGGTAATCAAACCAATCGTGTATTTGACCTTCTCGCGCTCAAGCAGTCTGTAAATGCCAGGCACGGCAAAGCCGGCATCGGCGCGCACCAGAATCGCAGCTTTCGGGTAGGCATGTTTGAGGCGCCGGATGAGGCGCTTCAAAATTGCTGCCGCTCCTTTGGATGCGTGTGCATTGCCCGCGCGCAGCACCGAAGCTACCGGGAAGCCGGTGAGCCCGTCAAAGATCAGCAGGGGATGCAGCATGTACTGATCGTAATAGCCGTGGAAGCAGGAGAGTTGCTGCATGCCATGAGTGGGATCGTCAGTTGAGTCCATATCGAGCACGATTACCTTGCGAGGAGCAGGATGTGCAGCCACATAGGCATCCATGAGAGCATCGCTCAGGCGGCGAAGTTCACGGTTGCCCACACGGTTTTCGAATCGTGAGATTGTCGGTTGGGAAGCCAGTGCAGGACCGGTTTCGGGCAAGCGGCCCACGGCGGTTTTGAGTCCCGGATCAAAGCGCAGGCTTTGATGATCATTGCCGTCCTCGTAGCCCATCGCAATGGCGAAAAGGCGTTGGCGCAAAAGTTCCTCCTGTCCATGATGCACCTTGGCCTTGTCGCGACGATCGGAAAGCGACTTGCTCATGGAGGAAGAAAGAGCCGTTGTGCGATCGATTTCCCGCAGCAGCAAAGAGCCGCCATCCGAGGTCATGGGGCCGGCCGAAAATTCGGCCTCAACAGAGCGTGAATCAAGGTTTGCAAAAGAGAGTTGATTATGACAGACTGTTTTCAACGGACATTCCTTTCGTTTCGTGTTTTCTCTTGGCAAGTTAGCACGTTACAGGATGTCCGTTTCTTTTTTCAAGCACTATTATGAATTTTCCGGGCTAACAATCCCCCACCTGAGGGGGCAGTGATGGTTCAAAAATCCCCCACCCTCGGGGACCTTGTGAATACAAGATCTTGTGCCCTTGCCGCCGAGGACTTTTTTCCATTATTTAGCCATGGCCATCAGTTCCGATCTCACGGAGTGTCTTGTTTAACCCCTGATCTGTAAATTCGGCAGATAGATTTCCGTTTGAGGAAAATAGCATTCAAAAAACCCAAAAACTACGAGCGGGGAAGGCATGAACGTTCCAGATCGCCCTTGTTTACCAAGATCGTTTTAACCATCAGTGCGGAAACTTCGAAATGGTGTGCGGCATCTTCTATGTCTTCGTCACTGGGCTCGTCTGATTTTAGATAGCTGACTAAGTCTGAATATGGGCAAAGAAATTCCTGTGCGAATGCCCTCTGGAATTTCTGACGCTGAGTCTTGGCGTATGTAGCGGCCGGAAGCAATTTGTCATCTCGCGGAGCTGTCAGGTGGTCTCCTACTAGCCGCAACAAAGCGAAGCGTCGATTGGCCCGGAAGGGGCTCTTAAGGAAAACGCTGAAGCCATTCAGGTTCCCATTGCGAAAACCGGCATCCATCGGCCCTTTCACACCGATTGGATTTTCTAAAGAGCCTTTTCCGATTTGTAAAACATCGGCGAGTGTTGATGTCGAAACGGGCCCAGGGCTCAAAGCACAGACCTCACGAACTATCCGTGCCGCTTCCGTGGCCTTTTGCCAGGGGAAAAGCGATGATCTCATCGCGTCACTGATTCGCCTCTTAAGACTATCGAAATTGGGGATAACGAGTGGTAGAGCTTCCTTGCGTGGCTCGCCCCAAAGGGTCTCAATATGGGCTATGGCATTCTGCATAGACTCAGCCGCCATCTCCTCAACGGCACCGGTTCCATATTCAAGCGCCGCAATTTGAAGGTCTGCGATAGTTTGGTCGGGTGCCTCATCGGGATCATATCCCATAATAGCTTCAAGCTTGCGCCAAGACGCCAATTTCGGGTCGCGCCGCTCAACAAGAACTTCCTTCCAGAGAGATTCAAGTTCAGTCGCTTGAGTCTTTGTATCTGACAGTCTTCTAGTAACTGCCTCGATAAATGAATGCATTCCGCTTTCAAAAGCCTCAGCGGGGATGAATACATCGAAGCTGTTCAAATATCGTACGAGTTGTTTTGACGTGAGAGGTGAGGGTCTGCCGCGCACCAAAACTGATTCGCCATCGCTGATAAAGGTAAGGTCTGGCCAGAGGTAACCCTCTCCGGCCGCCCCAACTTTGTGGCTCATCTTCCAAGATGTCGTATTTCTTTCCGGCTCCCAAAGCAGTCTCCACCAGTTGCATGCGAACCATTGCGCCAAAGCAAAAGCGGAAACGCGAACGGCTGGCCGGACAGTCCTGGCAAGAAGGTCTTCTATCTCAGTAGCCTTCCACTCATCGGCAGTGATCGTGATTTCAGCCAAGGTGGAGCGGGCGATGGGGTCCCCGTATTCTCGAGCCAGCCATTGGAAATCGATAGAAAAACAGCTCATAATTTCTTCCATTTTGCTAGAACTTCTTCGTGGAATGGGTCGGCTTCTGTCATGGGATACCCATGATAAATCCCTCTTTGGGGGTTTTCGAGTTGGGCTTCCATAGGCCACCCATCTTCAGTCACGGCCCAGATGTTTTGAGGATATCCGTTTCGCACCTGCTTGCTGATCATTCCCTTGCTGACCCCTTCCTTGAGCAGCCTTGTGGCCTCCTTTAAAGAGAAGTCTCCAGCGATATCGCACTTTGTCTTATCAGCCTGCGGCAACGAAGGAGGCGTCAAACCGAAATCTCCTGGATTAATCTTGTGTTCGGGGTTGCCGGCGTAGCTGACTGATTCGGCAAGCGATTTCAGATAATGGGGATCTAAATCCGGCCGTATCCGGCGTTTCGGGTTATGACCTGTTCGTTTCCGCATCAGATACCCTGCATTCAGAAAAAGTTTTCAGCGCCAGTCAAATGAAATATAATCAATTTGTCGGCAATTACTGAGCCTGCGCCAAACTGTGTAGCCAAAAAATACGGGGAAAAACCAGCCTTCACTCACTCTGGTTAAAACCAATTCAAATGTTTTTGCCTGGAAGGGGCGGCTGGCAACTCATTCCCCTGCGAAAAACTGACGACAGAATGATACTACATTCCTGCAATGTTTAATTCAACAAATTCAACGCATACCTTGCCGAACTGTGAAACTGGGATAAAGGTCAGGCAGGGTAGAAATGATTCAGAAAGTATGACAACCCGCTGAAACATGAGCTATGATAATAGATGACACTGATCCCTTCAACCTCGGCAAAAACAAAACGAGGCTATCCACGCCATTGACGCGTGAGGCTCTGTACCAGTTGGTCTGGTTCGAGCCTATGCTTAAAGTGGCCGTCAGGTGTGGCGTTTCGTCAAGTTACATGGCCAGGGTCTGTACCCTCCTCAACGTACCAAGACCACCACGGGGGTATTGGGCTCAACTGGCTGTTGGTAGGACTCTGCCAATACCGCCTCTGCCACACGCCCGTCCAGGCGATGAACTGGTGTGGGCGCGAGATGGTCAACAGGTAGAAACGAAAAGACCTCTTCCCAGCCCTCCTTCCAAGATCACTCGCAGGCGTCGGAAGATATCGATATTCCGGCCAGGCCAACACCCATTACTGAATGGGGCAAAAGAACTCTTTGAGGCTGGACGCCTTTCTCGTGAGATTGGCTATCTCAAGCCAAACAAACGGCTACTGATCGATTTGATCGTCTCCAAGGCAGGACTCGATAAAGCCTTATCGTTTGCCAATGAGCTCTTTCTTGACTTGGACAACAAAGGTTATGGGGTTGCCATTGCTCCCAACGGCGCGGACTTTCGGAGAGCAGAAGTGGACGAACACGAAATACCCAGAAAAAATCGAGGTTACGGCGGCGAAAATCTCTGGTTTCCATATCGCTCTACCGTTGTGTATCTGGGCACGGTGGCAATCGGCCTGACGATTATCGAGATGTCCGAAGAAATTAAGGTCCGCTACGTCAAGGGTAAATACATTCCGGAAAAGGATTACGTTCCTCCTAAACTACGACGAGGCGAATACGATCACAGTTGGACGACAAATCAAGACTTCCCAACAGGCAGACTATGCCTGCAAGCATACTCGCCCTATTGGCGGGCCAATTGGGTCAAACGCTGGCAAGAAACAAAGGCGCGCGACCTGAACAGACAAATTAAGGAGATCGTCAAAGAACTAGAGAAAGCATCTGAGACCATTGCTCGTCTTGTCGAAGAAGGAGAGCGCCAAGCCGAGATAGAGCGCCAAAAGTGGGAAGTCCAAAGGGAGCAGTGGCGCAGGGAAGAAGCAGAGCGCCTGGCCGCGAAAGCACTCAAAGAGAGCAGAGAAGAACTACTGCAAATTATTGAAGCCTGGGGAGAAGCGACCCGTATTGATAACTTTTTCAAGGATGCCGAAAAGAGAGCCGCCAGTTTGAGTGATGACCAAAAGCTCAAGATGCTGGAGCGGCTCAGACTCGCTCGCGAGATGATTGGCAGCGTTGATGCCCTGGACCATTTCTTGGCTTGGAGATCGCCTGCTGAGCGGTGATTCTTAGCATTCCATTCGAAACGTCAAGTAGCAGGTGGGCCGGCTCTTTCAGGGAAGGTACATGGTGGCGCTCCTAACTGGAGCGGGCAACTTGAAAAGCTCTTCAGCATTCGTAAGGAAGTGGATGAGTCTCACCTGCTTGCGAGGAAGATCTCCACGATTTCACTGCGTCGAAATGCCTTATAGCGCGAGACGCACATCTCCCGCGGTGACTGCCACATCAAGTCTGCGCTTTTGATGCTGCCAAACCCTTGCAGCGTCCGGTGCCGAGGACTTTCCTCGACAATGGAGTCGTAAGTAGTTGATATTTCTTACATACAGCTGCAAGGCTGAAGTACTGGCCCCTTGTAACTTCTGGATATTAAAAGATTTTTTTGTGGTGCCGAAGGCCGGACTCGAACCGGCACGAGTTTCCCCACCACCCCCTCAAGATGGCGTGTCTACCAAATTCCACCACTTCGGCACGTGTGAAAATGCATTATAGCCAAAACCCGCCGTCTGGCAAGTCTAAAACGGCCCGAGGTAACAATTCAGACCCTAAGCCGTGGCTTTTTTTCCCCCCGCTACTTCTTTGCAGCGGGAGTGGGCTTCTGGGCATCCTGTGCCACAGGGGCCGCTTTCGCCGGAGCCGCAGCAGGAGCGGACGCTGCCGGGGCCGGAGCCGCAGTTGCCGCAGGGGCCGGGGCGGGTTGCGCCGCCGAAGATTGTTCCTGACCGGGCTGAACCGGTTTCGCCTCGGGGATTGCAGGGGCCTGTGGCGCCTGCGGGGCCTGCTGGATCGGAACATCCTTCATGATCGACCTGCTCTGAGGCGACGCAGACAGATAGGAAAGCCCAAGGCATGTCAGCATGAACACCACCGCCGCTCCCGTCGTCAGCTTGCTCATGAACGTCGATCCGCCCGAGCCTCCGAAGAGCGTCTGAGATGCCCCGCCAAACGCCGCACCCATCTCAGCCCCGCGTCCCGTCTGAAGCAGAACGATCAGGATGAGGGCTATGGCAGCCACCACATGGAACAGAATCAATACCGTATACATTCAGGGTACCCGATCTCAAAGAGGTTGAAATTGGACGATGCGTTCAAACGAACCCACTTCCAGGCACGCACCTCCGACCAGCAGTCCATCCACATCGGGCTGGGCCATCAGCGTGTCCGCATTGTCCGGTTTAACAGAGCCTCCATATAATATTCTGATTGCATTTGCAACCTTTTTGTCACAAAGCGCCGCGTAGCGCGTCCTGATGAAGGCGTGCACTTCCTGCGCCTGAGCGGGCGTAGCGGTCTTTCCAGTGCCGATCGCCCAAACGGGTTCGTAGGCGATCACGATCGCTTTCGCCTGCTGGGGAGTCAGGCCGACGATCGCCGACTGCACCTGTTCGTCCACCACTTTGAATGTCCGGTCGGCTTCCCGCTCCGCGAGCACTTCCCCAACGCACAGGATCGGCACCATTCCGTTGCTGAACACAGCAGCGACCTTTTTCCGGATCATGTCGTTGGGTTCGCCGAATACGTGGCGTCGCTCCGAATGACCGACGATCACGTAATCGCAGCCGACATCTTTCAACATAGCCCCGGAAATCTCGCCGGTGAAGGCCCCTTTGTTCTCAAAGTGGCAGTTCTGCGCCGCCAGTTTGAAACCCGGCCGGCTGAGCGCCGCCTTCACGCCCGCAAGCGCCGTAAAAGGCGGGGCGATGACCACTTCCCGGTCATCGAAGGGGCCGATTTTCTTCTGAAGCTCCACCACGAACGGCGCGGCCTCGCTCACGGTCTTGTGCATCTTCCAGTTGCCCGCAATCAGCGGAATCCTCTCGCTCATGATCTCCTCACCGTATCCCGCCACCAGGTCCGTTGCGGCCCCGGCGTCGTTCTGATCCTTCGATTCTTCCATTCCGGCGGTCAACAAGAGCCGGGCAAGCCTCCGGAGGCAAATGCGCGGTTCACGCCTTGCCGCAGCATTCCTCCAGAGCGGCAATCCCCGGAAGCGTGATTCCTTCCATCATTTCCAGAAACGCTCCGCCCGCCGTGGACACATAACTCATCTTGTCGCTCAGGTTCGACTGCCGCACCGCCGCCGCCGAATCCCCGCCCCCCACGACGGTCAGGGCGTCCAGGTTTCCGAGGAATTCGGCCATGGCGAAGGTTCCCTTGTTGAACGGGGGCGTCTCGAAGGCCCCCAGCGGGCCGTTCCACACGACCGTGCGGCAGCCCTTCAGAACGGCTTCAAAAACCTCGATGGACCGCGGCCCCACGTCGAATATCTGCGTGCCCTTCGGAACCTTGTCGATGGGAACCTGCTGCACGTCCCCGCAGACCTGAAGGCTCTCGGAAACCACCGCGTCAACGGGCAGGTAAACCTTGACTCCGCGTTCGCCGGCCGCTTTCAGCAGCCTTGCCGCGGTCTCCAGGTAATCGTCCTCGACCAGCGAATTCCCGACTTCCTTCCCGAGGGTCTTGAGGAAGGTATTGGCCATTGCCCCGCCGATGATGAGGAAATCCACCTTTGAAATCAGGTGATCGAGCACCCCGATCTTGGTGGAAACCTTTGCGCCGCCTATCACCATCGCCATGGGCCGTTCCGGGTTTTCCATGGCCTGCCGGAAGTACCTGATTTCGGCCTCGAGCTGGTAGCCGGCGGCACACATCCCGACGAACCGGGTGATCCCATGCACCGACGCATGCGCCCTGTGGGACACCGAAAACGCATCATTCACATAAATATCGGCAAGCGCCGCGAGCTGTTTTGAAAACTCTTCGTCGTCCTTTTCTTCCTCCGGATGAAACCGAAGGTTTTCCAGCATGAGCATTTCCCCGTTTTTCAGGCCGGAGACGAGCCGCCGCACTTCATCGCCCACGCAGTCCGGGGCCAGGGGCACCGGCTTACCGAGCAGTCCGGACAGGTACTCCGCAACGGGTTTGAGGGAGAACTCCGGGGCCCGCTTTCCCTTGGGCCTTCCCAGGTGCGAGGCAATGATCGCCTTTCCGCCCCCTTCCAGTACTTTCTTCAAGGTCGGCAGGGCGGCCCGGATCCGCATATCGTCCGCGACGCGCCCCTGCTTATCGAGCGGGACGTTGAAGTCGACCCGAATGAACACCTTCTTGCCGTTCAACCCTAAATTATCGAGGGTCCTCATTACGAAAACTCCTTCCGGATTTCCTGCAAACACGACCAATTCCGAATTCACCGCACGCCTCGAAGGCCGAGTTCCGGCACCTGCCACGGCTTTCGGAACCCGCACCCGGAAAGGCTCATGAATCCTCTCCGGCGTCCGGACCGACCGGCAAGCACGATCAAACCCTGCCGCCGTTTCGCCGATGGTTATTCCCCGACCTGGCATCGCCACCCGAATTTCTGAAAGAAATCGGGAGGCGTTGCCCAGACACGGGGAGAGCGGCACCGTCCAGCAAATTGGAAGCGATCCGGGAATCAATCCAGGCTCTTGGAAACCATCAGGGCCAGGTCGGCCACACGGCTCGAATAACCGTATTCGTTGTCGTACCAGCTCAGGACCTTGACCATCCGGCCGGCCATCACGTTGGTCAGCTTGGAATCCACACTGGACGAATAGGCCGTGTGGTTGAAATCCGAGGAAACCAGGTCCTCGGTCACATACTGCAGGATGTGGCTGAGCTGTCCCCTGGCGGCTTCTTCGAACACCTTATTCACCTCATCGCGGGTCACATCGCGCCCGACCCGGCACACGAAGTCCACGAGGGAGACGTTCGGAGTCGGCACCCGGATGGCCAGCCCGTCGAGTTTTCCCTTCAGTTCGGGAATGACTTCGGCCACCGCGCGCGCCGCGCCCGTCGTGGTCGGAATCATGGAGAGCGCCGCGGCCCGGGCACGCCGCCGGTCATTGTGAATCCCGTCGAGCAGGCGCTGGTCCATGGTGTAGGAATGGATGGTGGTCATGAGCCCGTGTTCGACGATGAAGCGGTCGTGGAGCAGCGAGACGATGGGGGCAAGGCAGTTCGTCGTGCATGACGCGTTGGAAATGACGTGGTGTTTGCGCGGATCGTAGCTCCCGTCGTTCACTCCGATCACGAACGTGGCGTCCATGCCCTTGCCCGGCGCAGTGAGGATGACTTTGCGCGCGCCGGCATCGATATGCTTCTGGCTGGCATCGCGGCTCGTGAACCGCCCGGTGCTCTCAAGAACGATGTCCACGTTCAGTTCACGCCACGGCGACTGCGCAGGGTCCGTGATTTTCACGCACCTGAACGTTTTACCGTCGACAATCAGCGTGTCTTCGGTCGCCGATACGTCATGAGGCCACACTCCGTGCACGGAATCGTATTTCAAAAGATAGGCGAGTTCTTGCGGAGCGGTCAGATCATTGATCGCCACCAGTTCCAAGGGCAGTTTTCGATCGAGCAAAGCCTTGAAAATGGTGCGTCCGATACGCCCGAACCCGTTGATTGCCACTCGATTTGCCATTGTTCTTTCTCCTTCATGTTTTCATTCTCTTGGGCCCTCCCGGCCGCGCGGCCGCCTCTGCGGCCACTTTCCCGGGGAAACCGGGGCCCGGCATTAAACCAAACGTGCAATGCTCACTGTTCTATCTCCGAGCATGTTCGTGTAGCTGCCCAATTCATTGTCGTACCAGCCGTAAATGACTGCCTGCGTAACCGGGACCTCCAGCACTTTGTCCTGCGGAGCATCGCCGGCCCCCTGGGGAGATGAGACGGTCTTCATGAGTTCCGATGAGTCTGAATGGGCTTGGCCCCCCGAATCGCTTTCGTATTTTGTACTCATGAGTTGCTGAATGTCAATTCTTACCGCCGAAGTGCGCGTGTGATTCTCATGTCCCTCGATTACCGCCGCGGCCCTCGGCATTCCGACGATATCCGCGGAAACGTTCTGTTCATCCGTGTAAACGAGGTATCCCTCAGGGTAGTGTGCTACCGCCTCCTTATAAATATTATTAATTTTCTCACGGTTGACCGGGTGCCTCATGCTCTCGTCCTGGATCATCACGGCCAGGACAATGAGCGACCCGGTGGCAATGGGCACGCGCACCGATTCGGCGATGAACCCGATTTTTTTCATTTCTGGAATAACGAGCCCAAGCGCCTTCGCGGCCCCCGTACTGGTCAGGATGATATTGTCGAACACCGACCGGCTTTTACGCAGATCCGCCGCTCCGGCCGCCGGAGCACGGTCCAGCACCTGCTGGGAGCTGGTCGCGGCATGCACGGTGGTCATGGCCGCCGACAGAATCCTGCGGGGACCGAAGTAGTCGAGCAGTGGCTTCATCATATAGGAAAGACAGGTGGTGGTGCAGGACGCGTTGGAAACCAGAAGATGTTTCTGCGGTTTATAGTCGGAGTCGTTTATCCCCATCACGGTGGTCACGGCGTCCTCGGGCATTTCCCTGCCCTTGTCCTTGATCTTGAACGGAGCGGAAACGATCACCTTCTTGGCTCCCGCGGCCAGGTGGCCTCTCAGCGCCCCTTTCTTGTCGTCGGGCAGAACGGTCGGGTCGACGAACGCCCCCGAGGCGTCCACAACGACTTCCACTCCGTAGTCCCGCCAGCCGATCCCCGCCGGGTTCCGGTGCTTGCGCAGGAAGGTGGTTTTCACCCCGTTGATGCGCATGCTTCCTTCCCGCTCGTTCAGCTCCTCGATCACCCTTGCGGCCCTGCAGCCGTACAGATAGTTGTGAAGCGTCCCGTACGTTGAATCCTTTTCTATGAACAGAGCGATATCCTCGATGCCCGTACCCACTTCCCGTCCGATATTGACAAAAATTTCAGAGAAATATTTGCGTTCAACATGATGCCAGATACTCAGTTTGGCAATCCGCCCCAGGCCGTTGATACCGAGCTTCTTCGGCACCATCTGTTCATGTTGGCTCATGGTTCCTCCATTCAATTGTCCGTTACCAAAGCAGAAAACCGAAAACAGCCCCCCCGGTGGAAAGGCTTCAACCCGGAACACACTCACGGGGCCCGCACGGGGGCTTGCCGGGATTCATGGATTTCAAGTGAACATCTCAACCCGTCCGGTCTCGTGGTGCCCGAGATAAATGGCCCCGCTTCGCCCGTCGATCCCGATGAAGTCTCCGGAGTGCAGCACGTGCTCATCGATCACGCACTTTCTCTCCGACTCCCAGACTCTCATCTTGCTGAAGCCGACCACGGCGATCTTCCCCAGCCGGTGGGCTACGACGGCCGCGTGCGAGGTCGCCCCTCCCTTGCCGGTAAGGATGCCGTCCGCAATGGAAATCTCCCGGATGTCGTCCGGAACCGTATCGGAGCGCAGCAAGATGATCGGCTGTCCCTCATGTTCTTTCCTCAAACGCTGTATGGATTCGAGATCAAAAGCGACCATGCCCGACAGCGCCCCTCCGCTCACTCCGATCCCGCTTCCGACGTACGCCCCGTGCAGCTCTTCGGACGGGGTGAACACCGGGTAATCGCGCTTGACCCGCGGAGCCATGTTCCTGGACTGCAAAATATAGAGTCCGTCCTCCCCGGAGCCCTGGAAGGTGAATTCTATTTCCTGAGGGGCCCAGTGCTGCTTGTAGATGAGTTCCCTGGCCACATCCACCAGGCGCCCGTATACCTTCGGGAAGAGGATTTCCAGGGACGGTTCGTGATCGTCCCCTTCGGAGAGCCTCTGTCCTTTCGACAGGGGAAGGGTCTTCACGAGGCCGCCCACCACGTCTTCCCCCTGGTTGCCCAGGGTGAAGTCCCCGACCGGGTCCACCTTGTCTTCGGAGGTCCGGGGATTGTGAGTGAACATCACGCCGGCCCCGGATTGAGTGTCCAGGTTGCCGAACACCATGGACTGGATGGCCACGGCGGTCCCCCAGTTTTCGGACAGGCCCATGATTTCGCGATAAGTTACGGCCTTGGGAGCGTTCCAGGATTTCATTACCTGGCTGATGGCGGTGAAGAGCTGGTCCTCGGGAGATTCCGACAGATCGATCTCATGTTTTGCGATCTCATTTCTGTAGGCCAGCGCGAGTTCCTTCATTTCCCGTGCGCTGAAGTCTCTTTTCACGTGCCGCCTGTATCGCTTCTTGTAATGGTTCATGACGCTGTCGAATTCATCCCGCTGCATACCGAAGGACATCGCCCAGGACTGGACAAAACGCCTGTAATTGTCCCAGGCGAACCAGGCTTCCCCGGTCTGGCGGATGAGTCCTTTCACGATGGCCTCGTTGATACCCACGTTGAGGAAGGTGTTCATCATCCCCGGCATGGATACCGCCGCCCCGCTGCGTACGGAGAGAAGCAGCGGGTTCTCGGGCACGCCGAACCCCCGTCCCGTTTCCTTTTCGAGCTTCTTGATGTGGGACATCACCCGGTTCTGGAAATCCTCGTTGGAATGGGCAAAGCCTTCAATGACGCTCCGACAGCGGAAATATTCCGTGGTAATGACAAATGCGGGCGGTACCCTGATGCCGATGGCATGCAGCCTGGCCAGGGTGTAGGCCTTGTTTCCCATGTGAATGAGGTCGAAGGTCCGGGGATTGGGCTCGTAAATGTAGGAAGTCGTTCGTTCCTGGTCGTAGCTGAGCAGCAGATCGAGCATATCGACGGACAGCTCTTCCCTCTGGGTGGCCAGCGTCGTCAGGATACCGGCGATGAAATGGTCGAAGTATTGCAGTCCGAACGTCCTTGCGATGAGGTCCCGCAGAAAGCTTTCGGAAACCCGTTGATTGCGCTCCGCGGGCAGTTCGCCATCGCTTCCCCGGCTGTACCTCTGCAGGAGCTGGCCCTCGCCCAACTGCTTGATGATGATTTCCAGGTTCTCTTCATGGAGGTTGTGATAGTTGGTCTGGATAATCTGCTTGATGGCCTCGGAGAATCCCCGGAAAATGTCAATGTACTGGGAATGTGAAAACCTCGGGATCACCAGTGCTTTCAGGAAGAGTTCCTTCTGGGATTCCAGCCGGTTCGATGTGATGCCGTCGATTTCGAGCGCCTTCAGAAAGAGGGGCAGGACCTTGGCGATGCGGAAGAAAGTGGACCGGGTAATGAAACCGAGATTGAACGTGAGGATCAATTCTTCGAACAGCACGTTGGCCAGGTTCTCCAGCCGGAACGTCAGGCCCAGGGCATCGAACTTCATCTCGTTGTAGGACCCGTACATGGACGGGATATCGACCGCGATGTGGCGCTTTATGTAAATGTTCTCCAGGAAGTTCATCTCACCGGGAGTCAGTATGATTTCCTTCAGCTTGAGCAGGTAGTCCAGGATGGCTTCGAGCTTTTCGCTGATGTGGCGGCTGTCGAGGGCTTCCAGGAGCGGTTCGGGATCGGGAAGCCCCAGGTTCGCCGCCCGCTGAAGGTGGACCCTGATGTCCTTGAAGCTGAGAGCGTATTTCTCGTTCAGCAACTGGTAGAATTGAATGATGAGAAAAGCCCGCTTTTCCTCTCGTTCCGAAACGCCTGAGACCTTCCCGATGAGCGACCGGATCTCGGATTCGGACAGTTCCAGAAGGTCGGAAACATGATGGACACCCGGAGTCCGGAAAACCGACTCGAAAATCCGGTGCATCTCGTCCACCATGGGACCCGACTCCGGAATTTCCGCGTAGATTTCCACCGGAACGAGGCCCGCCAGCGGACTCTTGTCGCGGCTTCGCCAGAATTCGATGATAGCCTGTATGAACGTGACCACGATGTTGTTGCTTTCAACGTGGCTTTGTTTACGCAGGAAATGAATCAACCGGTCGCTTCGCGCCGTCAGTTCATCCACATCCGTTGAAACCGTCCTGAGCTGCCCTTCAGCTCCGATCTGGTTGAAATAGACGGGAAAGATCTTCGCGAGCTGCTTGATCATGTTATAGACGGGCCGAATGGGAGAATGAAGCAACTGGCTGACGTCTTTCTGGAAAAGGTCCGTGTCGCGTACATAAATGCCGCCCAGAAAGAGGTTCACTACGAGCGCGGAGAGCAGCAGGCGCGTCCGGTCAGGATTTTTCCTGATGATCTCAAGCCATATGCGGATATTGGGGAGGTGCGCCGGATTGACCTCAACCTGCCAGTGCTGGCTGACTCCACCCAGTTGCGGCGTCTGGAACCCCATCTTGACGATGTGCTTCAGGAAGAGATCGATCAGGACCTTATCTTCCGTATCGACCACTTCGAGTCCGACGGTCCGGACGATCTGCAGGGCCGCCTGGGGATAGCTCTGAAGGCACCCGTAAAGAACTTCGAATATCCTCGTCAGGAACCCCTGCAGCTTCTCGACCGATTCATGGCGGATCCACTTGGCAACGCCGAAGTTGATCTCCCTCAGCGTCTCTTCCTGAATCGCTTCAAGACCCCTGGTTTCCATGATCTTGAGGCGCATGAGAAGTCCGGGATAAGTGGCATCCGAGGGACCTGCCAGGGCTTTCAGGCGCTCGGGCAGAACGTAATAGAGCCTCACGATGTCATGGTAATCAACGAGTTCGCAAAGCCGCGCCACCGCTTTCAGGTCGTCCGGTTCTGAATCGACTTCAGTCTTCAGGATGCGCAAATATTCCCGGTACTGCTCGTAACTCAGAGGACGGCACAACTCGGCCCACTGAGCCGAATAGGGTTTCTCCCCGTTTCCGAGCCACCGGCGGGGATCCTCCCTGGACAGCCAGAACCGGTAGGTTTCTTCGTCCATCCGGCGCAGCAGGGCGCGAAGTTCCCCGAAAGAGGACGGATCGGACCACAGTCCGGTGAGCTTGGCCGCCAGCCGCTTCGGCTGGTAGAAGCTCCTCAGCAGGCTTTCAAAGGCCGTTTCGGGAAGTTCGGCCAATTCCTTGAAATAGAACCGCAGCACCCCCTGGTGGCAGGAAGTATCCCGTTCCGTCATTCGATCGGCCGAATCCATCGTGACGCCCACGGGGAGCGGCTTTGCGATCTCTTCGGGCATCTCGTCGAGCAGCTTGAACCAGAAATCCAGCAAGTGGTCCGCGGCAAGGCTCCGCACCTCCGGCCGTTCCGACTGCCGCAGTGCTTCGACCAGGATGCGCGAAAGCAGGAAGATAACGCTTCCGTTCAGTGGATGCTGGTGATAGAGCCGCATGTTGGTGGCGGCGTACCTTGCCGCCTCCTGGACCACGTAGGTCCAGTTCCGGTACCGGTGATGATACTCGACCAGCAGATCCCGCGCCTGCTGTTCCTTTCCGGCATATCCGCTTACGGCTTTTTCCAGTACTTCAAACGAAGACGGTACATCGACCTTCACGTTGGTGATGTCCATATTCTTCGTCAGGGCGTCGGATTGAATTCCATATTCCATCAGGTTGAGTCCCGTATTGACGCTCAATCGTTTGATTCAGTTCACGTCCGTTGGGCTGGCTCCCGCCGAGCCTCTTCCGGGGCCGCGGCGACGTTCGAGGTAAGATCCGCCCCCGGTGGGACCGGTTTTCCAACGGGTCAAATTTTCATCCGGGACCACTCCCGCAACACGGGAACAGTCCTGCGGCGTCGGTTCAGGACGAAAGCCAAGGGTCCTGCCGGACTTTTCAGGTGAGGCGCGGCGACTTGCTCACGGCAGCATGGGTGTGAGAGAAACACAGGGGGAATAGAGAATCCTCCAGAGGCGATCCCGCTCCGGCACAGCCCTGGAACGGAAAATTTCCGTTCCTGCCGGTCAGTCTTCCCGGATGGCAAAATCAGGTTTGAAATCTCCCGTGAGATCCAGCTCCATGAGGATGGCGGATTCCTTGACCACGCCGTAGTAATTCGGCCGCTCCCCAACCTCGTGAAAGCCCAGTCCTTTATATAACATTCTTGCGGCCACATTGCTCCTGCGCACCTCGAGAACGGCACGTTCGGCCTTGTTGGCAACCCCCAGCCGCAAGGCATTGGAAAGAAGAAATCTTCCGATTCCTTTCCGGCGATGATCCCTGTGCACGGCAACGTTCAGAATCTGAATTTCATCGGCCACACGCCAGAAACACACGTAGCCGACCACCTGCCCGAGGCGATCGGCACAAGGCTGCGGCTCCTCCCCCCCACCTTCTTTCCCGCAAAACTCCCGTGCGACGAAGACGCGCGAATGGAGCCTGTACATTTCGTCGAGGAAAGACTGCTCGGACCACGGTTCGAGATTGCTGCTGCGCTCGATTTCCATAACCGTGGGGATATCCGAAGGAATCATGGGTGCGATTTCGAACCTCACACCAATCGACTTTCCTTTCTCCCTATCCTGTTGCCGTTGTTTTAGTGGAGCGGGAGAGGACTTCACTCGCCAGTGAAATATGGCGTTGTCCATATTCTTTTACCAGCAGGGCCGTCTCACTCAGCGTATGATCCCCCCGGCAGCCCGCCAGCTTGATCAGCATCGGCAAATTCATTCCGCAGACGACCTCCACCTTGGGTCCCAGAAGAGACAGGCTTATGTTCGCCGGCGTCCCCCCGAACAGGTCCGTCAAAATCAGCACCCCCCGGCCCTGGTCTACCGCCTTGACGGCGTCCCGCAGTATCCGCGCCATTTCTTCCACAGCCTGATGGGGTTCGAAGCAGATGGCCTTAAACGCTTCCATGGGACCGACGATGAGTTCGGCCACATCAAGCATTTCCGCGGCAAGCCTGCAGTGAGAAACCGCAACGACCCCGATGAGTTCCTTCTGATTGTTCCTGGTCATCCAATCCCCTTATTCCAGGTGGATGTCCCGGTGGAAGACATTCACATAATAGTTATGTTGCCTTAATTTGTCAGCAATCTTTTCCGCGATCACGACCGACCGGTGCTTGCCGCCCGTGCACCCCATCGCAATGGTTAAATATCTTTTTCCTTCCCCGATGTACAGCGGGATCAGCTTCAAAAGCAAGCCGCAGTAATCCGAGAGGAATTCCACCGTGGACGGCCACTGAAGCACCCAGGAACTCACCTCCTCGGAACAGCCGTCCAGGTTTTTCAGCTCCTCGAGGAAATACGGGTTCGGAAGAAATCGCACATCCATCACCATGTCCGCCTCAAAGGGCAGGCCGTACTTGAACCCGAAAGACAGCACCTGGACGCTCAACATCTCCGTCTCGCTGATGCCCGAATACGAACGGGTGATCAGTGCCTTGAGCTGATGGACGGACAGGTTCCCGGTATCGACGATGCGGGTGGCGCGGCTCCGCAGGGCCTTGAGTTCTTCGCGTTCCCGGTGAATGGCGCTGACCAGGAGGAATTCCGAGGATGCGGCGGGGTGAACGCGACGCGTCTGGCTGTATCGTCGCTGAAGGATGTCTGTGGGCGCTTCAAGAAAGATGATTTCGAAATGATAACCCGATCGTTCCAGACCTTCGAAGATTTTGTCGTAATCCTTGAGGAATTTGCGTTCGCGGATATCTATTCCCAACGCGATTCTGCCGATATCCGGCATGTCTCTTTCACAAAGCGAAAGAAAGTCGGCCAGCAGAGGAACCGGCAGATTATCGATGCAGAAGTAATCCAGATCTTCAAATGCCTTGATCGCCGTACTCTTCCCGGACCCTGACAGCCCGGTGACCACCACGACGTGCATTTTTCTTTCCGTCATCCCGCTATCCCTTCAGGAAAAAGCACCCGGCAGGAACCCTTTGAAAAAACACCAGGAAGTCGATCTGGATGTGACGGATCATCACCGGTCTTTGTTACAGATGGAATCCGTGGGGAGGCTGGAACCGTTCGTTCTTCCACCGCTCACCGGCCGGGATACTGCCCCTGGATTTCAGAACTCTTCATCCTCCTGCTGAATAACCGAGTAAATCTCCTCCTTGTTGCCCACTTTCCCCAATCGCTTGCGCACGGAATTGTTCTTCAGAAGCCTTGCAATCTTGGCCAGGGCCCTGAGGTGTATCCCCGCGCAGGATTCCGGGGCGACCAGGAGGAAAAACAGATGCACCGGTTTGCCGTCCATCGATTCGAAATCGACCCCCTGAGCGGACCGCCCGAAGGACAGGATGAGTTGGTCAAGGTCCTTCACTTTGCCGTGAGGTATCGCAATGCCGTCTCCTATCCCCGTGCTCCCCAGCCGCTCCCTCTCGAGCAGCACGCCCATCAGCCGTTCCCGGTCCATTCGGGGTTTATGTGCAAGCAACGCGTCGATGAGCTCTTCCAGCACCTGTTTCTTGGTTCTGCCCTTGAGCTCGGGGATGATCGATTCTTCTGCGAGGATATCCAGAATTTTCATTAGACCCTCTTGTGGATTCATTTACATCGCCGGAACCATCGAGTCTGCTTCGCAGTGCAAGGCATATTCACACCTCCATCGGTTTTACAGCGCGCTTCATGCAATGGTTTCTATAAGTCCGTAATTTCCGTCTTTTCTCTTGTATAAAACGTTGATGCGGTTCGTACGCCTGTTGGTGAAGACCATGAATTCACCGCCGCCCATGTTGAGCTGCATGACCGCCTCATCCACATCCATCGGTTTGGCATGAACCTGTTCCGACCGGATGATGCGCGTTTCCTCGTCTTCCTCCGGCAGTTCCCCGCCCGGTGTCTCCGACGCTCCGCCAAGGTCCTTCCCGGAAGCACCCGGCTTGCGGCGTCTGAATTTCTGCTTCCCCTTTTTGACCTGCCCCTCGATGGTATCCGCCAGCTTGTCGATGGCCGAATACATGTCGTCGGTTTCCTCGGCGCCGTTGATGCGCAGGCCGTCGGCATCTATGGTCACTTCAGCGATATGACGGAACTTTTCCACACTCAGGACCACGTGTGCCTCGACCGGTTCATCCAGGTACTTCTTGACCCGGGAGATTTTCTCCTCGGCATAGGACTTCAGGGGAGCCGAAGGCTCTATGTGGCGAAAAGTCACGCTGATCTGCATAATTCGGTACTCCGTATTCCTTCCTGAAAACTCTGTTGCGGATGGGCAGTGGACGGGCAATCGCGCCAAGCGGCGGGCTAACCGCCCCAGGATGACCGCTTGCGCTTATTCGAGGGCAGCAGGCCGAGCATCTCACGGTATTTTGCGACGGTTCGCCGGGCTATGCTGATATTTTCCGCTTCCAGCTTTTCGACAATTTCCTGGTCACTGTAAGGTTTTGAGGAATCCTCTTCGCGAATCATCTGGCGGATGCGCTCTTTGACGCTTTCGGATGCCACAGCCTCGCCCAGAACGCTATTTATGGAACTGTTGAAGAAATATTTCAACTCAAAAATCCCATGGGGAGTATGCATGTACTTGCTGGCCGTGACCCGGCTGATCGTCGACTCATGCATTCCCACGTCCTCCGCCACGTCCCGCAGAACCATCGGCTTCAGGAACGCGACCCCTTTTTCAAAGAAATCCAGTTGCAGTTTGACGATACTCTGGGCCACCTTGTAAAGGGTCCTCTGCCGCTGGTGAATGCTCTTGATCAACCACGCCGCCGACCTCAGCTTGCCCTGGATGTAATCCTTGGCCTCGCCGGATATGGCACCGCCGTCCGATAATGCCTGCTTGTAGTAAGAACTCACCTTCAGCTTCGGCATTCCGTCTTCGTTCAGAAGAATCACGAACTCGCCGTCCACTTTAAGCACGTAAATGTCGGGGCTGATGTATTCGACCGATTCTTCATTGAAGGCGCTTCCGGGGCGTGGATCGAGACCCAGGATGACCTCAACCGCCGCCTTCACCTGCTCGACCGGTTTTTTCAGTATCTTGACCAAACCGGCAAAATTCTTCGTCTCAAGGAAATGAAGGTAGTTTTCTATGATCTGAATGACGAGATCGTCGGGAAGATCCAGGTTTTTCGCCTGGACCAAAAGACACTCTTTGAGATCGCGCGCACCCACCCCGATGGGATCGAGGACCTGGACCCTCGCAAGAACACTCTCGACTTTCTCCACGCTGACTTCGCCCATTTCGGCGATTTCCTCAAGGGTCGCATCGAGATAGCCGTCACCGTTCAGGTTGCCGAGGATCAGCCCCGCAACTTCCCTGTCTTCCTCGGACATGTCCGAGAGCCGGAGCTGCCACACCAGGTGGTCTTCCAGGCTGGGCGGGATGGTCATGCGCTGGTCGTAGGAGGGATACTCCCTGTTGTGGTCCGTCTCCACGAGTACAGGTGTTCCCGTATTGTATTCCTCCAGGTAAGACTCCCAGTCGAAGTCTTCCCGCATCTTCTCGCTGACCTCTACCTCTTTGTACGGTTCATCGGGAACGACTTCCGGAGGCTGGCTCTCGTCGCCTTCGACCGTCTCCTCCTGTGATTCCTCCAGCAGCGGATTCGTTTCCAATTCCTGATGGATCGTTTCCAGAAGTTCCAGGCGAGAAAGCTGGAGCAGCTTGATAGCCTGCTGCAGTTGAGGCGTCATTATCAACTGCTGGCTGAGTTTCAATTGTTGCTTGAGTTCAAGTGCCGCCATTACCCCGTCCTGTTATGATAAGCTGAATTGATCTCCCAGGTAAGTCCGTCGGGCCAGATCGCTCCCGGCGATGCTCTGGGGATCACCTTCCTCGAGGATCTTTCCCTCGTGCAGAATGAACGCCCAATCACATACTTTCAAAGTCTCACGGACATTGTGATCGGAAATGAGCACCCCGATCCCTTTCGACTTGAGCGACCGTACGAGGCCCTGGATTTCGAGGACGGCGAGCGGATCGATCCCGGCGAAGGGTTCATCCAGCAGAATGAAGCTGGGCTGCGTCACCAGCGCCCTCGTGATCTCAACACGCCTGCGTTCGCCCCCCGACAGGCGATCCGCCTTGTTCTTCGCGAGATGGGTGATCTTGAGTTCACCCAACAGCTCCTCGAGTCTCACTTTTCGCTCGGCCCTGCCGATCTTCATGGTTTCCAGAATCGCCATTATATTTTCTTCAACGGTCAGCTTGCGAAATACCGACGGCTCCTGGGGCAGGTACGTAATCCCTTTCCTGGCCCGGATATACATCGGAAGACCGACGATGTTCTCCCCGTTCAGAAGCACCTCGCCCCCATCCGGGCGAATGATTCCCACCATGCTGTAGAAGGTCGTGGACTTCCCTGCGCCGTTCGGTCCGAGCAAGCCGACAATCTGGCCTTCGCGCACGGAGAGGTTCACCCGGTCCACCACGCAGCGGCCCTGATACGTCTTCACAAGATCTTTTACCGCCAGCGTTTTGCCTTCCGCAGACACCTTACCGATCCTTCCGGGATGGGTGAAGAACCGCCTGGACCGGAGATTCTTCTCCTCCCTCGACCACGCTCTTCCCTTCGGCGATGTACAGCGTGATCAAGCGGCCCTGGACCTTATCCTGCCCCTGGGAGACCACCGGCCGCCCCATGAGCACGATCTTCTGTTCCTGATGATAATAAACCGCTTTATCCGCAGTGGCGAGCTTTTCCCTCTGGACGATCTTCACGTCGCCCTCCACTTCAATCCGGTCTATCTTGTCAACAATCGAGGGCTGCTCCCCCTTGGCGGGCTTTGCAACGGACGCCGCGCTCACCTTGATCCGGTTCCCCGTGATGGTGAGGTCGTCCTGCTGCACGACGACGTGCCCTTCGAAGACGATCGTCTTGTCCTGCTGCTTCACTTCCATCCGGTCGCTTGCGATATGCAGAGGAGAATCACTCTTCATCGTCGTTTTATCGAACGCCACCGGGCCCTTTACCTTCTCCGCCGAAAACCCGATGTGTGGAAAGCACAGAAGGGCCGCCAGGAAGAAAACCAGATGGAACAGCCTGCGGTGCGGACGGTCTTTTGATGATGCCTTCATTACCCCCCTCACTAACGTGACTTGGTCTTGAGCGGTAAAAAAACCAGGGAAGCCTTTACCCCTCCCTCGATCACCGCCTGACGATCCGGGATCAGGTACTTCCACCGGGTCCCCCTGACATCCACATCGGCCCCCGTCAACCTGATGGCCGTGTCCGATGAAATCGTCCTCTGCTCATGGTCGTAGGCGGCCTTTTCAGTCGTCAGTTCATACCCCCGCGGCAAAACGGCCTTGACGGAATCCCACAATTCGATGTTCTTGGACCCGGCGTACAGGACCCCTTCCTTGCTTTCGAGACGGACCTCATCACCACCCTCCAGGAAGAAGGTGAGCCTCACCGACGTGAGCGCCGTCCTCTGCTGACCCTGAAAGTATTTCGCCTCCGAGGCCCGCAGGGTCCAGAATCTTTTGCCCTGCTGCATTTCGGTGAATTCCATGTCGGTGAGCTTCATCTCGGCATCTGTCGTTTCGGCGACCGGGACCGGCTGCTGCTCCTGCTGCGTCTTTCCGCGCCAGACACCGAAGACGAGCACCGACGTCACCCCCAGTGCAATGAGCAGGACAAAACCCTGAACTAGCTTTCCGGAAAGTGTCATCGTCCAGAATACCGCATCATGATTCAATCCGATCCGCAAATCCGCAAGGCTTTCCAGCGGCATTCGATCGAGAAATCGTGATATTTCAATGGAAAGCCGCGACCTTTTAACAATTTCGTTGACCCGGCCGCCCTCCGGGCCAAGATTAACAAATGATATTAATATATTATGTTTTCGACAGGTACTGTAGCATGCAAAAGCCTTGCCTGTAAAGGCATAACCCGAAAGACCCAAACCGGATGCGGATCGGGGGGGAGGGTCAGCGAGGGCCGGAGGGTTCGAAATAGCGGGAAGTCACTTCATCCCATAGTTCCTGAACCTGCAGTATCAGTTCACACACCTCACGGCACGCCCCGCGTCCTCCCGCCGCCCGCGTCACGTAATCGGCGTACGGGAACAGGTGCGGGACGGCATTGCGCACGGCCACGGCAAATCCGGCACGGCGCATAACGGGAATATCGATGAGATCGTCTCCCATGAAACCCACCTCATCATCCCTGAACCCGGTTTCCCTGAGGATTTTGTCGTAGGTCTCCGTTTTCTGCTTTTCTCCCTGGTACACTCTCGTGATACCCAAGCCCTTCGCGCGATGTTCCACGGCCCTGCAATAGCGGCCGGAAATCAGCGCCGCTTCCAGCCCGGCCCTTTGGAGCAGTTTGATCCCATGCCCGTCCTGAGCATTGAAAGCCTTGAGTTCCGTGCCGTCGTCCGTGTAAATGACGGAGCCGTCGGTCAATACGCCGTCCACATCGAAGATCATCATCTTCAACGGCTTTATTCTCAGGCGAAGCGCTTCATCCGGTTCCGAAACCGGCCACCCTTCTTCCTTCAATTGTACGTCCTCCATTCCATACTGATTTGCGTTCAAGATGATAGTCTTGGTATCCCCTAAAAGTGCGGGGGAATGATTCCCCCGCACCCCTCAGGGTTTCGGCCCACGCGCTAGCGCGTGGGCCGAACGCTCGGCGCTCGCGGCGTTGCCGCGGCGCCACACAAAGCCGCGCAGCGGCGTAGGGGTGTGGGGAGCATAGCTCCCCACTTTCATAAGAAACATCGATTGGCGCTTTCTTGAACGCAACTTGGTATCAGACGGATCGACTTCGTCCGGTTGCCCCCGGAATACAGGCCATTGAGGCAGTCGCCCGAGCCTCCCGACATTCCGGCTGAAACTTCACCGGATTCAGCACCTCAACGCATGAAAACAGCTTGTAATGTGCCGTTCCCGCTAAGCCGTTCAAAGCATTTTCCGGGGAGGAAGAAATTCGCACAATGCCGACGCGCACGAAATTTCCCGGGCCACCCGAAACGGTAAGCCAACTACCCCGCCGGCACGCCGACAACTCAGTCATGCACCGGCGGTTCGATTGCGGTCCAGGGCCGCCCTCACACCGCTTCGCGGCCTCGGGCCCCTCCTCCGGTTTTCCGTACCGCGTCGTAGATGTTCAGCAATTTCTCCAAAAGGAAGGGGACCTGGTCGAGCGGCAGGGAATTCGGGCCGTCACAGAGCGCCCTGTCCGGGTCTTCATGCGTCTCCAGAAAAACGCCGTGAGCCCCCGCGGCAACGGCGGCACACGCCAGCACTTCGACGTATTCCCGCTGCCCCCCCGAACAGTCTCCGCGGCCCCCGGGAAGTTGAACGCTGTGCGTGGCATCGAACACGACCGGAAATCCGGTTTCGGCCATTGCGGGAATGGACCTCATGTCCACCACAAGGTTGTTGTACCCGAACTGGGTCCCCCTCTCGGTGAGCAGGATCTTTTCGTTCCCGCTCTGCCGGACCTTTTCGATCACCTGCCGCATATCCCAGGGGGCCAGGAACTGGGCCTTCTTCAGGTTCACGGGTTTGCCCGATTTCGCCGCCGCCACAACCAGATCGGTCTGGCGCACCAGGAAGGCGGGGATTTGAATGACGTCCACCACTTCCCTGGCCCGGGAAATATCGTAAACGCTGTGAACATCCGTCAGGACGGGCACTCCTTCCGCTTCCCGGACCTGCGACAGAATCCGGAGTCCCTTCTCGAGCCCGGGTCCCCGATAGGAACCGATGGAGGTGCGGTTGGCCTTGTCGTAAGAACTTTTGAAAATGAATGGAATTCCCAGGCGGGAACAGGTCTGTTTCAGAAACCCTGCCACTCGTAACGATAGTTCTTTGCTTTCGATGACACACGGCCCTCCGATCAAAAAGAGCCGGTTCGTACCGATGGATTGACCCTCGACCTCAAAATCCGTCATTCAGTGACTCCAGCTCACTAACAAACGCATTCCTTATCAAACTTATCCGGACGTTTCCTGATCGCTTCTTCCAGCGACTTCCCGACGAAGGCCTTGAAAAGCGGGTGGGGCTCCATCGGGCGGGACTTGAATTCGGGATGGAACTGGCATCCCAGGAACCAGGGATGGCCTTCGAGTTCGATGATTTCCACCAGGTTCTTGTCGGGAGAGAGCCCCGTAAAGCGCATCCCGTGTTTTGCCAGGGGTTCACGGTAAGCGTTGTTGAACTCATACCGGTGACGGTGCCTCTCCGATATTTCCGGGCGTTCATAGGCCTGATACGCCAAGCTTCCCGGTTCCAGGACGCACGGGTACGCTCCCAGCCGCATCGTTCCGCCGAAGTCGGACCCTTCGCTCCTCCGGACCATCTGATTGTTCTTGTAGTCGAACCATTCCCTCATGAGAAAGATTACGGGCTGGGAGGTGTTCTTGTCGAATTCCATGCTGTGGGCTTTTTCAATTCCCGCAACGTGGCGGGCGAATTCCACGGTCGCCAGTTGCATGCCCAGGCAGATACCGAGGAAAGGGATCTTGTTTTCACGGGCATAGCGGATCGCCTTGATCTTTCCTTCCACCCCCCGCTGCCCGAAACCGCCGGGGATCAGAATACCGTCCGCACCCTCGATCAGCGCCTCCCCGCCTTCCTTTTCCACGTTTTCGGAATCGACATAATCGAGAGCCAGGCGCACGTGATTGGCCACCCCTCCGTGCGTCAGCGCTTCGTTGAGGCTCTTGTACGATTCCTTCAGGTCGATGTATTTCCCCACGATGGCTATGCGCACTTCACCGATCGAATGCCCGGCCTGCTCGATAAGTTTTTCCCAACTGTCCAGGATCGGGGCCCGGGTCCAGATATTCAGGAGACGTACGATCTTTTCGTCCAACCCTTCCTTGTGGTACACGAGCGGAACTTCGTAAATATTGTCAACGTCCTTGGCCGTTATGACCGCATCGGCATCCACGTTGCAGAAATGAGCGATTTTGGCCTTGATGTCCTGCGTGAGATAGTGCTCCGTTCGGCACAGCAGGATGTCGGGCTGAATTCCGATGCTCCTCAGTTCCTTCACGCTGTGCTGAGTCGGCTTGGTCTTGACCTCACCCGACGTCCGCAGGTAGGGAACCAGGGTCACGTGGATATAAAGAACGTTCTCCCGGCCGACATCGGTGCGGAACTGACGGATCGCTTCCAGAAAGGGCAGACTTTCGATATCGCCCACCGTTCCGCCGATTTCCACGATGACGATGTCCACGCCGTCCATGGACCCCTTGATACACGCCTTGATCTCATCGGTGATGTGGGGGATCACCTGGACGGTGCCCCCGAGGTAGTCGCCGCGCCTTTCTTTCGTGATGACCGAGTAATAGATGCTTCCCGAGGTATAGTTGTTCTTCTTGCCCATTCGGGCATGGGTGAAACGTTCATAGTGACCGAGGTCGAGGTCGGTCTCAGCACCGTCGTCCGTGACAAACACTTCCCCGTGTTGAAAGGGGTTCATGGTCCCGGGGTCCACGTTGATGTAGGGATCGAGCTTCTGCAGGGTCACCCGTAAGCCCCGGCTTTCCATCAGCGCACCGATCGACGCCGCAGCAAGCCCCTTTCCCAGCGACGAAAGAACTCCGCCCGTGATGAAAATAAACTTAGTCTGGCGCAAGATCTTTTCCTTTCCCAAGGTGTTGTTGCGAGAGTATGAGGGTTCCTGAAAATCGCAGATACTATAGCAAATAAGAGACCGGAATTCAACTTATCGAAGATCCTCCGGGAACCGGTGCAGCGGTGCGCGGTGAGCGCCGATGCGGTGCCGGGGGCAGCTTCGCCTCAATTTTTTCTTGCATTTTTCCCGGTTATCGCTTAGCGTTCATCGAGTTCTTCGAAGTTGTCGCAATTACTGGAAAATCATTGAAAGTGTTTGGGATGCTCGCCTCCTATTGAAAGGAAGACCAAGGTGATAGTGCGCCACTGGATGACCACCGACGTGGTCACCATAAACAAGGAAGCTTCCATACAGGAAGCCCTGGCCCTCATGAAGCAAGGTTCCATACGGCATCTGCCGGTCGTGGACCAGGACGGGAAGCTGCTGGGATGGGTGACCGATGCCGACCTCAGAGGGGTCCTGATCGCCTCCATGCTCGAGGAACTGACCCTCGAAGACGTGATGATTCGAAGGCCCTTTATCGTCTCTCCCGACATGTCGCTGGAGGAGGCCGCTCACCTCATCCTGGAGAAAAAAATCGGGGGGCTGCCCGTCGTCCAGGATGACCGACTGGTGGGGATTATCACCACGATCGATATCCTGTCCGCGTTTATCACTTTCATGGGATTGTTCTCGCAGTCATCGAGGCTGGACGTCAAGGTTTCGGCCTCCCGGACCCCGCTGCACGAGATTATCCGCAGGGTAAAGCAACACGGAGCCCAGGTCATAAGCATATGCCATCTGCCGACAGCGGAAGGCGAAGACTATACCTATTCGTTCAGACTGAAGAAATGTGACCTGAATCCGATCGTTGATGATCTGAAGGAACATGGAATCGAGGTCGTGTCTTCAATCTCCTGACGCACACGGGTGATCGGGGACCTTCCTCCTTCCTGAAACGCTCTCTTCTGCTCTCAATCGAAATCCCCACCCGCAAGCCAATCACCAACCACCGTTTCAGGCGCCGGCGGCCGGACCGGATCTCTTTTGCCCTGCCGGCTGACCCATGGCCGACGGGCCGCCGGAATACCCCCGGCACGGCCCTCGCGTGAACACATTGCCGGACGGCACGGGGTGCATGCTTTCCCAACGACCCGGTTTTACGAAACGTTGTATTGCGCCGGGCCACGGTTGTATACTGAAAGGTAAAGGAGCGCACGGAGGACAGGGAAGTGGGAAAGATACCGGATGATTATCTGCCGCCACGAAATATGTGGCCGGAATACATCGTGCCGGATGAGTTCGCGGACACGCCTGAAGAACTGAACCTGGCCGACTACCTGCTCGACCGTCACGTAAGAGAGGGGCGGGGCGGTAATCCTGCGATCAGGTTCATGGACGAGACCGTCACCTATGCGGAACTTCAGGAAAGGGTGAACCGCTTCGGCAACGCGTTGAAGGAAGCCGGGGCCGATCCGCAGGACACCATCGGCATCAGGCTGGTCAACCGCCCCGATGCGCTTGTCGCCATACTGGCCATCGAAAAGATCGGGGCTATTCCCATCCCGACATCCCCCATGTGGTCCGTCGAAGAAATCGCCTACGTGGTGAACGACGCCCGAATGAAGTTTTACGTCATCAGCGCCGCTCTGATGGGCGTGGTCCGGAAAGCCGCAGCCGATTTCACGAGCGGCACCCGGTTGATCGTGATCGGAGGGGACCCGGAGCAGATCGAAGGCGAAGGGCACCTCTCGTTTCACAAAATGATGTCCGCCGCTTCCCCGCGTCTTGATGCAACCATGCTGCAGGGAAACGACATCGCCCTCATACTCTACACTTCCGGTACGACGGGAATGCCGAAGGGATGCGTTCACTTCCTCCGGCCAACCGTCATCGAAACCAAAATGGTGAACCGCTACGTGTATCGGCTGGCCCCGGGGGACATCCTGGGCGGAGTCGCTCCGGTTTCTTTTGCGGCCGGCTTCGGCACCTTCACGCTCATCCCCCTGGACGGCGGGGCCGCCGTTTCGCTCCTTCCCAAGTTCAACCCCAGGGAAATGATGGAAACCGTCGCAAAGCACCGGATAACGGTACTCACCGGACTTCCCACCGCTTACCGCACTCTTCTGAAGTATCCGTACATCAGGAATTACGACTTCAGGTCTATTCGCCTTTATACTTCGGGAGGCGATTCCCTCGGGGCGGAAACCTTTGCCGAATGGAAGGAACTCACCGGTATGCCCATCTGGGAAGGGATGGGGGTCACCGAGATGCTGCACCTGGTCACGTCCAATACGATGAATCCCAGGCCCGTTCCCAATTCCATCGGGAAACCCCTGCCGGGAGTGCTGGTCAGAGTGATCGACGCCGCGGGCCGCGAGTGCAAACCCGGTGAAACGGGGACCATGATTCTGAAGGGCCCCTCCGGCAGCCTTTACTGGAGGCCTCATGAGAACGGCCGCCGCCTTTTGCACTCCCAGGCGAGAAGCGTCGTCGACGGCTGGAACCACCTGGGGGACGCCGTGTACATGGCGGAAGACGGAAACCTTTTTTTCGTGTCACGGGAAGACGACATCATCAAGAGTTCGGGCTACCGCATCAGCCCGACGGAAATCGAGGAGGCCATCGCCAGGCACCCCGGGGTCGCGGACGTTGGAGTCGTCGGCATGCCCCATCCGGAAAAAGGACAGGTCACCAAGGCGGTCATCGTCCTGGCGCCCGGACAGGTCCCCGGCGATGAATTCTCCGATGAACTGAGGGAGTTTCTCCGGGAAAAAATCGCCCGGTACAAGTTCCCGAGAATCATCGAATACGCGGACAGCCTGCCCCGGTCCCCCACCGGAAAACTGCTGCGAAGGAAACTTCGAGGCTGACGGCATCCGAGGACCGCATTCTCCACTCGATGCCCGGGACCGAATTCGGCCCGCTCATAATTTTGCCGCCCTTCGCTCTCCCGCCTCTCCCCCGATGAATTCGTCCAAAACGGAGCGTATCCGCTGCTCCGGCGGGTCCTGGAACGGCGGGTCCCAGGCCAGGTTACCGGGCGCGTCCCAGTCGGCCGCGATAAGCCGGACGTGTGCTCCCCTCGGGGCCCACACTCGCGGGTCGGTGGGCCCGAAGAAGACCACCGACGGGATTCCCGTTGCGGCCGCGAGATGGCTCACCCCCGAATCATTGCCCACATAAAGCCTGCTCTCGGCCAGGAAGGCCGCCAGCCGCGGAAGCGTCGGATTGGCGACCACTCGAACCCCGATGTTTTCCGAGGCTTCGGCAAGGCCTTCCAGATGATCGTCCGCCGGTCCCAGGACCATCAGGACGGGCAGGCCCCGCCGGCGGCGGAGCCAATCCACGAGGCCCCACCATTTCGCGAGAGGCCATATCTTCCGGCGGCCTCCGCTTCCGGGATGGAGCACCACCGGCCTTTCGGCCCCCGCCATGCCGTTTTCCCGGAACCACGCCCTGACCGCACGGCGCTCTTCGGATGCCGCCGGGACAGCCGCAATCGTGTCCGCGACGACGTATCCCAATGTTTCCAACTGCAGGGCGATGAACCGGGAGGCATGTTCGGTCCCCCCCGCAGGGGGGAAAGACTGAATCCAGTGCACGGAGGACTTCATCCGTATGGAAAGCCGGTCAACCAGGCAGCGGGTGCTTTTCTGGCCGAAAACGAGGACCTCGCCGGCGTCTTCGAGGAACGACGGCACGGGCGCGTGTTCCCACATTTCGGGATGAAAGAACGGGGTGAATTCAGGTCCACCGGCCGGGTGAAAGGCGTTGGCGTAGGGCTTGGATTCTATGAGGGCAAAATGTTCGGGCTTCGACCAGAAACGAAAGCCGATTCCCGGGGCCGCACGGTAAAGCCCTTCGAGGGGAGAGAGCGCGATCAGGAAATCACCGAGCGCCCCCTGGTGGATGACGGCGATCGTCCTGGGACCGGATGCTTGCCGGGGCAGGGAGATTGTCATTGCTTCGACCGGTTCACCGGCTGATCCGGCCATCCCGCCGGATGCCGGCGGAAATGCACAGCGGACCGCCGCCGGAGCCGCATTGCAGCTGGCGCCGGGCCTTCAATCGGGCTCCACCGGACAGTCTCACCGCTTCAGGACCCGGAAGGGGTCTTATTCTCCGGCGAATCGGACTTCGAAAGCTTTTGGTCCGACCATCGCCTGAGAAAATGAGTCACTTTCCTGACAACGGGAGGAGGCCCGATCACGCCCTCCTTCCTCAACGCATGCCGGAGGCAGTTTTTCAGAAATTCACAGTGCAGACACTGGGCCTGGGGCTGAGCGATTCCCTCCTCATCCCTCGGACAAACCGTATCGAGGTCGCCAAAGCATGGAGGGCGGCTCTGATCCTGAGGATCGTTATTCTCTTGCCGGCTTCGAGTTCCGTTCATGGGTCTATTGTATTAAAATCCGCCTCCCTCGACTACTCCAGAATTTCCAGGACGGCACGTTTATGAAGTTTGGTCGCAGCCGCGTTCATAATCGTTCGGAGTGCGTGGGCGTTCCGCCCTTCTTTTCCGATGATTTTTCCCAGATCCACCTTTGCCGCCCGAAGCTCGATCACCGAGATCTGTTGTCCCATTATTTCTTTTACCACAACTTCTTCGGGATATTCAGCAAGAGCTCGAGCAATCACCTCAACCAGTTCCTTGATCTGAATGTCATCCATGATTTCCCCGTTCAATGGGATAAAACCGCGATTGGTGCCCTTTGCAGCGCCGACGCAAACATACTCACGCTGCAAGCATCACTCATCCGAACTCGTTGCGATTTCCTGGTATTTTGGCGGCAACAAATCAGATTCAACAAACAAAGACGAATTCCGCATGGATATGAGATGTTGGAGTGAGCCAAAAGTTGAGCCAGTCATTCACGCCTGGTACAATGCTGTCTAAATCTTATGACCTTGCCACTCCTGCAAACACTACGTAAAAACAGGAGATATGTCAAGGCTAAGTGTGACCGATATTTGTATGATCCGGGCAGGGAGTGTCCGGATTTCCACGCCGGCCGCGCACAAGAAAAGCCGCTATGCTCGTCCCCGCGAATCACCCGGCCCGCGCCTGCGGCCACGGTGTGGTTCGGACCGGCGATTCAACCGGGCGACCGGCGGACCGGCCAGTTTTCGAATGAAAAACCCGTGTGGTTCGAATATAATGACGAATCAGGCCGGATGCGGCAGGAATCTATTCTGAATATTCAACGGGATTCTCGCAAATCGGGAAAGGTGCACAGAGAAACCGGACGGTCCCCGGGAACCGCCGGTTCCATATTGACCGAGGTCGTCTTAAAGTTATACGAAAAATTCGCGAACAGGCGGAAGGGTCGGTGGGCACCGGTCCGCGGCTTTGTGGAAGCGGTGGCGTTCGTTCAGACTCAGCGGCTCGGGGAAGGGGAACATGAAGAGGAAAATTCCGGAAGACCCCTACGAGGGTTCGAACGAAAGTTTAGGCTCCCTTTTCGGCGGTGTTCACCTGCTCCACTGCCTTGTGCTGATCCTGATCGCCCTAAACGTGATCCTGCTTTACGCCCTTTTTTTCTCGTCCCAGGGGATCCCGGGCTACCGGCAGCAGTGTGCCCAGGTGCGGGAACTGGAGGATAAGATTCTGAACCTCAAGCGAGAAAACCAAAAACTGTTCGATAAGATCACGAGCTTCAAAAACGACCCCCTGGCACAGGAACGGCAGGTACGGCAGGAATTGGGCTGGGTAAGGGAAGACGAAGTCATGATCGAGTTCGGTGCCCGCTCCGGGCAGGATGCCGGAGGGAAATAGAACCGGGGACGGTTCACGCGCCGGAGGCGCCGGCAGGGAAAAACTCCTTGACGCTCTTTGATCGGATGTGATAGCTGGTAGCGTTTGCCAGTAATGGCTCCTTGCTCCGTATCCACATGAGGATGGGGCTGCCTAAACCAGAAGGAGAGAAGAAAGATGCGTAAGTACGAAACTTTTTTTATCATCGATCCGGACCTCCCGGATGAAATGAACGCCGTCGTTGACGAAAAAATCAAGTCGATCGTCGGCACCAACGGCGGAACCGTGGTCACGTACGTTCCCTGGGGGAAGAAGAAGCTCGCCTACCCCGTCAAGAAACGTTCGCGCGGCTTCTATGTGCTCATGGAATACGCCGGAGGTTCGAAACTCGTCGCCGAACTCGAACGCAACATGCGCCTGGATGAGCGTATCCTCAAGTTCATCACGGTCAAATTGGCCGACCGGTTCGACCCGGAAAAGGAAGAGCCTCGTACCGTCGTAACTCCCCCGTTGTTCGGAGAGGATGAGGACACCGTAGGAAAGCCCCTGGCTCCTCTCGATGAGGAAGAGGAACTGCATGAGGACCTGGGGGAAGGTGAGTTGGAAGACGAAGAGGAAGAATAGCAGCACCCCGGAGCTCTGAGGCTTCGGCCATTCAAGGAATTCAGGTGTCAGAGGGAGAATATCATGGCTATACGACGCAGGCGACGGACGTTTCATCGGCGCAAGGTTTGCCGTTTTTGTGTGGATGCTGAGCTCAAGATAGATTATAAAGATTCCAAGACATTGCGATATTTTGTGACCGAACGGGGAAAGATTGTTCCGCGGCGGATTTCAGGCAATTGCGCGAAGCATCAGCGAGAGTTGACTCTGGCTGTCAAGAGGGCACGCCAGATCGCGCTTTTGCCGCATACGACGATCCACACCGTTTAAGAATACATCAAGCCCTCTTCTGCTGAAGATTCATGGGCCTGCTCAGCCGTATATGCGGCGCAAGGGAAAAAGACGGGATAGTGAGAGAAACCCTTATGAAGGCCGTTTTATCGGTCATCTCGTTCCTCTCCATCCTGGTCGTACCCTTTTTCGGAATGATTCTGGGACTGTTCACTCCGCTGCCCAGCCTGCTTTCCGTCTACCGGAAGGGCTGGCCCGCGGGGTGTTGGGCTCCGGGCCTTGCGGCGGGGCTGGGAACGGCCGTGCTGGCTTTCCTGGGGCTGGTCCAGATCGCGCCCTACTTCCTGCTGATGCTCTCCCTGGGAATTCTGCTCGGGTTTGGGATGCGTCAGCAGTGGTCCGTCGAAAAGACGATCGCTGTACCGAGTCTGTTGATCTTCGGGGCCAGCGGTTTGCTGCTCTGGTTCTCTTATGACGGGGCTGCTTCCGGCTTCATGAAATTCGTGGAGCAGGACATGAAGGGCGCGGTGGACGCCGCGATCCAGCATTACGGGCCGGACGGGCCGGAACAAAAACTGCTCGAAGAAACGCTCTACGGCATGATACCCGTGCTGGTCAGGCTCCTTCCGGGAGTGGCGTTTTCATCGGCGCTCGTGGCATCGTGGCTCAATGTCGTCGGTGCAAAGCGCTTCACCAAAGTGGTGAACCAGCCGTTTCCGGCGTGGGGAGAATGGCTCCAGTGGAAAACACCCGACCACCTGGTCTGGCTGGTGATTGCGAGCGGCGGGTGCCTGCTGGCTCCGGTTCCGCTTTTGAAGAGCATCGGGCTGAATTTACTGGTGGTGGTCGGGACGATTTACCTTTTCCAGGGGCTCGCCATCGCCGGGTTTTTTTTTGAACGCTGGAAGCTGCCGAGGATCCTGAGAGCACTTTTTTACGCGTGCTTTCTGCTGCAGCAGTTCGCAACCCTCGGAGTGGCCCTTGTGGGTCTGTTCGATCTCTGGTTCGACTTTCGCCGGCTCACGCGAAAACCGGCATCCCAGAACCAGTGAGACCGGGCTGTCCGAAGGAGACGATATTTTATCCTCCATCCCTGACGACCGGGCCGCACACGGGAGCGATACCCGGCGCAGTGTGTTTCCGGTCGAGTGGCCCCGCGGCCGCCTGGCTCCCGGGCGAAGCGGCGCTACGGGGTTTCCGGCTCCGCGAAACGGCGGAGGGCAGCGGATGGGGATCGAGCATACGCATTTCAATTTTGAATGAGACGCCAATTCACTAAGGTCGTGCAAGGAGAGCGTAATGAAAGTGATCTTGACTGAAAATATCAGTGCGGTGGGCCAGATCGGACAGGTTGTGAACGTCGCTCCGGGGTTCGCGCGCAACTACCTGTTCCCCCAGAAGCTGGCACTGGAAGCCACGGGCCGGAACGTCAAGGAACTCGATCACCAGAAGCGGACTCTCGAAGCGAAACGCGAGAAAGTCCACCAGGAAATGTTGTCCGTGGCGGAGAAGATGAGCCAGGTCAGGCTGGTCCTTCGCAGAAAAGTGGCCGAGGACGACAAGCTGTACGGTTCGGTGAACGTGAGTGACGTGCAGGCCGCCATGAAGGAAGCCGGATACGAAGTGGCCCGTAAGGATGTGCAGATCGAACAGCCCATCAAACAGTTGGGTGAATTCACGGTGCCCATTCGGGTGGATGCCCAGGTATCGGCGAATATCACCCTTGTTATCGAAAAGGACGAATAGAGCAAGTGGAAAGCATCGCAGAGGAACTCAAGAAGATTCCACCTCAGCAGCTCGAAGCTGAGCAGTCTCTTCTCGGAGGGCTTCTGCTCGATAACGACGGCCTGCCCGCCGTTTTCGAGATCCTGAGGGGCGATGAGTTTTACCGGGAATCTCACCGCCTTATTTTCCGCGCGATCCAGGAACTTTTCGAGCGCAATGAACCGGCCGATCTGGTTACGGTCTCCGCCGTGCTCTCGGGAAGGAACGAACTGGATGCCGTGGGAGGCGCTACCTACCTGGCATCCCTGGTCGAAGCGGTGCCTTCGGCCAAGAATGCCTCAACCTATGCCAGGATTGTCACCGAAAAGGCCCTCCTGCGCCGCCTGATCCAGGTCGCAAACGAGATCAGTTCCATGGCCTACGGCGGAGGAAAAACCGTCGAGGACATACTCGATCAGGCCGAAGCTTCCATTTTTTCCATCACAGAGAACCGTATCCGCAACAGCTACTCGGCCCTGAAGGAAATCATCAGGACGAGCATCGAGTCCATCGAACGGTATCAGGAATACCGGGACATGGTCACCGGTGTTCCGAGCCACTATCGGGACCTGGACAAACTGACGGCGGGTTTTCAGAAATCCGATCTCATTGTCATCGCGGCCAGGCCCAGCATGGGAAAGACGGCCCTCGCCCTCTGCATCGCGAGGAATGCCGCGGTAGAAAGCGGAGTGCCCGTGGGGTTCTTTTCCCTTGAAATGAGCAAGGAACAGCTCGCCATGCGGCTGCTTTGCGCCGAGGCCAAGGTGGATTCCCACAAGATTCGCACCGGTTTTCTCAGCCAGGGCGAATGCGCCAAGATGCTCACCGCCGCCGGGGCTTTCATGGACGTTCCCATATACATCGACGATACACCGGCCATTTCGGGCCTGGAACTGAGGGCCAAGGCCCGGCGGATGATGGCGGACCGGGGGCTCGGGATGGTCGTCGTCGACTACCTGCAGCTCATGAGAGGTCGTGACGGAACGGAGCGCAGAGAGCAGGAGATATCCGAGATATCCAGGTCTCTCAAGGCCCTCGCCAAAGAACTCAATATCCCCGTCATCGCCCTTGCACAGCTCAACAGGAAGGTGGAAGAGCGCACCAACAAACGCCCGATCCTGAGCGACCTGAGGGAATCGGGGGCGATCGAGCAGGACGCCGACGTGATCGCGTTCATCTACAGGGATGAAGTCTATAATCCGCAGAGTCCCGACAAGGGAACGGCGGAAATTATTATCGGAAAACAAAGGAACGGTCCGACCGGCGAAGTGAAGCTGAGTTACGTCAGCACCTATACGCGATTCGAGAACTTATCGTTTAACGGCTGAGAAGGCTTCCCGGGGTACACAGCACCGGGTTCCCGAAAGGGAAGTCTCGGGATGGCTTTCGGCAAAAGGGAGGACGTTTTCCATTAACCGACTTTATGGCAACACTACCGGCCTGAAGAGCAGCACCCGCGAGCGGATTGAAAAGCTCGGCCGACGCAAAACCCCGCCAGGACAGATCATTTCCCCCGAACTTTCCCGCGATCTCGCCCGAATCTCCTTCGAATGCGGCCGGCAACTGGGCCTTCTGCTCGCCCGCGACGGCACCGTCGAAATGACCCTGGTGGGAGGCCCCAGGTCCCTGTATATCCCCGATCTGCCCAAGAGCCGCGGAGGGCGATGGCGGTTGAGGGGCCTGCGGCTGGTGCACACTCACCTGCAGTCCGAAGGCCTCACCCAGGACGACCTCATGGACCTCGTGTTCCTCCGCCTCGACTGCATTGCGGGCATCCGCGTGGACGCGAACGGGGGAGCCACGCTGCTCGATGTGGCCCACATCCTCCCCGGGACCGAACACAGCCGGGGATGGGAAGTCCTTCCTCCTCTGCCCTGCTACGATCCCGAACTGGACTTCCAGGAACTTGTCCGGTCGCTGGAAGACGAGCTTGAACGCAATCGCATGGCAATCCCGTCCGCACAGGAGGACCGGGCGATACTGGTGAGTGTCACCCAGGCGGACAGGGAAACCGCCCGCAGGTCCATGGATGAACTCACGGAACTGGCTGAAACCAGTGGGATCGTCGCGGCGGATACCATCATCCAGCGACAGCGCGCGGCCAATCCCAAGTACCTCATCGGGAAAGGCAAGCTGAGCGAAATCGTGCTGCGGGCATTGCAGCTCGGAGTGGATCTGTTGATCTTCGACCAGGAGTTGAACCCTTCCCAGGTGCGGTCCCTCACGGACACGACGGAACTCCGGGTCATCGATCGCACTCAACTCATCCTGGATATCTTCGCCCGGAGGGCCCGGAGCCGCGAAGGGAAAATCCAGGTGGAAATGGCCCAGCTCAAATACCTGCTGCCCCGCCTGGGCGTGAAAGACGATGCCCTGTCGCGGCTGACGGGCGGGATCGGAGCAAGGGGCCCGGGAGAAACCACCCTCGAAATCAACCGGAGACGCATCAAGGACCGTATTTCCCGCCTGGACGACCAGCTCAAGGAAATTCGAAAGAGCCGCGAACAGCGCCGGGCGAAAAGGACCCGCAAGGACGTCCCGACCATTTCCATCGTAGGCTACACGAACGCCGGCAAATCCACGCTCCTGAACACGCTCACCCACAGCGGCGTGTTCGTTGAAAACAAACTGTTCGCGACCCTCGACCCGACGAGCAGGCGGCTGCGGTTTCCCAGGGACTTCGAGGTCATCATCACCGACACGGTGGGCTTTATCCGTGACCTGCCGAAGGATTTGCTCGACGCCTTTGCCGCCACTCTCGAAGAATTGGACGACGCGGACCTGCTCCTCCACGTGGTGGACATCAGCAATCCCAATTTCGAAGAACAGATGACGGCGGTCGACAGGATACTCACCAAGCTGGAATTGCAGCGCAAACCATTGGTTTTGGTCTTCAACAAGATCGACAGGGTGGGAATCGATTTCGTTCGGGCAAAACTGAGGAACTACGGGGGAGTGGGCATATCGGCGCTTTCAACCGCCGGGCTGGAACCGCTCATAGCGGCCATGCAGAACGAGGTGGAAGCACTGATGAAGGAAAACATGAGCGTCGGACAGCCGCCGGAAGTCGAGTCCGCTGAAGATACCGGCGAACCCTTGCCGCCGCCCTGGCCCGACGACGAATCCTAGCGCTGCACGCCATCGGCCGCTGCGCACGAGAATCAGCACGGGCGGCCGGATAAGTACGGTTTTTTCGTGCCCAACGGCGCGCACCACCGGATGGAAGGTACGGCAAAACGACGTCCGGCCGTTACGGGACCGTGAGTAACCCTGAAAGACAGGCATTACCGCGCCGAAGCGAAGAATTCTCTCGTTTTCACTACATCTTTGCGGATTTGCTCGGTCAGTTCCGCGGGCCCGGAGAATTTCTTTTCATCTCGAAGCCTGTCGAGGAAGCGGACAATAATGGTGTCACCGTAGATGTCCCGGCTGAAATCCAGTATGTGGACCTCCAGGGACATCTCACCGTTATTGAAAGTGGGGCTGGTCCCGATATTTGCCGCACCGGCATACCGGGTTCCGCCCATTTCGACTTCCACGACGTAAACGCCCGAGCTTGGCGAAACCTGTAGAGGCAGCCGGAGGTTGGCCGTGGGAAACCCCAGAAGGCTGGCGCCCCTTTTGCGGCCGGAAACCACGGGGCCGATGACTTCAAACGGGCGCCCGAGAAGCGTGTTGGCTTCCACCACCTGGCCCTTTTGAATCAACTGCCGGATGATAGTGCTGCTCACCAGCTTGTCCCCCACCCGGATTCCATCGAGCGTGTCCACTTCGAAGCCGAATTCCCGTCCGAGTTGCTTGAGCAGATCGATATCGCCTTCGCGCTTGTGCCCGAACCTGTAGTCGTGGCCGACGATGAGCGCCTTAACGCCGATCTTGCCGACCAGCAGGTCTTCCACGAACCCCCTTGCGGAGATTTGGGAAAACTCCCTGCTGAAGGGAATCACGATGACGGCATCGACGCCGGAAGCCGCTATGAGTTCCAGTTTTCGTTCATGAGAAGTGATAAACCGAGGACCCTTGCCGGGGAAAAGGACTTCAACCGGATGAGGATTGAAGGTCATCACGACCGATTGCCCGTTCAGTTTTTTTGCCCATTCCTTGACTTTTTCGAAAAGGGCCTGATGGCCGCGGTGCACTCCGTCAAAATTGCCGATGGTGAGTACGGGGTTCTGCAGGGATTGGTGGATATTGTCCACCCCAACAATGACTTGCATTGAAACCTTCCAACCTCCACGGTAACCAGGATTACGCTTGACAGCGAAAGATTTTTAGAATAACTTGCTTAACCGTGGTTTGCAATGGTTTTGTTTGCCGAAGTGGCGGAACTGGTAGACGCGCTAGGTTCAGGGTCTAGTGGGCGTACGCCTGTCGGGGTTCGAGTCCCCGCTTCGGCACCACGAAAGGAACAAGGGGTTGGGTCCTGTGGCCGACCCCTTTTTTCATTTCCTTGAGCCGTTTCGGCCGGCGTCTTGGTCAATAATCCATGAAGTGCTAAGAATCAAACAGTTAGTCCTTCAAAACGAATTCCTCCTTTAGGTCGTCTTGATTAGACATGCATTGTACGTACCTTTTACTGTAAACTGCGCAGTTACCACCGCCGGCCCATGGCGTATGGGTTCGGGGTGCGGCAGCGCCGTTTGCAACCGCGGGCGGGAAGTATCTCCGACGGGGCTCGATCTTATTGAAACCCATGGAAGATATCCGAACGATCACTCAACGAAACAGGGAGAATCAAATGAGCAAGGCAAGTGAATTCACACTCTACAGCGGAGGTCTCCGGGGCTCGGAGGCGGAATTCGGCGCGCAGGCCGAGCGCTGGGGAGTGAAGGAGGTGACTTTTACCTATGAGGGATACGAACCCACGCGTCGCCGGGGTCTCGTACTGCTGGGGCCGGAAGAATTGAAGCGGGGCGATATCAGCATGGACATCGTCTGTATGCGCATGAATCGGACCTACTCGAGGGTTGATGCCATCCGGAGAGTCATGCAGATGATCTTCCATATGGTCATCAACGGGTTCCAGGTTTTCGCGGTCGGCTGGATTCAACCGGACAAGACCGTGAAGGGAGGAACCGGGTGGGCCGTCGAGCTGGCAAAGTTGTTCAACCGCCCCGTGAGCGTGTTCGACCAGGACCGCAATACATGGCTTTCATGGGAAAACGGCGAATGGGTGGAAAGCACGCCCGTCATCGAACATAAGACCTTCGCAGGCACCGGAACGCGTCATCTCAGTGATGCCGGCAGGCAGGCCATCGAAGATCTTTACCGCCGCTCTTTCGGACCCCGCGACTGAACCCGGGCTGCCGGTTCGGCGCCGGGCCCACCGAAGAGGCCCCTGACTCGACATGGGGGGTATGGGGCCAGCCTGTTTCCTGAGAGGCTTTTGAAGCAGCCCCTCGTCTGCCGCCAGGCGACGGGGCGTCGAGGGGGTTGGCCCAGGCGCTCGCGGTCCGGGTCCGCCGGGACAAAAAACAAGGAGATCGGGAGAGAAACGATCAACCGGGCAAGTGGCGCACCATCGTAGCGGGGATCGATTTCCGAATCCCTCCTGTGCTTCGCACACCGGCAACCAGTTGCCGCTGCCACCCGCGCTCGCGGCAACGTCACACAAAGCCGCGCAGCGGTGTGGGGGCGCGGCTCCCACTGTTCTGAGACACCGTTTGCCGCCTTCTCGAACGCGGCTTGATATGAAACGGGGGCTTGCCCCCCCGGATGCTGCCGCATCCGTACGGACAAGCCCCACGTCACTTCATGCCCCTCAACTCATGGGGCATTCGGCCGTTCCCTTTTACTCCGGGAGGTAGGGCCGGGGGGAATCTTTTACACCCAGCCGCGGAGCCGGCTCGCCTCGGCCACCCTTGCAACGGCAACAAGATAGGCGGCCTCACGCATGTTCACGCCGTGTTTCCTATGCATTTCGTACACGCCTTTGAACGCCCGGGACATCTTTTCATCGAGCCTTTTGTGCACCTCATCGAGTTCCCAGTAGAAATTGTAGCTGTTCTGCACCTGCTCGAAATAGGAAACGGTGACTCCGCCGGCATTGGCAAGAAAGTCGGGCAGAACGACAACCCCGTTCTTGAACAGGATATCATCGGCCTCGGGAGTGGTCGGACCGTTTGCCAGTTCGCAGCTTATCTTGCACTTGAGGTTTGCGGCATTCGACCTGGTGATCGTGTTTTCCAGCGCCGCGGGGAAGAGGACCGTCACATCGAGTTCAAGCAGCGCTTCGTTCGTGATGGGAGCGGCCCCGGGAAAGCCCGCGAGCGCTCCCGTTTTGGTCTTGTATTCGAGCAGGGCCTTGGGGTCGATCCCCTTGGGATTGTAGACCCCTCCCTTTGAATCGGATGCTGCAACGAGCTTCAGCCCCAGAATTTCCTCTCCGAGAAGGGCCGCGAACTGGCCGGCGTTTCCAAAGCCCTGGACCGCCATGGTGGCTCCCTTGAGATCGATTCCAAAGGCCTTGGCGGCTTCTCTCAACACATACACGCCGCCCCGGGCCGTTGCATCCCCCCTGCCCTGTGAACCTCCCAGGGCCAGCGGCTTTCCCGTGATCACTCCCGGGTGATGCTCGCCCATGATCGTCTCGTATTCATCCATCATCCACGCCATGATCTGCGGGGTCGTGTAGACATCGGGAGCCGGAACGTCCTTCGTTACGCCAAGCGACCTTCCGATGGCGCGGATGTAGGCGCGGGCAAGCCTTTCCTTTTCGGTTTCCGAGAGTTCCTTCGGGTTGCAGACAACCCCGCCCTTGCCGCCTCCCAGCGGAATATCGACCACGGAGGTCTTCCAGGTCATCCATGCGGCAAGCGCGCGCACGGTATCGATGGTCTCGTCGGGGTGCCACCGCAGGCCGCCCTTGGCCGGGCCCCGGGCTGAATTGTACTGAACACGGAAGCCATGGAAAATCTTCGTCGATCCGTCATCCATCTTCACGGGAAGAATGACCTTGATTTCCTGCATGGGCCACCTGAGAAATTCGTGAACGGCAGGACTCAACCCAAGTCTTTCCGCTGCGCGATCGAGCTGGGCCTGCGCGGTTTTAAACGGATTGTACGTGTCTTCGCATGCGGCTTTCTTTCCGGATTTCTTGATCTGACTTTCAGACGACATGGTTCAATCCACTCCCTTCAGGCAGAAGCCTAACTTGTTGAAAGTTCTCCAGTACAAAAAGCGGCCCGGTCCCCCTAAAGACAACATGCCCGTCCCGGTTCACTCTTCGAGGGGGTCCGCACGGCCCTCCGTCTGCGGCGTGATTCCCGGTCGGCCCGGCCAGTTCGAACGCCTCACGGACGACTTGATGCATCCCCCCGGAACGGACCGAAAACCTTGCGGGTCCCAGGCCGTGGGCCAAGCCTCATATCTCCAACAGCCCGCGGGGAACGGTGCTGAACGTGCGGCAGCCCGTCTCCGTTACAAGAACCGTTTCACTGACCCCCACCGCGAAATGCCCGTAGTCGCGCAGGGCGGGGGGCATGTGGAAGCACATTCCGGGTTTGAGTTCCAGCATCACGTTATGAAAAAGGCTCACAATGTTTCCTTCTCCCCAGTCCGGGGCGAAGGAAACGCCTATGCCGTAACCCGTGCGCTTGCGATAGTTTTCCGTGTACCCGTGCCGGTCAATGACGGCCTGGGCGGCGTTGTGGACATCGGCGCAGGTGTTCCCCGGTTTTACCTTGGCTATGGCGGCTTCCAGGGCTTCTTCGCAGGCCTTCATCATGTCAGCGGCCTTCACGGGCGCGCGTCCTATCCAGGTGGTCCGCATCAGCGCCGCATGATAGCGATTGAAACAGCCGGCCATCTCCAGGAGGACCCCGTCACTGGGTTCGAGCACCCGCCGCCGCCAGGTGGTGTGGGGTATTCCGCTTCTGGGGCCTGAAGTCACGAACGGATCCATGCCCATGTATTCCGAGCCTGCCTCAATGGATGCCTGCATCATGGCGGCGGCGACGATATTCTCCGTCGAACCCGCATTGACCGCCTCCATCCCGGCAAGCATTCCCGCGTCGGTCGTCCCCGCGGCCTTCTCGATCATTTCGATTTCTCTCGATGATTTGATGAGCCGCAGCTTCTCGACCAGTCCCGAACCGTCCAGCGGATTTCCAATGGCTGCCGCCAGCTTGTCGAACAGGGCTACCGGCAGGAACCAGGCCGTCCGGTCGATGGCCACACGGCGCCCCTTCCATCCCTTCGATTCAATGAGAGAAGCCAGTGCCTCTCCCGGAGCAATGTTGTCGGCATACGTCACGATATTTTCGAGGAAGGTGTTGGTCCGCGCATTCCAGAATTCCAGTTCGCGAAGCAGCAAGAATGGTTCGCCGTCAACGGGCACTCCAAGGCACATGAAGGTGTAGTACCCCGGACTCTGTTCTCCCGTGAGGTAGAAAATGTTTTCGGGACCGTTCACGAGCAGGAGATCGATGCCCTTTTCGGCAAGAAGTTTTTTCAGGCCCTTCTGGCGGGATTCAAACTCCTCTCTGGGGAAAACGGCCATGGAACCGGGTTTGATAGTCTCTTGCAAAACGGAATTACAGCAACGGCTCATTTATTCCACTCCTTTTTGGGGGTTGATGCTATGAGGCCTGTTGACTCCGACCGGCTTTTTCCGTCTCAACGTATATGGCGAAATCCGAACAACCGATTTCGCAGAGGCGGCAGGCTTTGCACTTCTCCGGATGTGTGACCTCGGCAACGGCATAGCCCTTGGCATTCCGTCTGCCGAGGATGCTGAGGACACCTTCCTTGCAGAAATGGACACAAAGTCCGCAGCCCTTGCATACTCGCTCATCGATGTGGATAGTCATGGTGAATCACACTCCAAGCTTCTTCAGAATTTGAGGAATCTCAAGGGAGTTCATAGCGATATGAACTCCGGCCCGCCGCAGCGCCTCGCATTTGGCCTGGGCAGTGCCTTCTTTGCCTTCTATGATGGCCCCGGCATGGCCCATACGCGCACCCGCCGGCGCCATTTGCCCAACGATGAGGGCCACGACCGGTTTGGACATCCGTTCGGCGATGAACTGGGCGGCCGCGTGTTCCATGGTGCCTCCCACTTCGCCGAGAAGCACCACGGCACGGGTATCCTCATCTTCCTCAAACAGCGCCAGGACTTCTTCCTGGCTGAGGCCCCACAGCGGCCCGCCGCCGATTCCCACCACGGTCGACATACCGATCCCCGCGCCCGTGAGGACCCGGCCCACCTCGTAGGACAGGGACCCGCTTTTGGACAGGACCCCCACGGCGCCCTCGGCAAACAGGCTGTGAGGGTGAACCCCCAGCTTGCATTTCCCGGGCGAGATCAGCCCCGGGGTGTCGGGTCCCAGGATTTTGGTCCCGCAGGCCCTGGCGTAGCGCAGAATGTCGACGGTATCGTTTACGGGGATTCCCTCCGTTGAGACGACAAGGAAGGGGATGCGCGCCCGGATGACTTCGAGTACGGCGTCTTTGGCAAAACGCGCGGGCACGAAACTGATGGCGGCGTTGGCCGGGCAGCGGGCCATCGCTTCTTCCACCGAATCGAATATGGGGATTCCGTGGACCTCGGTCCCTCCGCGGCCGGGCGTCACCCCCGCGACGATATTGGTGCCGTAATCTTTCATGATGGAGGCCTGAAAAGACCCCACCGTCCCTGTTATACCCTGGACGAGAACCCGAGAACTGCTGTCAATAAGGATCGCCATAGTCTACTTCCTGCCTGCCGGCTTGACGGCTTCACGCACAGCCGAAACAAGGTCTTCAAATACGGCAACTCCAGCCTCGCGGAGCATGGGGATGCCAACATCGGCCTTCGTTCCACACATGCGGACGACCAGGGGGACTTGACGGGCCCCCGGGGTTTTGAGATAGTCGACAACCCCCTGGGCCATGTCATCCATGCGCGTCAGGCCGCCGATCAGGCTCACAACGACGACCCGAACCCTGTCGTCGGCGAGCACCATACGAAGCGTTTCACACATCGTCGGGGCGTTGGCAAGCCCGCCCATCTCGCAGAAGTTCGCCGCGGAACCGCCTTCCGAGTGGATAAGATCGAGGGTGAGCATTCCGGTTCCTGCGCCGTCGGCGATAAGACCGACGTCTCCCTGGAGCGGCACGTAGGTGATGCCGCCGGCTTCAGCCAACCGCTCCGAGGCGGTCCGGGGCCGCGTGTCCAGCCGGGCCGTCTCGACGGCAAGCTTTTTGAATTCCTCCCCGTGGCGGAAGCCCGCCGGATTGTCCAGGATGATCTTGGCGTCAAGCGCGATGAAGTCCGTGTTCGTTTCGAGGAGCGGGTTGATTTCCACAAGTGATGCGTCCGCGCCACGAAACAGCCGCCACAGGTCCCGGAGCACGGGAGACAGTTTCTTTGCATCCGTGCCGATATGACGCGCGATTGCCCGCACATCATAATCGCGGACCCCGAGAAAGGGATCGATCAGGCGTCTCAACACTGCGCCCGGGTCCTGGCGCGCCGTTTCCTCGATGTCCATGCCTCCCTTCGGAGAGGCAAGGAACACCGGGTCCCCGCTCCGGCCGTCGACCAGGAGCGAAAGGTAGATTTCCCGGCCGGCGGGGGCCAGTTGCTCCGCCAGAAGGGCCGAAACCGGCCAGCCTTTCACGGTTGCGGACAGGATCCGCCGGGCAGCCGTTACGGCCTGTTCGGGACCTTCCACGCTCGCGATGGCCCCTGCCTTTCCACGTCCGCCAACCGGCACCTGGGCCTTGAGGACGCACGGAAACGGCAGATTGAGCGCATCTTCAGCCTTCTCGATCAGCGATCCCCTGAGGGTCCGAATGCCGTAAGCCGACAGAAGTTCTTTTCCCTGGAACTCTAAGAGCCTCATCGTTCAAACCTTTATGCAAGCGTTCATCTGGTGGGCAAGTTCTATCCCTCGCCGTGCCGCTGCCAGATTCACATCGCGGAATCGGGCCGGAACGTTTTCGGAGATGACTCCGAGAACATCCGCCTCGGAAAAGAGTTGTGTGGCGCGTTGCAGAAAACCCAGCATCACCATGTTTGCGGCAAGCGTTGTTCCGAGTTCGCCGGCAATCTGGGTTGCCGGAACTCCGTAGGCGGTGATTCCGTTCGTCGCGGGCGCCGATACCAGTTCCGGGTCGAAGACGAGGGACCCGCCCGACCGCAGGCGCGGCATGTATTTCTCGAACGCCTGCTGCGACATGGCCACGAGGAGGTCCGACTGTTCGGCGTGCGGAGAATCGATGGGAGCGTGCGAAATAATGACCTGGGCCTGGCACTCGCCGCCCCTGGCCTCGGAACCGTAGGATTGTGTCTGGCAGGCTTCGAGCCCGGCCTTTGTCACCACCGTGGTTCCCAGGATCACGGAGGCCAGGACGACCCCCTGCCCGCCGAATCCGCATAACTGGACGCTGAGAGCACGTGCGCTCATGACTTCACCTCACTTTGCCCCGACACGGAAGTGCCGGAAAAGATGGGTTCCTCCCGGTCGACGAAAGTCCCCAGCACAAACCTGCGCTCCCCCGTCGACTCGGCCTTTGCGGCGTCGTCGATGGTGACGGAGTGTTCCTCGATCCAGTTCATGCAGGCTACGGGATTGCCTGTTCCAAGCGCGGTCCGCCCGAAATTCGTGGGGCATTGGCTCACCAGTTCCACAAAGGAGAATCCCCTGTGCAGCAGGGCCTTTTTCAAGGCCGATATGGCCTGCCTCGGGCGCGCCGTCGTCCCTCTGGCCACATACGTCGCCCCCGCGGCCTCCACCAGGCGGCAGAGGTCGAAAGGACGCTCGCTGTTGCCGTAAGGGGTCGTGGTGCTCTTGAAGGAGTACGGGGTGGTCGGAGCAGCCTGGCCCCCGGTCATGGCGAAGGTGAGGTTGTCCACCACGATCATGGTGACGTCGAGGTTCCGGCGGGCGGCCTGGATGAGATGATTCCCGCCGATGGCCGCCGCATCGCCGTCACCGGCGAAAATGACGACCTTGAGGGCCGGATTGTGCAGTTTGACTCCCGTGGCCCAGGGCAAGGTCCTCCCGTGAACGCCGTGGAACGCGTCCACATGCAGGTAGACGGGGATGCGCGCCGCGCAGCCTACACCGCCGATACCCACAACCTTGCTGAAATCAATTTTCGCCTCATCCACGGCACGGGTAAAAAAGTTGAGAATCTGGGCCGAACCGCATCCCGGGCAGAAAAAGTGCGGCAGGCATGCGGGCCGTAGGTATTTCCTCAAAGGGTTTTCTTTCACCTGAGTGCTCCTTCGATGGCAGAGAGGATCTCACCTTCAGGGTGGATTTCCCCAAGGTTCCTGGTAACGCGCCGCACGGGCGCGAGGCCGCAGCATACGCGTTCGATTTCCGTGGCGTATTTTCCTATGTTCATCTCGATGGAAAGGACAACCCGCGCCCGCTGAGCGGCCTCACGAATTTCCTCCTCCGGGACCGGCCATACCGTGACAAGCCGCAGGAGCCCCGCCTTGATGCCTTTCTCGCGGGCCGCCCGCACCGCCGCGAGGGCGGGTCTGCTCTCCGAGCCGTAAGCCACGCAGAGAATTTCGGCGTCATCCAGGTAAAAACCCTTGGTTTCCACAATTTCCCGGCGTGCTCTCGTGATCTTTCCGGTGATGCGCTGGTAAAGCCGGTCGAAGACCTCGGCGTCCCAGGCTATGCCACCGCGCTCATCGTGAGGATTGATCGAATGGAGGATCCGGTATCCGTCCCCGAGATCCGGGAGAGGGGGGACGCCGTCTTCGCCTGCCGCAAACGGGATGAAATCAGCGGGCGGGACCGTCGGCTTCTTGCGCCGCACGATTTCAATGGCTTCCGGCTCGGGAATGACAAGCCTTTCGCGCATGAGTGCGATGGTGGTTTCCGACATTATTATAACGGGAGTCCTGAATCGTTCGGCCAGGTTGAAGGCACGCACGGTGTGATCGAACAGTTCCTGCACGGACTGCGGGGCCAGCACGATCATTTCATGATCGCCCGCGGCCCCCCACCGCATCTGCATCACGTCGGCCTGAGTGGCGAAATTCTCGCCCCGGCATCTCTGAACGTCGAGGATGACGCAGGGAATTTCACAGGCCACCGCGAATTCGATCCCCTCCATCATGTAGTTGAATCCCGCGCTCGCCGTGGCCGTCATGGCCCGCGCCCCGGCCAGGGATGCGGCGCACACCGCGTTGATGGAGCACAATTCGTCCTCCCCCTGGAGGAAACGGCCGTTTACCTCGGGGAGGCGTTCTGACATACGTTCGGAAATTTCGTTTGCCGGTGTGATCGGATAGCCGGCAAAGAAGTCACAGCCGGCGGCGATCGCCCCTTCAACGGCCGCAAAATTTCCCAGCATAAAGTGCGTTCCGGTAAGGAAGCGTCCACGTGATTGCATCATCGGTACCCCTTTTTCCTGATAGATGGCTTTATCGTCGTTCAAAAAACCGGTTCATCCGGCGAAAAGCTTCGACAATTTCCTCCTCCGATGTGGCGAAAGAAAACCTGAGGTGCCCTTCCCCACTGGCCCCGAAAGCCGCGCCCGGGACCGTAGCGACATGGACCTGCTCCAGAAGGGCCTTGGCGAGTTCAACGGATTCCATCCGCGGTTTGTATTCGGGGAAGCAGTAGATGGCTCCCTCGGGAATGGCGGGAAGTTCCAGGTACGGGCTTTCGGCGATGAGCTGAAGCATCAGGGCCCGGCGTTTGCAGTATCCCTGGAACATTTCCTTTGCCGCGCGGGCGGAGACTTCGTTGTTGAGCGCTTCGATCCCCCCCGCCTGTGCAAAAGACGTCACTGAACTGGTGGAGTGCTGGTAGATCCTGAGCATGTTTTCGACGATTCCATGGGAAGCCACCGCATACCCGAGCCGCCAGCCCGTCATGGCAAAGCTTTTGGAGAAGGCGTTAACCGTGATCACGTTGTCGAATTCCGACGCGGGGCTGTAAGGTCCGCCTTCGAAGATCTGGTACTCGTAGACTTCATCGGAGAGGAGCACCGCGCCGTTGTCCCTGATGATCCGGGTGATTTCCCTGAGACGCTCACGGTCGTACACGGCCCCGGTGGGGTTGCAGGGAGAGTTGGCAATGACCATGCGGACGGAAGGCGTCATGGCGCGCCGGATATCGGCCGGGTCCGGTTTGAATCCCTCCTCGGCCCGTGTCGCGATCTTCACGACTTTGGCCCCGGTGAGCATTGCGATGGGTTCATAGGTCACCCAGGCAGGCTCGATGATCATCACGGAGTCGCCGGGTTGGAGCACCGCATGCATGGCGAGATAGACGGCGAATTTGCCTCCCGCGGTCACCACTATATCGTCCACGCCGGCCTGGATTCCGTTTTCACGGGCAAGCTTCGCCGCGATGGCCTCGCGCAGGGCGAACGAACCTGCCGTGGGCTGGTATTTCGTGTCACCCGCCATGAGGGCGGCGCATGAGGCCTGCTTGATGTTGACCGGTGTGTCGAAACACGGTTCCCCCACTCCAAGCGAAACGATATCGGTAACGCCCGAGCGTTTCATACGCTTGACGGTGTTGTCCACAACCTCCGTTGCAGAAGAGGGAAGATTGGAGACTTTCTCAGAGAGAATTCGATTTTGTGCCATTTGGATATCTCCGTTGTGCCAATTCCAAATTGGGTTCGTTTCAAGTGTAGGGCTTCCCTGATTGGCAAGTAAAATATATGATATATTATATATGTCAACAAAAAAACTGACGGTTCATCCCAAAAAAACGGGTCTTTCCCCGCATTGCTCAGAGGGCCCCGCGGTATACGATCCGGTCCAAAATCGCCGCGAGAAAGGCTGTTTTCTGAAAAAACGACGGGATATCCATCCATTCTTCGGAGCTGTGCGCCCGACCGCCGACCGGACCCATACCGTCGATTGTGGGCACACCCAGGCCGGCTATGTTGTTCGCATCCGAAACGGAACCGCAGCCGGTCCACCGGACGCCAAGGTCCACCGACGGCCCCTCTTCCTCCACCAGCGCCTTGAGCCGCTCGGTCGCCGGCGCGGGGCCCATGGGCGGCCGGTGGAAGCTCCCGGTCAGGCTGCCGGAAGTCCCCGGAACGTCCTGCCGCTCCGATATCTCGTGCATCAGTCCGGTGATCCGTTCCCGTTCGGCTTCGCTCGGCACACGGATGTCCACCGTCACTTCGGCATGATCCGGAACCACGTAAGGAAGAGTGCCCCCGGAGATAACCCCCGCATTCAGCGTGGTGCCGATGGACAGGTTGGTGAGTGCGGCCAGGGACACCACCTTCTTCGACAGGGCGACGATGGCGTTGGCCCCTTTTTCGGGCTCGGCCCCGGCATGCGCCTGCCGGCCTTTGACCACGAGCCGGAAAACCCCCACCCCTTTGCGCCGGTCTATGAGCGAACCGTCTTCAGGGGCCGGTTCGAAAACAAACGCATAGTCGACGCCTTCCACGAGTTCGGGCAGAAGCCCCCGGGAGGTGGGCGACCCAGGTTCTTCATCGGTGTTTATCAGCACTCTGACCGACCCGGGCGAAGCGCCCCTCACGGCCAGCATCGCTTTGACCGCATACAGGGCGACAAGAAGGCCGCCCTTCATATCCATGACCCCCGGTCCCAAAAGCCGGTCGCCTTCCCGGACAACGGGCATCCCGGCGAGGGTCCCCGCCGGATAAACGGTATCGCAGTGCCCGACGAGCAGGACCCGCGGGCCGTCCTTGCCGCCCGGAGTCTCGGCAACAAGGTGAGGCGCAAAACCTTCGACAGGGATACGACGCGTCCTGCAGCCGGCATCCCGGAAGGCGGTTTCCAGGGCACCCGCCACGGCCCCCACAAGGGCCGGGTCGCCGCTGGGGCTTTCCATGGCGGCGAGCCGTTCCAGAAACGCCAGCATTTCAGCACGATGACCGTCGATAAAGCTCATGATGGCCGAATCAATGGGCATATGGACTCCTTTCCATGCAGATCGAGATCATTTGTTTCCACTCCCGCCGAGGTATCGATAGATGCCCACCGTCCTGTCGGCCAGGACGAATATCAGCACCCCGAAGATCGTGAGCAGAAAAGAAATCGCCGGGATTGCGGGGCTGATGCCCCCGATATTGAGGCGCTGGAACATTTCGACGGGGAGCGTTTTCTTCCCGACACCGGCAAGGAACAGCGCGAAAGTTACGTTGTTGAAGGAGAGCATGAACGCGAAAATGAACGAGGCGATGAGGCCCGTCTTGATCTGCGGCAAGATAACGTGCCGGAATATCTGCAGGTGCCCCGCCCCGAGGATCTGAGCGCTCCACTCCTGGCGCCGGTCAAGGGACCCCACCCCCACGAGAAGTGTCCTGAACGCGAAGGGAAGACCCATGAGGATATGGCTGAGAAGAAGGCCGATAAAGGTTTCGTTCAGGCCGATCGTCTCATAGAAAATGAGGAGGGCCACCACGAAAATGATCTGGGGGATCATCTGCGGCCCGGCAAATAAGGTCTCGCAAAGGGTCTTCCCCGGGAACCTGCCGCGTTCCACGGCAAAGGCCGAGAGCAGGCCGATAATCACCGACAGGATGGCCGAAATGACCCCGATCACCGCGCTTCGCACCAGGGATTCAACGAGTATCTGATCCTGAAAGCATTTCAGAAACCATCCCAGCGTAAACCCCTTCGGCGGGAAAACCATATACCCGGTGGTGGTCACCGCGACGGGGACCGTGATCAGAATGGGTGCCAGCATGATGATGGCACATACATAAACATAAACCCGGAGCATTCGCATTCCCTGCATGGTCACACCTCCTCCCATTTGCCGCGGCCCGTCAGGCGGTTGGTCACGACGGTCAAAAGATAGGTGGCCGCGGAGACGAGGATGAGGAGCAAAATGGCGATGGCTGAGGCAAACGGCCAGTTGAGAAGCTCTGTCGTGTAGCTGAAGACCGCCATGGGCAGGAGCCTCAGTTTCTGCCCGGTGATGAGGATCGGGATAAGGTATGAGGAAATTGCCAGTGAAAAAACCAGGATCGCGCTGGAGATGATCGCCGGCATGGTGAGCGGGATATAGAGCCGCCGGATGATCTGGAAGGTGGATGCCCCCAGGATCCGCGCCGCGTTTACCTTCTCCTGGGAAATGTTCTGGATGCTCGACGCCAGGATCAGGATGGCGAAAGCGATGTGAAGATGCACCAGCACGAGGACCAGGCTTGGGAAGGTCTGGAGCCAGTTGAGGCGCCCCTGCCACAGGCCGAGGGTCACGAGGAGCCGCTGGGCGGCCCCGTAGGGCAGCAGGATGATGTACCAGCCCAGGGTCGTCACGAGTATGCTGACAAATATGGGCAGAAGGCAGATACACGAAAGAATCGTGCGCTCAACGCCTTCGATTCTTGCGAGGTAATAGGCGATGGGGTATCCGACGATCAGCGAAATGACAGTAGTCCATCCGCCCACCACGATTGAATCCCAAACCATCCTCACAAACTGGGATTCCTTAAAAAACTTCGTGTAATTGTCGAGGGTCAATACATTGAGAAACAGTTGCACCTGGTCGTACTTGAGAAAGCTGATACAGACCAGGAACAGCATGGGAACGACGAAAAAAACCACCAGGAGCGCCAGGCCCGGGGTAAGGAGCCAGGTCGATCGCAGGTCAGACGTCTGTTTAGTCACGTTGCCACCTCCTCCCTTGAAAAATCAGTCCAGGTCCAGCAGCATGAGATCCTCGGGTTGAAAGTCGAGGTTTACGGTTTCACCCGGTTCAGGGTGTGGTATGCCCGACTTCTGATATTCACTGGCCACCAGTTCCTTGCCCTGGGCTTCAAGCCAGTACTGGATCGTCGATCCGCTGTAGACGAGGTCCCGAACCACGGCGGGAATGGAGTTGCAACTGCCCGACGAGCATGTCCTGCTTATGATCACCCTCTCGGGACGCACGGCGATACATGCCTCGACACCGACGCTCATGCCGTCTTGCACCCGAAAGGACAGGAGGAACGGTCCCGCTTTCATTTTCGCGATACGACCGTCGACCGATTCCACCCTGCCCTCGAAAATGTTCGCTTCACCCATGAAGCTGCATACGAACCGCGAGCGTGGGGTGGTGTACAGTTCGCGCGGCGTATCGATCCTGAGGATCTCTCCTCCCCGCAGCACCGCGATGCGGCTGCTCATGGTGAGGGCTTCCTCCTGGTTGTGGGTAACGAAGATGGTCGTTACCTTCAATTTTTCATGAATGCGTTTGATTTCCACCTGCATTTCTTTTCTGAGGGCCGCGTCCAGGGCACTCAGCGGTTCATCGAGGAGCAGGATACTCGGGTCCACGGCCAGGGCCCGCGCCAGGGCGAGGCGCTGCCGCATGCCGCCTGAAAGCTGCGACGGGTATTTTTCGGCCGAACTGCCCAATCGCACCAGTTCCAGCATTTCCGTGACCTTCGACCGGATCGTTTCTTTGGGGCATTTTCGCATGGTGAGTCCGAAGGCCACGTTTTCGAATGCGGTCATATGAGGGAACAATGCCCATGTCTGGAACACCATGGAGAGGTTCCTCCTGCGCGGGGGCAGATTGTTGACCACTTCCCCGCGCAATACGATGGAACCCGAATCCGGCTTGAGAAACCCGGCCGCAAGGTTCAGACAAGTGGTTTTCCCGCATCCGGAGGGCCCGAGAAGCGTTAGAAATTCCCCTGAGTATACGTCGAGATTGAAGCCTCCCAATACGCGCTGGTTCTCGAAGGTTTTGGAGACATTCGCGAAACGCAAAATAGTGTCCATTTCCAGCAATCCTTTGGCTGCGGGGGAAAAGCCGTTCGCTTCCCCCCGCTCGTTTGATGCCTACTTAATGTCCTTGTGCCACCGTTCGATCCAGGCCGCTTTCTGTTTGGCAATCGTTGCCCAATCCAGTTCTATGAGCTTAGAGAAGGATTCGGGAGACATGGGCTGGGCTTTCTTTTCCTGGTCGTCAAGTTTCGACCAGACTTCGCTGTTCGGTGAGAAAATGCCCGACTGCTTCACCCGCATGAGCTGAAACGAGGTGCTGTAATAGAGATCGAGAAAATCGTACGCGACTTCCTGGTACGGCGATCCTTTTACAATCGACATGCCTCCGTTGGCCATGGGCCCACCTTCTTTCGGAAGGACCCAGGTGACCGCCAGTCCATCCTTTTGCAGGGCCGGCCCGATGTTCGAGCCCGTGATCGCCACCCACACTTCCCCGAGCTGGAGGAGCTTCACGAGTTCGGACGACCAGGTGTAGATGGTATGAACGTCCGGAGTGAGCGTCTTGATCTTTGCAAATCCCGGATCGATGTTCGTCTCTCCTCCGCCTTCGAGCCGCGCGAACATCGGCAGCGCTGCAAGGCCCCAGGTGCTTTCAGGGGCAACAATGCTCAGCCGTCCCTTGTACTCGGGTTTCCAGAGGTCATACCATGAGGTGGGGGGGGTGAGTTTATTGGCCGTGAACTCCTCATTGTTGTAGATGAGGCCGATGGCGGTGAGGTTCGCCGCAAGCACCTTGATTTCGCCTTTTTCTTTGGAAATGGCCCAGTCATAGAGCAGTTTCAGGCTGCCCAGTTTCGCCGGGTCAATGGTTTCACACAGGCCCATGTCGTTGGCGGCAAGGCCTATGGGAACATCCCAACCCGCGATGGTGATGCGGGGATTGTCTTTCATCACCACGATCTTTTCGATCATCTGGGTAGACCCCATGGGTTCCACGGCCAAATCGATACCCCATTTTTCCTTCAGCTTGGGCGCGATGTACTCCATGATCTGCTCACGCGCCTGGGGTGTTATGCCGATGAGCACCTGCATCGTCTGGCCGTCGTATTTCTTCGCGGCATTTGCCGCCGGACAGGCCACCGCAGTCAACAAAATCATCAAACCGATTACTTCCAAAAACCTCTTCATGTTTGAAACCCCCTTCTTCCGCTCGGTTACCGCATGCACTTCACCACCTGCCACCGGTCACATCAGACCACCGGCCCCCCCCACGGCCTCCACGGAAGGAGGCTTCGCCGGTTTCCCTGCAAAGGGGGCCCAGAAAAAAACTCGGAATGTCTGTACAATCTGTACAAGTTGAGCGAATGAGAATGATATCTGATGCGGGCGGCGCCCGAAAACCGACCGGACGCCGCCGTGTCTACTTCTGGAAAAACGCAACCCTCTTGAGTCCGGTCTCGTCGACCTCGACGCCCAATCCGGGCCCCTCGGGCAACGGCCTGTACCCGTCCCGGAAAACCAGCCCCTTGAAAGGTTGAGTCGCAATATTCCGATCGCAGTGAACTTCAAAAAAGGCCGCGGATGATGCAGCCCCCGCGTGCACGGCGGCGGAGGTTGCGAGGATCCCTTCGTCCATCTGCCCCATCATGTAAGGGAGCCCGGCCGCTTCGGCGATACTCATCATCCGTTTCAGGGGGACGAATCCCCCTGCTTTGATCAGCTTGAAGTGGAACATGTCGGCGGCTTGCCGTTCAATCAGTTGCAGAAGAGCGCGAGGGGTTTGCGCGGATTCATCGGCCATGATCGGTACTGCGCTGTGTTCGCGCACGAACCGAAGGCCGGCTATATCATCCGCCGCAACCGGCTGCTCCACGAAGGCGAGGTCATAGGGCTCGAGCAGGCGGATCATGGAAATCGCCTGCTTCGCGCTCCAGGCGCCATTGGCGTCGATAGCCAGGATGGCTTTGGATTCAGCGGCCGCGAGGACCTCGCGGACCGCGGCGCAGCGGGCCAGGTCCTGTTCCCTGGAAATGCCCGCGCGCAGTTTTATAAAGGTAAATCCGTCGGAAAGGGCCGCGCGTGCAATGCCGGCCGCTTCGGAGGCGGAATAAAAGGCAATGCAGATATCCGTCGGAAGCCGCCGTTGCCGGATTCCTCCCAGCAGCACCGCAAGCGGCACGCCGACGGCCTTTGCCAGGGCATCGTGGATGGCGATATCGAGCAGCGCTCTCGCCGCGGAATTCCCCGTTATCAGTTTCCCCATCCGGTCTGAGAGCCGGGGGACTTCTTCGACAGGCTCCCCCAGCAGGCTCGGGGCAAGAAACGATGCCGCGGCCAGGATGCGGTCCGGCGTGTCGCCGGTGACATAGGTGCAGTTGCCCCGCACCTCCCCCCAGCCCGGGATTCCCGAATCAGTGTCAACGCGAGCCACCACTTCTTCGAGCTGCCCGACGGAGCCCGAAGAAGCGTGGCGAAAGGGTGTCGCAAGAGGCAGATCAACGCGGTACAGAGTAATTCTTTTTATGCAATGCATTCAGATTCTCCCACTGCGTATCCATGCGAAACGCAAAATCCTTGACAAGGCGTTGAAGAACCGGATGTCTGCTCACACGGCGCAGGAATATGTCCGGATCACGTCACCCCCCGAATGCGGGGGCCGTCGCTTTGCCCGCCGAGTCATCGGTCCGGGCGGAAAAAGCCTTGGACCCGGACTTGCGACCGGGCAACGATTCGTTCGGTTTTTCCGCACCTTTTCACGGGCATCCTCTTTCCAGGCGCGCGGCGGACGGCACGGCACCGATTTGAACCCCGTCCCCGCCGGCGGCATTTCCGGAAGCACTCTCTCCGGGTATTTTCGATTGTTCTACTCGACGATTTCCCCGTCCCTGATGATGACCTTTCCGTCGACGGTGCAGCTTGGCGACTTCATGATCATATCGATGTGCGTGTTCGTTCCGCACGATCCGCCGTAGGACAGGTTGTTGCCGATGCCTATGTGCATGGTTCCGTAGGCCCCTTCGTCTTCGAGCATCCGTCCGCTGAGCCGCGCCATGTCGTTCATTCCGACGCCTATCTCCGCGATGACGTACACCCTGTCATCGTGGAACGACGCGAGCTTCGCCCTCAGAATGTCGGCCTCTTTGCCGCCTTCGATGGTCTTTATGACCCCTTGCTCGACATGCACCCTGACAGGCTCCCGGATGAGCCCCAGTTCCGGCAACGGGATGCTCCCGTCTATGACGAGGACCCCGGATGAAGTGCCTTCGACCGGGCCCGTGGCGCATTCTATGTCGGGCGGAGAAGAGGTCGATCCGCGCGTCAGGCTTCTTCCGAACAGGGCCAGTGCCTTCCGGCCCGTGACAACCGCCGTGAAATCGGTCCCGGCAGGGCTTTTTATGGAGATGGATTCACCATTCAGACGCGAGGCCGTTTTCTCGACGATTCCCGCGCGGGCTTCGAAATCGACGAACAGGCACCCCCTCTCCAGCATATCCGGGGAGTAATCCACCATGTTGACAAACCGTGCCCCGTTCCCGCACGCCTCGATACGCGCCCCGCTGTTGAAAAGAGAGAACGTCGTTACCCCGAAAATCACATCGGCGGAAAGCATGGCCTGCCACACGGCCTTCGACGGATTCTCTCCGTGGGTGGACCTGTCCCTGGTCCGGATAATCGTCGTATCGGTGCTTTCTTTTGCATATTCGTAGAGGACTTCGGCGATGGACTTGCTCGAATCATCCGTCACGATCAGAATCTTTTCGCCCGGTTTGACTCCCGCGCAAGCATCGAGCAGGACCCTGCACCCGGCACCACTTGAACCCGACATTTCCCTTACCTCCTCCATGATTGAATACTTCCGCTTCCCTACAACAGTCCGTGAAACGAGCGGGAGCATGCAACCGACACATGTCGCCACCCCTGCGGAAGCCGGGGCCCGGTGATTTTACCGGATGAAACCGCTCGCTTGTAAAAACCCCGGACTCCCGCTTTCGCGGAAATAACAAACCTTGGCATTTCTTCCCTGTCTTGTGGGGAAAATTCCCCGTTTTCAACGGCCTGATAATACCCGCCGAGCCGCACATTCAAACCTGTGCATTTTTCGGTTTCTTTTCTAAACCCTTCTCCAGAATCCGTTCCGTCTTATCGGACAGCTCGGCCCAGCGCTCTCTGAGCATCTGCCTGATGCCGCCCAGGGATTTTCCAAACAGAGATATCAATCCGTCAGGCACGAAGCCGAGTGTCCCAATCAGCAGAACACCATAAAGTATGAGTCTGTACTGGTCCGTAACCCTGAGAAGCTCAGGCATGAAAGTAAGGACAAAGGCACCCAGTATGCCCCCCTCGAGGCTTCTCAACCCTCCGACGATAGCCATCGAGATCAGAATGAGCGACGGCTGCCACCTGAATTGTTCCGGGCTCAAATAACCGATGAACGGTCCATAAAGCACACCGGATATGCCGCCCATTGCCGCAGCAAGCGTAAAGGCCATGATCTTATATTTCATCGTATTGATGCCGACGGACTGGGCCGCCGCTTCGGATTCCCTGATGGATATGAACATCCTTCCGTATTTCGACTTTGCAACCTGCCGCGCCGCCAGGTACACGACGAGGAGGACGGAAATACACAGGAAAAAGTACGACTGCAGCGTATCGAACTTGAAGGAGCCGATGGACGGACTCTTGATCCCCATTATGCCGAACGGGCCGCCCGTTAGGCTTTCCAGATTCAGAAGAGCGATATAAATAATTTCACCGAAGGTTTGCGTAACCAGGGCAAGGTATGGACCACCGCGCAGTTTCAGGGTAGGGATTCCAAGGAGAATTCCGAATATCGCCGCGGTGCCCACTGCCACGGGAACGGTGAGCCAGAAGCACATGCCCAGCTTTGTCATGAGTATCGCGGAAACGTATGCCCCTATGCCCACCAGGGCGGATTGTCCGAGATGAAGCTGCTGAGCAAAACCGGAAATAAGCACGATGCCGACCACCGCAATTGCGTTTATGCTGGCAAACACGCTGAGAAACATAAGGTAGTCGCTGCTGGCCATAACACCGAAGAGCGCCAGCAGTACGACAAGAATCAGTATCCTTTGTTTGTTGAAATACGTTCTGATCACAGGTGTTCTCCTCTACATCAGTGCTTGCTCACCACACGCCTGAATATTCCCAGCGGGCAGACCGCCAGAGTCAGGATGCCCGCGGTAAATACTATGATGTCCTTGTATCCCGACGATATGTACGCGGCCGACAGACATTCGGTAACCCCCACGAGAATTCCTCCGGCTACGGCGCCCGGAAGATTTCCGACGCCGCCCACGACGGCTGCTACGAAAATCTTGAGAGCAAGCTGCGCTCCGAGTTCCGTCGTAACGGTGAACAGCGGGGCCACCAGCATACCGGCGATGCCACCCAGAGCTGAAGTGATGGCGAACGTCGCCGCACGGACGCGCAGGACCCTGATGCCCATAAGACCGGCGGTTTCCGTATCTTCGGACGCAAGCCTTATGGAGAGGCCGAACTTAGTCCTGGTGAAGAAAAGCTGTAGAACAACCAGGGAAAACACTGCGATAAGAAGTATCCAGAAATTGCTGAGGGGAATGGTGGCGCCGTACAGTTCTATTTTTTGCGATCCCAGTATCAGAGGCAGAGACACAGGTTCGGGACCGCATATCAGAAGAGCGACGTTCTTAACAACGCTCGATAACGAGATCGATACCAGCATGAACGTTATGACGGAAGCTTTTCTGAACCGTTTGAAGAGCGCCTTCTCTATGAGAAGTCCGTATAGCAGCATGAGCACCACTACGGCGGGAAATGCGAAATACAGAGGAAATCCACCCGCGACTATAAATGTATAGGATAGAAACGCTCCTATCATTATGGTATCGCAATGTGCGAAATTGAGGTCCCCCAGCGCTTTATAAACCATCGTGAATCCAAGGGCGCCAAGGCCGTATATCACCCCGATAGTAATGCCATTGACAAGTTGTACCAGCAACAGGCCCATCATTTCCACCTTTTAACACCAAATGAGACGTTTCATAACAGTCTGTTGAAGAAAAGAAGCTCCACCCGCAGGACTCGGCGATAACACACGCTTGCGGGCTCCCCGCATGTTCCCGCCGGCATCCGCATGTCCGGCCCCCCGTCGCATATCCCGGCCTTCACGAAGTTGCTGAAGTCAACCCCTGCGGTCCGCTCAGTCCGGGGCCCCCGGCCCCCGCCGATCCCGCGGGGGGGGCGGGGTGTCGACCGTGTAACCGCTCATGTGAGCGGGGGTCGGGAGACCCCGGATCAGAGCTTCCGAGGGCGCGGCACGCAAAGGCGCCGGCCCTGCCGTGTCACGCTGCTGCGAAGGGCGACACGGGCGTGGGTTGGAAAATTCATTCGGAAAGGATCCTCATGATGGCACCGGCATAGATCTTAGCGGCCGTAACCACTTCTTCAATCGACACGTGTTCATCGGCCTTGTGGGCCTTTGCCATATCGCCGGGGCCAAAGGCAATGGCAGGTATGCCGGCAAGGTTTATGAGAAAATCCGAATCCAGGTGCGCCCGCATCCCGGTAACCGGCGCCTCGGCTCCCATGAAATCACGCGTCGCTTCCTTGAGAGCGCCCACGATGGGTGTATTTTCGGATACAACGCCCGCGGCTGAGTTGTAAGTCAGGGCCGCTGACGCGGTAAACGACGGATCAGAGCACTTGAGGTCATGGATTATGCCATTCACCTGGTCGAGAAATGCAGGACCCGTCTCACCTTCCACAACAAAACGCCCTATCTTCAAGGAGCACTGATCGGGCACGACGCTCGAACGAAGACCGCCGCTGATGACGCCGACATTTATGGAACCGTTTCCCAGCAAATCACTGCAACCGGCTTTGATTTTTGAGACCCTGTCGATAATCCTGACCATGTTCGTGATGGCGTTGACGCCGTCTTCCGCGTTGCTCCCGTGTACGGCGATTCCGCGTGTGGTCACTTCAACTTCGACCATTCCCTCGCAGCCGCGGCATATGGTGAGTTTCGTGGGTTCTCCGACAAGGACCATATCCGCCTTGAAACCGTCCTTTATGAGTTTCACGGTGCCCTTGTTGTTTTCTCCCTGCACTTCTTCCTGGACCACGGCGGTGAAACACAACTCACCCTTGAGTTCCAGGTCGCTTTTCGTGATCGCGTTCATGGCCAGAAGCATGCCGGCAATGGAGCCTTTACAGTCGCAACTGCCCAATCCGTACAGGACGTTGTTGCGGATTTCCGCTCCAAAGGGTTTTTCCGTCCATCCGTCCCCGACATCCACCGTATCCATGTGGGAGTTGAGCGCCAGCTTCACGCCCTGCCTTGCGTACTTTTTGCCGGCGATCATGTTGCCGTGGCTGTCAATGTGGGCCTCGAAGCCCATATTCACCATCATGTCCTTCAATTTTTCCGCCAGTTGGCCTTCATTCCTGCTGATACTCGGGGTCTTCACCAGGTCAGCGAGCACCGTGGCGGCTTTTTCACGTGATATATACTTCGAGATTTCCATCGCATTCATCTCCGGACGACACTTAATTCAAACGAGTGATTTGTCAGGGTTCTCCGGGGCGCTCACAACGGTTTTACAAGCTCCCCGTACAAATCTGGCCTGCGATCCCGGAATACGGGCTGCTGAGCCCTCTCTTCGAGCAGAACATCCCTCTTCAGGGTCGCATACAGTATGGTTTCCTCCCGTTCAGCCTTCGCAAGGAAGTTGCCCACGGGATCCGAAACCGAACTGTAGCCGAAAAAGCTGATTTCACCATCCTTGCCGATTCGGTTGCATGACACGGCGAACATCCGGTTCTCCGCGGCCCTGGTAGCCGTAATGTAATGAAGCAACTCCGGGGGGTTCGAAAAATCGGGCATGTTCCAGAGCATGACGAGCATCTCCGCGCCCTTGAGGGCAAGCGTCCTTGTAATCTCCGGGAACTGGCCGTCGTAGCATATGCACATTCCTATATTGCCAAGATCGGTCTTGAATACCTCGGCACTGCCTGCGGGAATGAAATAGTGTTTTTCATAGCCGGGAATATGCAGCTTGCGATGCCTGCCCACAATCTCACCCCTGGGATCGATCAGCACGGCGCTGTTGTACAGACTGCCCGGTATGTCCGGGTGCAGTTCGGTCAACCCGGTGATCACATGGACCCCGCTCTTTTTCGCCTGTTCGGCAATGCCCTTTACGAACGGCCCGGGTATCTTTTCGGCCGCTTTTATGTAGCTGCAGCCGAACTCTTTATTCCTTTCACGGATATACCCAATGCTCGAAAGTTCAGGGAATACTACAAGCTCCGCACTTTCTTCCTCCCTGGCACGGGCAATGGCTTCTTTCATGTAGGCCAGGTTCGCCTTATAATCCATCCACGTGGTCGGCATCTGAACCACAGCTACCTTAACAGTGTCCTTCATCGATTCATGACCCTTCAGTAAACATGTCGGTTCGAGGATAGTGCTCAGGTTTCGATTTAACAGCCCCACCGACATTTCAGTGTTCAGGGATCTGCCAAGTCGCATTTGTCGTGACTCATCACAAATCACACTGCATGCATGGCAGTCTATTTTGCGACGGCACTATCGAGAAATGACCATCCAGACTTTCCAGCCTTGACTATCATCACTTCTCCTATGTACTTACCCGTGTTTTGATCTATGGATATCTTGCCCTGCAAGCCTTCGTAGTCTTTAGTGCTGCGAATGGCATCCCGAATGGCTTTCGGATCCGTGGAATTCGCCCTCTTGATCGCTTCAAGCAAAATCATCGTTGCATCATAGGCACGTGCGGAGTTTTGGGAAGGAGTCTTGTTGTACTTCTCTTTGTACCGCTTTACCCAGTTCTGTTTTGCAGGGTCCGGAACTTCAGGTATAAAAGGAACCGAATTTATGGTGCCTTCATACGCACCTGCGGAAAGGTCGAACGTCTTGCTGTGCAGTATCCCCGTTGAACCGTAGAACTGAACGTTCCAGTTCATTTCTCTCGCCTGCTTCATGATAAGACTGCCCGGAACGTATTGACACCAGATGAAAAGACCGTCTACGCCGGCGTTCCTGATCTTCGTGAGTTGGGTCCGCATGTCCTTGTCCTCACCCATGAAACACTCGGAAGCCGCGATTTCCACTCCCTGCCTTTTACAGGCGCCTTCCAGCGACTGGAGCCCGCCTTTGCCGAAGTCGTCGTTTACGTAAATAACGCCGACTTTGCCGATATTCATTTTGTTCTTGGCATAAGTCACCAGGGCACTGGCCTGAATGTCGTCACCGGGAAATCCGCAGGCAATCCATTCATTCCCTGAAGCGGTCACCTTCACGGAACTCGACCCCGCCGTAATCATGGGAATGTGCGATTTGGTGAGGATCTCCATGACGGCCAGCGTACAGGCGCTGTTGTGCGCCCCCAGGATGGCTACGACCTTGTTCTGGTTGATCAGCTTCATGGCAGAGGAAGCCGCCTGTGACGCCTGAGAGGCGTCATCTTCCGAGAACAGAGTAATCTTCTTTCCGTTTATCCCGCCTTTTGCATTCACCTCGTCGATGGCCATCCTCTTGCCGTCGAGCTCATCGAGCCCTCCAATGGAACTTTCACCCGTCAGCGGGCCGATGGCACCGATTCTGATCGTGTCCGAACCTGAATTACAGCCTGAAGTCAGCACAGCGAACATCATAATGGCGGCCAGCGAAAGAGACACCGAGACTAGCTTTTTCATTGGAAATCCCCCATAGATTGTTGATGCTTCGTTACCGGAACCCATTACTCTCGTGCTTATGTCTGAAGCGCTTGCTCAGGGCTTATCCGCAAATACTGAAGCCTCTTGCGCTTCGCGCCCGGACAATACCTATCCGGGCTACCCCTCTGATCGTATAATCCATTGAATTAGACCCGGTACATCACATCCGCGGACGGCGGAATGACCGTCCCGACGGCACATGATCGGCCTGAGGCCGATGGGGCGCGTTATGCGCCGAGATACTTTTTCTGCACTTCGTCACAGTTGAGCAGATCATTGCCGGTTCCTTCCAATGCCAGCTTTCCGACCTCCAGCACATATGCATACTCGGCTATGCTCAGGGCCATTTCCGAATTCTGCTCGACGATTATGATCGGTATTTCTTTCTCCTTATGTATTCGAACCACAACATCAAAAACCGCATCCACGAGATTGGGAGCGAGTCCCATGGAAGGTTCGTCCAGCAGCAAAAGCTTCGGATTGGACATAAGGGCCCGGCCGATGGCCAGCATTTGCTGCTCACCGCCCGACAGGGTGCCGGCCAGTTGTTTCTTCCTCTCGTACAGTCGTGGGAAATAGCTGAACACATTCTCGATATTCGTTTGAATGCGTTCTTTATCGTTCAATATATATGCCCCGGCCATAAGGTTTTCGAATACCGTTACGGATTTGAATACATGCCTTCCCTCGGGGCACACGGAAATTCCTTTGCCGACCACCTCATAGGTTTGCAGTCCTGATATTATTTCGTCAAAGAACGTTATGCTGCCGGATGTCGGTTTTACAAGTCCTGCAATGGTCTTTATCAGGGTTGATTTTCCGGCTCCGTTGGCCCCAATTACCGCATACACTCCATTGGCGTCGATTCTTATATTTATGTGATCCAGCGCCTTTATCACGCCATAATGACATGTCAGATCATCTATGTGCAGCATTTGAGCGTTCCTTTTTCCCTAAATATATTCTTATGACATCTTCGTTGTTTTGGATTTCCTTTGGGGGGCCCTCGGCGATCACCGCCCCTGAGTTCAACACGGTGAGCTGGTCGCACAAATTCATGACAAATTTCATATGATGTTCGATAAGAAGAATGGTCTTGCCGTTGTCGCGCAGCTTACGAATGAGGACCGCCACCTCATCGCTTTCCTGATCGTTCATGCCTGCCACGGGTTCGTCCAGGAGCAGCAGAAAAGGATCGGTAGCCAGGGCTCTTCCGATTTCCAGCAGCCTTTGCTGCCCATAGGGCAGGTTCTTGGCCAACAGGTCCTTTTTCCCCGTGAGACCGACGAATTCCAGGATTGACTCCGCTTTATCAAAAGAGGTTCTTTCCTCCTTGCGGAAAGTGGCGGTGTTGAACAGGACCGAGAAAAGATTGCTTTTCATGTGCATCGAATAGGCGGTGGCGACGTTCTCTATGGCGGTCATATCGGGGAAGAGATTGATATTTTGGAAAGTGCGCACCAGGCCCTGTTTGGTGATGCTGTAAGGCGGTTTCCCACTGATGTCGGTTCCGTTGATGAGCACCTTTCCGGAGGACGGAACGTAGAACCCGCTTATCACATTAATAAGGGTCGTCTTTCCCGAGCCGTTCGGACCGATGAGACCCTTTATTTCACCTTTGTCGACCTGCATGTTCACGCTGTCCAAGGCAACAAGGCCCCCAAAAATCCTTGAGACATTCTTGACTTCAAGCATCCTAAACCCTCTCTATACGGCAGAGCTAATCCAATGCTGAAAAGGCGGAGACGGTTGGCGGCCGTCCTTTGAGAACAGGATGGAGAAGGCCTGTACGGAATTTGATACTCCACCACCCGCGTCATGATATCCCCTGTTACCAAGGGTGGCAAAGCCCCCTCACCCCGTGGGGATCTTCCATGGTCTCCCGGTCCATGCGTGGACCATGCCCGTGTGATAAAAGAGTTATACCTTGCGGGTAAATGCCGAAAACCCGCACGCACCATAACCACGGCAAAACGGCTCACCAAGTATTACTGTATGATATCAATCAGTTAACATCTGAGAAACACCAAAGTTCCCGCCCTGCGCGGAAATGATGTGCCCCCTCGTGTTTTCCCCGCCTTGCAGGCACGCATTCCCCTTTAACGGACAGTCAGGGGTCCGCACCCTTCTGGTGACTAAAAATGCTCTGATTTCAAGTACAAGAATGCAGTATATTTTAAACCGTATATTGATCCGAGAGTACTGAGCCGCCGGTTGAACAGGCGGAAGGCTACGAGCAGCATGTGTTCGATCAGGTTTTACGTCCAACAATTCAGCGAGCGTGGGTTCGGGGTTGTGCCGTTGCTGAGTACCGGTTCTTGAGCGCCGTGATGAGAGATGGTTCAGCCGCGGCCGTGAACATCCGCTCGAGTGCCCGGGTAGGGCTCATCAGATTCCGCCTTTCCGTCCCGTTGGCCGGAAAGGAGCCCGCGCAGCCACCTGTCTAAGGAATCCGCGCAGTTTTGACCGCCATTCCCATTTTCCCGGTTTTCGTCTCGAAGCAATATGCGGTTTTCAAGGAACACGCTCAAAAATCGCTGTCATGTACATACAACTGGTACTATATGATATATTATATAGTCAAGCAGTTTTTTTACTCTGATGAAACTTTCCCTGCGTTGGCGGCAGCCCTCAAAAAAACCGTGGACCGTCGGAACGCCGAGCCCGCCGTCCCGGGGGACCGACTGCTACCGGGCAGCCCTCTTCCCCGAAGCGGGTTTGTTCCTTTGCCGCCCCTTCCGGAAACGCGACAGCCATGGACCCCGGGCCGTGCGCCCCCGCAGCGGAGCGGAACCCGGGGCGGATGTCGACGGACCCTGCGGAGCGATGGTCCGTACGAAGCAGGCCGGCCCACTTTTCACGGTTCAGCATTTGAACTCTCCCACAGCACGGGCATGTGAGACGCAGGGTCGCGCCTCAGGCGGTTCCACGTGAGCGGATGGCAGCCCTGGTGCGGCCTTCTCCGTTCTTCAGGTGTTCAATCACCACCTCGCGGATATGCGCTTCATCGTCGCCGTCAATGATGGCGCGGATAATGGCTATGTGTTCACGAGTGGACGTGTCGTTTGCTTCCATGCTCGTCGAGAAGTTGGTTGCCTCGGTGTATGTACGGGTGCGAAGCGAGCGGTTCCCTATCAGGGTCAGAATCTCACGCAAAATATCGTTGTCGACGGCCTTGAGAAAGATTTCGTTCAGGCTCAGGTCGATCCCGATGGATTCTTCGAAGGTAAACTGTTCGGATTTTGTCCCGATGTGGCCTTCCGCGGATTCAAGCAAATCCTGGAGGGGTTTACGGAAGGCGGGATTCGCTTTGGCCTGCCTCGCCGCGCAGACGGCGGCGTGCGGTTCGAGAAGGCGCCTGACTTCGTAGGCCTGGCGGACGATGTCCTCATTGAGTTCTGCAACCCGCAGGGTGCGGTGGGGGGATTGCTCGACAAAGCCATCCGCGGCAAGACGCGCCACAGCCTCACGCACAGGGATGTGGCTGACTCCGAGCGAAGCCGCAACCGTCCGGATCACAACTTCCTGCCCCGGGAGCATCTCATTCTTCAGGATGGACTCCTTCAGGGCCTCATAAGCCATGTTGCTCAGAGTCTTCGGTTCCAGTTGCCGAGGGCACATGCTGTCCTCCTGTTTCTTTTTAGGGGTTGTGAGCAATTCTTACTTGCAAAATAATATATAGTATATTCTATAGTCAATACCTTTGTTATAGTCCCGGAAGGGAATTTCGAGCCACCCGCTCCGGCTGTCAACACAAGAATCCATTCGAACGGAGGTTCCGGTTATGGCAAATCGAATCATCGGCGTCCTTGGCGGCATGGGACCGGAAGCAACACTGGCGCTCTTTGAACGTATAATCCGGGCAACCCCGGCTACCAGGGACCAGGAACACCACCATGTCATCATCGACAGCAACCCGCAAATCCCCGACCGCACCGCCGCCATCAAGGGGCAGGGAGAAGATTGCCTGCCGGCGCTCGTCAAGAGCGCCAGGACCCTCGAACGCGCCGGGGCCGACTTCATTATTATACCCTGCAACACCGCTCATTTCTGGATTAAGGGAATCCAAGCCGCCGTGTCCGTTCCCGTGCTGAATATGATCACCGAAACGGCCACCCTGGTTTCGCTCCATGCCCCAAAGCTGCACACACTGGGACTGATGGCTACGGACGGCACGCTGGCCACGGGCCTGTACCAACAGGCCCTCACCAGGGACGGCACGGGGATCCTCACTCCCGACGCCGACGGGCAGGCCGTCGTCATGGAAACCATCTACCATGTAAAGGCCGGCGATTACTCCTTTAAACCCAAAATACTCGACGTCGCAAGAGGGCTGATCGCCAGAGGAGCGGAAGGCATCGCCCTGGGCTGCACGGAAATCCCTCTCGTCGTGCGGCAGGAGGACCTTCCCTGTCCTGTTTTTGACCCGCTGAGCGCCATTGCAAGAAAAGCGGTCGAGTTGGTCGCGCAGGAAACCTGATACAAAGTTGCGTTCAAGAAAGCGCTAAATGACGTTTCTCAAAAAGTGGGGGGGAGCTACGCCCCCCATCCTTTTACGCCGCACGCGCCGGCGCGTGGGCCGAGACCCTGAGGGCTGCGGGGGGGATCATTCCCCCGCTCTTCTTGAGACGGCGTCGGCGTGACCTTCCAAAGGCCCTGAGGACCTGATGACCACCAGTCTGAGGTTCGTCATCTCCTCCACGGCAAACCGCACCCCTTCCCGCCCCATGCCGGTCATCTTGTTGCCTCCATAAGGCATGTGATCCACACGGAATGCCGACGTATCGTTGATCATAACACCCCCCACGTTGATCCGGTTTACGGCGTAGAGGGCTTTTCGGATGTCACGGGTAAAAACACCGGCCTGCAATCCGTAGGGAGAATCGTCCACCAGGCGCACGGCATCCTCGAAACGCCCGTGCGCAAGGATCGACACCACGGGGGCAAAGACCTCCATGCGCATGACCTTCATTTCGGGGCGGACATCGGCAAGCACCGTCGGATAAAGCACCGCTCCTTCCCGCCTGCCGCCGATAAGAACTTTCGCTCCCTGTTCCACCGCTTCCCGGACCCATGATTCGGCCCTCACGGCTTCCGCTTCATGAATCATCGGACCGACGTCGCAATCCTCGTCGAGCGGATTGCCGACTTTCATTTGGGACACGATGTCCACGAGGCGCTTCTTGAATTCCGCCGCAACGGCCTCGTGCACGAAAAGCCGCTGAACCGAAGCGCAGTCCTGCCCGTTGTTGGCGAACGCCCCCGCGGCGCACCGCCGCACGGCATCGTCCTGATCGGCGTCCGGTTCCACGATGGTCCCGGAATTGCTCCCCAGTTCCATGGTGACTTTTTTCAGGCCCGCCCTGCTCATGATCCTTTCGCCGACGGGAACACTTCCGGTAAACGAAATCTTGGCCACCCGCCGGTCCGTTACGAGCAGGTCCCCGATGGACCCGCCGGGACCCGCCAGGACGTTCAAAACCCCGGGAGGAAGCCCGGCCTCCTCGAGAATCCGGGCGAGGCGAAACGCCACCAGCGGCGTGGCGGACGCGGGCTTGAGCACGACCACATTTCCGGACGCCAGGGCCGGGCCGACTTTATGGGCCACAAGGTTGAGCGGGTAATTGAACGGCGTTATTGCGGCGACAATCCCCACCGGGGTGCGGACGTAAAACCCGGTCCTCCCCTCACCCGAGGCACTCGCGTCCATCGGAATCGTCTCCCCGTGAATCCTCCCGGCTTCCTCCGCCGAAAATTTAAACGTTTCGACGGCGCGGCGGACCTCCGCTGAGGCATATTTTCGTGGCTTCCCCGCCTCCCGCACCAGAAGGGTCGCCAATTCCTCTCCGTATTTATCGAGAAGACCGGCAGCCCTCCCGAGGATTCCGGACCGAACGTGAGTGGCCGTGTGCGAGAAGGAGGCAAAGGCCTCGCTTGCCGCGGACAGGGCCCTGTCCACGGTTTCCCTTGCAGCCACGGGCACGTTCCCGATCACCTCGCCGGTATATTTGTCAAAAACGGGCATGGACGGACCACCCTCCTGCCGGTCATCTCCCGTCGGAATTCCGTAGTCGTGCGTTTCGCTGTGCACCCGCATCCTCCTTGATTTTCACAATCCGAAGCATCCTGGCCCATGCAGGCCCGTACCCGCCGGGCGGGCCCATCATAACGGCCGATCCCGGAAGCATCAAGAGGTTCGGCTTTGCCGTATTCACGGTGAAAAGGGGGTTTTCCCGCCCGAAAAGCGGGGAAGAAAAACCGGGGGGGGGGAGCGGTCCGAAAACGGCCCCGGCGGCGGACGGGCCGCAACCCGCCTCTTGTCCGGTTTTTCGCCATGCCGGTCAAATACCTTTTGGCCTTCCCCTGCTTCTCAGGCATTATCGAATTCTCGGGGCGAATGCGGAATTCACGAGCACACGTTGAAAATCAGCGGCCGATCGAGGGGGGGCGAGAGGGATGCCAGTGGGTGGCGCTGTTCGTTCTGAGGGGTGCATCCGCCTTTCGCTGCTGCCGATGGCCCTGCTTCTCTGGTTTTGCCTGGGCTCGACCGTATTCGCGGCGTCCGTGTCCTCCGTCAACGTCCCCCTGGACCATTAGTCCTACGCCGCCATTGACAAGCTGGTGGGGGCCGGTCTGATCCGTTCCGACCTGTGCAGGGTACCCGACCGTTTTCGCACATGGAAATGGCCCGGCTGGTCCAGGAAGCCCTGACCGAAAAGAAGCGCCTCGGCAAGCAGCTTTCTCCCATCATCGAAGAATTCCTCAGAAAATTTCAGAGAGAATTCAAGGAAGAACTGCAGGCTTGGGACCCCGACAGCGGCTACGAGGCAAGATCCTTCATCAAGCCCGTGGAATCGGCCCAGGTGCGCTACGTCTATTCCGACGGGAAACCGCGCTCGTTCACCGGGGACCCGGAGAGCCGCGATTTCAAAATCAATGCCACCGAAGGCACTCCCCTGGTATACAACAACGAAGGGGTCGTCTACGGCGAGGGGAGCAACGGGTCCCTGCAGTTTGCCACGACTTTCGGGTACGGCGACTTTTTCTCGGGGTATGTGGAACCGATCTTCGTCCTGCGCCAGAACGACGGCGGCATCGAGGAATTGAACGGCACGAGAGCGGACCTGCTCAAGGCCTACGGCAAACTCACCCAGTGGAACGCGGAAATCGAGGTGGGCAGGGATTCTTTGTGGTGGGGGCAGGGTCGGCACAGTGGCTCATCACCGACAATGCCGCCAACCTCAACCTGGTGAAGATTTCCAACGACACGCCCACGATCCTCCCCTGGTATTTCAGTTACCTGGGTCCATTCAAATACACCATATTCGCTTCAAGGCTGGAAGCGGAGGAAATCCCCCCGAATCCGATGGTCGGCGGGATGCGGATCAACTTCAAGCCGTCGCCCACTTTTGAAATGGGCATGGCGTTCACGGCCATGTTCGGGGGCCAGGGAGTGCCGGGTCTGACATTTTCGGACGTCGTCAAATTCCTCGGCTTCCAGTCGCCGCAGAATGCCAACCAGATGGCCGCCTTCGATTTTCGCTGGCGGTTGCCCTGGCTCCGGAACACCTCGCTGTATTTCGAATGGGGAGGCGACGATTCCGGGAGCGGTTTCGACTCGGCCCACCCCCAGGAACTGATTTTCAAGGACCAGGCCTTTCTGCTCGGCGCATACATTCCCGACCTGATGTGCGACGGGCGCACGGACCTCAGGATCGAATGGACGACGAACGCCCACCGCGTGGACTCAACCCCCGGCTTCTGGTACGGCCACTACATGTGCCAGTCGGGATACACCCAGTACGGGATGCGCTCATGGGACAGCATGACGACGGAGACTCCCAGGACCTGTTCGCCCGCATCACCCATTACCTGAGGACCGATCTTCAAGTCGGCCTCGACTACGATTTCATGGAAAGAGGGATGACCTTGAGCGAAACCCAGGAAACCGTCAGCGAGATCGGGGCCGACGTCACCTACAACCTGACCGACAACATCAGCATCGTGACCCGGTATGGTTTCGAGACGGTGAATAATTTCGATCTGGAGCCGGGAGTCAACCGCCAAAACCACCTGTTCATGACCAGCGTGAAGTTCCAGTTTTAGCGGCCCCGCCCGGGAGCAGCCGGAAAGCCCGCGCCGTTTCGCTTTCGTTTTTCGTCGCGGGCCGGTGTTTCTCTATCTCTGTTTTTCGTTGCGTCGTTGCGTCGTTGCGTGAGACTCAGTTCAGTCCCGTGCCCCAACCGGGACCCCCCAACGCGCAAGGGGCCAACGTTCCAATGCTTTCTTCGCCTTCGTTTTTCGTTGCGGGCCGGTGTTTCTCTATCTCTGTTTTTCGTCGCGTCGTTGCGTCGTTGCGTGAGACTCAGTTCAGTCCCCTGCCCCAACCGGGAACCGCCAGGGCGCAAGGGGCCAACGTTCCAATGCTTTCTTCGCCTTCGTTTTTCGTTGCGGGCCGGTGTTTCTCTATCTCTGTTTTTCGTCGCGTCGTTGCGTCGTTGCGTGAGACTCAGTTCAGTCCCCTGCCCCAACCGGGACCCCCCAACGCGCAAGGGGCCAACGTTCCAATGCTTTCTTCGCCTTCGTTTTTCGTCGCGGGCCGGTGTTTCTCTACCTTTGTTTTTCGTTGCGCCGTTGCGCCGTCGCGTGAGGCCTGCTTTTAACGCCTGGAATCATAAATGCCCCGAAGTGGCCGGAGCGGAAGGTCCCCGCAGAACCGCTCAAGCTTTACCTCCTGGCGGCCGCTCATAACCAGTAATGGCCGGTATCGGTGAATCCGTCGGGCCCAGGGCATCCAGGACGAAGACTTACACCAAATTACTGCTTGATAGGTATATGGTTCCCAATTAATATGTTTTACATGGGAAAACAGTGTACAAGAAGCTTTCAACGCGCCAACTGCATATATGAACAAACACCGGTAAGGACAGAACGTTGAGCAGGGCCGGGAGCCGATCCGGCCTTGGCCGAAGAGGGGTTGTTTTTTGCCCTGCGGCGGCCGTGGGTATTTGTTACGGCTGACACGGCAAACACGGGAGGAATGCTGACAAGGGGGCACGGGAACGTGTTCGCCATGAAAGTCGGCGCGGTGAGGACCGGTAGCGGGAATCCGGCACGGAGACCTGGTGAGGGGGAGATGGGGCTGGCCCTTCTGATGCCCCGGGGAGGCCGGATTTCGCCGGAGGCACACGGAGCGGCCGACGCCCGCGGCTCTTGAAGATCCAGCTTGACGGGAAATGCCATGAGAATCTTTATAACCGGAGGTTCCGGACAATTGGGTTCCGACCTCAAACGGCTTCTGGATCGGGGAAGTGTACCCTACTCGGCACCCGATGAGGGTGAACTGGACATCACGGACCCCGGCAGCCTGAGGAACGCCCTGGAGAACGGCGTTCACGGCGGACCGTTCACGGTTGCGATTCATGCCGCGGCCCTCACGCAGGTGGACGCCTGCGAGGAAGAACGGGCGAAGACCTTCGCCGTCAATGCCACGGCGACCGGGCAATTTGCGGGCTTGTGCGCGGAGCGGAACATCCCTTTTGTATACATCAGCACCGATTTTGTCTTCGACGGGTCGGAAAACGCTTCATATGAAGTGGAGGATACGCCTTCCCCGATCAATGTGTATGGTGCGAGCAAGCTGGCGGGAGAAGAGGCCGTGAGGAAAATGAATCCTCGGCATTATATCCTGCGCACGGCATGGCTGTTCGGGGTCAACGGGGACAATTTCCCGGTCGCGATTCTGAAAAAGGCGGCGAGCGGGGAGCAGATCAGCGTGGTCGACGATCAGAACGGTTGCCCGACCTATTCACACGACCTCGCGGAAATCGTCCTGGCCGTGATCGGCATGGAGGCCCCGTTTGAAGGGATCCTCAGAAACGGTCATCCTCCGGTTCCGGCCCCGTTCGGCACCTACCATGCCACGAACGGCGATCATTGCTCGCGGTTTGAATTTGCACGCGAGATCATACGCCAGTCGGGCTGGAAGACCGTGGTCCGGCCCATCGGGAGCGCGGAACTGCGGCGCCCCGCCAGGAGGCCGTCTTATTCCGTTCTTTCTCCGGCAAGCATTTCGGGATTGGGGTTGCACGTGCGGCCATGGCCGCTCGCACTGGCGGATTTTCTCGATGAGCTGCGGCAAAAAAAACCGGAGCTTTTCCACAATGGGGGAAGAAGCCGATGAAAACAATCGTCGATTCACCGGCGGATCATGATACCGGCGGAACGCAACGACATGATGCGGCCCTTTCGAGCGGGCCCATCGAAAGTGTAAAAATAAAGCGGCTCGTCCGCCACTGCGACGACCGCGGGTTTTTTCAGGAAATACTGCGCGACGACGACTCGCTGCTGTCACGATTCGGCCAGTCGTCCATGTCGAAGAGCTACCCCGGCGTGATCAAGGCATTTCATTACCACGAACGTCAGGACGACCTCTGGTTTTTCCCCGTGGGAAACGCCCAGGTGGTTCTCCACGACCTGCGGCACGATTCGCCCACCCGAGGCCGAACGCAGGTGGTTCACATGGGGGAGGACAATCCGATCCTGTTGTTTATCCCCAGGATGGTGGCGCACGGGTACCGTGTGCTGGGAGAGAAAGCCGCCGTGATCATCTATTTCACCACTGAATCCTACAATCCACTCGACCCTGATGAAAAGCGCATCGGACACGACGACCCCTTGATCGGCTTCGACTGGTCCACGAAACCTCGCTGATACCGGTGCCGCGCGGCGCGCGGCGCACTGATGCCGGAACGGACTCAACGTGTTCCGGCAAGACGGGAGGAAGAGAGCCAATGACCAACGTGATTCCGGTTTCGGGTGACATCGCAAGGCTGTCACGCAAGTGGAAGGGAATCGTCCTTGCCGGCGGCAGCGGCACCCGGCTTTTTCCCATAACGAGAGGGGTCAGCAAGCAACTCCTGCCGGTCTACGACAAACCGATGATCTACTACCCCCTGTCAACCCTCATGCTGGCGGGGATCCGTGACATCCTCATCATCACCACCCCCGAGGACGTGACGAATTTTCAGTCCCTGCTCGGGGACGGGAGTCAATGGGGCATCAGCTTTTCGTATATCGAACAGCCTCATCCGGGTGGCCTCGCGCAGGCATTCATTCTCGGCAGGGAATTCATCGGCGGCAATCACGTCTGCCTGATACTCGGGGACAACATCTTCTACGGACAGGGGTTTCAGCAGATTCTCCGGAGGGCGCTGCAGTTGGAACGCGGCGGGATCGTTTTCGGGTATTGGGTGCATGCCCCGGGGCAATACGGGGTCGTGCAGTTCGATGAGTCCGGAAAGGTTCTCAGCATCGAGGAAAAACCCGAACGTCCCAAATCGAACTATGCGGTCCCGGGCCTGTACTTTTACGACAACGACGTGGTCGACATCGCTTCCGGTCTGAAACCTTCTCCGCGCGGGGAACTGGAAATAACCGACGTGAACAGAGTTTACCTTTCCCGCGGAGAACTCTTCGTCTCCGTGCTGGGGCGCGGTTTCGCATGGCTGGATGCGGGCACGCACGATTCCCTTCTCGATGCGTCGCTGTTCGTGGAAACCATCCAGAAGCGACAGGGGCTGAAGCTCGCCTGCATCGAAGAAATAGCCTATCGGATGGGATACATCGATGCCGCGCAAGTCCGTGAACTCGCAAAACCCCTTGAAACCAACGGCTACGGCCAGTACCTGCTGGATCTGCTCAAGGATATGGGCAACAGTTGAGAGTGAGTTGCGTTCGAGAGAGCATCAAACGATGTTTCTCAAGGAAGTGGGGTATGGTGTACCCATGTGTCTAGACAAAAATGAGGCTCATTTAAGGTGGAATCGCTCTTGCCGCCCCGGCCATGCCTCCCTTGCTCATCAAGGATGTCTTTGATAGTATCCGTCTTGCCCGCCCGGAGGATAAGGCAACGCTGGGGAGCGCCCTGAGCGCCGAGCGCGTGGTCCGACCCCCTGAAGGATGCGGGGAATTGGTTCTTCCGCATTTTCGGGGGATGTTAAAATATTATTTTGAGCGCAACTCGGAACAAATCCGCCCGGTTTTCCCCTGCCGTTCCCTGCTCGCTCATTTGCAATCCATGACAGCAAGGTCCACGTATTTCGCGACAACGCTCTCCCATGAGTAAGACTCCTCCACTCTCAACCGGGCTTCACGCGCGTGCCTTGCCCGATCTTCCCCGGAATATCCTTCAACCGCCGCGATCAGGGCGGGGATGTCATGTTCCGTTTTGAAGTACAGGGCCAAACCGCCGGCCACTTCGCGGTTGAACGGATTGTCGTGCGCCAGTATCACGTTCCCGCAACCCAATACTTCCAGAAGAGAAGGATTGGTCCCGCCGACGGAATGCCCGTGAAAGCAAGCAGTGCAATAGTAACGGATAGACTGCAGCACGGCCCTGTCGTAAATCGGGCCAACGAACCGAATACGCGCGTTTTTCTCCCGCTCCAGCGCATCGATGTATGCAGACCGCAAACGGTGATTGCCCACGACAACCAGCGGGTACCGCGCCGCGGACGCTCTGAATCCTTTGAGCACCTCGAGAATATGGTTTTCGGGTTCGAGGCGGCACACGGAAAGGTAGTATTCCCCGGGTGCCAGACCGTACGCGGAAAGCGGAGTTTTGTCCGGATCGTCGGGAAGAACCGGAGCCCCATAGGGGATAACGGTGCAGGGTGGAAGACGGCGGTGCCGTGCGCACAGGAGGTCCTTTATGGATTGAGCGTCCGCGATGAGCCGGTTAGGGGTCAGAGTGGCGAAGGTTTCCATGATCATGAGCCATGCCTTGGCCAAACGGCTCCACTTGGAGCGCTTCCATTCGAGTCCGTCCATGTTGATCCACACCTTCCGCCCCCATAGCCTCGGGATAAAGCAAAACGCCGAAGCGCCGTAGCCGAGCATGTACACGACGTCGAAAGACCGCCGGGCATCCCGGAGGCAGAACAGGTCGAACAGGATGGTCGTGAGCGGCCCCGCGGAAGGCACGTCCAAATACCGGAGATGGACCCCTTTGTAGGAAGCCGGCCGGTCATCTCTTGCTTCGCAGTATACGGTTACCTCCACCCCCCGCTTCACCAGACGGGTCGCCAACTCTTCCGCAAAAGTCTCAAACCCGCCGTATCGGGCGGGAATGCCTCGGCTTCCCAGGATAGCTATCTTCAATGCGAACGCTCCTTACCGAATACGTTCATGATTGCTTCCAGGTACTTCACTCCCCACTTTTGGATCGGTTCGATGTACGCGCCTTCGCCAAATTCATTCCAGGCTTCAATCATTACGATTTTCCGCTTTATGCCTAATCGAGTGTCCATGAATTTCCTAGCCGGGCGCAACATATTTTCAAACTTTTCCGGGGTCGAATTTTCCCGGACCACAGCGTTACCACTACCCCATGGACGCGAATCCCAGCCGGGGCTGACGGAGGCGATATAGGGCAAATACTTGTCTATTTGGCTACTTGCGGCAAAGAGATTCGAATAGGTATCGACCATGGGATTATAATCGGCCGTTTTCGACTTGTCCTTCAACAAGACGTAGTTCCAACCCGTGTAGCCGCTGTAGCCCTCCCCAGCAAAAAACCGCTGCAGATTCTCGCCGGGTTCCTCGTTGCTCACCGCAACGAAAAAGATGCCTTTCACCCCATGCGCTTTACCCTTGGCGTCGGGCCTTGTGAGCAAAGTTCCTGCCTTCTCCCCGAACAGCTCAGCACACTTCTTCAACTGCCCCGGGGAGAAAACGAAAACTACAGGTTTACCGTCGATGCGGTGGAATTCGGGCTGAGTAAAATACTCCCTGACCCAGAACTCGATCATTCCGTCGAATTCCCCAATGTTTCTTGGTACTGCACTATGTTAGCCCATAGCAGGCAGAAGCGTAACCGATTCCTGTTGGCGGTCTTCAAGTGAGCTTTCAGGGCATGGTCCAAGTGCAACCCGGTCCCATCCCAGTGCCAGTCGTAGGCAAAAAAAGGAGATGCCGTATTCGGCCGCCCATTTAATGCGTTGCTCGGCCACCCAGGTTTCTTCCTCGGGATAATACCCCAACAATGGTTCACTCTCGGGCCAGGGGACGCCTGGAGACCTCGACCCCGAAAGCCCTTTCAAATCGCCCCAATACTTGCTCCCTCCTTCCCATCCTGGGAAATAGTAGACCCCCACGTCATAGGCATACGCAACGTTAAAGCAAAACGTTGCCAACAGCAGACCGGCAACGAATGCGAATCGATTATGCGGATGCAAGCGCGATTTCATATCCCTCCATTGTCTTTTCGGCTGTCTTTTCCCAGGTATAGTTTTCCAAGATGTGTTGTCGCAGCTCCGGGTTGGCAGGCGCTTCATGGGCTTGAATGATAGCTCTCCGGATCGATTCGATTGAATCCGGTTGGCAATAAAAGGCATAATCCTTGAAATATTCGCGGGTATCGCCTTTATCGGTAATAACGAGATTGCAGCCCATGGCACCGGCCTCCAGTGACGACAAACCGGTCGTCTCAAACCAGCTGACCAGAGCGTGCACCTTTGCCACGCTATAATACTGCGGAAGAAGGTGGTGTTCTACAGGCCCCAGCAGAAGGACATTGGGTGCACAGCCCCGCTTGATCCGCTCATAATAGGCAACATGATTGGGAGCGGCCCTGCCGATCAGGACCAAAGGCCAAGGCAACCCCTCCATCGCTCGTGCCAGTTCAAACTGGCATTTCAGACTTTCGATTCTTGCCACACACAGTACGCTCCTTTTGTATCTTTCGAACCGCGGGGAAGCTGAAACCGTGCTTGGATCGAAGAGGTGAACGTCAGCCGCATTGGGGACCACTACGAAGTCTTTCCCGAGGCTCTTGGGATGGTCCGCGAGAACACGGCCCATCTCACCGCGAGAATTCGGCAGAAACACGTCCGTCATCTCTATGACACGTTCCTGCAGTGCTTTAAAGCCGTGCAGCAGAAGTACCAACGTCCCTTTGTTCACCTCCCGATTCACTAAAGACCTCGCGAGAGCCTTCGCATATTCCATTTGACAGGGACTGAGCAAGCGAGCAATAAACCGGCCTATTTCGGCTCTGCCTTTCTTGTCACTTTCTCCGAAAGATACATAAATGGTGGAGAGAGCAATCTTTTTCTTGTGCCTTGAGGCATTGAGGGCCTGCGGGTATATCTCCTGAGGTCGTATGAGGTTGAAAAGGTGTATGATGTCATAGTTTGAAACATCCGGTTCCAAGTCAGTCGAAATATCCACCTTACAGCCGCGAACCCTGAGTGCTTCAGCCGTTTTCAAAATCTGAACGGTATCACCGCCCGGAACGGAAAAAAGGGATTTCCGGGACTGAAAAAGGACTTTCAGCTTCATTCCTTCTCCCGAAGATAAAACCGCCTGGTACGTCTGTAGTTAAAGCCTGTTTTTTATGAAGCGAGCAGGGGCTCCGCCATAGATTGCATCGGACTTGTAGACCCCCTGCGCAACGACGGAATTTGCAGCTATAATGCAACCATCTCCAATAACGGCACCGTCGAGGATGGTCGCCTTTGCCCCGATCCAGCAATTCTTGCCGACCTTTATCCCCTTTCTGCTCACTCCTTGGAGCCGGATGGGAATACCTGGCCCGGAAGAATTATGATTCTCCGAATGAAAACTGACAAAGTTACCGGTTATGGTGTCATCGCCGATCTCGACTCCCCCCGCACACCCCAGGAACGAATGGGAGCCGATGCCGACACTATTCCCAATGATCAATCCCTTGCCAATAAATCTGACACTGCCCGTACATTCGATGGTGGTGTATTTCTGGATGGACACATTGTCGCCAAAGGCTATCCCATCCACCGACATTGCATCGATGTAGCAATTATGCCCTATCGACACATTCTTCCCGATTCGCATTTTCCCTGCCGCTCTGATGGTCACATTCCGACCCTTGAACAATGCGCCACGTTTATGAGCAAGCACGAAAGCGCCCCTCACAAACATTGCAAACCACTCTAATACCGTCCTCAACAGGTACGACAGCGGGATGTTCGCGTCGACATGAAAAGGCTCTCCCTTCTTTTTTGAAATGAGTTTACACAAAACAGTATGCATGTCGCTCCTCACGCGTCGGACAGTGAGCCGCAGTTCAGATCAATCAGCACCACGAGCACGGTCGAATACCTTAGCCTGTTTTAATATTTGGATTATTGATTCGGATATTCCTCTCATCCCCTCGTCTCCGGGATGAATTCCAACACAGTGGTCGACAAAGGTTCTCTCAGACGCTGCGACAAAAGCCCCTTCGGAATAGAGGCCGCTGATGTCAGCCCAGTGGACCTTCATTCTTTCCACCGATCGCCTGAGCACGATATGCTTTTTTCTATCGGGCCACCAGTTGCCGACGCAGATAATGATCGGAACACCGTTTGATTTCACTGTGGAGATCAACTCCTCATAACGGCTCAGAAAGCTGCCGCTAATCAGATCGAGCTATTGTCGAAAGTTGTGTATGGAGTGAGGGAAAAGAGCGGCGTATCCTCCCTTTTGGGGATGACTTGCCTTCAACAAAAAAGGAGAAAGAGGATACGCTATGAGAGACGATACCATTGTGGGGTTCAGGAGTCCAGGACGTTGCGTCCATGATCCACTGACCGAGGTGCTTCGAGGTGTCGAGTTCGTCGATGGAGTGCAACAATCCGATGCGCCGCTGCTCAACACCGTACACAACAGGGGCGTTCAAGCTCGATGAACAGGCCAAGGCCGTGCTCGAAGGCATCGCGCTGCTCCGCGCCAAGGAGATCATCATGGACAAATCGCGGGGGTCTTTCCCGTACCGATGGAAGGAGCGCGTCCGGGACAAGGCAAGGGGCTCATGGAATAAGGTGAAGGAACGATTTTCCCGGCGTTCGTGAATCCGCGGGGAGGAGGGACGGGGGCCGGAACCCACCGGCCCCCGTCCGCCTCTATTTTATGGGATATTCCCAAAAGGATGTAATCGTAGAATCCGGGTTGCTGTCCACGGCCGTTCCCGTGTAGCTGAACGCCATGGAAACGGTCCCGGCCGGAGGCCGGAGCAGACGGTCGAAGGTCACCGGATTCGTCATCGCGACAGGCGCAAGGCTGTTGTTGGTATCGGTCACCAGCCCGTCCGTCCCCAGGACCCGGCCCTGCGCGTCCGCGAAGATCACACCCATGTGAAAAGTCTGAATCAACGCGTAATTGTACACGATCGAATCGGCATAATGCACCTGCCCGGAGATCCTGAAACCGAGATCGCTCCAGGCATACCGATAGTCCAGGTTCACATCCCTTGCCGACCACTTGCCCGACTGCTTGCCCGACTGCTCCTCACCGCTCCGGATGGAGATCCGCTTGTCCTCGGGCACCATTTTGCCGATTTGGCTCATTCCGATGCTCTGACAGCCTGCAACCAGGAAAGCCGCCAGAAGCAGGGGGAATAGCCTTCTGAAATCCTTTTCGATCAACATCGTGCACTCCTTTGCCCGTCATACCTAATCGCGTTCAAGATCTAACTATAGTTTGATACAAGCCGCCCTAACGAGGAGTTGCCAAAGCCAAAGAAAACGAAAGTATCAAGCAAGGGGCTTCAGTTGGCGACGGGAGCCGCAGAGAAACCGGGACACGGTGTGGAACGACTCAGCGGGGACCTGTTTTCGGAGCCCTCCTGTGCTTCGCACACCGGCAACCAGTTGCCGGTGCCACCCGCCGTTTTGCCTGCGGCTTCCTTCAGATTCCAGCTCGCGATGGACACCCTTGCCGTCCGGCTAACAGTTCCCCCTGTCGGGCCTGTAGAGGACTTTCACCTCCAAGTGAGTGCGCCCTGCCGGGCCCTCCTGTGCTTCGCACACCGGCAACCAGTTGCCGGTGCCACCCGTGGCGGCTCTCCACTCTTTCGACAAACATCAGTTAGTGTTCTCTTGAACGCAAACCATTATCAGAAGTCCACATGTTTGCAGATAATCACCGGGCTGTCCAGGTCAACGACCCGGGGGGCTATCCGGTTCAACTCTTCCACGTCCCATTTGCCGTCTTCCCGGAGAAGCTCAAGGGCATCTTCCCTGGAACCGGCGAGGATCGCCACTTCCGCCTGCAGATAATTATCCCGGTACACGTGCGGTTCGTCAAACATCGACCAACTGGAATAGAGCTTACTGTGCCGCCATATGAATATCTTCATGACCATCCCTCCGCGGAGCGCGACGTTTATCGGTCGAAGATTCGCTGCACGACAAGTCCCCCAACTTCTCCTGTACAGGGCCGAAACAAATGCCGTCGGTCATTTTTACCATTCGTTGCCGGGCAAAGCAACAGGGGCCGGACGTCCCCCTCGCGACGGCGGTAATACGGAGCTGCGTTCGAGAAAGCAGCAACCGATGCTTCTCACAAGCGTGGGGAACCGCGTCCCCCACAGCCCCACACCCCCACGCCGACACGCGGGCGGTCCCGGGATTCATTTCTCCTTTTCTCTTTCACATCTTCTTGATATGGTGATATTTACCGCTGCAACCGGATAAAACTTTACTGCTCCGGCATTACTCAGGCCCAGTCCGTACTGCATTCCGGTACATCAATCACGTTACTCCAGGGTGATGCAACGGCCCCTGCGTCGGGCACGACGAAGGGGCGTGGTTGTTCAGTCCCCGCAGAGGCTCAACATGGACAAGTCAAACGGAAGTCCGGTCGGTTCGGTCATGGTTGTCGGGGGCGGGGCCGCCGGCATACAGGCCGCGCTCGATCTCGCCGATTCGGGCTTCTTCGTCTACCTCGTGGAAAAGACCTCCGCAATCGGCGGGACAATGTCTCAACTGGACAAGGTCTTTCCCACGAACGACTGTTCGATGTGCATCATTTCCCCCAAACTCGTGGAATGCGGTTCCCACCCCAACATCGAATTGCTCACCCTGAGCGAGCTGACGGGGCTCGAGGGCGAGGCGGGGCATTTCAGGGCGACAGTCCTCCGGCACCCCCGGTTCATCGACCTGTCCAAGTGCACCGGGTGCGGTGAGTGTGCAACCGTCTGCCCCGTTCACAGGAAGAATGAGTTTGACGGGGGGCTGTCCACGAGGAAAGCAGTCTACAAGCGCTACCCGCAGGCGGTCCCCAGCGGATTCGCCGTTGAAAAAAAGGGGATCAGCCCCTGTAAAGCCTCATGCCCGGCCAACGTGAGCGTCCAGGGATACATAGCCCTTGCCGCCGAGGGCAGGTTCCGCGAGGCGCTGGCACTCATCAAGCGGGCAAATCCCCTCCCCGCCGTTTGCGGCAGGGTCTGCGACCATCCCTGCGAAACCGCCTGTTCCCGCAATGAAATCGACCAGCCCGTCGCCATCGATTCCATCAAGCGGTTCATTGCGGACCTGGACCTCAATTCGGGCACCCGCTACGTTCCCGAAATCAAACACAGCCGTACCGAAAAGGTCGCCGTGATCGGGTCCGGCCCGGCCGGGCTGACCTGCGCGTACTATCTCGCCGTTGAAGGTTACCGCGTCACGGTTTTCGAGAAGCTGCCCGTTCCCGGCGGGATGCTGGCGGTCGGTATCCCGGCATACCGGCTTCCCCGGGACATTCTCAACGCCGAAATCCAGGTCATTCGCGACCTGGGCGTGGAATTCAGGACCGGGGTGCGAATCGGGACGGACGTGACAATCGCCGAACTGCGGGACCTCGGGTACAGGGCCTTCTTCATCGCCGTGGGCGCCCACGAATGCAGGGGCCTGGGAATCGACGGAGAAAACCTGGAAGGCGTATACGCGGGGCTGGATTACCTGCGTGAGGTGAATCTCGGAAGAGACGTTCCCCTGGGAAACCGGGTCGCGGTGATCGGGGGCGGCAATGTGGCACTGGACGCGGCTCGAACCGCCCGCCGGTGCGGTTCCGCACACCCGGTCGTCATCTACCGCCGAGGTCCGGAGGAGATGCCGGCAAGCGCCGAAGAACTGGAAGAATGCCGGGAGGAAGGCATCGAGATCGTGACCCTCGCCGCCCCGACCCGGATCCTGGGGGACCCGGGGCGCGTGAAGGCCGTCGAATGCGTGCGCATGACCCTCGGTGAACCCGATTCAAGCGGGAGGCGCCGCCCGGAACCGGTCCCGGGGTCGGAATTCATCATGGAGGTCGACGCGGTCATCCCCGCCATCGGGCAGGAATCCGACTGGGCCTGCCTCACTCCGGATTGCGCCTGCACCCTCACGGACTGGAAGACCATGCGGGTGGATCCCGTAACGCTTCAAAGCGACGACCCGGACATTTTTGCGGGGGGAGACGCCGTGGCAGGCCCGGGAATGGTCGTCGAAGCCATCGCCGCGGGCAAGCGCGCCGCCGTATCCATCGATCGGGCCATTCGGGGTATCGACCTGCGGGAAGGCCGCGAAGAGGAGCGGACCCCGGTCGGCGATGTGGACGTCGCGGGGCGCGACCGCATCCCGCGCGAACCCATGCCGAAGCTCCCCCCTCCTTTGCGCACCGCGGGTTTTGATGAAGTCCGGCTCGGTTTTTCAGAGGAACAGGTGCGGAAGGAAGCCGCGAGGTGCCTGCAGTGCGGCGTGTGTTCGGAATGCCTCCAATGCGTGAGCGCCTGCACCGCCGGGGCGGTCTGCCACGATCAGAAACCGTTCGACCGGACGATCGAGGTGGGTTCCGTCATTCTGGCTCCCGGGGCCAGAACCTTCGATCCTTCCCGCCTGGACGTCTATCTTTACGGAAAGCATCCCAACGTGGTCACCAGCCTGGATTTCGAACGAATCCTGAGCGCATCCGGCCCGTTTCTGGGGCATCTCGTCCGCCCGTCCGATGGAAAGGTACCGCGCGGCATAGCCTGGCTCCAGTGCGTCGGCTCCCGGAACCTCAACGAGTGCGGCAACGGGTATTGTTCCTCCATTTGCTGCATGGCCGCCATAAAAGAAGCCATGGTCGCCAAGGAGCACAGCCCGGCCCCCCTGGACGCCGCCGTCTTTTTTTCGGACATGCGCACCTGCGGGAAAGACTTCGACACATATTACGACCGCTCCAGGAACGAATACGGGCTGCGCTTCGTGCGGTCCTGCGTGAACGGCATACGCGCGGCGCCGGGTGACCGCCTCGTCATCGATTACACCTCCGAGGAGGGGGAACCGGGCACGGAGGAATTCGACATGGTGGTCTTGTCCGTCGGCCTGGAAATACCCCCCGACGTGACGGACCTGGCGCGGAAAATCGGGGTCCGAACCAACCGGCACGGCTTCGCCCTGACCGAAGGCTTCACCCCTGCGTCAACATCCAGGCCCGGCGTCTACGTCTGCGGCCTGTTCCAGGGCCCGAAGGAAATCCCGTTCGCGGTTGCCGACGCCGGCGCCGCGGTCTGCGCCGCCTCCTGTGACCTTGCGGAAGCCCGGGGAAGCATGGTGAAGGCAAAGGAACTTCCGCCGGAAATCGATCAGGCCGACACGCCCCCGCGCATCGGTGTTTTCGTGTGCAACTGCGGGATCAATATCGGTTCGGTGGTACACGTGGAAGAAGTGGCGGATTATGCGTCACGACTCCCCAACGTGGTCCGGACCGAGCAGTTCCTTTTCACCTGTTCGGAGGACAGCCGGGAGAAGATCAGGAAAGCGATCGTCGATGACCGTCTGAACAGGGTCGTAGTGGCCGCATGCTCGCCGCAGACTCACGAACCGTTTTTCCAGGAGACGCTGAGATCGTGCGGGATCAACCGGTACCTTTTTGAGATGGCCAATATCCGCAACCAGGATTCCTGGGTGCACCAGGACGACCCCGAAAGGGCTACGGCAAAAGCGAAGGACCTGGTTCGGATGGCCGTGGCAAGGGTTTCCCTTCTGAAACCCCTCGTGGAAAAGCCTCTTTCCATCCGCCGGAAAGCACTGGTGATCGGAGGGGGCGTCGCCGGATTGAACGCCTCGCTCGGTATAGCCCGGCAGGGTCTCGACGTGGTGCTGGTGGAAAAGGACACGGAACTCGGGGGCATGGCGCGCCACATCGGCCACACCATCGAGGGGCTCGACGTCCGCGCCTACCTGGACGGCCTCGTGAAAGAAGTGCGCGAGCACCCGAAGATAGAGGTCCTCACCGATGCGGCGCTCCTTGACTTCAAGGGCTATAAGGGTAATTTCACCACTGAAGTGCGGGTGGGCGCGGAAAACGGCACGAGGCGGATCGAGCACGGCGCCGTTATCGTGGCGTCGGGGGCGAGGGAATACCGGCCCGCTGAATTTCTCTACGGCCGGGACGACCGTGTCATGACACAGGTGGAACTGGGCCGGCTGCTGACCGGGAATGAACATGAGACTCACGGGTGGTCCCGGGTCGTAATGATCCAGTGCGTTGGGTCGCGCAGCGCGGAGAACCCCAACTGCAGCCGCACCTGCTGCGAGACCGCCGTGAGGCACGCTCTCACGCTGAAGGATGCCGATCCCGCAATGGACGTCGTCATCCTCTACCGCGACGTAAGGATGTACGGAACGCTGGAAGAATATTACGTCGAGGCCCGAAATCGAGGAATCCGGTTCGTGCGATACGAGGCCGAACACCCTCCGGACGTGGCGATCGACAACGGCTCACTGTCGGCTACGTATCGGGATATCCCGCTCCGCCGGCAGGTCCGGGTCGACGCCGACGCGGTGGTGCTCAGCACGGCCACCGTCGCCGAAGGGAACGAACGGCTCGCCACCCTGCTCAAGCTTTCCCGGGATCCTCAGGGCTTTTTCATCGAGGCCCACACCGTGCTGAGGCCGGTGGACTTTTCGTCCGAGGGCATGTACCTCTGCGGGATGGCCCAGGGACCCAAGCTCATCGGCGAGTCCGTCACCCAGGCCATGGCTGCGGCTTCGAGGGCCGCGTCCTTTCTGTCCTCCACCGATCGGACCGTGGGAGGGATGGTCGCCACCGTGGACGAAAGCCGCTGCGTGGCCTGTCTTTCCTGCGTGAGGAACTGCCCGTACGGCGTACCTCGAATCAATGACAGGGGGGTTTCGGAAATCAACGAAGCCATCTGCCAGGGCTGCGGCATCTGCGCTTCGGAATGCCCGGCCAAGGCCATCCGGCTTGCAAACTACGGGGACGACCAGGTTATGATCAAGGTGGATGCCCTGCTCGAAGGGATCGTCTGATGGAATCCGTGCAACCCTTTGAACCGGTTATCGTGGGATTTTGCTGCACCTACTGCGCATACTCGGCGGCCGATCTGGCCGGCGCCATGCGGCTCGGCTACCCGACCGGCATCAGGATCGTCAAGGTCCCCTGCACGGGCAGCGTGGCCGCGATCCACCTGCTGAGGGCCCTCGAAAAGGGAGCCGACGGGGTATTCGTCGCGGGCTGTCTCGAAGGGGATTGCCACTTTCAGTCCGGGAATCTCAGGGCGAGGAAACGGGTGGAGTACGTTCGGGAAGTTCTGAAGAGCATCGGCATCGAACCCGAACGGGTTGCGATGTACAACCTGTCCGCAGGAATGGGACCGAGGTTCGCGGAGATAGGCAGGGAGATGACCGATACGATTCTGCGGCTGGGGCCAAACCCCGTCAGGGGTTCCCGGGAGAGGAAGGAGACTGTTTCATGATCGTGGCCAAGGCAAAGCCGATTGAGGAAATCATCGAACGAATCAAGGCGTTCGACCGGATATTGATCGTTGGCTGCAACGGGTGCGCGACCGTCTGCGAGGCGGGCGGCCTGAAAGAGGTGGAAATCCTCGCTTCCGCTCTCCGTATGTATTTCATGCGCTTCGGGAAAAAGATGGAGATCGAAGAAACGAGCCTCACGCGGCAGTGCGACCGGGAATTTCTCCGGGAATTGCAGGACCGCATACCGGCGTATGACGCCGTCGTATCGCTCGCCTGCGGGGCGGGGGTGCAGTTCATGGCGGAGATGTATTCCGGACGGCTCATCCTGCCCGGGGTCGACACCTGTTTCATGGGTGTTTCGGAAGGGCCGGGGGTGTGGACCGAACGGTGCCAGGGGTGCGGCCGTTGTCTCCTTGCGGACACGGGGGGCATCTGCCCTGTCACACGATGTTCCAAGCGCATGTCCAACGGCCCCTGCGGAGGCTCAACGGAGGGGAAATGCGAGATAAACAGGGACGTCGACTGCGGTTGGCAGCTCATCTACGAACGACTCAAGGAACTGGGGCAGCTTGACCGGTTCGAGCGCCCGGAAGGCCCCAGGGATTGGTCCACGGGCCGGGACGGCGGTCCCCGCAAAGTCGTGAGGGAGGTGTCCCGCCAATGAGCGCGACCAGCCAGAGCAGACTTCAGCGCATTCTCGAAGCGGGTAACCTGGCCGTCACCACCGAGTGCGGCCCTCCGAGAAGCAGCGACGGCGGCATCGTGGAGGCGAAAGCCAGGCTCCTTGCCAACCACGTCGACGCGATCAACGTCACGGACAATCAAACCGCCGTCGTCCGGTTGTGCAGTCTTGCGGCCTGTATCCGAATCAGGCAGATGGGCCTCGATCCCGTTCTCCAGATGGTCACCCGGGACAGGAACCGCATCGCCCTTCAGAGCGACGTGCTCGGCGCCGCTTCTTTCGGAATAAGCAACATCCTCTGCCTCACCGGGGACCACCAGAGGTTCGGCGACCACCCCCAATCGGCCAACGTATTCGACCTCGATTCCACCCAACTCATCCAGACCGTGAAGATGATGCGGGACGAGGGGAAGCTGTTGAGCGGCTTTGCCATGAAGAGCCGCCCACGGATGTTCATCGGGGCCGTCGAAAATCCCTTTGCGGATCCTTATGAAATCAGGGTCATGCGCCTTGCCAAGAAAGTTGCTGCGGGAGCCCAGTTCATCCAGACACAGAGCATATTCAACATGCCGAAATTCAGGGAATGGATGAAGAGTGTCGTCGACCGGGGGCTTCACGAGAAGGTTTACATCCTGGCGGGGCTCACGCCGTTGAAGAGCCTGAGGATGGCCGAGATCATGAGAGACCGGGTCCCCGGAATGGACATTCCGGAACGGATCGTCCGGCGAATGGAGCAGGCCCCCAAAGAAAAGCAGACGGAAGAAGGAATCAAAATCTGCCTCGAACAGATTGAAGAACTCAAAGAGGTGCGGGGCATCAACGGCTTTCACATCATGGCGATCGAATGGGAACACCGGGTCCCCGAAATCGTCGAACGGGCGGGACTCTATCCGAGGCCGTCGACAGCCCCTTGATACTCCGTTACCTACAAAATAGAGTCCTGGAATACCCGTTTCGATGCTTCGCGGGTGAGGCTGGCATCATGAACAATTGCGTTTAAAATGATCTTCTTTCTCATCTCCCCCCAAAACGGGCGAATGATTCCCGGCCTGCTGCCCGAATACCTCCCCCATGGGTGGCACGGACAACTTGCCTGTCCGTGCGCGGGTGGCATCGCCAACCGATTGCCGGTGCGCGAAGCGCAAGAGGGACCCGGAAATTGATCCCCGCCGCGATGGCCCACCATACGCCCGGTTGATCGTTTCCTGCCCGACCCTCCTGTCCTGGCGGACCCGGACAACGAGTTGTCCGGGCTCCCACACACCCCCGGGCCGCACCGCGTTTCGCATGGCGTTGCAGCAGCGCCACGCAAAACGCGGGGGGTCGAAACCCCGGGGGGGGCCGGGTCCTCCATCATCCCTCGTTCCTGCTTATCGCCTTGCAGCCGTAAAGCGCCTCGTCGGCCTCCCGGATGAGCGCGTCATGCCTGAAATCCTTTCCCGGCATACATGTCCCCACGCCGGTGCTGACCGAAAGCTGCCCCAAAGGCGATCCGACGTGCCTGATGTTGAGGGCGATGATGGCGTCCATGATGCGCCTTGCAACGTGGTGGGCCCCTCTCCGGTCGGTCTGCGGGAGCAGCACGACGAATTCCTCCCCTCCGTAGCGCGCCACCAGATCACTGGGCCGCTTCAGAGAATCGCGCAATGTCTCCGCGACGAGCTTCAGGCATTCATCACCGGCCTGGTGACCGTACGAATCGTTGAAACTCTTGAACCGGTCGACGTCGATCATGATAACGGAAAGCGGCCGGCCCGCCCGTGCCTGACGTTTCCATTCGACCCTCAATGCCTTTTCGAAGAAACGGCGGTTGGAGATCCCGGTCAGGGGATCGAGGGCCGTCAGCCGCTTGAGCATTTCGTTGGATTCGGCCAACCGGAGGTTTGCCTCCTCGAGGGCGAGTTTCTGGTCTTTGATGAGCTTTGCGTTCACGAATTCCCGCATGCGAAGAGCAAAGACAACCCTGGATATCACGAAAGCAAAAATCGTAAATATGGTCCCGTTGACGAGCTGGGCGATGAGGACGTGCACGTTCGTCTGAAAGTGCAGCAGACCGGCCGTGAGGGTGAAAAGGCTCACTCCCAGGGTAACGGCGCTCCTGAGTCCTCCCTGGAAGATAAAAGCGGCCGCGATCAGGATGGGGATGATGTAGGGTTCTATGCCGATTCTGACGAGCTGAAGAGCACCCGTCATCGACGACGTCCAGATCAGCGTGATCATGACGAATCCGCAGTCCAGAAAGCGATGCCATCCCCGTATTTCGTCACTCGCGGTATCGTGCCCCGGAACGATCAGGAAAACGATCAGAATCAAGACCAGGAAAGCCCTGTAGAGGATCGCTCCGATATAGAGGCCATTCAGTTCCGGGTGTGTTCTTCCAATCACATAATCGATCCCCATCAGGATGAGAAAGGTCGCGATCATCAGGACACACAGGATCCTCTCACGGGAGAGATTGGTGTGTATCATGTTTTTGTCAAAAGCAAGCTTATCCGTTTGGGGGAGCTCGGGGAACCAGACGGCCTTCAGAAGATTGAGGCGTTCGTTGAGCATGATATGCTTCTTGTTTCGCTCGGTTACTCTCAATGCGCTGTTCGAAGAAAGCCGACGTCAGGATAGCTCAAGTGCAGGGACCCCACAAGATCATTTTCCCGTATTCGGGCTTCGGTGACTCCCCTTCTCCCCCCTCCCGGTCCCCGGGCCTGATCGTATCCGGGTTCTCCTCATGCCCGGTAAGCCCCGGGCTTCACGCCACAGGACCGGAACCCTCACCCGCGGGGAGCGCGACAGCCAAACAACACTTGCTAGGATTCCCGCTCTTCATTATATTGGCCGGAAAATTCCGTGACCTTTTCAGGAGGAAGCATGTCGGAGAGCGGAAGAGAAGGATGGATCGTAGGAGTAGCCTTGACGACGGCCGTTCTTGCCGTCTGTACCGCCATCTCGTCATTGAAAGCGTCGGGGTATTCCACCCGGATCCAGGTTTCTACGACCATGGAAGCCAACCGCTGGGCGTATTACCAGGCAAAAAGCATCAAGGAACATTCATTCAGGCTCCAAAAAGACGTGTTCGAAATGGAGCTGAAACGGGAAGCGGGAAATCCTGAAGTCCGCGGAACCATCGAGGAGAAGATCGCTCAGTACGACGGAGAGATTGCGCGTTACGGCAAGGAAAAAGATGAGATTAAAGACGACGCCGAACGGCTTGTCCGGGAAACGGAAGTTCTGAAGCTCCATAACACGAGCTTCGCCCTCGCGGTCATGCTGCTCCAGGTCGCTATCCTCCTGTCTTCGGTCGGGGCGCTCATCAGGAAGAAGATCATGTGGTTCGTGGGGCTGCTGTTCGGCCTCTTCGGCCTGTGCTACATGGTCAACGGGTTTCTCCTCTGGTTTTGACACAGCGGGCGAACGCGGCGCGAGTCGGTAACCCGCTCGGGATAGCCCGGAATGCGCCGGTTCTCACCGTCGATCGCCGGATATCCCTTATTTGGGATTGCTTTGCTTTCAAAAACCTATATAAGCTTCATTGTCGAAACGGGGCTGCGCCGCCGGCCCGCGGTTTGCCTTCACGCGGGACCGGTCCCGTTGACTCCGGGCTGAAGCATGTTTTGATTGATGCAGCAGGGTGTTGAAAGAACGGAAGCCTGTGGGACAAGACGCTATGGACCCTCACCTGTCGTCGCCCCGGCGAAGGCCGGTATCGAGTGCCTTAACGCGCTGATTAAGTCGATCTTTCCAAGGAGCCAACGTATGAAGAAGATAATGATTTTGCCCGCCGTACTGCTCTTTTGCCTCGTTTCATACGGACAGTGCGTTGCCGAAGCTCCCCACCAGATCGCAGGGTTCCGCCTGGGCACGGACATTCAGCAGTATAAGGATTTTCTCCTGACGGATACGGCCTTACCCCTCCGTCATTCCGAATATCTGTCCGAAGTCGAAGTCAAGCCCATCGAGGGTTACAAAAGCGGGTACGTTTCCTATGGAAACTGCGGGCAGCCCGGAAAGGTCATGAAGATCAAACTGAAATACGATCGGGACGATAAGGAGTTCTTCGACGAACTGATGGAACGGTTTGACAAGAAATTCGGAAAACCTTCCGAATACAAGGGGGATGCGTTCAGATCGTGCGTTGCCTGGAAGTGGTCGTTCACCGACACGGACAAGAGCAAGATCATTCTCATGCTTCAACACAATTGCCAGGATGACGAAGACTACATGAGCGGAAATGCGGTAAAGATTTCATCCAAGACCCTGATTGACGGCGAGCGCGCATGCTATGAGGAAAAGCATCCGGAACCCAAGGGCGACGACGCCGACAAGAAGGCCAAGAAAAAATACGATTTCAAGAGCCTCCTTCCGGAATAACCTTCCTCAAGGGCATGCACGGGTACGGGTCCGCCGTATGAACGCTTCCCGTCCGCATGATTCGTTCGATCCGTTGCATGCCTCCTTCCACGCTGAAAGCGGAAAATCCGCTCGGCAGTCCGGTTCCGGCCCAAATTCCGGGGCCTGTTTGGAATGCGCGCCGGTTTTTGAGGCGGACCGGCCCGAGACAGGTGTTTCCGGCCTGCGGGCGCACATTGCTTGACATCAAATCCCATGCCTTTTATAGTGCATGCTTCCCGAGAGTCTAATGGAGGGCAATATGCGAACTCTACTCCTGAATCCTCCTTCCTTTGAGAAATTCGATGGAGGAGCGGGTTCTCGCTGGCCTGCCCGGCGAGAGATTACTTCATACTGGTATCCGGTCTGGCTTGCTTATCCGGCCGGACTGATCAAAGACAGCAGGCTGCTCGATGCGGGCCCGCACGGGGTCACACCGGAAGAGACCATCCGTATTGCCGGAGATTATGAATTCCTGGTTCTTTTCACCAGCACTCCGGGATTCGAAAACGATGTCCGCTTATCGGAAATGATCAAGGCCGCCAATCCGTCCATAAAGATCGCGTTCGTCGGTCCTTCGGTTACCATCCTGCCGGAAGCGACATTGAACGCGTCGACGGCCATCGATTTCGTCGCAAGAAAAGAATTCGATTACGCCGTCGCCGAATTCGCAGACGGGAAGGATCTCTCGGAGATCCTGGGGGTGAGTTACATCAGGGACGGCCAAGTCGTTCACAACCCGGACCGCCCTCCCATTACCGACCTTGATTCGATACCGTTCGTGGTGGACGTCTACAAACGGGACCTCGACATTACCAAATATAATGTACCTTTTTTGCGCCATCCCTACGTTGCCTTCTACACCGGAAGGGGATGTCCGGCACATTGCTCGTTCTGTTTGTGGCCGCAGACGTTCAGCGGCCACAAGTGGCGCACCAGGGGGACCGACAACGTCATCGCCGAAGTGAAACGCACTTTCGAGCTTTTTCCCAATGCAAAGGAAATTTTCTTCGATGACGACACGTTCTCGTGGGGGAAAGCCCGGGTATTGGAACTGTGCGCCAAGCTGAAACCTCTCAACAAAACATGGTCCTGCACCTGCCGCGTTCAGGCCGATTATGAAACCCTGAAAGCCATGAAGGAGGCCGGTTGCCGGCTTCTGGTCGTAGGTTTCGAATCCGGAGACCCGACCATTCTTGAAAACATCAGGAAGGGGGCGACCGTCGAACAGGCCAGGGCTTTCATGAAACTCTGCAAGAGTCTCGGGATCACCGTTCACGGCGATTTCATAATCGGACTTCCGGGCGAGACAAAGGAAACCATCAGGAAGACCATGCAGTTTGCGGAAGAACTGGACAGCGAGACAATCCAGGTTTCCATGGCGCAGCCGTATCCGGGCACTGAGTTCAACAACTACCTGGAAAGGCACGGGTACCTGACGGACGATGAGGTATCGGATGAAATGGGCCACCAGTTGCCCAATTTCCAGTACCCCGGCCTCAGCAGGCAGGACATTGTGGAAGCCGTCGAACTCTTCTACGGAAAGTACTACTTCAGGCCGAGGATAATCTTCCGAATCGTGCGCCGTGCCCTCTTCGACGGGGATGAAAGACGGCGGCTTTTCCAGGAGGCGCGGGAGTACTTTCAGCTCCGTGCCAAAAGGATGAAGTTTTCGCGGAACAAAGCGTGATCCTTCATATCCGGCGTGTGCCACTTATTCGGAAAACCTGTTGAACCTGGGCGCCGAAGGTGCTTTCCGGGCCGGCCGCCGGGTAATGAGCGGGAATATCAACGCCTGCCCGGTCGATCGAAAAGGTTGACAAGGGGCAAGGCCTCGCGGAGGTGCGGGCTGTCAGGGGCCAGCCCCGTCAGTATGCTCTGGGGATGATGAGCCGACCACGACTGATTGTAAACGCTGATGATTTCGGGCTTTCCGCGGAAGTGAATGAGGCCGTCGTTCTTGCTTTCCGAAGAGGAGTCCTCACAAGCTGCAGCCTGATGGCTACCGGTCCGGCATTCAACCACGCCGTAAGGCTTGCCGAAGAAAACGAAGGGCTGTCCGTAGGCATTCACTTGGTTGCCGCGCTTGACAGGCCCGTACTCTCCCCGGCAAGAATTCCCGCTCTTGTGAACAGGCACGGGAATTTTCGCTCCGATCCCACCTTGGCCGGCCTCAAGTATTTTTTTTGCCGGGCCGCCCGAAGACAATTGAAAGACGAGCTTCGCGCACAGTTTGAAAGATTTGTCTCGACCGGACTGGTCCCGTCCCACGTGGACAGCCACCTGCACCTGCACATGCATCCCGTGATGTTCGATGCGGCGGTGGAACTGGCGGCGGAATACGGCGTCCCCGGAATGAGGGTGCCGAGCGACGATTTGCGAATGGTCAGGGATTTCGACGGACGGAAATCGTTGGGGCGATCCGTTCAAGACACGGTGTTTCGCATGCTGTGCAATCGTATGAGACGAATTCTGACCACACGGGGCATAGTGTTCCCCGAAAAGGTTTTCGGATGCTTCATGACCGGAAAAATGAGCGAAAAATACGTGCTCCACGTTCTGCAGCATATGGATTCCGGTATGTATGAAATGTACTTTCATCCCGCTCTATACAGGGCGGAGCAATTGTGTCACACCGCAGCCGAACAGGGCCGAAGAGAATATGAAATCCTGGTGAGCGAACAGGTCAGGGCCGCCCTGCGGGCGCGGGATATCGTGCTTACAAATTACGAAGGATTGGAACCGAACCAATGAGAACTCTTATTGTGCTGACCGTAGCTGTCGTGGCGCAGGTTCTTGGAAATATCTGTTTGAGCAAGGGAATGAAATGCATCGCGGCCTCTCAGTCGGATGGAGGTCTCAGCCTCCTGACGCTCGTTCTGGCCATGGGGAACCCTCTCGTATGGGTTGGAACGTTTCTCCTGATCCTGTTCCTGGTTCTTTTTTCCGCGGCCCTGTCCTGGGAGGACCTCAGCTTCGTTCTGCCCGCTACGGCCTTCGAATACGTTCTCAATGTCTTCTTCGCCTACCAGTTTCTCAATGAACCGGTATCGACGGCACGATGGGTGGGGACGGGCTTCATTTTTATTGGTGTGCTACTTGTGACGGGCTCCGGGCGCGGACGATCCCGGCAGATGGAAATGAATCTCTAGCAGGAGTATTCTTCACCGGTTTTGCGGGCGCGGATTCCCGTTTTCGATGCCCTGCCGAATCCCGCAAGATTTGCCGTTCTTTCTGATGGAGTAAAGCTGTATGCTGACCGGTTTTCTGGTACTGATCATCGTGTTATCCAACGCTGCGGGGGACGTGCTCATCACGAGGGGGATGAAACGGGTAGGCGAAATTTCCAGCCTCAAGCCCAAAGAACTCCTCGGAATAGTGAAAAAAGTGTCCGGAAATCGGGACTTTCTCCTTGGCATTCTGAGCCTCGCCGTCAGTTTTTTTGCTTTCCTGCTGATCTTGTCATGGGCCGACCTGAGTTTTGTCGTCCCCGCGACATCGCTCGTTTACGTGGTCGCCATTCTGGGGGCGAAATTCATCCTGAAGGAAGAAGTGAACGGCATCCGCTGGGCAGGGACTTTTCTGGTGTGCATGGGTGTAGCCCTCGTTTGCTTTCCATAAAGCGGAATGCCCGCTGACTTCTCGTAGGGGAAAAGCCGTCAAGCCCCGGGGCATCACGGGGCGCAAACTCCCTGATCGATCGTTCCGGGATGGCTCAAATGGTTATCACTGTGCTCGCATCCCTCTTCACTCTGCTCACAGCCGCATCTGCGATGTATTGTGCCGTCGCCCTCTTTGCGGCCTGGAGGTTTTTCTCCGGGCCCGCCCCGGCCAAAACGCCGGATCGGCCCCCCGTATCGGTGATGATTCCTCTTCGGGGTGTGGATTTTGAAGCCTACCGGAATTACGTCTCATTCTGCAAACAGGATTATCCCCTTTTCCAGATCGTTTTCGGCGTCCGTGATCCGGAGGACAGTTCCGTCGCAGTCGTCAGGCAGCTCATTGCGGATTTTCCCGATGCGGACATCGAGCTGGTGATCAGTTCGGAAGAGATCGGCATAAATCCCAAGGTGAACAACCTTCAGAACATGTTGAGCAGGACAAGGTATGAAACCGTCGTCATTGTGGACAGCGACATCCGGGTCCGGCCCGACTACCTGGCATCCGTTATCCCGCACATCCTCCGTGAAAACACCGGGATGGTGACGTGTTTTTATCGTGCGGGAGCGGCCCCCAACCGCTCAGCGGTTATTGAAGCCGTCGGCATCACCGGAGAATTCGCCCCGGGGGTCCTGGTCGCAAACCTGACGGAAGGAATGACCTTCGCCTTCGGTGCAACGATGATCACAACAAAATCCGTTCTGGCGGCCATCGGTGGGTTCGGGAGCATCGCCGACTACCTGGCCGACGATTACATGCTGGGAAATCTGATCTGCAGAGCGGGCTACTCGATCACCCTCGTGCCCTACATTGTGGAAACCCTTCTGCCCCCGATCGATTTCCGGAGCATGCTGAAACACCAGCTTCGCTGGGCCAGAGGTATCCGGGCATGCCGTCCGGGAGGTTACTTCGGTTCCGTCCTGACCTACGGGACCGCCCTCGCTCTCCTGAACCTGCTGTTCCACGGGGGATCGGCCATCGCTTTCGGCCTCCTGGGACTCGTCATGGCCCTGCGCCTCGCCATGGGCTGGTTCATCGGGGTCCGCCGCCTGGGGGACGGCATTCTGGGGAAAAATCTCCCGATGCTCTTCCTGAGAGACCTGTTGAGTTTCTTTGTCTGGTGCGCCAGCCTCACCGGCAGCCGGGTGGAATGGCGCGGTCAACGGTACAAACTCTTAAGGGGAGGAAAATTCCTGCCCCTGGGCCACGATTCCTGGCGGTCACGACCCTGAATGGTCCCTCCCACCTTCTCTAAACCATCGCCGGTTCCAATGGCTTCTGGCCTTTTCGTGCAACGCGTCGAGCTTCTGCTGCTGAGCCGGAGTCAGTTCCACCTTCATTTTTTCGACGGCCTTCGAAATGACTGCCTCCACCTCCGGACGGTGGCGCTTTCGCAATTCAAGTATTTCCCCTTCCGCCTCGAGGACAACCCCTCTGACATATGCCTGCTGCTTATCGTCCAGGTTGAGTTCTTTTGTCAGTTTCTCGAGCACGAGCTTTGCGACTGCGGGCCGTTCACCGTGGAGGATGTGTTCCACCGCCTTTCTTCCGTAGAGGCCCATCCCGGCGGCCCCCACGAGCGCTCCCGCGAGGAACAGCGCGATCATTGCAAACCATGTTCTGGATTTCTTTGTCATGTGATCCTCACAGCAGTCCCAAAGCACTGGCAATCAAGAAATCGTCCCCCAACAGCTTCACCACCTCGTAATCCGTACTCAGGTCCGACTGGAATGCGTAAATGAAGATAATCGCGGCCGCAAAGCAGGCCGTGACCGCGAATCTGAAGAGCATGCGGCTGTCCGGATATTCCGCAGCGTCGTCTTCCGGCCGGGGAAGCATACGGATCCGGCGTATAGTGTCGTGCCGGAGCCCGGCACTCATCGACACTCCGCTTTTCCGGCGGTGAACCGCTGCGAGCACCTTTTCGATCCCGAAGATACCGTCTCTATTCTTTTCCATCTTCTTTATGCCTTTCTCCCAAAAGGCCGGAGATGATTTTTCGCATCTTGTGCCTCGACCGGTGCGCCCTCACCTTCACCCTTACGACGGTCCACCCGAGCAGGTCGGCCACCTCGCCCACGGAAGAACCCTCAAGGTACACCATCGTGAGGACCATCCGATCCTCTGCGGACAGTTTTTCAAGTGCATATTCCAGTACTTCCACCGCCTCGTTCCGGGAAACCTCCCTCTCGAACGCCTCTCGCGATTCCGCGGCCTGGACCGTATCGAGCCACTTCTGATGGTCTTCCGTCAGGCCGCTCAAAGCGAATTCCTTTTTCCTGTGCTGCTGACGCCAGAAATCGTAGCAGGACCTCACGGCGATTTTCGAAAGCCAAAATCCGAAGGGACTTCTCGCCGAGTACGTCCCAAGGGACTGATACGCCCTGATGAACACCTCCTGGACAACCTCTTCAGCCCTCGCCTGTGGTATGTGTCGTGCCACAATCCGGCAGACCAGATCGCCGTATTTTTCCATGAGAAGTTCGAACGCATCGACTTCACCTCCGGCAACCCTGCGAATGATCGCGGAATCGACCTCATCGGCATGATTATCGTCCATCGCCGAAGTCTTCAGCCTCTCTCAAAATGAATTCCTGGAAAACATAAGGCATCCGCCGAACACTGAGGTTTGGACGGCGCGGCCATGCACCATCGGCTATGATAGCATGGCCGCATTTCCGATGTCATTTGCTGTGGCTGTCGATCCACTCATCCGCGAGAGAAACCCGTTCTCCCGTTTTCGCCTTGGCTCCTTCCGGCGGCTTGGGCCGGCATTCATCGAGCTTTGCCAGTTGTTCGGCGGTGAGCGCCCCTTTGAGCTCATGAAAAACGCGGGCTCTCAGCAGCACAAGCTGCTCCTCATCGGCTGAAACCTGGTGGAAAGCCTGCTTGATGGCGTCTTCGCTCAGGGGGTCCGCCCGCAGTTGGCCGAAAAGCTGTTTCCTCGCGTCTCTCGTTTGCTTCGCGAGCGTTCTGAATTCATCCCGATGCTGTTTCAGGATAACGGCAACGCTGTGTTTCTGAGCATCGGTAAGGTTGAGGCTTACCAACCTCTCCAGCATCCTGTCCCCCACCGCTCCCGGCTGACCTCGGTGATGACCCGACCAGCCCTCCGCTCCGGCCGAATTGAGCCCCAGACAAACCGTAAACACGAGAACTGTCAGAGAGACAAGCACCATCTTCTTCATTTCCGGCTCCTTTACATAGCACCAATTGAATGTCAATAAGGTTCACTCCGTTACCGTTATAGTCGTTTCGACTTCAGCGCGGGTTACAGCAAAATGCGGAGCGGGAAAAACAGGTGCGCTGAGACTTCCGACGGAAGGGACACGGTTGCGCATCGGAGAAGGGCTTGGCCCGCCGGGCCGGGTTATGGCGAGTTATACGAAATTGCGTTCAAGATTATACTGGTCATCGAACGGAACGATGAGCGGAATGTAGGGGGGGGCAGAAGCGTAGCGTTGCCCATCGAAAGCGATGGGCACCAAGGTGCCCATCCTACAAAGTTCGGCATTGCAGTTATGTCTTGAACGCAACTCAGCATTACCTACAAAATAGAGTCCCGAAATACCCGTTTCGATGCTTCGCGGGTGAGGCGGGCATCATGAGCGATTACGTAGAAAATGGTCTCTCATTTTCACGCTTCGGGATGTCGCCCGAAGCATGCGAATTATTCGGGGAACTCAGTGTTACATGTGGAAGGCATTTGCGGAGGGGCCGGTGTTTTCACCGGCATAACATCAGCCGCCGGCATAACATCAGCCGGAAGCCCGCTTTTCCAGGGCACGTCTCACCGCCGCGGCGATTTCTCCAAGGTTGAGCGGTTTCCTCAGGACTTCCCGAATTCCCGCCGCTTCCGCCGTTTCGGGAGGCATGAAATCATTGAACCCCGTACACAGGATAACGGGAATATCGGGGCGGATCTTTTTGATCCGTGCCGTCAACTGGATTCCCGTGATGAACGGCATGGTCAGATCAGTTATGACCAAATCGAACCGGCCGGGTTGACGGCGGAAAAGATCCACCGCCTCGGGACCGCTCGTACTCCCGGCCACCGTATAGCCCAGGTATTCGAGCATCTCCCGGCCAATCGCCACAAGAGGTCCTTCGTCATCGATATAAAGAATCCTTTCATTCCCGCGCGGAAGACCGGCGGCAGGCGGCAGGTCCTGCGCCTTGGGGCGTTCACGGTACGGCAAGCTGACTTCAAATACCGTCCCCTTTCCCAGCTCACTCCTGACACGGATGTCCCCTCCATGGTCCCTGACGATTTCATGGACCACGGCAAGTCCCGTCTCCGCATCCTCATCCGCCTTCTCACTGGCAACTCCGGGCTCGAAAATGCGTTCCGCAACGGATGGTTCCATCCCCTGCCCCGTGTCGCCAACGGACAACCTGACATAACTGCCGCTTTTCAAACCGGAGCGGTCCGCCACTTCCGGGTCAAGTTCCACTCGAGTGAGTCCGACCGTAAGAGTTCCGCCATTTTCGTGCATGGCCTTGCTTGCCATGGTGCACAGGTTCGTCAGAACCTGATGGATTTGGATCGGATCGGCCAGGACGATATACGGAGGCTCCTGAATGTTCTGCCGGATTTGAATGGTGGCGGGAAGAGAGGAACGCAAAAGCTTGAGGGCTTCTTTCACGATGGGAAGAATATCGACGGATCTTTTCACCCTTTCTTCCTGGCGGCTGAAGTAAAGAATCTGCCGGACAAGATCCCTGGCACGAAAAGACGCTTTCAAAACCTGGTCCAGATGCTTTCTGGTCACCACGTCTTCGGTCCTCAGCATTGCCATTTCGGCATATCCCATGACAATTCCGAGTATATTGTTGAAGTCGTGCGAGATCCCGGCCGCCAGCGTTCCTATGGCCTCCATTTTCTGAGCGCGCCGGAGCAGCTTTTGCAGCCCGGCCTCCCGCCCTGTATCGCGCATGAGAACCACGCAACCGACGATGCGGCCGCCTGCCGGAACGGGAAAAACGGCGGCATCGGCCTCGAAGGTCCCGCCGTCTTTTCTTCTCTGGGTGATCCGCCCCCTCCAGGCCTCACCGTGTTCGGCCACGGCCAGGATTCGACCGTAAACCGTTTCGTCGGGATTGGCGCTGCAGAAGGCATCCGGATGCTTCCCCTCCGCTTCCGCATGCGTATACCCCGTCAGAGACTCGTAAGCGGGATTGACATACCGGATATTCCCAAGGGTATCCGTGACAACGATCCCTTCCGCGGCATGGGTGACGGCGGTCTCAGAGCCCGCTCTATCCTCTTCCCGCAGGGTTTTCACCGACTTCTCCCGCTCAATCGCAAGGCGAATGGACCGTTCGAGCAGATCACCGTCAATCCGGCCCCGGACGGCATAATCCTGTGCCCCCCTCCGGATTGCCTCAAGAGCCTGCTGTTCGTCGTCCACCTCACCCAGGAGGATGATCGGCGTTCCTTCCGATCGCGTCCGCACGCAGGCGAAAGCTTCGAGCCCGCAGACGTCGCGAAGGGAAAGTCCGAACAGGACAACATCGAATTCCCGCCCGCTCAGCTCGGACAGCCCTGCCTCAGCCGAGGCGGCCCACGTAAGATCAAAGCTCTTCTTCCTGCCCTTTTCGTGCATCATTTCTCTGATGATGCCGGCGTTGACAGGATCGGCTTCGATCAGCAGTACTTTGATCGAACTCATTCCCGCACCTCAAAGGACACTCGATCGCCCCGGACAACTCCGTCAAATTCAGCCGTCTTTCAGGAAACCATTCACCTCAGAGGAATTCAAACCCGTCGTCCAGAAACAAACTCAGACATGCGTCGACCACTTCGGGATCATAGAGTCGGCCCCTGTTATTTGAGAGTTCCTCCAGGGCCTTGTCAAGCCCTACAGCCATCTGGAAAGGCCTATGGGAAACCATGGCTTCGAGGACATCCGCAACGGCCAGTATCCGGGCTTCGAGCACAATGCCGTCCATCGGCAACCCCTGCGGATAGCCGGACCCGTCCGCCCTTTCGTGATGCTGGAGTACAATCTGGGCAATGGGCCACGGGAATTCCACATCCTTGAGGAGCTCATAGCCGGCAGCGGCATGACTCTGGATGAAATTCCGCTCGACTTCGCTCAGCCCCGACGATTTGGAAAGGATTTCGTATGGAATCGATATCTTCCCGATGTCGTGGACAAGGCCTGCCATCCTCACCGTATCCACAACCGTGGACGGCAGGTCCATCTTTTCGGCAATGGCACAGGCAAGACCGGACACCCGGCGTTGATGGCCGGCGGTCTGGGCATCCCTCATTTCAAGAGCCGACCCCAGCAGATTCACCGTCCCTTCGATGCTCTTCCGGAGCCTGCTCAAGGTTTTTTCCAGCTCCTCATCGGCCCGCAGGCGTTCGATGCCGAGCGCATACGTCGCCACGAGTCTCCTGAGGATGCTGAGATCCGTGCTGGTATAGTCTTCCCTGGAGTTTGCCAGAACTATGAACCCCAGAAATGTCCTGGAATCGGCCATGGGTACAAACATGAAGCGGCGGATGAACACTCCGGCCGGAAACAGCCTTGACAAATCAAGTTCATATTCCGGTTTATTGGAATAGAACGGCCACTTTTCCATGATAAGTTCCGACACGAGAGCTTCCGCATTTTCGGACGCGGTTTCGACGCATTCAAAATCGGACCAGGGGCTCGGTTCTTCCGGCCGCACGGCGCAAAAACTGCGCCCGTGAACGGGACCGGTCAGGCCGGTACACCCAAGGTGACTCTTCGTCAAATGCATGGCGTGTTTAAGGACCAGGCGGGACATATCGTCTATGGACAGGGGAAACACCAGCGCGCTCGACAATTCGGCGATCGAGGCATTGATCGCCCCTTCCCGGGCCAGTGCCTGATTGGCCCTGGAGAGGTCCGCAAGGATTTGCCGCTCTCTTTCTATTCGCCGGATTCTCGCTCCGAAATCTTCGCCCCTGAAAGGCTTGGTTATAAAATCCGCGGCCCCGGCGCTGACAATCTCGTTGAAACTGTGGTCCCCTTCATCCCCCGTCATGATGACAAATGTCAGGTCGGGGTCCTTTTGCAGCGCCTCGCGCATCAATTCCAGGCCGCTTTTATCCTTCATGTTGATGTCGGTCAGGACCAGATCGAAACGCGTGAGGGCCATGACCTTCATAGCCTGAGAGGCGCTTTCGGCGGTTACACAGGAAAACCCCATATTCTCAAGCTGCGCCTGCAAAACGGCCAGAAAATCCTTCTCATCATCCACAATCAGGATATTTCTTATCAGCGAACGGTGCATCAATGCCTCCGGACCTCAAAACCCGCCTCAGCCGCGGCATTCCATCGATTTAACCTCCGTATTTGTTCCACGGACTTTCCGGCCGGAGCGGGACAACGTGCAAGCAAGGGCATACGGGGGCCCCCATTTTTCGATGAGGGATTCCCGGCGGCGGTTCGGTTATGGTCTGACGAAACGGGCGGAGCGGAGAGGCCTTCGCCGGAATCCGTGCCCGTATGTCAGCAAAAACGACAGGCCGGAAAGGCCCGCTTTTCAACGAAGACGAAATCACGATCGGGCAGGTCGCATCCGGCAATGCAACCTCTTCAATCCATGGTAAAAAAGGACACCGATGCCGGAACCTCCGGGATTCGCACCCGCTCGGGTTGCACCGGTATGCCCTCCGATTGCCGCCGTGCGAAATGCCTTGGCGACCGGGTACCGAAAAAACGAATTTCCTCCTGCAAACCGGCGGCGTAGAAGTTTCCATCTTCCGTACGAACGACACGGGGTTCACCGGCATCTTCAGCCCTGCGCCACTGCCCGGGGCTGTCGTTCCGGCCGGCGGCCCCGCGCCGGATGCCGCAGGGATTGTCCGGATGATCCGGTATCCCACCGGCCCTCACGAACTCAAATCGTCGACAACCGCCTTTTTCTGCAGTCGCATCTTGCCGATCAGGGCACTCATGCCGCCGTTTTGAATGACACGGGTGAAGGTAATATTGTAGTTCTCCACGATGCTGACCCCGTCTATGACCACATCTCTTATGAGCCACCGGGCACCCTTCTGGTCGACATGATAATCCACCGGAATGTGCTCATTTGCCCTCATGATGACCGTTCTGACGAGCCTGCTCCTGCTCTCCGGGACTTCGTCCCTGTATTCTATCGTCTCCTTTTGCAGGAAATTCAGGACCATGCGCGTATAGGAATCCTGGAAAAGACTCGTGAAAAGCTCTTGAAATTCGGAACGCTGGCCCGCCGGTATCTTGTCCCATTGCCCCTTGATGGACTCCCGGGCCATATCGCCCGACAGGAAGTTATCCGAGATAAGTTTTCGCACCAGTTTGGCCCGTTCCGCACGATGGGTATCCCCCTGCAGGGCCGGGTCGGTCTGTATCTCCATCGCTTTGTCGAGCACCGCTTTTACCGCGTTAGTCGCGGCCGTGTTTTCGGCAGCCGCCGGCAGAGATGCACTCATGAGAGACCAAAGACATATCATGACGACCAGGAACAAGCGTTTCATTGTCTATCTCCTTTTTCGGAATGGCTTCCGGTGGAACCATGCCCGCCAGAATTGCAGGCAGAATGAACAGGGCCGTAGCCAGAACACACAGACTCCCCGCCCAGGCAACAAAACCCAGGCTGAAGATTCCCTGGTGGTGGGAAACCATTAGGGTACCAAAACCCACGGTCGTGGTCAATGCGGCGAGAATCACCCCTTTCCCCGTACTCCATGGAAGATAACCCGGGTGCATCAGCCCCTCCCGCCACCGAGAAAGAATGATGACCGCGTATTCAACGCCGGCCCCGACGACCAGGGGCATAAACATGCTGTTCGCAAGATTGAAATTGACGCCGCTGCCACCCATTATTCCAACCGTCCACACCGTACCGACCCCCAACGGGATGAGGGCCAGGACACTGAGCCGCGCGTTTCGGAAGGTGACCATCAGGAGTGCGAAAATCGCCAGGAGCGCATAGCCGGAAGCATTCAGGCACGCCTTCTTGAAAGCCGAGGCAAAGACATAAAGAGACACCGGGTCTCCGATCACATTGGGATCGACGCTCTGCAGCTCGTTTACAAACCTCGCCAGCGATTCTTCTTCCCACACGGATTCTCTGGGTGAAATCCTGAGCAAATACTGTCCGTTCCTGTAGAATTGGTCCCTCACCATCTTGGGCGCATCGGAAATGGTCATGGGGTTGGCCGAGCACCCCACTCTCAGGAAATCCCAGGTTTTGACGAGATCGTCGCTGAAATTCTGCCGATAGGCTTCGAGCCGTTGAGCGCTGTCGGGCGATTCGCGCAATGAGCGCGTGATTTGCTCGCTCAGTCTTTTAACCTGCGACATCTGCTCGACCAGGGGCTTTTCCGCTCCCCACTTCTCGGCCTGATCGTCCTGCATTTTGAAGCCGATTCGCTCGATCATATCGATCAAATCCCTGACGTAGCCCTGTTCCTGCCGCAGCTTGACATAATGCATTTCGGGGATCAGGGGCAGGATGCTCCTGAGCAGGGGGATTTTCTCTTCCTGGTTTTCGGGCAGGAGGCTGAACACACTCTTCACATTGCCGACGGACGGCAGGGACTTGAACAGCCTTGTCTTGGCATCGACCTCTTCGGGCGAAGAGGCGAAGGCCGCCGCGGACAGCAAAGGCTGCTCGGAATTATCCATGAGCGCCTTTTCCCAGACGACCGATTCCGCGTTTTTCGCCTGAAGGCGCAACGGATTGAGGTCAAAACGGACCTTCCTCGCACCCCAAAGGCCCACGGCACAGAGCACGACCATGCCGACGAGGATCAGACGGGCCCACCTTCTATCGAGGCGAAGCAGATCCCTCTCCTTCCCGGGCGACACGACGCGGCCGCTTTTCACGCGTCCCGCGAACAGTATGGCCAGAGCGGGCAGTACGGTAAAATCCGCCACGATGATGAGCAGGATCCCCATGCCCGTGATCAGGCCCAGTTCAACCAGTCCGGAAAAACCGGTCAGAACAAACGGCATAAAGGAAAATGCCGCACTCAGGCCCGCGAGAAGGATTGCCGACCCGGATCGGTCGGTCACGTGCAGGGCAAGCCGCCGGTTGTCAAGTGACGGGTACCGCTGCTCTTCCTCTTCAAACCGGGCAATCCAGTGAATCCCGTAGTCGACCCCCAGGCCGCACAGCAAGGGGGCGAAGACCACTGAAAGAATATTCAAATGGCCGATGAAGAGCGCCGTCCACCCCACGGTCCAGCACAGTCCGACGACCAGGGCGATCACTTCGATAATCGGACGCCGGAAGCCGCGGAAAAAGAGGACCAGCAGCACCCAGACGCCCAGCAGGGAAAGCCACGTCGCCCAGGTCATGTCCCCAAGGACAGTGCTCATTTCATCATTCTGGAGGGCTTCCTGACCGGTTACCCCCGCTTTTACATCCGGGTATTTCGCCTTCACGTCCGCGATACAGGTCCGGAGCGTGTCCAGCGAATGCTGCGTATCGCTGAAACCCTTGATGGCCAGCTTGGCGGGGATAGCGATGAGGAGCACGAACCGCTTGCCACCTTCCCAGAAATACCCTTCCTGGTCGAGGTCCCAGGCCGTGCTCTTAAAAAAGGAATACCACGGGGAACTGTACTTGGCCGTTCCGTTCAGACCTTCCGACAGGCCTTTCAAGGTCTGGATCAGGAAGCTGAGGTCCATGGGGTCCTTATCCTTGGATTTGTCCTGCGGGGTCTCTTCGTCAAGAAAACCCGTAAACAATTCCCCCACCATTCTCGAAGCCATTTCCCGGTTGACCAGATTGAGGAAATTGAGCAGGTCCGGATCACCGGCCAGTTTGTGGATCATGTCCGCGTTCTTGTCCACATTGTCCTTGATCCGAACCAGGTCTTCCCGCTCCAGGTACAGCAAGGCCCACTGCTTGAACAGATCGGGATCCACCCGGTAGAACACGTCCCTGAAGTAGGCGGAATCCTTTTGAATGCGCAGGGCGAGATCGGAAACGAACGCCACCGCCCGGGCCGGGGTCGGGGCCTCCATAACCACCGTGAACGTTGCCCGGCCGTCAAAATTAAACGGCTCCAGCTTGGTTGAAAGGGCGATCAGCGGGTGATGGGCCGAAATCAGCTCCAACTGGTCGGTCTGAATCCCGAGTTTTGTAGCTCCCAGGACGATAGACGCCAGGGCCGCTATCAATGCCACTCCCAAGACAAAACGTGGCCTGGGCAAAACCCAGGCCATCCAGCGATGCAGAATTTTCGAAATCAGATTCATTCACGATCCAGACGTGTAGCGAGATTGAGCGGTTTTTCGGGTCTCCGATGCAGAACGGGCGGGCATAAAGCCCGCCCATTGCCGATCGGCGAATTCTCACGCCCCCGAACGGATGAATCGGTCCCCGCACATGCGAAGGCTGTCCTTCCGCGGAGCCTCATCCGAAAAGCCGCTTACCCGGGTAAAGTTCATTCTTACTATAAGCATTCCAGGTGGAAATCCCGAGCCGCGCATCAGCCGCCGGAACGATACTCGGCGATCGCGTTGCTCAGCCGTGCAACCGACACATTGTAATTATACAGGGACGTCAAGTACTCTCCCTGGTTTTTCCCGTAGCGATCGATGGCGTCGAACATGTCTTTGGCCGTTCCGACACCCACATCGAAATTGGAGAAGGAGGAAATGATCCACTTACGGGCGGACACGGCGCCCTTCTCGAAGGCCGTGTACGAGGCCAGGGCCTCCACCGAATCCTGGTAGTACTTCGCGACTTCCACGGGGATGTTCTGTTCGGCATATTCCTGCGTGTGGATCATCTTCTGATGCTCAGCCTTGGCCTTGGCCAATTTCCCCTGGCCTATGCCCAGATCGAAGTGCCAGGACGCCCCGAGCACCGCGCCGCCGTCGGCATGGTTGAATTCATCGCGGAAATAGGAATTATCGAGGGGATCCCGCGACGGCGACCCCGCAAAAGAGGCAACCCCGGCCACAAAGACGGACGGATAGAGATCCGCCTTGGCCCCGGCAACCAGGGACTCACGGGCCTTTATCGCCTTCTTGAGCTGTTCGAATTCCGGCCTTTCCTGTATGGCCTTCTGAATGTATTCTTCCTGGGTCCCCAGCGTACGGGAATCCTTGGGAAGTTCAGTCGTATCCAGCTTGAAATCCCTGCCGGAGGGATAGTTCACGGCCTGTTTCAGCGCCAGATAGGCCAGTTGGGCCCCGGTATCCGCCTTGATCCGGAAGCGCTCTATATCCGCCTGGTAGGCTTCCAGCCGGTAGATATCGGTCTGATCGACGTTCTTGGAGCCAGCGGCGATCAGGCGCTGTATCCGCTTTCCGGCATCCTTGATGAACGTATCCGCGTCCGAGGCCGCCCCCTTTCCCTGCAGGGCGACGATCAGCCCGTAATACAGCTCTTTTATGTTCAAAATGACCTCGCCCTTTTTCTTCTCCCTGGCAAGGTTCTGGATTTCGACCCCCATCCGGGCAGCATCCTGGCGGGTAGATATTTTCCCGAAGGTGTACAGGGGCTGCACAATGGCGATGTCGAGGCTGCCGAAATATCCGACGGTGCCTTTATCCCTGTTTTCGAAGGTCCCCGTCTTTCCGCCCGGATTGATGGAGATATACGGCCTCTCCGCCTCCTCGGTGGGGCCGACAACGCCCACAACGTCCACCTGGGCCCATTGTCCCCCCTTGGCCTGGGCCAGATCGCCCTTGGCGGCCATAATGTCCTGCTCTGCCTCTTTCAGTTCCGGGCTGCTCTCCAGGGCCATTTGAATCAGGTCGTTCAAACCGAGCGCCTTTTGCTCCTCGGCCCGCGCCTGGACCGTAAGGAGTGCCGAAAGGCCAAGTAAAACCAGTACTACGAATCGGACTCTTTGTGGCCAGCAGGTTTTTCCCATTGCACTCCCCCTCCTTCGATCGGGTTTGATTGAGCGGATATGCACGTTAAAATACAGTAGTTATGCCCGAATGAAAAGCGAGAAAGTTCCTGTTCACGGCATGCCGTATGTGCGAGTTTCCCGCCTGTTCCACCTGCCGACAACCGTCCGAACTCATGGGACGTTGTGCCGGGGGCCCGTTGTCAGGCGGCTTGACACGCCGTGACAGTTCTGTTAGCAAGTGACGATTCTGAAAACCAGGAAATTACTTGCAATGTTTTTTCCGGAATCACATTTCGGGCCGTGCGGGTCCGGGTGCAAACAACAAAGGCGTCCTGGCGTTTCGGCCGGTGAAGGCCGAAATGACGCGGAATATGCGTTCCCCCATGCCAGGGCCCGCGAAACCGGAATCCCGCGGACATTACAGGGAAAATCGATGCCGGACCGGCACCGGTTCACCAGACTTCCGGCGGGAAAAGGGATGCGGACCGTGAAAAGTTCTTCCGCAGAAGATAGGCTCCCCGCAGCCCCGGGGCAATGGCAACCGACATGAATCGTTACCTTATCGTCAACGCGGACGACCTCGGTTACAGCGAGGGCATCAACACCACGATCGATCGCTGCTCGAAAGAAGGCGTGCTGCGAAGCGCCACCCTGATGGCCAACGGACCGGCATTCGAACATGCCGTTGCCGTCGCGAAATCCAACGACCGGCTGACAGTGGGCGCTCACATGAACCTCAGTGAATGGCGGCCCGTCTCGGAGCCCCGGGATGTCCCCAGCCTGGTCGACGAACAGGGCATCATGCGGTCAACTCCCGGCGCGCTGGCGATCGGCCTGGCGGCGGGGAGGATCTCCAAAAGGGATATTCGCAGGGAATTGCACGCCCAGTTCGCAAAAATCATGGACTACGGTCTCCGCCCGACCCATCTCGACAGCCATAAGCACGTGCACGTTTTGCCCCAGGTTCTGGAAGTTTTGCTTGAAATTGCGGGAAGGTATTCGATAGGGTGGATCCGCAGGCCTTTCGAGGGGGGAACCGGGTGGCGGGCCGTCTCCCTCGTGGACAGGGGCCTGAGAGCCACTTTTATCAGGCAGCACATCGAGGGGCAGTTGACGAATGTTTTCCTGCCGATATTCAATGGCATGGTGAAACGCTCCGGGGTGAAGACCCCCGATTGTTTCTGCGGTGTCTCCCTCACCGGGACCTGGAGCGAACCGGTTCTCGACTATCTGCTCGCACGGGTGAAGCCCGGCGTCAATGAATGGATGATGCACCCGGGAATATTGGACCTGCAGCTCCGGGCGTCTCACACCCGCCTGCTCGCGCAGCGCGAGCGGGAGCGTGATCTGCTGATATCTCCGGTTTGGAACGACCTGCTGATAAAATACCGGGTCATCTTAGGAGGCTTTGGAGAGGAGCATCAGTGAACGACATATCCGATCGGATGATTTCCGATGTTTCGAAGATTAAACCGTCCGGGAATCCCGGGGTTTCCGTGGTTATTCCGCTCCACAACGAGGCGGAGACCCTGAGGGAACTCTACGGGCGGATCCGCAAGACCATGGAAGGCCGTGAAGAAAGCTGGGAAATGGTCCTGGTAAACGACGGGAGCACGGACGAAACACCCGCCATTCTGGACGAACTGCACACCGAGGACCCCCGGGTCGTCGTTATCCACCTCCGGCGCAATTACGGGCAGACCCCCGCTCTCATGGCAGGCTTCGACAACGCTCTCGGGGAATTCATCGTCGCCATGGACGGGGATTTGCAGCACGCCCCCGAAGAAATTCCGAATTTTCTTGAAAAAATCAAGGAAGGCTATGACCTGGTCTCGGGATGGAGGGTCGCCCGGTCGGACGCGTGGCTCACGCGCACGATCCCATCGCATATCGCCAACTGGCTGATTGCCCGGGTTTCGGGAGTTGCCATCCACGACTTCGGGACGACGTTCAAGGCCTACAGGCGTGAGGTGCTCTCCGACCTGCACCTCTACGGCGACCAGCACCGTTTCGTCCCCGCCCTGATCTCGCTGAACGGCGCCCGCATCGTGGAAATCCCCATAAAGGACATGGGCCGGGACCAGGGAAAATCCCATTACGGCCTCTCCAGGACCTTCAGGGTCATGTTCGATCTGCTGACCGTCGGGTTTTTCCGCAAGTACCTGACGCGGCCGCTCCACTTTTTCGGAAAAATGTTTCTCGCATGCTGCGGCCTGTCGTTCCTGATCGGCCTCTTCCTCGCGTTCCGTAAACTGGTGGAGGGAATCGCCATTTTCCAGGTCCACGGGCCCCTTACGCTGATGGCCGTGGCCCTCATGCTCGCGGGGTTGCAATTCCTCGGGATCGGTCTGATCTGTGAAATCCTGGTCCGGGTGTACTATGAATCCACGGGCAAGAAGGTCTATACCGTGAAGAGGATCCTGCGCAGCGGGGAGTGACGGCTTCGGGCCCACGAGCGGGAAACCTGCGCCGGGGGCGGACTAATACCAGGTTGCCTACAAAATGGAGTCCCGAAATACCCGTTTCGATGCTTCGCGGGCGAGGCGGGCATCATGAACAATCGCGTTCAAAACAGACCCCCCAACATGCCCGGGAAGAACGGGGGAATGATTCCCGGCCTGTCGCCCGAACACTTCCCCCACCGGGTAGCACGGGCAACCTGCCTGCCCGCGCGCAAACCGCAGGAGGGCGCCGCGCCGGGGGGCGGGACCTACGAAGCCACGATCCTGCTTCGGCGGCGCTCCCGATAGATGAGGTAGAGGTTCCTGACGTAAACCACAAGGCCGCCCGCCTGCCCGAGGATGAATACGGGGTCCTTTCTGAATATCGCATAAAGCAGCAGCAATCCGCCGCCGATGACGCTCAGATACCAGAAGGCCACTGGGACCACGCTGCGCCCCTCTTTTTCGCTTACGATCCACTGCACCAGGAACCTCGCGGAAAAAACGCCCTGTGCCACGAATCCAAGCACCAGAAGGCATGTTTCCATGAGATGCTGCGGGTCCCCCAAGAGATGCGCCACAAAGCCGGGCGCCGTCATTCCCGTTTCCATAAAATCCCCGGTTGCTCCCTCAAACGTTCGCTGTTCTCCCCGTCGCGCCGAAAACACAAAGCCGCCCACAAAACCCTTCGCGGGCAGCATCTTCATTGCCGGGGCTGACAACGGCAATCATACTGTAATAGAAGCAACGGGACAACCAAACTCGCATGAACGTCACCCTCGCGCCGATTCACCCCGTGGCCGGAACAACCGCGAGCGTGACCGCTCGTCGGTATCGGGGCAGGAGTTTTCGTTCCCGGCCGCCCGCCTGGGAAGCAGTCCCTTCCGGGGACATCCGGGAACCAATCACGAAGAAGAGCCTATTTTGTTCTGATATACTTCCAAACTATATGACATTTTTAATTATATTTGTGCCAATCTCATTTTCTTGTTGAGAATTGATGCGTCTTTGCCGTAATGATTGGCATACACACTATATTAAGGTGAAATTTTGTAGCCCGGGCATAGCGGAAATGATCCCATACCCGGAAAAGGCTATTGGCTTCCCCACCGCTCAGCGGTCCCGGGTTCAGCCTCCGCGGGTTTCCTTCGCCGCAAGGCGTGAAAACGCAAGGCTGTGATCGGTTGTCCGGCACGGTGAGTCAGGGGCGACAGTGGGTTTTGCCTTCTGGCGGCGGAGGTCCCGGGCGAAAAGTCTCTTTTGGGGATGCACCAGGTTCCGGAGGCGTTGGAAAATCCCTCCGATTCCCCTTTTTAACGGGGGGGAAGACACCGGACTCCCTTTGCGAATTCATCCCCACCGGTGTTTCCGGCACCGCCGGAAGGACAGGCAATGGAACACGGGCGGTTTCCGGACAAGGTTACAAGGATCCTCAGATGAACGCTTTTGCCTTGGCGGCGGTTTCCCTGGCGGTCTGTCTGGCAGGGGCCGGGGGTGCTTCTCAGAGTCTTACGCGGGGGCCAGTGGAAGTAAAGCTTTGTATTTGTTTTTCGTTTCGGTCTTCCTTTTCCTCCTTCGGCAGTGCTTCGTTTTGGCCGGATCGATCGGCTTTCAACCCGGCGCTGTCCCGGTCCCTCTCATCGCGGAATCCCTTTGCCTTGCCGCTCTTATTTTCATGTTCGCCGCGGTAGCGCTTTTCGTCCCGACGATTCTGAACGGTCTGCCGACAAAACGGCGGACCGCGAAATCCATCGCGGAGAAAGACCGTATTCTCGCCGCAGTGCTGTCGGCTTCACCCATCGGGTTCTGCCTCACCCGGGAACGCACCCTACACTGGGTGAACGACACATTCACCCGAATGTTCGGTTATGACGCAGGCAGCCTTCAGGGCCGGGATGTTTCGACGTTCTAACCCGGACAAACGGGAATTCGAACGCGTCGGGAGGCAGCTCTATGCGGTCAGGAACGAATCCGGGGCGCCCCGGGTGGCCACACGCTGGATGCACAAGGACGGTTCCATCGTGCACTGCCTGCTTCAAGCCGCTCCCATACACAGCGGCGGCCCGGCACACGAAGCGGTCGTCGCGGTGATGGACATCACGGAAATGAAGCGGATGGCGGACGCTCTGGAAGAGAGCGAGGAGCGTTACCGCAGATATTTCGAGGAAGACCTTGCCGCGGCCTATGTGTCAAGCCCGCACGGACAACTTCTGTCCTGCAATCCCGCATTCGTTCGAATTTTCGGTTTTTTCTTCCGTGGAACAGGCCATCACCTGCGACCTTCGTTTTCTCTATCCCGATCCGGCCATGATGGACAGTTTTCTGGGGCTGCTCAGAAAGATGAAGAAAGTGGAGTACCACCGCAGCGAACGCTGCCGTTTCGACGGAAAGATTATCCACGTCATTGAAAATGCGGTCGGGACCTTCAATTCCTGGGGAGAACTCATCGAGATCAAAGGGTACATCATCGACGCAACCCACCAGAAGCACCTGGAAGAGCAGTTGCGCCAATCCCAGAAAATGGAAGCCATCGGAAGGCTCGCTGGAGGGATAGCCCATGATTTCAACAACTTACTGACAGCGATTACGGGCTATGCGGATTCCCTGGTTTCCGGTCTCAAGGCGGACGGATCACTCGGCAGGAGCGCCCGGGAAATCAGGAAGGCCGCGGAAAGGGCGGCCTCCCTGACCAGCCAGCTCCTGGCTTTCAGCCGTAAGCAGGTCCTGCAGCCCAAGCTGCTCGCATTCGGTGCCGTGATCGCGGGCATGGAAGAAATGCTGCGGCGATTCATGGGCGAAGACATCGAACTCATCACCATCATTCCACCCGAACTGTGGTCCGTCAAGGCCGACAGGGGGCAGATCGAGCAGGTCATCATGAACCTCGCCGTGAATGCCCGGGACGCCATGCCCCTGGGCGGCAGGCTCATCATTGAGGCATCCAACGCGGAACTCGACGCCACCTATGCACAGCTCCACGTGGCCGTCAAGCCCGGCCCGTATGTATTGCTCGCCGTGAGCGACACGGGAACGGGAATGACGGATGAAGTCAAGGCACACCTCTTCGAGCCTTTCTTCACCACGAAGGGGGAAGGCAAGGGGACCGGCCTGGGGCTCGCCACGGTCTACGGAATCGTGAAACAAAGCGAGGGACACATCTGGGTTTACAGCGAACATGGAAGAGGCACCACCTTCAAGGTCTACCTGCCCCGCGCGGAAGGTGTCGTGGAGGTTTCCGCGCCGTCCCCTCCCGCCATGCCGTGCCCGTTCGGCCACGAGACGATCCTCCTGGTGGAGGATGACGAGCTGGTCCGGGATATGATCTGCGACGGATTGCAGCGGAACGGATACAACGTGCTCAACGCGAGCCAGGGGACGGATGCCTTGAAGATCTGCGGGACTTTCGCCGGTCCGATCGATCTCCTTCTGACCGACGTCGTCATGCCGGGGATGAATGGCCGTGAACTGGCCGAAAGGGTTACGGAGGCGCATCCGGATATAAGGACCCTGTTCATGTCGGGCTACACGGACCGGGGAATCGTGCACAACGGGGTACTCGACCCCGAAACGGACTTCCTTCAGAAGCCGTTCAACATGGACATGCTGACGCGGAAGGTACGCGAAATCCTGAGTACCTGACGGGAATCATTCGAGGTCGTCACCGGCCGATCGTCTTCCCGCGAATTCGATGCCGTACTTCTTGATCTTGTAATGGATCGCCCTGCGGCTGATGCCGAGCAACTGGGCGGCATCCTTCTGGACCCATCCCGCCTGCTGCAGAGCCCGAACTATGGCGTTGCGCTCGCTTTCCTCGAGAGACAGGGAATCCGCGCCGCTTCCGCCGTGCACTTTCAACGGCGACTGCGGCAACCCCGTGCGGTGCAGGTCGCTCGGCAGCAGTACCCCGTCCCGGCAAAGCACGGCGGCCCCTTCAATGGCATTTTTCAGTTCACGCACGTTCCCGGGCCAGGGATAGTCGGTGAGCCATCGAATCGTTTCGGGGGGAAGTTTTACGGCGGCAAGGGCGTGGGCCTCACAAAAGTTCTGCACGAAGTGCTGGGCCAGGACCGGAATATCTTCCCTCCGCTCACGAAGCGGGGGAATCTTCAGCGTGACCACCCTCAGCCGATAGTACAGATCCTCACGGAACTCCCCGGATTCGACATCGGCAGGCAGATCCGCGTTCGTTGCGGAAATCACCCTGCAGTTCACGGGAATCTCACGCAGATCGCCGATCCTCCGGATTTTGCGGTCTTCGAGGAACCGGAGAAGCCTGACCTGCATTTCGGGGGAAATGTTCCCGATTTCGTCAAGGAAAAGCGTTCCCCCTTCCGCCGCTTCGATGAGCCCCTTCTTGTCTTTTATGGCATGGGTAAAGGCGCCGCGTACGTGCCCGAACAACTCGCTCTCCAGGAGGCCGGCGGGCGTTGAACCGCAGTCGACGACCACGAACGGATACTGTCGCCGCGCACCCCGCTGGTGGAGCAGCCGGGCGACGAGCTCCTTGCCGACCCCGCTTTCCCCCAGAAGCAGTACGTTGACGTCGCTTGGAGCGATCCGGTCGATGAGGTCGTGGAGTTCCCGCATCGCCGTGCTCTTCCCGCCCCAGAAGTCCTGTTTGAGCGGCGGAAGAGGTTCGACTCCGGCCTGCGGAGCCGGCTTTTTGAGAATGGCCTTGACCTTCGAGACGAGATCGCGGCCGTCAAAGGGTTTGGTGAGGTAATCGACGGCACCCGCCTTGACCGCCCGAACCGCGTCGGGAATGGTCCCGTAGGCGGTCAGAAATATAACGGGCAACCCCGCTCTCAGCAACCGGGCCTCATGGAACAGGTCCATCCCGCCCATCCCCGGCATCCGGACGTCTGTAATCATGAGATCCACCGGGCCAGCCCTTAGGATCTCCAAAGCATCCTGGGCGTTGATCGCCTTGCGCACCTGAAAATCCATCGACGAAAGACGGGCTTCCAGAACTTCGAGGATATGCAGATCGTCATCCACTATGAGAACGGTTTGTCTGGTATTCAAATTTACCCCGGGCTGTTGTTCTTTTACGGAGGGGAGACTTCCTGTTTCCTCTCCTGATACTTCAAGTGAATTTCCTCCAGGGAAGTGATCTGATGTTTGAGCCGTCTGATCTCCTTTTCCCTGGCATCGAGCTTGGATTTGAGCTGCTCGATTTCCTTTTCCCTACTCTGCAGCAGATTCTTATATAAGGCAATATTATTGTTGGAATTGCCGTCCCTGGCCGCCGGGGGGACCTTGTCCGTTTTGTTGAGCCTGATTTCGGCGATGTTGTGATGCGTCATCTGTTCCAGGAAAGGAGTCACCATGTGAGGGTCCTCGTCGTCGGTTTTCCACGGCGCCTGCCTGCTCCAGCATTCCCAGAGATTTATCGCTTCGCGGTATTCATCGGGGGTTTGAGCCAGCATGAGCCGTGAGGCGGCGAGCCCGAAGAGCGCCCTTCTGGAAATGACATCGTCCCTGGCATCCTCGCTCAGTACCTCAAATATCGCCGCGGCCCTCGGATAGTCGCCCCTGTCGAACGCCAGCGTCCCTTCTTTCAGCTCTCCCGCCCCGGAATCACTCCCGTGGAACACCTGACTGCGGATCTTCAGCACAGGGCCGGAACTGCAGCAGCACAGGCTTCCGATGACAAGCAAGCCAACGAGCAGCACTCCCCCCCAAAGGGCAATGGACCTCGGATGAATACACACGGTCATATCCGTTCCTCCTGAACCGCAGGAAGAGTGAAACAAAACGTACTTCCATGCCCCAATTCGCTGCTCACCCAGACAGTCCCTCCATGAGCTTCCACAATATGTTTGGATATGCTGAGTCCCAGGCCGACGCCATCCACCTGGTCCCTCACCCCTGAAGCCCGGTAATATTTATGAAATACAAGAGGCAGCTCGTCGCCCGGGATGCCTGGCCCGCTGTCCGACACGGACAGCTTCAACCGCGACCCCGCCCCTCCTGGGTCCAACTCAACCCTGACCACGACCTCCGTCCCCGACGGGGAAAACTTGATCGCATTTCCCAGAAGGTTGAGGAGCACCTGCTGCAGGTTTTCCGCGTCACCCATCATGAGGGGAACGCCGGGAACGATCTCGGCACGGAGGCTGATCCCCTTGGCTTCCGCTGCGGGCGCCACCCGGTGAATGCTCCCCCAGACAAAATCGGAAACGTCCAGCGGCTTCGGATTGATGGTCAACGCTCCGGCTTCGAGCCGGGACACCTGCATGAGATGGTTCAGCAGGTTGCATATCCGCTCTATTTCCCCGCTGGCGATTTGCAGGAACCGCCTCTGGCGTTCATTGATGGTCCCCATCACTTCTTCCGCGATGAGATTGACCGATTCCCTGATGGAAGTGAGCGGGGTCCTGATTTCATGGCTCAGAATCGAGATGAAATCCGAGCGCATGCGCTCCTCTTCAGCCAGCCGCGCGGCCATGTCATTGAAAGCCCCCGCCAGTTCGCCGAATTCATCCTTTGAAAGAACCCGGATCGGTTCGCTCAATCCCTCCTGGGATATGGACCGGATGCCTCGTCGGAGTTCCCGCAAAGGCCTGTTCATGGAATGGCTCAGGAAAACGCTCCCGAGCAGTCCCGCCAGGACCGAGAAACCCAATCCTATAAATCCGACCTGAACGGCCATCCGCCCCCGCTGATTGAGAGTGCGCATCCCCGACTCGATTTCCTGTTCGTTCGCCGCCCTTGCCTTGGAAATTTTCTGAATCCAGTCGTTGATCACCTCTTCGGAAAGCCACGGGGTCTTGGCGGCTTCATCTTCCTTGCTTTCACCGTCGGGAGCGGTAAACTGGGACTGGTAATTGGTGTACAGTTCTTCCCAGGGATTTTCTTCCTTGCCCCATCCCGACGCGATGCGCAGAATGTCAACCAGGTTTCCTTCGAACTCCTTCTGAGCGGAGAAAAAGTACTCCTTGTAATCCTCTTTCTTCAACAGATCGTACTTCCTCTCGTTCTCCTCCATCCAAAGCAGGCTTTCGACCATCTTCTTGGACGCGGTCGAAATCTTGTAATTCCTGTTCACTATGTTTTCAGAGATCCGCATGATCTGCTGCATATGGACAAACAATATGACGATGGTGCCATAAAATATCGAAGCGAGCGCAAAGTACCAGAAAAACAATTTTATCATTATTCCGAATTTGGTCTTCATCTCTGCCCCACTCTGCATGCCGCCCGAACGGAAGGGAGGATTCCGAGTCGTTTTGAGTCGAAACCGGTCGTTTTTCAGGGTTCCTCAAGGGCCGGCCGATGCTCGAACACGGCCCTTCCGGCTGCAGGCGCAAACCGGCATGCACTCAACCGGCCTCTCCCGGCAGAAACGGACCGGATCGGCAGGTCGTTCTATGCCCAACGGCAGGACACCGGCGTTTCAGTCCGGTTCAACGTGCCGAATAAACAACGATATTCCTTACGTGGTCCAAGCATTTCCGCTCTGCCCCGGGCACGGCCGAGATGCGGACAAAACATCGTTCATCCTTAATTCACCGGCATGGACAGAACGCCAGGAACATCCGGAGCGCCGCAAACCGGGTCTTGCACCCCTGCGGCGGGCATCCATCCGGGCAGCCCCGGGGATTTCGGCATACAATCGGCGGATTACAGCCACCCCAATCGGGTATAATAGATGACTGCCCCCAAAGAGTCAATCCGCCCCCTGTACAGTGTCAACAGCACTTAAAGACGCCCGGTTCCAAAGCACATAAATTGCCCGCTCGTCGGTCAGGGAGCGACAGCCGGGTGGACGAGGCCGGTTGTCCTCACGCCCTCTCACTGACCCGGGCCTGCGCGTTTGACGCCCGGCTCTTCATATCATTTCTTGCCGTATGCAAACCTGTGGGGTGAACAACTCCCGGCCCTGGAAGAGGGTACCGGCCCAAAAGCCGAACAAAACCATCCCGTTTCATCTTTGAGTGTTGAGACCGGCGATCGAGCCACTTTCGCCAAACCAGCGGGTAGCCTCATTGTCCGGGTCGATCAGGACAAGAAGTGCGGGAAGAAACAATCCAACCGGGTGCATGGCGGACCGTCGCACCGGGAAGCCATTTCCGGCTCCCGGTTGCGCTTCACGCACGGGCAGGCAAGTTGTCCATGCCACCCGTGGGGAGAGTATTCGGGCAACGGCCGGCCCCTCACACCCTCACGCGGGTTTGCGCGATATTTCGGCAGCGCCTCCGCGAAGCGCAGGGCAGTCGCCGCACGCGGAGCGGGCAACCGCCCTCACCCCGCATCGGGGCCCGCCGACACCTCCTCCGTTATTTCCAGTTCGACCTCCCCCGGGCTCACATCTTCCATGATGGCGACCAGTTCCCTGCGGGGCAGGCTTTGAGTCGATCCGGGAGACAGGATCAGCACGCGTTTTCCGCACACGCTGATGCCGACGGGTCCGGACAGGCCCCGGGCTTCAAAATAGAGCTTTTCTTCCTTCGGTTCATATCTGAGCCGCAAAAGGACGGGTGTGCCCCGGTCGGTCAGGAGAAGCCCTTCTCCCTCGGAATCGAACCCGTGCAGGATGGGCGTAAAAGGACCCTGCGCCTCCGCCGCCAGTTCCGCGGGAAGCAGCCCGCTGAATCCCCCGATTTCGCTCTCCGCTCCGGACAAATCGGGATGAAACCGCCCCGTGAGCACGGCATGCAGTTTCGACAGATAGGGAACGAGCAGGGGGGTGAGTTTTATCCCGAAGGCTTGTGCTATTTCGGGGTAAACGGCAAGGATGTTCCGGACGTCGTTTCTCAACCCGGGGGACAAGCCGGGTTCCAGGCTGTCGTAGCGGGCGAGCAACGGACCGAGCAATTCCCGCACCAGATCGCCGGGAAGGACCCCGAGGACCATCAGGTCCTTCAAATGCCTGAAGAAGGATTCGGGCAAATCGTCGAAGACCTGATCGCCGACAAAGGACTGGTCCACCGGGCCACCTCAGCAGAAAAGAGACAATACCTGACGATACATGCATTCACGGTGGCCGGCAAGGAGCATACGGTTGGCGTGGTCGATCCTGTTCTCCAGGTTGAGCTGCCGCCTGAGCTTTTCCACCAGGGATTTGCGGTCCTCCCCCTGGAGCCACCCGAAGAGCGTGGAATCCCATTTGCCGCCGCCGTAATTGTATTGGGGAGCCGCCGTCTCCTCGTTTATGATTTTGCCTTCGACCGCCTTGTCCATCAGGGTCTGGAGCATGCTTCTCAGGTAACCCGCCCCGGCCGTACAGGCCCGATCTTTTTCCGTCCGGACCAGATCGATGAGCAGGTACGCCAGCCACACCATGGATTTTATCCGCATCACCCTGTCCTGGTCTCCGGCATCCGCATTTCCGCGTGATGAAAACAGGCCCATGAAAGCCGCAACGTCCTTGGCATCAGCCGGTCCCATCGACCCGCGAAACAGGCACCTGACGATGCTCCTCACCGCTTCTTCCTGGTAGGGAATCGTCACCCGGTCTTCCTCTTTCCCCGGAGACATCCCGAACGCGTCTTCCAGGATAAGCTGCACGGTTTCGGCTTCCTTGAACAGGATGAAGTGTTCGACGTCGAGTTCCACACGAGCGCGTTCCAGCGCAAACCTGACCGTCAGGGACCGCGCCTCATCGCTCTTTTCCCTGAAGCATTTCCCGTCCCGTTCGAACACCTCTTTTATGAGGCCGGTCAACTCTTTCCTGTTTTTCCGCACGACTTTGGCAAGCGGCGCGAAGCGCGACTGGAGCCATGCATGGACGTGCCCCTCCACGAACCGTTCGGCTTCCCTGTTCCAGTCCTGCATCGCCGGCTCCCCCACCACCCCCGCGGAAATCAGGCCTTCGCCGCGGCGGGCGAAAATACCGCGCCACATTCGCGGTACGTGTCGATCCGCCCCGGTTCCGTCATCCGCTTCGGCATCCTCAACTGATCTTTTCCATCAGGACAATCTCCGCCGGTGCGGCCAGCAATTGGTCAGCCCCCGTGGAAAAGGCAAGGAAATGGGCCGTCTCGAGGTGCTTGTCCAAATCATCCCGGCTTTTCCAGATTTCATAAAAAACGAAAACGGCCTTGTCGTCAAAGGCCTGGTGCAGATCATAGCTTACACACCCGGCCTCGGCCCTGGTCGGGCCGATCAGGGCCAACAGTCCCTTTTTCACTTTTTCTTCCAGCCCGGCCTTCGCTCTGAAACGGGCCACGACGATAACCTTTTTATCGGGCATTGCTTTTCTCCCCTTTCGAATCATCCGCTCATGATTTTGCCGCCTGAGCGGAAGCCTGAGGAAACCATGCGTGCACCTTCAGCCTCGCGAAAGCGGGGATGACTAAGTGATTTGATCTAATGATATCAAATGAATAATCGGAGATCCGCCTTTCCGGCTCGGGCGGAAATGGCGCCGTCCGGTACCGCTTTTCCATCTTGCGGGGCCGGCTTCCCTGTTTCAGGTCCCGCTTTGGCCCGGTGTGACGAATGCGGCGGCGTATCGTTCCTCAGCGCGGCAGATCCTCATCTGCCAGTTCGTCCCACCGGGGCTCACTCGTCCGACGGCCCTTCCCACAGCCTGCAGAATGCGCAGAGCCCCTCCAGGGCGGTCGGCTGCCCGCAACGCTCGCAGCCTCGCAGTTCCACGGCCTCAAACGGTCGAAACAGTCCCGTTTCCCTCGCCCGAAGAAAATCGAGGTAGAAGTTCAGCTTGGTGCCGGGGCTCCTGCCCTCCATCTGATTCAGAATTTCCTTGTAGTACAAGCTGGTCGCCCGGACGGAATAGGGGCATTCCTCCTGAATGTAGGCAATCCCGGACACCAGTGCATAGGCGGCCATCTCCCGTTCGTAGAGACGGCACAACGGCTTCACCTTGCGGGCAAACCCGTTCCGGTCCTCCGGCAGCACCGGCGCCTGCCGCCCCAGGTATTCCGAATTCCAGTGCAGGGTATTTCCCAGGAGCACCGCGGCTTCATCATCCAGGTTATGACCGGTGGCCAACACCGAATAGCCGAATTCATAGGCGAGGCGATTCATCTCATGGCGCTTGATCAGACCGCACACCGAACAGGGCCTCTCCCGTCCGCGCATGGTCTTCCTCGTCACGCCGCCGATCGAGTTGCCGTAGCTTTTCTCGATGTCCAGTACGTGCAGTTTCGCGTCGGGCCACCGGTCGGCGGCAAACTTTTCGGCGTAAACGCGCGACGCCGTCGAGTAGCCGATTCCGCCGTCGATGCCGAGGTCAATGTAGAGCCCATCCGCACGGTAGCCCAGCGAAAGCAGAATATCCCACAGCGAGAGGCTGTCCTTTCCACCCGATACCGCCACCAGCACCCGGTCATCCGGCCCGAACATGCGGTACTTTCTAATCGCACGGGCCGTCTGCGTATGCATCCACTCGATGAAATGCACCTCGCATAGCGCAAGTTTATGCTGGCGCAGATTGATGACGGCCGTTTCTCCGCAACTTCGGCAACGCAGCCTCTTCATATCTCAATCACCCACCTGAAACCACGACAACCAGCGTAATTTCCGCTCCTCCCGGAACGATTATTGTGTCATTGATCAGTTTGCCGTCTTTCATCGCCAGAACGGCTTCCGGGTTCAGACCGGCCCTGCGAATGATTTCCCGGACAGTGATGTTTGCCGGGACTTCCCACTCCTTATCCCGGCATCTTACTTTGATCATAGGCCACCTCCCCGGTGATTGTATGCCAGGGAACAGGGGAGCGTCAAGGTGGTTGAAGTCAGCGGACACCCTGAAGAATCACGGATGGGCCCGCCTGAGAGCAGGGATTCCCCTTCGACCGCTTGGTGTGGATACTGCCCGCTGCAGCCGGAAGACGGCCTTCCGGCACACAGGGCAGCGGTCCCGTCGAAAGGCACTCAGTTCTGGGATATAAAACGGCTGCAGCCGCCTTCGCGCAGGGTGGCCCTGCCTTCTTCGGTCCCCAGGCATTCGAGGCAGGACCTCAGCGTGCAGACGCCGCAGGCATGGCAGTAGAGCACGGGAATCTTGCTCGATCTAGCCGCTTTCACAGCCTCTTTCATAAGATTGTGGGAGATCTTGCTGGTGAATACCACCACGGCATCGGCCCCCCTGATTTTCGAGGCGGTCTTCACTCCCAGGGCGGAAAAGACCATGAGAGCGATCCCCATCCTTGCCGCTTCACTTTTGTAATGCTGTTCCAATCGATCCATACCGCCGACCAGCGCAACGCTTTTCATGCTGACAGCCGCTCCTTTCCGTAAGACTGATGTGCGTTCAAAAAGATAGTCTCAACATCCCCCCAAAGAGCAGGGGAATGATTCCCGCCTCACCAGGGTTTCGGCCCACGCGCAGGCGAGTGAGGCCGCAGCGCCACACAAAGCCGCGCAACGGCGTGAAGGTGTGGGGGCACAGCCCCCCCTCTTTCGGGAAGCATCGTTTGCTGCTTTCTTGAACGCAATTATTCATGATGCCGCGCCTCGCCCGAGAAGCATCGAAACGGGCATTTCGGGACTCTATTTTGTAGGTAACCTGGTATAAAACCTCACTCATCGCGCTTCCTTGAAAGCCTTTGCGCGGGAAAAACCCGCATGTCTTTAAATCGCATAGATGAAAGGCTTCTCCGCCTCGGCGAAAAACTCTTCGAAAATGACTTTGCGAATCCGCACGAACTCGTACCCGGTGCGGTCTCTCGGCCTGGGCAGAACCACGGGGATGATCTTTTTCACCGTCCCCGGCCGGCTGGACATCACCACGACACGGTCCCCCAGGAAAATCGCTTCGTCGATGTCGTGAGTGACCAGAATCATGGTCGTTCTTTCCTGCTCCCAGATTCGCAGGATTTCCTGCTGCATCTGGATGCGAGTGAGAGCATCCAGAGCGCCGAACGGCTCATCGAGAAGGAGAATCTGGGGGCGATTCACCAGGGCTCGGGCGATGGCAACCCGCTGGGCCATTCCACCGGACAATTGGTGAGGGTACGCCGTGGCAAACCCGGTCAACCCCACGAGTTCCAGGTGTTTTTGCACGAGCCTGCGGTTTTCTTCCGATCCGTTGCCATTCAGGCCGAAGGCCACGTTCTGCTCCACGGTGAGCCAGGGAAGCAGGCGGTGTTCCTGGAAAACCATGCCGCGATCGAGCCCGGGGCGGGTTATACGCACTCCGCTCAGCAGCACGACCCCTTCGTAACTGGTCTCCAAGCCCGCAATGACGCGCAAAAGAGTGCTTTTCCCGCACCCGCTGCTCCCGACGATGCCGATGAATTCTCCTTTCTCTATGCTGAGAGAAATATTCTTCAGGGCCGTGATCTCCTTCGTCCCCGTGGAATAGGTTTTATGCAGCCCTTCAATGACCAGATTGCCCTGCTCGGATGAATGAAGACCCATGAAACTTTTCCCTCTACTCGCCGGCGTATGACACCCTCCAGCCGATGACCTTATCTTCAAGCATCTTCAGGAGGTTATCCATCAACTTGCCGATCACTCCGATAGTGATCATCCCCACCAGCACGGCTTCGGGCTGTGAGAGCTGCCGGGCGTCCATGATGAGGTAGCCGATGCCGCTGTTGGCGGCGATGAGTTCGGCTGCAACCACGCACATCCAGGCGACCCCCATTCCCACCCGTAATCCGGTCATAATGGCCGGAAATGCACCCGGTATCACCACCTGCCGGATGAACCTGCTCCGCGGGACTTCCAGGACCTTCGCCAGTTCAATGAACTTGCCATCGGTCTGCCGGATCCCGTCGACGACGTTGACCAGGATGGGAAAGAAGGCGCCCAGGAAGATGAGGTAGACCTTCGACAGCTCTCCGATCCCGAACCACAGAATGGCCATGGGAATCCAGGCGATCGGGGGGATCGGCTTCAGCACCTGGATCACCAGGTCCGTCACCCTGGCGAGTAGCCGGGACAGTCCGATACCTATTCCGAGGCCTATGCCCAGGACGGCGGCCACCGCGGACCCTTCCAGCACCCGGACGATGCTGATTTCCACGTGCTTCACCAACTGCCAGCCCCGGAGCAGTTCCCAGAACGTCTGGAGCACCTTCGCGGGTGAGGGAAGAGTGACGGGCTTTATGAGACCAGCCAGTGAAGCCAGTTCCCAGGCGATCAGAATTGCGACCGGCAGCGCCAGGTATTGGAGCACCGTGGATGCCGGAATCCATCGTTTATGGTACGTGAGTACGGGCATGATCACACTCATAACGGCTAAAACCGGGAATCGTCTATTGAAGCCCGGCCTGGTGCAGGTACCGTGTGTCCACAAAGGCATTGATATCCACCGGGGTCTTGATGATTCCGATCGTCCTCATGAACTCTTCGCTCTTCTTTAACTCCTCGATACTGTCGGGACCCACCACCGGGCTGTAGTCGAACTTGGCGATGACCTTGAGCAGTTGCTCCTGCGTCAGGGGAACTTCCCTGGCTATGAGTTCGACGGCTTCCTTCGGGTTCGTCTTGATGAACTCAAGCCCTTTCTGGTAGAGCTTTAGAAAGGTCGCGATGATATCGGGATTTTTCGACGCAAATTCGTTCGAGGCGATTGCGACCAGGATCCCCTGTTTTATGCCGGTGCCGTCAGCCAGCACCCGTGCGGCGCCGCTGTCTTCAAGCCGGGTGATGAGCGGTTCCCAGATGGCGCCGGCATCGACTTCGCCGTTGGTCAGCGCGGTGGCGATATCCGCATGCGTGAGGTTGATGAGCTGGATATCGTCCACGGTGAGTCCGTTTTTCTGCAGGAGGAGCACCACGAGGTGGTGGGCATAGGAGCCCTTGACCACGGCCACCTTTTTCCCCTTCAGGTCTTTTACGTCGAGTATCCTGGAATCCTTCGCCACAAGGAGCGCCAGGGCCTTAGGAGCAGCGCACGTCAGGGAGATGATGCGCGTATCCTGCCCGGCGGCCCTTGCAATGATGGCGGGGGTATCGCCCATGAACCCGATATCCTGTTCTCCCGCGGCAAACGCCTCATTCATCGGGGGCCCGGAGATGAACGAGGACCACTTCACCTTCACCCCGCTTTTCTTCAGTTCCTCTTCCAGCCATCCCTTCTGCTTCATGACATAGATCGGACCGTAATGAGGACCGACCTGCAGGGCCACCCGAAACTCTTTGGCCGCCCGGCATGTTTCCAAACTCGCCAACACCAGCATAACCGTGAGTACCATGGTGAAAATCGCCACCGGCAAAACCTTTTTCATTGTGCTACCCCTTTCAGGATGACTCGTCTTTTCATCGATGCGTCTCATAATGATTCGCGTTCAAGACGACCGTCCCTGCATCCCCCGAAAGAGCGGGGGAACGATTCCTTCACCCCGCAAGGTCCAGGCCCACGCGCCCGGGCGCTTGCCGCGTCCTCCACCGCATCGCCTGCTGCTTTCTTGAACACAACATGGTCTCAGGCCCCGGCCTCAGAGGCCACCGCAATCCGATCCAGGTGAAGGGTCAAGGGATGTGCCGCCTTTTCCTCCGCCAACCGAACGGAAAAGGATTCATCGATCACCTCCTCCGGTTCTATGATCCAGACGGCCGCCAGGTCCGCATCGGGGTCCCTCTCCCGGATCTTTTCGTAGTTTTGCCGGAAAACGGGACCCGCGATGATCGACCTGACCGGCCTGCCCTTGATCTGGTAACTTCGGCCGCCCTTCCCGATGACGGTCACCGACACCTTGCGGCCGAACCAGAGGCTTCGGAGCAGGTTTTTGCCGGTCCGCGACGATTCCAGAAGTTCCAGGTGAACCAGGTTGCCGTCTTCCCCCGGTTCGATGGATTGCTTGACCACCGCATGGGGAGAACCGTTTTCATCGACCGTGGCCAACACTTTCACGGTCTCGCTGTCCCGAAAGAGCTCGATAAGGTCCTTTCCCAGTTGAACAGCCATTTTCCGCCTCCATTTCCTTGAGAAACCCGAATTCCGGGATTCGCCAATAAAGGGTCCGAGTATTTTTATCTGTTCCCGTTTTCCCTTTGCCTACAGCAAACGGGACAGGTCCGTATCCGGGTGGTTGCCGCAGCGGCGGTAATTATCGAAATCAACGGAGAGGCCGTACTTCACTCTCAGGCCGTGCAGTCCCCTCGCAAGCCGCACATAATATTCGAGGGAAGCGTTCCGCTGTGCGCTCAAGGCGGACCCGGGGCGTGGCACCCACACGATGTAGACGGTTGTCACACCGCGGGCTGCAAGGTCTTCGGCTTCTTCCAGGGTCGACTGGAGCGCGGCGTCCTCGCTCCTGAAACCATACGGCTTCGCGAGTTCGACCCCGCCGACGATGCCTGTATTCACGTGCCCCCGCCCGAAGATATCCACGGCCCGGACGAGGCGGTTTTTCCATTCCCGGTAGCCGACCTTCTCGGATTTGCCGGGGCAGATCCAAGTGAAAAGCCCCTCGTTGAGCACCTCGAGGTCCGTGGTGTAGCTCGACAGCCCCGTTTCATTGTAAAGCCTCGACAACTGTTCTTCGCTGAAAGCGCTCCCAATGAGCTGGCTCGGGAATTTCGGGGTTTTGAAGTTTTCTCCGACGGCCCGCAGGATGTCGATATAGTGCTGCACTTCCCGATCGAACAGGTTCTCTCCCCTGATGTCGGACCCGGCCGTAAGGCAGATTCCGGTGAAGCGTCCCGGTTCCTTCACGGCCTCACGAACGGTCTCCGCCACATCTTTCGGGAGGAGCCGCGTGGGGACGCGCAGTTCCGCTTTCAGTTTCTTCTGGTGCGTGACGATGTCGCAGAACAGGCACCCCTTGTCGTTTGCCCAGAAGTGACAGAAGCTCGACTGAAAGATATTGAGCCGCTGAGGGCGGGCGGTGACGATAAGTTTCATGGGAATGCCGGAAGTGGTGGATTTGTCGTAGTAGGCCGGCTTCGGCCAGAATTCGACTTCCTCGACGAATTCACCGTCGTCCATGAGCGCGAGCCGGCCGTCGACGACATCCACGAAGTAAGGGTTCTGATCGAGCGGGGTCGGATCGGTGAGGATCGACGTGCCGTCCCTCAGCAGCAATGACTCCGGCAGGGGGGAAAGGCTGGCATCCCTGCAACCGAAAATGTACGCGCCGCGGAGCTGATGGAGCGCCGCATCCACTCTGGACAGGGCATTCTCGGTGTAGTGGACCCCCCGGCGCTGCGCATCGATTTTCAACGCGACAAGACGGGGGACGTCAGGGTATTTCTCGACGACTTCCGACAGGGTGAGTTCCTCCGCCTGACGTTTTTTCAGCGCAACTGACATGATTCTTCCTCCTTCCCCGGGAATACGGCGTGACGCTTGTTCCGGGATCAGACATACCTTGTTGAGGGTTCAAAGCGATTCGGCAGAGAAGCCATGTCCCACGGATATGGAGAACTCTGCGTGTTTTCGTAACCGCGAGGCAACCCGCGTATCCGGACGATTGCAGCCGGTCCTGCCGAACCCGGCCTGCGTATTCGTGGTCGAAATCCAATAGCTTGAATGCTTCATCCCGCGGCACGATCCCTTGTGAATTTAATTAACTTGATCGAGTTAATGAACTTACTGAAGATGAATATATCCTTGTTTCGTTCGCGTCAAGGGAAAAATGACGGGAAAAATCAGCGAATCCTGTAAACGATGGCGGGACAAACGTCTTTGGAGACGGCAGCCGGGCCGTTCCCTGAATTCGGCACGGCCCCGCTGCCCTGCCCCGACGCAGGAGCGGCCCGATTGTATCGCTCCATTTCAGGGAAGGCATGAGGTGGAATTCATGACGAACTGATACTGAGTGCGCTCAAAATGGCACTTTTATCATCCTCGGAAAATGCTAAGGAATGATTCCCCGGCACCCTCAAGGTTCCGGCCCACGCACCGGCGCATGAGGACGAGCGCCGGGCGCCCGCGGCATAGCGGCATAGCGGCATAGCGGCATAGCGGCGCGTGGGGCGTGGGGCGTGGGGCGTGGGGCGTGGTTCCCCACTCTTTTGAAGAACATCGTTCAGCGCTTCCTTGAAGGCAACCTGGAATGAAACGGGGAGGCGGACAGGGGGGCGGCCGCAGAGTAGATTCCGTCCGGCACAGCCCCCGCCCTGATGAGGCTCAAAGAAAGGCGCGGTCCGACCCTGCAGGGTCGGACCGCGTTCCGGGACCAGTTCCGGGATCCGGCGGCTAGTTCAGGATTTCATCCACCGGTTTGTAAAGCTTCTCGATGCCGAAGGCTTCCGCCACCGGCTTGAAGGTGACGATTCCTTTATAGAGATTGAGCCCCTTCTTCAGGGCATCGTTTTCCCGGCAGGCCTTTTCCACGCCGTCCGCGGCCAGCTTCAGGCCGTATTTGATGGTGCGGTTGTTGAGCGCGAAAGTCGAGGTACGGGCATACACTCCGGGCATGTTGGCCACACAGTAGTGGAGAACGCCGTCCACCATGAAAACCGGATCGCCGTGAGTCGTGGGTTTCGACGTCTCGGAACACCCTCCCTGGTCGATGGCCACATCGACGAAAACGCAACCGGGCTTCATCATCTTGAGGTATTCCCGCTTGACCAGCTTCGGGGCCTTGGAACCGGGGATCAACACGGCGCCGATCACCATGTCGGCTTCCCTCAGGGCGTATTCGATGGTGTGGCTGTCGGCAAAAATGGGGGCCACGTTCGGCGGCATTATGTCGCCGATCTGCTCCAGGGTATCGAGGTTGATGTCGAGGATGGTGACTCTGGCACCCAGGCCCGCCGCCACCCTGGCCGCGTTCCTCCCGACCGTGCCGCCGCCCAGGACCAGGACGTTGGCCGGTATAACCCCGGGCACGCCCGTTGGCAGGAGTCCCCGCCCTCCGTGAACCCGGCCTAGGTAGAACGCCCCCATCAGAGGGGCCATGCGCCCGGCCACTTCACTCATCGGCTTCAGAAGAGGAAGTGACCTGTCCGATTCCTGGACCGTCTCGTAGGCCAGCGCGATGATGCGTTTTTCGAGGCAGGCCCGGGTCAGCGGTTCATCGGCCGCGAAATGGAAGTATGTATAGATAAGTTGACCCGCTCGCATGAGGTTGTATTCCTGATGAAGAGGCTCTTTGACTTTCACGATCATATCGCTCGAATTCCACACCTCTTCAGGAGTTCCCAGGATCCTGGCGCCGGCTGCAATATACTCGGCATCCGTAATTCCCGACCCGGAACCGGCATTCTTCTCGAGGTAAACCTCATGGCCTTCATCGCAGTACGCTTTGACCGCTGCAGGGATAAGCCCCACGCGGTACTCATGGTCTTTGATTTCCTTGGGACATCCGATTTTCATTTAGTCAACGTCTCCTGTTAGATGGTTAAAGATTCCGGGCCGCCGAAATCCTTTCGCCGCAGCATCGGGACACCACACAACCAGTTCCCGGCCCCCGGAGTCCGCACTTTCTTTATAGCGGATCTGTTCCGATTTTTACACGTTATTTAAACAGGATGATGCCGGCAGTGTTCCGTTTCCCGGAAAAAGCCGCCGCCCGTAAACAAGTCGGCCTTCATCCCGCCCCCCTTTTCAGCGTCTGGCAGCGGGCAGGGAAAAGGAGCCGGGGGCTTCGCCGGAATTGATTGCACTGAAAAGAAATTGAAGGGTGTGAAAAGAATCGCGATTGACAGCGAAAAGGTTTTATGCTGTAAATTTCCTGGATTCAGGCAGATAATTTTCCTTGTTGTTTTCGTTGCAAACTGTCAGACGAGAGGGAGGAGAACCATCATGAAAAGAGCTTTTGTAATCGTGGCACTGCTGTTGCTGGTGCCACTCTGCATCCCGGCAGCCTCATGGAGTGCAAACTCCATTAAAGTCGGCTTCAATATTCCTCTCACCGGAGATATTCCGAAAGTCGGTGAAAGCTCCAAGTTCGCCGCGGAGATGCTCAAGAGCGAGGTCAACGGCGCCGGCGGTGTGAAAATCGGGGACAAAAGCTACACACTGGACTTCAATTACGAAGACAACGAATCCAAAGCCGAATCCGCCACCGCGGCAGCCCTCAAGCTGATCACCCAGGATCAGGTGCTGGCCATAATCGGTCCTCAGGCCAGCAAGCAGGCGATCCCGGCCGGCCAGGTATGCAACGACAACAAGACGCCCATGATTTCGGCGTGGTCCACCAATCCCAAAACCACGGAGAACCGGCCCTACGTGTTCAGGGCCTGTTTTCTCGATCCTTTCCAGGGTCCCGTGGCGGCCAAGTTCGTGACCGAGGAATTCGGGGCAAAAAAGGCAGCCGTTCTGTATGACATAGCGAGCGATTATCCCAAAGGACTTGCGGAGTTTTTCAAGGACTCCTTCGAGAAAATCCATGGTCCGGGTTCCGTCGTCGCTTTCGAAACGTTCACCACCAAGGACAAGGACTTCAGCGCACAGCTCACCAAGATCGTGAGTTCCGGCGCCGATGTGCTTTTCACGCCCCAGTACTATGACGAAGTTCCCCTCATCGTGAAACAGGCCCAGGAACTGGGCTGGAAGAAGCCCATCATGGGAAGCGACAGTTGGGGATCGGCCGAGCTGATGAAACTTTGCGGCACGTCGTGCAACGGCTACTATTTCAGCACGCACTACGCCGCTGCCGGAGCCAAGGGCGCGACCAAGGAATTCATCGACAAGTTCACCGCCAAGTACGGATATGTACCCGATGATGTGGCGGCCCTCACCTGGGACGCGATGAACCTGCTCATCCAGGCCATGAAGAATACGGGCGGGCTGACGGGCAACCTTGACAAAGACAGGGACGCCATCAAGGACCAGCTCACCCAAATCAAGGATTTCGATGGAATCACCGGGAAGATGACCTTCGCTCCCGGCGGGAATCCGATCAAGTGTGCCGTGATCGTGAAGATCAGCGATAAGGGCGAATTCGAATTCTACAAATCCGCCTGTCCATGATCCCGAGATAGTTGCAGGATACCCTATCCCTCAATTCGATACGAAAGGCGGGAAGCGATTCCCGCCTTTCTGTATGCTTATCAGAGGAGCAAAACACTTTGTTTTTACAGAGCTTTTTCCAGAATTTCCTGAACGCCCTGCAGTGGGGAAGCTTTTACGCTCTCATTGCGCTGGGATACACTCTGGTTTACGGCGTGCTTCTGCTGATCAACTTCGCCCACGGCGACATCTTCATGGTCGGCGCATACATCGGGTTCTTCATCGCCACTCTCCTTCTGGGGCAGTATGCCTCCCTGTTCCCTTTCGCCCTGCCCCCGACGGTCGTCTTCGTGCTCACGACCATCCTCACCATGGTCCTGACGGCGGGAGTGGGGGTCACCATCGAACGGGTCGCCTACCGGCCGCTCAGACGCAAGGGAGCGTCCCGTCTTTACGTGGTCATAACCGCCCTCATGTGCGGACTCATCCTGGAAAACGGGAACCTCGCCCTGCTGGGGGCTAACCGCCGCAGTTTCCCCGATCTTCTTTCCAAGACGGTTTACAGCATCGGGGGAGTGACCTTCAGCAATGTGAAGATCCTGGTCATCGTTGCGACGGTCCTCGTATTTCTGTTCCTGGAGACCATTGTCCGCAAGACGAAGATCGGCATGGCCATGCGGGCCATATCCTATGACCGGATGGCGGTCCCCCTGATGGGGATACCGGTGGACACGGTCATCGTCTTCACGTTCATCCTCGGCTCATCCCTGGCCGCCCTGGCCGGCGTTCTGTTTGCGACCGCCTACCCCGTCCTGGAACCGTACATGGGAGCGCTGATAGGCTGGAAGGCTTTCATCGCGGCCGTCCTGGGGGGCATCGGGGAAATCCGGGGGGCTTTTCTGGGAGGGTTCCTGCTGGGGTTCGTCGAAATATTCGTTGCGGCTTTCTTCCCCTCGACCCTTCGGGACCTCATTGCTTTCAGCATTCTCCTGATCTTCCTGAGCATCAAGCCGACCGGGATTTTTGGCGTTGCCCGCGCAACAAAGATATAGGAACCAGGATAACACGATGCGTAGACCGAATGCCGTTTTGGGTTACATTCTTCTTTGTATTTTCCTCGTTGTCGGCTCCAAGTTCAGCTGGATGAATTCATACATCCAGCTCGTCATCATGTACATCGGCATCAACATTATTCTTTCCACCTCACTGAACCTTGTGAACGGCTACATGGGCGAGTTTTCAGTGGGGCATGCCGGGTTCATGGCGGTTGGGGCCTACATCACTTCGGTGCTGAACATCTGGTTTTTCACCGACAGCTCAGTCTTCGGCCCCGCCCTTTTCCCACCGTCGAGCGCCATCGTACTGTTTCCTGTCACGCTTTTCATCGGCGGACTCGGAGCGGCCGTTGCCGGCCTGCTGGTGGCCGTCCCGTCGTTCAAGACCAGGGGCGACTACCTTGCTATCATCACCCTGGCGGTCAACTACATCGTGAAAAGCGCCATCGAGAACATGCAGGTGATCGGCGGAGCCAGAGGGTTCATGGGGATGGGAAGCGTCGTCAATTCAATGAAGGCGGTCGTCAACCTGCCCTGGGTCATGATCTGGGTTTTTATTTCGGTCGGCGCGACGGTCTGGATTCTCTACCGGTTCGTCAATTCCACCTACGGGAAAGGGATCGTGGCCATCAGGGATGACGAGATTGCGGCTGAAATCATGAGCGTGAACACCCAGCACATGAAAGTGGTCGCCTTCATGCTTTCTTCGGGACTGGCCGGGGTGGCGGGCGGGCTCTTCGCCCACGTGCTCGGCTACATCAATCCCGGGACCTTCACCATCATGAAATCCACCGAGATCCTCGTGATGGTTTACCTGGGCGGCATGGGTTCCCTGAGCGGTTCGGTTCTCAGCGCGGTCATTTTCACGGTCGCCCTCGAGTTGTTCCGTCCGCTCCAGGTGGCAAAATGGGTCGTGATACCGCTCCTTTTGATTCTGCTGATGCTTTTCCGTCCCGAAGGGCTTTTCGGGTACCGTGAACTGAGCGATGTCTTCCCCTGGCTCCGCCGCCGGCAGGCAGCAAAAGAAAGGCGGGCATAAATGTCACTTCTTGAAATCACGGACCTGTCCCATTTCTTCGGCGGACTCCGGGCAATCTATAACCTCAACCTGAAACTCGAGGAAGGAGAATTGCTCGGGCTGATCGGCCCCAACGGCGCGGGCAAAACCACCGTGTTCAACCTGGTGTCCGGTTTTTATCAACCCACCGAAGGCGAAATACGTTTCATGGGCCGGAACACGGCGCGGCTGAGGCCCCATCAGGTCACGTCCCTCGGCATTGCCCGGACCTTTCAGAACATCCGCCTCTGGAACACGCTCACGGTTTTTGATAATGTATGCGTCGCTCAGCATTTTCAGCTCGGCTACGGCGTTGCCAAGGCCGTTCTGAGGGCCCGCAGCTTTCGTGAAAGCGAAGCGCGCGTGCGCAAGACCGCGGAAGAAACCCTGGAGCTTCTCGGGTTGAGCCATTATTCGAAGGAGTATCCCAAGAATCTTCCCTACGGACTTCAGAGGAGACTGGAAATCGGCCGCGCACTGGCTCTGCGTCCGAAACTCCTGCTTCTGGACGAACCCGCGGCGGGGATGAACCCCGGAGAAGTGGACCAGTTGATCGATCTGGTGAAGTGGATCCGGGACCAGTTCAAATTGACCATCTGGCTTATCGAACACCATATTCGAGTGGTAATGAGCGTTTGCGATCGAATCAAGGTACTGGATTTCGGAGAGAGCATCGCCGACGGCCCGCCGTCCGAAGTGAAACAAAACCGTCGGGTGATCCAGGCATACCTGGGCGATGAAGAAGAAGAGTCGGTTTATGCTTGAAGTCAAAGACCTGCACGTACGGTACGGAAATATCGAGGCCCTCCAGGGGATTTCCTTCCATGTGAACGAGGGGGAAATGGTGGCTTTGCTGGGTGCCAACGGAGCCGGGAAGTCCACGACACTCATGAGCATCATGCGCCTGCCCCCGCCTGAAGGACCCATAGTCTCCGGCGGAAGCATCACCTTCAACGGAACAGACCTTCTGCCCATGCAACCCCATGCGCTGGTGGCCAAACTCGGCATTGGTCTGGTGCCCGAAGGAAGGCACATCTTCGGGAACCTGACCGTCCTTGAAAACCTGAAGCTGGCGACCTACGCCCGGACGGACCCGGAAAAGCTCGACGACGATTATGAGCGCGTCTTCACGCTTTTTCCGCGTCTGAGCGACAGGAAGCATCAACCGGGGGATACCCTGAGCGGCGGGGAACAGCAGATGCTCGCCATGGGACGGGCATTCATGAGCGGAGTGCGCTTCATCCTGCTGGATGAACCGTCCATGGGGCTGGCCCCCATGCTCATGCAGGAGCTTTTCCGGGTCCTGAAACAGCTCAATGAAGCCGGGACCACCATTCTCGTGGTCGAACAAAATGCGAGGATCGCCCTAAAGCACTCTCATCGCGCCTATGTCCTCGAAGCCGGCCGGATTGTCATGGAAGGGTCTTCGGAAGAACTCAGCCAAAACTCGAAAATTCAGAAAGTGTATCTCGGCTAGCGCGGATTCGGCGACCATGGGCCGCAGCGATACCCCTTGACACACAAGAATGCAGGGAGGCGAAACAAGGAATGAAAGTTCTCATTTGCGATGGAATGGACGATATCGGTCTGTCGCTTCTGAGATCGGCTGAGGGCATCGAAGTGGATGCCCCCGAAAAGCTCGGTCCCGAGGAAATCAGCGAGATTCTGCCGCAGTACGACGCCATGGTAGTACGGAGCCGCACGAAGGTTACGGCAAAACTCATTGAAAATGCGAAGCGTCTGAAAGTGATCGGCCGCGCTGGAACGGGAGTGGACAACATAGACGTCCCCGCCGCAAGCGCCCGCGGCATCCTGGTGATGAACACTCCCGGGGCCAACGCGGTGGCGGCCGCCGAACATACGATTGCCATGATGCTGGCCCTGTCGCGCCACATTCCCCAGGCAACCCAGTCCCTGCGCGAGGGGCGATGGGAAAAGAACCGCTTCATGGGAACCGAACTGTGCCATCAGACCCTCGGCGTCATCGGCCTCGGCAGAATCGGTTCCATCGTGGCGGACCGCGCCCTGGGGATGAAGATGGACGTCATCGGCCACGATCCTCACATTCTTCCCGAGGCGGCCGCGATTCTCGGCGTGGAATGGGTGAGCCTGGACGAACTCCTTGCCCGCGCCGACTTCATAACGCTCCACACCCCTTCCACCAGCGAAACACGCCACGTCATCAACCATGAGAACCTGGCGAAGACCAAGCCCGGCGTGCGCATCGTGAACTGCGCCCGCGGGGATCTCATCGATGAAGACGCGCTCTACGATTTCCTCACTAACGGCCACGTGGCGGGGGCCGCTCTGGACGTGTTCGCCGTGGAACCGCCGACGGGGAACCGCCTGCTCAAATTGAACAACGTAATTTTCACGCCTCATCTTGGGGCATCGAGCTATCAGGCCCAAGCCAACGTCGCCCGTGCCATCGCATCACAGATCATCGACTACCTGACATCGGGCATGATCAGGAACTCCGTCAATTTCCCGTCCATCCGTCCGAAAGATTTTGACAAAATCAAACCGTACCTCATCCTGGCCGAACGTCTCGGGCACCTCATGGGGCAGGTGTGCAGTCCCATCCAAAAACTTGAAATCACCTACAGCGGGACCGAACTGGAATCGCTCCCGCTGCAGCCGGTGACCCATACCGTGATCAAGGGGCTGCTCGACCCGATCCTTTCCGAAGCGGTCAACCTCGTGAACGCCCCCGTGCTTCTCCGGGAGAGGAAGGTTGAACTTTCCACCACGACGACCTCGGGTTCCAAGGGATACACGGGGGAAATCGCTGTGCGGGTGAAGGGGAAAAACGACGATTTTTCGGCCGCCGGCGCGGTCATTCAGGGGGGAGTGCCGCGTTTGATCCGGGTGAACGATTTTATCCTGGAAGCGGAGCTCGAAGGCATAAACCTCCTCGTGGAAAACCGCGACAAACCCGGAACGATCGGCATCATCGGAACGACACTCGGTGCGTACCAGGTGAATATTGCAAACATGCACCTCAGCCGGACCCCGCGGAGCAAGGCGATAGCCATCATCCGGGTGGATGAGGAGGCCCCGGCGGACGCCCTCGAGGCCCTGCGCAAGCATCCCAATATCATCTCCGTCCGGCAGGTGAAGTTCTGATCGTTTTATAGCGTATGCACGGACCCGCTCAACGGCCTTTCCCCATGTGGAGGGCCATACGGACCGAAGGCATCGGCCGGGGGCGGTTCCCGGGGGGACCCGGCCGGAAGATGGGCCGGGTCGAAGGCAACAGGCGGGGTTGCACCTTTGTGCGGCCCGGGTGTTCATGCGCGCGGGGAGCACGGTGAATTTCCGGCTTTAACGAGACAGTGCCTCCCCGCGGGAATGGCCTATGAAAATCGTTGCACCGGTTCGTGTCGCACGGTCCTATGTGCAAAAAATCCACGCGCGTCCCGAAGACGTCTTTCCACTCCTGTGCCCGGTGAGAGAAGCCGAATGGGTGCCGGGATGGGACCCCGACGTTGTTTACACCAATTCCGGCCACGCGGAACGCGACTGCGTTTTTCTCACCAGTGATTCCGAAAGCAACTCCTTCTGGGTCGTCACGCAATGGGACCCCGAAAGGCTGCACCTGGAAATGCTCAAGGTGACTCCGGGCGCTACCGTGGGCAGGATCGACATTTCCCTTTTCGACAACGAAGAAAACGGAACGGACGCGCGCGTGAGCTACACCTACACCGCTCTCAGCGAAGAAGGTGAACGTTTTGTGGAATCCTATACGGAGGCGTTCTTCGCGGAATTCATGCACTATTGGGAAGAGGGCCTCAACCGTTTTCTGGAACCCGTCAGGTCCTAAACCACGAATCGGCGGCCACTACGGTTTGAGGTCCCCACGGACGAGAGAACCCCGTCAGGCCGGAGGGGAATAGCCGGACGGGGTCCAGGGGTTAGGAGAAGGCGACATACTGTCGACCTCAAGAATACGTTAAGCATTCGAAACGGCAATTCAACCCTCCCCGTCCATGCCTTGCCGGAGAGCCCCGAAGTCCTTGATTCAAAAGCCTTCGCAGAGGCTCATACGAAATTGCGTTCAAGATTATACTGGTCAGCGAACGGAACGGTGAGCAGAATGTAGGGGTGCAGAAGCATAGCGCTGCCCACCGAAAGCGATGGGCACCAAGGTGCCCATCCTACAAAGTTCGGCATTGCAGTTATGTCTTGAACGCAACTCAGTATCTGCGGAGATTTCCGACGACTCCGGGTCAAATTCCGGCTTGAGTCGCCACCCGATCAGGAACAGCACCCGCCGCCCCCGAAACCGGGGACTTTCCGGTCCCGGAGCCATTTACGAATCATCCCGGAGGCGCAACCGACCCCAGCATCGACCCGGATGGCGCCCACCGCGCAGTTGCGCGCGCAGGCGCCGCATTCCATGCAGGCATCGCGGTCCATAATGGCGGCCTTACGCCGAGCCACCCGGAACACCTGGTGCGGACAGACTTCTTCGCACCTGCCGCATCCGACGCAGTCGGATTCACGAAGTTCCAGTGTCGTCGCATTGCGCAAATAGCCGAAGCCCTTCACATCATTCTCCTTCTCGCTACAAAAGCCGCACCGCCACCAGAAGCACACTGACGGCAAGGGCACAGCCCATGGCCGGAATGGCAAGCCGCATCTCTTTTTTTACCCCGGTCCTGGAGGTAAACGGGGTACAGCCGGTGAAGTTTAGCGTGTAAAAGGCGCTCACCGCGGGCAGCGCCAGGAATGCGGCAACCGTTACGGCGGCGCTCCATTCCGGCCCTCCGGAAAGGAAATACCAGGCGACGGTCCAAACCAGCCCCGCTGCGGCACCCTTCACGGAGAAACCTCTTCCGGGAAGCCAGGGGAGAAGAAGCGGACCGGCCGCAACCCCGGTCAGCATCGCCCCGAGATAACCGACAGCCGCCTTTGCCCCCGCTGAGAAACCGCCTGCAAGGGCCCCAAGGGCAAGCAGGCAAACCATGATCACCACGGTCGACCTCATCGCTTGCACCAGTTCAACCGGCACCAGCACCAGACGTTCACGGAAAGTGAAAGTCAGCCCATGCATGGCCGGCGTCGTCACCATCCCGTTGTCCAGGTATTCGGGAAGGTCCGCGGCGCGTATCGTCCCATACCGTACGGAAAAGCCGGTCCGGTGGGCCACTTCGTGGGCTGCCACTCCCGGTCCCCCCAGGATCGGCAGTATCAGGACCCTGTGCCTGACAAACCCGGCCAGGTTCGATGACCGGATCCTCTCGACCAGCTCGTCCGTTCCGAAGGTCCCCTTGCCCGCGGCGCACCAGACGTTGATCCCGAAGGTCTCGAGCACCAGGAGCCAGGCGTTGCGGCCCGCCAGCGCGCGCCGGACAATATCGAAACTCATCTTGTAATTGGCGGTTACCACCACCGGGTCATCGGGAGTGGGGGAGCCGACGGCGTAGAGCCCCGGGGGGACCACGTAGCTCATCCGTCCGATGCCCCACCGCACCTTGCATGCTCCGAACCGGTCGGCCGGGGAGAGGCTCGTTGCCACCTGAGGGACCTTCCCCGCATCGGTCGTCAACCAGCCCAGAAAACCGGGCACATTTTCGTCAATCCTGCCACCGGTCTTAACGGCCGGAGGTCCGCAGCAGGAAGGTTTGTCCGCTTTCCTCGGGGCAAGGGAGCACCCGCACGAAAGGCCTGCCGATTTTTTGATCTCCACCCTTTTGAATTTCCGAGCATTCATGGAACAGCCTCGCCATAATTAGTTTGCATTATGCAATAATATTTTTCTGCGGCGAACAGCAGAAAGTCCTGGCCACCGCCTCGTTCCAAAGCCCCAGCGAACGGATCACGGTGTCCCTCTCGAAGGGGGTCATGCACGAAAATATCCGCTCGATCCTGGTGTCCATGTATTCATCGATGCGGGTAAGCACCCGCAGGCCTTCCTCCGTGAGACCCAGCAGACTGACCCTCCGGTCGTCCGGCGACACCCGCCGGGAAATGATTCCCCTGGAACAAAGCGTCTTGGCCTGGCGGCTGAAGGTGGTCACATCCATCCCCAGTTCTTCCGCCACCTGCTGCATGGAGGGGCTGCCCATTCTCCGAATCTCGAAAAGAATATGGCTCTGCACCATGGACACCCGTTCACCGCAGCACTCCTCGCAGCACGAAGCGCTGAGCAGCCCGAACCGGCGTACAAACGTCTGTAATTTCCCTCTGACCGAGTCCATCAACCTCGCCTCCTCATCATTGCGCCTAAGGATAATCTATATGGTTGCAATTTACAACTTAATAATCGAGTATGATCCTCCCAAAGTTGCAGGCCTTTTCTTCGCGCCGGTTCGGGCGGGGTCGGTGTGTTTCCTGGAAGGCCTTTGAAACGGTAGCGAGGCGGGGACCGGTTCAAGCAGAGGAAAGCGGGCATCAGGAGGGGTCTTTGACCACTGTCGCCGTGTGACATCGCACCGCACGGCGGGAAGGGGGTTCCAGGCATCGGGAGGGGGCTTCGCACGGAAAGTGAGACGGCGGGTGGCATGATTCCCGGAGTTCACCTGGCGCGGCGCGGTATTGCGGCCGCGGGATTTTCGGGTGCGAGGATGGTTCGGAAACCACGATTGAAAAGCCGGGGAAAATCGGCAGGCATCCCAAGGAATCCCCTGAAGGTCCCCCCCTTTGGTAAAGGGGGGTAACAGCGGCTGCCCGGTCTGTGACAGCGGCTTGTCAAAAGGGGAAAGAGAATGACTTTCCGATGGGATATGTCCACCCGCGCCTGTTCCTTCCCGGTTGGAGGGGCAACGGGGAGCTTGTGACTCTGTTGTCCGGAATTCCCGGAGGAATTCCTCTTAAATCGTCCGCTCAGACGTTCAGGGGGTAAACCCAGCCGAAGGGATCATCCTTTTCGCCGTACTGGATGCCGACGATTTCTTCATAAAGCTTGTGCGACAGTTTGCCGACGCCGCCGCCTGCCACGATGTGGGGCTTGTCCTCATAGGAAATCTCCCCCACCGGAGAAATGACCGCCGCCGTGCCGGTCCCGAAAGCCTCTTTCATATCACCGGAACAAACCGCGTCGATCACCTCATCGATGGAGATGGCACGTTCGCTGACCTTGATTCCCCAATGGGAAGCCATCTGGATGACCGAATCCCTCGTCACGCCGGGCAGAATCGACCCGTGCAGCGGAGGAGTGACCAGCTCGTCCTTGATCAGGAAGAAGATATTCATGGTCCCGACTTCTTCGATGTAACGGCGTTCCACCCCATCGAGCCACAGCACCTGGGTAAAGTGTTTCTTCTTCGCAACTTCGGCCGCGTAGAGGCTCTGGGCATAGTTTGCCATGGTTTTGGCTTCGCCGACGCCGCCGCGCACCGTCCGGATGTATTCATCCGTCACGTAGATTTTCACCGGGTTGAACCCTTCGGCGTAGTAAGCGGCGACGGGGCCGGTGATGAGGTAATACAGGTACGAATTGGCCGGACGGACCCCCAGGTGCGGTTCGGATGCAATCATCGTCGGGCGGATATAAAGGGAAGAACCGACGCTGTGCGGAATCCAGTCCTTGTCGAGTGCAAGAAGTTCCTTAATGAGCTTGAATTGAAAATCGGTGTCCACCTCCGGCATGCACATCCTTGCGGCGGACCTGTTGAAGCGCTCCCAATTCTTCAAAGGCCGGAAAAGATTGATGCTGCCGTCTTTCCACCGGTAGGCCTTCATGCCTTCGAAGATTCCCTGCCCATAATGGAGCACCATGGCTGCGGGATCCAGTTGCAGGTTCTGGTAAGGGACGATCCTGGCATCCTGCCATCCCTTCCCGGTCTGGTAGTCCATCATGAACATGTGATCGCTGAAGATCTTGCCAAAAACGATCTTGCTTTCATCTTGCGGTTTGGAGTGGCGCTTAAGGGGATCAACGCGCTGAACTCTGATTTCCATCGAATGCCTCCATAATAAATAGAATGAGGTTCCAAGAACATGTGTTACGGCTGTCCGTGTTTCATGATCCGGGTAATGCACTCACTCCATTCAGGGGCCGTGCGGGAACCTGGGTTCCTCTTCCTGCTTCGGAAGAGGGGAGAAAGAAACGTCCATACCGGAAACCATGTTCAACATAAAATTAGAACATTCTATTACAGATCCGGGAACCCGAACCTCACCTTTTCCCAAGGCGGTCGGGACCGCTCCACCGGATCGAATAGCCGTATATGAATTATTCCGGGAATCCACAAAAGCAATCCAATATCATCACAGGAACCCCTCCGGGCTCTTCAGCGACCGGAACCTTTCGAGAATATACGAAACCCCGCACACCTCGTAACCATCGCGGGATGCGGGGCCCGGCCTTTTTTTACTGTATGCTATCAACAGGTTAAAGTCAAAACCCCAAAATTCAATTTTCGAGGAAATGACGCCCCCGGGTATCTCTTCGCCGTTTTGCGGGCGGTAATTCCCTGTTCCTTCACTCCGCCGCAATGCACGCTCATCAGCAATAACTGAATATCGGTCCTACTGTAAAGCAAAATGAGGAGCACGCAGAAAATGGCTGATTTGCTTGCTGTAATGTTGGACCAAAGCCCTGTTTCCCGCGTCCGAATACCAGTCCTGGTCTTTGTCCTTGGTTTTGTCCGAATCCGCCGCCTTATCGATCACATTCTTCTCGACGTAATATTTCAACGCGTTGCCGAAAATGATCTTGGAAATGCATTCGGGCCTTTCCACCAGTTCCAGCTTAAGCGCCTTCTGGCCCAGCGACAGCACCTTCTTGATGAAATCCCGCTCCGAGTATGGGGTTTTCTGCAAATACCTCGCTGCCCTAAGAACCAGCCAATAGCCTTCAAAGTAATTCCGCAGGAGCCCGTGGAAAAACTGGGCGGCCTTGAGACCGTCGTGAGAAAGCGTGAACGGCTGGTCATCCTTCCCTTTGTTTTGAAGCCATCCCAACGCATTGAAAGTGTCGAGCACGTCCTCCACCAGTTTTTCGTCGGTCAGTTCGTTGTCATAGACAAACTCATATTTAAAAAAGTTTTTCATGAAACCGACGTCTTCCTGCACCTGGGAGAGGCTGAACCAGAAGGTCTGCTGAGCAAGAATGGAAGTGGACACGTAAGCCGCGGGCAGGAGGAAGTGAATCAGGTTATTCTTGTAGTATTCCAGGGTCAGCCGCTTGCTGTCTTCCATGGTGAAGACTTCCTCTTCCAGGTCATCGTCCTCATCCTTGAGCTTCCCGATGAGTTTGCTGCGTTCGAAATCCCACAGCGTATCCTGCATGCTCGCGTCGTAGTTTCGCAGGGTGTTTGAAAACTTCACCCCGCGGGATGCCATGTAATCGTAAAAAGTCCGGCAGACTTCCTTGAACTCGGCCATGGACACTCCATGCCTGGCCGAACTCAGAAGGGCGGCCGCGGCCAGCGCATGGGAGGTCACGAGCGTTGCCTGGTTGATGCTGTTGATGATCCGATAGGCAAAATCCCGGTACATCGCGTGCCGCTCTTTGGGCTGCAGATGCGAGGAGTCGCCGCGGTAGCGCTGGAGATATTTCTGCAGGGAAACGGGTTCCGCAAACTGGACGTAAACCCGTCCGTACCTTTTCTTCAGAACGCGCCGGGCATGCACCAACTGGCGGATGTTCTCCTGGACCTTCGATCCCCCGGACACTTCCTTCGTGTAGGATTCTTCCTCGGGGATCCGGTCGTAGCAGATGGACGTGGGCACGAAGACCAGGTCGTCCCGGAACCCCTCTTCCACGGCCTGGATCAAAATGGCCAGAAGCCCGAGTTTGGGGAGAACCATCTTGCCCGTGCGGCTGCGCCCGCCTTCGATGAAAAATTCGATATTGTGGCCCAGTTGGACCATGGTTTTCACATAGAGCGAAAAAACCTCGGCGTAAAACTTCAACCCCTTGAAACTGCGTCGGATAAAGAAAGCGCCTCCCCACCTGAAGAGGGGGCCTAAAGGCCAGAAGGCGAGGTTCTTCCCGGCCGCGATAAAGGGCGAGGTCAAATTGCTCTGATACAGGATGCACGACAGGATCAGGTAATCGATGTGGCTCTTATGGCACGGGATATACACCAGAGTGTCGTGGCGCGCGGCCCGCTTCACTTTCTGCATCGTATCGAAATCGATCTCGATGCCGTCGAACAGGTTGTTCCAGACCCAGTTGAGGATCCTTTCGGCCACTTGAATCAGCGTGATGCTGTAGTTGGCCGCAATCTCCTCGAGATAATTGTCGGCCTCCATCCGGACCTGCCATATTTCCTGGTTATGCCCCCGGGCACGCCGCTGCATGTAGGCTTCCAGGCGCGGGTGGTGCAGGATGATTTCCTTCAGTTCAAGTTTGCTTTTGAGCGTCGGGCCGACGACGGCCCTCTTGATCTCATCGATGGAATCGATCAGCCCCCGCCGGATTTCGAACACCTGCTTGCGCTTGTGGTAGGGTCCTTCCGCGATTTCCGGGAGGATTTCCTTCATGTTCAGAGGTTCCCCGAGTTCGAGGACGCAGTTCGAGTACCCCCTGAGAAAAGACAGGAGCTTGCGCAAAACACCGGGCTGTTCACGCTGTCCGAGAAAAAGTTCGAACAGCTTCCGCCGCTCTCTTCCCGGATGCCTCGTATAGAACATCATCACCGGAAGGATAAAAATAGGGCGCTCCGTTTCCCTCTGGATCTCCACCAGATGCTCCAGGGGATCATTCCCCACGAGCACCGTCCGGCGGTAATACCCCTTCTTGCCCAGCAGGAACAGGAGCCCCGATTCCCCCTTCTTTATTTTTTCGCGGTAGTAACCGGCTTCATACGGATTGGGGAGCGCACCCTCACGGATCGTACGGTAGAAGTGGTAGCACAGGACCTTGAGCGCATACCAGCGGGGCTGCCACAGATAGGGGTGAAGGTCAAAGAGGAACGACGCGGCGGGCAATCCGAGTTGATGAAGACGGATGCTGAAGTACGCGAAATCCAACTGAGACCGGTGCTTGAGGGCATATATGACGGTGCCGCGTTTCGACAGTTCCTCGATGACGTGCTGCTGGTCCTCGGGCAACGAAATCCGGGACATGAGCCGTTCCATCCAACCCTGAAGCGGAAACTTCGGCTTTTTATATACAGAGAACCCGAACGGGTCGGTCCGAACGGAAAGCCCCTCCCCATTCTTCTTCCTCTGCCAGAACATTTTCATGCCTGTTACCTTCCTCAAACTACATGCTCGAAGAGCGGAAAATGAGGATTGGTAACTTAACAAAAATACGTGAAGAAACCAATGCTTTTGTTGGGTCCGTGAAGCAGGGAGAGGACGACAGGGCCCTCGGCCCCCCTCCCCATCCCCACGGATCGTCAGGCAGGTGAAAACCGCCGACCGGACCTCGCGGTGCCCCTCAGATCGCGTTGCCCTTCAATGCAATCTCCGTAAAAGCATCGATCTCGTCTTCCAGTTCATCGTGGGCGATCAATCCCTCCATGAGGCGGTCGGGAATCCTCTCGTTTGCGGCCCCCACGATGAGGCCCAGAATCATGCCGCGGTGAACATTGTCGCCTCCGGCATTGGCATTGGCCAGGAGGGAATACTCCAACCCGAAATCATGCCTCATCGCGAGGTAGAACAGCAGGGGAAGCCCGTGTTCCGGATAGCAGGCGGTGGCAAACAGGCTGCGGATCACCTTTTCCTCGGGGTATTCCCGGGCAAGGCGCATGACGTCGAAGGGAAAATCCGTCAGCCTCGTGTGAAGCTGCCACATTTCATCGTCAGGGATGTTCTCCGGGCCGTCGTGGTTTCGGTAGGCGGCAAAAAGCTCCTCACCGGTCACCTGCGGCACTCGAAGCGCGGCAGTCTGGTAGGCGACCGTCCGGTGCGGATCCGATCCCCGCACGAGGGTGTTGAGGATGGGGACGAGAACGGCAAGAGCGCTTGCCACGTTTTCCGAACGATGCGTGAGGTTCTGGTGTTCGATGGCGAGCCCGATGCCCTGGTAGCCGCTCTCCACGAGCAGGGACAGCACCAGAGGGCGGATGATGCCGCCGTGGGCCCCGATCGACCACACGTTTCTCTGCTGTTCGGCACAGCTCCGGGACGGAAGCCCCCGGGAATAGTTTTCAAACCACCTGCGAAGGTAAATTTCCGTGTACGGGTCCCGGTTTCTGCCCGGGGTGGTGAGGTGTTCGATGAACCCGTCCAGGAATGCGTCCGGGTCATACCTGCCCTTACGAATCACCGCGCGCATGAGCACCCGGACCAGGTGGGCGCCCAGTGTGTTTTCCCCCGCTTTCAGACCGTGATGGTAATGAAATCGTTCTTCGGGACGGGGAACAAGATGACCGTGCTCGCCTTCCCGCTCGGAGGAACTGATCTCAAGAGTGCTGTAGCTCGTCTTATAGAAGCGGGCATGCTCATGGAGAATGTCGAATTTTCGCCCCAGCCTCGTTGCGGTTTCCACGTCGGGATTATAATCCATCCCCACCATGAAACTCTCCGGATGGGGATGCGGCGGCGCATTGTAACCGAGCAGACCGCCGTCAAATTCCTTCTTGATGTTCTCCAGGCTGTAAAACCAATGGGCAGGCATGGCAAGCGCGTCTCCGATGAAAAGCCCCCTGAGAGCGTTTCGAATGCGCAGTCCCTTCATTGCGATAGAATGGTGATCGTAAGACATGGGAATCCGGATCCTTAAAGTAAGTCGGGCTGATCTCAATGGTCAGTGGAAACCGAACGGAGCATCAATGTCCGCCGGATATTAAAATAAGGGTAAACGGAAAGACTGTCATCCGCAGGCGCGCGGCGGAGGCCGCCCGGATTCCCGGGCCCCTCGGCCGGTCCCTGTCCTTTGGAGCATAAAACGATCATGACTGTTGCAGATAAAGAAACCCAACTTTATAATGTTCCATAGCGTCGATGCGCTGTTGATTCAGTCGATCTTTTCAGGCCGGGTTCCGGTGAGCGTAGCCTTCAGGCCGCTTGGAGACCCTGTTCCCAGATCTCTGCTTCGTTGTCCCACCTCGTAGCACGCATGATGATGCCAGCGGCCACGGGCCAATTCCAGAAAACCGGCGATACAAAAGGATCCGCACGATGAGACCCGCAGTTTCTTCCAGGCTCCTGGTGTGCGCCGCCCTTGCCCTCGCACTCGGGGGCTGCACGCACGCACTGAAGAACAAAGGCCCGAACCCGCCCGAATCCACCGATTGCAGCATGTCGGCCGCGCCCGAAATCCTCCTCCAAAGTCGCACGGTCTATGTGCAGGAAGCCGATCGGACCTTAGCATACTATGAAAAGGCAATGTCCGAAAATGGAGATTCGCGATATGTGACGTTGATCCAACTGGCCCGCCTCTGCTTCGTCACGGGGCAATTGGGAGAAAAGAGCGAGAGTGAACGGCGGTTCCTGAAAGGGCGGTCCTACGCGGAAATCCTGTGCCGGGAACAGCCGGACCGGGTCGAAGGCCACTACTGGCTGGCCCTCAACAGTGCCTGCCTGGCTGAAATCGAGGGTGCCGGGGCAGCCCTCCGCTCCCTTTCGGGCATTGTCGAGCAACTGGAAAAGGCCCAGGCTATCGATGAGACCTACGATCAGGCAGGAGTACACCGGGTTCTGGGCCGGATCTGCTGCAAGGCCCCGTGCTGGCCCTTATCCGAAGGAGACATGGCCAAGTCCCTGCAGCATCTGCAAGCCGCCGTGGAACTCGCTCCGGGAAACAGCACCAACCACCTTTATCTTGCCGAAACTCTCATGGAACTCGGTGAAATTACCGCGGCACGACAGGAATTGAAGCGGGTACTCTCCTCCACGCAGCATGCCATATGGCCCTGCGGTTTCGTGGACGACCAGAGGCAGGCCGTTCGCCTGATCCAGGAATGTGAAGAAAGCGCGGGAAGCCCGACGCCCCGCCAGAATAACGCCCCCACCACCGGCGGACAATGCCTTCCGAAGCAATGACCCCGGCCGATTGAACGCAAACATCCGCATCCGTACCGGCCCGCCCGTTGCATCATATTTACGGCATGCCGCACCGCCTTATACCTGATTGCGTCCAAGAAAGCGCCAAACGATGTTTCTCAAGAAAGTGGGGAGCTGTGCTCCCCACACCCCTACGCCGCTGCGCGGCTTTGTGTGGCGCCGCGGCAACGCCGCGAGCGCCGAGCGTTCGGCCCACGCGCTAGCGCGCGGGCCGAAACCCTGAGGGGTGCGGGGGAATCATTCCCCCGCTCTTTTGGAGGATACTAAGAATTAAAGAAATACCATCTCGTCCCATTTATCCGCATCATGACTATCAAAAACGAACCGGTCGCACTTCGCAGTATTTATGCCTTTATGATGAAATACGATTCCCTGCTGAGGAAAATACTGTCTCCACCTGATGGCGTGCCATCCAGCGGAACCTTACCTACAAAGACAACCGGTATTCATAGACCATTCCCGTAGAGAAATGAACAATAGGGTTCATCCGGCTCGCGGAAAGCAATGCGGTAAGGATAACAGGCATTGGGGTAAAGGAGAGAACAGTATCGCCCCAATGAATATACTTGCCGCCTGAAAGGGTTTTTTTCGAACTGCACGAAACACATCGGCATGAAATGACAGCAACATTCTAACCTGCCCTAACAGGAGGATTTAAAATGGATTTGCACCTTCTTCTCATTCTTGTTCTTGTTGCCTGCAGTGCCGGACTGGTTGCCTACCTGATCATAACAAAAAGATCAGTTGATTTCGAACTGGACCAGTTCAAACGCAGCAGGAAGATATGGGTACCGGACGAATTGTTCCACACATCCCTCATCAATTTACAGCTTTGCGTTTCCTGCGAAGAAATTCATACGAGCCCCGTTTGCCCCAAATGTGGCAGTGAAGTCTACATTCCGTTGCGAAGAGTCGTCAGGTCAACCATCGGATTGGAACTGCCGCTCAAACGCGGGACCAAACCGGATAACGTTATCAAACTCCCCATGAACACCCGGGCGGTATAATCGCCGGCAGTCGTCCAGAATCTGCCGGGGCCGCATGCGGGTCCGGCAGGAGGGAAACCATTTCCGTCCATGCCGTCCGCCCGCGGCGGCGGCTTGAAGGACTTCATCCCGGTTGGCCGGACGCCGGCGTCATCGGTCGTTTGCGAAAAGGCTCAGGTACTTTCCGTATCCTTCCTTCTCCAGGTCGTCCTTCGGGATAAACCTCAGGGCCGCCGAATTGAGGCAATATCTCAGGCCGCCCGGCGCAGGACCGTCCGTGAAGACGTGCCCCAGGTGGGAATCCCCGTCCCTGCTCCTGACCTCGGTGCGCACCATGAAAAAGCCCCGGTCCTGCTTTTCCACGACATTCCCGGGTTCAAGAGGCTTCGTGAAGCTCGGCCACCCGGTTCCGGAATCGTACTTGTCGCGCGAGCTGAAAAGCGGTTCACCCGAAACGATATCGACATAAATGCCTTCTTTTTTGTTGCTCCAGTATTCGTTTTTAAAGGCCGGTTCCGTCCCTCCCCGCCGGGTCACCTCGTACTGCAGGGCGGTCAGGCTCTTGCGCAGCACTTCATCACTCGGCCGGGAATACCGCGCGGAGTGAACGGGCTCCCCAATCGCGCACGCGGTACCGGTCCATGCCTCTTTCAGGAACTGATCCCGGCCGGAGTTATAACGGTAGAACCTGTACCGCAGGGGGTTCTTCCGGTAGTAGTCCTGATGGTATTCCTCGGCCGGAAAAAACCGGGAAAACCTGAGAATCTCCGTTGCGATCGGTTTGTGAAAACACCCGGAACCTTCCAGCCGCCTCTTCGATTCCTCCGCCAGACGCCGTTGTTTCTCATCATGGTAGAAGATGGCGCTTCGATACTGCCCGCCCCTGTCGACGAACTGGCCGCCGGAATCCGTGGGATCCACATGCCTCCAGAAGAAATCGAGCAGTTCCCCGTACGTGATTCTTTTCGGATCGTAAGTCACCTGCACCGCTTCCATGTGGCCCGTCCTCCCGGAGGAAACCGCTTCATACCCGGGATCGGGAACGTCTCCGCCGGTATACCCGGCAACGGCCTTGACCACTCCATCGACTTTTTCGAAGTCAGCCTCCACACACCAAAAGCACCCTCCCGCAAAGGTGGCTTGCGGCAGCACCATGTTTTCAGTCTCCATAGCAGCTCTTTTCTGTAGTTGTTTATTGTCTGAGCAGCCGTACCCGATAAGAACAATTCCCGCCAGTACGACCAGCGAGACGAGCAGACCCGCTTTCATATTCCATCCTTCCCGCCGCAACATTTGCACGGCCAAAGGGAATTCGCCGATTCGAAACACGTCCCGGTTATAATGATAAGCCTCATCGCCGTCCTTCTCCATTGCGCCACGCGAGATAACCTTTTCCGCGGGGTGCCGGGCGGCCTCCCGGTTGGACCCGGTTTTGCGCCACGGCGCGGCGGTGCAATGAACGCGGGAAAGAAGTGGACCGGACCGGCCGGAGGCGGCTCAAAGCCGAAAAAAATCGGCTCACGATCCCGGGAATTCGTGTTATCACAAAGCATACGCTTGTGAAGAACGCCGTCCGTCTCGGACCGCTGATGCGCATCGAACACCCGGTAACCGGCTCCAGGCGGTAAGCCCCCCCATTATTGAGGCGGGCGCATGCAGCCCGGTTCCGGCAGGAGCGAGGGGACTCACGTGTTGCAGGAACTGGTCGTGAGCAATTTCGCGATCATCAGGAATCTCGAAGTCTCTTTCCGCGAGGGGTTCAATATCCTCACCGGAGAGACCGGCGCCGGAAAATCGATCATCGTCGGGGCGGTGAACCTCGTCCTGGGAGGCCGCGCCTCGCAGGAAATGATCCGTACCGGGACCACCGAAGCTTTTGTGGAAGCCCTGTTCACCTTTTCGGACCCCGGCAAGGTCCCCGCGCTCATGCAGGATCTCGGGCTGGCCCCGGCCCGTGACATGCAAGTCCGGCGGAGCATCAGCAGGACCGGCCGAAACCGCATATTCGTGAACGACCAGGTCGTTTCGCTCCAGCAGCTCCAGCATCTTGTCCGCGGGCTGATATCCGTGTCCGGCCAGCACGAACATCAACTGCTCCTGGACCCCGAGGTCCACCTGGACCTCCTGGACAACTTCGGGGATCTCCATCCCCTTTGCAGCGACGTCGCGGCCCTTCACGCGAAATGGGCCGAAACCCGGGAGGAACTTCGCGGCCTCCGGAAGTTCAGACAGGAGCAGGCCTCAAAACTCGACTGGATGCGTTTTCAGCTCCAGGAACTGGATTCCGCGAAACTCAAGCCCGGAGAAGACGGCCAACTGGAGGGGGAACGGAACATTCTGAGGCATTCCGCAGCCCTTCTCGACGCCGCGCAGGGCGCCTATCGCGACATATACGAGGCAAAAGGCGCCATTTTGGAACGGCTGGCGGACGTGCAAAAGAACGTCGCGACGCTCGCCCGCATCGATCCCTCTCAGGTGCCGCTTCTTGCCGAACTGGAACAGGGAAGGATTCAGCTCGAGGAACTCGCCCGTTCACTCCAGCAATACGCCGGACGAATGTCTTTCGATCCGCAGCGGCTTGCCGCCATCGAGGAACGGCTGTCCCTGTTCCAGAAGCTCGGCAAAAAATACGGGGGGACCGTCGACGCCATGATCGAACGCCTGGACGAATTGCGGCGGACATTGGCACAGGGTGAGGACACGGACCTCCGTGAAGAGGAGCTGAACCGGACGCTGGGAAAGCTCCGCAAGGACTATCTGGATGCGGCGGGAGCGCTTTCCGCAAAGAGACACGAGGCGGCCGAACGGCTCTCGGAAGAGGTCCGCCTGGTCCTCGCCGCGCTTGACATGCCGCGGGTCCGCTTTTCCGCGGCGTTCACCGACCCGGGAAACACCGCGGACGGCGACCCGGTTTTCACTTCCAGGGGAATCGACCGGGTGGAATTTCTGCTCTCGGCCAATCCGGGGGAAGACCTCAAGCCGCTTGCAAAAATTGCCTCCGGGGGCGAGCTTTCCAGGATCCTGCTGGCACTGAAAAGCCTCCTCAGCCTCAAGGGTGAGGGGGAAACCCTGATCTTTGACGAAGTGGATGCGGGCATCGGCGGCCGGACCGCCGAACTGGTGGGGCTCCAACTGAAGCGGCTCGCGGACAGGCACCAGGTGATCTGCATCACCCACCTCCCCCAGATCGCGTGCTACGGCGAGGTCCACTACAAAGTCGCAAAACGCGCCTCCGGTCAGGAAACCGTGACCTCGATCGTTCCCCTCGGGCAGGAAGAACGCGTTGAGGAACTGGCCCGCATGCTGGGTGGAATCAGCATCTCGGAAAACACCCGCGCACACGCACGGGAATTCCTGCAGAAGGCCCACGCCCCGCAGGGAACCTGACGGCCCCGGCTGTTCCAGCTCACGGCACACCGCCGTGAGAATCCGCCGCAAAGGAAATCCTTCTTCGAATCCCTCATCAAAACATTGACCGGGCATACGGTTCACCCTATAATGACCACCTGGTCATTTCTCGGAGGAAAAGACGAATATGCAGCCCCGGGACATCTTCAACAACCTGGAAGATCGGAAAAAAGAGCGGATTCTGGACACGGCGATCGATGAATTCGCCAGCCACGGGTTCAGGCAGGCAAGCGTGAACCGCATGGTGCAGAAGATAGGGATCGCCAAGGGTTCCATATTCCAGTACTTCGGGAACAAGGAAGGACTTTTTCACTTCATCTTCGACCATGCCGTGGGCCTGGTGAGGCTGTCCCTGCGTCAGGTGAAACAGGAGACGGCAGACGCCGATTTTTTCGAGCGAATCCGCCGGAGTCTCCTGGCCGGAATCCGTTTTATCCAGTCGCACCCCAGGGTTTACCGGATTTACCTGAAAATGATTTTTCAGGAAGATTTCCCGCTCCGGGCCGAGTTTCTCCAGCAGGTACACCTTTTCTCCGCCGAATACCTGAGGCCCTTTGTGGAAGCGGGAATTGCGAAGGGGGAACTGCGTCCGGGCCTGAACGTCGACATGACCGTGTTTTTCCTGGACGCCCTCATGGACCGTTTTCTCCAGGCCTACTGTGTATCGTTTCTCGATGCGGGAGCGGGATTGTACCAGGCGCCGGCCGGGGACCTGGAACGCAGGGCGGACGAGTTCATCCGGTTGCTTCGAACCGGAATGGGATCGCCCGCGGGGAATTGAACCGATTGCGCATTTTTCCGTCGCGGGAAAGAAGACGCCGTTCGCAGGACCGCTCAGCCCGCCCTGCCGCGACCTGAACTCGGGAGCCATTGAAGATGTTGGATCTGAATCATTTCACCAAAATCGGCTTGGGGGACATCTGCACGAAGGTGATGAACGGGCAGAGACTGAGCATCGAAGACGGCGAACGCCTGTTTGCCTGCCCGGACGTCGTATCGCTGGGGGCTCTGGCCCATCACGTCCGGACGCGGCTCCACGGTAATGCCGCTTTCTACGTCATGAACCAGCACATCAACTATTCCAATATCTGTGTGAACGGGTGCCGGTTCTGCGCCTTCGGCCGCAAAAAAGACGATCCGAAGGCATTCCAGTTGTCCGAAGACGAGGTGATCGGGAAGGTGAAAGAACGGCTCGGCGATCCCCTGACTGAGATCCACATCGTCGGTGGGTGCCATCCCGATTTTCCTCTCGAGTATTATGAACACATACTCCGTGAAACCAAGCGGCTCAGGCCGGGCGCCTTCATCAAGGCTTTTACCGTGGTGGAGATCGATCACTTCGCCCGGAAGGAAGGTCTGAGCACCCGGGAAGTGCTGTTACGGCTGAAATCGGCCGGCCTCGACATGCTTCCGGGGGGAGGTGCTGAGATATTCGGCGAAAGGGTCCGGAAGCTCCTGTGCCCGGACAAGCTGAGCGGCCGCGGATGGCTGGACATCAGCCGCGAGGCCCATGAACTCGGGATCAAAACCAACGCCACGATGCTCTACGGACACATCGAGACCCGCCGGGAACGGTTGGAGCACCTCGCCGCTCTTCGGGACCTCCAGGACAGGACATCGGGGTTCGTCTGTTTCATTCCGCTTGCCTTCCAACCGGGGAACACCGGCCTGGGAAAAGTGAAACAGGCGGGCGGGATTGAAGATCTCCGAACCATCGCCGTGAGCCGCCTCATGCTCGACAACTTTCCTCATGTGAAGGCCTACTGGGTGATGCTGACGGTAAAACTCGCCCAGGTCGCCCTGTGTTTCGGGGCGGACGATTTTGACGGGACCGTCATCGAAGAAAAAATCGGCCACATGGCCGGAGCCCAATCGGAACAGGCCCTCACCCGTGAGGAAATCGGGAGAATCACCACGGAAGCGGGGTTCGAGCCGGTGGAAAGAAATACCTTTTTCGAGAGGGTCGTTCCGGGAGCGGGGGGGCGCAAGTGAATCCGAAGGATATTTTCAATCGGCTCGAAGCCGGGTGCCGCCTCACGTTCGACGAAGCCATGGGACTTTACGAAGGCGCCGGCTTCCATCAGCTCGGGATGCTGGCCCACCGCGTCAGGATGGCCAAGCATCCCGACAACGCCGTAACCTACGTCGTCGACAGGAACATCAACTATTCCAACATATGCGTGTGCGGATGCCGGTTCTGCGCCTTCTACAGGTCGCCCGGCCAGGACGGCGGGTACCTCCTGACCAAGGAAGAACTGGCCCGCAAGATCGAGGAAACCCTGCGCCTAGGCGGGACACAGATTCTCATGCAGGGCGGGCATCACCCGGACCTCCCCCTGTCGTATTACGAAGAAATGCTCCGGTTCATAAAGAGCCGGTACCCCATCCACATCCATTCCTTCTCTCCCCCGGAAATCGTGCACATGGCCGGGCTGGAAAAAACCGGCATCGGCACGGTCATCGCTCGTTTGAAGGCGGCCGGGCTGGACTCCATTCCGGGGGGCGGGGCCGAAATACTCGTGGATTCCGTGCGGAAAAAGGTATCGCCCAACAAGTGCTCCACGCGCGAATGGCTCGCCGTCATGGAGGAGGCTCACCACCAGGGCATGCGCACCACCGCAACCATGATGTTCGGACATGAGGAGGAACCGCGGGACCGCATGGAACATCTTTTCGCCCTCAGGGACCTGCAGGACAGGACGGGCGGATTCACCGCATTCATTCCCTGGGCATTCCAGCCGCTCAACACCCGGATCGAGAAGCCCCCGGCGACCCCGGTTTCATACCTGAGGCTCCTGGCCATTTCCCGGCTGGTACTCGACAATTTCGATAATATCCAGGCCTCGTGGGTGACCATGGGGCCTAAGATCGCTCAACTTTCCCTTTTCTTCGGCGCCAACGATTTCGGTTCCACGATGATCGAGGAAAACGTTGTGGCCGCGGCCGGAGTTTGTTTCCGCCTGTCGATCCGGGAAATCCGGCGGATCATAGAAACAGCGGGATTCAAACCACGGCAGAGGACGATGGCCTATGACCGGGTCGAAACCTCCTGAAAACTCCCAATCACGCCGCGCCGTTCTGCACCGGGCCGCATGGCTGGTCCCCATTTCCACCAGATCGGTTCCGAACGGAGCGGTCATTGAAGACGGTCGCTCGATCCTCGCGGTCGGGACCTACCGCGACGTCCGGAGACAATGCCCTCCCGGAACGCCGGAAATCGATCACGGGTCGGCGGCGCTCATGCCGGCACTGGTAAACGCACACACGCACCTGGAACTTTCCGGCCTGGCGGGCACGATCCCTCTGCCTCAGCCCGGTTTCCCTGCGTGGCTGAAGGAGCTTTTCTCAAAGCGCCCTCGTCTTGCCGCGGAGGACCGCGCGAGGGCCGTCGCCAGGGCCGCAAAGGACCTCACCCGTTTCGGCACCGGCTTTTTTGGTGACCATACCAACGGGGACGCCGACGGGTTGCCGCAGGACCCTTTCGGTCCCTGGAAAATCGAATTCCGGGAAGTGATCGGATTCGACCGGGACAGTCTCGCGGCATCCTTTGCCGGGGAGATCCCGAAGCAAGACGATACTGCGGAGCGGTACGGTGAAGTGAGCCTTGCCGCGCACGCCTGCTATTCCACATCCGCGGGCCTCATCAGGGAAGCCAAGGCATGGACGAGGAAGGCGCGGCTGCCGTTCAGCATTCACGTGGCCGAACACCCCGAAGAGATGGAATTTTTGAAACTTGGCACGGGGTTTTGCCGCGGTCTTCTGGAAAGGCTCGGGAAGTGGGACCCCGCCTGGAAAGCGCCCGGGGTGAGTCCGGTCCGGTACCTCGACGGCCTGAAGGTACTGGATAAGGACACGCTGCTCGTTCATGCGGTCCACATGGAAGACGCCGATTGGCCGATTGTCGCCGGGAAAGGCTGCACCATCTGTTTCTGCCCGCGCAGCAATCATTTTCTGGGTGTCGGACGCCCCGACCCCGGGAAGGCCCTCCGACTCGGGATTCCCGTCGCCCTAGGGACCGACAGCCTCGCCGGCAATACGGATCTGAACCTTTTCAACGAAGCGGCCTTCCTCCTCGAACACTTTCCGGATGTCAGCCCCGCGGACATATTGATCATGGCCACGTCGGGGGGAGCCGGCGCACTCGGCAGGGGCAGCGTGGCCGGCAGCCTTGAACCGGGCAGGAAACCGCTCATTCTCGAAGTCTCGCTCCCCGGTTCCCTCTCCGCCTCACAGCTCGCCGAAGCCGTCATTCACAACGGAAGCAAAGGAGCGCTACGATGGGTCAGTCATCCCGTGCACTGCTGAAGCTGGGAAGAATCAGTTATCTCAACGTGCTGCCCATATTCCACCCTTTGGAAACGGGGCAGGTCGCACATCCCTTCGAGATCGTTCCGGGGGCCCCCGCCGATCTGAACCGTCTGATCGCCGACGGAGGTCTCGATCTGAGCGTTGTGTCCTCCATCGAGTACGCACGCCATCACGACCGGTATTTTATTCTGCCGGACCTGTCCATAAGCAGCTGCGGACCGGTGAAGAGCGTCCTGCTGCTGAGCCGCCGCCCCGTGGAGGACCTCGACGGGCAGCCGGTTTTCGTGACCACGCAGTCCCACACTTCCGTCGTGTTGCTCAAGATACTCTTCAACTTCTTTTTCGGAATCGATGCCGTCTTCGTACCGGGGGATTGCAAAGACGTGCTGGAAAAAAGGCAGCTTCCCGCGGCATTCCTGGCGATCGGCGATGAGGCGCTCAAGGCCGGCCGCCTGGACGGTTATCCCTATTGCTGCGATCTCGGCGAGGAATGGCACTCCCGGACCGGACTTCCCTTCGTTTTTGCCGTTTGGGTCATCCGCAGGACGTGCGTGGCCCGGATGGGCGATCATGTCGATGAGGCCCTGGGTGCTCTGGCGGCGGCAAAGCGGTGGGGGCGAAGCCATATCGACGACATATGCCGGTTGGCCGAGCAAGCGGGGATCCTCGGATTCGAAGAGTTCCGGGAATACTATCGGTTGCTGGGTTACGACCTGGGGAAAGCGGAGCAGACGGGGCTCGAGCGCTTTTACGGTTTTCTCGCGCAAATCGGGGAAACCAATGAAACACCGCGACTGGAGGTCTATTCTTCCCTGGCATCCGTCGCCTGACCCGTCCCGACTGCCGGCACCCCCCCGTGCAGCTTCGCCGGTTCTTTTCTTTTGCGTTCGCTACGGCTCCAGCCTGTTGGCTAAAAAGCGCGTGGCCAAGTCCGGAAACGGGGCACTCGTTGATTTCAGTCTCACGCAACGGCGCAACGAAAAGCGGAAGACGGGGCTAGCCCCCGGCAACTCGTTGCCCGGGTTCGTCAGGACAAAAGGACGTGGCGCAGGACGAGGCTCCAGCCTGTTGGCTAAAAAGCGCGTGGCCAAGTCCGGAAACGGAGCACTCGTTGATTTCAGTCTCACGCAACAGCGCAACGGCGCAACGAAAAGCAAAAGACAGTGGCCGCGAACGCCCAATGCTCGTCAACCGGCTTCGCATGCACTCATCCCCTGGGGGTTGGAAACTTCGACTCGGCTTCGGATGTGCAAATCGGGAGGAGAAAACAATGAGCGGGAAAATTCTGCGATTGAAGCGTATCATGGCATCCTCCGAGGGTCGGATGGTTATTTTTCCGCTGGATCACGGGGTCACCTGCGGCCCCGTGGCGGGATTGGAACGCGTGGGAGGCGTCATCGGGATGGGAATCCGGGCCGGCGCGGACGCGCTGGTCGTGCACAAAGGGTTGATGCGCTTTTTCGAGCCGGCCCGTGAAAAGCTGCCGGGAATATTCATGCACCTCTCGGGGAGCACTCTGCTCGGCCCTTCGCCGCATCGAAAGGTGATTGTCGGCACGGTGGAAGAAGCGATCCGGCGGGGCGCGGACGGCGTTTCGATGCACATCAACCTGGGCGACGAACACGAACCGGAAATGCTCCGCGACCTCGGAGCACTGGGGGATTCCTGCAGCAAATGGCAGATGCCGCTGTTGGTCATGGTCTACATTCGGGGCACTCACGCGCCCTCACCCGTTCCGGATTTCGCCATTGCCCATGCCGCGCGTGTTGCCGTCGAACTCGGCGCCGACATTGTCAAAATCCCCTTCACACGGGATGAGGACGCCCTGGGAAAAATCGCCGCGAGTGTCCCTGTGCCGGTGGTGGTTGCGGGAGGCAGCAGGGTAAGGGAAACCGGGGAACTGCTGGCCAGGATCGAACGGGCCCTGGAATCGGGGATCCGGGGGGTTTCCGTAGGGAGGAACGTGTTCCAGCACGAAAAGCCGGAAGCACTGCTGAGGGCGATTTGCAGCATCGCCCATGACCGCATACCGGCGGACGAAGCCTGGAGACAATCGCTCAGCGAAGAAGCATCGCCGCACTGATACCGGTTGTGTTCAAGAAAGCATCAAACGATATTTCTCGAGACAGTGAGCAAGCCGGGCAACTCGCTGTCCGTGCCGCCCAAAGGGGAAGCATTCGGACAACAGGCCGGGGCTCTTTTCCCCGCTCATTTTGTGCGCAACTCAATATGAAAGAGGAATATACCGCGTGAACAGAAAGAACCTGATCATTGCCGTCACGGGAGCCAGTGGAAGTCTTTACGCAAAGGAACTCATCTGGGCACTGAATCCCGGAGAATACGACGTCCACCTCGTGGCGTCAAACGCTGGGAAGCTCGTTTACGAGCTTGAAATCGGGGTCCCTTTTGAAAACGACGTTCCCCCTGGGGGGCATCTCTACAACGAGAGGGACTTCACGGCACCATTTGCAAGCGGTTCGTTTCCCAGTGCGGGAATGGTGGTCGTTCCCTGCAGCATGGGAACCCTCGCCGCGATAGCGAACGGATTTTCCCGAAACGTCATCCACCGGGCCGCCGAAGTTTGCATGAAGGAACGACGTAAGCTGATCCTGGTGCCCCGTGAAACACCACTCAGCCGGATCCACATCGAGAACATGCTCAAGGTCACCGAGGCGGGAGGAATCATTCTGCCCGCCATGCCCGGGTTCTATCATCACCCCCAGTCCGTCACGGACATCGCAAAGTTCGTCGTCGCCCGGATACTGGATCAGCTCGGCATTCCACAGGCTCTCGTCAAACCGTGGAACCCCGAGCGCACCTGAACGGCCCTCAGTGCTTGAAGGCCCGCTGCCCCGTCAGTACCATGGTCACGTCGGACTCATTGCAGGCCTCGATCACTTCCCAGTCCCGCATCGAGCCGCCCGGTTGCACGATGGCGGTAACCCCTTGGCGGATGCCCACGTCCACACCGTCTCTAAAGGGGAAAAAAGCGTCCGAAATCATTGCCGCGCCGATCAGACCTCCACGCGATTCCTTCGTTTCCGAATCGATGGCTTCCTTTTCCCCGCCGGGGCGGCTTCCCTTCTCCACGGCCAGCTCCAGTTCCTTGTAGGATATGCCGTGCCTCTCAAAGCACAAGGCGTCAGCATATTTCTGGTAGGCCTTATAGACGGCGATTTCAGCGACCCCCACCCGGTCCTGCTCCCCCGTGCCGATTCCCACGGTGCAGCCGTCCTTGATATACAGGACGGAATTGGAGGTCACTCCCTGCTCCACGAACCATCCGAACAACAGGTCTTCCATTTCCCGCGGATTGGGTTCCCGGGCGATGCGATAGGCTTTTCCCCTGTAGCTGGTTTCGGCAATCTTGAGGTCGCCTGCGTCGCCGATTTTGTTCAGGGGGGACTGCTGAACGATGAGGCCGCCGTCGATCAGGGACTTGAAGTCGACGAAACGCCAGGGGATATAGTCCTGCAGCCGGTCGATCCTCGCCACCCGGATGATCCTCAGGTTGGAACGTTTTTTCAGGATATCCAGGGTCCCTTCCTCAAAATCCGGGGCCGCCACCACTTCCAGGTAATTCTCGGAGATGAGAGAGGCCGTCTCCCGGTCCACGGCACGGTTCAGGACGAGGCACCCCCCGAAGGCCGCTATGCGGTCCGCCCGATTGGCCCGGCGGTAGGCGTCGGAAATCGTGGTTCCGTAAGCCGCCCCGCACGGGTTGTTGTGCTTGAGGATGGCGGCAGCAGGTTTATTCATCAGGTATTTTAAGATATTGAGACCGTTGTCGAGATCCGTCAGGTTGATCTTGCCGGGATGTTTTCCTTCCTGCAGCATGTCTTCTTCCCGGATCGCACTCACTATTCCGTTGCCCGGGTCGATAAACCGGCAGTCGCCAAGCTTCAAATGACCGCCCGCGAGCTCATACAACGCCGCTTCCTGGCCGGGGTTTTCTCCATAACGCAGCCCTTTTTCGATGAGCTGCCCCGAGTTGTCGGGAAATTTCCACGTGCGTTTCCGGTAGACGAGTTCCTGGTCTCCGAAACTGATGCGAAGCGAATCCGGAAAATGATCTTCCATGACGGTGCGGTACATCTTTTTGAGATCTTCAGCCATAGTGCCTCCTTTGAAATTTCAAAAGCCCGGGAACAGCCCCGGGCCTTTTAATAGACACCGGCGCCGCCGAAATCAATCAAAACTTGTAGCCGACGGTGAGACCGAGCAACTGTGCGTCGCCGTTCTCGAATACGGAAGGATTGATAAAGTTCTTCGTAGCCGAATCGGTCACGGTCCTGTCCGTGATGAGCAGGTAGGTGTAGCTGAGGTCGAGGCTCCAGTTGTTCCAGTGAAAGCCGGGCCCGACGCTGAAAAGATGGCGGTTGTTCGCGGGCACCAAGTAATCGGCATACTTCGAATTCACCGGTTCTTCGTCGAAATCGTACCCCACCCTCAAGTCCAGCCAGTTGGCGGCCTTGTACTCGGCCCCCGTCTGAAACCGCCAGGTATCGTGCCAGAACTTCTGCCGGGTGACCGACGAGACACCGGAGCTGATGGGCGTATCGTACACGATGGTCAATTCCTTGTAGGTGCTCCACCGCGTCCATATGGCCCCGACTTCGAAGCTGAATTTCGGCGTCGGATAAAAGGTCACCCCCATGAAAACCATGTCCGGAAGTTTGAGCGTACCCGTCGCATCCTTATCTACCAGATCGAGGTAGCCGGGAATCGCGACCTGCCTGCTGAACGAGGCGTGTCCGTCTATGTTTTCCGACACCTCACTGCGGTAGGCAACACCCAGGGCCACCCAGTCACACGGCTGATAGCGCGCCGCGAGATTGAAGCCGTATCCGAAGGTATCCCCTGTCAGGGTTTGATCGGTGGAGCCCAGGCTGCCGAGCCCGATTCGATTCTCGAGGTCGAGGTCCAGCCACACGGCATCCAGCCCGGCGGCAATGGAAAGCGTGTCCGTCAGCTTGATGGCGACATTCGGATTGATATTGAGTGATTCAATAACGGCGTTATAGCTGACGAGGTTTCCGGGCCAGTTTTTGTCGAATTCAGTGCCCAGACCGAATGGCGTGAAGACCCCGAGGCCGAACCACAGCCTGTCGGAAAACTGGAAGGTCGTGTAGAAGTGGGGCGCGAGCCACACATTGTCCTTACTGGAAGTGGTTTTGCCTTCGGCAACGACATCGGTGCTCGGCGCTATGGCCGTAAGACCGGTCATCACCTGGATGCCGGGCAGTTGCGTGATGCCGGCGGGATTATAAAACAATGCCGAAGGATCGTCGGCGCGCCCGACCATCGCTCCTCCAAGCGCATTTCCGCGGGCGCTGCCTTCATAAAGCGCAAATCCGGCACAGAAACCGGACCGGCCCCCACCGGCAACGACCAGTGAGCAAACGATCAAAAACACCAACCAACTGCCACCCCTCATTTCCCCCTCCTTTATGCGGACAATAGACCCCCACCCCCTTTGGACAAAAAAACCTGGCACCGCTTCCGCAACCATGCGGCGCGATTCCGGGTCTCCCCTCTGTCGCGAATTTCAGCCCTTGACAGACAGATCCACCGGGAGCAACGAATCCGTTGCGCAACGGAAGGGCTGCCACTCATGACGAGACAAAAATGTGTATGAGATTGCTGTTAGTACTAGTGGAATAAGTTTTATCGACACTAACAGAGGGCCGGGGTGCCGTCAAGGGAAAACGCCCTGGACGGACGGCCTGATCGGCGCAAAGAGCCTTGATATTTCCAATAGATACAAAGCAGGAAACGGAAGTGGACCAAGAGATTCAATAAAGCCCGTGGAGCCGGTGGACGGGGCTTATTACCGGGATATGAATATGCGGCACAGGGACCCTGTCCTTATCGTGGTGCCGGACAAAAGACACTTGCGGGAACAGGGGAAACGCAGGACATGCAGGAAGCCCCGCACGTGTCGTCTGCCCCGCGAGGCGAGGGCACAGCGCTTGGTTTTTCCGGGCAAGCGGACCGGCAGACGGAAGGCCCAGGCTTTCCGGTTGCGCGGAAACGGCGCAGGCCGACGGTCGATCTTCCTTCCGGGGACGAACATCGGTTCTCTCAGATCCCGACTCCGGGCCGGGCCGTCCGGCTTTCGCTGCCACGACCACGGTAAGGTCATAGAATTTGACCCATCCTTTTCCTTTTGCTACAATAGAAGATCATTCAGATTCTCATCGGTTACAGGGGCGATTTTCCGAAATTTCAGGTTGAAATTGAAATGGGGCATGCTTCATACCCACCGGCGAAGCAAGACGCCTGTCACATTCAAGCCAATATACGAAGGAGAAACACCATAATGCGCAATCTGCAGCCTTGCGTCGGTGCGGCCGTAGTGGGCAGCATGCCACATAAGGACCGTGAAAAGGCAATCGATCTCATTTTGAGGGAAATTCCGGAATTCCCCACGTGGCCTCAGCTCACCTTTTACCCGGCCGAGCAGATGATGTCCCAATACCTCGAAGGCCTGCCGGGAATGTGCACCGAATCTGGCCACACCTTCTTCAGGACGGACACGGCCCAATTCGACGAGGAAATGCTGTCATTCTATGAAGAATACCTCGCGGTCGAAGCGGAATCCAAGGACCTGAACGATTCGATTTTCAAAATGGGACCCGAGACGGGAAAAACCTTTTTCCGTTTTCTCGAACGGCTGAGCGGTGCCCCGGTGTCGGCCCGGGCGGTCAGAGGACAGATCACCGGCCCTTTCACCCTGCTTTCAGGCCTGAAAGACCAGAGGGACCGGGCTCTGCTTTACGATGAACGCTTTCAGGACATCCTGTCCAAGCACCTGGCCATGAAAGCGAGATGGCAAATCCGGAAGCTGCGGGCACTGGGCGTTCCCGTGGCCATCACTCTTGATGAACCCGCTCTCGCAGGGTTCGGTTCCTCGGCTTTCATCAGCGTCACCAGGGAACTCGTCCAGGCACTCCTCAAGGACGTGGTGGACGCCATCCATCAGGAGGATGCATTCGCGGGCATACACATATGCGCCAATACCGACTGGCTTCTCGCTTTTGATTCCGGGGTCGATATCATCAATTTCGACGCCTACCACCACTTCGACAGGTTTGCCCTCTACGAAGAGGCTTTCGCCAGACACATGAAGGAAGGCCGTGTCGTTGCCTGGGGGATGGTGCCCACTTCGGACGAGAAAGTCGTATTTGAAGAAACTCCCCAGGGCCTGGCCGGGAAATGGATGGAACAGATCCGGGGCCTGGTAAGCCCCGATGTGCCGCTGAGGAAAATACTTTCCCAGTCTCTGTTCACTCCGAGCTGCGGCTGCGGAAGCCTGAAAGAGGAAGCGTCGGAGAGGGTAATCCGACTGACCGGGCAGTTGGGCGAACTCATGAAAGCGGAGCTGCGCTCGGCCGAACGCGATTCCTGAAACACCCCGCCGGCGAGCGGGACGGGGCCGGACTGCCGGAGGGCGGTTTTCAGTCCGATTATAATTATAATCCCGGCAGCTACCGCTATTGATATGCTCCATCCGGGTGTTCGAAGACGAGTGAACGGCCAGACCCATGCCATTAGGGGCTTGACAATATCCGAATGTTTATTTACCGTAGTGATGCTTCCACACCGCCATGCAGGAGGTAGCAGTTCCAGTCAGGCAGATTTATCCCCGGGTGAGGATTCCATATAGCAATCAATTATCTGATTTTTTCTCCACGAGTTTTCTCGTGCAATCGGAGAAGGCATCGCTGAGAGGTAGCCTTTGCACTGCAATCCTGTAGCTTTTCCTTCGAGGATTGTGGTTTCCCGCGCATGCTTGAGTGGTTCTTCGTCGTTTTGACAATGCCGGTGCAAACCCGGCCGTCATGATTCTGCCGTAGTTTTAAAAATGTATCACGATATGGTGACCTGTCCGAATCGAATAAAGCCGGAGGGCTGCGCCGTGCTCAGGGGCGGTCGGTGCAAACGGCGGAATCAGGGCCATGCAAAATCTCACGAAAAGGGGTATCGGTAATGCAAATTGAGTACAAGAACATTGATCCCAAGCTTGTCGTTAACGAGATTCGTAACGGGAGGTCGCTGGAATCCGTTCAGAAGATTTTTGGACTCAGGTTCAAGAGCGAGGTTCAGGATCTGTACCTGAAAGGACTCAGGGAGTTGGGAGAAATCCCCCAGGTTGAATTTCACAAGCAGGTCCCGGGCGACGACCAGAGGCCCGCAGTCGATAGATCGATCGTGCGCAGGCGTGAAAAATCCGTCCCGAAACCGACCATGCTCATCAAGACCCCCAACTTCCGGACCATCGGACAAAGCGGAAGCATCACACTCAATAAGGCGCTGTTGATAGAGCAACTGGGGTTTGGAGTAGGGGATTCTTTTGAAATTTACAGGGAAGACGATCGCGTTATTCTGAAAAAAACGGCCACTCCCAATTGACCCTCGGGATTCAAAGGAAAAGCACCAGCGGGATTTCATGCCGAAACGCCGGCCGTGCTTTTCCCTGATTTGCCTCTTTTATCGTCGAAGATTATTCAATACATGAAGAAATCGCCATAAGGCAGTCAGATTGGTGCCCACGGCCAGCACCACCAGGACTGCGGTCAGCAGTGCATCGTGAGGCCAGGCCCCGGCTGCGAACAGGTTCACGAAGGGGTTCAGCATGCCCGACAGCCCCAGGAGGATGATCCGTTCCCCTCTCTGGAACATTCCCACCAGGCAGCGTTCCCCAAGCCCTTCGGCCCTCGCCCGCGTGTAGCTGACCATGAGCGACCCGAACAGGATGAGCAGAATCGTGAGAGAAAAGAAGGGAGTCCTGGCGTCCTGCCTGTAAAAATAGCACCATATGCCCAGATAGATGATGAACTCGGTGTAACGGTCCAGGACCGAGTCGAGAAAGGCCCCGAATTTTTTGCTTTGCCCCATCGATCTCGCCAGGGATCCGTCCAGGGTGTCCAGAAGGCCCGTCAGCAGGGTCAACATGCCGCCGATGAACGGGAAGAAGACGAACGCGCCGCCCGCCAGCATGCTTGTGACGAGACCCAGTATTGAAACATGATTGGGCTTGAGATTCAGACGTACCAGCTTGGGAACGATGTGGCGCTCAAGAAAATCATAGTAACCCGTCTCGATGGGCGTACCTTTGAGCATAGAATCCTCTCGGTGGACGATAAGATAAGAAACGACGTTCAGGACCCGGGCAACAACCGGGGTTCAGGATTTCGGCACCTTCCCGCGTCAGCCCAAATCCCGGTCCCTGCCGGAACAACCGCTCACAACCCGGCCCCGATTCCGTCGAGCAGCGGCTTTGCCAGCAGAGGGAAATCATACAAATGGACCTGGACTTCGCTTCCCTGCGCTACTTCTACCACATGCGGCTCCAAAAGAATATAAGCGAAGCTATGGGTGAGGGTCGAAAACAGCGATTGCCGGCTCTTCAGTGCGGGAGTGAAGGAAGGCCCGGTTTTCCGCATGTCGAGACTTCCGCGAACCAGCTTGTGGAAACCGCTCGAATTCTTCATGGGCAGGGCCGCCGTGGCGGCAATGAACGTTTTCTCGACCCTTGCAAGCCCCTGCATCTTCCAGAGCACGGGGGCGATAAGTTCCATGAAAACGGCCCGCGCCGCCCACGGATTCCCGGAAAGGCCCCAGACGAGCTGATCGCCCTTGAGCCCCAGGGCGCTCTTCTTCCCCGGAGACAGGTTCAGGGACGTGAAAAGCGGCTTCACGCCAACCTTGTGCCAGGCTTCGAGCACGTAATCCCTGTCGCCTTCCCCCATGCCCCCCGTGGTGATAACGACGTCGGCACGGCATTCATCCAATCGGGCCGCGATTTCCCGGGGATCGTCCTTCGCCACTCCGAGCTGCACCGGACAGCCGCCCTGGATCCGGACGAGCCATGAAAGGAGAAAGCGATTGTTGCAGATGGTCCACGGACCGTCAATGGCGTCCCCCATCTCCCTCACTTCATCACCCGTCGCTATGAGGGCCACGCGGGGCCTGGTGTAAACCGATACCCGTGAAATCCCCAATGCCGTGGCAAGCGCCAGCCGGGTCGGCGTCAGGATCGATCCTCCGTGCATGAGCGATTCCCCCGAACGGATGTCTCCCCCCACGGGGGCAAGTCCGTCGCCCGGGGCAAGCGGTTCTGCGAGGATTATCCGGTTCGCCTCCTCCCTCACTTTTTCCTGGGGAACGACCGCGTCCGCGCCGTCGGGAACCCTGGCACCGGTCATGATCCGAATGCACCGGCCGCCTTGGAGACTGCGCTTCCGGGCATTCCCCGCCGCGAGCACCCCGGGAAGGACTTCCAGGGATATCGCGCCGGCGGCGCCGGCGTCCGAAACGTCCTCACTCCGGAGGGCAAAACCGTCCAGCCGGGACCGGGGTTCCCGGGGAATGTCCGTCGGGGCCTTCAGCTCCTCAACCAGCACGCGCCCGAGCGCATCTTCCAGCCCGATCCGCTCGGCCGCAAGCGGCGCTGTCGAATCCAAAGCTGTTTCTGCCGCTTCGTTCAGATCCATTCGAGCCGTTCCAACTCCTCCCGACTGTTGACGTTAAGAAAACTCCTGCCGTCCGGATCGACGGCGCGCCACCGCTCTTCGTCAAGCGGCCGGATCTTCACCTTGCTGTAAATGGCCGAAACCTTCCTTTCCCCGCTTTCAAGGAGGTCGGCGATGACCGGAAAGCAGCGTCGGTGATACAAAGCCAGCAGCGGTTCCGGTCTGCCGCCGCGGAAGGGGACAACGGCGTCGCACCCGTCGGTGGACGCGACCAGCATTTCCAGCAGGCCGGGAGCCAGGAACGGCATATCCGTCGCCTTGGCGAACACCCACGGGTTGGGGCTGAACAAGAGGGCCGTATAGAGCCCTCCAAGCGGCCCCTGGTGAGCGATCACATCCCGTACAAGCGTGGCGTGGGACTCATGGTAGTGGCTCAGATCGTTGGCAATGATGAAAACCGGTTGGCATTCGGGCCGCAAGGATTCGACGATCCGATCGATCAATCGGACCCCTTGAAAGATCTCCAGCGACTTGTTCCTTCCGTACCGGGAGCTTTTGCCGCCGGCCAGAACGGCACCGGTAATCAATCAGTCCTCCTTGAGCCTTATCCGGACATCGATGGTCCCGGGCGACTCCCACCCTTTCAGGCTGGACAGCATTCCCTGGATTCCTCCCACCAGGAAGTCCCGCACGAATTCATTCATGCCGAGCGGTTTCCCGTCAAGGAGCACCGTTATCCGGTGTTCCTTCCGGGTCTTGAGGTACCGTTCCTCGATCAGGTCGGCGACCCCCGAGACATCGTCAAAGCGGAACGTGCCCACGCCAGCCTGAATCTCATCATCGGTCACGACGGCAAAGAGATTGTCCTTCACCCCGCAGATGGGCTGCGGCTCGATCGCTTTCCTGAAAACCTCGATCTTGGGGAACGCGGACCGTTTGTATCCTTCGGCGATCAGGATGTCTTCGGACCAGAAATACCTTCCGGCCAGATCGACGAGGTCCATCTCCCCGGACGTCTGTCGGATGGTGGCGACCTGGTCCGGCGAGGATATGGCGACGACGACGGCCCCCGCTTTCCTGTGCTTCCAGGTATCCTTGCCTTCATGATCCATTTCGAAACCGTGGACGTCGTGTTTTACGGTCCCGACCCGGTACCCTCTTCGGCCCAGTTCAGGGATCAGTTTCTCCAGAAATGTGGTCTTGCCGGCGTTGGACGCCCCCACAATGCACACGATGGGCAGCATAGGTTTCCCTCCTTAACGGATGGTTCGCGATGAAAATCCCGGCCCGGGTTTCCGCCTGTCGCGGGTTGCAAGTTCTCCCTGCTGTCTTGTCCGACCAAAGCGGTGTCGAGAATCCCATGCACGGGAGAACCCGCATCCCGTTGCCTGGGGGAGGCTTACGGCAGCCCCTTGAATTCTCCTGTTCAATACGAAAGGTAAATGGTCTTCAGTTCCGTGTATTCTTCCACGCCGAAACGGGATTTCTCCCTTCCCAGCCCGCTTTCTTTCATCCCTCCGAACGGCGCCTGCGGATAGGCCTGGTGAATCCTGTTGATCCAGACGCTCCCGGATTGGAGCCGCTGCGACCATACCAGGGCATTGGCGACGTCCCTGGTAAACAGGTAGGCGGCAAGGCCGTAACGGGTGGCGTTTGCCTCATCGATCACTTCATCGACATTCTCGAAGGCACTGATTGCAACCACGGGGCCGAAGACTTCCTCCCGTGCGATCCCCATTCCGGAATTCACGTTGGTGAGAACGGTGGGCGGATAGTAGAACCCCATCCCGCCCGGTTCGACTTTCCCACCCGTTTCGAGCCGTGCGCCCCCTGCGAGAGCGGCCTCCACCTGGTCGCGGACCCTTGCGAGGATTTCAGCATTGTTCAGGGGACCCAGGTCAACTTCGGGTTTCATCGGGTGTCCGATGCGCAACGACTCCGCTTCCCGGACGAATTCGCGAAGGAAGTCCGCATAGATCTCTTTGGCCACAAAAATCCGGCTGACCCGGTAGCAATACTGCCCGGAGTTTTTCAGGCTCTGCATGACAAGCTTGCGCAGGGACTCCCTCCACTGGGCGTCCGCGCACACGATCGCGGGGCAGTTGCCGCCCAGTTCCAGAATGACCTTCCTCACCCACTTGCCGCTTTCCGCCTGAATTTCCTTGCCGACGGCGGTGCTGCCGGTGAAAGTGATGAGCCCCGGGACAGGGCTTTCGACAAGCAGACGCCCGGCCTGCCGGCCGGACCCCGTCACCACGTTGAAGACGCCTGCCGGGAGACCCGCCGAGCAGGCAAGCTGAGCCATTTTGAGAGTGCTGAGGGGCGTGTGTTCGTCGGGCTTCACCACGACCGTGCATCCGACCGCCAGGGCCGGAGCGATTTTCACCGCAAGGGTGCTCAAAGGATAATTGAACGGGGTTATGGCCACAACCACGCCCACCGGCTCCCTTACGATCAGGACCTGTTCCCTGGGGTACCCGAGCAAAGGAATCCGGCCCGCCAGGCGCAGGCCCTCTTCGGCGAAATAGTCGATGAGGTGAGCGGTGTTGAGGGCCTCATCCCGCGCGGGGCCGATGGGTTTTCCCACTTCCCGGCTCAGCAGCAGGGTCAGTTCTTCAAGGTTGTTCCGGAGAAGATCGGCAAAGGAATGCAGTATCTCCGCGCGGCGGGGTGCGGGAGTCGCCCGCCAGCCCCCCAGGCGCTTTTGCGCGCTCGCAAGCGCGGATTCCACCAGACGCTCATCGGCGGTGGTCACATGAGCAAACACTTCACCGGTAGCCGGATCGACGAGCGGGTAAACACTGTCCCCCTCTTCGTCACGGCCTTCGATCCAGCAGGGATAATGATCCATATATGAATTTGACACGTTTTGTCGCTCCACGGGTAAGATCTCGTACTCCATAAGAACTTATAAGTATCTCATAGGCCTTGTGAAGTGTCAAACACGGCCTGGAACGCAATCCGGCCCCGCCTGCCCGCCCCCACGGGATTTAGTACGGTCCCGATTGACCGGCTCCCGTCCCTGTGCTAGTTTTCCAGGCTGGAAGTACGGTGCGCGGGAGAAGCCGAAAGGATGACTTCTCATAACCACCCGGGGATTGATCGGTTTTCCGGCGCCGGGGGGATTTCCCCCGCCGGAGCTCCGAACGGCATTGACTACTGCCTCATAAACGACTCGGGGCACTGATTTTCCACCGGGCATTTCGCTTGTTGTTGTTTCCGCAACCTTCCAAAGAGGTTGTATGTTCCCGGGGCTTTCCCCGGCAGAAAAGGCATCCGGCCGATGATTCCGTATCCGAATATAAATCCCGAACTGCTTTCCCTTGGCCCCATCCACATTCGCTGGTATGGGGTCATGTATGTTATCGGCTTCGTCATGTCCTACATTTTCATCCAGAAACAGGACCGGGCCCGTCAGGTCGGTCTCGTGGGCACGGTCGCCCAGGACCTTATTTTCTACCTCGCCATCGGGCTGATCATCGGCGCGCGACTGGGGTACCTCCTTTTTTACGAATACAACGACTATGCATTTTACCTGGAACATCCCCTGGAGATCATCGCCACCTGGCACGGGGGCATGTCTTTCCACGGCGGGCTCCTCGGGGCGACGCTCGCAGCCTGGATATTCAGCCGGCGAAGGAAAATCCCCCTCCCGGTGATAGCCGACTGCACGGCGGTCACCGCACCCATCGGTCTGGGCTTCGGGCGGATCGGGAATTTCATCAACGGGGAACTCCTCGGACGCCCCTCGGATGTCCCGTGGGCCATGGTTTTCCCCGGAGGAGGGCCGGTACCCAGGCATCCCACACAGATCTATGAGGCCCTGGTGGAAGGGCTGGTGCTCTTCACCATCATGTGGCTCCTGCGCAGGAAACCATTTCGAGACGGGATGATGGTGGCGTTTTTCATGTTCTTTTACGGGGTTTTCAGATTCATCATTGAGTTTTTCAAAGAGCCGGATGTCCAGGTGGGTTTTCTCCTGGGTTATTTTACCATGGGGCAGATTCTGTGCATGCTGATGATCGTCGCCTCCATTCTGCTGGCTCTTTTTCTCAACCGCGGTCAGCCGGGAAAGGCCCCTTGAAGTTAACCGGGGCCCTTCAGGGATAGTCTGATGAAGAGTAAGACCGATGATGGACAGTGGGAATCGCCCACGACTTTTCAATCCTCCTACCCTCGTTTGTGGCGTTCCCTCTACCAGGAAAAATTGACCACGGCCGACAAGGCGATACAGGCCATAAAGAGAGGGCAGCGGATCTTCATCGGCTCCGGGTGCGGTGAACCTCAGCACCTGGCCCAGGCCCTCGAGGAAGCCATCCCGCAGCTCTCCGACCTGGAAATTCTCCACATTCTGAGTGTGGGGAAGACGAGGTACACCGAGGCCGGGTTCGACAAATGCCGTCTGAAGTCTTTTTTCGTGGCGGCCGCAAGCCGGGAAGCCGTGGCCCAGGGGCGGGCGGACTACACCCCTGTAAACATGGGGGACATCCCTTCGCTTTTCAGCAGCGGGGCCATGCCCATCGATGTCGCACTCATCCAGGTTTCCCCGCCCGATAAACACGGCTTCTGCAGCTACGGCATCGCCGTGGACATCGTAAAGGCCGCCGCCGAAAGCGCCCGGTACGTCATCGCTCAGGTCAATCCGCAGATGCCCATGACCCTTGGGGATTCCTTTATCCACATCCGTGACGTCGACGCCCTGGTCGAATACGAGGAACCTCTGCTCGAAGTGGGACTGCCGCTCATGAATCCGATCGCCCAGGACATCGGCCGGCACACCGCAAGTCTCATCGAAGACGGGTCGACCATCCGCATCGGGGTGGGAAGCATCTCCACGGCCGTCCTTTACGCCCTTGAGGACAAAAAAGACCTCGGGGTCCACGCGGACATGCTGACCGACGCCTACCTCTATCTCGTCAAGAAAGGGGTCATAACCAACACCCAAAAGACCCTGCATCCCGGCAAGATCGTAACCAGCTTTTGCCTCGGTTCCCGGGAGCTTTACGATTTCGTGAACAACAACCCGATGGTCGCTTTCTATCCGATCGATTACACGAACGACTACCTCGTGATTTCGGAAAACGACCAGATGGTGACCATCAGTCCCGGGCTTGAGGTCGATCTGACGGGCCAGGTCTGTTCGGATTCCATGGGCTACGAGATCTACAGCGGCGTGGGCGGCGCCATAGATTTTCTCAGGGGCGCCAGGGGGTCCCGGCGGGGAAAGGCCATCATGGTCCTGCCGTCCACCACTCTGGACGGGAAAAAATCGCGAATCGTGCCCGTTCTGACGGAGGGTGCAGGGGTGGTGATGACCCGGGGAGGCGTGCAATACGTCGTCACGGAATACGGGATCGCCCATCTCCAGGGAAGGAGCATCCGGGAGCGGGCCCTCGCCCTGATCGGAATCGCTCATCCCGATTTCCGCGAAAAACTGATGGAAGCCGCCCATGCGCTCAACTATTTTCAGCCGGATCCGTCGCGATCCATCAGCGCGAAAGCGGTTTACCCCGCCGACTGGGAAATGCTCCACATCTTCGATATGCGCCACAAGGTCTTCTTCAGGCCCGTCAAGGCCACCGATGAACGGGCACTCAAGGAATTTTTCTACTCCCTTCCCAGAAACGAGAGCTATATCCGGTTCTTGTCATCCATGAGAGTGTTCCCTCACTACGATGTCCAGAAGATGGTGAACATCGATTACGTTCATGAGATGTGCGTCATCGGGCTCGTGGGGGAACTCAATTCCCACCGGGTCATCTCCATCGCCCGATACATGCTCGACGAATCGACCATGACGGCCGAAGTGGATTTTGCCGTTCACCCGGATTACGGCCGGGAAGGCATTGCCGCCTTCCTCGTGCAGAATTTCGCCGAAAAGGCGGTCAAGAAGGGGATCAAGCGACTGGTCGCCTATATTTCGGCCGGAGACGAACGGGTGCTCGGAGTGTTTCAGAAGTCGGGCTTCGTGGTGGAAAGCTCCTACCATGAGGGGGTCTATGAGATCAGGCTCAATCTGGAACAACGCTCCACGGTCTGCATTCTGGGCTGAACGGTTCGGTCGCATGATTTCGTTCAACCTGCGGGAGACGGTTGCCGAATAATAGGTTGTACCGTTGAATCAGCGCCATTGCCCGGCACCTTCCACTCCAAGGTCGAGATTGAAGCATGGGAACGAACAACGCCGTCTTTCTGGAATTGATCGAATGGTTCGATGAATCCGGCAGGGAAATGGTCCACCGCATCCCCGAAGGGGGATCCGGCGACATCAAGTACGGAGCGCAACTCATCGTCCGTGAAAGCCAGGCCGGAGTGTTTTTCTACAACGGGAAGGCATACGACGCCTTCGGCCCCGGCCGGCACACCCTGAACACCGCAAACATTCCCATCCTGACGCGGGTTCTCAGCCTTCCGTGGGGATTTACGAGCCCGCTTCGGGCCGAAGTCTACATGGTCAACACGAAGGTATTCCCGGACCTCAAGTGGGGCACCCGGGACCCCGTGGCCTTCAGGGATTCGGAACTCGGCCTGATCCGGCTGAGGGCCTTCGGCATGTTCAACGTGAAAGTCGTCCAGCCCCTCCTTTTCATCAACAGCCTCGTCGGGACCCAGGGCATCTACAGGATGGAGGAAATCGAGAATTACCTCAACCGGGTGATCGTTTCGCGCTTCAACGACCTGATGGGGGAAACTCTGGATTCTCTTTTCAATCTGCCGGGAAAATACGATGAATTGTCCGCGGGCCTGATCGGCAAGATCCGCGAAGACTTCGGCAATTTCGGGCTCGGGCTGTCACAGCTCTACATCAATTCCATCACGCCTCCCGCCGAGGTCCAGAAAGCCATCGACGACAAGAGCCGCCTGGCGATCTTTGACGACCTCGACAGACTGACCAGGATGAAAGCGGCCATGGCCATCGAGAAGGCTTCGGAATCGCAGGGGGAAGCCGGAGGCGGATTTGGAATGGCGGCGGGAATGATGATGCCGGCGATGTTCGGCGAAGCGCTGAAAAAGCAGGATCCGGAGGTTGCCTCCGCTACCTGCGTGTGCCGCGAATGCCGGCAGGTCGTACCTCGGGACGCAAAATTCTGCCCGCATTGCGGGCAGCACCTGCTGGTTTTCGACCGTTGTTCCCTCTGTAAGAGTGATTTGCCGCCGGGGGCGAAGTTCTGTCCATCCTGCGGGCATTCCGCGGAACTGAAAAAACAGCCCCGTACGTGTCCCAAGTGCGGGGCCGAAAACCTGGCAGATTCCGTTTACTGTAACCGGTGCGGTGAGAGAATCTAACGGCACATCCTGGCAGATTGAACAGCAGTGCCCTCAGTGCGGCGCTCCCCTGGTCCTGGAGGAAACCGACCGGGTCCTGTCCTGTTCCTACTGCCGTGTGAAGGTGTACATATCCTTCCCCGGGCACGCAAGGTTTTACATTCCCTGCGACGCTTCCCTGCACGACGTTCAGTACGTCCCCTACTGGCGATTCAAAGGCACCCTTTTCTCCTGCACGGAGAATGAAATCCAGTCGAGAATCGTCGATTCGAACCATGCCGCGGCGGCATCCGGGGCCTTCCCGCCTTCGCTGGGAGTAAGGCCCCAGGTGCTCCGCATGAGGTTCGCCGCGCCCAGGCCCGACGGCAGTTTTCTCAAACCCGACCTTCCCCTCAAGCTATTTTCCCTGACCATCGACGACACCTTCAAGGGGATATCCGAAGTCGACACTCCGGGCCGGTGTGAAGCGTTCATCGGTGAAGCGGTGAGCCTCGTCTATGCGCCGTTTTTCGTCCGGGAAAACACGCTTTACGACGCCGTGCTGAAACGCCCGGCGCCGGTCCCCGACGGGAAATGCTCCCTGGAATTCACTCCCGACCCTGCCTTCGACTGGCCCATGTCCTTTATCCCCACCTTGTGCCCCCACTGCGGCTGGGATTTGGAGGGGCGGCGGGACAGCCTCGTCCTCCTGTGCCGCAATTGCGCTTCGGGATGGGTGCATTCACAGGGCGGGTTCGACAGGGTGCGTCTTGCTTTCCTGCCCCCCGATGAGGGCTCGTCCCTGTTTCTCCCGTTCTGGCACATCCGTGCCCGGTTCGAGGGGATCGGACTCGACACCTACGGCGATCTGGCCCATCTCGCGAATATGCCCCGGGCCGGACGAACCCCGGACGACGCCCGCCCCCTGTACTTTCTGGTTCCCGCCTTTAAGATTCAGCCCCAATCCTTCCTGAGGCTCGCGAAAATGGCGACAACTTTCCAGCCCCGTGAACGCGCCCAGGAGACCCTGCCGGAAATCCCACTTCACCCGGTCACTCTGCCGTCGACCGAAGCGGCCGAGAGTATCAAGACCCTCCTCGCCATGATGGCGGTCCCCAAACGAACCTTCTTTCCCCTTCTTTCCAAAATTCGTGTTATCCTTGAAGAAGCTCTGCTCTTCTATTATCCTTTCAACCTGATGGGCAATGAATACGTTCAGCCAGGGCTTCAGACCACTGTCAACAGGAATGCACTGGGTTGGGGCAGACTGATGTAGCCGACAAGAGGAATGCGGGGCCGGCCCTCTTTGCCGCGCACGCGGGCCTGCCGATCCGGTTGTCTTGCGCGTTGGATTCCGGGCTTCTCCCGCGGGAAGAAAACAGGAAGGACCGTGGACCGATTCCGGAAACTCGAAGACGAGGTGCAGGAACTGAAGGCCGCTGTGAACCATCTGCAGCAGGACTTTCGGCTTCTCCACGCGGAAGCCGGGGCGCGGAAACACCCGGTGGAAGAAACCCTCTGGCAGAGGGGGTTTCCGGTCCTCGACCATGGAGACTTCTCCCAGGTCCTTTTTCGCCCCGATCTTTCGTCCGCGTTCAAAGCCCGCTTCTATTGGCTCATGAGGCGCTATTCCTTCCGCCTGTTCCTGCGCGAACTCATCCAGTCCCCGGACGGGGAAAGCGTCGAAGGGCTGACCCGCTACTGCTCGGTCGGGACCGTTCGATCTTACTTGAAACAACTGAGCGAACTCGGCATAGTTGAATATCAAAAGACCGACGGTTACCGGCTGACTTTCCGAAAAGTCCCGAGTTTCGGCCCCACCCTCGAATGGTACGTGCGCGAGATTTTCCTGCGGGAATTCATGGCCCCTGCCCTGTTCGGCGTGCGGCTCCGGAACACCCGGCACGGAGGGGATTACGACGTGATAGCCCTTCTGTCCGGATATCTCGTTTATGTGGAGGTCAAGTCTTCCCCACCACGGGGGGTCGAAATTCAGTCCGTATCGGCATTTCTCAAGCGGATCGAGGACCTCGGGCCCCACGTGGCCGTGTTCCTCGTGGACACCGAACTGCGCATGAAAGACAAGCTCGTGCCTCTTTTCGAGGAAGCCATGGGGCAGGGAACGGAGGGCGGGACCCAAGCGCCCCCGGAAAGGCTCGTCGGTGAGATGTTCCGCATCGGCCGCAACATCTATTTGATAAACAGCCGAAAAGGAATATACAGCAACCTGCGGCATTGCTTCAGGGATTTTCTGAACCGGGAAAAGCGCCCGCCATCCCCCCACGGGCAAGGCGGCAAGGCGGAAATTTCCTAAAAAGCGGGGAAAGGCTCACTGTCCATGAATTGCGATAAAACCTTTTTCGAAAATGATGACCGCAGTTCCATCGTGCGTTGCTTTCATGTGTGCAAACATTTCGGAGAAGGCCGGACCGTTTTCAATGACGCCTCGTATCTCGCGTCCGGAAACGGAGTTTCTTTCATCCTGGGGCCCGGCGGTTCGGGGAAGAGCACATTCGTGAAGCTCCTTGCGGGCATGGAAACCCCGCAGGACGGGCAGATCTGGATCGGCGACAAGAACCTGGGGCACCTGCCTCCCAAAGAAGCTGCCCGGCTGAGGCGGCGCCTGGGCATCGTCATGCAGGAACCCAAGCTCATGATGGATGAAACCGTTGCGGCGAACATCGCTCTCCCGCTGGAGATCGCCGGAATGGACCGTTCTCTCATCGAAAAGAAGGTCCACCGGATCGCGCGGGCCATCGGGCTTGAGTCGAAGAAGGCGTTCCTCTGCCGGTACCTCTCCACTTCGGAACGCCGGTTGACCGCCGTCGGCCGTGCGTGCGTGACCGACCCGTTTCTTCTGCTTGCCGACGAACCGGCTTCCCAGTTGGACGAGCACGCCAGGAAAAGGATTGCGCTGCTTTTCGATGAACTGAACGTGACCGGCAGCACCGTCCTCATCGTATCCCGGGACAATTCATTTCCATCGATGTTCCCGGGCTGTCACATCGCCGTCATCGAAGAAGGAAGAATAGAAAAGAAGGCAACGCTTCCCTGAACGATCCGACGGGGAAGAAAGCGGCCGGACTCAAAGCGAGGGGTGGTGAACGGAATGAAGCCGAGATATCTTTCTTTGCGCAAGCACATCCTGAACGACATCAAACCGAATGTCTACGGTTATGCCTTCAGCATGGCCGTCCTCACGTTGTCCGTGCTGCTCGCGGGAATGTCCCTGCTCATGTTTCGGGCGACTCAGCAGACGATTCCAACCCTTCCGAAGCAATCGGGTGCGGTCGTCACCGTGCAACCGGGATCTTCTGCTTCCGAACTTGAGGGACTGGCCGACGAACTGAGAAAATGGCCGCAGGTGGCCGATGTGGTGGTCATCCCGAAGAAGGAAAGTCCGACGGCGATCGAATCCTGCCTGCTCTACTTGCGAAGGCTTTTCACGGGAAACCCGGAAAATCCCGCTTCACCCGCGCTCGTATTGGTGTTCAAGGACATGGAGGGAGAAGAGGCGGCCCTGGCGGAATCCATGGACCGGTTGAAACAATTCCGACAGGTGGATCAGATCCGCCCCGGAATGCCGTGGCAGGGGAAAACCGAGTTCCTGGCCGCCGTCACCGGTGGAATCACGGTTTTTTGCGCCCTTGTGGTCTTTCTTGTCATTTCCGGCTGGATACAGGTGACTCTCGCGGCCCGCTCGGATGAACTTGAAATACGCTCTCTGCTGGGGGCCGAGCCGTTCTTCACCGGGCTTCCCTACTGCGCTGAAGGGGCCTTTCTGGGGGTGACCTGCGTTGTTGCTGCGGCAATTCTGTTTGTCCCGCTGACCGCTTTCGTGAAGGGAACACTTGCGCCCCAGTTTTCCGCCGCAATTTCCGTAACCACGAGGGAGGTTTTCGGGTGCGCGGCAGGCGCCGCAGGCCTGGGGCTGCTGCTGGGTTTTTCCGCCGGCTGGGTGGCCTTCAAACGGTTCTTCCGCAGGTTCGCCGGATAAGCCGATCCGGAGTGATCCGGAAAGCGCGAAAATCGATCATGCACGGTACGGTAAGTCAGCTCCCGTCCGATCCGGCGGCAAATGAACCGCCCCTCATCATCGGCACTGCGCCGCATCGCCGCTTCATCACAGGATTACCGCGCGGCCGAAAAGGTCGAAGACGCCGCAGACTTCGACGTCCTTCTTGTGGTATTCCATGAGCTGCGTCACCTGCCTCTTGCAGTTGCCGCACGGGGCGACGACGCATTCGGCGCCCGTGGCCTCGATCTGTTCGACCTTTTTCCTGCCGGCCACCTGCATCCGGTATTCGTAGAAGGTGGTATCGTTCTTCCTCGCCCTCTCGGGGCCATCCAGCGCTGCCAGGCCACCGCCACCGCCGCAGCACCAGTTGAATTCCCGATTCGGGGTCATTTCACGGAATTCCCTGACGCAGGCCCGCAACAGCGCCCGCGGTTCCTCGACGATGCCGGCGCTTCGGGCAAAGTTGCACGGGTCATGGTAGGTCACGGGCTTCGGGTTTCGATCGGGATCGAGCCTGAACCCTCCCTTGCGCAGCACTTCGGCCGCCAGGGTAAAAATGCTCGTGACCTGGTATGGCATTTCCTTCCCCCAATATTTGGAACCGCCGATATGCCGGGCCACACGGTAGGCATGCCCGCACTCCCCGATAACGAGTTTCTTCACCTTGAGGTTCAGGCAGGCATCGTGCATCAGCTTGTTTTTGAACTTCATGTGCGCATCGTCTCCGGTAAAGAGCCCGAAGTTGGCCGCATCGAAGGCCGAGGAACTCATCGTCCAGCTTATCCCCGCCAAGTGAAAGAAAACCGCACATCCCATGAGTGTCTCGGCATGCGAAAGCAGTTCGGCCGAGGCGGTGACAAACAGAACGTCCGCTTTCTGGTCGACGGGGATCCTGACGGGGACACCGTATTCCTCTTCGAGCTCCTCTTCCAGAAAACGTATGGAATGTGCGAAGGCCTCCGGAGGGATTCCTTCGTTGTTTCCGCGCTGTTCGGCGACTTTCTGGGTGGCCGCAAGCCTCGTGGGGGTGAGGCCCAGGGAGTGAAGAATGGCCCTGCCCTTGCGCGTGATCACGGAATTGTCGATCCCCAGGGGGCAGAACTTAGCGCACCGCCGACACCCGGAGCACTCGTAGAAATCTCTCGCCCATTCACGGAGAGTCTCCTCGTTGAGGTCCCCGCCGTTCCCGCCGCTCAGCAAATGTGTCAGTTTCTGGATCAGCGACTGGTTCTCGGCGTACAGCCCCCGGATATGGTCCGAACGGAATGCCGGGTTGGTTCGGCGTTCCGTGCTGCCGCAGCTCACGTGGCACTGCCTCGCGCAGGTGCCGCACTTGGCGCAGATGTCCATGTAGAGCTGCAGGACCCGTGGTCCGTTTCTTATGGCCCTGACGGCCTGCAACACCTTTTCCAATTCCTGTTGACCGATCCGCGGTTCCTCTGTGCTCATCGTCCCTTCTCCTGCCGAGAATGCCCGGTGCTGTGTCCCTCCGGTCCGAAGACCGAAAAATCACCCGCCCCGGATCAGAAAAGCGAACGCCGCCCTTCGCTCATGCCGGGATAATCCGGCACCTACATCGCGTATCGATCCGTTCGCGCGGCGCAACCCTGAAACAAGAACCCGTCGTCATTCCTCGCAAAGCAGTGATTTGCTGTAAAAGACGCCGGGAATGTGCAGCAGCTTGCTGAATGGGACGTACATGATGAGGACTTGCGCGAAGAAGAAGTGCAGCAGGAACCAGGGATCGGAAGGGGCAACGGCCGTTCCCGGGGAGAACAGGCCGGCGATGTAGGTTCGAACGACATTGAGTTCGAAGTGAGGGCTGAACCGCATGACGTCTCCGGTTGCGGCAACCGCCAGAATGAGTGCGATGCTCAGATAATCCCCCGCCCCGGAAATCTCCCGTACGCGAAGCACGGCAAAGCGCCTGAGGAGCAGATAGAGGCCCATGCCGAGAAGTGTCAGACCGGCACATGCGCCCACTGCGGCGCCCACCGATTCCACGCCCGCCCTGTCGAGTCCCGCCGCCTTCCACAGCAGTGGAAAATCGGTGGCCACTCTCACGTGACCCACCAGGATCAGAACCAGCGCGGCATGGAAAACCCACGTGCCGACCCACAATGGTTTATCGCCGTCGAGGGTCCCTTTAAAGACCAGAACTTCCCCGACGATCCGGTTCCACTTATTGACGCGGCCTGAAAAAGATGGGAAAAGAGCCATCTTCGTCGCGGCGGCCCGGTTCCATCTGCTGACCCTGCAGGCAATGCCCACGATGAAGACGATACAGGTGAGGTAAGGCAAAAAACCTGTTACCAGCTTAACGGCAAACACAAGCGGTTCCTCCTTGTCTCGGGTACCGGCCGGGAGCGGGCGGCACCGGCGTTTCAGGGAGACTCAAACGGGGAACATCCCTTTTCGACCGTCTTTCACGTCCATTTTCCCTCTTGCCCGTACGAAAGTCAAAAGACTAAAAACGACTAATCCCATTGCTTTTGTCATATTTAAGACCCGGGCTTTTCAGCACACGTCCGCAAGAGTGGTCTTCTCCATCTTTTCAGCAATGTAATCCCGCATCTCCCGGAACAGACCCAGGATTCTGCTTTCCTTCTCAATGGGGGTGGAATCGTAAAAGTACTTGCTGACCGATTCCGTGGGGGCCAGGGGACCGTCGAAAAGCCGAACGATTTCGGCCAGGGAGATCTCATCGGGGGACTTGGCCAGGCGAAATCCGCCGTTCTTTCCCTTTGAACTGTGCAGATATTTGGCAAGCCGAAGGGCCAGCAGAATTTGCTCGAGAAATTTGGCCGGTATTCCCTGCTCCCCGGCAATCGTCTGGACGGGAATGTATTTCTCATCACGGTGGCGCGCAAGGTAAACCAGCGCCAGCAGCGCGTATTCACTACGGCATGTCAGCTTCATGTTTTCCCCTGAATCGTGACGGCCTGTCGTTGCAGCTTCGGTGCGGTCCGCGTTGAAGAACGATAATATCGATCGGGTTCGGCCGGTTAAGCCATCTGTACGATCTTTATAATAGATTTAATCGGATTTCAATTTTTTTTATCTTCGGTTTGTGTTTTTTCCCCATTCATGCTCCCTGCCACCGATGCGGGGACCGTTCGAGGCGCGGCCTTCCGGTCGGCCTGTTGCAACTTCCGGCCCGTGTCCTCGTCGAGGGACTTTACAACTCGCAGCAAAAAGGATATGCACATTTTTTCGCCTGCTCCCGGGAGTTCGAGGCAGCAGGGTTCAACGGGGGCCGGTCAAAAGCCACCGGCACAGTTTGTCCATGCCGGGAATAATGACCTTTTTAGAGATTTTCGGCCTAAAACCATATGTTACTTCTCGAAACATGCTGTATAATAGGTCAGTTGGGGTTGTTGCCTGTGACCTTCGACCCACTCAGGCAGCCCGCTGGGAGGGCGTCGGCAGAGTGGTCCTCACCACACAGCGGGCGAACACAACGATCAGCGGCCATTGGCAGTGGCATTTCGATTGAATCGCCCATGCGGACAAGTCTTTGAAACAACCGGGCGAAATCATCGCACAGAGGAAAACGATCGCAACGGTAGGAGGAACCTGTTCATCGGATAAACCAGGGCCGTACCATGAGGCCCGGCACAACGAGGAGGGGGTTGATCCTTTGAAACGGTGGCGTACCAGATAATTTGTCGATAGAGCGAAGAATGAGGAAATCTATGTTCAGGAAGCACACAAGGATAATCGTACTCATCGCTGTGGTTGCTTTCGTGCTTTTGGGTTATTCCGGTCTCAAGGCAAAGAGCAATCCCGAGAACACGGACATGTATCAGTACCTGAAGGTGTTCAGCGACGTGTTGAACATCGTTCAGGACAACTATGTGGAGAAGGTCGATGAGAAGAAGCTGATGTACGGGGCCATCAACGGTATGCTCCGGGAACTCGACCCCCATTCTTCTTTTCTGCGGCCGGAAGATTACAAGGAACTGCAGATCGAGACCAAGGGCAAATTCGGCGGCCTGGGCATCGAGATCACGATGCGCGACAGTATTCTGACGGTAGTGGCTCCCCTCGAGGACACGCCTGCGGACAAGGCCGGCGTATTGGCCAACGATCAGATCATCAAGATCGACGAACAGCCGACCCAGGATATGTCCCTGATGGACGCGGTCCAGAAGATGAGGGGCCCCAAGGGCAGCAAGGTAAAGCTCACGATCATCCGTAAGGGCGAGAAAAAACCGCTCGAATTTGACCTGATTCGCGACATTATCGCCATTCAGAGCGTAAAATTCCGGAGCCTGGAACCCGGCTACGGCTATGTCCGCATCAGCAGCTTCCAGAGCGGGACCGCCAATGATCTGCGCAAGGCGCTGGAACAGCTCGAAAACGAGAATCATCCCCTGCAGGGACTGGTCCTCGATCTGCGGAATGATCCGGGAGGACTCCTGGATCAGGCCGTTGAGGTGAGCGACGAATTCCTCGACGAGGGCCTCATCGTTTACACCGGGGGCCGCCTGGAAAGCCAGAAAATGCGCTTCGAAGCACACAAGGGGAACAAGAACCACGGTTATCCGCTCGTGGTGCTGGTGAACTCGGGAAGTGCAAGCGCATCCGAAATTGTCGCCGGGGCGCTCCAGGACCACAAAAGGGCGATCATCCTCGGGGAACAGACTTTCGGCAAGGGTTCCGTACAGACCGTCATCCCGCTCAACGACGGTTCCGCGCTTCGCCTGACCACGTCGCTTTATTACACGCCGTCGGGAAGGTCCATCCAGGCGAAGGGGATCGAACCTGACATCACGGTGAAGCGAGAAGCCTCACCAAAGGGCGACGACCAGGTTTCGGATGATACGCGCCGCGTGCGTGAAAAAGACCTGCCGAGACATATGGAGAACCAGAAGAGCGATCCCGGTACGGTCAAGCCCGATTCCGCCGTACCTGCCGCACCCGACGCACATATGCTGGAGCAGGACAATCAACTGAGAAGGGCCCTGGATCTGTTGAAAAGCTACAAGATCATGGCTCAGATGCATTTCAAATAGAATCCGCCGGAAACCGTTCCACGGCCGTCTCTCCCGAAGGGGACGTCCGTGGCGGACACCGGACGGTGAACATAATTTCCTTCATGCACGCTTCTCGAATGCCGGTTGATTCTCCCCGTACCGGGGAGAATCAACCGCTTCCCTTTTTTTGAGGGGGGCCTCCCCTTTTCAGAAATGGGCTTGGGAAGACCCCGATGACCGGATTCTTGAAGGCATCCCCATCCTCTCTCAAGGGAAATTCAAGCCGTTTCCGAACGTACGATCAATAGACCTCGAGGTTTTGTTTTCTTCGCATGTCACCCAGGACAGGAAAAGAAGCCGCCGGCGGGCGCACCTCACCATCGCGTAAAAAACGGGGGCGCGCTTCCTCCGGAAACGTCAGAACCCGGGGGAAGACGGCACGGGGGAAGGCGATTTCCGCCAAGCTCCAGCATCCGCTGTTTCTGCCCCTCCTCACGGTCTGGCTCCTGGCGGTTCTGATCCTGGCGGGTATTCTCTATTGGGGGGGCGGTCCCTCGAAAAGCCCGCATCCGGTTGACCGCTCCGGTGCCGGTCAGGGTTCGCCGCACAAAGTACAAACTGCGGTAGAAACGTCAAAATCGACCTCCCCTGGCCGGAACAGGCAGGAAGCAAAATCTTCCGGGCTCTCCACTGAAGGCCCGCAAACCGTTGCCCCGCCGGACCGTCAGCCAGGCCTTCCGAAGGACGCACCGCAGCAACGGCCGCAGGCATCCCAGGCCGAAAACCAGGGGGCGCATGCCGTTCCCGGAAAGCCCGTGATAGAACCGCTGCCTCATTTCGAAAGCCGGGATATCCCTCCCGACGAACCCCGGGCAGTACAGCGTGAGCGCCTCGCCCGCGTCGACCTGAACGCCGCCGCGCCGAAGCCCGTCCCCCCGCCTTCCCCTCCGGCGCCATCTCTCACTCCTCCCACCGCCCGGGTTGCCATCGTCATCGACGATCTGGGGATGAACCTTGAAACGGCCCGGAAGTTCATGGACCTCCCCCTTCAACTCACCCTTTCCGTGCTGCCCGGCCTGCCGCACAGCCGTGAAATCGCTGAAACGGCTCATTCCCGCCATCACGAAGTGATGCTCCATCTTCCCATGGAACCCAGGGGATTTCCCAAAACCGACCCGGGCACTCGAGCCCTGCTGACATCGATGCCCAGGGAAGAAATCAGGAAGATCGTCGGCGAAGACATCGATTCCATACCGTATGCCGCCGGAGTGAACAACCACATGGGCTCCAGATTCACGGAGAACGCGGACGACATGAAAATCGTAATGTCGGAATTGCAGCAGAGAAAACTGTATTTCCTGGACAGCTTCACGAGCGCGAAGAGCGCCGGTTTCATGGTCGCACGCCAACTGCGGGTCCCCGCCGGAAAGCGGGACGTGTTCCTGGATCATATTCCCACGGAAGAGTTTGTCGCTTCCCAGGTCGATCGGCTCATCCGAAAGGCGAAAATTGAGGGGTCCGCCCTGGCGATCGGGCATCCCTACGAAGTCACTTTGAACGCGCTGCGCAAAGCGGCGGAACGGCTGAAAAGTGAAAACGTGGCCGTCGTCCCGGCCGGGCAACTTATGTTTCAAGCCGCCGAGGCCGATAAGAAACATTGAACGATCTCCGATAGTTTTTCATTTTGATGTCAGAAGTACTCTTTTGCTTTTTGCCTTGACCTTTCGAAAGGGAAGCGGTATGCAAATCTGCGCGATTTGTTCTGCCCACCGGGAAGGTTCGGGTTTTCCACCGGCTGATTTCCCAGGATGAAACGAAACGGAATGTCTGGATATGATCTGAGGCAAGTGGTACGCTGACCGTCCTGACTCTGAGCCAAGGACCTGAAACGGAGGAAACTGAAGTATGTTTCATCGCTCGAAGTGGTTTTTCTGGATTGTCATCTCCTTCTGTTGGGCAGGTTTCGCTCACGCTGCAGACCCACAGGCAACCGCCCCCAAGGCGGAACCTCAAGCCGCCGTTTCTTCCGCTCAGGCTTTTCCCGTCCTCCAGATACCCGAAACCACCTTCGATTTTGGAGAAGTGTACGAGGGTGGGGAAGTGGAACATGAATTCGTCCTGAAAAACACGGGAAAGGGCGAACTTCTGATCGACCAGGTTCGGCCGAGCTGCGGATGCACGCTGGCGCATTTCGACAAGACCATTCCGCCGGGAGGACAGGGCAAGGTCAATCTGAAAGTGAACCTGAAGGGCTTTCAGGGGGACATCAAGAAGAGGGCCACCGTATTCACCAACGATCCTCAAAACCCCAATGCCATTCTGGCGATACAGGGAATCGTCAAGACTTATATCGATGTTCGGCCGAACACGAATATTACCTTCCGCGGCATGGCGGACCAGGTGGCTGAAAGCGTGATCGATCTCGTGAGCAACGGTCAGGCGTTCCATGTCACGAAGCTGGAAACCAACCTTGAAGGAAACATCGCCACCTCGCTCGAAACCGTCGAAGACGGAAAACAGTACAAGGTAAAAATTGCGAACAAACTCCGGCAGGGAAACTATTCGGGGTTCGTCCGGTGCCTTACGGACATCCCGCAGAAACCCGACGTTGTCATTCGCGTGAGCGGCCTGATCGAAGGGGATATTTCCGTAAAGCCCCAGACCATTCTCGTCGGCAGGCTGGCTGCTCAGCAACCCGAGCGTTCGGGGAAAATCACCGTGATGAGCAACCGCAACAAGCCGTTCCATATCCTCAAGCTCACCTACGATGAATCGATGATCACGGTCACTCAGCACCAACTGGCAAGTGAACCCGGCTACAGCCTTGAAATCGTGCCCAAGCTCGAAAACGTTCCCGTGGGTGCCCGGCGCCAGATTTCACTGACCATCGAGACCGACGTCGAACCCCGGGAAAAACAGGAAGTCCAGGTTCACGTGTTCAATTCCGCGGAAACCCCGAACCAGGCTCAAGAGCCCGCCGCTCAGCAGCAGGCCCCGGCCAACAGCCTGCAGCCCAAAGCGAAGTAAGGGGAGCCTCCCGCGAAGAGGGAAAGACCTCTTTCCACCATATGCTACGGGCCGTTTGATCCTGCGTGGATCAAACGGCCCGTAGCTTTTTATTTGGAAGTACCGGTTGCCGCTTTCCTGAACGCAGTTGTTCATGATGCCCGCCTCACCCGCAAAGCGTCGAAACGGGTATTTCGGGACTCTGTTTTGCAGGCAACTTTGTGTATGAGGCCCGATTCATCCGGCAGCGGAGGGAAGTTTGGCGGCCTGCCAGACCGACCAGCCGTTGAGCAGCACCCTCACGTGGAAATATCCTTTTCCCGTCAGCGCCACGGCCAGTTCCTTGCTCAAACTGCATGCATCTCCGTCGCAGTAGACCACGATGAGCACATCGGGAGAAATGTCCGACATCACGTCCTGGAACCGGTCTTCGAAATCTTCCCACGGCAGGTTTCTCGCCCCTTCAACATGCCCGTCCCTATAGAACTCTTCCGACCTGGCATCGATAAACACCGCTCCCTGGGTGGCGTACAGCGCCGCCGCTTCCTCGAGCGAAATCACGGGGTTTTCAACCGTATCGACAGCGGAAAGCTGCCCTTCCATGGACCAGTCAGCAACCAGAGGAAGACCGGCGGGCCGGAAGTGATTGACAAGAAATCCGAGAACCGCTCCAAACAACAAAATCGCCACGGCCTGGAGGCACGCCCTGCGCCACTTGCGGGCAGGCGCCACTACCGGGCCCATTTCAACCATAATAGAGGGTTCAGTCATCGTCACTCCGATCGATCCGCATGAGAGCCAGGCTCATAGAGGCAGAGAGGTTCCTGGGCAAGATAGTTTCCCGTGCTTTCATAGGCCCTTGCCCGACAGCCCCCGCAAACCCTCATGTATTCGCAGCGGCCGCATTTTCCTTCATACTTTTCGAAGTCCCTCAGGTCCCGAAACACCGGAGAGGTTTCCCAAATCTCTTTAAAAGACTTTTCCCTGATATTTCCGCAGTTCACTTCGAGATAACCGCAGGGCTGGACCTGGCCGAGATGGGAGATAAACGAAAAACCCGTCCCGCCGAGGCACCCGCGCGTCACGGCGTCCAGGCCGAACGTTTGGAAAGAGACTTCTTTCCCGTCGGATTTGGCTCGCTGGCGCAAAATACGATAGTAGTGAGGGGCACACGTGGCTTTTAACTGCAAAGGGACTTTATCCCGCTGTTCGTAAAACCAGTGGAGCGTTTCTTCGTACTGTTCCGCGCTGATTCCCCCTTCGGCCAGATCCTTGCCGCGCCCCATGGGGACGAGCAGAAAAATGTGGTGCGCCACGGCCCCCAGTGACACTGTCAGGTTGTGAATGGCCGAGAATTCCTCGAGGTTTTGCCGCGTAATGGTCGTGTTGATCTGAAAGTCAAGCCCGGCCTCTCTTGCGGATGCGACCCCCCTCAGCGCCCCGGCAAATGCCCCGGCAACTCTTCTGAACGCATCGTGGGAAGCCACCGTGGCCCCGTCGATGCTGATGCTGATTCTTTGGATTCCGACATCGACCATGCGTCTGGCCTTATCGGGAGTGAGCAGGGTCCCGTTCACGGCCATTGTCATGCGAAAACCCTTCTTACTACCGTATTCGGCAATCTCGAAGATGTCGGGCCTCAGCAGCGGTTCGCCGCCCGTGAGAATGATGATGGGACGGGCCACCGTTTCGATGTCGTCCAGAAGCCGGAAACACTCGCCGGTGGACAATTCGTTTTCATAGGGACGGTCCAGGGCCGTGGCCCTGCAATGGACGCAAGCGAGGTTGCAGGTTCGCGTAACCTCCCAGGCCACGAGGCGCAGATTTCCTTCGGAGTGCGATCCGTGCGTGCTTCCGGGATGGCCGTGGTGAGTGACGCGGGATTCGTTGCGAGGGTTCATTCTCTCCTGCCTTCAGGTCTTGAGTTCCAAGATCGACCCGGCTCCGCTCCTTTTATTGAAGCCATGTATGTTCGCGGGTGGTCCGTACAACTCGTGTCCGGGTCCGCCGGAATAACGGGAACGGAGCGGGGAAAAAACCTCGACTCATTTTCCGCCGCAGCGGCTCACTGCTGAAGTATTTCAGCGGCGTCCTTGGCGAAATAGGTCAGGATGAGATCGGCCCCGGCCCTCCTGATGGAAACCAGGGTCTCCATTACAACCCTCTTCTCATCCAGCCATCCGTTGGCCGCGGCGGCCTTGATCATGGCGTATTCACCGCTGACGTTGTATGCGGCCACCGGCCGGTCGAATTCATCCTTCACTCTGCGGATGATATCCAGATAGGGAAGCGCGGGTTTTACCATGACCATGTCCGCCCCTTCCTCGATATCGAGCGCCACTTCCCGCAGGGCCTCATCGGAATTGGCGGGGTCCATCTGGTAGGACCGCCTGTCTCCGAACTGCGGAGCGGAATCCGCCGCCTCGCGAAACGGTCCGTAGAAAGCCGAACAGTATTTCGCGGAATATGCCAGGATGCCCACGTTTTCCAGGCCGTTCTCATCGAGTGCGCCTCGAATGGCCCCGACCCGACCATCCATCATATCCGACGGAGCGACCAGATCGGCCCCCGCCTCGGCGTGGGACAGGGCGGCTTTCGAAAGCACTTCAAGCGTGGCGTCATTGTCCACCTCCCGACCTTTCAGAATTCCGCAATGCCCGTGGCTGGTGTATTCACAGAGACAGACATCCGTGATCACGACCAGATCGGGATAGCGGTCCTTGATCGCGCGGATCGCCTGCTGGACCGCACCGTCGCCGGCATGGGCTTCGCTTCCGAATTCGTCTTTGGCCGAAGGAAGACCGAACAGCAGCACCCCGGGAATATTCAGCCGCACGACCGTATCGATTTCCTGAAGCAGAGTATCCACCGAAAACTGAAACACTCCGGGCATGGACCCGACCGGATTCCTGACCGACTTCCCCGGCATGACAAAAAGCGGGTAGACGAGCTGGTCCACCCTCAAGGTTGTCTCCCTCACCATGCTCCGCAGGTTTTCCGTGCGCCTGAAGCGCCTCGGACGATACACGGGAAAATACATTGTTCCCCCCCTCGATAATCATACATTTCATTCCCGCGCCGGGGCCCCGCGGGCCGAGCGCATCGGACCGCCCTTGCCCGGCAGGCGTTGCTTCCCGGAAAGCGGTCCGTGATCCGGTTCGGAAAGCGCCAACGAAGTCAGAGCCAATATCACCGAACTTCAGGAGCGTCCCACCACCCCGCGGTAAGGTCATGCACCCGGCGATCCTTTGCCGCGGTATTTCCGGCCGGGATCGGCACTCAAAAAAGCACGGCCCGCATCAATCCCCCGAAAGGGACCGATTCCAGGCCGGCGTTCAATTCACCCCGCGATTTCCGAATCCGTCAGGTAGCAGGCGGGATCGGGAGACCAGAGGTCCCCTGTCGCGGCTTCCGCACGCACTCTGAAGTTGCCCCCGCACACGCTCAGCCAGCGGCAGGCGGCGCATCGGCCGGTCACGTACAGTTTCTTGTCCTTAAGCTGTTTCATGATGGTATTGGATGTGTCCATCCACATCGCGCTGAAGGGACGCTCCCTGACATTTCCAAAGGAATAGTGGCGCCAGAACTGATCGGCGTGGACCTTGCCATCCCAGCTTATACAGCCGATGCCGCGGCCGGAATTGTTCCCTTCGTTCATCTGCAGCAGTTCGAGCACCTCGGGCGCCCTTTCCGACCCTTCCCTCACCATCCTGAGATAGAGGTACGGGCCGTCGGCATGATTGTCGACCGTCAGGACTTCTTTGGGCTTTCCCCTGTCGTGGAGGTCTCTGGTGCGGTCCATAATGAGGTCCACCGCGGCGCGGGTTTCTTCATGGGAAAGGTCCTCTTTTATCAGGTTCGAGCCGCGGCCGGCATAAACCAGGTGATAGAAACAGACCCTCGGAACGTTCCGGGCTTCCAGCAGGTCGAAAATGGCCGGAATTTCTTTTGCATTCCGCCGGTTCATGGTGAACCGGAGCCCTACTTTGATACCGGCTTCCTGGCAGGCGGAAATGCCGTCGAGCGCCCTCGCGAACGCCCCCTTCACCCCGCGAAAGCGGTCGTTCACCTCTTCCATGCCGTCCAGGCTGATTCCCACGTAGGAAAGCCCGATGGTCTTCAGTTCGCGGGCAACGGAGGGAGTGATCAGTGTCCCGTTGGTGGATATGACGGCTCGCATGCCCTTTTGGACGGCATATGCCGCCAGTTCGGGCAGATCCGGGCGCATGAGCGGCTCCCCGCCCGAAAAGAGCACCACGGGCGCACCGAATCGCGCAAGATCGTCCAGAACCGCCTTCCCTTCCGCACCGGTCAATTCATCCGGGAAAGCTTCGTCCTTTGCGTGTGCGTAACAGTGGACACACCTGAGGTTGCAGCGCCTCGTGACGTTCCACACCACCACGGGTTTCTTGTCTATGGAAAACTGGAGCAGGTGGGAAGGCAATTGCCCGCTTTCCCGCCCGTATCGCAGGGCGTCGGAAGGTTCCACGGTCCCGCAGTACAGCTTGGATATACCGATCATCTCGAGCGTCCTCGTCAGCATCCGAATGTCGTCATCGGCCGGAATCAATCACTCGAAAACAAGATCACGGGATTCCCTCTTGCGCGGGAACGGCGCAATTCACCGCTCCCGTCCGTCTTGCGGGTATTCCCCTCCCCTCAACGCAGTATACTATAATTTGCTGTTCAGTTCGGTCGGACTCAGCGGATACTGGCGATAGTTTTCCCGGATCAATTCGTCGAGATACGTATCGTGGTGTGTCACCGCCTCCTTCGGCAGGAAAAACCGCCTCTGCCCGCTCCTGTCAAAGATCAGTTTGAAACCGTAATCGAAATCATTCGAAATTTCCACACATATTGTGGTCGCCGTCGTATCCCGGGCCAGCGCTTCCCTGATGATCTCATCCACGGCTTCGTCGGCAAAATCGATCTTGAACCCGTGTTTTTCGAAAAATTCGCCCTCGAAGAACCGAACCTGGTCGTGCAACAGGAGAACTTCATCGAAGAGTCCGTCGATGGGGACTCCCGTGCGCAGGTGGTACTCGGCGATCAGTTCGACGCGATCGGGCGTAAAGATGAGGGGATAGTCTTCCAGGGACTTTCTTTTCTGCCGGGTAAGCTGCAGAAGCAGTTCCTTTCTTTCCTCCTCGAGGGCCCGTTTATAGGCCTTTTCGGTTTCCCGGTCATCGGGGTTTTCAAAGATGCGGTTCAGTTCCTTTTCGGGGTCGAGCACCACCTGCCTGCCGATAACCACTTTCTTTACCGACGAGGATGGGAGCTTTTTCTCGAAGGGCAGCAGCACCTTTTCGATCACGCTGACCAGTCCGCGCGCCCCGGTCTTCTCGTTGTGGGCCGTTTCAGCCAAAAGCCGCAACGCATCGTCCTCGAACCTGATGTCTATCCCGTAGCTCCGGAAGTCTTCCTTCTTCCCCTGAATAATGGGATTTCGGACGTTTTTGAGGACCAGGTAGAGATCTTCCATCTCGAGAGGGTCCAGTACGGCCGTGACCGGCAGCCTCCCGATGAACTCGCTTTCGAACCCGAATTCGATCAGGTCTTCGGCCTTGACGTGCTTGAGGTATTTGAAATCGTCGCTCTTGCTGTGCACCTGGGCTCCAAACCCGATTCCCTGGTTCTGGAGGCGCTTCTTGACGATCGGGGCCAACCCGTTGAACGCACCGCTCATGATAAAGAGAATGTTCCTGGTATTGACGGTCCGTTTCTCGCGCTTTCCCGTTTTCCTGTATTGCTCGATGGCCTGGATCTGGGACACCGGGTCGTGCGGGACCTTGAGGTCGACTTCCGTCTCTTCCATGGGTTTGAGCAAAGCCCGCTGGACCCCCGTCCTCGAAACATCCGGCCCCATGAAATGCCCCGATGAAGCGATCTTGTCCACTTCATCGACGTAAATGATCCCGTGCTCGGCCAACTCTATGTCATCGTTGGCCTCGACGACGAGTTCCCTCACCAGGTCCTCGACGTCCCCTCCGACGTACCCGGTCTCACTGAACTTCGTCGCGTCTCCCTTAACGAAAGGGACCCCGAGTTTCTGTGCAATGAGCTTTACAAGATACGTCTTGCCCACTCCGGTCGGGCCGATGAGCAGGATGTTGTTCTTGATCCTGCCGACGGTCTGCTCGCCCCCGAACCGTGACTTGCGGGCCTGAAAGCGGATCCGGTTGTAGTGAGTGCAAATCTTGGTTGCCAGGATGGCCTTGGCGTCATCCTGACGGATCACATACTCATCCAGGTAGCTTTCGAGTTCCTCGGGTTTCATGTCGAACCGGATCTTTTCCACACCGCCCGATTTTTCCGATGCCTCCTGCGCTTCTCCACCTTGAGATGTCATCATAGGGGAAACCACCTTAATCGGATAACCGTATTTTTTGGAGAGATACTCACTGAGTTCCTTCTCCAATTCTTCCTGGTCCGGAAATTTAGGTACATCGTCAGCCATAAGCGGAACTTTCATGTAATTTATTAATAAATAACTACTCTCCATTTCCTAACAACTTCTTTAAAATATAAACTCTCGGATGCCTCATTTCAACCGGTCGAAGCCGACGGAGAGGAATTCGTGCATTCATTTACACGGAGCACACAGGCCAGCACGTCGAAATGGCCGCACCCGTTACACATTCATTATATCAATATCGGGGGCCACGGAAAAATGGTGCACGGAGAAAAAGCGCGTTCCGCGGTCCTTTCGATGAGGATGTCGCTTTTAATTGGAGCATTCCCGGCACTGTGCCGGCAAGATCCTTTCACACCGCCCCTCGTTTTTTATGGACAACCCGCGACGCACAAGTATGATAATTTATCTTTGAAATCGCAGGATCCGATCGGTGCGGAATCAAATCGAGCAGGGTGCCGACATGCTTCACTCGATGCCCGGAGTCGAATTCCGCCTCGCGCGGCGGCACAACGAAGAACAAAGGGGAAAAAGCCTTAGAGCCGCGGAACCACGGAGTGGCCCGGTCCGGATCGTCAGGCGTTACAGGGGCAAAGAATGTTCGACATCTACCAGAACCTCGAAATCGTCGGTAAATTGGTCCTCGCGGCACTCCTGGGTGGAGTGGTCGGTTTTGAGCGGGAAGCCCATGGGCAATCGGCCGGCCTGCGGACCAATCTTATCGTAGCCACGGCGGCCTGCCTGATGATGCTCATGTCCCTCCACATCGAAGAAATGTTCTATGGGGGCCTGGACGAGTCGCCCCTGCGCATCGACCCCGGGCGAATCGCCTCATATGCCATTGCCAGTATGGGTTTCCTTGGCGCCGGCGCCATCATCAAGGGGCACGGGACGGTGAGGGGACTCACGACGGCCGCCGGGCTCTGGATGAACACCGGCATAGGGCTTGCCGTCGGGGCCGGATATTTTCTCCCTGCAATTTTTGCGTCGCTGATCAGCTTTCTGATCCTTTATGAGCTCCGTTCTTTCAAGATTCGCGTGCACCATGACGTTTTCACCCTCCTCAGCATTACCTGTTCCAGCCGTTCATCCCCCCTCAAACGCGTGAAGCAAATCCTCGCGAAGCACGCCGGCATCAACCTGCTGTTTATCAATTATCATTGCAACCTCATCAATCAGACCGTGACGTACCAGCTCCGCCTTTCCAGCAAGGAATTCTTCCCCTGGGGTAAAATCGTGGGAGAACTGTCCCTGGGACTCCCCGAGGTAAGAGAGATCGCGTGGGAGGAGAGCGATGTGCCCTGAACGGCAGCGCAACCCGGGATAAAACGATCCATGCATCTCCCGGTGGAAACCGAAGCGATCCTGGAACAGGCCTCGGAATACTTCAGGGAGAGGTCTCAGGACCTGACGCAAAGGGCTGCTTTAAAAGGAATCAACCCAAGGTTCGAGATTCGAATCGGGTCTCCCGCCGCGCAAATTGTCCGGCTTGCGGATGAAGAACAGGCCGATGCGATCGTGATGGGCCACCGGGGAGGCAGCCTGATACAGCGATGGCTGCTCGGCTCGGTCGCCAAGCGGGTCCTCAATTACGCACACTGCACGGTGGTGATCGTAAGATAGGAACGCGGGCGACCATGCGCTTCGGGACGGCCCCGGGCGGGCACGGCGATGAGACCGCCCGGCGGGTCCCCGCACGATTCTACCACTTGACGACATGCACGTCGGAGAGGGTACGACCCAGGAAGCGCTCGCCGATCCCCTGGAAACGCAACGGCACATCGGTGACGTAGTACTTGTATTCCGGCGGGTTGCGATCCGGGTTCCAGAGGTTCATTTCGTCAAGGATCGCCGCCGTCCGGTCGGCCATGGCTTCCGCGGAATCCACGAGGCTGATGCCGCTCCCGACGACTTCCTGCAGCAGGGGTTTGAGGAGTGGGTAGTGCGTGCAGCCGAGCACCAGCGTATCGATATCATGGCACAGGACGGGCCGGAGGTATTCCAGGGCCGTCAGCCGGGTCACTTCGTGGTCGAGCCATCCCTCCTCGACCAGCGGGACAAACAACGGGCAGGCCTGGGAGAAAATACGGATCCCCGCGTCGTAGCGATGAATCGCCCGAGCATAGGCGTTGCTGTTTATGGTGGCGGGGGTGCCGATCACTCCGACGTATTTTTTGCGGGTGACCGCCACGGCGTTGCTCGCTCCGGCATCGATCACGTCCAGGACCGGCACGGGGGAAAGTTCCTCGATCACCGTGCGCGCCACCGCCGCCATGGTGTTGCAGGCGACTATCAGCAGCTTGACCTGTTGCTTCAACAGGAATTCGGTGATTTCACCGGCGAATTTCGAAATGGTCTCGACGGATTTCACTCCGTAGGGCACCCTGGCGGTGTCTCCGAAATAGATGATGTTTTCAAACGGAAGCCTTTCCATCAGGGCCCGGACGACGGTAAGACCGCCGACCCCCGAATCGAAGACCCCGATGGCATGGCTCCGGTCGGTATTTCTCGTACTCATTTCAGACTATTCTCATCTCCCTGAGTGAACTTTTCAGATTTCACGATCCCCGGCGATTTCAGCAGGAAATCCCGTACGCTCCCGGGAATGAAGCACGGGCGTCCCCCGCGGAACGGGCGGCCGCATCCCGTCGAATTCCCTTCCCGGTCTGGCATTTTTATCATACCAGCTTTATTTTGGGCAGTATGTTGAAAAAGCGAACGCTTGCGGAAAATGCACGATCCCGACGCATATCCTCCGTCAAAAGGGTGCGCGGGCGGACGAATCTTTGCAAAGGAGGGGCAACCCCTTATGGAAGGCCTGTTCGATCACGTCATGCTGTCGCGGATCCAGTTCGCCGTAACGGCGCACTTTCATATTCTGTGGCCTGTCCTCACGATCGGTTTGAGCATCTTCCTCGTGCTCATGGAGGCCTTGTGGCTGAAAAGCGGCGATGAACAGTACTTCAGACACTGCCGCTTCTGGGGCCGCCTCTTTCTGCTCAACTTCAGCGTGGGAGTGGTCACCGGCATTCCCATGGAATTTCAGTTCGGTACGAACTGGAGCCGTTTTTCGGTGGCGGGCGGCGATTTTTTTGGGCACATGCTCGGCTTTGAAGCCGCGATCGCTTTTATGCTCGAAGCAACCTTCCTCGGTATCATGGCCTTCGGCTGGAAACGCGTTTCCCCTCGGACTCACCTTTTTTCCACGTGCATGGTCGCCCTGGGGGGCTCATTATCGGCCTTCTGGATCATGGTCGCCAATTCGTGGATGCACACCCCCACGGGGGGAATATTCCGCGACGGGCATTTCATCATCACGGACAAGTGGAAGGCCATTTTCAATCCGGACATGCCGTGGGGCGTCTCACACATGTGGACTGCATGCATCGAAATATCCCTTTTCGTCATCGGAGGCATCAGCGCCTGGCAGCTTCTGAAAAACCGCAACACGGACTTCTTCCTGAAGTCGTTCAAAGTGGCCGTCCTTTCGGCGATCCTGATCACTCCGGTGCAAATCTGGCTGGGGCACGGGTCCGGAGGGGCCGTCTTCGAACATCAGCCCGCCAAGCTCGCGGCAATCGAAGCCCATTGGCACACCAACCCCCCGGGGACGGGGGCTTCATGGAAGATCCTCGCATGGCCGAACCAGGCGAAGCAAAAGGACGACTGGGCACTCGAAATCCCCGGTGCCCTGAGCCTCATCGTGACCAATTCCCTGACCGGCACCATCAGGGGCCTCGACGAATTTCCCCGCGAAGACCAGCCGCCCGTGTTTCCCGTTTACTACGCCTTTCGTGTCATGGCCGGGATCGGGTTCCTCCTGTGCCTGCTCATGATCCTCACCCTGTGGGCATGGTTCAGGGGAAAACTCTCACCGAACCGGGTTTCCGGGGAGAAATGGCTGCTCTATTCCTGGATATGGGCCGCGCCTCTGAGCTACCTCGCCATGGAGACCGGCTGGATGACACGAGAGCTGGGACGGCAGCCCTGGGTGCTCTACAACCTCCTGCGCACCGGCGATTCGGCAACCGGCATACCCGCGCACGCGGTCGGAAGTTCGCTCATCACTTTTTCCGTGGTGTACGTCCTGATGCTCCTGCTTTTCTGTTTCTTTGCCCATCGGATCATCGTGAAAGGCCCCGGTGAAGGACCCGCCACGGGCAGCGGTTCCGATCCGATGCACGGACGCGGATGAATGAAGCGCGCAGCCCCGTCCCGCGCGGGCCGCAGGAAAGGGGCCCCCATGCCCCCCGGTTTGGTTTTCATGTGTTGTCGAAAACAACTTTCCCGGATTCGGAAGGGAACCCGATATGCAGTTTCTGGAACCTTATCTCCCTGAAGTATGGTTGTTCATCATCGGTTTCTTCCTGCTCTATTATGCCGTGTCGGACGGTTTCGACCTGGGCGTCGGCATCATCTCCCTCGGAGCGGACGAAGAGGAACGCGGTTTCATCATGGGCGCCATTTCCAGCGTGTGGCACGACAACCAGACGTGGCTGGTCCTCCTGGGAGGAATGCTTTTCGGCGCGTTTCCCCTCTTCTACGGGATCGTGCTTTCATCCCTCTACATTCCGATCCTCGCCATGCTTTTCGGGCTCATGTTCCGTGGTGTGGCGTTCGAGTTCCGGGAGAATTCCACGCATCCCGCCGTCTGGAGCAGGTGCTTCGGGCTGGGAAGCCTGGTGGTGGCCGTGGCGCAGGGATTTGCCCTGGGGGGCCTCCTGGGAGGTCTGGAAGTGGAGAACGGCGGTTTTTCGGGAAGCGTGTGGGGCTGGTTCAACCCCTTTTCCTGCGTCGTGGCTTTGGGGGTCATCTGCGGCTACACCATGCTGGGAGCCAATTACCTCATCTTCAAGACGTCGGGACGGATGCAGAACGTGAGCTACCGGATCTCAGGCTTTGCCTCCATCCTCACCCTCATCATTTCCCTCATCGTGCACTTCCTTGCAGCGGCCAAGTACCCGAACCTGGTCGATAAGCTGATGTCTCCTCCCGGGGTCTACACCATTTCCGCGCTTCTCGCACTGGCAGTCTTCTGTTTCATCATGCTGTTCGCAGGCCTGAAGCGCCGCCGCGAAGCAACCCCTCTGCTCTGCAACATCGGGATCATCCTGTTCTCCTTTGCCGGCCTCTCGCTGGGGATGTATCCCGACATGATCCCCAACGTGATTTCCTCCCCGATCACCGTGCGCAGAGCCGCGGCCTCGCCGCAGACCCTCGAATTCATGCTCGTCGTGATGATCGTCCTCATTCCGGTCATCCTTGCGTACACCGGGTACAAGCATCGGGTGTTTCGCGGTAAGGTGGTCGAACCGGAGTACACCCCGGGCGCGAATCATGATGAGAAGCACTAGGCCGATTACCCTTTCGCCTTCGCGAAAATACTGGATTCAGGGTATTCACAAGCGGACCGTAATCCTGTATTTTGCCGACAAATTCCAGCTTTGATCGCTTCTTTCATCGCAACGGGAAATCGGGGTGGATATGAACCCCACGGCTCTTGCCGCGGCGGCCTTCCATCTTCGGCCCCGGCGGATGTCGCGGAAGGGGAGAGTACAATGACGAGGGGAATAAAGGGCCCGGCACCGGCCAACATCATGAAGCACCTCAAGCGGATTCACTTTCCGGCGGACAAGGGCAAGATCCTTTCCCATGCCGAACGGGGGCCGGGGCCCAGCACGAAGATGGTCATGGAAGTCCTGCATCGGATTCCCGAAAGGGAATACCGTTCACCCGCCGAAATCGTCTGCGAAATCGGCAAGATCAGGAAGGAAGCTCCAACGGTGGCCGATTTGCGTTGATGCCGGAGGAGCGGTATTTCGAGGGTTCCTGCTACTTCATTTTCCCGAGGGCTTCCTGGTAGACCATCCGCCTTGACAGACCGCACCCGGAAGCGACCCGATCGACGGCTTCCTTGAGGCTCACCCCCGGCATGGCGAGCAGCAGCCGGAGTTCTTCACGCCAGTCACTTTCCTTTTCCGGGGATGTCTGCCCTTCCGCGGCCCCCGACACAACCAGGGTCAGTTCCCCCCTGATTTCTCCCGAAAAATAGTCCCGGGATTCTTTCACCGTTCCGCGAAAGGTTTCCTCATATTGCTTGGTGAGTTCCCGGGCAACGGCGATGCGCCTGTCGCCCCAGGCGTCCAGGATGTCCTGAAGGGTCCGGGCGAGCCTTTTGGGGGATTCGTACAGGACCAGGGTCATGGGGAGTGAACCGTGGGCGGCGAAGAATTTCCTCCGATTCGGCCCTCGCGGCGGCGCAAAACCGAGAAAGGCGAACGGCTGGGTCGACAGTCCTGACCCGACCAGAGCGGTGACGAGCGCGGTGGGTCCAGGGATTACCGTAACGCAAAAACCGCGTTCGACGGCCTGCCCGACCAGGAGCGCTCCCGGGTCGGAAATTCCGGGGGTGCCCGCGTCGGTCACCAGGGCAATGTTCAGGCCTTCGCCGATCCGCCCGATCAATTCACGCCCGCGTGCTTCCATGTTCTCGCCATGGTAGCTGACGACACGCCTGTGAATATCGTAATGCGTGAGCAATTTTCGCGTGTGGCGGGTGTCCTCGGCCGCAATGATGTCCACTGAGCGCAGCGTCTCGATCGCCCTCAGCGTCATGTCCGAAAGATTGCCGATGGGGGTGGCGACGACAAAGAGGGTCCCGGTCGCCGGGGAAGAATCGGATTTACTCGCAGGCTTCGAAGGCATTGACGATCCATGTCACTTCGGGTTTTTTTTCTTCCCAGGTAATGGCGACGACATCAAAGCGCGCCGAATGCCGTTCGAGACGATTGGCTTTGAGGTACCACCGGGCAACAAGAGTCAGTCGGCGTTGTTTCACGCGGGAAACGGCTTCCTGGGGCAATCCGTGGCGAAGGCCCTTCCGCGATTTGACCTCAACGAAAACCACCGTCTTCCCGTCGCGTACCACCAGGTCGATTTCACCCAGTTGGCACCTGAAGTTCCTGTCGAGCAGTTCGCAGCCTCTTTGCTCCAGGAACTCAGCCGCCAGCCTTTCGCCCTCTTTTCCCTTCTGATATCTGTTTTCCATCGGCCGTCTCGGTCTCTTTCCCGGGGCTCGGGACCTTGCTGAAACTCAAGCGGTGCAAGGGACAGGGGCCGTATTTACGCAGGGCATCGATATGGTCGGCCGTTCCGTACCCCTTGTTCCGGTCGAAGCAATAGACGGGATATTCCTGATGATACCGGCACATGAGCCGGTCACGGTGGACTTTGGCAACGATGGATGCCGCCGCGATGGAAAGGCACTTGGCGTCGCCCTGAGGGATGCCCCTCTGAGGGAGAAAAATCGGGAGCTCGTAGGGACCGTCTATGAGGAGGCACTCCGGGGGAGTGCCCAGGTTGCGGACCGCCAGGACCATTGCCTTGAAGGTGGCCTTCAGGATGTTCGTCCCGTCGATTTCGCGGGCATCGACGCATCCGATGCCCACGCCGCACGCGCAGGCCAGAATGGCCTCGCGGCATGATTCCCGTTGAGCGGCGGAAAGCTTTTTGGAATCCTTCACCCCGGGAAGGGAGACATCCCGGGGAAGAACAACCGCCGCGGCCACCACCGGTCCGGCCAACGGACCGCGGCCCACTTCGTCGATCCCCGCCACCAGCCGAAAACCCTGCCGATAAGCCTGCTTTTCGTAGAAAAGCATGTCTACCGCCAGGGTCTCACCGGGTGCCATTCGCACTAGCGTTTCTCTTTGATCCTGGCGGCCTTGCCGAGGCGTTCGCGCAGGTAATACAACCTCGAACGGCGGACCCGTCCTCGGCGCAGCACCTCGATCTTGTCCAGTTGAGGTGAATGGAGCGGGAAGATTCTCTCGACGCCCACGCCGTAGGACACTTTCCTGACGGTGAAGGTCGCCCCCATCCTGGCCCTGTGATGCCGGATGACCACCCCTTCAAAAACCTGGATACGTTCCTTGTCCCCTTCACGGATCTTCACGTGCACCTTCACGGTGTCGCCGATCCGAAAAGCGGGGATATCGGCACGCATGTTGTCTCTTTCAATCATTTCAATAAGGCTGATCCCCATTTTGGTCCTCCAGTCGATTTGATCAGGAAGCCATTACGGCCTCCTGTTTATGCTCCTCTTTCCGCATGAAGGAGGCGATCCATCAGGATGGCCGCCGCGCATCGCACGGACAGATGGTTATACCCATTGATGCCAACGATCGGTTCCAGCACTGCATCCACCTGCTGCAAGGCCGCCGGCGCAAGGCCCCAACCCGTTCCCAGCAGCATGAGGCGTGGGTCCGGACCTTCCGCGAGCAGTCTTCGCGCCTCCCGGTGGGAAAGGCTCGATGCGGTTTTCCGGGCAGTGGTCGCCCAGAGCACGGGTTTGCGCCCCGTGAGTGATCGGATGTCCTCGACGGCCGCCGCGACATCGTCCACCACTTTCAGCCGCCGCAGGGCCTCACCGCGCTCGGGATGCAGCTCCTTCGCGATCCCGTCACGCCAATGACTCAGAAGACTCCCCGAGAGTAGCTGCTGGTCTTTCAATGGCGTAACGATGTAGCAGACCGGTACGTCATACGTGCAACACGAACGCGCCAGATCGTGAAGGTCGAGGTTCGTGATCGCCGACGCGATGACTTCGCCTTTCCGATTCAGCACGGGGTAGTGCACGAGGGCCAGGTACAGAGCCATCAGTTCTCACCGCATCCGTTTCGCTCGCCGGCCGGAAGGCGACGTTCCTCTTCAGCTTCCCGAAGCAGCCCGGCGTCCTCCCCGGTCAATTTCAACCGGGCAAAAAGATCGGGCCTGCGCTCCCTCGTTCTGAGCAGCGCCTGCCCCCGCCGCCAGCGCCGGATGACTTCATGGTTCCCGGACAAAAGCACGTCGGGAACGGAAAGACCCCGGAATTCCTGCGGCCTGGTGTACTGAGGGTACTCCAGGACCGGTTCGGCGAAAGATTCATATTCGGCCGAGGACGAATTGCCCAACACTCCCGGGATCAAACGCGCCACCGCATCGATCGCCACCATGGCCGCCAGCTCACCGCCGGTCAGGACATAGTCTCCGATGGAGATCGCGTCGTCCGCGAAGTGCTCGGCAATCCGCTCGTCCACCCCTTCATAACGCCCGCAAATCAGGACCAGCCGCGGCAGACGGCTGAGTTCCCACGCCAGTTGCTGGCTGAGAAGCCTTCCCTGAGGGCTCAGAAGCAACACCCGGGGGACCGGACCTTCCTTCTTCAATTCCTCCAGGGCGCCCACAATCGGCTCAGGCTTCATGACCATTCCCTCACCGCCGCCAAACGGGCGGTCGTCGGTCATCTGGTGCCTGTCCTCCGCGAAATCGCGGATGTTGTGAACACGGATATTGATGAAACCCCGTTCCTGGGCCTTCCCCAGGATACTTTCACCCAGTGGAGCGGCAAACATGCCGGGGAAAATAGTCAGTATGTCAAAGATCATCGACCAGGCCTTCCGGCAGGTCGACCACCATCTTCCCCGCTTCCAAATCCACCTTGCAGATCACCCCTTCTATAGCGGGAACAAGTATTTCCTTCCCGTCGCGGTCCACAACATACACGTCGTTGCCGCCCGTCTCGATGATCGTCCGAAGGATACCGATCCTGTCGCCGTCCGGGGTTTCCGCGATGAGCCCGATGAGCTGGAAATGGTAATATTCGTCATCGGACGTGGGCGGGAGGCTGTCTACAGGGAGGAAAACCTCTTGTCCTACAAACGGTTGCGCCTCATCGATACTCGTGATCTCCGCAAAACTGCAAACCACCGCTTTCCCCTGTATTCTGCAATTCACCAGGGTCAACGCGGCTTCCTGACCCGACCGCAGCATGAGCCTGTCCCCCGCGACCAGTTCAAACAGGGATTCCCCGTACGGGTGGATCTTCAAGGCTCCTCGAATCCCGTGAGTTCGTACGATTATCCCCACGGGAACCAGACAAGGTTCCTTCACAGCCTCACTCTATGATTTCCAGGACGGCCCGTTTTCTGATCTTGGTTGAAGCGGCACTGAGAATCGTTCGCATCGCACGGGCGGTACGCCCCTGTTTTCCTATTACTTTGCCGAGGTCTTCTTTGGCAACTCTCAACTCGATCACAGAAGTCTGTTCGCCCTCGATTTCCGAAACATTCACCTTTTCAGGACTATCCACCAAAGCCCGCGCCATAAATTCGATCAATTCCTTCAACATGGTGACCTCCGGATTTCCTGCGCCGCATTAACTCCATCATCTAAGAAGCTTCAGAAACGGCCTGACCTCCATGTTTCCGAATCAGGCTCCGAACCGTGTCAGAGGGCTCTGCGCCCTGCTGCAGCCAATACTGAAGCCTCTCGGGATCGATCTTCACTTCAGCCGTGCCCGGCAAGGGGTTGTAGGTACCGATACTCTCGATGAAGCGACCGTCTCTGGGCGCTTCCGACGAAGCGACCACGATTTTGTAATAGGGTCTCTTTTTCCTTCCTCCACGCGCCAAACGTATACGCACTGCCATATCTGTATGTTTCCTCCTGGTGTTGTTGCTTCATTTTACGGGGACCGAGCTGCAAATCCCTTCTATCAGACGTGGATTTCAACCGGAAATACCTTAGGTTCAAATCGGTTACGCCGTGAACTCCAGCTTCGGTGCGGCCGGGCTCCAATGTTGCAAATTAGTTTATATACAGTATCCGGTGGGAATTAAAAAGGGAAAAATGCTCTCTTGCGCCTTCCCTTCCCTTTCTTCTTTCCAGCCGGGGCGTTGCTTCCACCCCCGCCTATCATCTGGCGCATCATTTTCCGGGCTTCCGTGTAGCTTTTCAGCATACGATTGACTTCCTGGACCGAGGTGCCGCTCCCGTCGGCAATGCGCTTCCGCCTTCCCGCGTTGATGATGTCCGCGTTTTTGCGTTCCCCCTTTGTCATGGAATTGATGATCGCTTCCATGCGCACGAATTCCTTCTCGTCCACCTGGAGCTTCTTCAGTTCCTTCAGCCGGCCCATACCGGGAAGCATCCCGAGGATTTGTTCCAGCGACCCGAGTTTTTTGATCTGCCGGAGCTGGTTTCTGAAATCCTCGAGGCTGAATGTGTCTTCCCGGAACTTACGGGCCATATCCATGGCCTCTTTTTCGTCGAAGGTTTCCTGGGCTTTTTCGATCATCGACAAAACGTCGCCCATGCCCAGTATGCGCGAACTCATTCGATCGGGATGGAAGACTTCCAGGGCGTCCAGTTTTTCGCCGACCCCGATGAACTTGATGGGGCAGTTGGTCACGGCCCGGATGGAAAGCGCGGCGCCTCCACGGGCATCGCCGTCGAGCTTGGTCAGGACCACTCCGGTCAGGCCCAGCTTTTCATGGAAAGCGCCGGCGACCTGGACCGCATCCTGCCCGGTCATGGAATCCGCCACCAGCAGGATTTCAACGGGATCGACGATCCCCTTGAGGCGGCTGAGTTCATCCATCAGTTCCGCGTCGACGTGCAGGCGCCCGGCCGTATCCAGCAGCAGCGTGTCACAGTTCTGCTGCCGGGCGTACACCAGCGCTTCCCGGGCGATTTCCTCCGGGGTCTGTCGAGTGGTGGACGGGTACACGGGAATTCCGAGCTGAGCGCCCAGAGTCATCAACTGATCGATTGCTGCGGGCCTGTAAACGTCGGCGGGAACGAGACAGGGTTTTCTCTTCTCCTGAACGAACCTTCGGGCCAGTTTTGCGGTGGTCGTCGTCTTTCCGGAGCCCTGGAGTCCAACCATCATGAGGCAAACGGGCGGCTTTCCGGTGAGCTTGAGGGATTCCGCGTGCCCGCCCATGAGGTCCGTCAAGGCGTCATTGACGATCTTGATCACCTGCTGGCCCGGAGTGAGGCTGCCCATCACTTCCTGGCCGATGGCCCGTGACGCGATTCCGGCCACGAAATCCTTCGCCACCTTGAAATGGACGTCCGCCTCCAGGAGAGCCATCCGGACTTCGCGCAAGGTGTCCCGTATGTTCTCCTCGGTCAGCTTTCCCTGGCCTCTCAGATTCTTGAAAATCTTCTGAAACTTGTCGGATAGATTATCGAACATACCTTCTCACGTCGCATGGGATTAGGGAATCTTCGTCTTTTTCCAAAAACTTACTGTATATACATCGACCGCTCAAGTCAAGGAAACGGGGGACCCGGATGCGTTTAAAGCACCGTCGCCGATTTTGGCAAATTCACTTGGAACGAATGCGGAGACCGAGGTGCGAACGCGGAAGGATGGGCCGGCGGGGATCGATCCCCGCCGGCCGGCGTGCAAAACTGCAATCGGAACTATTTGAGCAGAGGAACGATCAGCAGCGCCACGATGTTGACCACCTTGATCATGGGGTTGATCGCGGGGCCCGCGGTATCCTTGTACGGATCGCCGACGGTATCGCCCGTGACCGCGGCCTTGTGGGCCTCCGAGCCCTTGCCGCCGTACATGCCGTCCTCGATGAACTTTTTCGCGTTGTCCCAGGCGCCGCCGCCGCTGGTCATGGCAATGGCCTGGAAAAGGCCGGTGATGATACTGCCGATGAGAACGCCGCCGAGCGCTTCCTTCCCGATGAGAAGTCCCACCAGGATCGGGGCCGCCACCGGAATGAGGGCCGGAAGCATCATCTGCTTGATCGCGCTCTTCGTTACGATATCGACGCACTTGCCGTATTCGGGCTTTGCGGTCCTTTCCATGATGCCGGGGATTTCCCTGAACTGGCGCCGAACTTCCTCAACGACCCCGCCGGCCGCCTTGCCCACGGCTTCCATCAGAAGAGACCCGAAGTAATAGGGCAGAAGACCACCGATGAAAAGGCCGACGATGATCTTGGGGTTGGACAGGTCAAACAGGACCGGGGCCGAGAAAGACCGCGAATATTCGGCAAAGAGCACGAGGGCCGCAAGGCCCGCCGAACCGATCGCATATCCCTTGGTGACTGCCTTGGTGGTGTTTCCCACGGCGTCCAGCGGATCGGTGATCGCACGCACACTCTCGGGCAGTTCCGCCATCTCGGCTATGCCGCCGGCATTGTCCGTGATCGGTCCGTAGGAATCGATGGCAACCACGATGCCCGTCATGGACAACATCGCCACCGCGGAAAGAGCAATGGCGAACAGTCCCCCCGCCGGGGTTGCCCGCGAACCCTCCGCCCAGGCAATAGGCCCACATGATGGCACCGCAAATGACGAGGGCGGGCAGACCGGCCGATTTCATGCTGACCGCAAGACCGGCGATAACGTTCGTGCCGTGGCCGGTGACGCTTGCGGCCGCGATGTGTTTAACCGGGTTGAAGCTCTTGGAGGTGAAGTATTCCGTGATCACCACGATCAGACCGGTCAGCACCAGGCCGATCACCGCCGTGGTGAAAACGCCCATCGCGGTGAATGCGGGCTGGACACCCGGAAGTTTGAGGAACCAGTTGGAAGCCAGGTAGAACGCCACTGCCGCAAGGACACCGGCAACCGCAAGCCCCTTGTAGAGGGCGCCCATGATATAGCCGCTCTTGCCCAGGCGAACGAAGTAGGTGCCGACGATGGAAGCCACGATGGAGATGCCGCCGATCAGCAGGGGAAATTCCACCCACGGACTATTGGCGCCAAACACGGTCTTGGCCAGAAGCATCGCGGCGACCAGAGTCACCGTGTAGGTTTCGTAAAGGTCGGCGGCCATACCCGCGCAGTCACCCACGTTGTCGCCGACGTTGTCCGCGATAACGGCGGCGTTTCTCGGATCGTCCTCGGGGATGCCGGCTTCGACCTTGCCCACGAGGTCCGCACCCACGTCGGCGGCCTTGGTGTAAATACCGCCTGCGATACGGGCGAACACGCTCATGAGCGAACAACCGAAACCGAGGCCGATCAGTGCATGAAAGGCGTCATCGACGGGCGCCACGGATTTGACGAAGAGGTAATATCCCGTAATGCCGATCAGACCGAGCCCCACGACCATGATTCCGGTCACGGACCCGCCTTTGAAAGCAACGTTCAAAGCGGCTTGAATACCCCGCTTGGCGGCTTCCGTCGTCCTGACGTTGGCTTTTACGGTGACCATCATGCCGATGAAGCCGGCCAGCGCGGAGCCCAGGGTCCCGATAATGAAACCGACCGCCGTCCATTTGCCGAGATAGGTCAGCAGGGCGGCCAGGACCACCGCAACGACCGCGACCGTTTTGTATTCGCGGCTGAGAAACGCCACCGCGCCCTCTTTGATGGCATCCGAAATTTCCCGCATCTTTTCGGACCCGGCGCTCTGCCTGGTGACCCAGACGGCGGTGACCAAGGCGTACAGCACCCCCAGCGCTCCGCAGGCAAGGGCAAAAAGAGTAATCACACTCGCGTTCATTTAAACCTCCTTGTAAAAATTCCGCATTAATTTCAAACTCCGTATCAACTGGGTAAGATCCTCTACCCTTTCGAATCCGTCCTTCTGCCGTCCTCCTCGATCATATGTCTTTGCTGACGGAACCCGCCCCCTCTTCCTCCGAGTTTCAAATCGAACCAGGGAAGCATCGGGTTTGTATGAATCATTAAAAGCGCCGGGTTAAGAAGGATTGAAACGACAGGTTAACCGTTCAGCTCTTGCCGTGATTTCTCATGTTTTTCCAGCGGATTTCAAAAGCCTTTAACAAGATGGAATCTTAAGAAAATCCCTCCCAAAATGCGCGACAAAGCTACTTTAGCACCCCTTTTTTGTCAAGTATAAAAGCTCAAGGAAAAACAATATGATCGTCAGTCTGAGCGACCTCCGGGCCCCGGTTCCCCATCCGTCCTCCGAATCCTCCCGACCCCTCGCCGGACGGGTACCGGTCAACGTTCCGCTCACACCGCATCGAGGGCCTTTTTCACCTCCAGGACCTCTTCCTTTACCCCATCGAACGCCTCGAGGTCCGCGGCGTGGGCGGTCATCAGTTCCCGCGCTTTTTCCTCCCCCCTCGATTCCATATCCGCGCCGGTTTCGATGGCGGAGCCGATCCCCTTGATCGTGTCGTCGATCCGCTTCACCATTTCGCCCCGGAATTTCAGCCTGCTTTTATTCACCCGGTCCATGAAGTCGAACCTCGCCCGGCCGCTCTGCATTTCGATGGCTTCGAGCATGTGCCGACGCCTTTTGTCGACGATCGAACGGTTTGCGATGCCGACCAGGAATTTCTTGATTTTCTTGAATCTGTTGCCGACATACCCGGGCAGGACCTGCGTGAGCGAGTCGGTCAGCATATCGAGTCCCACGGCTTCCCCTTTCATTTTGAGGGAAAAGCCCGACTCCCCGGTCCATATGGAATCCGCGCGGGAAACCTCGAAGGGGATGGAAAACAGCCTGGACGAGAAATCCATCAGTTCGTCCTGCGTTTTGTCCGCCTTTTCCACGAAGCCGGAACAGATCGATTCGAATTCCTTCGAAACCTCCTCTTCCTCCGTCTCGTACCAGTTCGAGAACGCCCGTTCGACCTCGCCCTTCACATAAGTTTCCAGCGCGTCGTTGAGTTCCTTCAGCGAAAGTTGCCGATGCGCTTCATAAAAACGGCCGAATCCCACTTCCATCCGCGGGGTGAGTTCATTCTTCAGAAGATCGAGGTCCCGGTCGAGCTTTTTCCCGATCCGCCTGTCCACCTCCGCGTCGAAAAGAACGTCAAATTCCCGCTTTTCGGCGAGGACTTCTTCCTTCTTGCGGTGGAACGCCCCGATTTTTTCCTTGAGTTCCTCCAGGGGCGTGAGCAGGGACTTCGTTTCGAGCTCGATCTCGAGCCTGCACCGGGACAAAATCCTCAACACGTTGTCCGCGACCGAACCCAGCAGGACTTTCCCCTTTTCACGCAGGAGGAATTCATCGAGCACCCGGGAAAAAGTCAGGATGTTGCTCGCCTTCAGCAGCTCATCCGACCCTTCGAGCTTTCCCCTGAGGGCGAGCTTCGCCGACACGGGATAGATCTTCACGCCCGGGCCGAGCGTTTCCTCCAGGGTCTGCCTGGTGAACCGGACAGATTTTTCAGTCTCCGCTTCGGTCAGATAATCGATCTTGTTCAGAAGGAAAAATATCCTGCGGGAATACTGCCTGACGTCGGCAAGAAAATCGATCTCGGCCCTTCCGACCGGCTGATCGACGGAGAGCAGGAAAAGGGCGGCATCGGACTTCGGCAGGAAGCGGTACGCCGCATCGGTATTGTGAATGTAAACGGAACCCACTCCGGGGGTATCGATCAGCCTTACGCCGTCTTTCAGGTAAAGCGACGGGTAGCCGACCACCACTTCCTTCACGTTCTTCCGGTTGCCGGGATTGCCGGCCTCGGTCACATATTCGGCGAGGGCTTCCCGTTCTATCTCCGTGACGCTTCCGTCGTTAAAAAAGACCCTGATCCCCAGCACTTCGGCGTAAGACATCACGGTGACGATCGACGTCAGGGGAATCACCGATACGGGAAGGATATCCGCCCCCATGAGGGCATTGATAAGGTGTGTCTTCCCCCGTTTGAACTGCCCGACCACCACCAGGTTGAAAGCATTCGCCTCGACCTTTTCCCTCAATTCGGCAACGACGCCGCCGGAATCCCTTTGAATCGCCGCCGTTTTCCCGATGCAGCCCAGGAGCCTCTCCCGCAGCCGGGCATACTCCACCGCGGGCAGCGGGTCTTCGCATCCTTCCCGGGCGTTTTCACGCTCTTCGATCATCGGTCCCTCATTTTCTTGCCCCCCCCGCCGACCGTCTTCCGGCAGGAGTCATGAGTCTTACGCGGGGCAAACCGGAGGCGCGCACCGCTCTGCTTCATTGCAATCGGATTCGGCGTTACGTATAATGATTTGCCTGAAAAACCTCAAGTGCAAACAGTCTCCAACGCCGCTTCATTCGAAACGGGACATTGTGAGGAATGATTTGAAAACACAACACCCGGAAAACAACCGTTGTCCGCTTATCGCGATGGTGTGCCTGGTCCTGATCGGCTGCATCGCCGGGACGCTGATGGAAGCCTCCGCCGCGGATCTGTTCACGCCGGTCAGGCAGCAGCTCATCAAGGACGGCCTCAACCCCAGGCAGGTCGCCCTGGCATACCAGCCTTCACCCTCCCTGCAATTCAGGATCGTCGCTCTCACCATGCGCATCCGGGAAGGCAGGCTCAACTACGATCAATTCCTTTCTCCGGCTTCGGTGGCCAAGGCCCAGCGTTTTCTGGACACCTACGATTCCGCATTCGCGAAAGCCGAGGAAGCCTATCACGTGGATCCCCGCGTCATCGCCGCGATCCTCCTGGTGGAGACCTCCTTCGGGGCCTATACGGGGCAGACGTCGGCTCTCGCCGTTTTCTCGACCTTCGCCCTCATGGATCAAACGTCTTACAGGGACAAGATTTGGATCATGCTGCCGGCCAGGGACCGGGAACGATGGGGGCGGGAGGACTTCGACAAAAAGCTCCAGGATAGGGCGAAATGGGCTTACGGAGAACTGCATGCCCTGTTCGAATGGTCGGATGCCCAGGGCATAAGGCCGCAAAACTTCAGAGGGTCTGTGATGGGGGCCGTGGGGATGCCCCAGTTTTTGCCGTCGAGCCTCATCCGCTACGGAGCGGATGGAAACGACGACGGGCTCATCGACCCCTACAACCCCTACGACGCCATCTTCAGCGTGGGGAACTACCTCCGCGCGAACGGGTGGTGCAATGCCAGGACAGAATCCGAGAAAGAAAGCGTCGTCTATACGTACAATCACAGCGGTCCGTATTGCCGGACCATCCTGGGAGTCGCCGCCCGGCTCCGTTATTGACCGCCCCGGGATCACGGCGTTACATCGATTTCCCCTGTCCCTGCAGCTTTTCCACCAGTTTTTTCTCCACGGCCGGGGCGACCAGCCCCGTCACGCATCCGCCGGACATGACCACTTCCTTGATGATGCTGGAGCTGATGTATATCCACCGCATTCCCGTCATGAGAAAAAGGGTTTCTATTTCGGTGCTCAACTTCCGGTTCATCAGCGCCATCTGAAACTCATATTCGAAATCGCTGATGGCCCTCAGCCCCCGCAAGATGGCGTCGGCCTTGATCGAACGCGCGTAATCCACCAGCAGCCCTTGAAAGGAACCCACCAGAATGCGGTCCTGCAGCGGATGCCCTTCGATGGTGGCATTGATCATTTCCAGGCGTTCTTCAAAGGTGAAAACCGGCGATTTCCCCGGGTTCGCGGCAACCGCTATGACGATTCTGTCGAAAATCTTAAGGCCGCGATCGATCAGATCCAGGTGCCCGTTGGTAAACGGATCAAACGTCCCGGGATATATTGCCACTTTCTCCATCGCCCACTCCTTTTGTCCTGTCAGACGAGATTCATACATCGCTTCAACCGGGGGAACGCCACACGAAAAAGGAAATCGAAGTGTCTCCGTATCTGCGTTGGTCGGTCCTGGACCACCCTTCCAGCGATGCCGGAAGGGTGTCCTTCACATGGTGTTCGCCGATCACGAGTGCATCGGGGCGGGCCACGGCCCCGAGATGCGGCAGTATCCTTTCGATGTGTCCCTTCCCGTAAGGGGGATCCATAAAAATCAGGTCGAAGGAATCGCCCGCCCCGGCCAGCCGTTCGACGGCCGTCCGGACCGGCGCCCCGATGACCAGCGCAAGATCTTCCGCTCCGCAGGTGGCAATGTTAGCACGGATAATGCGCAGGGCATCCCTGCTCTGATCCACGAAAACCGCCTGCCCGGCCCCGCGGCTCAGGGCCTCCAAACCGAAGGCCCCGGTGCCGGCAAAGAGATCGAGAACGCGGGCGCCGGAAACATGGGGAGCAATGATGCTGAAAACCGCCTCCCGCACCCGATCGATCGTCGGCCTTATCCCCTCATCCTTCGGGGAACGAAGGTGTCTTCCACCGAATTCACCGGCAATGATCCTCATGGAATCAGATCAAATCTCGTTCCGCCAGAATTTCGGCGATCTGGACGGCGTTGCTCGCCGCCCCCTTCCTGATGTTGTCCGCCACCACCCACATGACAAGCCCGTTTTCAACCGAAGGGTCCTTTCTTATCCTGCCGACCAGGGTGTCATCCTTACCCGCCGCGTGAATGGCCAGGGGATAGCACGACTGCGACGGGTCATCCACCAGGATGACGCCGGGGGCGCTCGCCAGGAGCTTCCTCACGCGTTCCACGCTGATCGGCTCCCTGGTCTCGATGTTCACCGATTCCGAATGGCTGTAAACCACCGGCACCCTCACCGTGGTGGCGCATACCGCGATATCCGGGTCTTCCAGGATCTTCCTGGTTTCGTTGACCATTTTCATTTCTTCTTCGGTAAAGCCGTTGTCCAGGAACGCCCCGATGTGCGGCAGGCAGTTGAACGCGATCTGATACGGGTAGACTTTTGCCTTGAGGTCTCTTCCGTTCACGCTGTCTTCCACCTGCTGGCGAAGCTCCTGGATGGCCTTCATGCCCGTTCCCGAAACCGCCTGGTAGGTGCTCACCACGATTCTTTTGATTCCCACCGCGTCGTGAATGGGCTTGAGCGCCACGACCATCTGAATCGTGGAACAGTTGGGATTGGCGATGATGGTCGGATGGGTGCCCAGGGCATGAGGGTTCACTTCGGGAACGACCAGGGGAACCTTCGGATCCATCCTCCAGGCACTCGAGTTGTCCACCACGACGCATCCGGAATCCGCGGCAATCGGAGCGAATTTACGGCTGATACCGCCGCCGGCTGAAAAGAGAGCCAACTGCACGCCCTTGAAGGAGTCTTCCTTGAGTTCCTGCACGGGGACCTTTTTCCCCCGGAAAGTCAATTCCTTGCCCACGGAGCGTGCCGAAGCCAGCAGCTTTATCTCGCTCACCGGAAAAGACCGCTCTTCCAGGACCTGAATCATCATGTTGCCCACGGCGCCCGTGGCTCCCACCACCGCAACTCGATAGGATTTCTTTGCCATTTCCCTTCTGCCTTTCATCATGATCTGTCGTGTCGAATGCTGAGGACGTTCGCATTCCGGACCAAACACAGCCGCAATTTCAAGCTCTCCCGATGCACCGGCTGACCTTCAAACGGGAAACGCCCGCTTTCCATCGCCGTTCACGGACAATGGGAAAAGCGGGCAACATTATGCCACCCCCCGGGAGAACGCGCCTCATGGCTTTTCCCCCCGCATCCGCTCCTCACCGGAACGGCGGCCGCACTGGGGAAAGACCCGGAGTCCCCTGCCGGGTTAAACTAAGCCTCCACTACGCGTCTTTGCCCTTTTCCGGCTCCACGGCCGGGCATCGGGTCTGCCCCATTTGTTCCTGAACGTAGGCCATGAGCCCGCCCACGCGGAGGAGTTCCCGCATGAACACCGGAATGGGCTGCGTGGCGTAGGTCTCATGCCTGGTGAGGTTGTTGATGATCCCACGCTCCGCGTCGACTTCCAGTTCATCGCCCGTCATGACGGACTCTGCCGCCTCCGGGGATTCCAGGATAAGAAGCCCCGTGTTGAAAGCGTTCCGGTAAAAGATCCTCGCATAACTGTGAGCGATAACGCAGCCCAGGCCCGCGCCCTTGATCGCAACGGGGGCATGTTCCCTGGAGGAACCGCATCCGAAGTTCTTCCCCGCTACGATGATGTCTCCCGGCCGCACTTTTGCCGCAAATTCCGCGTCGGCGTCTTCCATGCAATGCTCCGCGAGGAACCTTGGATCGCAGGAAACCAGATACCGGGCCGGAATGATGGCGTCCGTATCCACATTATCGCCGAATTTCCAAGCTTTTCCCTGAAGTTTCATAGACTGAACTCACTTGCGGGCCATCCGGCCCGCGGGTTTCTTCATCCTTGGCTACAACTCATCGGGGTGAGCGATTCGGCCCGCGACCGCCGAAGCCGCCGCAACGGCCGGGTTGCTCAGGTACACCTCGCTCCCGGTGTGGCCCATCCGCCCGACGAAGTTCCTGTTCGTGGTCGCCACGGCCCTTTCGCCGTCGGCCAGGATCCCCATGTACCCTCCCAGGCACGGTCCGCACGTCGGAGTGCTCACAGCAGCTTCGGCTTCAAGAAAGGTTTCGATCAGGCCTTCCTTCAGGGCCTTCCTGTAAACATCCTGGGTCGCCGGAATGATGATGCACCGAACGCCGGGAGCCACTTTCCTGCCCTTGAGGATGCCGGCGGCAACCACGAGGTCCTCGTAGCGGCCGTTGGTGCAGGAACCGATCACGGCCTGGTCGATCCGCGTCGGCGGAATTTCCGTAACGGGCCGCACGTTTCCTGGTGAATGCGGCATGGCCACCATGGGTTCAAACCCCGACACATCCCAGTCGTAAACGGCTTCATACGACGCATCGGGATCGCTCCGGCAGAATTCATAGGACCTTTTGGCGCGCCCTTTCACATATTCCTCGGTGATGGCATCGGGGGGAACGATGCCTGCCTTGCCCCCCGCTTCAATCGCCATATTGCACATGGAAAAGCGGTCGGACATGGGGAGACGCTCTATCACTTCTCCCACGAACTCCATGGCCCGGTAACGCGCCCCGTCCACTCCGATCTGTCCGATCGTGTACAGAATGAGGTCCTTGCCGCCCACCCAGGGGCGCAGCTTGCCCCTGAAGACAAACTTGAGAGACTGCGGGACCCTGAACCACAGGTGTCCGGTGATCAGCACCGCCGCGAGATCCGTGCTCCCCACTCCCGTGGAGAAGGCGCCCAGCGCCCCGTAGGTACAGGTATGGCTGTCCGCCCCGATGACCAGGTCACCCGGAAGCACCAGGCCCTGCTCGGGAAGCAGGGCGTGCTCGACCCCCATCCGTCCCACTTCGAAGTAGTGAGTGATCTTCCATTCCCTGGCAAAATCCCTCATGATTTTGCACTGAACGGCCGAAGCGATGTCTTTGTTGGGAGAGAAATGATCCGGCACGAGAGCGATGCGATCGGGATCGAATACGCCCGTTGCCCGTGCATTCCGAAAAGCCTCGATAGCCAGGGGGGCCGTGATATCGTTACCGAGGGCAAAGTCCACCTTCGCCTCGATAAGGTCATCGGGGGAGACGGCCGACCTGCCCGCGTGTTTTGCCAGGATCTTTTCGCTGATTGTCATCGGCATGGTGCATTCACCTCTTGTTTCATTCAATGAGCGGCGGCCCTTGGCCGCCAAACCAACCGGGCCGTGCCCGGACCCGGGTTTCGATGTCTTTTCGCCGGCCCGGGGTGCAGCCGGTTTCCGCTCCCGCAGGAGGGTCGATCGCGCTTGCCGCGGCCTCACTCGCGCGGGAGGAGACTTCCGGGAGTGCAGCCCGGAAGGGTACCCATCAGGTCCGCGGCGGTTCCTTCCCCGAATTCTGTACGGATGCAGCCTCTTCCGCCGGCCCCCCTCCGGGAGGCGCGACATCGGGGAGTGCCTTCCGCGGTTTCCTCATATGCCAAACGAGGTACCGGACGGGGCCGGAGATGAGATATGCAACCAGCATCAGGAATAATATCAGGCCCGGACTGATGGCGACAACCGTCACCACGATAATAAATGTGAAGAGGACCGGCAAAGGCTTCGACTTGACGATTTCGAAGTCCTTGAAACTGTTGTACGGGACCGTGCTGACCATGAGGAAACCGAGCAAATACGTGGCCACCAGCAGGAAGCCCCCCGCAAAGCGGGGAAGCAGCATCACTTCCAGATGATCGGCAAAGAGGACCGCCGTGGCCACCACGCCCGCGGCCCCCGGGATCGGGAGCCCCACGAAATAATTCTTGTTCCCCGTTTCCGCCTGGACATTGAACCTCGCAAGGCGCAGAGCCCCGCAGGCCACGAACACGAAAGCCGCGAGCCATCCGACCCGGCCGAAAGGCTTCAGCGCCCAGAGATACATCAGGAGCGCCGGCCCGACGCCGAAGGCGACCAGGTCCGCGAGCGAATCGTATTCAACCCCGAAGCGGCTGGTTGCCCTGGTAAGCCGCGCAACTTTGCCGTCAAGTATATCGAAGAGGCAGGAAATCAGGATGGCGATGGCGGCTTTCTCGAAATTGCCGTTGATGGCGTTCACGATCCCGAAAAAGCCACTGAACAGGTTCCCGGTGGTGAAAAGATTGGGAACGATGTAAGTCCCCTTGTGCACCTCGCCGTCCCTGAAACGGCGCCATCTCCGCTTTCTCTGTCGCCGCTTTTTTATTTCAGCCGGCATAAAACGGTTTCACCCCCGTAAACGTGCTGGCCCAAAGACACAGCCACGTCACTGTCTTCAGGCACGTAAACGTCCATCCGGGAGCCGAAACGGATCATCCCGAACCGTTCGGCCTTTTCAACCCGGTCGCCCGCCGTCGGCCAGCAGACGATGCGCCGAGCGATGAGCCCGGCCACCTGGGTCAGGAGAATGTCCGCCCCGGAATCGGATTTGATCCATAGCCAGTTCTGTTCATTCTCACGGCTCGCCCTTTCACAGCCGGCATTGAGAAAACCGCCCTTTTTATAAAATACCCCCTCGATCACACCGGAAACAGGGACACGATTCACATGCACGTCGAAAACCGACATGAAAATGCTGATCTTGAGGCAGGGCGTGCGGATGAACCTGGGCGGTTGCACCTTCTCGATGGCGACCACTTTTCCGTCGGCGGGAGAGACCACATCCGTCTCTCCGGCCACGGTAATTCTTTCGGGATCGCGGAAGAAATGACCGACGAGGAGGGTCACCACGACCAGCAGCCACGCCAGAATGGAACAGCCGAGAACGGCCGCGGTCAGCGTGACGAACATCCCGGCAAACACGAACGGGATCCCCTCACGAGCGAAGGGAATGTGAGCCGACTTGAGCCGAAAATCCCTGGAAACCAATTCGATGTCCCGCCTTTCCCCGTGTTTTCAGCCGGCGCTCTCCCCGGAAGCCCCGGGCCGGAACAGGGCTCAGCCCGCCCGTCGCCGGTCAGGGGAATCACAGGCCGGTATACGTTGGGGCACGGAAACCGTGCCCCATTCAGAATACACGCAATGCCATCCCACGAATAGGATTTTTCTCACCCGGTCCCGCCGCGCGGGCATCCGGGCGAGGACCCGAACCCGGGCTGTCAGATCATCTTCACGGCATCCAGGAACGGCATCATGGCACGGAGCCGTGCTCCCACTTCTTCCACCAGGAGCCGCTTCTCGTGCTCTCTCTGGACCTTGAATCCGGGCCGTCCCGCCTGATTTTCCAGGATCCATTCCTTGGCAAATTCACCCGACTGGATTTCTCCCAGGATCTTCTTCATTTCCTTGCGGGTCTCATCGGTAACGATCCGCTTGCCGCGGGAAAGGTCCCCGTATTCGGCCGTATCGCTCACGGAATAGCGCATGTAGGCCAGACCGCCGCGATAGATGAGGTCCACGATCAGTTTGAGTTCGTGCATACATTCGAAGAATGCGATTTCCGGCTGGTAACCGGCCTGGACCAGCGTGTCGAATCCCGCCTTGATGAGTTCCGATACCCCGCCGCAAAGCACACTCTGTTCGCCGAAAAGATCCGTTTCCGTTTCTTCCTTGAACGTGGTCTCGAGCACGCCGGCGCGTCCCGCCCCGATCCCTCTCGCATAGGCGAGACCGGTCTGGAAGGCCTGGCCGGAAGCATCCTGGTAAACCGCGATGAGCGCCGGGACTCCGGCCCCACGCACATATTCGCTCCGAACGAGATGACCGGGGGCCCTTCGGGGCCACCATGATCACATCCACGTCCTTGGGGGGAGCGATCTGGCCGTAATGGATATTGAACCCGTGTGAAAAGAGCAGGGTCTTCCCGGCCTTCATCGCGGGGGCGACATCTTCGCGGTATACTTTCCCCTGGGTCTCATCCGGGGTAAGAATCTGAATGATGTCGGCTGCTTCAGCCCCTTCACGCGTGGAAACCGGAGAAAATCCGTCTTCCACCGCTCTTTCATAGCTCGGGCCGCCCTTGCGCAGGCACACGATGACTTCTATCCCGCTGTCGCGCAGGTTCTGAGCCTGAGCGTGTCCCTGGCTGCCGTAACCGACCACCGCGATCTTCTTGCCGAGAAGAACGTTGAGATTGACATCTTTGTCGTAAAAGATCCGCATACCGATGCTCCTTATGGTTGATGATTTACAGTTCCCGGCTTTTGGTGCCCGCCTCCCGGTTCACGGCAATGTGGACCGGGCCCGCAGCACGGCCCGGAACTGCGAGCTGTGCGCTCACGTTTTCTGGGAATGTTCAGTGTTTCTTGCTTCGAGCCAGCGCCGCCTTACCGGTACGGGCCACTTCCACTATGCCGAGCTGTTCGAGCAATTCCATGATCGCCTGTATCTTGCTTTCGTTGCCCGTAACCTCAAGCGTGTAAAAGTGTGGACTCACGTCCACCACCTTCGCCCGGAAAATATCCACGATCCGCAGGATCTCCGCCCTCGTTTGCTGCTCGGCCCGGACCTTGATAAGGGCCATTTCGCGGTCGACGAATTCGGTTTCCGAAAAATCGAAGACCTTGATGACGTTCACCAGCTTGTTGAGCTGCTTCACGATCTGAGACAGCACGCGTTCGTCGCCGGTTGTCACCAGCGTGATGCGAGTGAGGCCCGGTTCATGTGTTTCCGCCGCCGTGACCGTTTCGATGTTGTAGCCCCGGCCCACTGAAGAGCCCCACCACCCTGGCCAGAACTCCCGGGACGTTCTGCACCAGGATTCCTATCGTATGCCTCTCGTTTCCAGTATTCTCCATGCCGTCTCCAGCCTAAGCGAGCATCATCTCGGAGATGCTCTTTCCCGCGGGGACAATGGGATAGACTCCCTCTTCCGGCGCCACTATAAAATCCATGAGGACGCGGTTTCTTCATGCCGAAGGGCCTCGCGAAGGGACCGGCTCGACTTCTTCCGGCCTCGTCGCGCGCAGTCCGACCGCCCCGTAGGCTTCGGCGAGCCTTCACGAAATCGGGGGAAGCGGCGAGGCAGACACCCGAATAATTCTTATCGTAGAAAAGTTCCTGCCACTGGCGCACCATGCCCAGGTAATGGTTGTTCAGAATGGCCACCTTCACGGGAAGGCAGTTGCAGACCGCCGTGATGACCTCCTGAATGTTCATCTGAATGCTCCCGTCCCCCGCGATATCGACGACGAGCCGGTCCGGGAACGCAACCTGAGCGCCTATGGCTGCGGGCAGGCCATATCCCATGGTGCCGAGGCCGCCCGAAGTGAGGAGAGTCCGGGGACGGCTGAAGTGGAAATACTGCGCCGCCCACATCTGGTTTTGCCCGACCTCCGTGGTGATGATGGCGTCTCCGCCACAAACCTCGAAAATCTTGTCCACCACGTACTGAGGCTTGATGATATCTCCCTCCTGCTTGTAGCTGAGGGGATTGGTCTCCCGCCACTCCCGGATCTGGTCGATCCACGGAGTCCGCAGTTCCGGAAGACCCTCGCCGGGCTCGGCCTCGATCGCCTCGATGAGACGGATGAGCGCGTTTTTACAGTCCCCCACAATGGGGACGTCCACATCGACATTCTTACTGATGCTCGTGGGATCGACATCGATGTGAATGATTTTCGCTTTCGGGGCAAATCCGCTGATCTTCCCCGTGACCCGGTCGTCGAAGCGGGCGCCCACGGCAAGGATCAGATCCGACTGGCTGATCGCCATGTTGGCACAGTAGGTGCCGTGCATCCCAAGCATCCCGAGCCAGAGCGGATTGAGGACCTGAGCGCCGTTCGAATCCGCGATCCTGGCCGGAAAACCTCCGAGGCCCATGAGAGTCGAGGTTACGGGGGCCTGCAGCATTTCTGCGAGCCGGATCAGTTCCGGGGACGATTCCGAGAGGATCACTCCGCCGCCCGCAAAGATAACCGGGCTTCTGGCTTTCCTCAAGAGCTGGCTTGCACGTTTGATCTGCCCGGAATGGGGCTCCAGCACGGGATGGTACCCCGGAAGATCGATCTTCTTCGGATACTTGAACTCCGTCTGTGCCTGGATAACGTCCTTGGGAAGGTCCACCACGACGGGGCCGGGACGGCCCGTGCGCGCCAGGTAAAAGGCTTCCTTTATGACCGGAGCCAGGTCGTTGATGTCCCTCACGAGGTAGCTGTGCTTCGTACAGGGCCGGGTTATTCCGATGATATCCACTTCCTGAAACGCATCGTCGCCGATCAGGGCCGTGGGGACCTGCCCCGTGAAAACCACCATGGGAACGGAATCCATGTACGCCGTCGCAACCCCGGTCACCGTATTGGTCGCACCCGGGCCCGACGTCACCAGGCAAACCCCGACCCTGCCGGTCGAACGCGCGTAGCCGTCCGCCATGTGGGCCGCCCCCTGCTCGTGCCGGACCAGGATGTGGCGGATGTCGTGCCGGGGCATCTCGTCGTAGAGGTCCAGAACCGAGCCGCCGGGGAAACCGAAGATGACTTCGACGCCTTCCTTTTTCAGACACTCAAAAAAGATTTGTGATCCCGTTAATTTCATAAAAGCCCTCAACCAGCGGATTGGCTCCGCAAATCAAATTGTGTTGTACTACTCCATTCTTTCCCGATTTGCAATGGATTGGTGCATTTAAACATAGCAATTTTCATAAGATACAAATCAACTCCGGAAAAGGTGAATGGAGCCGCCAAACGACGGCCCCCGGCCGTATCGGCAAATGAGGACCTCGGCGGTAGGGGAGAAGATCGCAGGAAAAACCGGGAACCACGGATTCCCGCAAGAAAGTTGAACGAGGCGAACGGCTTTCGAGCGGGCGACAGGAAACTCAAAAGGAGAGAACTCTTGCAGGATCACCTCGCCGCAAGCGGCGAATTTCCACTCTTTTTCCTCGTATGTTCACCTCTAAATCACCGGGAAAGCGCCTTGTCATCAGTCTTCAGCAAATCATTCTTCCTTTATCCCCATTATGTGTTTTCGATAACTTCGAACCCCCTCGCCCGGTCGATCAGGTGCAGTCGATCGCTTCGTCTATCCCGCTGCCCGTCAACACCATGGGAGAGACGTTCTCTTCGGTCGGAACGATGCAGGTTACGATCGCGGGGCCCTGAGCGGCCAGAATTTCCGGCAGCTTCTTCTTTACGTCTTCCTCCGTGTGCAGGGTATACCCGGGAATTCCATAAGCCTTTGCAAGCATTTCAAAATCCGGCTGGAAGCGGAGATCGACCGCGATATAACGCCCGTCGCAGTAAAATTCCTGCAACTGGCGCACCATCCCGAGGGAAACATTGTTCAGGATAACGATCTTCAGCGGGATTTCCTGCTCCATCATGGTCCCGAGTTCCTGGATGCTCATCTGGATGCTGGCATCCCCCGTGACAAGCACCACCTGCCGGCCCGGACAGCCGATGCCCGCGCCCACGGCGGCGGGAAGCCCGAACCCCATGCAGCCCAGCCCCCCCGAGGAAACGAGGGTGCGGGGTTTTCTGAACTGGTAGTACTGAGCGACCCACATCTGGTGCTGGCCCACGTCGGTTGCTATGATCGTCTCTTCCCCGGTGTTCCTGCAAAGTTCCTCGATAACGAACTGGGGTTTGAGGCTGCCTTCCCTGCAGTAGGACAGGGGATGCTCTTTCCTCAGTTCCCGGATGCGGGACAGCCACTCGGAACGGTCCGTCTTTTCCAGGAGGGGAAGAAGCGCCTGCAGGACCAGCTTGACGTCCCCCACCAGGGGAACGTGGACCGAAACGACCTTTCCGATTTCGGCCGGGTCGATATCGACGTGGATGACCGTGGCCTGGGGCGCAAAGGACTTGATTTTCATGGTCACACGGTCGTCAAAGCGCGCGCCGAGAGCGATCAGCAGGTCGCACTCGGTGATGGCCAGGTTCGCGTAGCGTGTTCCGTGGAGGCCGGGCATTCCCAGGAACAGGGGATGGTCTCCGGGAAAACCCGATAACCCCATGAAGGTGTTGGTCACGGGAGCGGAAATGGTCTCGGCCAACTGCAGCAGTTCGTCGGACGCATTGGATGAGATGATCCCGCCCCCCGCGTAGATGACCGGCCGCTTCGATTTCGCGATGAGTCCGGCGATTTCGTGGATCTTCGCGGGATACCCCCTATAGGTCGGCTTGTAGCCGCGAAGCCTGACTCCCGCCGGATATTTGAACGGAATTTCCGTAAGCGCCACATCTTTGGGCAGATCGACCAGCACGGGACCCGGACGGCCCGTCGATGCGATGTGAAAAGCGTTCTTTATGATAACGGGCAGCTTCTCGGGGTCCTTCACCAGGTAATTGTGCTTGGTGATGGGCATGCTGATCCCGAAGATATCCACTTCCTGAAAGGCATCCGTTCCGATTTGTTCCGTCGAAACCTGCCCGGTCAGAATGACGAGGGGGATGGAATCCATATAGGCATTGGCGATGCCCGTAACCAGGTTGGTCGCGCCGGGACCGGATGTGGCCATGCATACGCCGACTTTTCCGGTAACGCGAGCATATCCGTCCGCGGCATGCACGGCCCCCTGCTCATGCCGGACGAGCACATGCCTGATCCGGGAAGAATGGTACAGGGCATCATACACCGGAAGAATCGCCCCTCCGGGATAGCCGAAAATCACCTCCACGTCCTCTTTCTCAAGGCAACGAATCAAAGCTTCGGCCACAGTAATTTCCAAGATGACACCTCCGATAGGCACCGGACCGCGTTTAACGGCCCCATCCGGCGGCTAATCGCCGCCGTTTTCCCTGGAGCCGTTGTCGACAGCGGAGAACTTCGCTCCGCGCAGCATGGCTACTTTCCCGGTCCGGACAAGTTCCTTGATCCCGTAGGGTCGCAAAGACTCTTCAAAGGCGTTGATTTTCCCCTCGTTTCCCGTACATTCGAATGTCATCGTTTTCCGGCCCAGGTCCACGACCCGCGCTCTGAAGATCCCGGCGATGTGCATCATTTCGACCCGCTGGCTCGGCTCGGCCGCCGCCTTGATCATCACGAGTTCGCGGTCGACGTATTCATCCGTCGTGATATCGCTGATCTTTATGACGTCGATGAGTTTGTGCAATTGCTTGGTGACCTGTTCGATCAGGTGATGGTCGCCTTCCACAACGATCGTCATCCGGGATACATCACTTTGTTCGGTGCGTCCGACGGCCAGGCTGTCTATGTTGAACCCTCGCCGGGCAAACAACCCCGCCACTCGGGTCAGGACACCGGGATGGTTTTCCACCAGGACTGAAAGAGTGTGTTTCATTCCTTCCGAAACCTCCTCGACCGGATACATGGAATGGACGAAAACTCGCGTAAGTGTTTCAGTATAGTGCAACCACGGCTTCTTTGAAAGCTGAAATCAATGATAAATATCATTACCCGAGAATCGGACGGGAATTCGAAATTCCGGCTTCGTCCCGCGCTCCGTCCGCAACGGCGATAGAATTTTGCTTTTGCCGGATAATTGTTATATGACAGGTTCATCCGGGACAAACGATCGATCATCGAACGCGATGGGGAGGAATATCGGCTTGGACAACAAACACGTCATCAATTTCTTCTTCGAACTCGGCATGCTCAAAAGAACGCCCCGCTCCGGGTTCCAGTTCCTCGGTTCCGGCCGGGAATCGGTTGCGGACCATTCCTTCCGGGTCGCCCTCATCGGCTACACTCTCGCCAGGATGACCGGAAACACGGACCCGTTCAAGGTCGTCTGCCTCTGCCTGTTCCATGACATTCCCGAGGCGCGGACCGGGGATTTGAACTACGTCAACAAGCAGTACGTCAAACGCGACGAGAGAACGGCCATACACGACCTCGCGGAAACCCTTCCCTTCGGGGACGACTACAAGGCCATGCTGCAGGAATACCGCGAAGAGGCGACCGAGGAGTCAAAGCTGGTCCACGATGCCGACCAGCTCGACCTGATACTCGAACTGAAGGAGCAAAGCGATCTCGGAAATTCTTACGCCCCCAAGTGGATCCATTTTGCCCTGAAACGCCTGCGAACGGAAATCGGCAGGCAACTGGCCTCGGAGATCCTCCGTACCGATTCCTCCGACTGGTGGTTCGCGGGCCACGACCACTGGTGGGAGCACAATCACGAAGAGTGATCCTTCCTGCGCCGATCAAACATGGAAACCACTTTTCCGGAAGTTTCCGTCTGAACCGCGGTTTTCTTCTTACCCGGAACCGGTGGAGCGTCTTTCTCCTCCGCCGGAGGCACCTCCACCTCATCTTCAGGTGCCACAACCTGCTCGATTCGCATGGGACGCCCTCCCATGGTGAATTCCGTTCCATTGATGTAGGGTTCTCGAAGAATCCAGGTGATCGTCAGGAGCGGAATTTTGAGCACCAGCAGCTTCACGTGAAACCATTCGGGTTTGACATCCTCTGTGATGGATTCGATCCGGGCAAAAAACACCGGTGCATTGTCCATGTTGACCAGAACTACATCGCCTTCCTGAGTCATGTAACTTCCTAAAGTTATGAGTAAATTGAAGCGCCCGGAGTCACAGGTGCACCCCGGGTCCATCCCCGTTCCCGCCGTTCACGTATTTGTCGTCCAGGTTGCCGTAGACGACGGGGAGCGTCCTGAAATCGGGGGGAAGGAATCCGAATACTATTTCGAGCAGCAGGGTAACGATCCTGCACGTGGCCCCCCACAACAGTTCGGTGCGCTCCCCGGAGCGGTATCGAAAACACGGGTAGTCGTGCTGCCGTCCCTGGAACCTCCATTCGAGGTGTTGGGGGACGTTGAGATGATAGCACGCGTAATTCCCCGGGTCGATCAGGCAACGCAACGGAATGGGCACGATGCTTTCCACTTCCCAGTTCAGAGCGAACGTCTTCTGGTGGGACATCCACGCCACCATGGGATGGATGACCCGCCGGAAAACGATGAGGCACTGGGAAGGCAGGGGCCCCAGGAATTTGGTCGCAAAGGGGTTGAGACGCATTTCCTCCCAGGATTCCCTGAGGCCGGTTGCCAGCAGGAGCGACATCAGCCGTGCTTCTTCCGGCTGTTCCCGACGGAAGGCCGCCCAGTACGGCCATCGTGACAGGGGAGAAAAAGGGAGCGACAGCATCTTCGCGAGAAAGGGATCGATCCTCCGTTCCACGGCCCCTCCCGGACAGCACAGATCGCCCGGCTGCCGGACATTTTGCGAGCGTTTGTTCAAAATGACGCAAATCTCCGGCGATTGCCCGTTACGGGCGACCTGGGTGCCGAGCAGGAGCAGTACGCTCGAAGCCTTCACTTCCGTTTGACAGGATTTGTAATCAAAAAGAGATTCGCATCCGCATCGTTCGTGCAGGAGTTCGATGACACGGGCCTGAAGGCCCTGCGGGTCATCGAGCAGATTCAGGTTAAAGCGGCCGCTTCCTTCCACGATCTCCATTCCTGTAATTTTTCGTCAAGGCGTTTTTGAGATACCCGAAAGCGGGTCTTGATTTCGGGGGCGAACAAACTGATTCGGTACTCTTCGATCATCAGCCGCAATTCATCCGCGAGAGCGGCCTCGGGCTCCGGAGAATCCGTCCGCCGGCATTGGGCCAGTTCATTCAGGACGGTGCGGAAGGGTTCAAACGATTCGGCCTTCACCCGGTCTTTTTCCGGGGAGGCATAAGCCCTTTCGGCCCTGATCCTGAACGCCCGGAGATACCGGGGCAATTCTCCTATAAAGCCTCGCCCGGAATGGAGCAGGAAATCCCCGGGGAAAAGCCCGTCCAATTCCGCGGCGATGTTTTCCAGGCGCTGTTTCGCGCCGGGATTGTTTCCGGCGGACCGTTTGAAGCGTTCGATCTCGGAGCGGGTGGCATCCCTTTCCGCGACCGCATCCACCACTTCTTCGGTCAACTCGCGTCCCATGATGCCGAGCCGTCCCTTGAGTTTTTGGACCGTTTCCATGAACCGCCGGCGTTCGGGGGGCTTCGGGAACCGCACCTCGAAGAGTTCCCCCAGAATATAATCCTGCAAATGGCGGATCGCTTCCTGGCGGTTGCCCATAAAATAGAGCATCGATGCCGGCCGGTCTGGAAACACCCAATCTTTTTTCAGGTATTTCAACTCGTCTTCAAATGCGAGCTGATAGAGCAGCAGGAGCCCCCCGAGGCCGGCCCTGTCCGCGGCGTCGGGTGAGGCGAAGAGCCGGACGGCGACCGTCTTCCCTTCGGCCGCGAGCCCCGGCCAGGCGTAGCGCATAAGGCCCAGGGCGTCTTTCCCGATCTCTATTCTCCGCGGCAGATCGCCGAAATCCCACGAGGATATTCCTTCCTTCTCCCATGTTTTCTTCGCGCTGTTCCACAGGTGGTCTTCATGCTTTTCCACCACGAAGGATTTGAGCTTGCGCAGGTCCCGGCCCGTTCCAAGCATGTTTCCCTCGGGGCCGACCACTTCGAACCGCATCGAGAGATACGGGGGGAGGTCCATTTTCAGCCACTGGTCCGGCGGAACCCTGACCGAAAAAAAGCCTTCGACGCAGCGGCTCAGCTCCAGGTAAAGGTTTCCCTCCTTTCCGCGAAGGCATTCGGTGATCCTTGCGGCAGATTCTCCGACGGGAACCAGCCTCTTTCGAAGGTTCTTGGGAAGCCCCCTGAGGAGGAGGGCCACCTTTTCTCCGATCATGCCGGGCACGAGCCAGTCGAACGGGTCGGGGGGAAAGCTGACCCAGCGCGTGGATCGGGATGGTCACGGTTATCCCGTCGTCCTGCTCCCCCGGGCTGAAGGCGTACCTCAGCGGCAGTTCCGCATCTCCCAGCCGCAGCACGTCGGGAAACCGCTCGATCTCCCCGAAATCGGGTTCCGCTCCCAGCAGGTCCGATTCCGTCATCCTCAGGAAGTCATCGCCGCCCCGGTCCCTGATGAGCCGGTCAAGAGTCCGCAGGTCGGACAGCACGGGCAGGCGGCGGGCATAGAAGTCGTAGACGGCCTCCTCATCGACCAGGAGCCCGCGCCTTCTGGTCTTGTTTTCCAGGTCCTCGATCTGCCGGACCAGGTCGGTGTTGTGCCGGTGGAATCCATACGTGTCGGGAATGTCCCCCTCGACCAGGGCGGACCGGATGAAGATGTCCCTGGCCTCTTCCGGGTGCACTCCGGCATAGTTGATCTTCCTGCGCTCCACGATGGGAAGCCCGTACAAGGTGACCCGCTCGAAGGCGGCCACCTGGCCGCGTTTCTTTTCCCAGTGAGGCTCGAAATACGTCGACCGGCACAGGTGGCCGCCCAGTTCCTCCAGCCATTCGGGTTCGATGTTCGCCGCGGTTCGCGCGTAAAGCCGTGACGTCTGCACCACTTCGGCGGCGGTGATCCACGACCCGCCCTTGTTGAAGAGCCCCGAGCCGGGGAAGAGCATCACCTGGCGGCTTTTGGTCCCGAGGTAGACGTTTTTTTCCCTGCGCATGGCGATGTTGCTGAGATAGCCCGACACCACCGCCCGGTGTATGGCATCGTAGCCCGCGGGCTTGGAATTCGCCTCGAATCCCCCGATTTCATCCAGGATATTGAGAATTTCCTCGTGAATGTCCTTCCATTCCCTCATTCTCCTGTAGGAAAGAAAGCGTTCGCGGCAGAACTTCCTCAATTGACTCTGGCTGCGCGGAACATAAGCCGCCTCCAGCTTCCCGGCATCCGGCTGCGCGGCCCCGTTCCGCTCAGCCGGCGGACCGGGACCCGGGCCCGGATCCAGCCCGCTGACCGAATCCGGGGCGTCCCCGTTTTCACGGGCCGCCGCCTGCCGCCTCGGCCAGCATGCGTTCCACACTTTGAGCAGCCCGACGAAATCCGACCGTACATCCCGGAAGACGGCATGGGCCTGGTCTGCCTGGGCTTCCTTGTCGAGGGGCCTCTCGCGCGGGTCCTGGGCGCTCAGAGCAGCCGCCAGGACGATCATTTCATTCAGAGATCCTTCTTTTTTCGACTGCAGAAGCATCCGGGCAAGGCGGGGGTCGAGAGGCAGCCGCGCCATGGTCTTCCCGATGCCGGTCAGCCTGCGGTGATCGTCCACCGCCCCCAGTTCCTTCAATACGGCGAACCCGTCCTTGATGGCCGCGGGAGACGGAGGATCGAGGAACGGGAATTCCTGGATGTTGCCCAGCCGGAGATAAAGCATCCGCAGGATGACTTCGGCGAGATTGGACCTCAGGATTTCCGGGGCCGTGTACGGGGGCCGGCCCTGGTAGTCGTCGCTGGAATAGAGCCGGATGCACACCCCGGCTTCCACCCGCCCGCAGCGGCCCTTTCGCTGGTCCGCGCTCGCCTGCGATATTCGGGCGACGGGCAGGCTCCGGGTCCTCGATCGGCTGTTGTAATGGGCGATCCGGGCAAGACCCGTATCGACGACGTACCTGATCCTGGGAATGGTGATGGATGTTTCGGCCACGTTGGTCGCGACGATGATCTTCTCTTCCGTGGTCGCCTGGAAAATGCGTTTCTGGTCGGCGGACGCCATTTTCCCGAAAAGGGGCATAACGAGCGTATTGAAGTAGCGCTTTTCCTCGAGCCGCTGCACCGTCTCACGGATATCGCTCTCCGTCGGCATGAAAACGAGGATGTCCCCGCGGCGTGCGCGCGCTCTGCCCTTCCTCAATTCGTCGACGGCCGTCACGGCCTGGTCCACGTACGTCACATCCCCGTTCTCATCGTCCCCCGATTCGGGCTCCTCGATGGGACGGTACCAGACGTCCACCGGGTAAGTACGCCCGGATACTTCGATGATGGGAGCGTCGCCGAAGGCCCGGGAGAATTTCTCGGGGTCTATGGTGGCGGAGGTGACGATGACCTTGAGATCGGGCCGCGCGGGCAGGACCCGCCGGATGAGGCCGAGGAGAAAGTCGATGTTCAGGGTCCGTTCGTGGGCTTCATCGATCACGAGCGTGTCATAGGCGCGAAATTGGCGGTCAGACTGGGCTTCGGCCAGCAGGATCCCGTCGGTCATGAACTTGATCCGGGTGCTCGGCCTCGTTCGGTCCTGGAAACGGATCTTGTAGCCGACCCACCGCTGGCCCTCGGGCCCCAGTTCTTCGGACACCCGATCGGCCAGGGTGATCGCCGCGATTCGCCGGGGCTGAGTGCACCCGATCACGCCCCGGACACCGCGCCCGGCTTCGAGGCACATCTTCGGGATCTGGGTGCTTTTCCCCGACCCGGTTTCACCCGTGATGACGACGACCTGGTTCTCCGCGATCGCCCTGAGAATGGCCTCTTTCCTGTCCGTAATAGGGAGTTCGGCGGGATAGCTCAGGGAACGCGGGAGTTCCCGCCTCCCGGAATGAGGCCTCCCGGCGGCCGGCGGATGCGATTCGGTACGATTCATAAACCCTGCAATGGCTGAAAGCCCCTTTTCGGGGCGAGTCGTGTAACGCGGCCCCGCCCGCGTTCGATCCGCCCGGCGCGGGCCGCAGCCGGCGGACACACATCCGCCGGTGATGGCTGAATTGTAACATGCCCCTCAATGTACACGGCGGCGCGGACTTACGCGGGGCGGAAACATGCGGATTCGACCGGAACGGTCCGATGTTTGCGAGTGATCTTTACAAATCCCTTACCTTGTGTCAATTGTCTCAGGAATTGCATGTCGGGGACCGCGGGCGGCGGAAGTGCAGCAACCGAGGAAGACGGGCGGCACGGGCGGGCCGGCTTCCTCCGATCGGAGGAACAATGGGAGCTTTTTTTCAAGACGTACAAGACGCAGCGGCGTTCATCGGTCAACGGATCGGCTTCACGCCGAAAATCGGGCTCATCCTCGGAACGGGCCTTGGAGGCACCGTCGATGAAATCCGGGAACCCACCATCCTGCCCTACGGGAGCATCCCGCATTTCCCGCTGAGCACCGCCGAAGGGCACAAGGGCAGGCTCATCTGCGGAAAATGGATGGGAAAGCCGCTCGTGGTCATGCAGGGGCGGTTCCACCTCTTCGAAGGCTATTCCCCGCAGCAGATCACTTTCCCGATCCGGGTCATGCGGTCCCTGGGCGCGGAAATCCTTATCGTATGCAACGCCGCGGGGGGGCTCGATCCCCGGTTCACGACGGGCGACCTCATGGTCATCTCGGACCACATCAATCTCACGGGGCACAATCCCCTCGTCGGACCCAACACGGACGAATGGGGCCCCCGGTTCCCGGATATGACGGAACCCTACAGCCGGCGGCTCCAGGACCTTGCCGCGGACACCGCTCTTTCCCTGAAGCTGCGGCTCCATAAAGGGGTCTACGCCGGATTGGTCGGCCCCAGCCTGGAAACGGCCGCCGAAACGCGCTTCCTCAAGGCCATCGGCGCCGATGCGGTGGGCATGTCCACCGTCATGGAAGTGATTGCGGCGGTCCATGCCGGCATGGAAGTCCTCGGATTTTCGGCCATAACCAACGTCAACCTGCCGGACTGCTACAAGCCGGCCCTCATCGGGGACATCATCGCCGCGGCCGAAAAAACCGGGGTGCGGCTCATGCGCCTCCTGGCGGACATCGTCGCAAAGCTCTGAGGGCATGGAAGAGACCCGGAGTCGTCAGCAGGATGCGCAGGGTGTCACCGTGAAGCTGTACTCATCCTTATAGTTGAGTTACCTACAAAATAGAGTCCCGAAATACCCGTTTCGATGCTTCGCGGGTGAGGCGGGCACCATGAACAATTGCTTCAAGGAAGCAGCAAACAATGCTTTTCAAACAATTTGGGAGCCGCGCCCCCACACCGATGGGTGGCACGGACAACTTGCTTGTCCGTGCGCGAAGCGCAGGAGGGACCCGGGAATCGATCCCCACTGCGATGGTCCACCATGCGCCCGGTTGATCGTTTCCTGCCTGTACCTCTTGTCCTGACGGACCCGGACAACGAGTTGTCCGGGCCACCCGCCGGACGAACGGGACAGCAGACCCCGGTTGCTGCCGGTATGCCTGAACCCTTAATGTTTCACGCAACGCAGCTGATGCACAATGTTCGATGCCCACACTTTTTTCCCGGTTCCGGTTCGTTCCCTGCATTACGGCGTCGGGACCGTTTTTTCGAACAAAACGGGCACACGGGCACAAGTGATATGAGCCCCTTGAGTCCTTCACACCCTTCATCTACGGAAATATTCATGACATCGACAAGTCCCATCGAAAATCAAGCGCCTCGCGAAGCGGATATCCTGCTCGTAAACGGCCTCGTGCTCACTCTGAACCCGGCCGGCGAACGTTTCCATCCCGGGGCCGTCGCCATTCGCGGCGGCAGGATCGCGGCCGTGGGCCCATCCGCTTCCCTCGAATCGGAATTCAAAGCGGCAAAAACCCTCGACGTCGAAGGCTGCATCGTGCTTCCGGGTCTCATCAATTCCCACACGCACGCGGCAATGACCATCTTTCGGGGGCTCGCCGACGATCTCCCACTCATGGAATGGCTGCGGGAACACATCTTCCCGGCGGAAGCCAGACTCACCGAAGAATGGGTTTACTGGGGAACACTCCTTGCCTGCGCCGAGATGATCCTTTCCGGCACAACCACCTTCTGCGATATGTACCTCTTCGAACACAAGGTGGCCGAAGCGGCCGGGACCGCCGGCATGCGCGCGCTCGTCGGAGAAGTCCTCTACGACTTCCCTTCCCCCAATTACGGCCCGATCGAAAACGGGCTCAAGTTCACGGAATCGCTCATCCGTCAGCGGGCGGGCGACCCCCTGGTCCGGGTGGCCGTGGAACCCCACGCGGCCTACACCTGTTCCCCGTCCGTCCTGGAACGGTGCAACGGAATCGCCCTCCGCAACGGAGTGCGCCTCGTCATTCATCTTTCGGAAAACGAAGCCGAGGTGCGGCAGATCCTCGACCGCTACGGGCGACGGCCCGTCGCGCACCTCGACGGTCTGGGGCTCCTGGGGCCGCACCTCATCGCGGACCACTGCGTGGCCCTGGACGACCATGACATGGAACTGCTGTCCGCCAGCGGGACCCACGTGGTGCACAACCCGGAAAGCAACATGAAACTCGCCTCCGGCATAGCCCCGGTCCCTCGGCTTCTGGAACTGGGAGTGAACGTCGCCCTGGGCACGGACGGCTGCGCCAGCAACAACAATCTCGACCTCTTCGGCGAAATGGACACCTGCGCCAAGCTCCACAAGGCGGCGACACTGGACCCCACCGTGCTACCCGCGGAAACCGTTTTGAAAATGGCCGTGGCAAACGGGGCCCGGGCACTGGGGCTGGAAGATGAAGTCGGACGGATCGCTCCCGGTTTTCTCGCGGACCTCATCGTCGTGGACCTCCGAAAGCCCCACCTCGTGCCGATGTACAACCCGGCAAGCCACCTGGTTTACGCCGCCCGCGGTTCCGATGTCAGACACAGCATCATTCATGGGCGGCTCGTCATGGAAGATCGGAAAGTGCTCACTTTTGACGTCAACGAGGTCATGGAACGTGTCCGAGAATTCGCAAAACAAATCAAACCCTGAACCCGCAAGCACCGCGCCCAGGGGCGTGGACCTGCTGCTGACCGATATTTCGTGGGTGGTCACCTGCGACGACGCCATGCGGTGCATCGCGTCCGGGGCCATTGCCATCGACGGCGATTCGGTGGCGGCCGTCGGCGCATCCGATGAAATCCGGATGCGTTTCAGGGGCCGGAAGGAGATGCGTCTCTCCGGCTGTCTCGTCGCTCCCGGCCTTATCAACACTCACGGCCACGCGGCCATGAGCTGCTTCCGGGGGCTGGGGGACGACCTGCCCCTCGACCGCTGGCTGAACGAGGTCATCTTCCCCGCAGAGGCATCGGCGGTTTCCCCCGAACTGGTTTATTCCGGGACACTGCTTTCCTGCATCGAAATGCTCAAAGGCGGAACGACGACGTTTTGCGACGGCTACTTTTTCGAGGAGGAAGCCGTTCGAGCGGCGGACGTTTCGGGCATCCGGGGCGTGCTCGGCCAGGGAATCCTCGACTTCCCCACACCGGACTGGAAGGAACCGAAACGGGCCAGGGAAAGGGCCGAGACCTTTCTGGGGTCCTTTGCATCGGGAAACACCCGGCTGAGGCCGTCCCTCTTCTGCCATTCCGCCTACACGTGCGGGCCGGAGACCCTCCGGTGGGTCAAATCCCTGTGCCGCGAACGCGGGATACTCTTTCAGATTCACGTTTCCGAGACCCAGGCCGAAGTGGACGAGGTGGTGCGCAGGTACGGAGCCCGGCCGGTCGTGCACCTGGACCGCCTGGGAGTTCTCGACGAAAGCACCCTCTGTTCCCATGTCGTCTGGCCCGATGCCGAAGAGATCGCGCTCCTCGGTTCCCGCCGCGCCGGAGTGTCCCTCAACCTCGAAAGCAACATGAAGCTCGCCTCCGGCATCGCGCCCGTACCGGAACTCATGGCCGCGGGAATCCGCATGGGACTGGGCACGGACGGCTGCGCCAGCAACAACGACCTCAACCTGTTTTCCGAGATGGACAGAACGGCGAAGGCCCACAAAGCTTTCCGCGGGGACCCGGTGGTGTGCAGCGCCTCGCAAGTACTGGGCATGGCCACCCGGGGCGGCGCTTCCGTTCTGGACTGGGGAAACCGGATCGGGCGCATCGAGGCGGGTGCCAAGGCGGACCTCATCGCGCTCGATCTGAATCAGCCCCACCTCACACCGCTCTACGATCCCATGTCGCACCTGGTGTATTGCGCGGGCCCGGGCGACGTCCGCCACGTATGGGTAGACGGCCGGCAGTTGGTTGCGGACGGAAAGATACTTATAGTAGATGAAACCGAAGTCATGAAGGAAGTCAGCAGGATAGCCGAAAAGATCCAGGGGAGGGGAACAAACGGATGAACCTCTACTCCCGTCTCCGCGATCAGCCGGTCCATTATCCTGCCGCTAAGGAATGCCTGCCTCCGGCATTCGCTGGGGCCGCCTCTTGCAAACCGCCTCAGGCTCTTCTGAACCGTGTTCGGTTTGTACCCGTGCCGAAGGGCAAAGGACTTGAGCGTCTCCCCGCGCATCATGAGTTTGCCCATAATTTGGTTTTTAATTGCGTTGTTACGATTCATGCGCTATTCCTTTACTGTGTCCCTTATAGGGACTTCTCCTTTTGTCTTGCCTGCTTTTCCTCAAACACCGGGAGGCAACAGGCCATGATCGGCACTTTCGTTCTCTCGAAATTTCGTTGCCGGGTAACCTCCATGTTTGGGTTCGTTTCGTGGTCCCCTCCCGTGATGGGCTGGGGAGTTGTGGTAGCATCTTGAAGGACAGCTTAGAGGAGAAATTCCACTTTGATTTCAAATGGCTTCTCACTGGATGCGGAGCCCCTTTTGCTGGTCAACCTGAAGGGCCAACCGGGGACATCCCCCAAGTTGAAGTCAAAATCGACACCCCGGCCCCCAACGTCATCCTCATGAGCGATGTAAAAGACCGGCCAGAGATCCCGCTTCAGGACTACTACGCAGCGCCCTTGGTTGATGGGAAGATCGCCGCTGGTCCCGGACAGGCGCTCAGCGAACGGGACATCCGATCTTTTGTCTGGATTTACGCTCCGGCCCTAAGCGAAAGGCGGTGCCATCGCCTCATCGCCGTGCAGATTTCCGAAAAGGATGGGGACAGCATGATGCCCCTGCTCTACCCAGGAGACATCGTCTTGATCGATCGTGACGATCCGGCCGGAGACATCCTCACGTTCAAGTCCGGCGCGGTGTACGCCATCAGAACGGGCGACGGGGGGTGCGCTGTTAAGCGGCTCTACAAGTCCAACAACGGGTTGATCGTCGGTTCAGACAACAGGAAATACGCTCCACAGAATGCGTGGAGTCAGAACCTGATCGAGCTCATTATCGGCCGGGTCGTGTGGGGGTGGAGGAATTTGCTGGAGGTGTAATCAGAGCGCACCTTGAGAATGTGTTTTACAGGTTCATGCTGTGTATTCGGGCCGTACTGGACTTGCTGAAAACCGTTGATAGAACGTGGTTCCATATCTCGACTTCCATTTCAAGAGGAGACAGCAATGTTCAAACGCATGCGCATTTTCATCATTCTGTTCGCTTTGATCGGTTCCGGGTGTGCCACGATGATTCGTGGAACTGAGGAACCGTTAAACATCACAAGTGAGCCCCCCGGCGCTTTGGCGGAAGTTTCAGACGGTCAGAAGTGTACTACTCCGGGAACCGTGAAGCTCAAAAGGAACCAGAGCGTCATGATAAGATACACGAAGGAAGGCTACGAACCCGAATCTCTCAGCGTGTTTCCAACCCTTGCAGGCGCCGGCGTCATTCTCGGCGGGGTAATAGACTATGGAACCGGCGCGGTTTACAACCTGACGCCGAACCCTGCTCACGTCATCCTCAAGCCGGCCAAGAAAGCCGAAGAGCCTGTCCAGGCCGCCCAGCCTCAGGCACAGCCGAAGAGCAGGATCGACCAACTCGCTGATCTCGACCAGTTGAAGGCGCAAGGCAAGGTATCCGCCCAGGAATACAAGACTCTGCGCCAGCAGATCATTAATGGGCAATAACTGGCTCCGAGCTCACGCATGGTGGAGGAAGAATTCTGACCTATTTCTTTTCCTTTAACAGCCGTCGAACAAAGCCACATTTTTGGGCTCTTCCGGGAAATGAGTACCCGGAGGGTTGCGAAAAAAGGATGGGCATGGCAGCACCTCGTGTTTGTTTGACGCCAATCGAACAACACGGGAGGGGCGGCAAAGGCATCAACAACAAAATCAAAACCCTCAAACGGCAGGCATATGGCTTCCAGGACATGGAGTACTTCAAACGGCGGTTCTACCATCTGCATGCTCGGGGCGCTCATTATCCGGATGAACCTCTTTTTTTAAGCACTATTATGAATTTCCAGGGTTAAAATAACACGATCCCCTTTTTAATGATGATGCGCATAGGGAGGATTACATGTTGAACCAAACGCTATTAAACCGGAGAAAAGCGTTAAGGATCAATGAAGCACTAGTATATTCATCAATACTTATAAACATTGTATTAATGGCAATCCTCACAGCTAAGTACTTCGCCTGTTACAAATTACCCGAAGTTCAATGGATTAAACAATTGACTTCACTTGTTGATCCTTTTCTAGTTTTTTTATTTACCTGCGCAATGCTGTATATTCAAATTTACAATTATTTATCCAATCTACCAATTTTGCCAAATACTACTTCCACGGCCAATAAACAAATCCCCAAAGCGCAAGGAAGCAATGCGGCCCATCCCGCAAATCCCAATCGCTACAAAGCAAAATTAGTAAGCAACATTATCGCAATCTTAGTGAGCATTAGGAATGCAATTCCCTATAAAGCCCGCCTGCATATAAAACTTCTATGTATTTTATCTGCGATAGTTGTAGTAGGATACATAGTTGGCGATAAGCTTTTGAAACCTGCCTTTAACTACACGAGAACACCATCGCCTGAACAATTAGGAGAACCGTGGTTTACTTGCTACTTCACAGGATCAATAAGGACTGGAAGCGATTCATGTCCATCAGGTTTTATAGTTCGACAAGTTTACATATATCTTAGTGCGCTTCTTTTTATAAACCAAAACAATGGAACACTACTAACTCAAAGCGCTGCAAACAATTTCCTACGAGTAGCCAGATCCTACAACTCTCCAGACTCAATTATTAAACCATCAACTTTTGTCAATAAGGTGTTTTTGTTATTGCAAACACTTTCTATTTTATATGTATGTTTTGTACGTATATACAGAGGGGCACACACATTTTTCGATATCGGCGTAGCATTAGGTACCGCAACATATTCATATTGGATATTAGTATGCCTTGTTCAATGGGTCGCACGTGTTGATAGAAAATATATACCGGACATGCATTACATCTCTCTATTTTTTATCCCACTATGTTTTTTTTATTCTAAAGATGCAATAAAATGGACATATACCGCACTCACTATCATTATTATCCTTAGCGTTATGTATATATTCCCAAATAAATTTAACAACACAAATCGAACGGAGGATAACTCAAATGATATCACCCCCATTTCAAATTGAATTTGGATGGCATATTATACAAGCGATAGCCTTATCAATAACTCTCATTCTTGCTTCGCTCCTTGTTCTACGACCTGTGTTTTCTTCGTTATATGGACCACTAATTAGGATATACAATTATTATGATTCAAACCATAAACGCAAGGAAATATCCAAAAGTGTTTTCAGAGTATTTGCCACATATGCAATCAGCACTACATTTTTTGCCTTTGGAGGCGCACTTTCGCAATTAATATACAAATACTATGAATTGGGATTCCCATGTGATGAATTGTTAATACATATTCAAAAGAATATACCACAGATGATCCTAAGAAATGGAGCAATAGATATATATGCTGAGATTTTGACTCCAATTGCCAAATCATTTGAGTTACTTGCTATTGTTGGTGTAATTGCGATAGCCACCTCCAGAATTCTAGCAGTACTATATAACACCAATGCGATCGCCGAAATCCTAAAATTAGAAATAGCAACCATTGGTATTTTTGGTGCTATTGCTGCAGTCAAGATTGATATGTTAACAACGTTATCTCAAGCCCTGAGGGCATCAATAGGTGATGCTCCGTTGATAATTATTACTGCATCTTTATCTGGATTTTTCTTTTGTGAGTTGCTATTGTATATTACGACCAGATTGTTTAGGAAGGTAAGAACTACACCTTTCTTTTTACAACGCCAGCGGAAAGAGCTTTTTGAACTTCAAGAGCAATTCTTTTCAAGATCTCTGTTGATTAAAAGTTGGTCCCAGATTATACCTAAGGAAATAGAGCTAAATGGATTAAGTGAAATATGCTGGCTGACATTCGATTACGATCAGTGCCATGTTGACAGCATTGTCAATGCATTCATCAACCACAAATTGAAGGTTCCCAGTTCAATCACTGCATCGACATTTGAACAATATGATCATCTAAGTGCTACTTATAAAAACACGTTAAAGACATCTATTAAGATTATTACAACAGCTCAGCAGCATCATCATCGATACCACAATTCTAGCTTTAGTAATTCACGGAAAGTTCTTGATCCTAACAAGGTGTTTACATGCCATTTTGTCCAGAATATGCATCAACCAACATTTATAATAATCAATAGGTCGATTGTTCTTGTTGAATTGCCTTGCCCTCATGAACGCGTTCCTCATTCAACAGATGCCATGGGATTATTCCAATCCTCTAACGTTGCTTTCGTTAGTAGAGACCTAGAGCGTGTTTTTTATTACCTCAACAGATTCGAGTTTGAATGGCATCTTTCCGGTCGAACAGGAGTTGATAACGTATAATATTTTTCGCTTTTTTGGGGTACGACAGTACCCCTCACGGGTTCCTCGTTGTCAGCATATTGCCCTTCACGCACCTCTGGAACGGAGGAGAACATCATGCGAATCAGGAGACTGGCAGGATTACTCGCGGTTGTCTGCGCAGTTGCGCTGTCCGGATGCGCACGGTTGGCATTCTACAGCGACAGCAAACTTGAAGGACCGGAAACCGGGGTCAAGTTTTACTATGCCAAGCCCTACCTGCTCGTTTCTCCCACAGGCAACAAGGACAATCCTATCCAGGCCTCGATCGTTTACCTCCCGGATCAGTCTAAACCGGTTTATGCCAAGTTGAAGAGTGGATACGGCAGCGCCAACCTTTCCCTTGTTTTCCAAAACGGCGTTCTCACAACTGTCGGCCAGACAACCGACACCAAGATCCCTGAAACCATTACCGCGCTCACTGGTATGACAACAGCGGCCGCAGAGTTGGCCAAACTCCGCGCTTCGGAACAGCCGGAATCCCCCGGGTTCTGGCTTTACGAAATTGACAACAGCTCCGGTACGACGGTTCTTAAGCAAGTCCCAACCAAATAAAGTCGAGCTTTCCTACCCGGCCTGAAGAAGGCAAGGGGGGAAGGGTTCGCGACACTCTGTTTACTGCAAACACGAATCCGAGCGGACCGGCTGCAACGGAAGAGAGGCAGACGGGCCGGCACTCGATGGGTTGATAAATGACCACGGTAGACGAGACGTGAAACCGGGGAGGAGACGATGCTGTCACGACTGTTCGGACCTGTAAGGTTTGACGTTCACACGACGATAGAAGGTGATCCTCAAACAGCCTTGTGGCACATGCATTCCACCGCCCGAACAGAATCCATCGCTGCTCAACAAATAATGGAAGCGGTCATCGGCTGGATTATGGTCGTTGCCGCTGTTCTTGTCGCGTGTATGGGATTCCTTGTGCAAAACGTTAAAGAGCCGCTGAAAGTTCAACTTATTGGGTGGTTCTTCATCGGCTTTCTTGGATTGCTCGGAGCATCCGAATACATGACCCAGATTGGAAGAATGCTGCGTGCTGGCTATTTCGCTCGCCAACTCGAAAAAAGGGCGGCAGGAACACCCGGTGCACTACCGGCAGAGGAAAACTGGGAGACATTTCTCAGCCTGCCTGGTGGGCGGTTGTTTTTCGGCTACAGGATGACCGCAGCCGCCACGATTGCGTTGCTCGCTGGTGCGCAATTCGTTCCCTTCTTAATTGTTCCACCGGCAAATCGTGTACTTGCAGGGTGGTGGTGGATTCTGCCTACCTGCGGTTCATTTGTAGTAATTTTGGCTACCGTTGTACAGTTCCTCGTCTACCACCGCCGTTTCCCCACCAACGAACCGACAGATGCACAGACTGATGGTGGTATACTGAGGAACCAACACATGTCGGACCAAGGACCGAAAACAGGCGCGCCATCTGGAATCGTTTTAAAGGCCCTAGATATTGCAGCAAAAGTTGCTATCATCGCAGGGATCGTTTTTGGTGTTATCACAATCCAGACAGAGAAAATCAAATTGAAGGCAGATAGGGCACTGAGATCGGCCGATTTAATGTTAAGATTTGACGACAAACTAGAAAAATATCAAGATATTATAGATGAACTTGATACTGATGATACGGGGGTCAAGATACGCCAGCCAGCAGGGAAATTCAGCGACAGTCATTTGGAAGCATACATTGGAATTTACGACACAATTGGAGGACTTGCAAAAGAGGATCTCCTAACGTGCTCGATGATGTATGACGAATTTTCATTCGATATCAATAAAGCTTGTGCTAACGAAGACATAATGAATTACCTTTCGGCCATCAGGGAAAATGACAGTACATTATACGGCAATTTTGGGTTCATCCGGATAATGAGTACCCCTGAGCATGCAGGTGGTAGAGGCGCAGTTTGAAATACGTCATGTCTCGAAAACCGTACGCCTGCCTTTTCAGGGTTTTGATTTTGTTGTTGATCCCCTCTACGATCCCGTTGGTGATGAAGTGTTTGAAATAATTGAGAAGCCCGGTCCTGTATCCGGCCAGGGTTTTGGCCACTTTGGCAAGCTGTCTGATTCCGGAGTTCATGGCATCTTTCAGCCAGACATCGAGAAATCCCTGGGCGGTGTGAACGTCTTCCTCCCAGAAGAGCCGCAGTTGTTCTTTCATGGAATGAGCGATGAAGAGGGGCCGATTGGCCTCAAGGAGGGCGTCCAGCCTGGCTTTCCTGCCAGGTTCAAGGGAATCATAGTTTTTGAGCAGCAGGAACCGGTTGCCTTTGAGCGTCTTTTGCCCCAGGTCGTCGAGTTCTCTCTGCTGACTCCTTCTGATTTCATCCAGGGCATGGTTCATGAGGGCCATGATATGGTAGCGGTCAAAGACAATGTCCACATTGGGCAGAGACTCCCGGACAGCGGAGAAGTAACTGCTGCTCATGTCCATGGCTATGGCCTCAAGGTTTTTTGCTTTGTGGGAAAGTCTTTCCAGAAACGGGCGGATATTTTCCTTGCTCCTACCCTCAACGGCATGCAGGATTCTTCCACTCTCCAGGTCCGTAATGATGGTCATGTACTCCTGGCCTTTTCTCAAGCTGAACTCATCGATTCCGACATGCCTCACCTCTCCAAGCGGGATGGTTCGGTAAAGAAGGGAAAGCCGTTCCTTATGAATCGCTTTAACCAAGTCCCAGCCTACCCCGAGGTACTCGGAGGTCGCCTGGATGGTACAGTATTTCAAAAGATCCAGGACGGTGAGCGCAAAGAAACGAACATAGCGGTGTTTACCATCCAGAAATGGAAGATGGTGCCACCACAGCCCTCCACATTCCATGCATTTGAGCCGGTGGAGCAAGAGATCGAGGAAACACCGTTTCCGTCCAATCGGGCTCATCCTGAACAGCCGCCTTTTCTGCCCTTTAAAGGTAACCCTCTTTCCGCCACATTGAGGGCATCTTACGCTCTGATCAGTTGTCCGGGCGCTGATCAGGACACAGTCTCCAAAGAAACGCGCCGATTCATACTGGATACCTTTGAGCCCAAAAGCGTGGTAAAGTATCGATGTGGACATGGTCCGGAACCCTCCCGTGTTGTTCGATTGCCGTCAAACAAACACGTGGTTCTGCCATGTCCATTTCTTTTTTGCAAATACTCAGGTACTCATTTCCCGGATGACCCCAATTTTGGGGCATTGTGCACAAGATACGCGAAAGGTGCTGATCACTGTGAAGATTAGCCCGCATTATTCATGAGGCGTTGCCAGAACCCCCTTGAAAGAGGGCATCATGAGCTATGGGGACGGATTTTTCAGTAGTCCAGTCGGCAGAAAGGCTCTGGAGCCTGTGCCGAGTGCTTCATTTCGCTTATCGCCGCATGATCAGGTGGCAGAAATTCCGAATTTTGATGCACCGGTAGTGTTGGTGCGGTTTTTATGGTGATCGGATGCTGCGGTTCGGAAGATCGCTCCGTCAGCATCGGAGTGGCATTTGTCGGATATTTCGCAGCGCGGTGGCAATCAGGCGCTGATAGGGGTAGGCCCGGGGCATTGCAAAGAGAATGCGCCTGACGCTCTGGACTACCCTGGCAGCGATTTTGAGCAGCTTGAGCCTGAGGGTGTCAACTGTGGCCATAGCCAACTCAGTCCCGGCAAGGCTGCGGCGCAGGTGCCACAACAGAACAAAGGCAAAAGTGTGCAGCAGCAGCCGAAACTGGTTTGCCTGAAACCGGGTGCAGCTCAACCGGTCGGCTTTGAGATGAAGTTTGAGTTCTTTGATCCGGTTTTCGGCATCGCCGCGGCCGGTGTAGATGCCGTCATAAATCCCCGCGGCGGATTCAAAGAGGACATTGGTTACAACAAAGCGGGTGTTGAGTCCTCGGGAGAGCCTCTCGACCTTGGCAATAACCCGGCGTGACTTTTGCCAGGATCCGGCTCGATGGTAGAAGCTGCCAAAGAATCTCTGTTTTTCGCCGGTTTTGGCGAACTCTTTTTCGGCCTTGAGCACCAGGTTGGCGGCACGTTTGCGCAGACGCTCATTGGTAATCAAACCAATCGTGTATTTGACCTTCTCGCGCTCAAGCAGTCTGTAAATGCCCGGCACGGCAAAGCCGGCATCGGCGAGCACCAGAATCGCAGCCTTCGGATAGGCAATTTTGAGGCGCCGGATGAGGCGCTTCAAAATTGCCGCCGCTCCTTTGGATGCGTGTGCATTGCCCGCGCGCAGCACCGCGGCCACCGGAAAACCGCTGAGCCCGTCGAAGATCAGCAGGGGATAAAGCATGTACTGATCGTAATAGCCGTGAAAGAATGAGAGTTGCTGACCGCCGTGAGTCGGATCGTCCGTGGCGTCCATATCAAGGACGATGACTTTCCTCGGAGCCGGGTGCGTACCCACATAGGCGTCTATGAGGGCATCGGAGAGGCGGAAAAGCTCTCCCGTGCGAACCCTGTTTTCAAACCGCGAGAGTGTCGGCTGCGAGGCCAATGCCGGACCCGTCTCAGGTAGGGAGCCGACGGCTGTTTTCAATCCGGGATCGAAGCGCAGGCTTTGATGATCATTGCCGTCCTCGTAGCCCATCGCAATGGCGAAAAGGCGTTGGCGCAAAAGTTCCTCCTGTCCATGATGCACCTTGGCCTTGTCGCGACGATCGGAAAGTGACTTGCTCATGGAGGAAGAAAGAGCCGTTGTGCGATCGATTTCCCGCAGCAGCAAAGAGCCTCCATCCGAGGTCATGGGGCCGGCCGAAAATTCGGCCTCAACAGAGCGTGAATCAAGGTTTGCAAAAGAGAGTTGATTATGACAGACTGTTTTCAACGGACATCCTTTTTGTTTCGTGTTTTGTCTTGTCAACTCGACACGTTACAGGATGTCCGTTTCTTTTTTCAAGCACTATTATGAATTATCCGGGTCCGAGAGAACGGTTTCCGGAACAAGGTTTTCAACAGCATCGAGGCTGAAGAGGATCAATTGATGCAGTCCCTTGTGAGACCCTCGAAAAGGCCCCCGCATCGGAGGCAGCATGGAAGGATTTCCTTGGATTGTTAGTTTAAACTTGCACGCGAGATAGTATTAGACCAGCATGGGGAGACTTCAAAAATGAGCAACCCTGACCTCATATTATCAATGGCAGGAGCAGTTACAGCTGTTTGTGCGCTTGCGTTCTCGATATGGGAGGGGCGTCAAGCTCGAAAACACAATCGACTGTCTGTGCGTCCACTGTTGGCGTTCCACCACGAGAAGCGCCCGGAAGCACGCTCGCTCGTCCTTAAAAACATAGGGTTAGGACCCGCCATTCTTAAACAACTCCAGCTCTTTGTACGCGGCAAATTGGTGAACGAACCGCAAGAAGGAGGATGGCCGGAGGTATTCTATTTGACCGGTATTTCTTCTGGATTTGCAATATACTATTACCTTATAGGCGATGACCTTATTGACTCAGGAGCTAGCCAGGTCGTACTGCAAGTTCAATGTACAGGCTATTCGAAAGAGAAACTCGCTGAACTTGACTTGGCTTTGGCCCTTCTCTCAGTGCGTTTCGAGTATGAATCTATGTACCGCGAACGCTTCGCTGCTCAGTCCAACCGGGTTTAACAGCCCACAACCATTGGTACTTTCGTGCAATATTGCACGGGGAGTGGCGAGTGCAACACCTTACCGGTTTAACACCACTCGGCTTTCCCCAAAATGCAGATGACAGGTAAAAGGCATCATTCATGAAAATCTATCTGGCTGGCCCTCTCTTTTCTGAAGCGGAACGGGCCTGGATGCAAAACATCCAGCGATATATTCAACTACAAGGTGGAAGTGATCTGGCCATACGAACTGCTTTCTGCCGAAGACATCGCGACCTTGGGAAACCGCGCCGGGAAGGAAATCTTCGCCCGGTGCAAAGCGGAACTTGAAACCGCCGACGTTCTCGTTGCTTGGCTGGATGGAACACAGGTGGATGATGGGACTGCATGGGAGATAGGGTATTTCTTCAGAAGCCGCGAGGGTGCTGCCCGCCGGCCGATCATCGGCATCAGGACTGATACTCGGAACGCTGGCGAACTCAAGACCTCTGTCGTCAACGCGATGATCGAGAACTCCTGCGACGTGATTGTGGGGGCGGCGGAGGAGTTGATTAGGGTTTTTGGGAACATGATTTCACTTCCCCGTGGCATATAACGCAGGAGACATGGATTGCCGCCTCTTCTCCAGTTCGGTTGGCGTCAAACACGAGGTTCTGCCATGTCCATTTTCTTTTTGCAAATAATCAGGTACTCATTTCCCGGATGAACCGAAGTTTTCTTTACACTAAATTTTCAAACAGGAGGCGAAAAAATGAAAAGGATGATGATACTTGTGATGAGTGCATGTATAATGTGTTCATGTGGCCGCGGCGATCTTACAAGAGAAGAAGCAGGTAAGATATTAAAGAATCAAAATCATGCGATACTTGGGTATGTTATTATGGACCCTTATTTTGCTGAACTACCGGATCCTAATCATAAAGTATTAAGTGATCATGGATATGGTGCTATGACTAGATCTGGACCTAATAACTTTTGGAAATATGTTCCCAATGATAAAATAAGACCATATATAGTACGTATGCAGAAAGGTCATAATTTTTATGATGGCCAAGTTATGGTATTATTGCTGGCAAAGTGTGAATGTGGTGAAATTACAGGAATATCCAAGGTAACAGATACTACTAGTATAGTTGAATTTAAGACGCATTTAAATATTGACCAAAATCAATATCCTCTCGCCAATCTTCTCATGAACATGAAAGAGTATAAGAGTGAATTTAGTAGTTGCGAGAATCTAAGGAAGGTTAAATTTTTGAAATATGATGATGGTTGGAGAAACGAAGATATTGACTGGAAGTAACCATAAAATATTGACCTGATCCCTGAAAACTGGACCAATCATTGTGAGAAAAATCTGATAGATTGATCGAATCAGATAAGGAGGTATTTTCACGATGAAGAAGTCCAATTTCACGGACCAGCAGATTGCTTTTGCCCTGCAGCAGGCCGAACAGGGCACGTCCGTCTCCGAGGTCATCCGCAAGATGGGGATCTCCGAGCAGACTTTCTACCGCTGGAAGAAGAAGTTCGGGGGACTGATGCCCTCCGAGGTTCGAAAGCTGCGCCAACTCGAGGAAGAAAACGCAAGACTTCGAAGGCTGGTGGCGGATTTGTCTCTTGATAAGGAAATGCTCCAGGAAGTAATCCGAAAAAAGCTCTGAAGCCTGCCCGGTTCCGGGAGATGGTGGATCAGTTGAGGCTGTGCTACAAGGTGAGTGTGCGCAGGGCCTGCAGGGCAGTGCGGGGGCCTCGTTCAAGCTGGTACTACCGCCCCAGGCGATTCGAGCAGGCGGCTCTCAAGCAACGGATCAAGGAGATTGCCTCCGTCCGGGCGCATTATGGTTACAGGCGAATCCATACGCTTCTTCGCCGGGAAGGATGGCTTGTCAATCACAAGCGTGTCCATCGACTTTACTGCGAGCTGGGACTTCAGATACGGCGCAAAAAGCCCAAGCGTCATGTCAGCGCCAAAGCCCGAGTAGCCCAGGTCCATGCGACAAGCCGCAACCAGTGTTGGTCGATGGATTTGATGGCCGATGAACTCTTTGACGGCCGGCGCCTCCGGCTTTTAACGATAGTCGATAACTTTAACCGCGTTAGTCCTTTTATCGGGGTGGGATTGCGGTACAATGCCTGTGATGTGGTTTGCGGCCTGGATGAAGCTGTGAAGCGATTTGGCACGCCCAGGCGGATCATGGTGGACAACGGCTCGGAGTTTACCTCCAGGGAGGTAGACCTTTGGGCCTATACCCACGGAGTGGAGTTGGACTTCTCAAGGCCCGGCAAGCCCACCGACAATGCGTTTATTGAGTCTTTCAACGGGCGGCTTCGGGAAGAATGTTTGAACGAAAATTGGTTCCTGGACCTTGATGACGCCAGGCAAAAGGCCGAGACATGGCGCATCCACTACAATGAAGAAAGGCCGCATAGCAGCCTTGGCAACAGGACCCCGGCTGAGTATTCAAACGGGGGCTCTGCCCCCGATCCCCCGGAGTTTAGCGCTTCTGGAAGCTCAAGAGGGGCAGATGAAAGAAGAAAAGGGCAGACCCATTTGGCCTGCCCCTCCATCACTTCGCCACCTCGGTGCTCGGGTTGCTCTCCAGCAGAGCCCTGTCCCCCAGGTGGCCAGTTCAATGTACCAGATGCTCTTGCTTTACAAGGCGATTTTTCTCACTGAAAAGTGTCCAGCTTTTGGGGAGCCCTCACCCCTCGGAGGACTCCAGTTTGCACTGGTACAGTTTTCGGGGGAAAGGTCAGTTTCCGCCACCCTTTGGCGTCAGCAGCTTCCCACTTTTTTCCGCCGCCTGGCGCATCGCCTCATCGGAGAGATGCGCGTAGCGCTACGTCGTGCTAATCTGCTTGTGGGTGAGCAGTCGGCTGACTGCGTAGAGATCGACGCCGGACGATACGAGTTTTGAGGCAAACGCATGCCGGAGTCCGTGAAATCTGAATGAATCAGGGAGCCCGGCAGCCTTTCTCACTCGATACCACGGGCGGCCGAAATCGCTGAGCATCCCGCCGCCTTTTCCGGGGAAGACGTATTCACACTTCCGCCGTAGCGCTTCGATAGATCGGAGCGCTTCGTCGCTCAGCGGGATTGTTTCCGTCTTGCCACCCTTCGGCTGCCGCAGGACCAGAAGCTTCCGATCAAAATCAACATCTTGCCACTTCATCTTGAACAGCTCACCGCGCCGGCACCCGGTGAATAAAGCGAATCGAATAAAGGCGGCGTGCTGCCGGAACGGCCAATCATCCAGGACCTTGAGAAGCCGTCTCGTTTCCTCATCGCTCAGACATTCCGTCACCTGATTGTCGAGCTTCGGCATTTCAACCGCAGCGCATGGGTTCGGGCCCTGATAGGCTCCCCACCGGGTCGCCAGGTTGAAAAGGCACTTCAAAAGAACGAGCGCATGCTTTATACTCGCAGAGGCAAAAAGGCGATTGCATTTGTTCTTGGCTTTCATCATGGATGCCTTCATCCTCTCGACGTCAAAGGGGCTTATTTCGTCAAGGGGTTTGCGCCCGAACCTCGGCCCTAGCTGAGAGCCATAGCGGTAATAGTCCTCATTCCATGATTTTTCATCTGTTTCGCCCACGGGAGAAACTGTTTTTCAAAAAACAGGTCAAGGGTGATAATCTCAGAAGTCTTATGATCGGCAATGTCATATTCGTCCCTGACGAGGTCGGCCTTGATCGCGGCTTCCACTTCCCGCGCGATGGAGAGATTGCCTACCACCTCGGTACGCCGTTTTTCCCGGTTAGAAACGATCACTCGGTATTTCTTCGCGTATCCGAAGGGCCTGCCGCATTTTGAACACTCGGTAGTGTTGATCCGACTCGAGGTTTTGCAGGTATCACAAAAAACGTAGATCGCCATTTTTCCGCCCGTCCGGTGTGCACATGGTGTGCACGAGTAGATGGAAAACAACAGAAAACCATCCAGCATCATGGGCGTGATTATGGCAAAAAAGCAAGGAATGTCAAAGGCAAACGAGCCGCTTGGGAATCTATCAAAAGGATACTAGACGGATGACTATTCCAGCCAACAAGACAAAGATCGTCTGCACCATCGGGCCGGCATCGAGTTCCACGGAAGTTTTGGAACAAATGATCCTTGCCGGCATGAACGTGGCCCGCCTCAACTTCTCCCACGGCGATTTCACGGGACACGCGGAAGTCGTGGAAAACATCCGCGCCGCAGCGAGGGCAACGGGCAGGAGAGTGGCCATCCTCGGCGATCTGCCCGGGCCGAAAATGCGCGTCGGGAAGCTGGCCAGGGAACCCATCGAACTGGCGCCGGGGGATTCGTTCGTTCTCACCACCGATGAAATCATCGGAGACGCCGCCCGGGTATCCGTCAGCTTCTCCGGCCTGCCCCAGGCGGTGAAGCCGGGCGACCGGCTCTTTCTCAACGACGGCTTCATCGAACTCGAAGTCATCGAAGCGGCGGGGACCGAAGTGCGGTGCAAGGTCCGGGTCGGAGGCGAACTCCGGTCCCGAAAGGGCCTCAACCTGCCCCGCATCGACCTCGGCATCAGCGCCTTCACCGAACACGACCACGACTGCCTGAAGTTCGCAGCGGCCCAGGGACTCGACGCCGTCAGCCAATCGTTTGTCGAAAACTCCGCCGACCTCGACGCGGTGAGAAAGACGGCCGCCGACCTGGGATACCATCCGTTCATCGTCGCCAAGATAGAACGCGCCGGAGCCCTCGACCACATCGACGCCATTCTCGAAGCCGCCGACGGCATCATGGTCGCCCGGGGGGACCTCGGCGTGGAAATCCCCATCGAACAAATCGCGGCCGTTCAGAAGAACCTGACCACCAAGGCCAACCGGCTCGGAAAACCCGTTATCACGGCAACCCAGATGCTCCAGTCCATGACCACAACCCGTCGGCCCACGCGGGCGGAAGCCACCGACGTCGCCAACGCCATCCTCGACGGCACCGACTGCGTCATGCTTTCGGAAGAATCGGCCATGGGCAGGTTCCCGGTGGAATCCGTCGCCATGCTGGCAAAAATCGCGGCGTCCATCGAACCGCTCCTCACCAGGCGGTTCCCCGGACAGCCCCCCGGGAACTGCGGGGGCCTGCAGAAAGTGACCCTTCAGGACCTCATCGCCCTGAGTGTCGAAGCCACACTGGAACACTTCACGCCGGCCGCCGTCTTCGTTCCGACCCACACCGGGGCCACCGCGCGGACCATGTCGCGCTTCAGGCTGCCCGTGTGGATCGCCGCCGTCAGTTCCCAGGAAGCGGCCTGCCAGAGGCTCCAGTTCTCCTACGGGGTCTTTCCCGTGCACGAACCCGTCCACCCGGAAAACTGGAAAGAATACGCGCGGAGCTGGCTGCAGATCCACGAGGCGCCCGGGAGCATCGTGGTGGTGACGGAAGGGCCGTCCACCAAGAGTCCCGAGACGAACAACCGGTTCGAGATCATCGACCTGGACCGCACGTGGTGAGACCATGTTGCGGTTTGGAAAGCAGCAATCGGTGTTTCCCGGGAAAGAGAAAGTGGGGAACCGTGTCCCCAACGCTCCCACGCCGCTGCGCGGCTTTGTCCGGCGCTGCGGCATCGCCGCGAGCACCCGCGCACGCGGCCGAAACCCTGCGGGGTGCGGGAGAATGCCAAAAGTATTGTCCTGAACGCAAACCAGTGTGAGAACACGCCGGGCACGACCGGCAAACAACCGACTTACGGACATGAATGACTTATGAAGATTCTGCATGCAAGCCGTATGGAAAGGTGCATCGGGTGCTATTCGTGTTCGCTCGCCTGCGCAAGGCTCGTTCACCAGAGCGTTTCCTGGCACCGAGCGGGCATCCGGATACGTTCGGCCGGGGGGTTGAGCACCGGGTTCGAGGCTCAGCTCTGCCTGGCGTGCGATCCCGCCCCGTGTGTGGAAGCATGCCCGACGGATGCTTTTCAGCAGCGCAAAGGGGGCGGGGTCAAGGTGAAGCTCGAAGCCTGCATCCGCTGCGGAGCGTGCGCCCGGGCCTGTCCCGTGGACGCCGTGTACATGGACCCTCAGAACGGCTTCCCGGTGGTCTGCATCCATTGCGGCCGCTGCGTGCCGTTCTGCCCTCACACGTGTCTTGAAATGGCCGACGTCGTCGGCAGAAACGGATCGCAAGATGAGTCAGGAACCCTTCCGAATCCTGGTGGTGAACCTCAATGAGGGGAAAAGCGAGGTCGTCCGGTATGGGGACCCGGCGGAACTGCTGGGAGGAAGCGGCCTCGCGGCCGGGCTTTACGCCGCCTACGGCTTCCCGGATGCCCCGGCGGACGATCCCCGGCAGCCCATGATCTTTGCCATCGGACCGCTCACGGGACATTTCCCCCTGATGAGCAAGACGGTGCTGGGGTTCAAATCGCCCTACCACGAACAATACGCCGAAAGCCACGCGGGGGGGCGGCTGGCCCTCGCGCTGCGCTTCGCGGGCTACGACGCCCTGGTGATCACCGGCGCGGCCCCGAAGCCCTCGTGCCTGATCGTCGGCGGACGAAGCATGGCGATCGAGGACGTTCACTACCTCTGGGGACAGGATGTCCTCGTTTCCGGCAAATGGCTCAGGCGGCTGCACCGGAGCGGCGCGGGGCACCGGAGCATCCTCCGGATCGGTCCCGCGGGCGAACGCCGGTCCCCCATGGCGGAGATCAACGTGGACACCTACCGCCATTTCGGCCGTCTCGGCGGCGGCGCCGTCATGGGATCGAAGAATCTGAAGGGCATCATCGTACTCGGGGACGGCAGCGTCGACCTGCCGAAAAACAAGGACTACCCCCTGCTCTACCGGGACATCTACCTGGAAATGACCCAATCGCCCATGATGAAGAAATACCACGACCTGGGAACTCCGGAAAACATGCTGCCGCTCAATAAACTGCACGCCGTTCCGTGGCGCAACCTGCAGGCCACCCACGACGAAGGGGCAAAGGACATTTCCGGCGAACGGTTCGCGGATGAACTCCTGCTGCGCAAGACGGCGTGCGCGGGCTGCCCCGTCGGCTGCATCCACGTGGGACTCCTGCGGGAGAAGTTCGCAACCGAACACGAATACCTGTACCGCCAGGTCTCCTACGACCACGAACCCATCTTCGCCGCCGGTTCCATGATCGGGATCACGGAACCCGGAAGCGTTCTGATGCTCCTCGAGGAAATGGAGCGGCAGGGGCTCGACGTGATGAGCGCCGGGGTCGCCCTTGCCTGGGCCACGGAAGCGACGGAGAAGGGGTTGATCTCCGAAAAGGAAACCCTGGTCCCCCTCGCGTTCGGAGACCGGGAAGGCTACCGGCAGGCCGCGCGGCACCTCGGCCGGGGAACGAACGAGTTCTACCGGTTCCTGAGCCGGGGGACCGAAGCGGCGGTGAAGCAATACGGGGGCGCGGACTTTGCCTGCGTTCTCGGGCAGGAAATGGCCGGATACGCGACGGGCGAGGTGTTCTTCGTGTCCCAGGCGTTCGGTTTCCGGCATTCCCACCTCGACAGCGCCGGCTACAGCTTCGATCAGAAGTCCCAGGAAAAAGACGTTACGGCCGCCGTAAAATTCCTCCTCGAAGAGGAAAAGCGGCGCGTTCAGCTCACCTGCATGGTCTCCTGCCTGTTCGCCCGCAACGTCTACACCGAGGAACGGCTCCGGCAGGCCCTGTCGTCCATCGGGAAAGAGGACCTCGCCGCAAAGCTTCCCGAACTGGCCGGCACCGTGCAGGCAAAGCGATGGGCCCTCAAGTTCCGGACCGGGTACGATCCGGCCGAAATCCGCATTCCCGCACGGTTTACCGAAATACGAACCTGGAAAGGCGCAATCGATGTAGAATATTTGAGGGACCTGTCTCAGGCTTATCAGAAAGCCATACGAAACCTCGTTCCCACTGATTCCGATCCACTTCCCACGGAGGGCATGGCATGACGACGAAAGCTCCGGCACCACAGCCGCGCAAGTTCCAACCGGACCAGAAAAACGGTGAAGACATCCGCACCGGGCTCAGCATCCAGGCCCTGGTGCGATCCGTTGAAGAACACCTGATGTACACCCAGGCGAGGCTCCCCCACGCGGCCAGCCGGCACGACGAATACATGGCCGTGGCGTACGCGGTTCGGGACCGCCTCCTCAGCCGCTGGAATTCCACCGTGCAGGTCTATGGCGACCAGGACGTGAGGGTGCTGAGCTACCTGTCGGCGGAATTCCTCGTCGGGCCTCATCTGGGCAACAATTTGATCAACCTCGGCATCTACGACCACGTCCGGCGGGCCGCAGAAAAAGCGGGGTACGACCTGGACGGGATGATGGAACAGGAAGAGGAGCCCGGCCTGGGAAACGGCGGCCTCGGCAGGCTCGCCGCCTGCTACCTGGATTCCCTCGCAACCCTCGAAATTCCGGCGAGAGGCTACGGAATACGCTACGAATTCGGGATCTTCGACCAGGAAATCCGCGACGGGTGGCAGGTCGAAGTGACCGACAAATGGCTCCGCCTGGGAAACCCCTGGGAAATCCAGCGGCCGGAAATCTGCTACGAAGTGAACTTCGGAGGGCATACCGAAAGCTACTGCAACGAAACCGGGTGCTACCGAGTGCGTTGGATTCCCGAAAAGGTAGTGAGAGGCATAGCCTACGACACCCCCATCCTCGGGTACGAAGTCAACACCTGCAACATCCTCCGCCTCTGGAAGGCGGAAGCGGTGGAATCCTTCGACTTTCGGGCCTTCAACATCGGGGACTACTACGGGGCCGTGAACCAGAAGATGTTCTCGGAAAACATCACCAAGGTCCTCTACCCCAACGACGAACCCGTCCAGGGCAAGCAGTTGCGCCTGGAACAGCAATACTTCTTCGTGTCCTGCTCCCTCCAGGACATGGTCCGCGTACACATCGCCCGGAGGGACAACCTGGAAACCTTCCACGAGAAGTTCGCGGTTCAGTTGAACGACACCCACCCGGCCGTCAGCGTCGCCGAACTCATGCGGATCCTCGTCGACGAACACCAGATGGACTGGGACAAGGCGTGGCAGGTCACCACGAACACCTTCGGCTACACGAACCATACGCTCATGCCGGAAGCCCTGGAAAAATGGCCCCTCAAGCTGTTCGCGACCCTGCTTCCGAGGCTCCTCGAAATCATCTATGAAATCAACCGGCGCTTCCTGGATGAGGTCCGGGCCAGGCACCCGGGAGACGAAGGCCTCGTCGCAAGGCTCTCCCTGATCGACGAAACCGGTGAAAGGTACGTCCGCATGGCGCATCTCGCCTGCGTGGGCAGCAAGGCCATAAACGGGGTCGCCGCGCTCCACACGGAGCTTCTCAAGGAAACCGTTCTCCGCGACTTCTATGAACTCTGGCCCGAAAAGTTCAGCAACAAGACGAACGGCGTCACCCCGAGGCGCTGGATGGTGCTGAGCAATCCCCGGCTGACCGCCCTCATTTCCGGGGCGATCGGGGAAGACTGGATCAAGCGGCTGGAAGATCTGAAACGGATCGAACCGCTCGCCGCCGATCCAGCCTTCCGGGAAAAGTGGAGGGGGGTCAAGCACGACAACAAGCGCAGGTTGAGCGACCTCATTCTCCAGCGCACCGGCATCGCCGTAAATCCTGAAACCCTCTTCGACATCCAGGTGAAGCGGATGCACGAATACAAACGCCAGCACCTCAACCTGCTGCACATCGTCACCCTCTACAACCGGATCAGGCGCAACCCGAACATCGAAATGTCGCCGCGCACCTTCATTTTCGGAGGCAAGGCCGCTCCCGGTTATTTCATGGCCAAGCTCATCATCAAGCTCATCAATTCCGTTGCCGAGGTCGTGAACAACGACCCCCAGGTGAAGGAACGGCTCAAGGTCGTGTTCTTTCCGGACTTCAACGTCAAGAACGGCCAGTCGATTTATCCGGCGGCGGATCTTTCGGAACAGATATCGACCGCCGGCAAGGAAGCGTCGGGCACCGGGAACATGAAGTTTTCCATGAACGGGGCGCTCACCATCGGGACCCTGGACGGGGCCAACGTGGAAATCCGCGAAGAAGTCGGAGAGGAGAATTTTTTCCTGTTCGGATTGACCACCGATGAGGTGGAGGCCCTGAAGTCCCGCGGGTACGTCCCGAGGGATTATTATGCATCGAACCCGGAACTGAAGGCGGCAATAGATCTGATCGGTTCCGGTTTCTTTTCACGCAACGACCCGGACCTCTTCAAACCCCTGATCGATTCGCTGCTCTTCCACGACGAATACATGCTTTTTGCGGATTACCAGTCCTACATCGACTGCCAGGACCGGGTGGACGCGACGTACCGGGACCAGGAGAAGTGGACGGTCATGTCGATCCTCAACGTCGCGCGCATGGGGAAATTCTCCTCCGACCGCGCCATCCGGGAATACTGCCGGGACATCTGGAAAGTGGAACCCGTGCCCGTCGACATGCGGAAATTTCCCCCGACCTGGTGAGCGGGAACGCAGACGGACGGACGGGATTTGGAGCTATGTAAAGGACCAAACCTGCCTCACGCAACGACGCAACGACGCAAACAAGGGGGGCGACGGCATCACGCCATCCATGTGTTCTGCCATCGGGATGCCTGCACAAAGTCGGGACCGGCTGGGCCGCGTTTCACCGTTTTTTGTCTTTCGTTGCGCCGTTGCGCCGTTGCGTGAGGCTGTTTTCGAAATGGCATTCATGCCGGTGCCAACCAGTCATTTTGCGCACTCCCACGTTTACAAAGGATGATCCATGGCAGGACCTTACGACACGATGCCCGGAACGAGGTACCCGGCAGACGCGACCGGCAGACGCGACGGCGTCAACTTTTCTGTCTTCAGCCGGTACGCCACGGGCCACGTAAAGGACCAAATCTGTCTCACGCAACGACGCAACGAACGCAAACCGGAGGGGGGCGGAGGCGTCACGCCATCCATGTGTTCTACCATCGGGATGCCTGCACAAAGTCGGGACCGGCTGGGCCGCGTTTCACCGTTTTTTGTCTTTCGTTGCGCCGTTGCGCCGTTGCGTGAAGCTGTTTTCGAAACGCCATTCATGCCGGTGCCAACCAGTCATTTTGCGCATTCCCACGTTTACAAAGGATGATCCATGGCAGGACCTTACGACACGATGCCCGGAACGAGGTACCCGGCAGGCGCGACCGTCCGCCGCGACGGCGTCAACTTTTCTGTCTTCAGCCGGTACGCCACGGGCGCCGAACTGCTCCTCTACGAACGGGCGGACTGCCTGGAACCTTTCCAGGTGATCCGGCTCGACCCCGAAGTCAACCACACTTTCTTCCTGTGGCATGTGTTCGTCGAGGGGCTGAAGCCCGGGGTCCACTACACCTGGCGGATCGACGGACCGGACGATACCCGGCTGTCGGGCCTGCGCTACGACCCTGAAAAGGAACTGCTGGACCCATGGGCGGGCGCGATCACCGACCATCTGTGGAACCGGAGACGGGCGATGAGCGGCGGGGAGGGAAAAACACCGTCCATGCGCGCCGTCGTGTTCGATTCCGCCTACGACTGGGAAGGCGACCGGCCCCTGCCGAACCCGGGCGAACAGACGCTCATCTACGAAATGCACGTGGGCGGCTTCACGCGGCATCCGTCGTCGGGGACGGCCCATCCCGGCACGTTCGCCGGGCTGATCGAGAAGCTCCCGTACCTCCGGGAACTCGGCGTGACCCACGTGGAACTGCTTCCCGTCATGGCCTATGACGAACAGGACGTTCCCGAGGCCGTCGCGGCACGGGGGCTGAAGAACTATTGGGGCTACAGCACCCACAGCTTCTACTGCCCTCACCCCGGGTACTGCGTATCGCCGGACGCGGGAACGCATGTGCGCGAATTCCGCGACATGGTGAAGGCGCTCCACCGGGCGGGGATCGGAGTCATCCTCGACGTGGTCTTCAACCACACGGCGGAAGGGGGCGCCACCGGACCGACCATCAACTTCAAGGGCTTCGGAAACGAAACCTTCTACCACCTCGACCCCAACGACCGGCGGATCTACCTTGACTACACGGGATGCGGCAACACGGTGAACTGCAACCATCCGCTGGTCACGCGGTTCATCCTGAGCTGCCTCGAAGACTGGGTGAGGGACATGCACGTGGACGGCTTCCGGTTCGACCTGGCGAGCGTGATGGCACGGGGGGAAGACGGCAGCCCCATGCAGCACCCGCATCTTCCCTGGGACATCGAATTCTCCGAAGTGCTCGCGGACACCATCATTATCGCCGAAGCCTGGGACGCCGCCGGACTCTACCAGGTCGGGTCCTTCCCGGGGTTCCGATGGGCGGAATGGAACGGAAGGTACCGGGACGTGATCCGCCGGTTTGTACGGGGCGAACGCGGCCTCGTGGGCCCGGTGGCGACCTGCGTCGGCGGCAGCAGCGACCTGTACGAATCGCAGAATCGGCTCCCGGCCAACAGCATCAACTTCATCACCTGCCACGACGGGTTCACTCTGCACGATCTCGTGAGCTACAACGAGAAGCACAACGAAGCAAACGGCGAGGACAACCGGGACGGAACGTGGGACAACCTGAGCTGGAACTGCGGCGTCGAGGGAGACACGGACGAGCCGGCGATTCTTTCCCTTCGCGGGCGGCAGGCGAGGAACTTCATGGCGATCCTCCTGCTGAGCCAGGGGATTCCGATGGTACTGGGCGGCGACGAATTCCTGCGGACCCAGCGGGGCAACAACAACGGCTATTGCCAGGACAATGAACTGAGCTGGTTCGACTGGGAGCGCGCCGGCAAAAACCGGGACATGGTACGGTTTGTAAAGGAGATGATCGCTTTTCGCAAGCGGCATCCCTGTCTCATGAGGGACCGGTTCCTCACGGGGAAAAGGAAGAACGGAAGGCGACTCCCCGACGTGGCCTGGCACGGCGTGAAACTGAACGAGCCGCTCTGGGGGGATTCGGGCGCCCAGGTCCTGGCCTTTACCCTCGGGGGAAGGTCCGACGAGGAAGAGGACCTGCACGTGATCTTCAACATGTCCGAGAGCCTCTACGACATGCCCCTGCCCGAAGTTCCGGGAAGGATCTGGCACAGGGCCGTCGACACGTGGGAACCACCGCCCGACGACATTCTCGAGCCGTCCCTCCAGCCCGTCGTGAAGGCGTCAACCTATTCCGCGAGGCCGAGAAGCGTCATCGTGTTCGAAAGCAGGCCGTAGGACCCGGCAACGACAATACGTCCGCCTCTCGCGGCGTTGCCGCGGCGCCACACAAAGCCGTGATGCGGCGCGGGGGGTGTGGGAGGCGCGGCTCCTCACGTTTTTCAGAAACATCGCCTGGCGCTTTCCTGAACACAGTTGTTCATCATGCCCGCCTCACCCGCGAAGCATCGAAACGGGTATTTCGAAAGTCCATTTTGTAGGCAACCTGATTTCAGTGAAAACCACCGCCGGTATCGGCGGTGGTTTTTTCGTTTTCTGCGGGCGGATGGAATCGGCCCGGGGAAAAAGCATCATGGAAGGAAGCGTTTTCACGCCCGCTGGAAGGGTTTGTCCGGCGCGATCGGCCGATGAAGCGAAATATTGAGTTTCGCTAAATAAATCGGCATTCTCCGGTTGCATTCTTGCCTCGATTATGGGATCCTTATACAATATTATTCACGATGGTTCGTTCGGGGAGTGTAGTTGGTGCTTGAGCGTCCCATCGCTTGTGGACTTTGACATTATCTTGCAATGGTTCGTTTTTTCCCGCACAGACTCTTTCGGGTGAATGATTTTGTTCAATCGCGGCGCGGGCACAGGTTGCGCCGTTGTGTCTAATATGAAGAACCCTGCGGGTGGAGTTCCCATCGGCTTCGGCTGTGGTCCGCCGCGGCGGGTTTCGATCCACGGGGATTTGGCTGCGATCCGTTGGGCTTTGAGTTTCCGGACATTGCTGACGATTGTTTGAGGTATTTCGCATGAGAGAAAAGCACAAAATCCTCATCGTCGATGACGAAGCGCCGTTCCGGGCCGCTCTGCGCCGCCTGCTGGAAAAGCACAACCTCGTTCTGGAAGCCGATTCGGGCAAGACGGGAATCGAACTGGCCGAACGCGAAGAACCCGACCTGGTGCTCCTCGACATCGGCCTCCCGGACGGCAGCGGCCTCGAACTCCTTCCCAAATTCAAGGAAATGCGCCCGTCGCCCACGGTGGTCATGATCACGGCCTACGAACGGGTGCGGGACGTGGTGCTCGCCATCAAGAGGGGAGCGTTCGACTACCTGGTCAAGCCCGTGGACCTCGACGAATTCGAACTGACCATCCAGCACGCGCTGGAACATTCGGGGCTGCGAAACGAAGTGGACCGCCTGCGGCAGGAAGTCCGGAGGCTCCAGGGAGTGGACCGCCTGATCGGCAGGGACCCGAGGTTCCTCGACGCCCAGATGCTCGCCATAAAGAGCGCTCAGAGCCGCGACGCCGGCGTCCTTATCCAGGGGGAGAGCGGCGTCGGCAAGGAACTCTTCGCAAAGCTCATCCACACCAACAGCCCCAGGGCCGCCTACCCCTTCGTTGCCCTCAACTGCGCCGCCTTCGGCACGGAAATCATCGAAAGCGAACTCTTCGGCTATGAAAAAGGCGCCTTCACCGGGGCCAAGGCCGAAGGCAAGGAAGGCCTGCTCCAGGTCGCCGACGGGGGCACGCTCTTCCTCGATGAAGTGGTGGACCTCCACCCCGAAATCCAGGCAAAGCTTCTGAGGGTCATGGAAGAAAAGGAATTCTACCCGGTGGGAGGCACCCGGAAGCGGAAGGTGGACATCCGGATCGTGTCCGCCTGCAACCAGGACCTGTGGCAGACGACCGAACTGGGAAAGTTCCGGAAGGATCTCTTCTTCCGGCTGGCTACCATACGGATCGACCTGCCGTCCCTCCGCGAACGGCCGGAAGACATCATCCCGTGCGCCATGTACTTCATCGAGGAATTCAACGACAAGTACGGCAAACACTTCCGGGGGCTCAACCAGCGCGCCGAACAGCTCCTCCTCAACCACCCGTGGCCCGGAAACGTCCGTGAACTGCGGAACAGCATCGAACGAGTGGTCCTGCTCGAAAACGACGAGATGATCCTGGCGCGCCACCTGCACTTCCTTTGCCCGCCGTCCAAGCCCGACGGAGCGGGAACGCCCGGCAAATTCGCCGTCGAACTCCCCCTGGAAGGCATCGGACTCGCCGAGGTCGACCGGACGATCATCCTGCAGGCCTACGAGAAATGCGGCAAGAACAAATCCAGGACCGCCCGTTTTTTACGGCTGCCCCGTCATATTCTCATCTACCGACTGAAGAAATACGGCGTTGATGTTTGAACAATAGTATTCAGTTGGACTAAAAATGGATACTATCGTCCACATTTCTACTAAGTAGCTGTTTTAATGGTAATACTCAATTACGTTATTTGGCGCTCCGCTTCAGAGCGTTCCCTGAATGGAGAATATTAGTCAGGTACCGCCCCGGGGAGGCATTCGGCTTCACCCTCCGAACCGTTGCCACGGCTCTTTTTCCATCTCATTTTCATTTCTGGTACGCACTTTGCTTAGTAGTCAGGAGGAGGCGGAACGTGCGAGTTGAAAATCGGGTATTGCTAGTTGAAGGCGACGCTCCGTTAAGGCGCTCTTTGGAAAATTATTTGGAACGGGCCGGGTATGCCTTTCACAGTTGTGCGACTGCTCGCGAAGCGTTGGCGCTCGTTGAGGAACATCGACACACCATAGCGATTGTCGGATATCATCTTCCTGATGCAAACGGTGCGGGGCTACTGGAGAAATTACTTGGGGTTGTACCGGAACTGGCGACGATCATTCTCTCTGAATACGACTTTCAAGCGATAGCTGAAGAGGTGGTTCGGGTAAAGGTGGGGTCATTTCTGAAGAAGCCGTTCGATCTCGTCGAGTTGGAAACCGCATTGTCGTCCGCGGGTTCAAAGGCCGGTAAGACAAAAGAAGATCTCCAGTGGGAACCGGAAGTTGATTCGAAAGGCGTGCCCGCCTCCATTTACAAATAGGGTACTCTCAGCAGCGGATATTCCATGTTGAGTTGAAGTTCATGCGCATACTGAAAGCGGTTCTGATCCTGTGCCTGTGATCGCTGAATTCCCGTTGAAGCGGCTGAAAGCTGTTGGTTCATGCGGAAGCGGATGTTCGAGTTGATACGATTCCTGCTCTTGCTGATCTCATGTTGCTGCGGATGTTGAACGGCGTGTTCTTTCTCAAGCTGATAATGCGTGCTCCTCTTCCAGGTTCGATCTCGTTCTCATTGCTCACGTTCTAATCTGAGAGCCCCCTTGATTTGGCAAAAGGCCATAAGGATAATCCCTTATGGCCTTTTGTTTTTTGCCGGTGTATCATGCTTCGCTTGGCTGCGGGAGCCCGGCCCCTTCCGGCTCGGCGGACCTGCCATCAATGGTTCGCTGCGGGACGCCGGGCCGGGTGTTTTTTCCGGGCATCCGTGACACGGACGCACCGGAAGACCTCTTTTCCCTGGTGGAAACGAAGCGGCGGAACCCGGGAGGTTCCTCCGAGGAGTCTTGGCACATGGAACCACAGAAGATGGAAATGCTCAGAAAGCTGGATGAAAAAGGGATGACCGTAACCGAAGCGGCGGAAGCCATAGGCTTCGATCCCCTGCTGCTGGGATTGTACCTGGTGAGCGACGGCTACCCGGTACCCCGGCGGATTCTCGACAAACTGGCCGCGGTGGTGAACAGCTAAAAGCCGCCAGCCCTTTGCCCACGGCTTTCTTCGGTCGCGGCGGCGCGGTCGGAACCATGCGGCGGGCTCAGCACGGCCGAGGTGCGGAACGCCCGGCCGCTTCGTGAAATATTTCCCGCCTTAATATCCGTAAATCTTGGCGCAAATCAACAATTACAGCTTGCCAAAACAAAGGAATGCATATATGTGTAGACAAGCCGAATATTGTGCACGCTTGCACAAGCTGCCCGGTCTCCCGTGGATTCAACGCCCGTCGAATTCTTGGGGGCGACCGCAGCGAGAGAGTTTTACGGAGGAGTCGAGTGGGTAGCTGCCAGCTCCTTAAGCAACTTGAGCATCCCCCTCAGCGCGTCCCTTGAACTCTTCCTCTTTGGGTTTCCCCCTAATACGGCGCGATGCCGCATGTTTACAGGACATAAGGGATATCAGACGGTCTCCGGCATGTGTTTGGTTTCTCATGGTCTTTTGGGCACTCATGAGAGTGGTGGGTTTTAGGGAACTACATACTACTGTCGCTTGTCGAGGAGGTTTTGTATGGAGCACCAAAAAAGCTTAGAGGAGCGCTTGGCACGGAAAGGGGTTTCCCGGCGAGACTTCATGAAGTTCTGCACCTTGCTTTCGGTGAGCTTGGGATTGTCTTCTTCGTTCATCCCGAAGATTGCCGAGGCGCTGGCTTCCGCACAGCGCCCCCCGGTCGTGTGGCTGGCATTCGCCGAATGCACCGGGTGCGCCGAATCATTGCTCAGAACCACCTACCCCTGGATAGACGAACTGTTACTGGACACCATCTCCCTGGATTATCACGAAACCATCATGGCCCCATCGGGTGAGGCCGCGGAAAAATCGCTCCACGATGTGGTCGCAAAATATCCCGGCAAGTTCATCTGCGTGGTGGACGGGGCCATTCCGACCGCTGAAGACGGCAAATACGGCATGCTCGGCGGACATACCTTTCTTGAAATCGCAAAAGACATCTGCCCCAAGGCGCTCGCGACCATTTGCATCGGCACCTGCGCTTCCTACGGCGGGCTTCCCGCCGCCGCCCCCAACCCCACCGGGGCCAAGGGCGTGAAGGACGCCATCGGGATCAACACGGTGAATATCCCCGGCTGTCCGCCCAACCCCATCAACTTCGTGGGCACGGTGGTGAATTACCTCCTTTTCGGGAAGCTCCCCGATCTGGACGACAAGGGAAGACCTCTCTTCGCCTACGGCAAAACCATCCACGACCAGTGTCCGCGCAGGTCCCATTTCGAGAATGGAGAATTCGTGACGTCGTTTGAATCCGATGAGGCCAAACGGGGTTACTGCCTGTACCAGATGGGATGCAAGGGGCCCGAGACGTACAACAACTGCCCTCTCGTGAAATTCAACATGGCCACCAGTTGGCCCGTACAGGCCGGCCATCCTTGCATCGGGTGCAGTGAACCCAACTTCTGGGACAAGATGTCCCCGTTCTACAAGTCGTCGTAGCGGCCGCGAGTCCGATTTGACGGCGCCCCGGATGAAAAGACTTCACAACTCATCAATCAGCAAGGAGATACACAAATGGGACAGCGAGTAGTCATCGACCCGATTACCCGAATTGAGGGTCATCTGCGTATAGAAGTCGAAGTGACCAACGGAAAGGTCGCCAACGCGTGGAGCAGTTCCACCCTGTTCCGCGGAATCGAACTCATGCTCCAGGGGCGCGACCCGCGCGACGCGTATCTGTTCACGCAGAGGGCATGCGGCGTGTGTACTTACGTGCACGGGCTGGCGTCCGTCAGGGCCGTGGACGACGCGGCTAAAATCACCATTCCCGAGAACGCGAGACTGATCAGGAACCTGCTTCTCGGCGCTCAGTTCCTCCACGATCACGTGGTGCATTTCTACCATCTGCACGCCCTCGACTGGGTGGACGTGGTGAGCGCCCTCAAGGCCGACCCCAAAAAGGCGGCCGACCTCGCGGCCAAAGTTTCCCCCACTCCCACGGGCAGTATCAACGATTTCAAACAGGTCCAGGCCCGCCTGAAAAAATTCATGGACAGCGGCCAGCTCGGCATCTTCGCCAACGGCTACTGGGGGCATCCCGCCTACAAGCTGCCCCCCGAAGTGAACCTGCTGGCGGTGACCCACTACCTGGAAGCCCTCAGGCAGCAGGCCCGGACGGCGCGCATGCACGCCATCTTCGGCGGTAAGAACCCTCACGTGCAAAGCCTCGTGGTCGGCGGCGTCACCTGCGCGACGGACCTCACGGCGGAGCGCATCGCGGAATTCAAGTTCCTCTGGAAGGAAACGATGGATTTCGTCAACCAGTATTACATCCCCGACCTGAAGGCCGTGGCCGGTTTCTACAAAGACTGGGGCAAAATCGGCGGGACCACGAACTTCCTGGTTTACGGCGAGTTCCCGCAGAGTGAAAAGGAACCGGACAGCTTCCTTTTCCCGAGGGGCGCCATTTTCAAACGCGCCTTCACGCAGGTTCAGCCCGTGGACATCGCGCTGATCCAGGAACACGTGAAGCATAGCTGGTACGAAGGCGACCAGGCGCTGCATCCTTCCAAGGGTGAAACCAAGCCGCAGGTCGGACCGATCGAACTCGACAAACGCTACAGTTGGATGAAGGCACCGCGCTACAAGGGCGAACCCATGGAAGTGGGTCCTCTCGCCCGCGTGCTGGTTGCCTACGGCAAAGGCCACGCTCCGACCAAGAAGGCCGTGGACGGACTGCTGAAGGAATTGGCCATTCCGCCGGAGGCCCTCTTCTCGACGCTGGGAAGAACCGCTGCCCGGGGACTCGAAACCGTGATCATCGGCGAAGCCATGGAAGGCTGGATGGCCCAGTTGATCGATAACGTGGGCAAAGGCAACACCAAGATTTACCAGGAATACGAGATGCCCCAGGAAGCCATGGGAGCGGGCCTGAACGATGTTCCCCGGGGAGCGCTCGGGCACTGGATCCAGATCAAGGACCAGAAGATCGGAAACTTCCAGTTGGTCGTTCCGTCCACCTGGAACCTCGGACCGAGATGCGCGCAGGACAAGAAGGGCCCCCTCGAGGAAGCCCTGGTCGGGACCCCGGTCGCCGATCCGAAGCGCCCCGTGGAAATCCTCAGGACGATCCATTCGTTCGATCCATGCATCGCGTGCGGTGTCCACGTGATCGACCCGAACACCAACGAGGTGTACAAGTTCAGAGTCGTTTAGCGCAACGCGCCGCAAGCGCGTGGGCCGAACCCGGGGGGTGCGGGGAATCATTCCCCCTCCCTTTCGGGGAATATCAGGACTATCGTCTTGAACACAATTGTCCATGATGCTGCGCCTCACCCGCGAAGCATGAAAATGAAGGCTATTTTCTAGGGAAGTCGGCATCAACTGCTGCCGGCATATGACATCTACGGGGACCCTCCCCACTGACAAAGGGCGGGTTCCCGTTTTTTTCCGGCGTTCGGGAAGAGGCCTGAAATGAGCGAAAAACGGATACTGGTCCTCGGAGTCGGCAATATTCTCCTGCGGGACGAAGGAATAGGGGTCAGGGTCATCGAAAAGCTTCAGGCGGAGTACACGTTTTCCCCGAACGTGGAATTGATGGACGGGGGCACCCTGGGTTTGCGGCTCCTCGACCCCATATCCCGGGCAGACTATCTCATCGTGGTCGATGCCGTCCAGAACCGGGGAACGCCGGGGACCCTCTACCGTCTTCCGGTGGCGGAACTGGAAAAAAGAGTCAAGTTTAAGAATTCCCTCCACCAGCTCGACCTGGTGGAAGCCCTGGCTTATTCCGAAATCCTGGGAAACCGGCCGGATGCGATCATCATCGGGGTCGAGCCGGAGGACATATCGCCCTGGGGCCTCGAACTGACGGAGACGGTCGGCGTGAGGCTGCCGGAGATGTGCATGCGCGTGCTGGCCGAAATAAAGCTCGCCGGAGGTTCGTTCCGGCAGATTCCCACGGGTGACGAAAACCTTTCGGCATGATAAACTTCATTTGCTGTCACGGGGGGTACGGGAAACAGACGACCGTGATTTCAGCATGCCGGAGTCATCGATAGAAGACCGTGCAACGTTAAGGAGCAAATGAAATGTGCCTCGCCATTCCTGCCGAAGTGGTGCAGATTGAAGACGATATGGCAACCGTGCGGGTGGGGGACGCCCTTCGCAGGACATCGCTCATGCTGCTTTCGGAAAAGCCCCAACTGGGCGATTACGTCATCATCCACGCCGGGTTCGCCCTTCACAAAGTCGATCCGGAAGAGGCTCAGGAATCACTGCGGATCCTCCGTGAAATGGCCACACTGACGGCCGAAGACTACGACTGAAAGACTTTTCCCTCCGCACGCAGCAACGGGTGCGCCGGGCAGCTCGGTCACACCCGGCACGCCGAAGTCTTCTCCCTGCGGTCCTGCCCGCTTTCACAAACCGTACCCGGTGCGGTCGATCCGTTTCCTGCCCGGAGGGGGGGCGCAGCCCTGCCGCATACCCCGGCATCCTGCCGGAAACCGAAATCTCCGGGAGACCTCCCGACCGTTATACGATATGATTTGATCGAGTTATCCCGCCGCGCCGGGGCTGGTGGAGTCGATTTTTCTTTTGCCGGCGGGAACTATAGTGTACAAGGTCAGACCTGCCCCTTCATGCCGCTGCGCGGCCTTGTGTGATGTTGCGGCGGCGGGTGGGCAGCCGGACAGCTCGTCTTCCGGGCCCGCCAGGACAAGAGGTACGAGTAAGCAACAATCAACCGGGCGCATGACGGACCATCGCAGCGGAGTTCAATTTCCGGATTCCTTTTGCGCTTCGCGTACGGACAAACAAATTGTCCGTGCCGCCCATAGGGGAAGTATCCGGGCAACAGGCGCGGGAGAACCATTCCCCCGCTCTTTTCAGGAATATCAAGAGTATCATCTTGAACGCAACTCAGTATCAGGCGGGGCCAGCATGAAAAAAATCATTATTTCGGTTCTGGGACACGACAGGCCCGGCATCATCGCCGCCGTCGCCAGGACTCTGTGCGAACATGAATGCAATATCGAAGACGTGAGCCAGACGATTCTGCAGACGGAGTTCGCCGGGGTGTTCATCGCTTCGGTGCCGCGGGGCCTGAACGAACAAACGCTCCTCGCGGTGCTGCGGGAGCGGCTCGATCCCCAGGGTTTGACCGTCGTATTGAAGGACATGGCGGAAGAAGACCTGTGGACGCCGGTTGACAGCGAACCTTTCGTCATCACCACCGACGGTTTCGATCGCCTGGGACTGGTGGCGGGGATATCCGAACTCCTGGCCCGCCACGGCGTCAACATCACCAACCTCAAGGCCGTCCTCAGAAGCAAAACGGCCCCTATCCGAACCGTCATGATGTACGAGGTGGATATCCCGGCGGGGATCGATCAGCATTCCTTCCGCCAGGCCCTCCAGGCGCAGGGCAGGGAACTCGGACTCGACATCAGCCTCCAGCACAGGAATGTGTTCGAGGCCATCCACCGCATATAGGGTAAAGACCATGTTAAGTGACCGTGAAGTAATTTCAACGCTTGAAATGCTGAAGAACGAACACCTGGACGTGCGAACCGTAACGCTCGGCATCAGTCTTTTCGATTGTGCAAGCCACGACCTGGAGAGGTTCAAGGAAAATATACACCGTAAAATCATGCGGCTTGCGGCGAACCTCGTCAAGGTTTGCAACGACGTCGGCGAGCGGTACGGAATTCCCGTGGTCAACAAGCGAATCGCCGTAAGCCCCATCGCGGTCGCGGCCTGTTCCTTTTCGGCGCCTGAAATGGTCGAAATCGCCCGGAGGCTGGACAAAACCGTCGCGGAAATCGGCGTGGACTTCATCGGAGGTTTCGGGGCGCTGGTCGAAAAGGGCTTCACCGAGGGGGACCGGGCGCTCATCGAGGCCATTCCCGAAGCGCTGGCCACGACCGATCGGGTGTGCGCGTCCGTGAACGTGGCGTCGACCCGGGCGGGAATCAACATGGACGCGGTGCACCTCATGGGCAAGACCATCAAGACGGCCTCCGAGCTGACCAGGGAATCCGACGGCCTCGCCTGCGCGAAGCTGTGCGTTTTCGCCAATATTCCCCAGGACGTGCCGTTCATGGCCGGGGCCTACCTCGGAGTGGGAGAACCGGATTCGGTCATCAACGTGGGAGTGAGCGGACCCGGCGTGGTGAAGAAGGCCATCGACCGGGCGCGGGCTTCGAATCCCGGCCTGGACCTGGGGGCATTGTCCGAAATAATCAAGCGGACCGCCTTCAAAGTCACCCGCGTAGGGGAGCTGATCGGCAGGGAAGTGGCGCGGAAACTCTCCGTCCCCTTCGGCGTGGTGGACCTGTCGCTTGCTCCGACACCCAATGTGGGGGACAGCGTTGGCGAGATCTTTCAGAGCCTCGGCCTCAAGAGTATCGGGGTTCCAGGCACGACGGCTGTGCTGGCGCTCCTGAACGATGCGGTGAAAAAAGGCGGGGCCTTCGCCAGTTCCTATGTCGGGGGATTGAGCGGGGCCTTCATTCCTGTCAGTGAAGACCTCAATATCGCCGAAGCCGCTTCCAGGGGGTTCCTCTCGATTGAAAAGCTGGAGGCCATGACGAGCGTGTGTTCGGTGGGGCTCGACATGATCGCCCTTGCCGGCGACACTTCCGCTGAAACGCTCGCCGCAATCATAGCCGATGAAATGGCCATCGGGGTCATCAACAAAAAAACCACGGCCGCACGCCTGATCCCCGTGCCCGGCAAAAAGGCGGGAGACAAGGCTCACTTCGGCGGTCTGTTGGGGGAAGCAACCATCATCGGCGTTTCGAGCAATACCGGTTCCCGGGAATTCATTTCGCTGGGCGGCCGTATCCCCGCTCCCATCCAGAGCCTCACGAACTGATACGGAGTTGCGTCCGGGAAAGCACCGGACGGCGTTTGAGCTGTGTTCCCCACTCCCCTGCGCTTCGCGCCCGGACAACCGGGTTGTCCGGGCTCCCCCTCCCTGCGGAACCGCATTGCAGATTTTCCCTATCCATTCTTCGGCCTTACCATGGGATACTAACAAGTTAGGCATTTTTATGATTTTTTTTTAAGACTATTGAATCGGAGATCCACCGGTGTTAGAGATAGAGTCATGCAGGCGTTATTTCTCCGGGCTGTGTGTAACTGTTTTAGTTGGTGGATCTACCTCTGTTTGCATCATGAACAACACCGCATTTGTTCTTGGAGCTGTTTTTCCCGGTTTCTGTAGTCCGGCCTCCCGCCATGACTGTTGATAGTCCTTCGTTTTCGGAAGGCAGCGAAACGGAGTGGGGTCGGGGCAAATCCGGAAGCCGGGGCGGAAGACGGCAACTCCCTTCAGCCACTATAAAAAGCCCGGGGAAAAACCGGGCAATCGCGATCGGCACAACGGCGGCCATTCGATACGGTGTACGTGGGCTGTGCGCAGAGGGTACGATGAAGGTTTCCGAAAAAGAATTTCGCGAATTTTTTGAACACCTCCCTGTCATCTTTTACGTCACCTCGCCTGACCGGATCGGTTCGATTTTATACGTGAGTCCGCAGGTGAAGGAAATACTGGGGTGGACTCGGGAAGAATTTGAAGCCGACCCCGGGCTTTGGCTGAAGATGCTCCATCAGGAAGACCGTGAACGCGTTCTGAACTGGGTGGACCTGTGCCGGGAACCCCTCCGGCCCTTCATCTGCGAATATCGCATGAGCACAAAAGACGGGGCAACCGTGTGGTTTCGGGACGAAGCCAGGATCGTCCGCAGGTCCGGCACATGGGTGCTGCAGGGCCTGATGCTGAACATTACGGAGCGCAAAACGATGGAAGATGCTCTGAGGGATGGGGAGGAGCGGTTCAGGGCGATCTTTGAGACCGCACAGGACTGTATTTTCATTAAGGACGTGTCTCTGCACTATACGCACGTCAATCCCAGCATGGAAAAGCTGTTTGCGTCGCCTGCCTCCGCCCTGGTCGGCAAGACGGACGCGGACCTCTTCGGTGAGGAAATCAGCCTCACCATCCGTGAGCAGGACAGAGAAGTCCTCAACGGTAATTGCGTGGTGGCGGAACACAGCAAACCGGTTCGGGGCAGTCTTCATACGTTTCACGTCATAAAATCCCCTCTCCGCGACAGGCAGTGGAGGATCGCGGGTCTCTGCGGCATCGCCCGGGACATCACGGAACGCAGGCTATCCGAGGAAGCGCTCCGCGAATCCGAACAGCAGCTCCGCCTTCTCTCTTCAAGGCTGCTCAACATTCAGGAGGAGGAACGAAAACGAATCGCTGCCGAGATACACGACAGCATCGGATCGTCGCTCACGGCGATAAAATTCAGGCTGGAACATACCGTGAGGCAAATGGAGGAAGGCACCGAAACCCCGGAATCCATGAGGACCATCATCGCGCTGCTGCAACACACCATCGGTGAGACGAGGCGGCTGATGAGTGACCTGCGTCCTCCGATACTGGACGACCTCGGGATCATATCGACAATTCAGTGGTTTTGCCGGCAGTTCCAATCCTATTTTTCCGGCATTGAAATCGAGAGGAACGTGCGGATAGAAGAACAAGCCGTGGCGGCAGGTCTTAAGATCGTCATCTTCAGGATCATGCAGGAGGCATTCCACAACATCGCAAAGCACAGCGGTGCCACATACGCCAAGCTGTCCCTCGAAGGCGTCGATTCCGGGATCGCGCTCAGCGTCGAAGACAACGGGCAGGGGTTCGACCTCGAAGAGGTGCTTTCGAAAAACACGTGCAGGGAAAGCTTCGGGCTGGACACCATGAGAGAACGGACCGAACTTTCCGGAGGTTCTTTTCTCATCGAATCGGCGGCGGGGGCCGGCACCAGGATCCGGGCGACATGGCCCCGGACCGAAGCCTGATGCTGTCGCGCCTCCCGACGCTCACCCCTTGATTCCTCACCGCCTCAGCAAAGCTTTCCACCCCCAAATTCGTCGATTAAAGCTCGCGGGGGAAAAGAGGCTGCACCCTCAAAACGACGGGAAAACACCCGGCTGCGCCCCCCCACTTTCCTGAGCAACATCGTTTGCTGCTTTCTTGAACGCAATTGTCCATGATGCCGCGCCTCACCCGCGAAGCATCAAAAGGGCGCTCAAGCCCTTTCCCGGCCCGTTTTACCGCTTTTTCTGTTTCTGCTGGCCAAGCCTGACCTTCTGTTCGGTCTGCTGCACTTCAACCTTCACGTGGGTCGCCGAAGGACATTTTCCAATCCTCCACTTCGCCGCGGGCGATGCCCAGATCCGGCACTTATCACCTTCGATGTTGTCACAACCGGTGCACTCGTTGACAATCGGCTTGCGTTCAAGCTCCATGATGAGATGACCTCCTGCTAAGGCTGATTTCAGCATCCATTCGTGAATTAAAGTGCAATTTTTAAGCAATTATAAACGGAGGCGGCCAAATATAAAGCCCAAAAGCATTCCGGGCCGGAAATATCCGGATCGCTCCCGATATTTCCGGCCCGGTGCCCGCCCCTGCCCCGAGGGCGGGTAGAGTGGAAAATCGATGGCGGGCACAACCTCACCCAATGAGTTTCCGCCCGATCGGCCACTGCTTGTGGTAGCTGATGTCAAAATCAAATTGGGGGAAGAGTCTCGGAAGGCGCATGAGGTTAAAGACCATCACGCCGATCGCCAGGCGATCCAGCCATGATGACATGGGCCAACCGAAGCAGACGGAGACGTTGCGGCCGGGCAGTTCCGCTTCCACCACGCGCAGGAGGGCGATCATCCTCTGGTAGAGCCCCGATTTTCTCAGAGGAAACCGGAAATGGTTCGGGGCCATCTTGGATGGGATGCTCTGCCGCGGCGAGAAATAAGTGACGTAGACTTCGTTCTCCTTGGGCGAAGTGATGGCTTCCTCGCGTGGCCTCTGGAAGATGATGCGGAGGTCCTGGAGCGTGGAGGCGCCGAGGTAGAGGACCAATTCCATTTCGCTGTCGGCCTGCCCGATCTCTTTGATTTCCGGACCTCGCCTTTTGGCCACCCAGAGGCCGCCCGTCAGGACCACGACGGTCACGAATCCCCACAGCATGGTGCCGTGCGGCTTGTCGATGGCAAGGAAAATGAAGCAACTCACCAGGATGATCCACAGCAGGAGGGTCCCGAGCCGGCTGGTGTGATATGAAATGACTTCCTTGGTCCCCATGGAATAGCGGTAAATGAGAAGAGACCCCATGTTGATGCAGAAGCTGGCCACCAGGCCGATGGCGTACATGTCGGCGAGGACCGTCTGGCTGCCGCTCGTGATGAGGACGATGGCGGAGAAGAAGAGCGCGCTCACGATGTGAATGCGGTAGAGAGAATGCCGGCGGTTGGTGGCGATGATCCACTCAAAACCGTAGCGGTGAGCCACCCGCTCTATGAGTTCACTCGATGCGACGAAGGCCGTATTGACGGCCATCATCAGGGTAAGGCTCGCGAGGACCGCCACCGTCACGCCGAAAGCGACCCCGTTGAGGGTCGTGGCGTAATAGGTGATGAGGTCGCCTTCGTGTTCGGAGAACGTTGTCGGCGACGACAAGGCAAGCCCGGCGATGAGCGGTGTTATTATTCCGACGGTGAGCGCGAGGAACAGGTAAGCTTTGCGGATATCGTGCCAGTTCCGTACGAAACCCGCGGTCTGTATCACGGATTCGATCCCCGAATAGGCCAGGATACAGAATGCGATGTGAGTGATGAAGTTTTCATAATTGCCGATAAACGAACCCGTCTGCACCTGCGACAGGGCGTTGATGCCCGATTCCTTTATTCTGCCGAACGACCCGGCGTCGAGCGCCAGCACGCCCGAGGCGGCCAGGTTGAGGATGACGAAGGCCGCGAACGCGAAAATCACGAAAGTGAAGCGGGCGTTTTCCCTTATGCCCAGGATGTTGAGCCCCGCGATGAACCATATGATCGCGAGCACCAGGGCTATGATCATCGACTGGGATTCCAGGATCGGAGGGAAGAACGATGCCGCGTTCAAGACGGCGCTGACGGCCGAGATACAAGCCGTCAGGATGTAATCGACCATGATCGAGGACACCGCGATAAAAGACATGGTCGGGCCGAGCACGTGGTAGGAAAAGGAATAAACCCCGCCGCCGATCAGGCCGTGGTGTTCCAGGATCTCCGCGATTTCATTGAACCGCGTGCACATGAACCGGATCAGAATGCTGGTCAGAGCAATGAATATGATGGCGCTCAGGCCTATGAAACGATAGGACTCGGCAGGCGCGTAAAAAATCGACGTGAATTCGTCCATCAGGGTGATGATGCCTATGGCCAGCCAGGTGAGCATCAGTCGACCCGAATGATGGTACGTGAGCAGGTTTCGCTTTCTGATAATGACCACAAATACAAAAACCAGGAGGAGATTGATCGCAAGCAGAACAGGAGTCTTCATTTTTTGACTTTTGCTCCTTGGATAACGGCACAGCACCGCCTGTCGGAAAGACTCCGTTTGCATACAGTTCCGCTCAGCGTCGGGTGGATCGAAGGCCATTTTCCGGTGGAAAAGGAGTGGTGGAATAGGGAGGCGAGCGATCCCCGGGAGTCAGAGAATCGCGTGTTTTCCGGAAGAAGTCGTGCCCGGAAAATGAGTGGATCGGCTGGCGGCTCGAAGCATACGGCGGACAAAAGTCCGAACGCGTACGCCCACACAACCATTGCCTGCATGATGCGCCTCCGGAGGTCTATATAGGAGGATGGACCTCCTGACAACTCCGGAAGGTTCTCCCCCCTCGAAGCCTGCGAGGTTAGCTGACGGGCTCGGGCCGAGAAGGTTGCCCTACGCTTGATAGCGATACGCCCCTGAAATTGGGTCCCCCGCTCCTGGAATCCAGGATTCGGCATTAAGAGCTGCATATAAAACAATCGACATACCCCTGTCAAGCAAATGGTGCAGTATACTGGTAACTTATGGAAAGCAGTCGGCTTGCGCGGGTCATTCCGGCGGCGCCGCCCCGTTCGAAAAAGGTTGCCCGGATCCGGTGCTGTGCTTAAAATAGTTTCCCGAATGGACCAGGGAAAGTGTTTGGCGTACGGCGAATGCTCCGAGGGACTCTTGTTGGGCCGGCTTTTCTTGAGCCCCGGCGCGTTAAAGTATGTTTTTCATAGGAGGGTCGTTTGTACGAAAGCAATCAGGAAGTGCCGCCTCCCGAGGTGTGCACGAGTAAGATTTTTGAAATCAGCGGGGCAAAGTTCGAACCCGAAATCGCTGCCGGGCTGTGGCCGAAAATTCTGCAGCACAAGTGGCTCATGTCCGAAAAACTCGGGCGCGATGTGGGATTGAAGACCGCATGCATCGACTTCATCGAAAATACGGAACAGGCCAGCAAAGAATTCATGGCCTACAAGCGGACGGACATCCTGAACGAAATGGGGGCACTCACCGTCAGCCGGGAAATATGGGAAACCATTTCCGACTCCCAGCCCCCGAAACAGCTCGTCAATCGCAGGATCATTCTTCCCCTGACCGAGATGAGCCTGTCGGAAAAGCACGGGGTGGTGCCGCCGAAAACCATCATCTTTTTCGGCCCCCCGGGAACGGGCAAGACCCACTTCGTCAAGGCCATAGCCGGGGTTCTTTCATGGTGGTACATTGAAATCGTACCCAGCATGCTCATGGCCGACGGCGTCGAAAAGATCGGGGCAAACCTGCGTAAGGTCATGGAAAAGGCGCGAAGCCTGGATGAAGCCGTGATTTTCATCGACGAATTCGAGGAAATTGCCGGGAGCCGCGATACGGGTGACCGGTTCGATAAATCCATCACCAACGAATTTCTGAAGCAGGTCCCTCTGCTGAAAAGCCAGGGGAACAAGGTGCTGCTCGTGTGTGCGACCAATTACATCCGGCAGCTCGATTCAGCTATGCTCCGCCCCGGAAGATTCGATTGCATCATCCCCGTGGGGGGCCTGGACGAAGAGGGACGCCAGACGATTCTCCAACATTACCTTCGGAGGCTGAATACCGGGCAAATCGACGTCGATTACCTCATCAAGGCGACGGCGAGGTTCACTCCCGCGGACATCGAATACCTGTTCCAGCAGGTGGCACAGTATGCCTTCGAACAGGAACTGGCAACGCGTCAGGACTTCCAGGTGACCACCGATACCTTCAACCGGATCCTGCCCGCCATTCGTCCGTCCCTCACGGATGAAATCGTCGAGCAGTTCGAAAAAGACAGCAAGACCTACACCCGGGCCTAGGGGACACTACGGCTTTCTCAAGGACCGGCACGTCGTCCCTTTCCCTGCACCCGTACCCGGAGGAATGCTACCGGTCCAAGCCCCTGCGGATCGGCAATACGGGCGCGGAACCATCATTGCTGAGAAAGCCGGAACCCGCTTCTTCAAGCTTTTTCGACCTGTTGCGCGAATGCTCTCCCCAGAGGTAGGCGGGATACCTGTTATCCGGGCGCGAAGCGCAGGAGGAATTGGGAAACGGCTCCTCCCTTGCGACGGTCCGCCATGCGCCCGGTTGATCCTTTCTTCCCCGGTCCCCTTGTCATGACGGATCCGGCCAACGTGAGCGGTCCGGCTACCCGCCACTGCCCTGCCACCCGCCGAGGGATCAGGCTGTTTCAAAACCTTTTCGGGAAACAGGTCATTTTTCCGCTTCCCTCCCCCCCCATGGCTCAACCGACAGCTTCTTCGGACACCTGATTAGAATAGGGGACAACCTCGCGGAGGCATCCGGATGAAACGGAAGGGCCCAGCCAGGCCACCGGCTTCACGCCTGCCCGACAAAGCCGTCCGAAGGACTGCAATTCCAGGCACTCCGGGGGAGCTTTGACGATCTTCGAATTGAAATCACCGGAGGCTTGTGCTACATAATTATGTTCCAATTGTCGGGGCGTAGCGCAGACTGGTCAGCGCACCTGCCTTGGGAGCAGGGGGTCGGAGGTTCAAATCCTCTCGCCCCGACTCACTTTACAGTATATAGGGTATGAGCGGTGAGTGGGTCCGGTGTGGGGTTTTGGATTTTAAAGACCCCTTCGAGGCTTTTTACGGCCTCCATGGTCGCCACATTATCGGCGTGCAGATAGACCTCAGTGGTCCGTTTTGATTTATGTCCCAGGATATCCTGTCAACGGAAGTCGAAAATTGACCCACTTTTCTGGAAAGTGGAAATTGAAAATTGACCCACCACCGTGTCAATTCTGGATATGTGCTACTGTCTGTTGGCCCAGTATTCCGGCTCGTCGCTTCTCCTTCAATCGATAGCTGTCGCCTCTGATCTGGATGACGTGAGCATGATGAAGAAGCCGATCCAGCATTGCCGACGTTAGTGCCGCGTTGCCGCCGAAGGCTTGTTCCCACTCGCCGAAGCTCAAGTTGGAGGTGAGGATGACCGAGCCTTCCTCGTACCTTTTGGCTATCACCTGGAAGAAAAGGTTTGCCTGTATATCGCTGAAAGGCAGATACCCGATCTCGTCGATGATGAGAAGCCTTGGCCCCAGGACGCTCCAGAGAGCGACCCCGCCCGCGCTGGCCGATGCCGTGGCCGCTGTGGCTGAAAAGCTCGATAAGGCGGGTTCGGCCGTGGTTCTGGCTGGCTATCTCCTGCGGCGTCTCGGGTATTCTGCCAGGGCACGGGCCTTCGTGGCGGCCTCAGGTCTGCCTTACGCCACCATGTTCATGGACAAAACCGCCCTGGATGAAACCACTCCGGGCTATATCGGCAGATACGACGGCCGGATCATGAATCCCGAAGTCCGGGATTTTGTTGAGTAGGATGGGCACCTTGTGCCCATCGCTGTAGGTGGGCAGCGCATTCGCTTCTGCCCACCCTACTATTCCAATCACTAACCGGTACAATCTTGAACGCAATTTCGTATCAGTTGTCCGGGCGCTGATCAGGACACAGTCTCCAAAGAAACGCGCCGATTCATACTGGATACCTTTGAGCCCAAAAGCGTGGTAAAGTATCGATGTGGACATGGTCCGGAACCCTCCCGTGTTGTTCGATTGCCGTCAAACAAACACGTGGTTCTGCCATGTCCATTTCTTTTTTGCAAATACTCAGGTACTCATTTCCCGGATGACCCCGAAAAATGCAGATGCTTCGTACAAGGATGTGCTTTTCAAACCACAGGTCGGTGCGTGGTATGTACATCTCGGGGACGCGGCACAATCAGGATTGGACTGGGCTGCCGTCGGCGTAGCCGACACATTCTTTAAACGGGTCGAGGTTTCCTACGGCTACGAATACGTCAGCGTTAAGGACATCAAGGACATCAGCAAACACAATCTGGGGGTGAAATTACTCCTTTTGGAGGAAAATCAGAGCGGCTGCAATTTCCTTCCCGCTATTTCCGTCGGCGGCATTTACAAGAACACAACGGGTGACACGGTAACGGGCCTGGATGCCACGGGTTATGACTTTTATCTCGTTGCAACGAAGCTCATCCCTCAACTGCCCCTTCCGGTGCTGCTCTCAGCCGGGATGATCTCGACCAACGGAGTGGCGACGGGAGTATTGGGGTTCGATCATGGTTATGATCAGAATTTTTTCGGCAATATCGACATCATCCCGTTCAAGAGTATTGCCGTGGGATTTGAGTATAAGCAGGGAGCCGACCTGGATAGCGTCAAGAACGCTGATTACTGGGACGCGCATGTCGCACAGTTTGTAAATAAAAGCCTCACACTTATCGCAGCGTATGTAGATTCCGGATCAGCCACTTCGACCACCACAGTTGGACTTGGAGGCGGACTTGTATTAAGCGCTCAATATCAATTTTAGGCGAGCGCCATCAACGACCATGCGATTGACAACAGGCAAACGGGTGAGGGAGGTCCGGCTGAAAAGACCTCTTCACCCGATGCCGTGCAATTCTCTCGATTCATACCTCCTCCATCTAAACAGCGATGAGGCCCTGCTGACAAAAAACGAAAAACTTTTTATATTACCAATCCTAGCGAGATACTGCATTCTTTCCGTGCACAAAATAATACAAAAATATAGACAAAGATACACCACCAGCCAGTGTCATATACATTCCACGAAAACCAACTATAGGGATTATCATTCCTATCAAGAAAGGACCGGTCCCCATCCCTAAATCCATACATAGGAAAAAGGTTGAGGTAGCAAGTCCAATTTGGTGTTTCGGAGATTCTTTTACGGCAATGGCTTGTGCGCAGGACATAATAGTTCCAAAACCAAGGCCGACCAACGCTCCTGATACCAGGAGAATAAAACCACTAGTTGTTATACTAAGCAATACTAAGCTCAATGCAAATAACAGCAAAGCAGGATACATAACGATATTATCACCTTTAATATCCAGCAACCTACCTGTAAATGGCCTTGAAATTAGAATAAATACAGCATACACAATAAAAAAGAAGCTTGCTGCAGATATTAAACTGATTCCTATTGCATAAGAATTAAGAAATGACAAAATCCCTGAGTAAGCTATTCCCATAAGGAGCATAATGATTGATATGGGAACAGCATCTTTTCCGAAGAAGTCTTTAAAATTAAACCCCTTGATAGCTTCGATCTGCTCTCTTGTTATTCTTGCTTCAGGGATATGTGAAAATGAAACCATTACAATGCTACTGACAGAAAAGAAAGTACATACAATAAACATCATATTAAAATCTGCATGTTGAGTGATAAAAAGGCCCAAAAATGGACCAATCGCCGTTGCCATAGTTGGACTTAGTGAATAGTAACCTATTCCTTCCCCACGCCGTTCACTAGGAATAATATCCGTAACAACTGTTGCCAACACTGTAGTTGAAATTCCGAAAGCCACTCCATGTATAAATCTAACCACAATCAATAGCATTAGGTTCTCTACCGGGAAATATAACAGCGTGGCAATCAAAAACAAAACCAAGCTTCCATAAAGTAGCTTCTTACGTCCAATTAGCTCCATATATTTTCCTGCCAGGAGACGTGAAATAAGGGAACCAATGACGAATATTCCCGAAACAATACCAGCTTGACTTTGTGAGGCACCAAATTGGTCAATAGTATAAACAGCCAATGTAGTCATTAATAAATAGAACGTCAGCGCGACAAAAAATGTTGTTGAAGATATTATTATAAAATCTTTAGTCCATAATATCGATTTATTCATTTATCCTACCTCCAGATTCATTTATACACAACACCGCAAATAAGCGGTGTAAATAATTCTTGTATTTTTGGGGCAGAGCCACGGCGCTATTTAGATTGCCTCCGCCATTTCTTGTAATCGTTTCACGTCGAGTTCCCTCAGCATTCCATATCCAGCAAACGTCCTGATCCCTTTTGTGTTCCAGCCACGTGCCGCAGCTTGGCCGCGTACAGCAACCAGGACCGGCGGCTGTCTTTTTTACATTCTCATACCAAGATGCGTTCAAGATAATACTTTCATTATGTTCAAAAAGAGCATGGGAATGATTCCCGGCCTGTTTCACGAAAGGTATTTGAAACCGCCCGATATCTTCCCCCCTGGCGAAAGACTTTAAGTGGGTGACCCGGAAACTTGTTTCCGGGTCCGTCAGGACAAGAGGTGTGGCTGAGAAACCGGCAACTGGGTACACGGTGTGGGCCATCTCAGCGGGAACCTGTTTCCGGATCCCTCTTGTGCTTCGCACGCCGGCGGAAATTTCAGGTTGCAAAAAGGCGGGGCCGCTGTACGCTATCACTTGAAATTCTGGGTAGTTATTTCGAATGTTCTGCGCAAAATACAAGATAACCAAGTGATCTCAACCGCAAAATAGGGCATTTCGATGAAAGGCAAAGTTTTCATAAGACCGTCAAAGGCATCCGGAATTGTTCTTCTCGTCATGGCGCCCCTCTTTCTTGTTTCCGGCGTTGTTTTGTGCGGGGCGGCCGAAGGTGAGGCAAGGCCATATGCGATGATATTTCTTGCCATCTGGGTCGCGGTATGTGGTTCCATGATCGTCTACGCACTCTCGATCCTGTTTTTCAGGCATCCTCCGAGCGTAACGGAAATTGATGTGGAAGACGCGGATGGCGACAGCTTCGAAACCAAAGTCGATTTCGAGCAAAAACTGAGGAAGGTTGACGCATTGCGCAGGGATGGGCTTATCACTGAGGGGGAATACATGGCGAAACGCTCGGAGGTCATGAAGGAAAAATGGTGAACACTTGTGAATGGTTGGAAACCCATTTTTTCGGCCTCAACAGAGCGCGAATCAAGGTTTGCAAAAGAGAGTTGATTATGACAGACCGTTTTCAACGGACATTCCTTTCGGTTCGTGTTTTCTCTTGTAAAGTTAGCATGTTACAGTATGTCCGTTTCTTTTTTCAAGCACTATTATGGATTTCCCGGGTTAGAATCATCAATGGTTATTTCCTCCATGCCCCTGAAGAGATCTCTTCAGGGTTTTCAAAGTGGCAGGTTTCAGTGGGAATACAGTTAGCACACTAACCAACTATATCTCTTACATAATTACGCTCCAAGGTTCCGCCGCACCCGCGCCAGGACACGCTTCACCGTCTCGATCTCTGAGGGATGCACCCCCTTGTAAGCCTCATCGAGAAGTGCCCGGGCCGCTCGGGATATATCTTCCCAGACGTCAGCCACCTTCTGCGTCATGACCACGCGCTTCACCCGGCCATCCTTCGAGTCGCTTTGGCGGACCACCCACCCGTTTCGCTCCATTCGGTCCACAAGCCTCGCAGCGCTGGCCGGGGTGATCGAGAGATGATCGGCAAGTTCCGCCTGAGAGAGCGGCCCCAGGGCGATGAGGTGCGCAAGAGCCATGTGCTGTACAGGACTCACCCCCGTACCCTCCAGTTTTACCTCGAGAGCGGCTATGTACGCTTTGAGAGTGAGATTGCAGTGAAACCCCAGACTTTCATACGGATCGATTCGTGGCACCGCGACCTCCCTGTTATTTGATTAGCATACTAACTAAATTGGCTATCCAATATCAAGTGGGAATTTTTTTCCCCATGGATTATGAAATTCCTTCCATCCAGGATCACCGCCTACCGCCTGCGGCGGTTTCCGCGTCCGCAATGCATTTCGGGAATTCGCGTTTTCACATGAATAATGACGAATTACCCACAAAATGGAGTCCCGAAATACCTGTTTCGATGCTTCGCTGGTGAGGCGCGGCATCATGGATAATTGCGTTCAAGAAAGCGCCAAAATATGTTTCTCAAGAAAGTGGGGAGCTGTGCTCCCACACCCTTTACGCCGCACCGCGGCTTTGTGTGGCGCGGCCGGCATAGGCGCCCCGCGAAACGCGGGGCGCCCGTCCTCACGCGCTGGCGCGTGGGCCGAAACCCTGAGGGGCACAGGGGAATTATTCCCCGCTCTTTTGGGGGATACTAATACTATCATCTTGAACGCAAATCAGTATTACAGCTCATCCGGCACGATTTGAAAATTCGCGAGTCCCCACTGCCATGGCAATTCGACATTGCGATTGTTCCGGGTCCGTTCGGTCGCGCGAACACGCAGTCACGGTTTATCCTCGAAAACCGCTGCCCCTTTCGATTCTCGAACACCCGGCAGTCCGTTGAAAAAGAGAATTTCCGATCATAAGATGTAGTATAAGTATGCCGATACTCAAACGCCGGGTGGCGGTTCGATTGAATGATGTCCGACCGCGCCTGCTGCGGCGAAAGAAAGTCCGGCCGGTTCGCCTTGAATCGTCCTGTAGAGAAAATCGGCTGACTTCGCTCTGTCCTTTGGGGACCATGCGGAAGACCCGCAACGACTCGTTTGCCTCATTGTAAACCGGAGTACCCCATGAAAGAATACCGGCCGAGTGCGACCGCGCTGGGGGCGGCCATGCGCCGGGCCGCGCACCAGATCATGGATGATCCCAAGGTATTCCACGATCCCCTCGCGCTTCCCATCCTGGGCGCGCGAAATTTGACTGCCCTGCGGTCGGACCCGAAGTGGTCGGAGCAGACCCCGTCGTCGTGCGGGCTCCGGGCCTTCCTGGCCGCACGCAGTCGATATACCGAAGACGAACTCCACAGGGCAATCAAACGGGGTGTCCGGCAGTATGTCGTTCTCGGCGCGGGCCTCGACACCTTTGCCTACCGGCACTCATACCCCAGCGATGTCCTGCACGTCTTCGAGGTGGACCATCCGGCAACTCAAACGTGGAAGCGCACGCGGCTCAGCGAAGCGGACATTCCCCTTCCCCCGTCACTCACTTTTTCCCCCGTGGACTTCGAAACCCGGACACTCGAGGAAGGACTCCGGCTGGCACGCTTCGATACCGGCAAATGCACTTTCTTTTCATGGCTCGGGGTGACCCAGTATCTAACGGAGAGTGCGTTCGCAGCCACCCTGCGATTCGTCTCGGCCCTGCCTGCCGGCAGCGGAATAGTCTTCGATTACACGATTTCGCCCGCGCTGCTGAATCCGACCGCGCGCATGGCCTTCGACAGGCTTGCTCAGCGCGTGACCTCGGCGGGCGAGCCCTTCCGGACTTTTTTCGATCCTTCCGTGCTGAAAAACAGGCTGGAAGACATGGGCTTCAGGCAGTTCGAAGATTCGGGACCCGAAGAGTTGAACTCCCGGTACTTCCAGGGACGTTCGGACAGGTTGAAGGTCGGCGGCTTCACCCGCATCATGAATGCGCGTGTTTGAACAACAGGCCGGATTCGGACGAGGCAAAACGCGGTTCTTCCTCACCACGGGGCCACGGCCGTGAGTGCTCCCCCGCCGCTCGGGTGCAGACGGAAGCCACTCGCCTCCCCCTTATGTCACGAACCGGACCATACCACCTTGTCCACCCATCCCGCATCATCCCCGGCGGAACCGGCGCCGTCTTTGCCGTACGTCCACCGGATCGTATGGGTACCCGTTCCGAGCACGACGGTCCGCACCGCCCAGGCGGCGTCACCGCTGATTTTCGCCTTCAATGAACCATCGACGCTGAGCTTCAGAGAGTCGCCCGCATCGGAGGAGACCCGCCAGCGGAATTTCAGTGTTCCCGGACCGTTGACGGTCGTCTTCAGCCAGGATTTCCCGCCATCGGGCACTGCGCCGCTCTGAGCGGCATTGCCCCCGTATACTCCGACGGCGGTCTGCCCGAACCATTTTGCGTCCCCGCCGCTCGTCCATAGGAGGGCATTGTTGTCCAACGCCTCGCCCAGCGCGGGACGCCAGCGGTTATACGCGACATTGAGGAGCTTCACGAATTCCGCGCTGGCCTTCAGGTCCCCCGCTTTGCTCGGATGATCATCGCCCGAGGGATATTCCAGCACATCGGGATCGGAATCGTCGTCTCCGTCGGTCTTATGCTGAACGGCGTCGTTCCACCACCGATGATGATTCCCCGTTTCCCTGTTCAGATCATTGACACCGGGAGAACCACCGTTAGTGGTCAGCACGTTGTAGAAGTCAAAGACGAACACGTTCCTGTAAGGGTAGGCTTTCAGCCAGTCGTTTACGAGCCATTGGTTGAACGCCCGGGCATTGGCGGCATACGTCGGGTCGGACAGCGGCGGCGCGGTAACGGCGATGAAAAGCTTGTCCCGCCTCGTCTTGAAGTATTTTAAGAGGTCGATGTAAATCCCCTTTGCGTTGGCAACCGTGTGGTATTCCGAATCCGCGCCTTTTCCGCGCAAAGGGTTCGAAGCGATGGGCGGCACGGGGTCCCCGGCGTCTCCCGCCAATGCCGAGTTGGGGAAACACGATTTGAACATGACAATCAGGTTTTCCCCACCGGGATTGTCCGCGAGTCGCGAATAGTCGGAGTGCTGTTCCGCTTCGGCATAAAGAGCCTTAAGGTACGAATCGCGGCCTGAGCTTCTGAACCACAGCCACCAGTGGCCGATGTCCGTGGTGTCCCCGATCGCACCCAGGGGGGATTCCGGTCCCCATCCGTAATTGGTATCGCTCACAAAGTACCGGTTGCCCCGCAACGTGATGCCGAGCCTCCCGTGACTGTCGGCCAGCCAGGCTTCTCCGGTCGAGTGATGAATGAAAATGAGCCGGACCGTTCGGTCGGGCCGGGTCGGGTTGTCGGCACCGGCCGACGCAGGGAGCATGCCGGCCAGACTCAGCACCAGAGTGACGAACAATGCCATCCTCGTTGCTTTCATGACTTTCTCTCCTTCCCCGGCCGACGTCTTCCGCCTGTCCGGTGAGGGGGGTGGAACAGCCGAATGTCCGCACTTTGACGGAACCGGATCGCCATGGAGAAAAGCACCTGCGGAATCTTCTTAACGGCTCTAACATAAGCACTGCCGCCGCGTCTTCCCACAGCACTTCCGCAGAAGTCGAAGACAGCCTCTTTGCGGCGTACGCCGCCCAAGCGGTGCTCGGTGCGTATGGATTTCGTGACGGGAAAAGCGGACGGACGGCAGATCCTCATCCAACATAAGTACCAGGTATCCGGTGACTTATCGATATCGATGCGGATGGGCCGGTCTTTCCGGGACCGGCCGGGACCCCGGACACGGCGGCGGAAGCCCGTGCTCCGCGCGCCGCGCGGCGACCGGAGGTCGTGCAGCCTAAACGGCGTGCTTCAAGGGCGGCCCGGAACTTGCCGGGAACTTGTGCGCATAACGATACCCTGCGGCGAGGGCCTTTTGATTGACTTCCACGAGGTCCGGTTTGGCCGGACCCAGGTATTTGAGAATGGCTTCGCGTACCGCCCGGATCGATACAACGTCGGTTGAGGCAACGTAGCACCCCAGCATGACGATATTGGCCGCCCGCCGCAGGCCCGCCTTCAGAGCTATCGTATCCGCCGGAACGGGGTAGACGTAGTGCCTCTCGCACTCCGCACTCGCCCGAACCATGCAGGAATTCAGGATCAGGATGCTGCCGTCGCTCAACTGCGGTTCAAATTTCGCCAGGGACGGTTTGTTGAAAATCAGGGCCGAAGACAGGTTTTCCGCCAGTGGAGAACCTATGGGCCGGTCGGAGACCGTAACCACGCAGCAGGCCGTTCCGCCGCGCTGTTCTGGCCCGTAGGAAGGCATCCAGGTCACGTATTTCCCTTCGATCATGGCCGCCAGGGCAAGGACCTGCCCGCATGTCAACACCCCCTGCCCGCCAAAACCCGCGATCAATACCTGATGAAACATGGGGCCCTCACTTTCTCCCGCAACGGTCAGGAAGCGTCCCGGTTCCCGGGAACGTCGCCCTGAGGTGCGGGTGCGGTCATGTCTTTAAAAACCCCCAGCGGATAGTAGGCCGTCATCGCCGTCTCGACCCACTTCAGGGCCGCCGCCGGTTCCATGCCCCAGTTGTTCGGGCACGACGACAATATTTCGACCATGGAAAAACCCAGCCCCAGTTGCTGGCATCGAAACGCCTTCTCGATGCACCTTTTCGCCCTGCGCACTTCCACCGGGTTGCAGAGCGCCGCCCGGGTGATATAGGCCGGGCCGTCGAGACCGGCCAGCATCTCGGCCATTTTCAGGGGATAACCGGCCCGGCCCACGTCGCGCCCCGCTGGCGAAGTGGTCGTCTTCTGTCCGGGCAGGGTGGTGGGGGCCATTTGGCCTCCGGTCATTCCATAATTCGCATTGTTGATGAAAATTACCGTGATGTTCTCCCCGCGCGCCGCCGCGTGAACGATTTCCGCAAGCCCGATGGACGCAAGATCTCCATCCCCCTGGTAGGTGAACACGAAGCGGTCCGGAAGCACCCGCCTGATGCCGGTGGCCACCGCGGGCGCCCGGCCGTGAGCGGCTTCCTGCATATCCAAATCCAGGTAATTGTAGATCAGGATCGAACAGCCCACCGCGGCCACCCCGACGGCCTTTTCCCGCAGGCCTAAGTCGTCGATCACTTCGGCCACGAGACGGTGCGCCACACCGTGGCCGCAGCCGGGGCAATAGTGAAACCTGGCCGTCGTCAACGTCTTCGGATGGTCATGAGTGTTCCGCTTCATGCCGCCTCACTCCCTGTCAGGAGCCGTTGCACTTCGGCTTCGATTTCCGACGCCGAGGTCACCATGCCGCCCATTCGCCCGTAAAATGAAACCTTCCGACCGGGCAGGGCCAGCCGCACGTCTTCCACCATCTGGCCCGCGTTCAGCTCCACGGTCAGGATATGCCTTGCACCCGCCGCGGCGGATTTCAGGGAAATCGAGGGAAAAGGCCAAAGGGTAACCGGCCGAAACAGCCCGACCGGCAGGCCTTTTTCCCTCAGATTGTCCACAGCGGTGCGTGCCACGCGCGCGCAGATTCCAAAGGCGACGATCAGCGTTTCCGCGCCTTCGGGGCGGTACGATTCCGCCGCCGCTTCCCGGCTCACCACCTGCGCATACTTGGCCTGAAGCCGGAGGTTGTGGGCTTCCAACTGATGGGCATCCAGGTACAGGGTTTTGATGACGCGTCTTTCACGCCCCCTGCATCCGTCCGTGATCCACGGACGGGGATTTTCACCCGCCTTTTCCTCCGGGAGCTCCACCGGCTCCATCATCTGCCCCAGGATGCCGTCGGTGAGCAGCAGGACCGGGGTTCGATACCGCTCGGCCAGATCAAAGGCTTTGTAAGCCAGATCCGCCATTTCCTGCACGGAGGACGGCGCCAGGACCGGCAAACGGTAGTCGCCGTGGCCGCCGCCCCTCGTGGCCTGGAAGTAATCCCCTTGTGAGGGCTGGATGGTGCCCAGGCCGGGACCGCCCCGCATGACGTTGACAATGACGCACGGCAGCTCCGCTGACGCCAGGAAGGAAATCCCTTCCTGTTTCAGGCTTATTCCGGGCCCGGAGGAAGAAGTCATCACCCGGGCCCCGGCGCCGGCCGCCCCGTAGACCATGTTCACGGCCGCCACTTCACTCTCCGCCTGCAGAAATGTGCCGCCGGCTTCGAACAGGCGCCGGGCGAGGTATTCCATGACTTCGGTCTGCGGGGTAATGGGATAACCGAAGTAATAGCGGCATCCGGCCCGAACCGCCGCTTCGGCCATTGCTTCATTGCCTTTCATCATGACTCGCATGGCTCGCTCTCCTCCTGAGGAAAGGCAAAAACCACGTCGGGGCACATCAGATAGCAGAACCGACAGCCGCGGCAGGAGCCTGCATCGACCATCGTCACGAACGGGTAGCCGTTCGCGTTCAACTGGTCACCGAGAACGAGTATTTTTTCAGGACAAAATGCAGCGCAAATGCCGCAACCCTTGCACCGTTCAGCATCGATGACAGGCCTGGCCATCCCGGTTTTCTTCCTGGCCGACGGGGTTTTTCGAGCTTTGAGCATACCTGTCCTCCCATTCCTTCAACCCTGGGAAAGAGCACATTCCGTGCCACTGTCCGGGGAGCGCGGTATTTTGACGGCATTGGGATCGTGGCAGTCCGGGGAGCGCCCGGCATCCGTGCTTTTACGGGGCGGAACGGCATGACTCCGGGGTGAAACGCTTGAATGGGAGGGGAAATATCATCTGCGGCCGTGAAACGGAGCGGAAAACCCGGGAAACGGGGCTTTTGCTTTGCAACTCATTGAAATTACAGAATAAGAACAGTAAAATTCTCCACCACGTCAAAGTCTCTCTGCAAGAACGAAAATCGGAAATTAAGTACCGATAAGAAAAAAGTTGCCGGAAATAAATTTCCTAATCCAGGCCATGTCTTTTCAGTTTGTTGTAGAGTTGGCGCACCGAGATCTTCAGCAATTGTGCGGCGCGCGTACGGTTTCCATCCACCATGCTCATAACCCGGCCGAGCATGGCCTTTTCCCATACGGCGTGGGCCTCCGCCAGGCTGCATCCCTCTCCCCGCGATTCGGGGATTCCCTCGCACCCCGGCATCGACCGGCCGAAAATGGGGGCCGGCAGGGGCAGGTGTTCCGCGAGCACCATTTTTTCTCCCGGCTGCATATTGATCAGCGCCCGCCCGAGCATGTTTTCCAGTTCCCGCACATTGCCCGGCCAATCGTGGGAACAGAACAGCGCCAGCGCCTCCGGGGTGATTCCTTCGACATGGCGGTTGTATTCCCGGTTGAGCTTGTTCAGGAGCGCCTTCAGCAGCGGGGGAATGTCTTCGCGGCGTTCGCGCAGGGGCGGAATCCGGATCGGCAGCACGTGCAGCCGGTAAAAGAGGTCCGAGCGGAAGCGCCCTTTTTCGACCATGGCAGCGAGGTCCACATTGGTGGCGGCGATCACCCGCACATCCGTTGAAATCGGGCGGGAAGCACCCACGGGGACGATTTCCTTCTCCTGGAGCACCCGTAGCAGTTTCGTTTGGACCGCCATGTTGCTCTCGGCGATTTCGTCCAGGAAAATGGTTCCCCCCTGGGATTCGATGAAGTAGCCCTTATGGCCGCGGCGGCTTGCCCCGGTGAAAGCGCCTTCCACGTAGCCGAAGAGCTGGCTTTCCTGAAGCGTATCCGGAATCGCTCCGCAATTGACGGAAATAAAGGGCCGTTGCGCGCGTTCGCTGGCATGGTGAATAGCGTGGGCGAACAGTTCCTTTCCGGTGCCGCTTTCACCGGACAACAGCACGGTTGCCGGTGTCGCGGCGGCCCTTTTGGCCTGTTCCACCACTTCCCGCATGACGGGGCCGGCCGCGATAATGTCGTCGAAGGAATACCTTGTGTCCAGGTGTCGAATCAACTGGCGCGCCCTGTCCAGTTGCTCGTTCAGAGAGCGCAGTTCGGAGACGTCATGGATGACCGCAACGCTCCCCTTGAGGGCCCCGTCGACGGCGATGGGAGCGACGTCCACGAGCACTTCGCGCCGGCCCGCGCCGACCTTCATGGGGACATGCCTCACGGCCTGGCGGGTCCGCAGGACCTGCAGGTGCATGCTTTCCCCTTCGGCAATGTCGACCGTTGCAGGCCTGTGCAGAACATCGCGCTCAGTAAGACCCGTCAGTCGCGTATAAGCCGGGTTGATCAGGAGCCCCATTCCGTTTTCATCCACAACGGAAATGGCATCCTGCGTGGAATTCACTATGGCTTCAAGAAGAGTCCGGGTCTCCTTCAACTTGGCGATTTCGCTGCCCAGGCGCTTTATTTCGCTGATATCTCTGAAGGTTGCCATCGCCCCGACAATTCGGCCATGCGCGTCACGCACCGGCACCCGGTTGGTCATCACGGTTGTCGTTCCCGTGTCCTGGAGCTGGTCCAGTTCGGCCTCTCCGGTGTCGAGCACAACGTGCAGCCGCGTGTTGGGAATAACGTCGCGCACATACCGGCCCAGGACGGATTCGGCCGTAATGCCCACCAGCCGCTCGGCAGCCGCGTTGAAGAGAGTGATCCTGCCGTCGGTGTCAACCGTCAGCACCCCTTCGTGGGCCGCTTCGAGAAAGGCCTTCATCTGGTTTTGTTCCATTTCCCGCCCCCTGACGGCAAGGTTAGACGCCCGCCTGCCGACGCAGGCACAAGGTCCGGAGTGATCGCCAATCGGATCTTCCTCCTCAACGCGCATTCTAATCATATATCTATGTGAATTCACGTGCAATGGGAGCACACAACAGATTCAGACCGGCAGGGGAAAAGAGGGGCTTTTTTGAGAAGAGCGAATTGCGTTCCGGCGGGGTTGGCGGGCAGTGGGGATTTTCCGCCCCCCGCGCAATCCGCAACGGCACTGTGAAAGCTTCCGGGATTACGCGGGGTGGAACATCTGAAATCCTGTCAATAGGACCGTCTTTTGGGGGCCGGTTCCTGCCCCTGGGCATAAATCGCCAGCCGGCTCCCGGGGACGAGCTTCTGATTCGGCTTGAGTTCGTTCTGAGCGCAGAGAGCCTTGACGGAAACGCCGAACTTCCTGGAGATGGACCAGAGGGTATCTCCTTCGCGAACCGGATAGCTGACATGCTGAACGGGCTTCTTCTGCACACTGGAAACCTTCCACTTGCCCGGAGCCGCGGCGACAGCCGCACTGCCGCCGTTTTTCTTCTTCGACACGGATGCAACGGCAACGGGGGCCTGCCTGGTGGATATTTTGACCGTCTGCCCGGCTTTAATCGGCTGGGACAGGCTCTTGTGGTTCAAAGCGGCAAGCGTTTTGGGAGAAGTTTTATATTTCCGGGCCAGGCTGACCCAGGAATCGCCGGGTCTGGCCTTAACGGAAGCAGTGATCGTGTTCGACGAGGCGACAACCGCTTTCACCTCGCGCGGTTCTTCCTTCGGAGGGCCTTCAGCCAGGGCGCTCAGGACATCTCCGCCCTTCCCGGCAGGAACGCACAGTTCGTAATCCGAGCATCCCGGAGGCGTGATGGGCTGGCACAACTCGGGATTGCAGTCCTGCAGCGAGGAAGCGGGGACGCCGATTTTCTTGCTGACCCAGGAGAGTTTCACGCCTCCCGGAATGTGCACGGTATCGGTCCTTTGCACGTAGCGGTTCTCGTCGTACTGAAAACCATACTGGGCAGGATCCCTTATGATCTTAATGGTCGCATAGACCTTGGGAACGTAATCCCGGGTTTCGGATGGCAGGTAGCCGTGATCGGCCAGTTCCCAGAAGGTCTTGTACCCGCTTTGATCGATCGCCCGCTGCACGGCCTTTTCCCCTGCGTTGTAGGCGGCAAGGGCCAAGGGCCAGGAACCGAAGGTGTCATAGAGAAAAGAAAGATATGCTCCCGCGGCCTTGGCGGCCTTCTCGGGATGGCGTCTCTCATCGACCCACTGGCTTTGCTCGAGCCCGAAACGCTTTCCCGTCGAGGGAATGAACTGATACATGCCCGCCGCCTTGGCATGGGAGATAGCCGTGGGAGTAAACCCGCTCTCAACCATGGCGACAAAAACCAGGTCCTTGGGCAGGCCCTGCCGTTCAAAGATCTCCCGCGCGGGCACCGCATAGTACCGGGAGCGGTCAAGCTGAGTCTGAACGCTCGCGTGCTTGTCCCTGGAAAAGCGTTTTACCCAGAGGTCGATGGAGGGCTGATCGGGAATGGTCATTTCCCACTTCGGAGGCACAACGGGGGCCTGGGCCTGCATCACGGGTTTATGATACAGGGTGTTCGCCGAAGATTTCATGGGGGCTGGCTGATTGCCAAAAAAGCTGCACCCCGTCAGCAGTACCAACGCGCCACCCAAAATCGGCCATTTCGCGCGTCCGAAAGTATTTTGTCCGCGCCAGGTTCTGACAAGGGACAGCCGCCAGTATTCGACTCCCGCAAGAAACCTTTTCTCAGCCATAGCTGTTTTCCCCTCCATAACTGGTTTGCTTCGGATTTTTTTTTCGCGCCTTTTCCGGGGAACCCCGGGATGCAAAGAGCCCTCGAAGGGCTACGATCACTTTCTGCCCCGGAAAGAGAGAAAGTCAACCCGTAAAAGGCAGTGTGGCAAATCCTTTTACCACTAACTTCGCTTTGGAGCAACCCGCTTTCGCCTTTTCACCGTCCCCCTGCCCGAAGAGGCATTCGAAAACACCTTGAAACATCGGTCATAGGCTTCTCACGCCATGGGACCGCTTGTTGGGAAATACAGCAGTGATCGGGATTCGCCCGGGGTGGAAAGAACGCAAAACCGGCGTTGTACGCCCCTGACGGAATGAAGCTGTCGGATCGATATTTCGGTGCCGCCCCTCGAAAGGCGGGACCGGCGGCGCAGGGGCCCTCCGGACCGGTCAAATGACGGCAGGCGGACGAGGCGGGCTCAAAGCCTTTCCAGTTCGATGGTCAGATCGGAAATCTCTTCTCCGTGCAGAGTATTCGTTTCCAGCCGCCTGTAGCCCTCCGCCTCGAAAATGAGGGTCCCCGAAGGAACAGGAAGATCCAGAGCACCCAGTATGACGGGCTGGGGGAATTCCCTTTCAACTCCCGCAACGTCGAAGTATCCGCCCGGGGCCATGGTGGCTCCCCAGTCCGGATATTCCTTCAACACGACCCTGGCCCCGTCGATGGGCTGTTTGCTTTCCGTGTCTATGATTCTACCGTAGAAGTGAGGCGTAGCGGGGTAATGAAGGATGATCGGAGCGGCACAGGCGCTCGCACCGGCAGCCAGAATGATTGCCAGAATCCTTGCCAGCTTCATAAAAGCCCTCCCGGGGTTGGAGATGAGAACCTATCCGCATTCACAAAAGATTAACCACAGGAAAGTCCTTTTACAAGCGCGAGGCAATGAACCGCTTGAGTCTCCGGCCTCACGCCGCGCCGCTTCCGCGTTCAGGGAAGGGGCCCCCGCCGTTTGCCGAAAACGGCTCCGTACCTTGACTTTTGCAGGAGCCCGCCCCCACGATACGGTCCGAATGGATCGCCTCGTGTCACGGCTCAATGCTCCTGCCCCTGGCGGGGGGGGCCGTTTTCCGCTTGTCCGGCCTCGTGGAAATGGAGCTTCCCGAACGGCTGCTCGCCGCAAGCTGCGCCCTCATAGGCTGGAGGATCGGCCTCGGCTTCACGCACGGCGTGCTGGCGCACGCCGATCGACAAACCACCAGCGTCCCGCGAACAGGACGTTCGGCGCTCGGCCGGCCCATGAGGGCTTCGGCTTCGCGCAACGTCCCAGCGGTGCACGTTTTTGACCGGCTATTTTATTTTCCTGTTTTTTGTCGGCCGTGGCGTGAGACTGCATTCGGCCCGGCGGTTAACCCGGTCAGCTCTTGCTAAGCGGCACCAGAACACCCGCATTCCTGCCGAACTGCCTGCAGGATTTTATGGACGGCAACAAAAGGTCGACTTTCCCGTGATGTTTCGCGGGCATTCTGTCCTGGAACCGGACCTCGTAGAGTTTCCCCTTTGCCCACAGATTAAAACGATCCCCGTAGGTGTAGTTCTTGGCGATATCCCGGCTGAGGGCAATCACCTTCCCGCAATGTTCCGGTCTGATCTTTATGCACGAAGCCATCACACCCTTCCTCGATGCGGTGCACTGCGGCTGATTGGCATACGCCGAAACCGTGACGTGATAAACGGGACCCGTGGTCTGCAGCATACTCGCCGGGATACTCATGCCGCTCTGATCACATATTGCGGCGGCAAGGAAACACAAACTCATCATTTTGACGGTTTTTAACATCTCTGTTTCTCCTGCTGTGGTTTTCCGCTCATTCTGCGATGAACGAAAAATCGACGGACTCTCACTCTCGGAGTGTCACTCTGTTAAAAATCGATCAACATCGATCACTAGTGATTTTTACGGTCGCGATGTTCAAACCATGTTGATCTCCCAGGGCAAAATCGGCCTCACATATACGTTTGCCGGATTTCGCCCTATATATACGGAAATGGCCCGTGAGCGCCCGAACAACGGGCACATCAAGGGCCATGACATTACGGATTCAAGCGCGGAACTTCAAAACTCCCGGACTTTTCAGGCAATTCCGGAGGGAAACGCTGATGATTTCAATGGATGAACGAGAATTTTTGTCATTGCTGACCAAAATCATACCCCCAAGTTCCGCAGATACAAACCCGGCGACGCCCGATCAATGGGCGGGCCGGCACGATCAAAGTGGGGCCATCCTAGAACGAGATTCAAAGAATGTCAAGGGCTTGGGAGAGTAGCAAGGCTAACTACTTTGAATAACACCATTATACACGCTGCAAAAAGTTCACTTTCGGCCCTGTTCCGGGCCGGAACGGCAGCCGCTTGGAGCAGGCCCATCCGCGCCGTCCTCAATGCCCCGGAAATCACCGCGAGGCATGACCATGACCGCGGCCTTCCATCCACTTTTCGTCGGCGAGGACCACGGAAGTCTCCACCTGACGATCGGGAATCGCCCAGTACCTTTGCAGCAGCAGGTTCTTTTCCTCCTGCGAAACCAGCCTGAAACCTCTCCTTTCGTAGAAACGGACGGCCCAGTCGGCGTCAGCCCAGGTGCCGATGAGAACCGGCCGGGCGGTCATTTTACGCAGTTCCGACAGCAGCTTCCCGCCCACTCCTTCATTTCGCCTCGCCGTCCTCACGTAGGCATGCCGGATCAGCGTGACATCGAGAACGTCCTGAATTCCCATGACCCCCGCCATCGTGCCGTCTTCCTCATATCCCCGGAAGATCACGCCGGCGGCGATTTCATGCCTGAGCTCGTCTTCGGGCATATACGGAATTTTGAAGCGGTCCGGGGGAATCACTCCGCGATAGGCTTCCGCGGCATCGTTGATGATCGCGTGGATGGTCCCGAAATCTTCGGGACCGCACAGTCGTATGAAACCATGTTTCTCTTCGCACGACTTACGGGCCGGGCGTTCCACAGTTCCCTCCTCCTGCCAGGTTGCAGGTCTTCAACCGCCGAGGCGGCGGTCCCGAAACAAAAGACACGCCGGAGGCCCGGCCTCAGGATAACTTTTCCCACCCTCCTCCGAGGGCCTTATAGAGTGCAATCAGGTTCGTGGCCAGGTCCCGTGTGCTCTGCGCCAGCAGGTCCTGAGTCACGAAAAGCGAACGTTGAGCGTTCAGAACGTTCAGGAAATCGATTTTTCCCACAAGGTAGAGTTGCATCGACAGGTCCACGGCCCGCTCATTCTGTTTCACGGCTTCCGCCAGGGACACATGGTGCTCCTGTTCCTTATAGTAGGCCACCAATGCCGTTTCCACGTCCTGCAACGCCGTAAGAACGGTTTTTTCGTAGGCGGCCAGGGTCTGCTCCTGCACGGCGTTCTGGATTTCGATATTCCAGCGGATGCGCCCGGCGGTGAATATCGGCCATGTGACGCTGGGGCCGATGGACCAGGTGCGGCTCGCCCAGTTTCCCAGGGAATTGAGATCCGTGCTCAGGACTCCCGCCGAACCGGTGAGTGAAAACTGAGGGAAGAGGTCGGCGGTGGCGACTCCGATCCGGGCGGTGGCGGCGTGAAGCTGGGCTTCCGTTCGGCGAATATCGGGCCTGCGGCGGATGAGTTCGGACGGCAGCCCGACCGGGACCTCGGGCGGAATGGGCGGGATCGATTTTTCGACCGAGAGCTCGTCCGAAAGAGCGACGGGCTGAAGGCCCAGCAGCACGGCCAGGCTGTAAACGGTCTTTTGGGCGGCGGATTCCAGGACGGGAATCGTGGCTTCGGTCGTTGCCACCTGGGCGTTGGCGTTGGCCACGTCGAGCGCGCTTACAAACCCCGCTTCCCACCGTTTTCGCGTGATGTCCGCCGTGCGCCGCTGAGCCACCAGGTTCTGTCGCGCGATGAGGACCTGCTGCTGATAGGCCCTCAGGCCGACGTAGTCGGTGCCGACTTCGGCCACAAGCGTGACCAGCACGTCCCTGCAGTCTTCCACGGCGGCGGTGAGGTCCGCATCGGTCGCTTCGATGTTGCGCCGTGTCCCTCCGAAGAAGTCCAATTCCCAGGTCGAATCGAAACCGGCCTGAAACAGCTCCTGGGGGCGGACGCTGATGACCGCTCCGGAACCCGAACCGGCGGTGGTGGTCGCACTGCCGCGACTGTACGTGTAGCTCGCGCCGGCGTCGACCTCCGGCCAGAAGGCGGAAGCCGCGACCCCGCGTTCGGCCCTGGCCTGGCGGATGCGGGCCTTGGCCTGGCGCAGATCGAGGTTCGACCGAATCCCCCTTTCCACGAGGGACGTGAGGACCGGATCGTTGAAGATTTTCCACCATTCGACAAGTTCGGCCGGCTGAAGCGTCGCGACGCTGCTCTGTAGGGCTTCCTTTTTGTCGACTCCGCTATAGGCACCGGGCATACGGGGTTCCGGTTTCCGGTAATCGGGGCCGACCATGCACCCCGCGGGGAACAGGAACAATACGGGCAGGCTGAAGACAACGAGACGCTTCATTATCCGGCACAATTGAATTCGATATACCGAAGGCGGCATGAATTGCTCCCCGAGGGTTTCATTGTCGTTCCGGGACTCACTTCCGCGGATCATTCGTAGCGCAGCGCATTGATGGGATCAAGCCGCGAAGCCTTCCATGCGGGGTAGTACCCGAAAACGATACCCACACCCGCCGAAACCAGAACGGCGGCCAGTATGGCGTCAAGGGACAGTTCGACCGGCCAGTGCAGCAGCACCGATACCAGGTGGGAAATCCCGCGCCCGAGCAGAATACCGGCGGCCCCTCCGCAGAAGCACAGAATGATCGATTCATACAAAAACTGCTGAAGGATGTTCCGACCCCGGGCGCCGACCGCCATGCGCAGCCCGATCTCCCGCGTTCTCTCCGTCACCGAAACGAGCATGATGTTCATGATCCCCACTCCCCCGACCACGAGGGAAATGAGAGCCACGGCCAGCAGGAGCTTGGTCATGAGGGCCGCCGTGGAAGAAAGCGCCTTGGTCATCTCGGTCATGTCCCGGACCATGAAATCTTCCGCTTCGTCCGGGCGTATCCGGTGCCGGTCCCTCAGAAGCTCCGTGATCTGCCGGACGGCGGCGGGGACCTCTTCCGAGGACCGGGCGGCCACCAGCACCTGATCGACGTTGGCGAAGCGCACGGGAAGGGGAGTGTCCGCGGCCTGGGTCGACGACTGCGCAGGGTAGAGGCTGATCGATGCGCTCGGGTAGAGCTGGCTGAGAGAGTTCACCTGCTGCGACGTGCCGGAAGTCGATGAAGACGTCGACGTCGAGGCGCTCTGGTTGACGTTGCCCAGTGCCGACCCGGTCACCCGGTACTTGATGGTTGTCCAGGGGGCCAGCAGAATATCGTCCTGGTCCATTCCCACCATGTTGGCCCCCTTGGAAGTGAGCACCCCGACCACCTTGAAAGATACGTTCTGGAGCCTCAGTTCCTTGCCGAGCGGGTTCTCCCCCTGAAACAGCTCCTGGACGATCCTCTGGCCCAGAATACATACCTTGCCGGCGTTGCGGACGTCCCGTTCGGAGAAGCCCTCACCTTCCGCAAGGGGCCAGTCGCGAACGTCCAGGAAGGCCGGGGTCGTACCGTGGATGAACGTGGGCACCCAGTTTTTCCCGCCGTAGACAATCTGAACGCGGGCTCGAACGATGGGGGCAGCAGCTTTCACGGCAGGGCATTCGGCGGCCAGGGCGTCACTGTCCTGAGGGGTCAGGGTCATGACGCTTCCGGACCCGAAAGTGACGCCCCCGGTGGATGCCGTCCCCGGAAATATCGCCAGGTTGTTGGCCCCCATGCTGGCGATCGTTTTCTGTATGGCACTCGAAGAACCCCGCCCGATCTCCATCATGGCGATGACTGCCGCAACGCCGATGACAATCCCCAGGGTGGTGAGGGCCGCCCGGAGAACGTTGCGGCGAAGGCTGCTGAGCGCGGTGTGCAACAGGCGCCGGAACCGCGCAAAGGCCCCTCCGCCGGCCGGGGCGTCCTCTCTTGCGGCCTTGTGGCCCACTGCCTGCACGACGGCCTCGGGTTCGATCATCCCGTCCTTGATCCGGATAACCCGTTTGGCGCACCGGGCAACGTTCGGATCGTGCGTCACCAGGATAATGGTGACCCCCTCATCCTCGTTCAACTGCTGGAAGATACGCAGGACTTCTTCACTGGTGGCGGAATCGAGGTTTCCGGTCGGTTCATCGGCAAACACGAGCGGGGGCCGGTTGATCAGGGCCCTCGCAATGGCCACGCGCTGCTGCTGTCCTCCGGAAAGCTGCGAAGGCTCGTGGTCGAGATGCTCCCCCAGTCCCACCCGCTGCAGCAGTTCCTCGGCCCGGCTCCGGGCCTCACGGTTGGAAATGTATTCCGTGGTGTACGACAGGGGCATCATGACATTTTCCAGCGCGTTCGTCCGCGGCAGCAGATTGAAGTTCTGGAATACAAAACCGATCTTGTGGTTTCGCAGCGAAGCCCGATCGTCGGGCAAAAGCTCCACCACATCCCGCCCTTCGAACCTGTAGCGGCCGGAAGTGGGGCGGTCGAGGCACCCCAGGATATTCATGAGCGTGGTCTTGCCCGAACCGGATGCACCCATCAGGGCGACGAAATCCCCGTGAGCGATGGTGAGCGAGATGCCTCGAAGGACGGGCACGCTGATTTCACCCATCTCATAGGTTTTGCAGACATCGTCCAGTTCAATGAGTTCCATGAGTTTCTTACCGTAACCGTTCGGAAAATGTTTTCCGGTTTCTCTTCTTATAAGGAGGATTTCAACACTGCGGTTCGCGGCCTAATGGGGCCGCCCTCCTCTGAAGAGCTGCGGCGTAAACGGGCTGGAAGCCGACTGGGCGCCGGAGGTGCCCCTGGGCTGTTCGCCCACCACGACCTGCATCCCCTCTTTAAGCTCCTCGCTCCGCACTTCCGACATGTTCCCATCGCTCAGCCCGACGCGCACCACAAGGGGCTTTACCGAAGGACCGTCGGGCACCCAGACCACACCGCGTCCGTATTCCTTCTGTTCGGACTCCCCTGCCGCCGCCTGCGGGGGGACGCCTTTCCCGCCGGAGCCGGCCCCCGGTTTGTCTTTGCCTTCGCCCGCCGCCTGTTCGGAATCACGACCCCAACGCAATGCCGCGTTGGGAACCATCAGAACGTCGTGCCGCTCATTCAACAGGAATTTTGCATTTGCCGTGAGGTAAGGGAGCAGCTTGCCGCTCGAATTGTCCGTAATGACCTCCACCGTGTAGGTGACCACGTTCTGAGTCATGGTGGCATTGAGGCGGATCTTGCCCACCTCGCCCTGGAAGGCCTCCCCGGGATATGCGTCGACGGTGAAATTGACCGGCTGGCCCGGATGGATGTTTCCGATATCGGCCTCGTTCACGGCGATCCACACCTGCATCCGTTTGAGGTCCTTGGCGATAAGAAAAAGACTGGGTGCGTTGAGGCTGGAAACAACGGTCTGGCCGATATTCACGCGACGATCGATGATCACTCCGCGAACCGGGGATATGATCGTGCAGTAATCGAGGTTTTGCTGCGCCCTTTTCAGGACCGCTTCGGCTTGGACCACGGTGCTCCTGGCCTGCGCGATGGCGGCCTTGCCGACCCCCACGTTCGCCCTGGCAACTTCATAGGCGGACTGGGCGGCGTCGAAGTCGCTCTGGGACAGCGCCTCCGAAGGGCCGAGTTTCTTCGCACGAGCCCAGTCGCGCTCCGCCTGGAACAGCTTGGCCTCGTACTGCGTGAGGTCCGCTTCCGCCCGAACCACCGCCGCCCTGGCCTCTTCGACCTGGGCCCTGGCCGATCCGACATCCGCGGCGTACAGCGCATCGTCGATCTGGGCCAGAACCGATCCTGTTTCGACAACCGACCCGTAGTCGATCGTCTTGCCCGACTGGTCCTTTCCAAACGATACGATCCGGCCAGCCACCTGCGCGCCCACGTCGACCACTTCTTCCGGTTCCACCGTGCCCGTCGCTCCGATGGTCGAAGCCAGGTCTCCCCGCTTCACCGGGGCCGTGCGGTACTGAACGGTCTGCCGGTCGCCGCGGTGCAGCATCCATGAAACTGCAACCACCACAACGGCCAGCACAACCAAGCCGATAATGCCATACCTGAAGAAACGTTTCATGTGCAAGTCCCCGTGTTCGCGCACCCGACCGGCCGCCGCGCGGCCCATACCGGCCTCACAAAGCCCGTCGGCCCGCATCGGTCCGATGGGTGGTGACGATTTCTTTCAGCCGCATGATTTCCCCTGTCTAACCTTATATCTTTATAATAGTCGATCGGAATCTTCATGAGGTTACAGGAAACCCGGTTTTTCGCGAGAGAAAACCACCGCGTTTTGTATCGGCTCGACTACACCGCCGGGGAAAAGAGAGAGAGAACGGAACGACAGGATGTAGAATTTACCATCGCAGGATGAAAAGCAGCAAGAATGTTGTGCAGCCACAATGAAGGAGTTCCAGGTTCTTCCTTTTATACGAAACCACGTGGAAAGCAGCCTCCGTTTTCGTGGTTCCGCCCGCTGCCCGAGACATGGCAATTGCCTTGGGAAAAGCGATTTTCGACGGTTTGCGGGGTGAGGAGAGCATCATGAAAGACTGCATTCAAAAGGTACCGGACGATGTTTCCCAAGAAAGCCGAGGAGATGCGCTCCAGGTGCCCTGGCCCCGCTGCGCGGCTTTGCGCGGCGCTGCGCCTCCGGCCTGGCGTTCAACAAACCGCCGGGAGAATCGCGGCAGCCGGCTCGCGCGGAGACTGTCCCTAGCGCTGGATATCGTTGAAAAATTGGTGTAATCTTTTGTGTTGAAGCCTCAGGGCCCCCGGCACAGTCCGGAAAGTGAACCGATTGCACCGGTGCTCCCCGCATGCCGCGGGAAATCGGAACGGACCGGCAACGGCCGCAAAAAAGGACCAGATGAAGATCTCCGATAAAGATTTTTCCGCACTGACCTCCCTTGTTCTCGATGCAGCCTCGCAGGCCCTGTCTAAATCGGAGTTCTTCAAGCGAATCCTCGGGCTGCTGATCGACTGTACGGGCTGCAGCGCCATCCGGGCAGGACTCACCGCACCCGGGAACTCCACCTGCGTGATGGCCGTCGAACGGCAGGGAAATTCTCTGCGGTTCTTTTTCAAAGACGTCGAAACGACGCTACGTGAGGAAGGAGCGCCGGCGGCCGCGCGCCCCGGCTTCGCGGCATGGATTCCTCTCGAGGCCAGAGAAGCCGGCTCGGGGTACCTTCGATTTGAACCTGAAGCGCCGGACGCTTTCCGCCGGGAAGAAATCGAGTTTCTGGAGCGCGCGGTCCGGGTTGTCTCCTCCGCCCTGTTCCAGTGGCACACGGCATGGTCCCTTCGCGAGAGGGTAAAAGAACTCACCTGTCTCCATGGAATTGCGGATATCCTCGACGCACCCGAAAAGACCCTGGAGGAAGTCCTGGGCGAAATAGTCGAAATCCTCCCCGGCGGCCGGATGCATGCGGACAAGGCTTCCGCGGCGATCAGTTTCGGAGGCCGGTCCTATACGAGCAAAGGTTTCGAACGGTCACCCAGGACTCAAACGGCTGAAATCGTGGTCAAAGGCCAACCGACGGGCCTTCTCGAATGGACCTGCGGGGAAACGGTGGACGAGGGGGAGGAGGCGCCGTGCTTTTCCGAAGAACGGGAATCGTTGAACAGAATCGCCCGGGAACTGTCACTGCGCATCGAGCGATGGCTGGTCAGAAAACAGCAGCAGGAGATCAGGGAACTGATGAGGCATTCGAACCGGCTGTCCGTGATGGGACAACTCGCCGCCGCCGTGGCCCACGAACTCAACGAACCCCTGACCAGCATTTTGGGCTTTGCCCAGCTTGCCTCAAAAAACCCCAGGCTGCCGATCCAGGTGGCCAGTGATCTTCACAAGATCGTAGCGACTTCTCTCCACGCGCGCGAAATCGTCCGAAAGCTGTTGATGTACGGCGGGAAAATGCCCCAGCGGGAATCGGCGGTGGACGTGAACAAGGCGGTTCGGGAAGGCATCGGTTTCTTCACCCACCGGCTCTCCAGGGACCGTATCGAACTCGAACTTGACTTTTCCGACGATGTGGGTGACATCCGGGCGGACCCCGGCCAGTTGCGGCAGGTGGTGGCCAATCTGTTCCTCAACGCGATGCAGGCCATTGCCAAAGGAGGGACCATTACCATCCGAACGGCGAGATCCGGAAGCGATGTGTTGATGAGCATAAGGGATACGGGCTGCGGGATGTCCCCGGAAATTCAGGACAAGATATTCATCCCTTTCTTCACGACGAAGAAACCGCACCGGGGAACCGGCCTGGGGTTATCGGTCGTTCTGGATATCGTGAAGGGAATGGGCGGCGCGATCCGTGTGGACAGTGAACCGGGCATCGGCACCCGCGTCGAGGTGCGGCTGCCCGTCGCCCCGCCCTCAGCCGGCAACGGCCGTTCGGGGGCCCGCCAATGAAGCATCCGGATTCCATCCTGGTCGTGGACGATAGTCCCGATACCCTGGAAGTGCTCCAGAGGAACCTCAGGTCGAGGGGATACCTTGTCCTCACGGCAGGGGACGTCGCCGCGGCCATCAGGGTCCTCAACACTTCTCCGGTGGATTTGATCATAACCGACATAAGACTGCCCGGAATCGACGGCTTCGACCTGATCAGGCATATCCGGGAGAATTTCAAGGGGAAAGAGGTCCTGGTGATCACCGGGTTCCCTTCCGTTGAGGGGGCGGCCCGTGCGATGAAGGCCGGGGCCGAAGGATATCTGACCAAACCATTCACGGATGACGAACTTTTCACGGCCGTCGCGCACGCCATCGAAAAAATGAACCTGCAAAAGGAGACGGCGGAGACGGCCGCCGCACCCGAGAGGTACGGCCTTATCGGAGAATCCCCGGCGATGCTGGAAGTCTATAACGCCATCGCCAAAGCGGCCGTCGGCTCCGCCACGGTCCTCATCCAGGGGGAAAGCGGAACGGGGAAGGAAATCATCGCACGCGCCATCCACTACTGCAGCCGGCGGGCACCCTTTCCCTTCGTCCCGGTAAACTGCGGCTGTATTCCTGAGCCGCTGCTCGAAAGCGAACTCTTCGGCTATACCAAGGGCGCCTTCACCGGTGCCGTCGGTTCACGGGCCGGTTTTTTCCAGACGGCGGACCGGGGCACGATTCTCCTGGATGAAATCAGCGAGGCCAGCCTGCCCATGCAGGTCAAGCTGCTGCGGGTGCTTCAGGAAAAGGAAATCTGCTTGCTGGGTTCCAGCAGGTCGAGAAAAGTCGATGTCAGGATCACCGCCGCGACCAACAAGGATTTGTATTCGCTCATCGACAAGGGGCTTTTCCGCGAAGATCTTTTTTACCGCCTGAACGTATTCACCATCAACGTTCCTCCCCTGCACCAGCGCAAGGACGATATCATTTTGCTGGCCCATCATTTCATCAGGAAAAAATCGCAGGAAGTCGGCCGCAGACCTCCCCGCTTATCCGATGAAGCGCTGCAGCTCCTGCGCGCCTACCGCTGGCCGGGAAACGTGAGAGAGCTGGAAAACGTCATCCAAAGGCTTCTGGCCATGACGGATGGAGACCTCATCGAGCCGTCCGATCTTCCTTCGCTCATGCGTTTTTCCGCGCTCAGGTCGGGAGACCTCACCCGCACGCTGGCCGAAGTCGAAGCGGACTATGTCCGGAACGTCCTGGCAAGCGTGGCGGGCAATAGGTCGGCGGCGTCCGAAATACTCGGCATCGATCGTAAGACACTGCGGGGAAAGCTCCGCAGAACGGACGAATGATCCCACCCTTGGATCGCACCGGCTGGGGAAAAATTCCCACCGTGGATCAGAATTCACCACCGTACATCCCCTCACCCTCTTCCCGAATCTTCCGTAAATCCGGGGCACGCCTGCATCCGTCCTTTTAACGGCCGCGGCACGCTTTGTGCTCAACCCCCAGGCTGCGTTCGAGAAAGCAGCCTGCGATGCTTTCCAAAAGAGTAGAGAGCTGCCGCGGGTGGCACATCGGCAACCGGTTGCCGATGTGCCAAGCACAAGAAGGACCCGGAACCGGGTCCCCGCTGTGACGCTTCTTCCATCGTCTACCACGGCGGATGGGACAACGATCTGGCGGGGAAACTCCATTCCTACCTGGAACCCCGGTTCAATTAGCATTCCGTCGGATAAACAGAGGGGACCCCGTGTCCCCTCCTCCCTTCCGCGAAAATCCGCCGAGGAATTCCCCCGCAATATCAAACCCATATGGAATCTCTTGTTTTTCTGCCGGAAAGCCTGTTAGAGTTTGAGCGCAAAAATGGCGAACCCGGGACGTCGCGGGGCTTTCTCCGGCGATCGCCGCGGGGTTGAGCCGCACGGAGCCAGGCACCGGGCCCCGTTTATCTTTGCACGCCCGTGAACGCCGCTGTTCACGGCACGGGCAAGGGAAACATTCCATTTGCGCGAATGCGGAAACATGGCGACTTCGGGAGGCCGTCGAAACCAGAGTGAACCGGACAGGACAGACAAGAGTTGAGGACACGACACCGGGCCTTCCCGGGAAAGCCGCAGTATATGTAAAGGGGCGGCTATTCCTGTCGGCGGTCCTGCTGGCTTCCCTGCTGTTTTCGGTCATGTTCTCCTGCCAGAAATACACGGCCCTCGGCTACCACACGAGGGATTTTGCCTATTATCTGCAATTTGCGTCCAAGGTGTTCGACGGCACTTCGCATCGGCGGCTCTCACTCAATCCCCATGGGGACAACTTCCTCTTTTTCACCGGAACGGACGGCCAGAAAAACTTCTATCAGTCGATTCATTTCGAGCCCGTAAAATTCGTCGAAGGGGCCCTTTACCGTGTTTTCGGGCACCCGCTCGCCCTTTTCCTCTTCATGGCCCTGGTGTTTTTCTCACCGGTCGTCTACCTCATCCTGAACTCGGGAAACCGCCCGCGGGGCGACGACGGGTATTTCCTCCTCCTCGTCGGCCTCGCCTACTGCCTTTATCCCTCGGTGGCGGCCACGGTGAGTTACGATCTCAGGACCTACATCCTGCTGGCCCCTTTGTTTTTCCTCTGTTTCCTTTCAGTGGATTTTGACCGGGGTTCCAGGAAAACGGTGGTCTTCTTCAACCTGATGTTTCTCGTAAGGGAAGAGGCGCTCGTTTTCGGGCTCATAATCATGGCCTATGCGCTTGCGAGGAACGGGTTCCGGATACATGGCCGGTCCCCGGTGGCGGCGATGATCGCAAGCTACCTTTTCTGGATCGTTCCCATGGGGGCTTTTTTCCTCTGGGACGGCTATGAAAACGAAGTGCTGTCGGGAAGCGTTCCCCATGACGTGTACGCTTTCGTAGCGACGGAATACGCCTCGATTCTGATGGCTCTTGCGGCGCTTTGCATCCTTTTCGCCCTGTTCGCGTCCCGCGCTTCGATCCGGCAGAAGGCCGTCCGCCTGATAAAGGACAACGCCGACCTTTTCTTGTTTCTCATGGTTATTGTGCCGCTCGTGTATCAACTGATCCAATACAGCGGGTCGCCCACCCGGGAAGCCGCCCTGTCGGGACTGCTCCACGATCCCCGTTACAACCTGTATTTCGTGGTATTTTTGATGTTTTTGATGCTTCTGCACGAGAGGATATCCGGCAGCCGCTTGAAAGCTTTCATCAATTACGGTCTGGCGGCGATTGTCGTCCTGTCCCTCGCCGGCTGGTTCATCCCGCGGGACGGGTTCCCGCTCCACGATTTCCTTGCCTACGCCCGCAACGCCGGCAAGACGTCGATCGTCTTCCAGTCCCGGAATGAAACGAACCCGACCGAATCGAGAATCCTGGTCGATTACAATACGCACCAGGCGTTCTACGACTACGACAAGGTATACGTTTACAACCGCCTGCCCTGTTACCTGTCCGCGGGGGACGGCCGGTTCTTCCCGCAAAACAGGAACTTGCTGAAGGACCTGTTGAACGCGGGCGTGGAACAGGCCGTCATTTCATCGGAATTCAGGCCGGAATTCGATGCTTTTTTGAAGGAAATCGGAATGGAACATTCCTTTGAAGTCGCCAGGGCAAACGACGCCTACGCCGTCTATCGATCATCCCCACATGCGGGCGGGAACGCTCACGCCTCTCAATCGGGTGCCCCCCCGGTCCGGTAAGGCTTTCCGTTGCCGGTGCAGCCGACCGGCGGGCAAGGCTTCCCGCTGATCGCGGGATTTCACTCCAGGGGTTCGAAGCGGGCCTGGAAAAACCGCAGGTATTGGGGTTCGTACACCATTTGCAGCCCCCTGGCTCTGTCCCGGTTCCACCACACCTCTTCGATGGCTTCCGCGGTGACATCCATGTGGGCCTGCGTATAAACCCGGCGCGGGATGGTGACGCGCACCAGTTCGAGCCTCGGGTGCCGGTGATCGCCCGTTGCCGGGTCGCGCCCGGCGGAAACGATGCCCCGTTCCATGGTCCTGACCCCGGCCTCGACGTAGATGTCGGCTGCCAGCGTCTGGGCGGGGAACCGATCCTGCGGAATGTGCGGGTAGACCCGTCCTGCGTCGAGGAAGACGGCGTGGCCGCCTATGGGCATCACGATGGGCACTCCCCAGTGCACCAGCTTGCGTCCCAGATATTCGACCTGGCCGACCCTTGCCCGGATATGGTCGTCGTCAACGGATTCCTCTATGCCCCGGGCCATGGCTTCCAGGTCCCCTTCCGGGCAAGCCCGCCGTAGGTGTGCAGCCCCTCGTACACCACCACGAGATTCCGGGCCTCATCGAACTTTTCCGAATCGTTCAGCGCCAGCCAGCCGCCGATATTGACGAGGGTGTCCTTCTTCGCGCTCATCCAGCACCCGTCCGTGTACGAACAGAATTCCTTCAGGATGGCGGCGACCTTCATCCCCGCGTAACCGTCCTCCCTTTGCTGAATGAAAATACGCGTTCTCGATGGCGCGGGTGGCATCGAGCAGGACCGGGATGCCGTAGCGGTCGCAGAGGCCGCGCAGATCGCGCAGGTTCTTCATGGACACGGGCTGGCCGCCCGCCATGTTCACCGTGGCGGCAAGGCTGACGTAGGGAATGTGTTCGGCCCCGACCTTCCTGATGAGTTCCTCCAGCTTCTGCAGGTCGACGTTACCCTTGAACGGGTGCAGGCTGCCGGCGTCGTGGGCCTCATCGATGATCACGTCGGCGAAGGTGCCCCCGGCCAGTTCCTGGTGCAGCCGGGTGGTGGTGAAATACATGTTGCCCGGCACGTAATCCCCGGGCCTGATGAAGATTTTCGCGATGAGATGCTCGGCGCCGCGCCCCTGGTGGGTCGGCACCACATATTGGTAGCCGTAATACTTCCGGACATTGGCCTCGAACCGGTAGAAATTGCGGCTGCCCGCATAGGCCTCGTCGCCCAGCATGAGCCCCGCCCACTGGTAGTCGCTCATGGCCGAGGTACCGGAATCGGTCAGCAGATCGATATAGACGTCTTCCGAGCGCAGCAGGAAGGTGTTGTAGCCCGCTTCCCCGCATGCAGCGTTCCCGGTGTTCGCGCGTGGTCCAGTGTGTCGGCTCGACCACTTTCACTTTCCATGGCTCGGCCCACGACTTCTGGGCCGGATCACGCCTCCTGGTGCGGTTCTGTCCGGTCATGAAAGGCCTTCCTCGCTGATGTGGGGGACATTGCGGATCGTGGCTGAAAGACTCTTCTCACCAAACTAAGTGTGCGGGGCGCCTCTGTCCATCGCGGAAAGGCCGGTTGTGCGGCGTTGGCCGGGGAAGTGAAAGGCGAAAAGGCCGGGGGGGAATGATACCGAGTCGCATTCAAAAAAGGATCAAACGATGTTTCTCAAGAAAGTGGGGAGCTGCGCCCCCCACACCCCCACGCAACCGCACCGCGGCTTTGTGTGGCGATGCGGCAAACGCCGCGAGCGCCGATCGCTCGGCCCCACGCGCCGGCGCGTGGGGCCGAAACCCTGAGGGATGCGGGAGAAGCATTCCCCCACTCTTCTTGACGATGATAAGACTATCATCCTGAACGCAGCTCAGTATGGGAAGGTGATGGGTGCCGTCCGGAATCGCACCCGGGCAAACCCCTTTTTCCGGGGCGAAAACCAGGCGGATGTGGTTTCGCCCCGGTTCAGGGGGGACTCTCCCGGGATGGGAGAGATTGGCCGTTGACGCATTTCACGGATGCAGCGGAGAACCCATCCAGTGAAAACGCGTCGACGTAATCAGTCACCGCAGGTCCGGCAGCACGACGGGGCGCTCGGCGGGCTTCTCCCCGGCCGGCGGCGCCTTCGGGCCCCGGCTGCTCACTTTCTTTTCCATTTCCTGACCCGAAAACGGTCAGTACCTTGTCTAACGTGGCTTCCGGGACAAGGACATCCCCGACCATGACGTTGGGGCCGGTTTCGCACTTCTCCAGGCAGAAAGGATGCGCGCAACCTCGGCGATGTTCCCCAACCCCCTGCTCTTCCACGTGATGAATCAGGCCGTGGAGCAGCGCCTGGGAACCCTTCGCAAAGCAGTTGGTGCCGAGGCACACGTTCACCTGGACTTTTTTCCCGTTGGTGTTGTCCAGAAGCGAAAGGCTCTCATCGGAAATCCTGCGGCGGCTCTGGTAGCGGGTATGGAGCAGGTGGTGGGCCTTCTCCCCGCCGATTTCCCCCCAGGAACCGGCTGTAGCAACTCCGACACGTAGATATTGTCCTGTGACTTGTGGAGCTGCAGCAGGCGGTCGGCCTTATAGAGCCCTTCGGTCCTGAGCTGTCTCGTTTCGGGGGTCTGCGGGATGGGCTGTCCAGCACCGCCGGACGCAACCCCCGGGGCACGCCATGACTTCCACGAGGTCGTAGGACGCTTTTCCTTTCAGGATACGGTCTACGACCACGAAGGCGTTTTTCAGGCCGTGAACCACCGCGAGCTTCAGTTCCCCTTCGCCCAGCGGCACCGTGGCTTCGCGCAGCCCCCGAGGCCCCGCGCACTTCCTGAAATTCCACCTTGTGTATGACCCGGCCCGGTGGCCTTCTCCGCCGCATAGCGCAACACGGCTTCGGTGACCCCACCGGAATTGCCGAAAATCACGCCGGCTCCGGTGGAAAAGCCGAAGGGCATATCGAAAGATTCCGGCTGCAGCTTATCGAAGCGAATGCCCGCGGCTTCGATCATCCGAGCCAGTTCCTGCGTCGTCAGAACATTGTCCACGTCCCGGACCCCCATCGGTTTCGAATTCGGCCCGTTGAGCCTCGAATTTCTTGGCCGTGCACGGCATGATGGAGACGATGTGCAGTTTATTGCGGTCAATCCCGAGCTTTTCCCGGAAGGATCCCCTTCACCAGGGAACCGAACATCTGCTGAGGAGACCGGCAGGTGGACAGGTTCGGCAGGATTTCCGGGAAATACTGTTCGGCGTACTTGACCCACCCCGGGGCAGCATGAAGTGAACTGCGGCAGTTTTTCCCCCGCGGCTTTCCGCCGGAGGAATTCGCTGGCTTCCTCGATCACGGTGAGATCGGCCGCAAAGGACGTATCGTAGACCTCATCGAAGCCGATCATCTTGAGGGCGGCAACGATCTGGCCGATCGTGAGACTCCCCGGAGCCAGTCCGAAGCATTCCCCCAGCCCCACGCGGACTGGCCGGGGCCACCTGGGCGATGACCCTCTTTTTCGGGGTCCTGCAGGGCCTTCCAGACCGGATCGATTTCCGGCTTCACGGTGAGGGCCCCGGTCGGGCAGATGCTGACGCACTGGCCGCAATTGACGCATTCCACGTCGCCGAGGTTCTTCCCGAAGGCGGGCACCACGGCGGCCTGATGGCCGCGGTAGGCGAAATCGATGGCCCCTACGTTCTGGATTTCCGAACAGACCCGCACGCAGTCGCCGCACAGAACGCATTTATTGGGGTCCCGCACCAGTGAAGGGGGAGGAGGTGTCCACGGGGGAGGGGCGTATGCACGGGTTTGAAACGTACCTTCTCGATGCCCAGTTGCCTGGCGAGCTTCTGCAGTTGGCAGTTGGCGTTCCTGGAGCACGTCGGGCAGCTCTGGTCGTGGTTTGCGAGCAGGAGTTCCCCGGAGATTTTCCGGATTTTCCCGGACTTCCTCGGTTTGGGTGCGGACCTTCATGCCGGGTTCGGGAGGGGTGGAACATGCCCCCATGATCCCCCCGGTTTTCCACATCGACCAGGCACAGGCGGCAGGCCCCGTACACACTCAGTTCGGAGTGATAGCAGAAGGTCGGCAGGTCGATGCCGGACTTGCGTATCAGTTCCAGCAGGTTCCGTTCGCCTTCGATGGGGACTTCGCGTCCGTCGATGGTAACAAAAGATGGATTCGGTTTGACCATGAGCTATATCCCCTCGATGGCGCCAAGTTTACAGAACCTGGGCACAGGCGCCGCACTTGATGCACAGCCCAGCGTTGATGTGATGCACCATTTTCTTTTCTCCGGTAATGGCATTGACGGGGCAGACCCGCTTGCACATCCCGCAGGCCGCTTGCACTTGGCCAAATTGATTTCAGGCTTCAGAAGCGCCTTGCAGCGCCCCGCGGGGCAGCGCTTTTCGAAAACATGGGCCTCGTATTCCTCCCGAAAATGCTTCAGGGTCGACAGGACGGGGGTTGGGCGCCGTTTTACCGAGGCCGCACAGGGAGCCCTTCTGGACCGCCGTGCCGAGCTTCTCCATGAGATCGAGGGTTTCCCCCGGTAGCACGGCCTTCCATCACATCGTCGAGAAGGGCCAGCAACTGCATGGTGCCTTCCCGGCACAGTACGCACTTGCCGCAGGATTCGCGCTGGGTAAATTCCATGAAGAAGCGCGCGATACCGACCATGCAGGTCTTCTGGTTCATCACCACCAGGCCTCCGGAACCCACGATGGCCCCCACGCCACGCAGGGAATCGAAGTCCAGGGGCAATTCCAGATGCTTCTGGGTGAGACACCCCCCGGAGGGACCGCCGATCTGCACGGCCTTGAACCCTTCCCGGGTGATTTGTCCGGAATCGTCCGTCACGCCGCCGCCGATGTTCATGACCACTTCCACGGAGCGTGCTGCCGAAGGGCACTTCGATGAGTCCCGTGTTGGCGACGTGTCCCGTCAGCGCAAAGGTCTTGGTTCCGGGGGACGCGGCGGTGCCGAGGCTTCGGTAGGCTTCGGCCCCTTCACGGAGGATGCGGGGCACCTGTGCAAGGGTTTCCACGTTGTTTATGACCGTCGGCTTTTCCAGAGCCCTCTCTGGGCGGGGAAAGGCGGTTTCGGACGGGGCATGCCGCGGCGGCCTTCGATCGAGGCGATCATGGCGGTTTCCTCCCCGCACACGAACGCTCCGGCCCCCTCCATGACTTCACAGTGGATCGGCAGCCCGCTGCCGAAGGCGTCATCGCCCAGGATGCCCATCTTCTCCGCATCCTCCACGGCCTTGCGCATGCGCTTCACGGCCAGGGGGTATTCCGCCCTGACGTAAACATAGGCCTCATCGGCCCCGGTGGCACGGGCCGCTATCATCAGGCCTTCGACCACACTGTGGGGATTCCCTTCCATCACGCTGCGGTCCATGAAAGCCCCCGGATCGCCTTCGTCCCCGTTGCAGATGACGTATTTCTTGGCCGAATTCTGGTTGAGGGCCGCTTCCCACTTCCGGGCGGTGGGAAAACCGGCGCCCCCCCGGCCACGAAGACCGGCCTTGCCTATCTCCTGGCATATGGCATGCGGTTCGAGTTCCATGTAGGCTTTCCGGGCCGCGGAATACCCCCCGTGGGCCAGGTATTCATGGATGTTTTCCGGGTCGATCAGGCCGCATTCCTTGAGGACAAAGCGCGTCTGACGCTGATAGAACGGGATGTCGTGAGTGCCCCGGCAGTGTTTGTGGCTCACCGGATCGACGTAAAGCAGCCTTTCCACGACTTCGCCCTGCTGCAGCGTACCGGAGATAATCTCGGAAACGTCCTCCGGCTTCACTTTCGTATAGAATATTCCGTCGGGCAGGATCGTCACCAGCGGTCCCATCTGGCAGAACCCTGGCATCCGCTCTTGGAGAGGCGGACACCTTCCTGCACTTCCTCGGGACGGTATTCCAGGCTCACCGGAATGCCCGCCTTGGGAATTTCCGAGCAGAAAGCCTCGTAGACCTTCAAGGCACCATTGGCCACACAACCCGTCCCCGCACAAACGATCACCCGGCGGTTTCTCTTCGGGATTTTCAATACCCGGTTTCAGCGCCCGGGTTCGTCTGGATGTTCAAAGCATTCACTGTACAGCCTCCTTCGCTACGATTTCCTCAACGAGGCCGACGGCCCGCTGCGGCGTCATCTGCCCGTGGACCTCATCGTCAATGACCAGCACCGGTGCAAGGCCGCAGGCCCCCAGGCAGGCCACCGTTTCGACGGTAAACAGCATGTCGGGGGTGGTCCGGTTCTTTTCGGTCACGCCCAGGCGGCTGCGCAGGGCTTCCAGGATCGGGACGGAGTTCTTCACGTGGCAGGCCGTGCCGTCGCAAAGCCGGATGACATGCTTACCCTTGGGCTCCAGTGTGAAATGGGCATAAAAGGTCGCCACCCCCGAACACGCGCGCCGGAGGAATCCGCAGCGACGTCGCGATGTAAGTGAGGATTTCCTCGGGAAGGTAGTGGTATTCTTTCTGAACTGCCTGAAGAATAGGAACGAGCCGGGCCGGATGCCGGTCATGGCTGTCCAGGATTCTGCAAAGGCGTTCGAATTTCTGAACCGCAGTAGAGGGTTGTTCTTCTGCAACTGACATCTGCAGTCTATCCTTTCGTTACATTGAGGTGCATACTTATGGCCAGCTTGCACGACAAGGCGGCCAGGGACTTGTACAGATCTTCGTTTTGGACAATGATTTCTTCGGAAGCTTCAGCACGGTCGGTGCAAAATTCCAGATCGCGCGGATCCCCCCTTCCACCATCAGTTCCGCCACGCCCTGTGCCGCTTTGGCGGGACCGTGATGACTCCGAGGTGGATCTTCATACGCTGGGCGAGACCAGGGAGCTTCCCGAGCGGAAGGACCTTCTTGCCGTGGCGTTCCAGACCGATCTTGGTGGGATCGATGTCAAAAGCGGCCACGATACTGAGTCCGAACTGCTTGAAACGTTCATAACCCCAGGAGCGCCGTTCCCAGACTCCCCGCCCCAACCAGAAAAGCGTCGTTCACGTTGTTCCACCCCAGAAAGGTGTCGATGGCCTGGATCAGCTCCGGGACCGAATAACCCACCTTCGGCTTGCCGGACCAGGCCCGTGAACTGCATATCCTTCCGTACCTGGGTCGGGTCGAGGTTCAGGTCCTTGCCGATCAGACTGCACGACACGAACTTGATCCCCTGCCTCTCAATTTCCTTGAGATAGTGGTGATACGTGGGAGGCGCCGCAGTGTGGGTTCGGGAGCCGGATTTCTGGTGATTTCCATCATAACGGCCTCCTGTTGCATCCATCGGCCGGCAACAACCGGCAGTGCGTTTCAAACCGGACCTCAGCAGCCGGGGACCATGCCGACGCAAGACCCCGCCTTTTTGCGATTGAATTCACCCTCCTTGGCGATGCCATCCACGGGTCCGCGCCACGCGTGCACGCTGCGGCTGCGGGCCTCCCTGCCGTAACGCTCCAATCGCTGCGGCTGAACGGCTTCGATTTGCCTGATGTCCATGGAATCCGATACCCGGACGGAATGTTTACAGTCAAAGGGCATGCCGACCTCCTTCCCTGAGGATTGATCCATGCCCGGCCTTCGTGACATGGGCAGTTCCACCCTATTCGATATTTTTTTATCGGTATAAATATATCGATAAAAAAAGCGCGACTGTCAATAGCTTTGTGAGGATTTTTTCAAAGGTTCGGATCCGGGGGACGGCGGGATGCCGGTACGGACCGGCATCCCGCCGCTTTTCAGGGCATGGAATTCAGGAGCACCGCCGCCGAATAGGGCGGGAGTTCGACACTGGTGACGGCGCGGTATGAAACCGTGCCGGTCGGGATTCCGGAAGGCGGGACCGTACCGCCGCCGCTCGTTTCGGCCAGGTACAGGGTACCGTCCAGATTGATCGTGCGGGTGACGCCGCTGCCGTCCCAGGGATTGGTCGGGTTCACCAGCACGAGGCCGTTATCGAAACGCCTCCGGTAGACGTCGTTCCCATCGGCGTCCAGTTCCGAGATGTCGGCGACCGCGCTTTCCGCGGGGGCCCCGATCGGGATATCGTATTCGGGCCACCATTCGGGTTCGGTCCCGAGTTCGATGTTGAGATAAGACTTCCCGGCCTTGAGGAGCAGATAGCTCCCCGTGGCGAACATCCGCTCGCGGCCGCCCGTGGCGTAGGTTTGGCCGATAACGGCCAGGCCCAGATTGGTTGCATGGAGCGTCCGGTTCATCTGCAGCTTCCAGTCGCTGTAGGCATATGGGCTGGCATCGGCTTCAATGGCGAAACCCTCGATCATCACCCCGTCAGCCGGGCTGTAATCCGTCGTGTCCCGGCTGTTGATCCATGATCCCACGTTGGGCACCAGGTAATACCGGCCCAAAGGCCGGCCCTGGAGCCAACCGAGCCAGTCGGTGATGCGGGCCGCCCACGCGGTCTCGAAGGAAGCGTCCACCGCGGGCAGCGGCGGAACATAGTGATCGGCGCCGAGGTAATTGGGAACACTCAGGCTGTCCATAAAAACCCCGTCGTCGTCGTTGGCTTTCACCTGGCGCAGGACGTCTTTCTGCCAGTAGCTCCGGAACCCGCTGTCGTTCAGTTCCATGAGATACCAGCCCCAGTCGCAGTTCAGTACCCTTGTCGTGCCGGATGGCGGGATGTGGTAGAACCAGTTTTCCGCGACCTTGCCGTCGCCGGGCCATTCCACCACCCAGTTGTTCCCCTCGATGACCCTCAGCCAATCCCCCACGGGCCGGCAGTCCCCGTCTGTCGCCCGGTAGCCGAGTCCGAGTCCAAGCCGGTAATGCAGCACCATGAAAGCGGGATTGACGGCCCTCAGGCGGTCCGCCTCGGAGCGCGTCATTTTCTGCGCCCCGGCGTAGCGGGTGGCGGAAAAGCTCACCAGCACGTCGCTCATGCCGCCCGGGAGCTGGTCGTTGAAAACATGGATGCCCCGGGGGTGGTGTCGGCCCAGGTCCTCACGGAGGTGATGCGCAGGCGGTTCCCCTGGGGGGTCACACGGAATCCGGGGACCGTGAGCAGGTCGTCGGCATCCGCTTCGACCCTGCCCCACGACACCAGCGCATTGTCGCTCACCTTCCGATTTTCCCACCGGTAGACGCGACCGGCCGCCGCCGCGAAATGCTGTGTGCGGCGAGGAGTGACGTTCACCGTCTGCGTGGAGCCGTCCGTGGTGCGCAGGCTCATGCGCCACAGGGCGGCCGTATCGATGGGGGCATCGTCCCAGGGGTCCCAGCTCGAGGACCATTCGATGGTTTGATTGTATTCCCCCGGAGGCGCGGGGGGATCCGGCGGCGGCAGGGGCGAGTTTCCCTCGGCGCGGCTGAGGCCGGGCACCGTTTCGTCTCGCACTGCGCGCATGCCGGCAAAAGGTACCAGGGATTCATCCATCGCGAGGTCCGGAGGCAATCCCCGGAAACCAAGCCAGGTGTGGTCGCTGTCGGTAACGGCCCCGCCCCAGGCATGCCGGCTCGCATCAAATGCGCCATAGGCGGGACGCCCCTGGGTAGGCCATGGAATAACGTCGTCCGCGCGGCCGTGGGCCACCCCAAAGGGAACGAATTCATCACCGATGCGGTTTCGGAAATTCGCCTGATGGTTCTGCCAGTCCCAGACCCCCGTGCCGTTGAAGCGCTGGAGACCGTCCGCCCAGTTGCCCGGGGAGAAAATCCGCACCGGCAGGTTCAAAACCGGGCGGCCCCACTTGGGAACAAGATTTCCCTTCCAGGCCGTGGCAGTCCTGTAATTCGTCATGGGTTCGCTTGCATAGGAGGCCGCGAACACGTTGGGATAGCGCAGCGTGAAGGCAAGCGCCCCGCTGCCTCCCATGGAATGGCCGTAGACGTAAACACGGCCTGAATCGATCCGGGCCAGGAAGGCGGGATCCCTCTGGAAGTCATAGAGCATGCGCAGCACCCGTGCCTCCGTGAAGTTCACGACGGTGTCCCCCGCCTCCACCACGCTGTTCACCCGGTAGTCGTGGCCGCGGGCGAATCCGAACCACCAGGTCTCGGAAACGTCGATGGGCCGGATCTCGTAGGCGCAGTAGTACTGGGAGCCCCCCGGGTCCGGCCCGTAGGTGTTGTCCCCCCACCCGTGCAGATTGAGGACAACCGGGAACCGCTGCGGCGGAGGGGACGGGCAGTTCACGGGGTCCGGTTCACCCACGGTGTAGGTGTAGGCGTATTGGATCGATCCGGCAACGGCGGGGTTCCCGCGGCTGAGGCCGTAGTAGAGGTTCCCGGGATTGGGAGCGTGGAAAGTGGGGTTCCAGTTGCGGAGATCCATGAACTGCGTATACACGTGGCCCCTACCCGTGGAGTCCCGAAGAATTTCGACCGGGGCGGGGTCGTTCACCCTTTCATCGATCGGGCCCCGGGCATTGGCACTTGAAAAATCGGTTACGTTCTCAATCCCGCCGCTCACCGTGGTAACGGCATAGTAACCCGGCCCCGACGTTTCGCCTCCGAAGTCCTCGGGCGCCAGGGTCCACACCAGCAGTCCGGTGCCGCCCGGCAACTGCTTTCCCAACTTTCGGATGACGAAACGGTCCACGTACCGTGCCCGCCAGGTACCGCTCCCGTCCACGTTGTAGCGGTCGGCAAAGAACCGGCCGGACCCCCTGGCGACCTCCCGGAGCAGGGCGGCCTGGCCGATGTTGAACGCCGTGATGGGCTGGTCGTAACGGTACACCCGGTATTTCTCACCGGTAAGGGAGGTCTGTTCTTTCCAGGTGACGAAGGTCTGCCCGCTGCGGTGGAGGAGGTTCAAACCGGTCGGCTGAGGCGGCGACGACGCCCGGGACGGCACGGCACCCGCCAGCAACGCCACGAGGATGACCAACGGGAGGAAAAAGACAAAGCGCATTCCACGGCGGGAGAGGCACGAGCAAAGTTGTATAAGACGGCTGTCCCGACATCCGTCCCCCCGGGCCGTTCCGGTGAAACCGGGCAAAAGATTTTCTCCGCGCTTCATGGACGGGCCCTCCGCAGATGGGTTACCGACGACCGGCCGTGTTCAAGGCCGTGCTTCACGACCCCTCCCGGAAACGATGTCGCCCTGAATATGCCGTGTTCCCGAACAGGTCCGGAACGAGACGATCCACATCAGCACGAATGCAATTTCGCATAAAATAAGCGCGAATCCGATGCACTTCAAGAGACGGGAACAGATGCAGGCATGGTGATAGGAGTCAAGCTTTACGGAGAACCCATCATATCCTTCAGCGTATCAGATGATAGTGATGTCTTGGTGGGCGATAAGACGTTCTATTTCATATGGGGCAAAAAACAGAATTTGGCCGAGTTGATGAATGACTCTCCTTATGGTATACTTAACCTCCGTGTTGCAATGGATGATGCACTTGAATGAAGTTAGTCAATACGGAGAGGAGTGGGGATGTCGGTCAAGTAAAACTCTTGAGCTTGGTTCTGTGGGGGTTGATTCTGTATCTATGTCTTGGGGGATGCGCGAGCACGGTCACAGGAGATAAGAAATTCTATAAAGTCGGAGCGACCGAGGAGTCTTTTCAGCAGGACCTGCAAGCGTGTAAGTATGACATCATGTTGCATGAACCACAGACCAAAGACCTGGGGGATGTGTTCGTGAACTCGATCCGATTCCGGGATCTCATGATCGAGTGCATGAAGACGAAAGGATACGTCTGGGCTTCACCCGCACAGAAGTGACCGGCGCGGCAGGCTGTGCCGGAGACATCTCCCTGAGCGGAGAGCTTTTACCGCAAAGGCATCGATCTCCATGTGATCGGCGGGTGGCGCCGGCAACTGGTTGCCGGTGTGCGAAGCACAAGAGGGCTCCGAAAACAGGTTCCCGCTGAGTCGGTCCACACCGTGCCCCGGTTTCTCTGCGGCTCCCGTCGCCAATTGAAGCCCCTTGCCTGATACTTTCGTTTTCTTTGGCTTTGGCAACCCCTCGTCAGGGGGAACTTACATCGAACTATAGCCCAATCTTGCACGCAACTTAGTAAAATAGTCGAATTGCGTTCAAGAAAATGCCAAACGATGTTTCTCAAGAAGGTGGGGAACCGTGCTCCCCACAACCCTACGCCGCACCGCGGCTTAGCAGGGCGGTGGGGGGCACACGGTCCCCCACTGTTTTGAGTGAGCTCGTTTACCGCTTTCCCGGACGCAACCGGGTGCGATTGATTCCCCGGTTTCATCCGGTCGAGGCCCGATCCCAATGCCCTTCCGGCAATCACGGACATACGGATTTATAGAATTCGAACTCCCCCGCGTCGTTGATCTTGACCACCACGGCGCACTTGACGGGATCGCCGGTCGTCGTGAAAGTCATCTTTCCCGTAATGCCCTCGAAGTCCTTGATCTGGGACAACTGCGCCCTCACCGCTTCCCGGTCCTTCTCCATATTTCCACTCAGGCCGCCGGTGTTCTGAACGGCCTTGAAAAGGAGCCCCATGGTATCCCACGTAAGGGCTGCCACGTCGTCGGGAACATACCCGTACTTGGTCTTATACTTGTCGATGAATTCCTTGGTGGCGCCTTTAGCCCCCGCCGCGGCGTAGTGAGTGCTGAAAAAGCTGCCCTTGCAGGCGTCGCCGCAAAGCTTCATGAGTTCGGCGGATCCCCAACTGTCGCTGCCCAGGATGGGCTTTTTCCATCCGAGTTCCTTGGCCTGCTTCACGATAAGGGGCACCTCGTCGTAGTATTGGGGAACGAAGAGGACATCCGCCCCGGAATTGACGATCTTGGTGAGTTGTGCGCTGAAGTCCTTGTCTTTCGTCGTGAAGGTCTCGAAGGCTACAACCGCACCGGAGCCATTGGCTTTCTCGAAAGCCTGTTTGAAATACTCCGCGAGCCCTTTCGGGTAGTCGCTCGCGATGTCGTAAAGCACGGCCGCTTTCCTTGCGCCGAATTCCTCCCTGGCGAAATTGGCCGCCACCGGCCCCTGGAACGGATCGAGAAAACAGGCCCTGAATACATAGGCACGGCCTTCCGTGGTCTTGGGGTTCGTCGACCAGGGAGAAATGAGCGGGGTCTTGTTGGTATTGGCGATTTCCCCGCCCGGGATGGCCTGCTTGCTGGTCTGAGGACCGATAATCGCCAGAACGTTGTCCTGGGTGATGAGCTTCAGGACCGTGGAGGTCGCGGATTCCGCCTTGGACTCATCGTCTTCGTAAATGAATTCAAGCTTGTAGCTCTTGTCTCCCACTTTGAGGCCGCCGGCCCCGTTCACTTCGCCCTTGTAGATTTCGGCGGCGAACTTGGAGCTTTCACCCACTTTGGGAATGTCGCCCGTCATCGGGATGCTGAAACCGATTTTCAGCGTGTCCCCCGCACCCCAGGAAAGAGGCGCAAACCATAGAAATGCCACCGCAACAACCGCCATACCCGCCAACAATCTTCGCATGCCGATCCTCCTGTAATGTCCTGGAAACCACTCTTGAACGCTGATTCGCGAAAAGACACTCTTCGTTCCGCACCGTCAAAATCGAATTCGATGGCCGAAAGCCCCCCGCCCGGGCACCGGGCGGGGAACTCTCCCGATTCTTTTCCTTCGCTGTGCTCGCATGGAGGCGTTTGGGCTTGCAGTACGCTGAAGACAACCGCTTTCGCGTCCGGGGACGATCCGGAGTCCCGGCGATTCCCAACGGGCATTCTATGTGGCAAGAATCAGGCCAGCAAAAGGGCCTCTCCACGCGGATCGATTCGATTCGCCTGAAACCATGGAACGAAAGAACCGCGCATGGCTTTTGAATGCAATTAATTATTGGGAAATATTATCTTTTATCGATGAGGCCAAAAGGAATGGAACATGGGAATTGCCCGATTTCAAGCGGCCGGACGGCGCTGTTTGCAGAACAGACGGAGGTCCGATATACAACAATTATGTACTTTACGGTCTAAACGCCCATCGAATTCAGACGTTTCTGAATCGGGGCGGAAATTCCGGGCAGGATGGCGGAACAACCTCCCGGAAGAAGTACGGTTTCCGGTCACGCCCTGAGTACTCTCGCGTCCACGACCACCATCCCTTCCGGATAGGCCAATACCGGGTTGAGGTCGATTTCGACGATGTCCTGATGTTCGCGGGCTATGCGGGCGAGTCTGAGCAGGCCTTCGGCCAGGGCATTTTCATCCACCGGGCTGCTTCCCCTGAAACCTTTGAGCAGGGGCGCACCTTTGATTTCCCGGATCATTTCCAGGGCGTCTTCCTTCCCGATGGGCAGCAGGCGCATGGAAACATCCCTCATCAATTCCACGGTGATTCCGCCAAGCCCGAAAATAACGACCGGTCCGAACCGGGGATCCCGGTTCAGTCCCATGATGAGTTCGAGACCGGGGGAAGCCATGGCGCTCACGACCAGGCCGGGGATGCTGGCGTCCGGATGATGGGAGCGCACGCGTTCCATCATCCCCGCATAGGCTTCCCGCAGTTCCGGGGCCGACAGGATGTTGAGTCTCACCCCGCCGCAGTCCGATTTGTGCAGGATATCCGGCGAATTCACTTTGAGCGAGACGGGAAATCCCATGCGGTGCGCAAGATGGACGGCCTTGCCCGGGCTGCCCGCAAAATGGCTCATAATGCAGTCGAAACCTTCGCTTTCAAGGAATTCCAGGCTCTCATAAAAGCCCAACCGCGATCGGCCCGCCGCCACGGGAAACGTGTTTCTCGCCTTTTCGGTCCTCATCTTCGGGGGGACCAGTTGGACAAGGGCGTTGATCGCCCGCTCCGGCGTGGGGAAGACGGGGATTCCCCTGCGGTGCATGTTCAGCTTCTCCGACCGTTCGACTTCCGCTCCCCCGAGAAAAACGACGACTTCGTTCGCATCCGGCGTAACGGCCTCGGACGCATCCGCGATGGGGTCCCCGAAGATGACCGCCACGGTATCGTAATACGGGCGCGCAAGCCCGATGAGTTTCCGGATCATTTCGGCGTTCGTGTCTCCGGTGAGATCCAGGGGATTGGCCCTGATGGCGTGCGGAGCGACGATCCCTTCGATCTGCGCCGCCAACTCGGCGGGCAGGGGGGACACGTCCAGTCCTTGCCGTTCCGCCGCGTCCGTTGCCAGGATTGCGGACCCTCCGGACGTAGTGATGAAGAGGACCCTGTTTCCCGAAGGCGGCTTGAGGTAGGCAAAGCCCTTGGCAAAATCATAGAGTTCTTCGACGCTTCCCGCGCGGCAGACCCCGTGCTGGCGAAACAAGGACGTATAAATGGCATCGGCACCGGCGAGTGAGCGGGTATGGGATTCCGCCGCCACGCGTCCGCGGGGGGTCCGGCCCGACTTGAGAATGACCAGGGGCTTGGTCCGGTTCCTCAAGACTTCCCGGAACCGCGGCGGGTCTTTTATCCCCTCCATGTAGACCGCGATGGCTTTTGTGTCGGGATCGTTTTCGAAGTATTCGATAAGGTCCACTTCATCGATATCGGCCCGGTTCCCGAGGCTCACGAAGGAGGATACCCCGAGTTCCTCCACCGAGAACCAGTCGATCATCGCCGCGCCGATGGTGCCGCTCTGGCTGATCACGGCAACGCGCCCCTTCCGGGTAAGCAGGGGCCACGAGGCGCAGAGCGGGTGGTGGGGATTGTTCACGCCCTGGCAGTTGGGACCCAGCAGCCGGATTTCATATTCCGAGGCCGCCCGGATCAATTCTTTCTGGAGTTCCTCTCCTGCCGGACCCGTCTCACTGAAACCACCCGCCACGACGATTGCGCCCTTCACGCCCTTTTCACCGCAATCCCGGACCGCCTGCGACGCCAGGCGGGCGGGAACCAGCATGACGGCCAGGTCGACGTCATCCGGGACGTCCCTGACGTTTTTGAAACAGGTCAGCCCCAGGATCCGCCCGGCTTTGGGATTGACGGGATACAGGGGGCCGGGAAATCCCCCTTCGATGAGGTTCCTCAGAACCTCGTGCCCCAGCTTGCCTTCGGTCTCCGATGCCCCGATGACCGCCACACTCGACGGATGAAAAAACGGGCGCAATGCTTCCCGGATCATAACGGACCTCCTTTTGCAGAGTGGTTGGTTCGGCGGTCATCGTTTGCCTGTTCGAAACGCCTTTCCCGTGTCCGCCGTCAGCGGCCTCCTGCCATTTTCTTCGCTTTCTCCGCCACGCGGGCGTTGAATTTGTCAGCCTGAATGATGAAGCGTTCGTGAGTCGCCTCGCCGATCTTTTCGGCTTCGTCGAAAGCCACCACCTTAAAGGTCAGCTTTTTGCCCTCCACCGCCGTGATCTCCGCTCTCACCCGGATTTCCATGCCCAGGGGGGTAGCCGCCGAATGCTGGAGGTTCATGGAAATCCCGACGGATTGCTCGCCGGGCTTGAGATGCATGCCGATCAATTCCGCCGAAACCCTTTCCATGAGACCTCCGAGGACCGGAGTCGCGAAAACGTCGGGCAGATCGGGATAAAAGCACCTCGCGGAATGTTCGGGAAGTGATTTGATCTTCAGTTCGTGGCTCATACCAACCTGAAAAGATGTGTTCATGGTGCCTCCTGTCTGGTGCGGGGAAACAGGTTGTCCTCATCCGAACCGGCGGACACGGCCCCGGCCGGGCGGCGTCACCCGGCGGGGCCGCCCCGGGCCGGCCCGTTTTATACCGAGTTGCGCTCAAAATGGTACTCTTGTCATCCTCGAAAAGATTGGAGATGCAACTCATGCTGAGTTGCGTTCAAGACATAACTGCAATGCCGAACTTTGTGGGATGGGCACCTTGGTTCCCATCGCTTTCGGTGGGCAGCGCTACGCTTATGCTCCCCTACATTCGGCTCACCGTTCCGTTCGATGACCAGTATAATCTTGAACGCAATTTCATATCAATCGGCCTGAAACACGGTATTCTTCACGCCCCGCCCCTTCACCGTCGGAAAGGGGGAACTGCGGATATTTTCGGATTGGTCACTACGGTAATGGTTACGACTGCAAGAAAATCATCTTCCGGCATTTGTTCAATAGCCCGAATACATTTGCCTGCTTATGCGTGAGATTACAATATGAGAGGCGGCCCTAACAACCTCAAAGATACGTCAATTGACATTCCGCGGGTGCTTTCTTAGATTCCGTGTTACTGGTGGTTCGTGGTTCGGGGCTTCAGCAGTCTGTTGAATAAGTGGAAGCTTATGCCCGCATGCGGGGAACCCACGCATATCTTCATCCCCACGGAAGTGCGAGGGGGAGGGTAAGGATTTTGCTTATTTAAATCAATTGGTTAAAATGAAAGACTCCAGATGTCCGCTTTCGCGGGAATGCCGCGGTGCGGCATTTCTCCTTCGCTTTGCAGGGCGAAGCTCATTCTTTCAACAGCCTGTTGGCCACGATGACGAAACAAAACAATAACCGTCAAGGAGACGCAGATGTCGAAAACGGAAAAGAATTTACAGGATGCTTTTGCAGGTGAATCTCAGGCGAACCGCCGCTACCTCGCGTTTGCGGAGCGTGCCGACGATGAATTTCTCCACGGGGTTGCCGCGTTGTTTCGGGCCATAGCGGAAGCCGAGACCATTCACGCGCACAAACACCTGCGAACGGCGGGCGGCGTAAAATCGACGAAGGAAAACCTCCACGAGGCCATTGCGGGAGAGACCCATGAATTCAGAAAGATGTACCCGCAGATGATCGCGGACGCGGCGGAAGAAGGAAACAAGTCCGCCGAGTTGAGTTTCCATTACGCCAACGAGGTCGAAAAGATGCACGCGGAGCTTTACAAAAAAGCGATGGAAAACCCGGACAAGTTCCCCGTGCAGGATTACTACATCTGCAAGGTCTGCGGATGCACCATCGAAGGGAAGGCCCCGGATGTATGCCCCGTCTGCGGCGCCAATACCAAGGCTTTTTTCAAGGCATAACGCCCTTTTCTCCAGCACCTTTTTCCCACCGCTCCCCCCCCTGTCCGAGGCATCTGCCCCGGGCACGGGGGGGCCGTCGTTTCATCCCGTCACACCGGGTTGCTTTCAAGAAAGCACTGAATGATGTTTCTCAAAAGAACGCGGAACTACGCCCCTCAACACCCCCATGCCGCACCACGACCTTGTGTGGTGTTGCGGCAACGCCGCGAGCGCCGGAGCGTGGGGCCGAGACCCTGGGGGATGCGTGGAAATCATTCCCCCGCTCTTTTTAAGGATGATGAAAGTATCGTTTTGAGCGCAACCCGGTATCAGATATCCAGCACGCTGGTCGCCACCTGGTCCCAGCATGTAACGATCCCGTCTTTCCACATGACGAACCGGGCGTTTCCGTCTTTGGAAATGACGATCCCCAGCACATCATGGAGTTCGTCGCAGAGGCGGTAGACCGAACGATGGCGCGTCCCGACCCTTTCGGTCGACTCGATTTCGAGCTGTTTTCCTTCGGCGTCGAAGGCCCTTGCCACGGTGGGAACCTTGTGGAGATTCCCGAGGATTTCGCCGCCGAACCCGAGGATTTCCAGGTTCCGGGTGAGGACAACGGCACCGTCGACCGCCGAAAAACCCGCAATGAGATGGGCAACCTCGAAAATCCCCTCTTCCAGGAGGGCGAGCCCGTCGCTGCTGCTCTCCACGTATTCCTTCCAGCCGACCATCCCCCTGCAGCCCTTGTGCCCGTATTCTTCGGCCAGGGCGGTCATGATGCCGACGATGAGCGTTCGCAGCCTCTGGCGCGGCTCTTCCTTGATGAACTTGTACTTGATGGTCATGAAAGTATTGTCGAAGAATGCCTCCACCGCACGTTCCTGAGGCAGCAGAATGATGGTCCCCCCAATGCGGGAATTCCGGATCATGCTGACCATCCGATGGACCGCCTGCTGGGTGAGGGTCTTGATGAAGCCCGAATTGAGGGTCGGCCACACATTGCCGGATTCCGCCCGAACGGCATCGAACCGGCCCATCAGTTCGTTGCGGACCTCGGTAAACAGCCGGGGGAGCCAGAGTGACTCCATGACATCCGGCGTCGGGCGGTTGACCCGCCCTCCGCTCAGGGTTGCGATGGCAATGGAGCCTTTGCAGACGGCTATCCGTCCGGGGCCCGAAGCCCGGATGACCAGGCAGGGCGGCAGAATCTCCGACTGCTTTCTTCCGCCGAAGGCCGGCTGAACCCAGCGCGGCCCGGAGGAAACCAGTCCCCATATCTGCAGGTTCCTACGCTCGTCGAGCCTCACCCCGATGAGCGTCCGGTAGAAATCGGCCGCGGGGGAAAGCCGCCTCAGTTCCTGTTCGTCACACGGCCTGGGAAAGGTGAACAACAACCGGTGGAGGCCCATGGGCGGCCCCTGGCCGGGATCGAACCTCTCGGGGTCGCGAAGCAGGAGGCGAAACGTGACGGGGTGTTCTTCCTCCCGGAGAAGACTTGCCTGGTAGCAGATGGAGAGGAGCCTCTCGACGATCCCGGGATCCGGGAGCGGCTCGCCTTCGTAGTTCTCAGCAGGATCCAGCCCTTCAGGCCTTACCGAACCGTCTTTCCAGCTATCGCAGAGGACCCTTGCAAGATGCGTCGGATAAGAATGGGGCATGCCTTCCTCGATGCTTCGAAGCTGCGGGGTTTGGTTTTGCCCTCCCCAGGCGGCTTTGCACGGATGCAATATCGTTCCTTCAAAGCGGAACCATCCTGCAAATACGGCGCCGGCCCGAAAGTGCCCGATGCCCGCACAGCGGGGAGGTGCACGGACTGCATGAAAATAAAAGAAACGTATCTCTTCGGTGGTTCAAGCACATCAAACCGGACTTTCCGCAACGTTCCGCGGGACATAAGAGGCTTGTCCGTTTCCGGATCGAAAGCAAGCAGAGATTTCATATAATCATGATCCGGACCATATGACAAGGATCGGATACGGTTTTCGCCCATGCCGCAATCCCTCGGTACGATTCGGCGGGGACGCGCGGAGGACACGCGTTCCGACCTCATGAAAGCGCTCCGTGGAGCACGGTTTTCTGAGAATACAGTTGACGAAAAGGGGCGGAAATGATTTGGTTCAACGCAAGAAAAGCGGAAAGAATCGCAAAATCGTGCGGTTTGTAATTCATTGTGGATACCGCTCCGCGCTTTTATTGCGGCAAAACGGCATTCACGGAGTTGCGGGTAAATCCGGGTGCGCGGAACATGTTGAAAGACTTGACGACTGAACTGGAGCGGTGCCGTGAGCGCGTGAAAAACCTCAGGGACTGTTTCAGAATATCCGCCCTGATAAATTCCACGTTGCAGCTCGACGAAGTGCTCGAAAACATCATGACCACTTCGAGGGCGATCCTCAAAGCCGATGCGTGCAGCCTCATGCTCGTCGATGAAACGACGGAGGAACTCGTCTTCGCCGTGGCCCAGGGGCCCGTCGCGAACAAGCTCAAAGGCGGCTTCCGGTTGAAAAAAGGGGAAGGGATCGCGGGCCACGTGTTCGAAACCGGCCGGTCGCTGCTGATTGAAGACGCTTACAAAGACCCTCGTTTCCACGCGGATTTCGACAGAAAAACCGGATACCATACCCGATCGATTCTCTGTGTTCCGCTCAAAATCAAGGAACGGGTCATCGGGGTGTCGCAGGTCATCAACCGGCTGGATGGGCAGCCTTTCGGCGCGGAAGACGGGGAAACGCTTTCGCTTCTGTGCGACCATGCCTCAATCGCCATCGAAAACGCACGCATGCACCACGATCTGCTCCGACGGCAGCAGATCGAAAGCGATTTGAACTTTGCCACGAGCATCCAACTGAGCTTTTTGCCCCAGGACGTGCCGAAAATCCGCGGCTTCTCGTTTCATGCCCATTACAAACCCGCCCTGGAAGTGGGGGGAGATTTTTACGATTTCATCCCGCTCGAAGGCGATCGCCTGGGTGTGCTGATCGGAGACGTGTCGGGCAAGGGGGTGGCGTCCGCGCTGTGCATGGCCAAACTGACGTCGGACTTTCGGCTCCTGGCCATTCGGGAGAAGGAACCCGGGGCCCTGGTCGACCAGGTGAACCGCCTCATGTGTGAACAGAGTCGCAGGGGCATGTTTGTCACGTTGTTCTACATGGTGCTGGATGCGGTCGGGAAAACCCTGTCCTGTGTCAACGCGGGGCATGTCCCGCCGGTCCTCTGGAACGGGGCCGCTCAAAGCTTTCGCGTTCCGGGGGGTAAAGGCGGACCGCCCGTGGGGATCGTGGCGGACCACCACTACGCCACGAGCAGCCTGCGGCTGAGCGCCGGGGACTGCCTGCTTCTGTCCACGGACGGGCTTATCGAGGCCAAGAACTGCGGGGGAGAACGGTTCGGGTGGAACAGGCTGGAGGAAGCGGTCCGAAAAGGCGGGCGGAATATCGGGGAGGTGTACCGGAGTGTGGATGCCTCGTTGCGGAAATTCACCGAGGGCTGCGCCCCGGCCGACGATACGACGATCGTTCTGATGGGAGTTGAGGAGTCACAATGACCTTGCTGCAATTGAGCGGCCCGGTTATCCTGGACGTTCCCACGGATCCGGCTTCGCTTTTTCTCGTACGGAACCTGGTGGAAAGACTGACGCAACGGATGGACTTTCCGAAGGACGAAAGCGACCGGGTCGTTCTGGCGGTTGACGAAGCCTGCACGAACGTGATCCGCCACGCTTACCGGAATCGACCGGACAAGAGGATCGTGCTCACGTTCGAAGTCCTTCCGGATCGATTGGAGATACGCATAAGAGACTTCGGGACCCCGGCGGACCCCGCACTGTTCAAGTCCAGAAGCCTCGATGAGGTCAGGCCCGGAGGCCTGGGCCTCCATTTTATACGGTCTGCCATGGATGAAGTGGCATATGACGTTCAGGATGGCGGCGGTATGCTGTTGAAGCTGCTCAAATACAGGACTCGAGAGGAGGCCCCCGAGAAGTGAAAATCGAGGTTGCGGAGAAAAAACCCGGCGTTTACATCGTCAGTCTGGACGGGGAACTGGACATGAGCACCTCTCCGCAGGTCCGGAATGTTCTGCTGCCGCTGTTCAAAAGCAACCCCCGGCATATTATCGTGGACCTGTCAGGTGTGCCCTATGTCGACAGCTCGGGAATCGCCACTTTCGTGGAGGGCCTCCAGTTCTCCCGGAAAGGGGAAGTCCGGTTCTCCCTGGCCGGAGCGACCCCGTCGGTCGAAGCGGTATTCGAACTCGCGTATCTGAAAGAGGTCTTTGAAATGGTTTCGGGGGTGGAACAGCTTCTGGGAGGAGAAGGAAAGCCGTGAGTGAGGCTTCGATCCGCGAACACGCTCCCGGAAAGGCCGTCGTTTTCCTTCGACATCTCACGAGCATCGCCTTCCTTTTCGTGGAAACCATGCGATGGACGGTGGTGAAGCCCTTTCAGGGGAAACCGCTCCGGCTGAAGGCGGCCGTCATGCAGATGGACGAAGTGGGGGTAAAATCCATTCCGATCGTGGCCCTGGTGTCCTTCGTCATAGGAATCATCCTGGTCCTTCAAACGGCCTACCAGCTTTCCAAATTCGGGGCGCTCAACTACGCGGCGAGCCTCGCCGCCGTCGCGCTCACCCGCGAAATGGCCCCCCTTCTCACGGCAATCGTGGTGGCGGGACGGGTCAGCGCCGCGTTCACGGCCGAACTGGGGACCATGCTGGTGACCGAGGAGATCATGGCCCTCGAGGTCATGGCGATCAACCCGGTGGCTTACCTGGTCGTTCCGAGGTTCATCGCCATGCTCGTGATGCTTCCCTGCCTCACGGTGCTTGCGGACCTCATCGGCATGATAGGGGGCTATGCGGTCGGTACCACGGCTATCGGCATCCGGTCGACTCTTTATATCGATAACACGATCCACGCGCTCCTTCTCAAGGACATCATGACCGGGCTGGTCAAGAGCTTCGTTTTTGCGGGCATTATCGCCATGGTCGGGTGCTATATGGCATTCGTGGTGAAGGGAGGGGCCGAGGGGGTCGGGAAGTCGACGATGATCTCCGTCGTGACGTCCCTCATCACCATTATCCTGGCCGACTGCTTTTTTACGACTGTTTTTTATCTGTTCCTTTGAGGGCGGGAATCAGGGAAATGGCTGAATCCGAACCGATCATTCAAGTGCGGGACCTGGTCAGGAGTTTTGACGGCAGAGTCGTGCTCGACGGGATCAACATGACCCTCGGAAAAGGAGAGGTGACCGCGATCATGGGCGGCAGCGGCTGCGGGAAAAGTACGCTGCTGAGGCACCTCATCGGGGTCATGCGCCCGGATTCGGGCGAAATCCTGTTCAAGGGAAAAGACATCACCAAGTTCGATGAAAACCAGATGGAAGGCTACCGCAAACGATTCGGTATGCTGTTCCAGATGGGGGCTTTGCTGAATTCGCTGTCCGTTCACGACAACATCGCACTGCCGTTGCGCGAACACACCCGGCTCGATGAAAAAATCATCGGGGTCATGGTCAAGATGAAGCTGGAACTGGTGGGGCTGCGCGACTTCGAACACCTCAAGCCGAGCCAGTTGAGCGGCGGGATGCAGAAAAGGGTCGCTCTTGCGCGGGCCATCGCCCTGGACCCCGAAATCGTTTTCTACGATGAGCCCACGTCGGGCCTCGATCCGGTGGTGAGCGGCGTGATCGACGAACTCATCTTGAACCTCAGCCAGCGCATGAACATCACCTCCGTCGTGGTGACCCACGATACGAAGAGCGCGTTCAAGATCGCACACAAAATGGTGGTGCTCTTCAAGGGCAAGGTCGTCGCGGACGGCACCCCGGAGGAAATCAGGAATTCCACGGACCCTCTCGTCCGGCAGTTTATCACGGGGAGTCCTGACGGCCCGATTCCTCTTCGCCAGTCCAGCCGGGACTACCTGGAGGATCTGCTGGACATGGAATGATCCGTGGCGGATTCCGATTTTCGGGCAGCCCGGTTGATTGATTTGAACGTTTATTCATTACCTCCCGGAGAATAGTTGCATGCAGGTTTTTCGGTCGGAAATCAAGGTCGGTTTACTCATTTCAATTTCCTTCCTGTTGCTGCTCATCGGCATTTTCGTCGTGAGCGACCTGCGGTCGGTTCTGGACAAGAAGAAAGCGATCGTGCTGCTCTTCCCCTACGCCGACGGGATCACGAAGGGCTCCCCCGTCTGGTACGCGGGGCTGGAAGTCGGAGAAGTCACCGATATCAGGATAGCCCAGGGCACGAGCGATCGCATCGCCATAACGGTGAAGATCAGTCCCGACGCCCGAGTGAAGCAGGATTCAAGAGTCGATATTCGCAACCTGGGCATGATGGGCTCAAAATACGTCGAACTATCGCCCGGGTCGCCGGAATCCCCGCTCATCGACTCGGGGGGAACGCTCGAGGGAAAGAGCCCGGCGTCCCTGTCGGAAGTGATCGAGACGGGCCAGAGAGTGGCCGTTCATCTCGTGGAACTGGTCGAGGAAACTCAGACCCTCGTTCATCAGATCCGTGCCGAATCCGGGCTCACCGACACCATCAGGAATGCCAACGGTTTCGTCGTCGATATGCGGGACCAGGGGAAGGAATTGAAGTCGATTCTCAAGAAGCTGAACGTCTTTGCGGATTCCCTGGAGGAAACCGGGAAGAACGCGAAGCGGGTTTCAGGAGAGGGGGGAAAAGAACTCACCGCCCTGCTGAAAGAGCTTCGGGACACCAACCGGGAGCTGCAGAAGCGGGTTGGCAGCGTGGAAGGCCAGCTCAGCAAGACCCTCGACCGGGCGGACCACGGCTTTTCCGAAGCGGAAGGCTTCGTAAAAGGACTCCGTACGCTGATGTCGTCCAACGAAGAGCAGGTTTCCTCACTCCTGAGGCACCTCAACGAGACTTCCCGCAATGTGGAAGGCATGAGTGCAGACCTCAGGGCCCATCCCTGGAAGGTTGTCTGGAAGGAAGACGGCTCTTTCACCGTGCATCCGGCGGATGGGACCGACCAGTGGCGGGACCGGGGAAGGATCGGCCCGTTTGGGAAGGAATAGGAGAAAGTTGCCGCACCTTATGAACGGATATCTTGACTGGAAACGCCCTATGACTGCATCAACCGCCCCACGGCCCCAGACCCGGCCGTCCATCCTGGCGGCCGCCCTGCTGTTCCTGCTCTGCGGCTGCGCAACCGGGCACATCAACCATTACAACCGGGCGGTCGAATGTTATCAGCGGCATCAAATCCCCGAGGCGGTCGGTGAATACCGGCAGGCAATCACCCAAAATCCCAGGGACCCGAAACCGCAGTTCAACCTCGCCGTGATCTACCAGGACCAGGGCAGAACCGATGAGGCCGCAAAACTTTATCAGTCCCTGGTCGATCAGCATCCGGATTACGCGCCGGCTTGGGCGAACCTCGCCTCGATCCGGGAAAAATCCGGCGATGCGGCAAGCGCCGAGAGACTGTACCGGCGGGCCGTCGAAACCGACCATGACAGTTGTTCCCCCCTCAGCCAGTACGGGTTCTTCCTGCTTCGCGGGGACCGGACCGGAGAAGCCGAATCGGCCTTCAGGGACGCGCTGAAGAAAGACGCCGCCTGTGCCAACGCCTATTTCGGGCTGGGGGAAATCGAGTCGGGAAGAGGAAATCGCAAGGGGGCGCTCATGGATTATGAAAATGCCCTTCGTTCCAACCCTTCGGACATTGGGGCTCATCTGAAGGCGGCTGAACTGGCCGCCGCACTGGGAGACCGGCCGGGTGCCATAGCCCACCTCAAAAAAGCGGTCGAACTGGACCCGGGGCAGGGTGAAACGTGCCTCGTTCTGGGGCGGCTCCTGAGAGAGGAAGGGAGCCTGAAAGAGGCCGAGAAGGCCCTGGAATACGCCAAGTCCCACGGGGCTTCCAAGGCGGACTGCGACCGGGAACTCACGATCATCTACCGGACACTTGCGGACCAAACCGCCGCGTCGGGCGGGTCCTGATACCCACGCCCCTGTACGGTGCCCGGTCCCTCGTGCCGGCACGCGGGCCTGCCCGGGAGGACAGGGAAACACCTGTTTCCGAACACTTGCCCCGGCGGGTAGCCCGGATACTCGTTGTCCATGCGCGAAGCGCAAGAGAGACCCGGAGACTGATCCCCGCCACCGTGGTCCCCTGTGCACTCGGTCGATAGTTTTTCCCCCATAGCTCCTGTCCTGACGGACGAGGACAACTCGCTGCCCTGGCTGCCCCTCGGCAAGTCCTCAGCACCGCGGTCGTTCCCAACTCCGGCCCACTTCAAAACGCCCTCATGCGGCGGCGCAACGCCGAATCGAACACTGAAAGAGAAGACGCCGGAAACGGAATCCCCACGCGCGGCACGGCGGCCCGAGGGGGCTCCGGGGCAGGGTTTGCCATCGGTTTTCCCTTGACAATCCACGGATTAAAAGCCATACAACAGCATTTACGGCCAATCCCTGGTGGAAAGCTTCTCCTCGCGGTTGAGCGGAGTTTTGACTCACATGCCGGTCCGGTAAGTCAGACCGGCGTTTCCTTTGAATTGTTTGCAGGAGTCTGAAATGACATTCCAGGAACTCATCCTTGCACTCAATAAGTTCTGGTCGGACCGCGGGTGCGTCATCCAGCAACCCTACGACCTGGAAGTGGGCGCGGGCACCTTCAATCCCGCGACTTTCCTGCGCGTGATAGGCCCCGAACCGTACAACGTGGCCTATGTCGAGCCGTCGCGCCGCCCCACGGACGGGCGATACGGCGAGAACCCGAACCGCCTCCAGCACTACTATCAGTACCAGGTCATTCTCAAACCTTCCCCCCCCGATTCGCAGGGGGTGTACCTCGAAAGCCTCAAAAGTTTCGGAATCGACCCGCTGGACCACGATATCCGCTTCGTGGAAGACGACTGGGAATCCCCCACTCTCGGCGCATCCGGCCTCGGCTGGGAGATCTGGCTCGACGGCATGGAGATCACCCAGTTCACGTACTTTCAGCAGGTTGGGGGAATTCCGCTGAGCCCCGTCAGCCTGGAGCTGACCTACGGACTGGAGAGGATCGCCATGTACCTGCAGGGCGTGAACAACGTCTACGACCTCATCTGGACCGGCAACGTGACCTACGGCGACGTTCATCACAAGGGCGAAGTCGAGTGGTCGCGATACAATTTCGAACAGGCCGACGTGGATATGCTCCTCAAGCTGTTCGACATGTATGAGGCCGAATCGCACCGCGTGAACGAACTCGGGGCCGTGCTCCCCGCTTACGACTACTGCCTCAAGTGTTCGCACGTCTTCAACCTTCTGGATGCCCGCGGGGCGATCAGCGTGACGGAGCGGACGAATTACATCGCCCGGGTGCGCGCGATGGCCCGGCAGGTGGCCCACGCCTATGCGGCCCAGCGGGAAGCGATGCAGTATCCGTTGCTCAACAAATGGTAGAAATGCAAGATGAGACCTATGGAGGAAACCATGGGGGAAGCCCTTTATATTGAAATAGGCTGCGAAGAAATACCGGCCGGGTACATCACGCCCGCACTCGAATCCATGGCGCTGCAGATGGTGCGCTTTCTCGATGAAAACCGGATCCCGCACGGCGAAGCCCACGTTACCGGGACCGCGAGGCGCCTGGTGCTGAGCATTCCCGACGTCGCGGAACACCAGGAATCCTGCACGACCGAGATCATGGGACCTCCCAGACAGGTGGCCTATGACGCCGCGGGCAAACCGACGAAGGCCGCGGAAGGTTTTGCGCGGGGCCAGGGGGTCGCAATCGGGGACATCCGGATAAAAACGACCCCTCGGGGTGAATATCTCTTTGTTTTGCGCGAGGAATCGGGAGTTCCGACCAGGGGGCTTCTTGAAAAGATGCTGCCGGATTTCGTCGCGCGTATCCCTTTTCCCAAGTCGATGCACTGGGGAAGCCTCAGTGTGACTTTTGCACGGCCCATCCGCTGGATCGCGGCGCTTCTCGGGAAGAATGTCCTCGATTTCGAATACGGAAACGTCAGAAGCGGAAACAAGTCGATGGGGCACCGGTTCATGAGCCCGGAATGGCTGACCGTGGAAGACTATGCCTCACACGTCTCGAACCTGCGAAAGCATTTCGTCGTTCTCGAAATCGAAGACCGTAAGAAGCTCATCAGGGAAGGCATCCGGAAAGCCGCGGAAAGCGTCGGAGGGAAGATCCTGGAAGATGAGGAACTCCTGGACGAAGTGGCTCAGCTCGTCGAATACCCCCAGCCGATTGTTGGAGAATTCGAGAGCAAATACCTGGAACTTCCCCCCGAACTGCTCATCACCGTTATCAAGAAGCACCAGCGCTATTTCGCCGTGGTGGACAGGGGCGGAAAGCTGCTGAGATACTTCGTTACCGTAGCCAACACCGTTCCCAGGGACCTGCAGCTCGTTGCCGCGGGAAACGGCCGGGTCGTACGGGCCAGGCTCGAAGACGCCCGGTTTTACTACGTGGAAGACCAGAAGACCCGGCTTGAAGATCGTGTCGAGCAGTTGAACGGAGTGGTTTTTCACTCCAAGATGGGCACGAGCCGTGAGAAGACGGAGCGGTTCACGGTCCTCGCCAAATGGCTCGGGGAAAGACTTGCCCCCGACCGGCTCGATTCCCTGGCCAGGGCCGCTTTTCTGTGCAAGGCCGATCTCGTCACCGGAATGGTCGGAGAGTTTCCCGAGCTCCAGGGCGTGATGGGAAGAGCTTATGCACGGCTCCAGGGAGAACCGGATGAAGTCGCCGAGGCAATTCTCGAACACTATCTTCCCAACCGGGCCGGCGGTCCGATTCCCCAAGGGACCGAGGGCGCGCTTTTGAGCATCGCCGACAAGATGGACACCATCGTCGCCTGCTTCGGAGTCGGGCTGAATCCGACGGGTACGACCGACCCGTTTGCCCTGAGAAGGCAGACCCTGGGCATCCTCCGGATCCTGCTGGAAAAACCTCTCAGGATTTCACTGTCCGGCCTCATCGATCAGGCCCTGCCGCTCCTCGGAAATAAGCTCACGGTGCCCGCGGAAACGGTCAAGACCGACGTGCTTGAATTCTTCCGCGGCAGGCTGCTCCATTACCTGGTCAGCCAGGACGGCTATGGGGCCGACCTCGTTGAAGCGGCCCTCGCCGTCGGGATCGACGACCCGGTGGATGCCGTGGTCCGGACGAAGGCGCTGGTGACGTTCAAGTCCCGGCCCGATTTTGAGAGCCTCGCTTCGGCCTTCAAGCGCGTGGCGAACATCATCAAGGAACCTGAACCTTTTCCGGTGGACCCCGGCCTTCTCCAATCGCCCGCGGAGCAGGCGCTTTTTGCCGCTTTGAACGACACCGAAGGGGTGGTCGTGCAGTGCCTTGAAAGCTCCGATTATGACTCGGCCCTCGAAGCCATGTCCCGGCTGAGGAGCTTCATCGATTCCTTCTTCGATTCGGTCCTCGTAATGGACAAGGACGAAGGCATCCGCCGCAACCGGCTGGCCCTGCTCACTCGAATCCGTGACCTGTTTTCGGGCATCGCCGATTTCAGGAAGATCCAGACGGCATAGCCGCGCGTCTCGTTGCAAAAGTTTAAAGAAGCGCAGGTTTGTTGAACGTGCGCATACCCTCCATATCGTCACCCTCCCCGGCACGGGCCCGGGGAGGGCACTGACCTCATCACCTCCGAATCAGCGATTCACGACGAAAACCTCCGTATTTGAGAAATCGTAAAAAAGGTCAAAAAACCTGGGTTCCATGCAGGCGGATTTTCGAGTATAATAGATGCCATCGGTTTGGAGTTTTCTCGTAGCTTTTTTTTGTACTTTCCGAGTCCGTGAGCAACAGGGTTCCGGCATTGCTTCCGTCTTCGGACGGGTGGCAGGTGCAGCAGACGCTGCGTTCATGCGACGGGCACGAATTGATGAATACGTTTTTTCTGTAGTGATCTGAAAATCGCACCAACGACCGGTCTGGCAGGGGCCGGATCGCTCATGTACTTTCCCTCAAGAAATCCGACAGCCCCGGGACCGCGTGGGCCGACCGCCAGGACCCGTTCGATCCGGGGGTTGTGGAGCCAAATAGAAAATGGGCCGGGGTTTCACCCCGGGGAATGACAGGCGGAGAAACTCGTCCGCTTGCATTGTATTCGTTGAAGAACGCCGCACCGGGATGCGGTTTCGGGGGAGAGGACATGCCGAAGCGAGTCGTTGAATTGCTTTTTACCGCCATTTTGATTTCCATGCTCATGCCGGGCGAAGCGCACGCCTATATCGACCTGGGGACGGGAAGCTATGCCTTTCAGGTCCTGATCGCCTTCATTCTGGGCGGTCTTTTTTCCGTCAAGGTCTTCTGGCGAAAACTTGTTGTCTCTATAAGGAGTCATTTTTCCAAAGAAAAACAGAGGGAGCGCACCAGCCGATGATGTGTGAAAGCCTCCCGAGCTCGTTCCGCGATCCCAGCGGTTTTCTTTTCCTCCGCAATGGAACGATGTATCGGATGATCAATGCCGTTTATGGGGAAAACTACGATCTGTTCATGGCATCGGGTCTCTATGAGGCGCTGGCGGCTGATGAAATGCTGGTTTCCCACGAAGAGGCCCCCGTTCCCCCCGGGCACGATAAGGCCTACAAGGTCATAAAGCCCGATTTCCTGCCGTTTATATCCTATCCCTATGAATGGTGTTTCGGAGAACTTCGGGACGCCGCGCTTCTCACGCTCCGCATCCAGAAGAAGTCCCTGCAGTTCGGCATGTCACTGAAGGATTGCAGTGCGTACAATATTCAGTTCAAGAATTGCCGGCCCGTTTTCATCGATACGCTTTCCTTTGAGAAGTATCAGCCCGGGGCGCCCTGGATCGGCTACAGGCAATTCTGCCAGCACTTCCTGGCCCCGCTGGCGCTCATGGCGCATACCGACGTGAGGCTCAACCAGTTGCTGAGGATCTACATCGACGGGATTCCTTTGGACCTGGCAAGCAGACTCCTGCCTTTCCGCACCTGTCTTTCGTTCTCGCTCCTCTCCCACATTCATCTTCACGCAAGGGCCCAAAAGCATTTTGGCGACAAGAGTGTGAACGTCCGGAAGTACAAAATGAGCTCCGCCTCGCTTTTGGGGCTCATCGACGACCTGGAATCCCTTATCAGGGGGCTGAAGTGGCAGCCGACCGGGACGGAATGGGAAGATTACTACGAAAACGTCAATTACTCCCGTGAAGCGTTTGAATCCAAGAAGGAACTGGTCGGCAGCTACCTGGAAAGAATCAGGCCGGCGGAGGTCTGGGACCTGGGGGCAAATTCGGGAGTCTTCAGCCGGGTGGCCGCCGCGAAGGGAAGCAGAGTGGTGTCTTTCGACGTCGATCCCGCTGCGGTTGAAAAAGATTACAGGGAATGCACGAAGGAATCCGAAACAAACATACTGCCCCTGCTGCTGGATCTCACCAATCCCAGCTCCGGCATCGGCTGGGCCAACAGGGAAAGGGAGTCCTTCTCCCGGAGAGGCCCCACCGATGCCGTGCTCGCCCTGGCCCTCATCCACCATCTTGCCATCACCAACAACGTTCCGTTTCGGAAAATCGCCGAATTCATCGCCGGCCTCTGCAGACACCTCATCATCGAATTTGTGCCGAAGAACGATTCCCAGGTCCGTAAACTCCTGGCCACCAGGGAAGACATTTTCCCGGAATATGACAGGGAATCCTTTGAGGCCGCGTTTGAAAGCCGCTTTACGATCAGAGGTTCGGTGCCGGTTGAAGGATCGGAAAGGACCCTCTATCTGATGGAGAATAAGGTTGCGTAAAGGCGACGCCCTGCTCACCATTCACCCGTTCCTGTTCGCGCTATTTCCGGCTCTTTCCCTCTACGTGCATAACATCGGACAAGTTCCGCTGCGTCAGCTCATTGCGCCTCTTTCAATCATTCTTCTGCTGACTCTTATCGGTTTCATTCTTCTGCGCATCATTTTCAGAAATTCCCTGAAAACGGCACCCTATTATTCCGCATTTATTCTGCTGTTTTTTTCTTACGGACATCTATACGATTTTTTAGGCAATTCCAGTATAGGACGATCCAATTCGGAATTTTACTCGACGGTCATATTGTTGATCGCCTTTGTGGGGGCCGTATACATCATCTCCAGGAAAAGTGCTGACCCGACAGGCATCAACAAGTTCATGACCCTCGCGTCCTGTATTCTGCTGATCGTTCCCATCATGAATATCGTCGTTTTCAATTCCACTGAAACCAGTACGGCGAAGAAAACCGATGCGGCTGAAAAACCGGCCGCGGTCTCGGCCGATCCGGGCAATACGGAGGCGTATCCGAACATTTATTACATCATCCTGGATGCTTACGGTCGGGAGGATATTCTCGGTGAATTTTTCGGTTTTGACAATTCCGGATTCATCAACCGGCTCAATCGGAGAGGATTTTTTGTCGCCCGGAAGTCGCATTCGAACTATTCGGAAACACGCGATTCAATACCATCAAGCCTGAATTCGCAATACCTGTTCAGCAGGACCAAATCCGATGATTATTTGGATCGGATCAAGCGGGACAATTCGGTGGCCAAGTTCCTGAAGGAGCGGGGGTACACTATCCTAAGGGTTGCCACCACTTGCGAAAACGTCGATTTATCCGAGGATAAGGACCTTGTGCGGCCAGGATATGCAATAACCGAATTCGACAACAGGCTCTTGTATTCCACGCCGATTCCGATCTTTCTTACCGGCTTTCATATCTACGATCCCTTCGATCTTTACAGGGAAAACCTGTCTCACACTTTCGATTATGTCGCGCAATCGCCCCAAATCAAGGGTCCTTTCTTCCTGTTCGTCCACTTCGGAATCCCTCATCCTCCGTTTGTCTTCGGGGAGAACGGAGAACCTATCGCGGTCCCCAGGGAATTTGCGGACAACGACGGCTTCTATCTCATCAGGAACGGCAGGCTCACAGCGGAGGAATACGTGAGGCATTATACGGACCAGTTGATTTACCTCAATGAGCGGGTCATCGAGATGATCGATGCCGTTCTGGAAAATTCCAGCCAGCCTCCGATCATTATCCTGCAGGGGGACCACGGGCCTCGGTCGACGCTTCGGTCCTGGACCTCAGCCGAAGAAACGGACCTCAGGGAAAACCTGTCGATACTCAATGCCTTCCATCTCCCCGGCAACGGCCGCGAACTGCTCTATGACGGGATAACTCCCGTAAATTCATTCAGGATAGTTCTGAACCGCTATTTCAATACGCACTATACACTTCTCGAGGACAGGACCTATTTCCGCACGCACGGAAAAGACCGCGACGCTTTCGTCGAAGTGACCGATAGACTCGGCGAGTAGCGCCCCTGCCCGTTCAGGGGAGCCCCGTGGTCAGGGGCACGTTTCATATCGAGCTGCGTTCGAGGAAACAACAAACACCGTTTCATACTGATTTACCTACAAAATAGAGTCCCGAGACACCCATTTTGATGCTTCGCTGGTAAGGCGCGGCATCACACAAAGCCGTGCAGCGGTGCGTCACCAGCAACTGCGCCCACCGTCCATGACAAGGTTGGTGCCGGTCATGTAGGAGGACGCATCCGAACACAGGAAAAGGATGGCACCCTGGTATTCATCGACGCGGGCCATTCGGCCCAGTGGTATGAGGCCTGCCAGACGTCGAACGAACCCCTCCGGCTGACCGTTGTGGACACCTCCGGGCGAGATCGCGTTCACTCGCACCCCGGCATCGGCCCAGTAGGTCGCCAGGTAGCGCGTCAGTCCGATCAGCCCGGTTTTGACGACCGAATAGGTGACAGGCTTTACCGGCTGCTGAGCCTCGGGCAGGCCATGTTCCCGGTAAAGCCGCTGATCCGGAGCGATCACCGCCAGGTCGGAAGCGATGTTCAGGATAACGCCCTTCCCTCGGCGTGCCATCTCAGCGCCGATCACCTGGCTGCAGATGAAGGCCCCACCCAGTCCCACCGCCAGGTCCTCATGCCATTGTTCCAGCGGGAAATTCTCCAGGCGTGCCCAGCCCGTATCGGTGCTGTCTTCCATCTTCGGATTGTGGGCGGCGTTGTTGATGAGGATATCGACCCTCCCGTACCGCTCCAGGATTTCCGAAAGCAGGCCCGCAACATCGTGCGGCCTGGTGATGTCCGCGTGCATGCCGGCGGCGGGGACCTTGAAACGATCGGCCAGCCGGCGTGCCGTAAGGTCCGCTTTGTCTTTGCGGAGGTCGACGAGGACGGGAATGCCGCCCGCGGAGGCAATGGCCTCGGCATGTTTTTCACCCAGCAGGCCAGCTCCACCCGTAACGACGGCCACTCTGCCCGTAAGATCGAATAGATTGCATGCTGCCGAATTCGCGGCTGTATCCCTGGCGGTCATAGACATTTTTCTCCATGCCGGCCGGAGAGCATCTCCGGGCGCGGGGAAGAAGCGGGAAACGCAGACTTCGTTGCGGTCAGTGGGCTTTCATCCCAGCCCCGTTCAGTTCACCGCCGCTAAAGACAATCGCTCAGCTCCACCGGATTTCCGCTCGTGAGGGACAACTTGGCCGCCCGCGCCATGCGCAGGCTCTGCAGTCCGTCAAAGAGAGTCACCAGCGGAGCCCGTCCGTTCTCGATGCAATCCAGAAAATGCTGCAGTTCATCCAGAAACATTTGATTGCGCTGGAAGTCCTCGAATAAGGTCGCCTCCGACAGATTTCCTTTTCCGTCGAAGACCCGGATGCCGGATTCCCGGAGATCGACCAGGATCTTGCCTTCATCGCCGATCACCTCGCAGGTCCGGCTCGGGGGGCGCTGAATGTAGTCCAGTTGCACGTGCACGGGAAAGGCCCGGCCGTCGGCCTCACATTCCATCAGAATGCTCGCCGTGTCTTCGACATCGATTTCCAGGCTGCTCAAATGCCCGCCCAGGGCGAAGATCCTGCGCGGCATGCCGAAGAGCCAGTAGGCGTAATCCAGTTCATGGCTTTGGGCCAGCACGACCCCTCCACCGAATTCGCGCTTGGCCGCATACGTGTCCCGGTAGTCCTCGTAAGGGTGCCACCCGGGCATATACTCGCCGAGTTCGATTCGAACGGCGGTCACTCTGCCGACGGCCCCCCGTGCGAGAAGGGTGTGGAGGCGCTGCAGGCAGGGGTGAAATCGCATCTGATAGGCCACATAGGCAACGGTTCTCCGGCTTTCGACGGCTTTCATCAAATCCTCGATGCCGTCGCAGTCGTGAGAGAGAGGTTTTTCGATGAACAGATGACACCCCGCCTCGGCGGCCCGCAGGGCCACGGGGACATGAAGGCTGTTGGGGTTGCACACAAAGACGGCATCGGGCTTCCCGGCAAGTGCTTCTCCCAGATCCCTGCAGACCCGTATGTCGTATTTCTCTTCGACACGGCCGTCCGGTTCCACCCCCAGCTTCTCCGAAATGACGTGAGACAGTCCGCGAACTCGAAAAGCCGTGATATCGGCCCGAGATCCAAGCAGCGACCGCAGATTGCGGACATGGCGCTGCCCGATCGATCCCAGGCCCGCGAAGAGGAATTTCCGGGGAGAATTCGTCATTCATCATCCTTTCGATCCACCGCGCCACCCGGACCGGTCGGACCGGCCGGCGGTACCAAATGAGCGGGAGCTATTATTAAAAAGTTTCAGCTTGAATCGCAGCCCATTGGGAACCCCTAACGACACCACGGGCGGAAGTCTCCAGGGTCGGGCGGCCCGGAGAACTCGTTGTACGGGCCCGTCAGGACAAGAGGTACGGGGAAGGAACCATCAACCACGTGCACAGTGGACCATGGCGGTGGGGATCAATTTCCCGGTCCCCCTTGCGCTTCGCGTACGGACAAGCAAGTTGCCCGTACATCCGCCGGATAAAGCCGGCCTTAGCCCAAGCGACCGTGTCCGGTATCGGCACTCGTTTGATCAACGGCACAGAACAGGGTTCAGCCCGAGCCGGGCCGGCACTATTTCAGGCGACGGGGAACGGATCTCCACAGCACCGATCCGTTCGCCGGGAGTTTACGCTTTTAGTGATACTAACTGAACAAAACCAGATACTTAAAAGTGCACGGGCATGGGTTCAAGCGAGAAATCATGCCCGACACGCTTGAATTTATGATTGCAGACAAATGAAACCTCGTCAATACAATTTCGGGACCTGCGCCGCTTCGATACGGCCATGGCCATACGTTACCGCAACGGGGAAATTCATCGCGGCGTGCAGGGTCCTCATACCGAGTTGTGTTCAGGACGATGGTTTTGACATCCCCCCAAAGAGCGGGGGCAGGATTCCCCTCCGGCCTCCTCAGGGCGTTCGCGGGGCGCTGCCGCAACGCCGCAAAAGGCGGCGCAGCAGGTCGTGGGAAGCCTGGCTCCCCACGCTTCGAGAAACATCCTTTTGCTGCTTTCCTGAACGCAACTTGCGTATGCGGAGGGGCGTTATGATTTGAACGAGAAGTTTCTGTGGCCGAAAAAACTGGCCAGGACGGTAACCGCTGTCAATATGGCCCCGGCGATATAGGGAGCATAGACCCTTTGCGTGATAATGAAATTCAGTCCCGTCACGAGGACCGGCAGGAGGATCAGGTTCATTGCGGCCGCGGCGCCGTACACCGCATAGCAGCGCAGGTACTCCCGCAGGATGTTGCCTCTGGTCCTGAAGACGAACACCTTGTACCCCAGGTAGGCCACGGTTATGGCAATGATGTTGCTGATGACGCTCGCGGCCATGTATGCGTAGGGAATGACATCGGTCAGGACATAGTTCAGGCCAGCATACAGGGCGTACCCGAAAAATGTATTCCAGGCCCCGACGAGCAGATACCGGATAAACTGCCCTTCAGGAATCCTGTCCCACAGGCGGTTCGTCAAAATTGATCCTTTCCTTCTCAACGACCAGCGGCCTTTTCAGAACCTGTGTATGGATCGCGCCGACATATTCCCCAACGATGCCGATAAAGAAAAGCTGGACCGACGAGAAGAAAAACAGTCCGATCACGAGAGGAGCTATCCCCACCTGAAAGCTGGACCAGAAGAGCAGCTTATAGACAAGATAGGCAAACGCCGTAAACAGGCTGAGTCCGGCGAGCAGGAAACCGGTCATGGTCGCCAGCCTCAAGGGCACCTTGGAATGGTTGGTGATGCCGAGCATGCCGATATCGAACAGTGTGTAGAAATTATTCTTCGTGATTCCGCGTTCCCGGGCGGGTTGAACGAATTCGACAGTGGCTTTTTCAAAGCCGATATCGCAGATCAAACCCCGGAAATAGGGATACGGATCATCGATCCGCCTGAGAATCTCGACGACCTGTTGGTCGTAGAGACCGAAGCCCGTTGCGTTTTTGACCAGTCTGATTTCGGACAGTCGTCCTATTATGTCGTAATAGAGCTTTCTGACGGCGAAAAGGAGAGGGCTCTCTTTGCTCTGGGTCTTGACTCCCAGAACGATCTTGTAACCTTCCTCCCATTTCCTGATAAAATCGGGGATGAGTTCGGGAGGGTCTTGAAGGTCCGATGCCATACCGATTACGGCATCTCCCTTCGCCTGCAGCGTGGCGTAGTAGGGCGACCGGATGTGCCCGAAATTCCGGGCATTGACGATAACCTTGACCCGTTTGTCCCGCGCGGCGATTTTTCTCAGAATCGCCACGGTCCGGTCGCTTGAGTCGTTGTCGATGAAAATCTGTTCATAGGTGTAGCCTTCCAGACCTCCGAAAACCTTCTTCACCCGTTCATAGAGTTCCTCGACGTTCTCTTCCTCGTTGTAACAACCCGAAACAACACTAATAAGTTTCATCCGCGCTCCTGATCCGGCTGAACGCCGGTATGTATACAGGTTTTGGCACCAAGCTGCATTCAAGAAACCACCGGATGATGTTTCTCAAGAGAGTGGGGAGCTGCTCCCCACACACCCCCACGCGGCACCTCGACTTTGTGCGGTGCCGCGAGCGCCGAGCGCCCGGCCTCACGCGCCAGCGCGTGGGCCGAAGCCCTGAAAGGGGTGCGGGGGAATCATTCCCCCGCTCTTTCTGAGGATGCTAAAAGTACCATTTTGAATGCAATTCAGTATGAAACCCGGTTTCCCACTCAGTGAAGTCAAATCCATAAAAGTCGAGTCAACCCGTTGTCCGCGCGGGCATTTTCCGAATACAGCCGTTCCGCCCGGCGAGGAAAACGCCGGTCCCTTCTTCATTCCTTCAGGGCGGGGATGATCATGTTCGAGAGGAATTCCTCGCGGTCCAGGAAAGGCCAGAGGTCCTCCAGGGGCTTGGACACCATCGTTCCGTCGGCCTTTTGGGCGGACGACAGGCTTGGGGTCCGAAGTTCATCGGGTGTCGCCATGATTTCGCACACAACGGGGCCGGGCGTGTCGAGAACGGCCCTGATCCGCCGCCTGAGGTCCACCTGATTCTCGATCCGTCGAGTCGTGAGCCCATAGGCGGGGGCAAGTTTCTGCAGACTCGGAAGAGACAATCCGCAGGTCGCGTCCGAGCCCGTCCGGCGCCCGAAATATTTCTGCTGCGAGGCCCTGATGGATGCATAGCCGTTGTTGTTGATGACAAAGAATTTTATGGGGAGCTGCAGTCGGGCCACCGTTTCCAGTTCCTGGATGTTCAACTGAAACCCGCCGTCTCCGTCAACGGATACGACCCGTTTACGCCCGGCGGCCAGGCAGCCGCCGATGGCGGCGGGCAGGCCGAACCCCATGGCGCCCAGGGCCGCCGTGTTGAATACCCGCTGGCCATTTTTGGATTTGAAAGCCAGCAGGAAAATCTCGACGGCTACGCCGGAACTCCCCGGCACAAGCAATTCATCAGTGGCCAGTTCTTCAGAAAGCACCTCGGCAAAATAGTAGGTGCTCACGCCCTCTTTCAACTTCCGGTGCTCGGGAAGCACCACGGGGTATTTTTGCTTCCATCCGGCGCATCGGTTCAACCACGCCGACCGGTCTTTCCGACGGATGTCCCCGGACTGCCGGAGAATTTCCCGCATGAAGCACCCGGCGTCCGAACAGACGGGCAGATCGATGATGCCGGCAATTTTCCCGATTTCGGCGGGGTCGATGTCTGCCATGACCTTCCGTGCGGCCCTGGCAAATTTTTCCGGAGCATATCCGGTCAGCGAGAAGTCGAGCCGCGCACCGATCGAGAGCAGGAAATCCGAGTTCTGCAACGAGAAATTGGCTCCCCGCGGGGCCATCGATCCCGGCCTGCCGATGAACAATTCATGGGAATCCGGGATCAGGTCGAACGTCATCCACGTGGTCAGGACGGGTATCCCGAGCTTTTCGACCAGTTTCATGAAGTCGCCCCTGGCCCCGGCCAGGCGAATTCCGTTTCCGGCGAGAAGGACGGGCCTTTCCGCCGCATTGAGCCATTCGATGGTCCTGGCCGCCTTTTCCCGCAGTTCGACGCCGTCCTGCGGTGGAAGCGCCGATTCCCCGGAATCGAAGCCCACCAGGCTTTCGGGATCGATCAAGGAGGCTTGAACGTCGAGGGGCACGTCGATCCAGACAGGTCCCGGACGTCCCGACCGAGCAAGTTGGACGGCCTTTTCAAGGTGATACCGGATTTGGGCCGGGTCCATGACCGTGACCGCATACTTCGTGATCGCCTTGACTATGGACGTAATGTCCACCTCCTGAACGCCCATCTGCCGCACACCGGTAGTTCCGATGAGATCCGAGCGCTTCGCCTGCCCGGAAATGAACAGGCACGGCGTGGAATCCAGCCACGCACCGGCAACGCCGGTGACCGCATTCGTTCCGCCCGGACCCGTGGTGACAAGCGCCACGCCAAGGTTGTCCGTGGCTTTTGCATACGCCTCCGCCGCTATGGCCGCGGCCTGCTCGTGCAGATTGCACACGAACTCTATTTCCCGGCATCTCCCCAGCGAATCATCGAGATGCATGGCCCCGCCGCCCGGGACCATGAACACATGCTTAACGCCGAGACCGGCGATGAAATTCATAATGTAATCGGAAACTTTCACCATCGTCATTTGTTCTCCTGAACGTCTTTCCCACACGTTTCACCACTTTGCGACATCAGCATATCGAGCAGTTCGCGGACGGCGCCCTGCCCGCCGCCGTGCCGCGTGACCAAAGCCGCCTTTCCGAGGACTTTTTCATGGGCATTTGCCGGGGCGGCCGCCAAGCCGGCCAGTTCCAGCGCGGGCAGATCGTTCACATCGTCGCCCATGAAACACACCTGGGAAAGATCAAGGTCATATTTCCGTGCAAAGGACCGGAGGGCGGCGGCTTTGTCTTTGCATCCCTTGTATACGTCGGTGATCTTCATCTTTTCCGCGTAGCGGTCGATGAGTGGAGTGTCTTCGCCCGAAATCAACGCAAAGATGAAGCCCGCCTTGCGCGCCAGCGATATTCCCATGACGTCGGTAAAGGACAGGCGTTTCAGTTCCTCGCCGTTCGCTCCCCACCAGAACCCGCCGTCCGTCAGCACGCCGTCCACATCGAGCGCCACGGCCCTGATCGCGGCCATATCAGGCGCCCACCCGGCGAAGTTTCTTCAGAATGGGTTTTTCCCTTTCGATCAACCGCTTGACGCCGTCCCCCAGGGAAGTCTCAACCAGACGGATATCGCGCATCAACTGGATGAGTCCGCTGGGCCCCAGTGACGCGGCCTGGTCGGAGCCCCACATGGCCCGGTCGAGGGTGATGTGGCGTTCCACCATGCAGGCACCCAGGGCCACGGCGGCTATGGAGGACGCGATGCCCGTCTCGTGGCCGGAATACCCGATGTTTATTCCGTAACGTTCGGCCATTTTGGGGATGACCGCCAGGTTGAGTTCTTCGTAATACGACGGGTAGGTGCTGCAGGAATGGAGCAGGATCACATCGTCTCTGCCGAGAACTTCGAGGGCCTCATCGATTTGGTCGAGGGTGCTCATCCCGGTGGACAGAATGATCGGCTTTCCCGTTTCCCGAATATGGCGCAAAAGGCCTTTGTCCGTGAGACAGGCCGAGGCGATCTTGTGGCAGGGCACATCGAAGCGCTCGAGGAAATCCACGGACTGTTCGTCCCAGGGCGATGCAAACCAAGTGATCTTCTTCGTGCGGCAGTATTCGTCGATCTCCCGGTATTCCTCGAAGTCAAATTCCAGCGCCCGTTTCAGATCGCCGTTGGTCACCCCGAAAGGATTATCGCGCTCCCTCGCCAATTCTTCGGGCGAGTAGACCACGTCAATGGTCCTTTTCTGGAACTTCACCGCATCGCAACCCGCGACCACGGCCAAGTCAATCAGTTTCTTTGCAATATCCACATCACCGTTGTGATTGATGCCTATCTCTGCGGTCACGTAGCAGGGGCGTCCCTTGCCCACCGGGCGTCCGTCAATCTGCACTGCGTTCATATCGCAACTCCTTTTTTACTAGGATCGATAGGATTTAAGGCACCAGGCCGCCGTGCGTCGGAGCGATTCGGCCAAGTCGAGTGTCCGGGTCAAACGGAGTTCCAGCCGGGCGCGCCGCGTTGATGGAACATAGCGGGCCGGCGGTTCGCCGGGCACGGCCTCCTTCATTATCCTGACTGCAGTCTCACGCGGTATGACCCCGGCAACCGTACGGGCCAGCTCTCCGATGGAAATTTCCGATTCCGACCCCACGTTGTAAGGTCGGGAGGTTTGCCCGCGGAGGAGAACGGTCCACAGCCAGATTGCCAGGTCCGCGGCATAAAGGTAGGACCGGAGCGGCGTCCCGTCGCCGTTTACGACGATCGGCCCACCCCTCAGGCCGTCCCGGATGAAATTGCCGACGGCAAAATGAGAATCAAAAGCCATGTACGGTCCGACAAAAGCAAAACAACGGGCGATCCTGGCCTCGATTCCCCACTTCCTCGCATACAGGGAGCACAACATTTCCGCCGCCCGCTTGCCTTCTCCGTAAGCCGAGGGAGGGAGCGAAGGATCGGGTGCGCCCGTGTAATCTTCAGATATATGCGTTATCTCCGGCGGCTGCCTGCCGTACACGGCGCCGGAGCTGACCAGCAGGAACGAACGGGCCCCGCACTTCCGTGCGAAATCAAGCGTGCGCCGCGTCCCCTGAACTATGACGTCAAACATCGCCGCCGGGTCTACATCATTGAGGTTCGTGGCCGATTCCGCGGCCGCGTGAATGACGTGAGTGAACCGGCCCTCAGGAAATTCAAAAGACCGGACATCCCCCGTGTGAAACTTCACCGCGGGATGCGCGGCCAGGTGCGGGGCTTTTTTTGCCATGGGTCCGGGGTCCCGGGTGAGCACCACGGCCGAAACGCCCAGCCCGAGGTGGTCATCGGCCCAGGCAAGGCTTTCCAGGAGCCAGCATCCGAAAAACCCCGTGCCTCCCGTGATGAAGACGCGGCCTCCCCGCAGATCGTCCCACAGCCCGGTGGTGTGCTTCAAAATGTGGTCCAGGTCTTCAGCCAGGGGATGAGCCATCAGTCCGCTTTCGACGAGCCGCACCGTTTTCGGTGGTTACCAGGTTTTCCAGGGCGGATTCCCGGCTTCCCACAGGGATTCCAGGTACCGCAGGTCACGAAGGGTATCCATGCACTGCCAGAAGCCCTCGTGTTTGTAGGCGTGCAACTGCCCTTCCTCGGCCAGCCGCTCCAGAGGGGCGTGCTCCCACATCCCGTCGCACTGGATGTATTTCAGGGCCTCGCTCTCGATGACAAAAAAGCCGCCGTTGATCCAGCTTTCCTGCAAAGTAGACTTCTCCCGGAACCTGCAGACCCGGGTCCCTTCGAACTCGATGGCGCCGAAACGGGCGGGGGGACGAACGGCGGTAAGCGTTACGAGGCCGCCGTGAGAACGATGGAAGCGTAGAAGCTTCTCCAGGTCCACGTCGCTCACACCATCGCCGTAGGTCATCATGAAGGTGCCCTTGCCCAGCAGCGGTTCGAGACATTTCAGCCGCCCTCCGGTCATGGTGCCGAGGCCGGTGTCCACCAAGTGAACCCGCCAGGGTTCATGGTCCGTGTGGTTTATCTTGCACACCTTCCCGTCCTGCAAAGACACGGTAAAATCCTGCCCCAGGGCGTAGAAGTCGAGGAAGTAGCGTTTGATCTGCTCGCCCTTATAACCGAGGGCCAAAAACACGTCGTCGAACCCGTAATGCGAAAAGTGCTTCATGATGTGCCAGAGGATGGGCCGGCCGCCGATTTCCACCAGCGGCTTCGGACGAATCTCCGTCTGTTCCGCAAGACGCGTTCCCATCCCGCCGCAAAGGATTACAACAGGGATATTCTCCTTCACTTGTGAACTCCCGCCTGTTTAGCGCAGTCCGTAAAACAATCGATGACATATTCCAGCTCGGGCCTGTTCAACCCGGGGTGAAGGCCGATCCAGAACACCTGATTCATGACGAAATCCGAATTGCCCAGGTTCCCGGCGATTCGATAGTTCAAATCCTTGTATGCCGGCTGGCGGGTGAGGTTTCCCCCGAAAAGGAGCCGGGTGCCGATCTTGTGCCGGTCCAGATGCCGGATGAGAGCGTCCCGGGAAAACGGAGCGTCCGGCCGGACGGCAATGGGAAACCCGAACCAGCTCGGATCGGATTTGGCGGTCGGTTCGGGTAGAATGAAGAACTCCTGCAAGGGCAGCAGCCCGTCGTACAGGGTCTTGAAATTTCGTTTCCGTGCTTCGATGAATGCGGGAAGTTTCCTGAGCTGGGCCAGTCCCACCGCCGCCTGCATGTCCGTGGGCTTCAGGTTGTAGCCGACGTGGGAATACGTGTACTTGTGGTCGTAGCCGTACGGCAGGTCTCCAAGCTTCCATTCGAAGCGCCGCTTGCAGGTATCGTCATGGCCGGGGCTGCACCAGCAGGCACGCCCCCAGTCGCGAAAGGACTCCAGCAGGATCTTCAGACGCCGGTCGCCGGTGACGACCGCTCCGCCTTCGCCCATGGTGATGTGATGGGCCGGGTAAAAGCTGAAAGTCGAGATGTGGCCGAAGGTCCCGGCAAGTGGGGCGCTCGATGCCGGCTGACCCGCCGTTGAAGCGTCCCGCCTCGCGTAGGTGGAACCGAGCGCATCGCAGCAGTCTTCGATGAGCCAGAGATCGTTCCTTTCGCAAAAAGCCAGCACGGCGTCCACGTCGAAGGGATTGCCTAGGGTATGGGCGATCATGACCGCGCGGGTCTTTGCGCTCAGGGCCTCATCGAGCCGGCCCGCCTCCACGTTGTAGGTGGGAATACCGATATCGACGAAAACCGGCACCAGGCTGTTCTGCAGGATGGGGTTCACCGTCGTCGGAAAGCCCGCCGCCAAGGTGATCACCTCGTCTCCGGGCTTCAGCCTCTTTTCTCCCAGTTCCGGGGAAGTCAGGCACGAAAGCGCCAGGAGGTTGGCCGAAGACCCCGAATTGCACAATGACGCGGAGCCCGCTCCCAGGAACCCGGCGAATTCCCTCTCGAATTCCTCGGCAAAACGCCCCGTGGTGAGCCAGAAATCCAGGGCCGAATCCACCAGGTACCGCATGTCCTCGGCGTCATAAGTGCGGCCCGAAACCGGAACGGCCGATTTTCCACGGGCGAAGGCCGCGGGTTTATGGGCAAATTCATAGTATTCGGTGGTCCGGATCGCGGCCAATTTTCTGAGAAGCCGGTCCGTCTTTTCCGTGGTGAGCCTGCCGACCTTCGTGCACGCGTCGGCCCCGACCGTGAAGAGCCTGTCCAGGTCTATAACGATATCTCCGGGGATCGTACCTTCCCCGACGCTTTCAGCATCGATGACCAGGCCGCTGTCTGCCGAAGGCGCAACATCGTGTTCCTGATTCCCGCAGGCGATGATCACTTCGCGCCGCACTTTCGAGCAACGAATGACCACTCCGAGAGAAGGCTTCGCTATTGAACGGGCGATGTCGTGGATCGAAGTCGAAATAAGGTCGCCAACCCGCAGTGACAAAGGTTTCCCCCCACCCAATATCCCGGTCTCTTTCATAACAAATTGCGTTCAAAAAAACGCAAACGATGTTTCTCAAGAAAGTGGAGAGCTGTGCTCCCCACACCCCTACGCCACTACGCGGCTTTGTGTGGCGCCGCGGCAACGCCGCGAGCGCCAAGCGTTCGGCCCACGCGCCAGCGCGTGGGCCGAAACCCTGAGGGATGCGGAGGGAATCATTTCCCCGCTCTTTTGAGGGATGCCAATACTATCATCTTGGGCGCAATTATCCACGATGCTGCGCCTCCCCCCCGCGAAGCATCAAAATGGGTATCTCGGGACTCTATTTTGTAGGTGACTCAGTTTCAGTCCGCCCGGGAGCCCGCCCGCTCGCCCGTAGAACGTATTGCCCGATCTGCTCACAACACGCGGCATACGCCTGTTCTGCGGCGCAGCCGGAATAGAACCGCTTATACCAGTCCACCGTATAGCGCAGACACTCGTCGATTTGAAAGGCGCTCCGCCAGCCCAGAAGCGCGTTGGCTTTGTCGCAGCAGAGTTTTAAGGCCTGCATCTCATGCAGAGAAGGCTCGGTGGAAGAGGCCTCCACGATCGTGCCGCTCCCCCAGAGTTCAATGAAACGCGCTGCGATTTCACTCACCGTTAGATTGCCCGCTTCGCTGCCGGGACCGAAATTCCAGGAACCACGGTAATGCCCCGGATCCCGCCATAAAAGGGCGCCGAGCCGGAGGTATCCGCTCAGGGGTTCAAGAACGTGCTGCCAGGGGCGAACCGCACGGGGACTGCGTATCACGATCGGGCGGTTCGACGTCAAGGCCCGGACGGCATCAGGGATGAGCCGGTCCTGGCCCCAGTCGCCGCCGCCTATGACGTTCCCGGCGCGCGCGGACGCAGCCCCAATGGCTTTCCCGCCCCTCGCGGGGTCAAAATAGGATTTGAGGTAAGACGCGAAAACGAGTTCCGAACAGCCCTTGGACGCGCTGTAGGGATCGTCCCCGCCCATCGGGTCGTTTTCGCGGTATCCCCAGACGAATTCTTTGTTTTCGTAGCACTTGTCGCTGGTGACGGCGATCACCACCCGGACGTCCGGCGTCAACCTGACCGCTTCGAGTACGTTGACGGTGCCCCCGACGTTGGTATCGAAGGTCAGTTTCGGCTCCGCATAGGACCGGCGCACCAGCGGTTGCGCCGCGAGGTGAAAGACAAATTCGGGCTTGCACCGGTTGAACACCGCCGTGAGGTGATCGAGGTCCCGAACGTCCCCGTGGATATGGGTAATCTTGTCCGGCAACGCACAGGCCGCAAAATTGCTGGGTTCGGTGGGCGGATCGAGGGAATACCCCACCACCTCCGCTCCCAGTTCCTTCAGCCAGATGGTAAGCCAGGAACCTTTGAAACCGGTGTGGCCGGTAACAAGGACCTTTCTGTTTCGATAAACGCCCTGGAACATATCCGAGATTATCCGCATCGGGACTCCATTGGCAGCGCATGCTTGCCGGCCTTCATGATGGCGGCAGTATAATGCAAACGGCCGCGACCTGACAAGAGCCGTCGCAGGTCAACCTCGGGCGTCTTCGTCGCTGCCTGGGCATAACCTCGTGTTGATACGGTGAATTTCAGCACACAAAATCCATAGACAAGGACCGCACCATGTGCCGACATCGGGAAGCGGACAGCACACAACGCTGAAGGAAACAGGAGTGTCGAGGACGGAGACGGCGCATCATTTGGAACCGGCATCGTCCGCGCGCCTCTCGTACAACCGGAACTCGTCGATCCGGTCCGTTCGCACGTAGTTTTTCATCAACTCGGCGAACCTTTTGTCCCTTGAGAAATACTCCATGTAATCGAAACTTCCCGTGATACCCTGCTTCTCCTTTCGCTCGTCCACGAACAGAAGCGCGGGAGGCGTCTTTACCAGGTCGTCGACGACATCGTCAATAAACGACCGTTCGATCTCCGACATGGACTCGGGAGAATGGAACGCCACCTTACAATTCGGAAAACTGTCTTTGGAATATAAACCGCCCAGCGTTCCTACCCCCCCGTAGCGAACCGGGTATCGGGCATTCGCGTAGAGAACGACCGGAAAAGCTGGACCGACGGACGAGGCCATGAAAAAGATGGGCTTCCCATAGGCCTTCTGCTTGATTACGCTCACATAGTCATCGTAGTCGTATTTCGACAGGAAACCGTCAATACTGTTGGCCATAGAGGTATACCCGAACAGCGCGATCCAAAATATCGAGAAAACGACGAGGGAATAACGGTAAATATTCCCGGCTACGCGATGGCCGGGCTTCAAACCCGGAAATGAACCGGGGACGGATGCCGCCGCCACGGCTATGGCAAAAACAATGGCCGCGGTGCGTATCACCGCATTTCCCGCGGCAACGGATACGGCACAGAGCAACAGGAGGCTCACCGCCAGTCTCGCGTATCGGTGCGATACCCCATCGAAACCGGCCCTCAGTGAGTTGCGGCACACCCAGAGAAATGCCGCAAAAAAGGCAAACATGTTCGCGTTGACGGGATAGTAATGATAAGTCCACCCCTTTTTCTGCACGTATGCCGCTGTCAGAAAAGCGGTTCCCGTAACAAAAATCAGCAGCAGGGCAGGAAAATGCTCTTTGTGCCTGACGGTAAGGAGGAGGCATACCAGGCCGGCCGCCCATACCGCAGTCGTATTGCTGCTCAATAATCTTGCGAAACCACTCTCGTAAGCGGAATAAACCTGCATCGTGACATGAGCCACAGTAAAGTAGTCGGAATGGAAATAAAACAGGAGGAACGCATAGATGCAGAAAACCGAATATATCGTTGTGTTCTCGATTCTCCACAGGACTTCGCTGCGCTTCCTGTACACGAGCGAACAGACGAGAATCGCGGCATAGGCAAGCACGAAGTAGGGCTTGATCGAAAACCCGATCCCGGCCATGACCCCCGCCGTAAACCTCGTACGCGCAGGCACCGATCCGCCATACAGGGCGCCTGTTTCAAGGAGGAGATAAGGCAGTATAAACAGGATGCACAAGTGTTCCCGTTGGCCGAAATCAAAACCCGGCAGCAGCACCACTATGAACGCACATAACGGGATAATGAGGTTTTTCGAATTCCCGAGCGATGATCTGCCGATTATTATAGATGCCATAACCAAGGAAAATGCACACAAGGAAATGAGATATATATCAAAACTGTATATAAATGGTATGGAGAAGAATGAAGTCATAAATACCGGTATGCTATATATATAGAATATCATGGGCGGATTTATATCGATAACGGTCTTATACAACTGAGACCCGTGGATCCATTCCGATGTGCAAAACAACAGACGTGCGTTGTCATGATTTACGTTGCCGTTTATCAGTAAGGCAATTCTACAGGCGAATATCAGCAGGACAATGACGATACACGCGCGTTTATAATTCCCGGACGACAACTCTGACAACTTCATTACGTATCTCCGATCAAACAATTGTACAGGGTGTGCGGCTGCGGGATTCGAACGAACAGGAGGAGAACGCGCAAACAGGCTGAGTACAGCAGGAGCGGTCCCGAGCCGGGATTTTCCACGGCCCAGAGTCTATGCAATGGCACGGGAATGTCAACACCGAATGTTGTCTCACTTTTCCTGAAGAACCGGCCCGAGGAAGCACGGAAGCTTCCGCCGTGGTCGGCGGACAATCCGATCGCGATCCGTCCGAAAGAGGAATTTCCCGCCTTGAAGGCGGCATCGGGTGCCGAATCGCTTCATCCTCCGGCCCAACTCTGACTACGTTATCCTTGACAGCACCGCGAGGATCCTGTGATAATAGCTTGTCAGTTTTTTTCCCCATGCTGCCCGGGTCTTCGTTCTATCCCGCAAACGGTCCGGGCCCATGAAATGGAATGTCCCTGCCGCCGGCCGTAGGGCAATCGGTTACCGGTTGCGGCGTGGCTTTCCGGCCCGGGTTCCTGCCGGGGGTTCTGACAAATGAGGCTTTAATGAAAATATCGCGGGGTTGCGCGGAGACTGTTCCGGTGTGTTGTGCCGGTCCTTTTCTGAGCCTCAAAGCTTCGAGGCGGCAGTTCGAGTGAGAGGAATCGGACGCTGACCGGCCGATTAGGGGGACACGCCTGCTCTCCCGGAAACCATACGCTGAATATACGAAGAGGCCTGATAACGCGGGGAGAAACCTCCGGAAGGGGTTCCTGACGCTCACAAGGTATTGAAAAAGGGATGCTGCATCCACAAGAGGGGGTAAGTAATATCAACTGCACACTCGTTCGTGCTGTAGCGGAAACACTGTGAAAGTACTGAGAATTCATGGAGGGCAATCCTGCAGTCCCAGCCGGATGCACGCGGATGTGCCTGTCCGTTTGAATTCCTTCACGGTCTCCGGAAACCGATGTTTTTTGTTTTAAGTCATCGATTCCGGACGGTAATAATACAACACCCCGCTTTCCGCCCGGGCGGAAAGATGTGCAGATTATCACTGATTCTTTCGCCCGCTTCTCTTCTTTCATTCTCCTGTGCCGTGAGCGACGGCGCCCCTGGTGCCCACGGGGGTGGGCCGCCATGGTTCCCGCCCTTTATCCCGGAGCTTCCCGCAATCGTCCATATGTACACGGGTCGTGCATCGGTCCACGCTGCCGATGGGACCCGGAAGGAGCATTCTGAAATGCGAGTTCTGCTATTTTGCTGTTCAATCCTGATTCTGGCCCTTGTGGCTCCGAATGAGGCATCCGCTTATATCGATCCGAACGCCGGCCAAACGATATTCCGCTTCCTGTTTCCGTTGCTGGCCGGGCTGGTCGGAACCTCCGTGTTCCTGAAAACCCAGATGAAACGGCTCAAAAGCTTTAAACAGTTCCTGGCGAACGCGTTTTCCTCTCGCGCACAGAAGAGATGAAGCGTTAACGGACGCTCCCCTGCCAGAGACCCGTGGTTCGGAAGCCGGGCTTTTTTTTGCGGCAGACGGCCGGGGTCGAAATCGCGTCTTCGTCAGAGCAGAACAGGGCAGGGCCGCTGCGTTTTACGCCCGGGCCGTGGAGGCGTTCGCATGTCGTTGTGCGGGCTTCAGCGGACCAATGACCCGACGGGTGTCTATCGGCCGGAGGCCGGGTCCCGGACGGGTTCCCGTTTCTGCTCTACTCTCCTGATTTCCCGACAGGGGCCCACTATGGAGTCCTCATATGAGAATACCTTCATTAAACAACAGGATGGCGCTCGATTTCCTGCTCAAGCTGTTCAAATTGTGGACCGCTTTCCTCGTGGTGCTGTCCTTTGTTCTGTTCATCGCTTTTCAGCTCGACAGCATGATTCTCGTCATGCCGGTTTGGGAAATAGTGGTGAACAGTGCGGCCATGCTGATTTTCCTGTTCCTTCTGAGCGCGGTCCTGAGCTGTCTTTCATGGGTGATCGTTCTGGTGCTCAGGCCTTACCGGGCGGCAGTCTACCACGTGTGCATCGTGGCGGTGACGGCGCTGTGCGTGTACGATCTGGTCCGAACGGCCAAGATGTGGACACTGAGCGTTTTGCGCATCACGATGGCCCCTTCCTACCCGGTGGAAAGGGCGATATTCTGCGGGGGTCTCGTCCTCGTGGTTATTGTGGTCTGCCTGAAACGGAGCCATGTTTACGACGCCGTTGAACGCACCGCTCACCGCGTCTTTCGTCCGGCAATGGCAGTGGTTCTGGCATCGGTGGGGGTGCTGACCTGGTGGATGTCCACTCACCAGGCCAGAGGTGGCTGCATCAGTTGCGGGGAAGTCGCGGAAGCCCCGGCGCCCCCGGATCGGAATGTCACGAACGCACCTTCCGGGCGGCCCGACGTCATCCTTCTGACCTTCGATGCATTATCGGCGGAGGATATGTCTCTTTACGGGTACCGGCTCCACACGACCCCGAACCTCGAGGCCTTGGCATCCGAAAGTTTCGTGTTCGATAAAATGGTCGCCAACTCAAATTACACGCGGCCCACTACCACCAGTCTCCTGACGGGGCTGTACCCCGGCACCCACAAGCTGAACAGTGATTTTTCGGGCAACGCTTTCCTGAAGGACGACTCCAGAACGCTCCCGTGGGTCCTCCGCCAGGCGGGGTATCGGACGCTGGCCGTGGTGAACAATTACCTTTATGCCCATCCCTACATGAATGGGACCTTCCGGTCCTTCGACCTCTGCCCCTGGGAAACCTTCGATTCCGATACCGCCCGGCAACTCGACCCAAGCATCCCCATCCGGATCCACGGGACCTGGTTGTCGAATTACGGTCTCCAGGCCCACTTCTGGATTTCCGACTGGGCGGTGAATTTCCAGCACCTGTGGCCCGCCTCCGGACGATCCGAAACGCAGAACGCCTTCCCGATCGATTATTCCTTCAAGATGGCCAACAAAATACTGGATTCGGCGCAAGGCCCCCGTTTCATGTGGATCCACCTGCTCCCGCCCCACGAACCCTACTTGCCGCCGGAGCCGTTCAAGTTCTCCATCCTGAAGGAGAAGGATTTTTCGACGACCAGCGATCAAAGGCACATCACCGGGTATTATTCGGCATCGAAACAGGCTGACGTCGATAAGATGAGACTGCGCTACGACGAATTCATCACCTACGCCGACCACGAATTCGGCCGGTTCGTCCGGCTCCTCAAGGAGACGGGCGAATGGGACAGGGCGATCGTGATCGTATCAGCGGATCACGGCGAGTCCTTCGAAAAGGGGCACATCGGGCACGGCGGCCGGACGATGTACAAGCCGGTCATGCACATTCCACTGATCATACACGTGCCGGGATCGGTAGAAGGCAAGCGGATCGAAAGCCCTGCGGAACAGGTCGATATCGCCCCGACGATACTTGATTTGCTCGGAATGGAAATCCCCGAATGGATGGAAGGAGAGTCGCTCAATGGAGCCATGCGGGGGGAAGCCGGCCCCACGAAGGCCAAATTCTACATGGAACTCAGCGAAGACAGCAACTTCGAGCCTCTCCGAGACGGAACAATCGCGGTGATAAAGGACGGTTATAAACTTATTCTCCATCTGCAGACGAACAAGGTGCGGTTGTACGACCTGGCGCAGGACCCGGATGAGAGCGTCGATCTTTCCGAAAAGGACAAAACAACGGCGGACACTCTCAAGCAGTTGATCATGACCAACATCGTCGAACGGTATTGAATGCCCGGGGACCTTCGGACGCAAATGGAGCGAATCGTGAAAGAAAATCGAGAAACGAGTGAAACGGGGGAGTCACGCAAAGGAGCGGTCCACCCGTCGGCGGGCATTCAGATGGGATTTTTCACCTGGATGGGAATGCTCGCAAGGCATCACTTCCGCATTTCCCCGCGCGCCATCCCGGCTGCCCTGAACACGACGGCGGCGAGCCTGATCTACGGTTTCCTCGGCACACTGCAGAAGATCGCATTCAAGCAGGAGATCGATGAGCGGACGGTGCGGGCACCGGTTTTCGTTATCGGCCACTGGCGTTCCGGGACCACCTTTCTGCACGAACTCCTGTGCCTCGACCCCCGGCACGACTACCCTTCCACCTACGCCTGCATGAACCCGCATCATTTTCTTCTGACCCAGCGGCAGCTCATGGATCCCTCCGGTTCGCACACGAGCCTCAAAAGGCCGATGGACAACATGGAAATCAATTCGACGTCGCCCCAGGAAGATGAATTCGCGCTGTTGAGCATCGGGGCGCGGTCGCCTTATGAAGCCCTGTTGTTTCCCAGTCATCTCATGAGGACCCGCAAGTACCTGGACCTCCACGATGTTCCCGAAAAAATCCGCATGCGCTGGAGCCGGGAATTCATGCGGTTTATGAAACAGATCATGCAGGGACGGGACAGGCGGCTCGTCATCAAATCGCCGACGCATACGTTCCGGCTTGACATCCTGAGCGATATGTTCCCAGACGCCCGGTTCATCCACATCGTACGCAATCCGTACACCGTTTTTGCGTCCACCTGCAATCTGTGGAAAAAAATGTTCGCTCTCTACGGATTCAACCGGGCATCCGAAGACGCCATCGAAAAATACGTGATTGAAAATTGGCTGCTGATGGAAAAATGCCTGGACAGGGCGAAAGGTTTTTTGAATTCAGAGAACTATCGCCTGATCAAATATGAAAAATTCGTTGCCGATACGGAAACGGAACTGGCCAGGATCTATGAACTTCTGGACCTGGGCGACTTTGAAACGGTAAGGCCCGGAATATCGGCCTTTCTTGCCGACCGGAAGGAATACAAGACCAACCGTTTCCGGTTGTCGGACCGGCAAAAGCAGTTGGTAAATGCCTCATGGGGCTCCATTTTTACCCGATACGGCTACCCGATGGAACCATGATTTCCCCATGTCCCCCTCAGGATTTCGGCACACGCGCCAGCGCGTGAGGCCGAACGCCCGGCGCCTGCGGCGTTGCCGCGGCGCCACGCAAAGCCACGGTGCGGCACAGGAATGCGGGAAGCGCAACCCCCCACATCCCTGAAAAATATTTTTTGGTGCTTTCTCGAACGCAATTCGGTATCAGTCCGTCAGCAGCAGCGGCGGATCGTAGATTTCAGGCGGCTTCAGTCCCAGGAGTTGAAAGCATGTCGCCGCGATGTTGGTGAGGCTGGGTGACGTGATTTCGGGATTGAATTTCAAGGGCACGGCCGTCGAAGGCCGGTAGATGATAAACCACACGGGATTGAGTGTGTGGGAAGTTTTCGCTATGGGTTGTCCGTCCTCGTGGTACCGCACGTTTCCCTTCCCGTCGAGTTCATACATTTCGTCGGCGTTTCCGTGGTCCGCCGTGACGACCAGGGTCCCCCCGGTGCTCTCCACCGCCCGCATGATCCGTCCGAGGCATAAATCCACGGTCTCTACGGCAATCCGGGCCGCCTGGAACACACCCGTATGTCCGACCATGTCTCCGTTGGGATAATTGAGCCGAATCATGTCGTAGCGCCGCGAAAGGATGGCCTTGACCACCCGGTCGGTGATTTCCGCCGCCTTCATCCAGGGGCGCTCCTCAAACGGCACCCGGTCGGACCGGATTTCCACGTAGGTTTCCAGGTGTTCATCGAATTTCCCCGACCTGTTGCCGTTCCAGAAATAGGTCACATGGCCGAACTTCTGGGTTTCACTGATGGCCATTTGCCTCATGCCCAGGGCGCAGAGATATTCGCCCATGGTCTTTTCGATGCACGGAGGTTCCACCAGGTAGTTCCCGGGAATGTGCAGTTCCGTGTCGTATTCCATCATGCCCGCATAGGCCACATGCGGCCTCGGCTTCCTTTCGAAGGCCGTGAAATTTTCTTCTTCAAAGGCGCGCGAAATCTCGATGGCCCTGTCGCCCCTGAAGTTGAAATAGACCACGGAATCCCCGTCCCGGATGGGACCGACGGGTCCGGCGCCGTCCGCGACCACAAAGGGCGGAAGGTCCTGGTCAATGACGCCGGGATGCTCGGCGCGATACGTACGGATGGCCTCTTCCGCCGAGGAAAACCGGCGGCCCTCCCCTGCCACGTGAGTCGCCCACCCGAGGTGCACCATGTTCCAATCGGCTTCATACCGGTCCATGGTGATCTTCATCCTGCCGCCGCCGCTGGCGATTCGGTAGTCCGTCTTTTCGCGGGCATTGAGGTCCCCGAGGAAGGATTCGAAGGGAAGTACGTAATCGAGGGCGGAAGTTTCTCCGACGTCACGGCCGTCGAGCAGGATATGGATTCTGGCCCTTGGAATCCTGGCGACCGTAGCCAGATGGACCAGCATGGCCTTCAGGTGGTCCAGGTGGCTGTGCACGTTTCCGTCCGAGAACAGCCCGATGAAATGGAAAACCCCGTCATGTTCTCTGCAGAACCGGACCAGGCCGCTCCAGCCTTTGCTTTCGAAGATTCGGCCCGTCGCGATGGCTTCATTGACGAGCTTTGCCCCTTGGGGGAAGAGCCGCCCTGCCCCGATCGCATTGTGCCCCACTTCCGAGTTGCCCATATCGCCGTCGGACGGAAGACCGACGGCGGTCCCGTGCGCCTTCAACAGGGTGTACGGGCAGTGTTCGAGCATCCGGTCTAGATGAGGGGTATCCGCTTGGGCCACCGCATTGCCGATGGTCGCTTTCCTGTATCCGATTCCGTCCATCACCACGAACGTGAGTGGCCCGGGACGGTGTTTATTCGCCGCGGTCGTTTTCATTCGTTTTCTTCTCCAGTATGTCCGGGCCGGATGAACCACCATGACAGCCCGTGGAACAGGGAAATTCCCCTCCGAAAGACCGGGAAGGAATCCCGGATGGGGTCGCCCGCGCAAGCGGGAGTCGAGTTTTTCTTATGCCGTTTCTGCGGTTTCCTTCACGCGCAGGGTTCCCGACGCCCGGCACCGGGCCTAGTGCTTCCCGGCCTGCTGAGGGCGTTCGCCCATGGTCACATTCAGGACTTCGCGGCCGCCGTTCCACCGCACCACCTCGATCCGGACGCGGTCGCCGGGCCGGAGTTTCCGGAGGTACCGGATGAACGCATCGGCATCCGCGATCGTTTCGCCGTCAGCTTTTACGATAATATCCCCCCCGACGATAACGACGTTGTTGCCGATCTGGGCGCGCGTGCTTCCGCCCCGGAGCCCCGCCTTGTCAGCCGGCCCCTTGGGAGTCACTTCCACGATCAGGGCTCCGGAGTCTACGGAGAGTTTCAGGGCCTTGGCAAGGTCAGGGGAAAGGTTCATGAGCGAAGCCCCGATAAAGGCCCGCGAATAATACCCCTTCTCGATCAAGTCCTTCAGCACGTGCTTTGCCGCGTCGATCGGTATGGCGAAACCGATACCGATGCTTGCCCCCGTGGGGCTGAAGATGGCCGTGTTGATTCCGATCAGTCTGCCCGAGGAATCGATCAGCGGTCCTCCGGAGTTGCCGGGATTGATGGAGGCGTCGGTCTGGATCACATCCTCCATGAGGGTCCCGTTGTCGGCCCTGAGAGTCCGCCCCACGGAACTGATGATTCCCGTGGTGAGCGTCTGTCCCAGCCCGAAGGGGTTGCCGATGGCAAGAACTTTCTGGCCTACCTTCAGGTTCTCCGAACTCCCGATCGGGATAACGGACAGGTTTTCCCTCGGAGCATCGATCTTCAGGACCGCGACGTCCGTGTCGGGATCCGCCCCGACAAGCCTGGCATTGTATTTCTTGCCGTTGGCCAGGGTGACTTCCAATTTCTTCGCGTCTTCGATGACGTGGTTGTTGGTGAGGATGTATCCCTTCGCATCGATGATGCAGCCGGAACCGCTGCCCTCCCTGGGCACCGCATTGAAAAAGAAATCGCGTTCCAGAACGGTGCTGGAGATATTGACGACCCCCGGGGCCAGCCGTTCGTAAAGATCGATGTTGTTTCTTTCATCCTCGGTCATCGCCCGGCAGGGAGCGGTTCCCAAAGCAAAGACCAACAGTGCGGCAACCGTTATCAGGGCCGCGTTCCCGAGAATATGGCGCATGGCACAACCCCTTGTTTCCGCAGTGGAAAAGGTGCAGAACGCACCTTGTTTCCGCATTCCTCAATTTTTACCCGCAGGAACAAACGAGCGCCTGTTTCCTTACACCCTGGCGATTGCCAAGGCAAGTCATTAGAGGCGCACGATTTTGCGCACGGTCCACAGGACGATCACAAAGGCAAGCAGCCAGCCCAGCGGCCGTCCGTAATTGGCGGCCAGCCCGGGAGTCACCGCCTTGATGCGGTTGACGGGAACGGCAAATCCTATCCCGATGCTGCTGCCCGTTGTGCTCAGGATGGCCGTGTTCATCCCGATCAGTTCTCCCGACGAATCCACCAGGGCACCGCCCGAATTGCCCGGATTGATGGACGCATCCGTCTGGATGACGTCTCTGAAAATCCTTCCGTCCCTTCTTATGCTTCGCCCCAGCATGCTCACCACCCCCACTGTCAGGGTCTGTCCGAGGCCGAAGGGGTTCCCGATCGCCAACACCTTTTGTCCGACCTTCAACGACTCCGAATTCCCCAGCACGATTTCCTGCAGGGGGCGGTCTCCGGGATCGACGCGAATAAGCGTCAGGTCGTCGGCCGGAGAAGAAGCGACCACGCGGGCAACGAGGCGGCGGCCGTCTGACAGGCCCACCTGGACGCTCTCCGCGTTGTCGACGAGGTGGAAGCTCGTAACGATCAGACCTTCCGCCTTGAGGACGATGCCCGACCCGGAACCGGTTGTGGGCGGTACTGGGCAAAAGAAAAACTCCGGCTCACAGGTCATGGTCGTGATGTTGACGACGGCGGGAGCGACCCTTTCATAAATACCGATCGTATTCAGTTCTTCTTCTGTGAAGGCAAAGGCCGGACAAAGGGCCAATCCCGCGAACAACAGAAACGCCACGCTCACGACGGCGGATAGTATGGGACCGCCGAATGTCCCTGTATTGGTCGTCATCGACAGGTCATCGTATGGGTTAATCCTCTCACGGATGATAACGGCACGCGTATAAGTTAATATGGTTTAAGCGGGTGTAAACGGCATGCGGGCACGGTTCGTCCCGGAAAGGGCGAAGCGGGCCGTCCCGGCCCTACAGCTTCAGGCCGATCCAGACGACGACGTGGGCCAGGACCCCTGCCGCGGCATCATCCATCACCACGGCAAAGCCCCCGCGCAGCCGCTTGTGGAAAAATCCGATGGGCCAGGGTTTCCAGATATCGAAGAGGCGGAACGCGGCAAACCCGATCAGGAGTGATTTCAGGTTCAGCGGGAGCAGGACCATCGTGATGAGGAACCCGACGAGCTCGTCGATCACGATTTGGCTGCTGTCGGGTTCTCCCAGTTCCATTTCGGCGGCGCCGGAAACCCGGCAGGCCACGACAAAGACCAGGATCAGCAGGAATATCGAGTATATGGTCGGGAGGAAACTGAACAGCCAGGCAAACGGCACTCCGGCAAACAGGGTCGCAAATGTACCCGAAGCGCGGGGGATTCTCCCCAGACCGCCCAGTGTGGCCAGATGAAGCGACAGTGAACCTTTTTGCATAAGGTGCCCTAAATGTTTGCTTTATTGCTCAACCGATGCGAAAGTGTTATTGATAAATGCTACTTATAAGAAAAGAAAATACTTTATATGTGATTATCGAAGCGGTGCCAAGAGGCTTTTATGGAAACATCCACGAACGACAAACGGTTTTCCTGGCAGACGAACCAGGTCGATCACCACGATACGTTCTTCCGGCTGGTCAATCCCGACGACTATTTCAAGTTCGGGATCGATTCGCAGGACGTGCCCATGGGGACCTTCGCGTCGGAGGACCATCCCAGCTTTCTGCCGAGCCGTTTCGGAGGAAATGCCTACGGATTGGGATTGATCGAGCAAAGCGTGCTGAGCAAGGCGGATACGGATTTTTTGGAAAGCCTCGATTTCCGGGACATACAGACCCTCGGAGACAACGCCAAACGGCTCAATGCCATTTATCAGAAGCTCGGCCTGCTGATCCGGTTCAGTTTTACGGGAAAGCTCTATTTTCTCATCCCCATCAGCCTCGTGGCCCACTCGCTCCAGGAAATAAAAACCAAGGCCGATGAAATCGAGGAGCTGATCCTCCAGCACATCTTCGAGACCCGCACGGACCATCTGGACATCGGCCTGCTGACCTCCTCCCACGATCTCATCGTCCACGAATTGACGGCCCGTCTTTCGAGCCACAGGATCTTCCTGTTCGAATCCCTGGAAAAACTGCGTTCCTGGCGCATGCCGCTGGACATCATCATTCTGCCCAAGGACCCCTTCGAATACCTGCTGGAACAACAGTTCCCGAAAACGTCCGCAAAATCCATTTCACGCCATCGCCTTTCAGACTATGCCCTCTATCTTGCGGGCAAACTGTACGACCTCCTGGAGGAAAACGGCAGGATTCACGTCCTTGCCCATTCCTCGTGTCTCGAAGACGACCAGACCTGCACGGTCAGGTTCAAATACGATGAGGAACTCAAATATTTTCTGCTGTTCTCGCACGCTTTCAAGACGAAGCAGAAATACAGGAGCGATTCCTCTGAAAGGGAAATGACGGTTCATCTGTCCGACCTGCACTACTACCTCAACCGTTTCGGCTTTTTCGAACCCCAACTGAAAAAACTCCTCGGCCACCATAAACCCGAGGACCTCACCATCGACGAAATAAACCGGCTTCCCTATCTCAACATGCGTGTGCCCCAGGCTTTCATGAAGACCCCGGAAAAGCAGTGGAAACGGATCTTCGAGACCTACTTCGAGGTGGAATCCCTGGAACGCAAGTCGCCCGGCAGTCATCACCGCCATTGGCAGGAACGACTTGATATAGACCGTGAAATGCCGGAGAGCCTGATTGCCTTTGTGGGAAAGGCGAAGCGGCCCGCCGTGACCCTTGCCGCCCTCGAAGAAGAGATCAAATCCTCCGGCATGCAGGGCTGTGCACTGCCGCTGGTGGCCGAATACCGGAAGACTTTCCGCTTCGTTCTCGATGTTCTGAAGATCATCGTACGCATTCGGGACCACGAGTTCGCGGGGCTGTCCGAACTGGAACGGATCCGGCTGGGCAATCCCTTTCGCAGGCAGAACCAAAGTTTTTTCCCCGTGGAGAAGCTCCTGGGGCTGATCCCGAAACTCGAAGCCATTTGTGATACGCTGAACCCGGACAAAATCGAAGGACCGACGACCCCGATTCTCGAACACATCCCGAAGCTTTCGCTGCGTGGTCTGACCCCGGACCAGCTTCGGGAAATCCTTCTCATCGTGGTGGGCCACACCTCCATGAGCCGTGTGGTCTTCGGAAAGATGCCCGCCAAGACCCTGAAGCCGATCACGGACAGGGCCAGGGAGGGGAACCACCAGAAAAGCCTGGATCTCCTGCAGACCTGCCGCCTGATGAGCATGGCGGAAATCATCGCGACCCTGGGCGATGCCTTCAGCGGGGAACAGGCACGGGAACTCTACCGCGTCTACGACGATGCGGTGAACGTCGCCACCGATTCGAGCCTTGACTGGGACAAACTGCACGATCTGCGCATCAGCGCGCTCGGCGGGATCCAGAACAAGGCCATACGGGAAATGATGAAGGTTTTCAACCTGTTCGAATTCCTGGACGACTGGCAGGAATACCTGCGCAAGGGGTGCTTCCAGAAGGAAGTCATTTGCGACTACATGCCCGAGAAACTGTTCAAGATGGGAGAAGCCCTCAAACTGGCCCGGATTGCCGATGAATTCAAACAGAAATTCATGGGGGACTACATCTTCGGCCAGTCCTATTTCTTCCGGCAGTTCCTCGAAACGGAATTCCACGGAACGGGGCACCTGTTCCGGTCCCTGGGAACGCGCGCGGGCTTTATACTGCTCTGGATCGCCGTCAATTCCTCCGAAAGACATTCCATAAATTTCAACCCAATGCTGGCGGGAATCCCCCGGGACCGTCACGAACCGAGGATCATGAAGATCCGGGATACGCTGCTCCGTATTCCGGTGGAAAAGCTGCCGCCCTCCTTTTTCGAAGAGATCAAAAAGACCCTCGCGGCCGGCCGGCCCGCTTTTATCTTCGACAGCGGCATCCGGCTCATGAGCTGTCCCGAAACCCGCGTCATCGATGTTTCTTTCGTGGACGTCGACGAGAACATTCAGCAGATCGAGGCCCTGCTCACTCACTTCGAGTCCCAGAAGCTGAGGGGGATTTCTCTCAAGTACCTGAGAGAAATGGAAAGGCGGTTCTCCGAGCTGGAATCTTTCCACCAGTACCTCGAGCGGGAAGGATGCTACCTGCAGTGTGAGATTCACCAGCGGTCGGGAGGCATCGAAGCGAAGGACCGGGAAATCATCGAAATCGGCAACCGGCTCAGGATGGTCATGCAGAGCCAGATGTTCATCCCCGAGGAAATCTACGACACCATCAGCGTGCTGGCCCAGCACTGCCCCGAGATCCTCCAGTTCACCCTCCCCGAATTCCGTTCCCTGGGAAACCTGGTGGAAAACTGGCCGACCCGGAAAACTCAGTCTCTCGGGGTATACGCCATGCGCTGCCTGGAAAAATTCCAGGCCCTGGTCATCAAGGACCGCAACGCGTTCCAGGACATGAACACCTTTTATCAGCTTGCGAAGCAGGAATTCGGCCCCCTGGCGGAAGAAGGCATCGGCGTGACCCACGCCCAGATGGAAACCCTGGAATTCTACATCGGCCAGGTCCAGGAAAAGCCTGCCCTGTACCGCGCCCTGACCCTGGCACTGCTCTTTCAGGAAATCGGAAAGCTCGAAGAATATTCGATGATCGAAGGGGGGCCGCTATGGAACCACGCCGACCAGGGCGCGCTTGTCCTTGAAAAGTCCGACGTCCTGGGAAAATACCAGCTCGACCCCCGCGTGGGACAGTTGACGGTGCAGCTCGTGCGGCATCACGGAATCATAGGGCACGTGATACGGGGCGAGGAGCCGATCACGGCCCTTGAGGTCATTACGGGAGAACAGGACACCCGGCTGCTGGACGCGTTTGTCCTCCATTCGGTGATCGGGGCCGCCGCGGTCCAGGAAGGGTTGATGGTTTCGGACCTTCTTGAAGGATTTCTGACCTACCGGTCGTGGGCGCTCCAGATCATCAAATCGAAGAGCACCTGGGAAGTGGCGCTGAAAGACATCCTGCGCGAAAAGGGCGCGGCGGTCCTCGCCGATTTTCAGCTCACTTCCCGTAAAGCCAAGCTCCTGCCTTCGGACCGGATGCAATTTCGCGGCATCTTCGACACCGACGTCAACGACGAATCCCTATGGCACGGCCGGCAGGTCGCAGCGCTGGAACGCCTCCTGAAACTCGTCGGCGCCGTCTGGGTGGACTACCAGGACCTCCAGATGTATCTCCTCAAAATGCCCGTCAATTTCATCTATCACAAGAAGAAGCTGAAAAGCGTCGGCCCGGCCGCCTTCGAAAAACAGCTCAACATCGCCATGGAATTGCTGGAAGCCGTTTCTTCATTGAGCCCCGAGGTGCGTTACTACCTGCTCTACTGCCTGGACCACCTGGGAGGAAGAATGAAGATTTATGACTTTCATCCTCTTGCGGGTTTCCTCGGTGTGGAGGATTGTCTCAAACTGCTCATCATCACCTGCCTGGCTTTTCACCACGAGTTCGGTCCCACCGCGCGGGACGGGCTGATCAGCTTCAGACTTCTCAGCCAGAATATCCGGCGCAGGCACGAGGCGCTGCAGAAGGTTTTGAGGGAAATGCCCATGCCGGAACGCTGTTTTGAAGATGGAAAACCGCTGCTCGTACCGGAAGACCACGACGGGCTCCAGTTCGAGATCAGCACGGATCAGCGGGCGGTCAGGATCGACTATCACGACACCATAGAGTTCGACATTCTCGTGAGTTCCCTCCGCGCCCTGTGGGACTACGACGAACTCGGCCGCCATTACCGGCAGCTCCTGGATGAACTGCAGGAAAAGCTGCCCTTTGACACCGGGAATTTCGAGGAGGAATTGCGGAAGGTCTTCGAGGAGCAGCAGAAAAAGATCACCGACCGCATGCTGATGACCTTCCAGGAGAAGTTGAGCGGGGCGGATTCGTTTCAGGAATATCAGCAGATCGAACTGGAAGTGCGGAAAAAACGCGAGGAAGTGAACTTCTCGGAGGAGCAGCAATTTCTCATGGTGGAGCTTCTCGAATTCCACCGGTCCCGCCTTCGCGAACGGTACCTCGATACGGTTTACCGGGAAATCAATGCCCTGAACGACAAGGAGAGCCTGGCGGAATACTGGGACCGGAAGAAGTTCGAACTCTTCTCTTACCGGTCCTTCATCGGGAAAGAATACGAATCGCTGATCGCAAGCTTTCTGGACAAAAAGACGGCCGACATCACGGCCTGAGCGCCTTCGTCCGTCCTCCGCCCCCCCGCGCTTTCCCTTGCACGAGGACCGGAGTCCGGACATCCGGCACGCGCATTCTCTCCACAGACGTCCATCCGGAACATGGGCACCCGACCCCTTGATTCAGCCCCGGGAAACCCTCGTGATCCATAAAGGCACCACCATCTAGCAAGATTAATGATGGTGTTGCTTTTCGAGATATGCTAACTTGCGGCGATGTTTGGCAGCTCCGCTTCCGCAGGGGCAGCGTCATGTGTGGAATTTCCGCGTTTTCCCACAATTTTGTACTCGTCGACGGACTGCTGAGGTTTGATTTCGATCTCACATCCTGAACTTTCAGACTGCTCATTTCGAGAGTGCCCGCTTTGCAGCATTGCCCCCGTGCGCACAGTATCGACATCCCCGTGGGCCGTCGTTTTTTGATTTACGGGTAGATCGACATGGCCGTTTCACAGCAAACCGCTTCCAAGCGCCCGGGATTCAGCCTTGCCCGTGAGGGCGAGGAAACCCTGCTCATCCGGCTCGAGGGAGTGTGGACGATCGCCGGGGAAAGCCCCTCGGCTTCCGGCGTCATCGAAGAGATCCGGTCGGATCCCCGTATCCGGCGCATTGTGTTTGATACGGGCGGCGTGGATGGTTGGGATTCCGTTCTGCTGACGTTTCTCACCGGGATCATCAACCATTGCGCAGGCAACCACATTGAAATCGAAAAAGAAGGCCTCCCCCAGGGGGTAACGACGCTCCTGGCCCTCGCTTCCGCCGTTCCCGAAAACAAAGATGCCCATTCGGGTGTTTTGCGGGTGCCTTTTCTCGAACGGATCGGGAAGGACGCCATCGTCTTCGCCAACTCCGCGATGGAGATGATCAGCTTTATCGGTGAGGCCTCCACGGCTTTTGTCCGATTCCTCGGGGGGAAAGCCCGCTACAAGCGATCCGACCTGGTGCTGCTGATCCAGGAGTGCGGGGCGCAGGCCCTTCCCATCGTTTCCCTCATCAGCATCCTGGTCGGCCTCATCCTCGCCTTCGTGGGCGCCATCCAGCTCAAGTTGTTCGGCGCCCAGATATACGTCGCCGATCTCGTGGGATTGGGCATGGCGCGGGAAATGGGGGCGATGATGACGGCGATTATCATGGCCGGCCGCACGGGGGCCGCTTTTGCCGCTCAGCTCGGGACGATGCAGGTCAACGAGGAAATCGACGCCCTGCAGACCCTCGGGATTTCCCCCATGGAATTCCTCGTCATGCCGAGGATGATCGCGCTTGTCCTGATGATGCCCCTGCTCTGCCTGTATGCGAACCTCATGGGCATGCTGGGCGGAGGGATCGTGGGAATCGGGATGCTCGATCTTTCGCCCATGGAATACTACAACCAAACCCGTGCGGCGGTCGGAATGCTCGACTTCGCTGCGGGGCTTTTTAAAAGCGGTGTATTCGGGGTCCTTGTGGCCCTTGCCGGCTGCCTCCGCGGGATGCAGTGCGGGCGCAGTTCCGCCGCGGTCGGGGTCGCCACCACTTCGGCGGTGGTCACGTCGATTGTGGCCATCGTGGTTTCGGACGCCATCCTGACCGTCATCTACGACAGGCTCGGGATCTAAGGGACCGTTTTTCCGGATCAGTCAATGGGAACAGAGGATCACATAGAGGTTCGCGACCTCACCATGGCCTACGGGAGCTTCGTGCTCCAGAGAAACATCAATTTCACGGTCAAACGGGGCGACATCTTCATCGTCATGGGAGGCAGCGGCTGCGGGAAGAGCACGCTTCTGCGGCACATGATCGGGTTGAAGGAACCCGCCCGGGGGCTGGTCCTGTACGACGGGAAGAGCTTCTGGGACGCCGAACCGGAAGAGAGGGAACGCATCATGATGCGTTTCGGTGTGCTCTATCAGAGCGGTGCGCTGTGGAGTTCCATGACCCTGGCGGAGAACGTGGCCCTTCCACTGGAACAGTACACGGACCTCTCTCCCTCGCGGATCGGAGAAATCGTATCCTTGAAGCTCTCGCTCGTCGGCCTGGCGGGCTTTGAAGAATTCTATCCCTCGGAGATCAGCGGAGGCATGAAGAAAAGAGCGGGACTCGCCCGGGCCATGGCCCTAGATCCCGATATTCTGTATTTTGACGAGCCTTCGGCCGGGCTCGATCCCATCAGCGCCCGGCGGCTGGATGACCTCATTCTCGAACTCCGGGACAGCCTGGGGACCACGGTGGTCGTGGTGACACACGAGTTGGCCAGCATTTTCGCCATCGGGAACAATTCCGTCTTTCTCGACGCCGACGAAAGGACCATGATCGCCAGTGGGGATCCCCACAAGCTGCTGGCCGAGTGCGAGAATCCCAAGGTGCGCAGTTTTCTCACGCGCGGTGAATCCGAACATGGACCGCAGGCCGGGGCTGACCGCTCAACGGCAAATTTGACGCCACATCAAACACAGGTGTCTGACACTCATGAGTAAACAGGCGAACGCCAAAATCATCGGTGGTTTCGTGGTGGGGGCCGTGATTCTGATCATTGTCGGGGTCATGATTTTCGGTTCCGGCAAGTTCTTTGCCCATACCCGGAAGTACATCCTTTTCTTCGACGGTTCCGTGAAGGGCCTGAACATCGGGGCGGCGGTGGATTTCAAGGGAGTGAAGGTCGGCTCCGTGACCGAGATAAGGGTCCTCTTCGACGCAAGGGACCTCTCGCTCAAGATCCCCGTGGTCATTCAACTCGAACTGAACCGGGTTTCCCAGACGTATGGCGACAATGAAAGCCTCAGCAAAGTAAAGGGGTTGCCGACCGGCCAACTCGTCGACAAGCTGGTGGAAAAGGGCCTCAGGGCCCAACTCAAAATGCAGAGCCTGGTGACGGGACAGCTCTATGTCGACCTCGACTTTTACCCGGATAAGCCGGCGAGACTTCTCAAGATAAACAAAGAGTACCCCGAACTGCCCACCATCTCGTCCAACCTGGAAGAAATTTCCAAGACCATCGAGAAGCTCCCGCTGGAGGACATCGCCAACAAGGCCGTGAGCGCGATCGAGGGGATCGAAAGAGTCATCAATTCACCGGAGCTCAAAGGGATCCTCGAGTCCACGAACCATGCGGCCAAGGACGCGAAATACCTGCTGCGCAACGTCAACGAACAGGTGAGGCCCCTTGCCGCCAGCGTTCAAAAGACTCTTGCGGATGCGCAGAAGGTGCTGAAAAACGTCGACGGCCAGGTCAAACCCGTTTCCACGAGCCTGCAGGACACCACCAGGGATGCGCGAAAGGTCCTTGCCGATATCGACAAACAGCTCGGTCCGGTGATGACAAGCGTCGGGGAAACGCTCAAGGCGGCGCGTGCGGCGGTCGATCAGGCCGACAAGACCCTTTCCTCCATCCAGGACTTTACCGGGGAAAATTCAGCGCTACGCTATGAAGTCGCCGACACATTGAAAGAACTGTCGTCCGCGGCAAGGTCTCTGCGTGTACTGGCCGATTATCTGGAACGTCATCCCGAAGCCCTGATCCGCGGCAAGGTGAAAAGCGAGGTGAAATAAGATGTCAGTCTTGAATTCCAAACGACGGGCCGTGACAACGCTGTATCTTTGCCTCATTCTTCTCGCGGGCTGCGCCCGCAGCCAGCCGTCCAGGTTCTACGTCCTGCATTCCATAACGGGTCCGGCGCCGGTCATGCAGGGCGAGCCGGTGAGCCAGCCCGGAGTGGTGGGAATCATGCCGGTACAGGTTCCTGAGTACCTGGACAGGCCGCAGATCGTCACGCGCACGAACACCAACGAGCTTCGATTTGCTGAATTCCACAGGTGGGGGGAACCGCTGGACAAAAACATCGCCCGCGTTCTCATGGAAAACCTCTCCAACATGATGCCCTCAGCCCGGATCGCACTCTTCCCGTGGCCGAAGGCCATGAAGATGAGATACGAACTCGCCGTGGAAGTGATCCAGTTGGAAGGCCTTCCCGGAGGCACGGTTTCGCTGACCGCGCGCTGGTCCATTTTCGGAGAGAACAATACCAAGGTCATGGCAATGAAGAAATCGACCTTCAGCAGGCCGGCCGATTCCAGGTCTTATGAAACACTCATTTCCGCCGAAAATGAAATGCTGGCGGACCTCTGCCGCGAAATCGCCGGCCAGTTGGATATCCTTTTCGCCGAACAGCCGGGTGCGTGAAACACCGGTGCGGTATCCGGGCCGGAACTGGTTCCGGTTGCGTCAGGACAAGAGGTGCGGGTAGAAAACCATCCATCGGGCGTATGGCATTGCCTGTCGTAGCGGGGATCCGCTGTCCACTCAGGGTTTATCCGGCGGGTGGCACCGGCAGCTGGTTGCCGGTGTGCGAAGCACAAGAGGGCTCCCAAAACAGGCCCCCGCTGAGTCGTTCCACACCGTGCCACGGTTTCTCTGCGGCTCCCGTCGCCAACTGAGACCCCTTGCTTGATACTTTCGTTTTCTTTGGCTTTGGCAACCCTCGTTAAAGGGGGTTGTATCAAACTATAGTTCAATCTTGCACGCAAGTTAGTATCAAAGCTTATCCGTAAACTCTGCCTCTTGCGCTTCGCTCCCGGATAACAAGTATCCCGGCTACCCCCTGATCGTACAATCCATTAATTACGGATAAGCCCTGGATCGATCGTCTCTTACCCGTCCCTCTTGTCCTGACGGACCCGGGCAACGAGTTGCCCGGGCCACCCCCTTGAGCAGCTTTCCCTGTTTTTCCAACGGATTTCAGACCGGGGAGCAAGGTGACAAGCGTGCCCGGACACGGGCAGCAGACATCTTCACAGGAAAACGGGGGGCACCCGAGGAAAAGGGGAACCGGGCGGCCGCTGCACCACTACGCAGGGCCACACCGTTCCCCCTCAATGTTTCTTGCAGTGCCATTCCGTCCGGTGCGGCGGACTACGCCGCGGGTGGCACGGGCAGCTTGCCTGGCCGTGCGCGAAGCGCAAGAGGGGCTTGGAAATTGCCCCCACTGCAGTGTCATTCCGTCCGGTGCGGCGGACTACGCCTCGGCGGCGCCGGCCTCGTAGCCCAGGTCGAAGGCCCTCCGGTTGATTTCAAGGGCTTTCGACGGGAGCGTCCTTTCCAGTGCCGTGTTCCAGTTCTCCCTTGAGATGGGAAGACGTCCGGTCCCTGCGAGCACCCCGACCATGGCGATGTTCGCGGCCCGCTCCGAACCGGCCTTCCTCGCGATTTCGTCCGCATCGATCCTGATCAGCTTCGCGACCTTGCCGGCAACCGCGCCGTACAGGGCGTCCGCTTCCGGGTAGGCGCTTCGGCCGGTGGCCACGGTGAACGGGGGAATGGGGACGGTGTTCGAGATGACCAGGGTGTTCGCATGGCATTTGGGCAGGGCCCGCGCCGCTTCGAGCGGTTCGAAAGCAAGCACGATATCGGCTTCGCCGTCGGCCACGGTCGGACTGAACGCATCGCCCATGACCACGGACGATTCCACCACGCCCCCGCGCTGGGCCATTCCATGGATCTCACTCATGGTTGCGGGCAGCCCTTCCGCCAGGGCCGCCTCCCCGACCAGGCGGGTCGCAAGCAGCGTCCCCTGGCCTCCGACTCCGGTAAAGAATATCCTCACGGCCTTGAGAACCTTATTCGATTCTGACGTCACTTGGCACCTCCCTTGCCCCCGTCGATCCGCTTCGGCCTGATCGACGCACACATTTGCGAACAGACGCTGCAGCCGCTGCACAGTGCTTCGTTGATGCGGATGCACATTTCCCCCGCCGCATTCTTTTCCCATGCGAACGCGGGGCAGCCCAATTCTTCCAGGCAGCGTTTGCAGAGGTCGCAGGAGGATTCGTCCACCTGGAAGACGATTTTGCGCTGCTTCCGAAGAATGCGGTTTTCAAAGAGAGGACACGGGCTCTTGGCGATGAGCACCGAGACTCCCGGTTCGTTCATGTGCTCACGCAGGTCCCGGAGGGCTTCCTGTGTCTTCTTGACCTGCAGGGGATTGACCACGGCTACCCGCTGCACCCCGCAGCCGCGCACAACCTTTTCAAGGTCCACCGCCGGTTCGATCTTCCCCTGCGGCGTCAGTTCAACGCCGGGATTGGGCTGGTGGCCCGTCATGGCCGTCGTCCCGTTGTCCAGAATGACCAGCAGGAAGCGGTGGTCGTGGTAGACCGCATTGATGAGTCCGGTGACCCCGGCGTGGAAGAACGTCGAATCACCGATGAAGGCAACCACGGGGTGGTCCTGGACCTTGCTGAACCCTCCCGCCGTGGAAACGCCCGATCCCATGCAGATGAGGAAGTCGGCCATGCGGAGCGGCGGAAGAATTCCGAGGGTGTAGCATCCGATGTCCGTCGGGTAGATGGCTTCGTCCCCGAAAACCTGCCGGACCGAATAATAGGTGGCCCGATGCGGACAGCCCGGGCAGAGGTTCGGCGGCCTTTGAGGAAGCTCCTGCGGGGCGGCGAACACTTCGGGCGCCCGGTAGGACACCCCGAAAAAGTCGCTCACGGCCCGTTTGACCTTCACGCCGTCCAGTTCGAAGGCCCGGGGTACGAGATCCTTTCCCTTGCCCCTGATGACCACCTTCAATCCCGCTTCCTGGGCGACCACCCGCGTGGCCTCCTCGAGAAAGGGTTCAAGCTCTTCGACCACGAGGACATTGTCGAGTCCCGCCAGGAAATCGCGGATGAGACGCTTCGGTTGAGGGTACGAAAAGCCGAGCTTCAGTATCTTCACCCGGTCTTCCAGGCCCAAGTCGCGCACGGCGTCCCTCACGTACAGGGTGGAAACCCCGCTGGTAACGATCCCCAACCTGCCTTCTCCGATGACCGTATTGAAGGCGCTCCGTTCCGATTCGGCTTCGAGAAGAGAGAGCTTTTCGAGAAGAGCGAGCCTCAGGTTGCGGCCCACCGCGGGAATCACGACCATCTTGAACGGGTCCTTGGTGAACTCGCCCTTCGGTTCCCCCGCGGGGAGGGTTCCCATGGGCACCGGGCCCCTGCAGTGGTTCACCCTCGTCGTCGTCCGGAGCATGCACGGGATGCGGTACTTTTCGGAAACGGAGAAAGCCTCGAGGGTCATCGCTCTGGCCTCTTCCGGGGTCGACGGTTCAAACATCGGCACATTGCCCATTTTGGCGTAGTAGCGGTTGTCCTGTTCGTTCTGGCTGGAATGAAGGGACGGGTCGTCGGCCACGACGATCACCATCCCGGCTTTGACCCCCACGTAAGCCAGGGTCATGAACGCATCCGCGGCCACGTTCAGCCCGACATGCTTCATACAGCACAGGCTGCGGACCCCGGAAACGGCGGCGGCGCCTGCCGTTTCCACGGAGATTTTTTCGTTCACGGCGTATTCGACATAGACGCCCGCTTCGGGACCGATCTGGTAAAACCGGTCGATGATTTCGGATGAGGGCGTCCCGGGATAGGCCGTAACAAACCGGACATTCGCTTCCAGGGCGCCTCGAACGATGGCTTCGTTGCCCAGCAGCAAATGTTTCCTGTCGCTTGCCGGCAGTAAAAGTTCATGCATTCCAGACCTCCGTACGGGTTATCGTTCCGGATTCATCCGGAACGGGCTGAAATCGACGAAAAATGCAACCCCCTTGGAATTTCGCTCCGCCGGGCCGTCCCCTTCACGGGAGAAAAGCCATGAGCGATTCCCGGATGGACACGAAACATAAAGACATCAACGGGAAAAGCCCGGTCGGCCGCGTTTTTCATACCAAGCGGCGTTCAAGCAAGCACCAGACGATGTATCGCGAGAAGGGGGGGAGCCGCGCCCCCACACGACCGTTCGCCGAAATGACGGCCGGCCTCACGACAGTTCCCTCCGGTCCACGAAAAGCTTCACGACCCCGTTCCGCCGCTCGAGGGAACCCTTCTCGACCAGTTTGATACGTGGGGTGATCCCTATGTAATTGGCCACCTTCTTGCTCATCTCATCCACCAGGCCGCGCTGTTCGAGCATCTTGTCATAGAAAAGGCGCTCGGAGATTTCCACCCATATTTCGAGTTGGTCCTGGTGTCGGTAGCGGAGGGCCACGATCTGATACACGGGCCGTTCCCCCTTTATCTGTTCCAGAATGTCTCCGATACGTTCGGGAATGATGTTGATCCCCTTGACCACCACCACATCGTCGCACCGGTTTCGGATTCGGCTGATCTTCCGGAAGGTCCTGCCGCAGGAGCACGGTTTCTCGATAATCCGGCATACGTCGCCGGTCCGGTACCGGATGACGGGAAAGGCTTCCTTGGTGAGCGTCGTTATGACCAGTTCGCCTTCCTCGCCGGGTTCGAGGACCTTCTCCGACACCGGGTCGATGATCTCGACGAGGAAGTGGTCTTCCTGGAGGTGCATCCCCTGCTGTTCCTCGAGGCATTCCCCCGCAACGCCCGGCCCCATTACTTCGCTGATCCCGTAGTTGTCCGTCGCCTTGACGAAGAGCCGTTCCTCGATTTCCCCGCGCATGTTTTCCGTCCAGGGTTCTCCGGCGCAGATGCAGTACTTGAGCGAGAACTGCTTGGGATCGAACCCCATCTCGGCCATCTTGTCGGCTATGATGAGGCAGTAGGAAGGGGTCGAGGCGAGGACCGTGGTCCTGAATTCCTGCATGATCCTGACCTGACGCTCCGTTCGCCCCACCGAGGTCGGAAGGACCGAAGCCCCGATCCGTTCCGCGCCGTAATGGATTCCCAACCCGCCGGTGATCAGCCCGTAGGCGAACATGACCTGGATCACGTCGTCCTGGGTCACACCTCCGGAGCTGAGTATCCGGGCCACGAGGTCGCTCCACGTCCGCAGGTCCTGTCGGGTGTATCCCACGACGCGCGGGTGTTTCATGGTCCCGGACGAGGAATGGACCCTCACCACTTCCCGAAGCGGCACGGCGAACATGCCGTAGGGATAGCTGTCGCTCACGTTCTGACTCGTGGTGAAGGGCAACCTTTCGATGTCCTTCAGATCGGTGAGATCATCTTCGGGCCTGAAATCGAGTTCCTTGAAGCGCTGCCTGTGAAACGAGACGTTCCTGTAGACGCGGTTCAGGGTCGCCTGCAGCCGTTCGAGCTGGAGCTGCCGCAATTCGTCCCTCGACATGCATTCCTTTGCCGGTTCCCAAATGGGCATCAGTGGCTCCTTTCGCACTGGCTCCGTCGTTCCCGCCCGAGCCGGAATCAATCGCTTCGACCGTTCAAACGGGAGCGGGACGCCGCAGCCCCCCGTCCCCGCCGAAGTCACGTTCCAAACCGCCGGCCCGATCACATCGATTCATTCGGGAACGCCGCACTAGGCGTCCCAGATTTGCTTTTTCCCTTTTCCGAGATACGCCCTCTGCACTTCCCTGTGTTCGAGCAACTCGGCCCCTTCGCCCTGCAGGACCACCTTGCCGGTTTCCAGGACGTACCCGCGGTCCGAGATCTTCAAAGCGGCGTGAGCGTTCTGTTCGATGAGCAGGATAGTCTTTCCTTCCTGCCTCAGTTCCCGGACGATGTTGAAAATTTCCTTCACCACGAGCGGTGCCAGGCCCATGGACGGCTCGTCCAGCACGAGAAGGCTGGGTCGGGACATGAGCGCCCGGCTGATGGCGAGCATCTGCTGTTCCCCGCCGCTGAGGGTCCCGGCAAATTGCAGCCTGCGCTGCTTCAGGATCGGAAACCGCTCGAACAGGTGGTCCATGTCCTGCCGAATCTGCCTGGGATTGCGCCGGTGAATAAAACCTCCCATCTCGAGATTCGCCGCCACGGACATGGTGGAAAATATCTGGCGGCCCTCGGGAACCAGCGCGATCCCGAGCTGTACGATGTCTTCGGGCGAAAGCCCCGCGATGGAGGTTTCCCCGAATTCGATCGTTCCCTTACGGGCCTTTACCATGCCGCAAATGGTATTGACAAGGGTGCTTTTTCCGGCCCCGTTGGCCCCGATGAGCGAAACGATCTCACCGGAACTCACGTGCAGGGAAACCCCCTTGAGGGCATGAATGTTTCCGTAGTAGGTATGCAAACTCTTGATCGTCAGCATCCGCCGTCCGTTCCGGACGGACCGGGAACGCTTTTCCCGGCCCCGTTCCCGCGCACTCGAACATCGATGCGCGCGCCTCCCCCGATGTTTCTCGCCATCGGGACGTTCAAAAGGGGGCTATTCCCCCAGGAATACGCAAGAATTTCCGCCCACGGACAGCCACCCCGCCCGGCGGCCTCCGCCGCTTCTACGCTCCGCCGAGATAGGCCTCGATCACCGCCGGATCGTCCTTTATTTCCTCCGGGGTCCCCGAGGCGAGGTACTGCCCGAACTGGAGCACCAGGATGCGGTCGGAGATTTCCATGATGAGGTTCATATCGTGTTCCACGAGCAGGACCGTCGTGCCCTGGGCTCGAATGCGGCGGATGAGTTCCCCGAGTTCTTCGGTCTCCCTCATGTTGAGGCCCCCCGCCGGTTCGTCGAGCAGGATCAGCCGGGGTTCCGTGGCAAGGGCGCGTGCGATCTCGAGGATCTTCTGGTTCCCGAGAGGCAGGGTCCCCGCCTGAAGGTTTGCGGAATCGCCCAGGCCGACGAAGTCCAGGTATTCCCCGGCCGATTTCCGGATGCGCCTCTCCTCCGCGCGCATGCCCGGGATCCTCAACCCCGCCGCCATGAAACCGAAGCGGGTCCTGGGATGCCTGCCCAGCATCACGTTTTCGAGGACCGTCATGGATTTGAAAAGGGCCACGTGCTGGAAGGTCCGGGAGATGCCGCATTCGGCTATGCGGTACGGGGGCAGCCCGTCGATTTGCCGGCCCTCGAATTCGACCTGCCCCGACGTCGGCTGGAGCATGCCGCTGATGCAGTGGAAGAGAGTGGTTTTCCCCGCTCCGTTGGGCCCGATCACGGCCTGGATGATGTTCGCCGGAACATCGTAGGACAGCCCGCGCAAAGCGTTGACGCCCCCGAACCGCATCCCGACGTCCCGCAGCCTCAGTTGCGAAGCCCGGGTGTTCCCGGTGTCCGCCGTCATGGTTCCGGCTCCTCGCGCACCGCGCCGGCCGCCTTCCCCTGCGCCGCCCGCCGGGGCACCAGGGACATCAGGCCCCCGGGCAGGAACAGGGCGACCAGGAGCAGAACGGCCCCGTACACGAGGATTTCGAAATCGGCGAACACCTGCAGCCATTCGTTCCCGATAAAGGTCAGCAGAACGCTTCCGATAATAGCCCCCCAGAGGCTCTGCATGCCGCCGATCATGACCATGAGGAGGAACCGCATGGACCACATGAGATTGAACGACCCGGGGTTCAGGCAATTGACGTAATGCGTGTAGAGGCTGCCGGCAACCGCGGCGAAAACGGCGCTCAGCACGAACACCTGAAGTTTGTAACGGGCGGTCGGGACTCCCATGGCTTCGGCGGCCGTTTCCTCCTCGTGGATGGCCCTCAGCGCCCGACCGACCCTCGACCTCAGGATATGAAAACAGAAGATGAGTCCGATGAGCACGATGGCCCAGACCAGGTAGTACCACGCGATTTCGCTCGTGATTTTGACCGATCCGATGCTGAGCCCGGGGATGCCCGACAGTCCGGACGGTCCGCCCGTCCAGGCCGATTCTTCGTTGATCACGATGTTCACGATGACCCCGAATCCCAGGGTCGCCATGGCGAGGTAATGCCCCTTGAGGCGCAGGGCGGGAATGCCGATCAGCCACGCGACGGCGGCCGAGAGGGCCGCGCCCATGGGAACGGCGGCCAGGGGCGCCCACCCGAATTTACCGGTGAGAATCCCCGAACTGTACGCTCCTATGCCGAAAAAAGCCGCCTGGGCCATGGAAATCTGGCCCGCAAAACCCATCAGCATGCTGAGGCCCAGCGACACGAGGCTGAATATGCCCGCGAACACCATCACGTCGACGTAGTGGGAAACCGCCCTGATGTGCAGCACCACCCACGGAAAAACCGCGATGAATATCGTGCTCCCGAGGAAACCCAGCCATTCTTTCCTGTTCATTAAAAGACCTTCCTAAAACTTCTTGAGCTTTGCCGCTTCGCTGCTTCCGAACAGCCCTTCGGGTTTGAAGAAAAGTGCCAGCAGCAGCAGAACCAGGGCGACGGCGTCCTTGTAGCCGGATGAGAGATACCCGGCGCAGAAGGATTCCGCGAGCCCGAGGATGGCCCCGGCGGCGAGCGCTCCGTAGTAGTTTCCCAACCCGCCGAGCACGGCGGCCCCGAAGCCCTTCAGCCCGAGCATCGCGCCCCGGTTGTATTCCATCATGGAAATGGGGGTGATGATGACCCCGGCCGCCGCCCCGATGGCGGCGCTCAGGATGAACGAAAGGAGCACCATCCGGCGCACGGGAATGCCCACCATGCGCGCCGCATTCGGGTTGTCGGCGCACGCCAGCATGGCCTTGCCGTAGGCGGACCGGTGGAAGAAGACGCTGAGGCAGACGACGATGAGGGCGCTGACGCCGATGACCCAGATGGCCTGCGTCTGAATGGCGGCGCCGGCGATCATGATGGGGCCTCCCGAACTGAAGGCGGGAAGCCCGTGAGGGTCTTTCCCCCACCCCAGCATCGCGCCTCCCCTGAGCAGGATGGAGACGGCGATGGTGATGATGATGAGGGACAGGACACTGGAATTCTTCGCCCGGTTGATGACGAACCGCTCCATGGCGAACCCCACGCACCCGGTGGCCAGAACGGCGCAGGTAAAAGCGACGGCGATCGGAAGATGGATCGTTCCGACGAAAAAGGTGGCAAAAAGGCCGCCCAGCATCACGAATTCACCCTGAGCGAAATTGATGATTTCCGTGACGCTGTAAATGATGTTGTAGCCGATGGCCACCATGGCATAGATCACGCCGATGGTAAGCCCGCTTATAACGTATTGGAGCAGATCGGTTCCCATGTTCCGCACTAAAACCTTATGGAGTTTGACCCCTTGCTTTTGGCCGCGGCCGTGATTGAACACCCGCAAGTCTTAAAGCTCAATGCATCGGTTATGTCAATGGTTTTGCGGGCAATCCGGCCCATGTTCCTACCGCCGGGGAGCCCGAGCGCGGCCGGTCGCCCGAATCCTTCTCCTCCGGGTGGCACGGCCAACTTGCCTGCCCGTGCGCCAAGCACGGGAATAATTCGGAAATTGCCCTCCGTCGAGATGGGCCAACCCGCGTCCGGTCGATCGTTCTTTGCCCGTGCCTCCCGCCCTGGCGGACCCGGACAACAAGGTTCCGGGCTACCCGTTCAAGGCCATGCCGCCGGGCTGGAGATGCCGGGCCGTTTCAAAAGCCCTTCGGGAAACAGGCCCGCTTTCCGCTTTCTGTCATCCGGAAGATCGGTTCGCCCCTTCCTCCGGTGATCGGGAACCCGGGCGGAAACGGCCCGTGTCCCCGATCCTTTGCCGCTGGCCGGGGCCTGTAACGAACGGTTTGGTCTACTGGGCCAGTGCCCAGTTCCCGTTCTTTGCAACGATCATTTCCAGGTCGTCCTTGGTCAGGCCGTTGTGGTCGGTGGGCGAAAAGTTGAAGATGCCGTGCATGCCCACGAAGTTCCTGGTCTGTTCAACATAGTCCCGGATCTTGGCCGGATCCGGGCCGACCGCCTTGAGGGCGGCGATGGCAAGCTGCATGGAATCCCAGGCGTGGCCCCCGAAAGAAGAGATCGGTTCCTTGTACTGTTCTTCATATTCCCTGGTATAGGCCAGGATGGGGGCCTTCTGGGGCCTGTCGTCGGGAAGGAGCGATCCGACGTTCACACGGGCGAGAGGCAAAAGCACACCCTCGGCGGCCTTCCCCGCCAGTTCGAGGTTCTTGAGGCTGCCGAACCCGTGGCTCTGGTAAAGAGGGATGTTGTCCATTCCCAGGTCTCTCCAGTTCTTGACCGCCAGGATCTGGGTCGGACCCACGGACCAGTTGACGATAGCCTGGGGCTGAGTCCCGCGAATCTTGGTCAACTGCGCCGTCAAATCGCTGTCCTGGGGATCGAACCGTTCGTCCGCGACGATGGTGAACCCGTATTCGGGGGCAAGCCTCAGCAGTTCCTCGCGGCCGCTGGAACCGTAGCCGCTGTTGTCCGTCATGATGGCGACCTTCTGGACCCCCTTGCTCTTCATGTAATCGTACATTTTCCCGACCACGTGAGCGTCCGAACCGGCAACCTTGAACACCCATTTGCGGGATTCGACGGGGGTGATGATCTTGTAACTGGTGGCACAGGAAATGAGCGGCACTTTGGCCTCTTCGGCGACGATCGCGGCAGCTATGCTTTCACCGCTTCGCGTGGGGCCGATGATGACGGGGACCTGGTCTCTTTTGATGAGCTTCTTTACGGCCAGGTTGCACTTGGTGGTATCGCTTTCATCGTCGTAGATGACGAGTTCGAGGGGATGCCCGTTGATGCCCCCCTGTTTGTTGATGTCGGCCGCGATCATTTCCGCCGTTTTCTTTTCCGGTTCGCCGAGAAACGAACCGACGCCGGTGATGGAGAAGACGGCGCCGATCTTGTAGGGCTCCGGCGCTGCCGCAGGGGCCGGGGTAAGAGTGAAGTGAAGAAGCGCCCCGATGAGGATGGGGACGCAGAACGCCGCCGCGATCCACTGCTTTCCGCTGTTCATGCTGGTATTCCTCCTGTTTGAGTGACGTGCCGACCGGGTGAAACATTCAAGCCGCGTGAAAATAAAAAAAAAGCCGTGGCGAAAAACCACGGCTTCTGGAAACAAAAAAGCCGTGGGCAGCCCGGATGTGCGGTCTGCCCACGGCCCTGATTTACGGGCGCATGAACGCTGGGGCAGACCGCCGGAAGTAGCCGTAATAATAGTAATAGCGATACAGCACGGTCTGACCCTTCATGAAATTCTCTTTCCTTATGAGTGAACTGGGAAAAACTGTAACACGGTGTCTTATATCCACCGACCGGCAACCGTGTCAAGGGAAAACCATGAAAATCGGGAACGGCACCGCCGCATGCCCACCCGGCCCGTTCCTCCCTCCTTTTACGTCCGTTGCGCCGTTGCGTGCGACCGGTTCCCGCTGTAGGTTATCCCTTGGGTTGCACGAAGCAAAAGCGAAACCTGAAACCGAATCCTGCAGGAGGAAGCACCCGAATCCACCCGAATCCATAAGTGGGCTGAAGTGAATGAAGGAGCGCCGGACGCCCTGAACTCGCGTCGTCACGGGAAGATCCGGCCGGAAGCGAGCGATGCGTAAAATACCGTTGTTCGTCCTTGGATGCCTCATGGCACTGGCGGCAGGCATGGCATGGAGTGCCGGGCCGGAGCTCATTTTCCGGAACGCGAACATCGCCGTCTACGGCGATCCTTCACTGCTGAACCTTGCGGAGCACATCGCGGAGATTTATCCCGGGGTCGCCGGGAAACTGGAACGGGCCATCGGCTGGGGAACGGTGTCCGGGACCAACGTGCTGCTGGTTGAAAACAGGAACACCTTTGAACAACTGAGCGGGAACGCGTATTTTTCGGCCTTCGCGGTGCCGAGGATGGGCCTCGTCGTGATCAATCTTCCGTCGGTCAGCGCACGGAACTACCTGTTGAAGGAAACCTTCGAGCACGAGTTGTGTCACCTGGTTCTTCACGGCCGCATCGAGAGCGGGCGGCTCCCCAAGTGGCTGGATGAAGGGGTGTGCCAGTGGGTGAGCGGGAGCCTGGGGGAAATGCTGGCTGTGGGGGGAACGAATGCCGTGGCGCTCGACGTGGCGCGGAACCCCATCCCTCTGAGCCGCCTGGCAAACGAATTCCCGGCCGACGAGAGGCCCCTGTTGCTGGCTTACGAGACGAGCCGCAGCTTCGTGGAATACCTTTCGTCCCACTATGGAAGCGACGGGCTCCGGGCTGTTCTGAATCGCCTGAAAGAAGGCGGCAGCGTGGACGAAGCCTTTGCGTCCGCATTCTCCCGGCCCCTTCCGGCGGTGGAAGCCGAGTGGCGGGAGACGCTCAAGGGCCGGGGCGTCTGGCTCATATGGCTCGGGCAGTACCTCTACGAGATCCTCTTTTTCGTCGCCGCCCTGCTTTCCGTTCTGGCTTTCATCCGTGTGGCGATAAAGAGGCGACGGTACACGGGCGAGGACGAAGACGACGATGAAGGCCCCGGCCTGTGACCGGAAAGTGCATACATGCGACGAGGGGAAACCTCCCCTTTTCCGCTTTGGGCGTGAGGGGAGATCCGCACTTCTTTTTTCCCGGTGGAGGGACCGCGGAAAGCATACCACGCGCGATGCGGGCGATTTCCCCTCAGCCCCTCCGGAACAGGAGAAGAGTCTTCCGGCCGGTCATCCGGTTGCATCCCGGGTGAGTTTGTGGCATTTATACAGGCTGCCGGGATAAGCCATCCCGACGTCCGGCGCGGGAGGCGACCTGCTCCGGGGTACGGTCGATCCGCGCCCGGTGCCCCCTTCCCCACGTGGGATTTTTTTTCTGTGTCGATTAAACCCGGTATCGTAGGGGCCGGTCGCTGCGGGGTGGGCCGTTTCGACGGCTGCCGGACGGCGGAATTTACGGGGATAGAAATGCATGAACATGCTCGGAATGCGCTCGGGTCTGTCAGGCGCGACGGAACGGGACTTTCCCCGGGCCGCGCATCATGTCTGAGATCGACGGTCATCTTTCTTCTGCTCGCTGCTCTCACTGCCGTGTACGCCGTAAACCCGCTTTACGCCATGAAATCGGATACCGAGGACGATCCTTCGACGGTGCAGATGCCCCAGTGCGAGGACCTGATTTCCGAACCGGCCGGAATTTCCAAAGACGACTTTCCGGAGATGCAAAAGCGCGGCGTGGTTCGAGTGCTCGTCGAATACAGCCGGACGGATTTTTTCGTCGTTGCCGGCGAACTGCTGGGGTTCGAATATGAACTGCTGAAAAACTACGAAAGGTTCCTGAATGACGGCCACCATCGCGAAGCCGGCGGGGTCCGCGTCGTTTTCGTTCCGATGCCTTTCGACCAGTTGATACCCGCGCTGCTCGCCGGGAAAGGGGATATCGCCGCGGCGAGCATCACGATCACGCCCGAGCGGGAAAAGCTGGTGAATTTCTCCACTCCCTATGTCGACGACGTGGGGGAGGTGCTGGTGGCTTCCGCAGCGGTCGAGATGCCCAGGGACCTCGACGGCCTTTCGGGAAAGTCCGTGGCCGTCCTCAAGGGAAGCAGCCACGAGGAACACCTGAATGAACTCAACGCCGGGTTCGCGCGGGAAGGCAGGCCGGAAATCCAGGTGATCGAGGCTCCCAGCGAATTCACGGCCGAAGACCTCCTGGAAGTGGTGGGGGCGAACATCTTTTCCTACGTCATCGTCGATTCCCACACGGCGGACATCTGGTCCAAGGTGCTGCCCAACATCAGGGTGAATCCGGACATCCGCATATCCAGCGGAAACAGGATCGCATGGGCCGTGAGGAAGGAAAACCCGGAACTCCTCGCCAGTATCAACAACTACTTTGCAACCGACAAAAGCGCCACTCTCAACGTCGCACGGAAGCTCATTTCCAAGTATTACGGCAATACCCGGTGGGTCATCGATCCGAAGGGGAACAATTACTCCGCGAAATTGAAGCGCTATGCGGCTTATTTCAGGGACATCAGCAAGCCGTATCACTTCGACTGGCTGATGATCGCGGCGCTCGCGTTTCATGAGTCGCGGTTCAATGAATCGCTGGTCAGCCCGACGGGGGCGGTGGGGATCATGCAGGTGCTGCCGACGACGGCGAAGGGACTGGGATTCAGGAACGTGAAGCCCGCGAAAGAAAACATCCAGGCGGGCATCCGCTACATGGATCTCCTGCGGGCGAACGCTTTCATGGACAGTGCGATCCCGGAGAGCGAGAGGATTTATTTCGTCCTGGCCGCTTACAACGCCGGGCCGAACCGGGTGAACCGCGTGCGTGCGATTGCGCAGCAGATGGGCCTGAACCCGAACGTGTGGTTCGGAAACGTCGAATATGCGGCCATGCAGGCCATAGGGGACGAAACCCTGAATTACGTGGCCAACATCAGCAAGTATTACACGGCGTACAAGCTTGCCTGGGACCTCTCGGAGAGGCGGGACAATTCGCGGCTGAAGGTGCTGAAGAGCGGCATCTGCCCGACCGATGCGGGTGCGGCACCCGCCCCCGCCGGCAGCAGGGGGAATCGCTGAGTCCGGCCTCCAATCAGCCGGCGCATATCAGCCCCATGCCCACTTCTGCCCGGCCATGCCCCCGTTTTCTCCTGTCGGTCTTCAGGGGTTTATGGTAAAAAAACGGAATCCCGATCCTTGCCTGGGTGGTGGAACTGGTAGACACAAGGGACTTAAAATCCCTCGGCCCCCGCGGCTGTGCGGGTTCGATTCCCGCCCCAGGCACCAGTTTAGAGACACTCGTGATTCTGGATTGAAGAGAAAAGACCATTTTGCCCCGCTTTTGCCCCGCTTTTTGTCGTTTCCCCCCATAAACCGCGAACGGCCCGGGTTGCCCCGAGCAATTCAATTCCAAACGATTACCATGGAAAAGTCTTGCAAAAAACCGTCCGAACTGTCCGTATCGTCCGTAATGTCTGTAAACCCGCATATAGCCTAGGTTCAAGTGCGGACGGTTTCTGAAAGGGTATCGTCCGCAATATCGTTCTGATCGTCCGAACCGGACTTCGAAGTATGAAACGCTTGGCTTGGAAGCGGAGGTGAAGTATTGACAATCTAGTGTGGCTAGTGGAAGGGACACCGCCGCAGGGCGGGAAACTGTTTCTTCATGCGGAGGAGTCCCTACGCGCGTACCTCATTGCTCGATTTTGCCTTGCCGCGATACTCGGAAATCTTCTTCAGGGCATCGCCTATTTCCTGTGCCGCAAGTTGCAGTTCGTAATTCTTTTGCAGGTTCATCCAAATATCCGGCCCCGTGCCGAACCACTTACCAAGGCGCAAGGCTGTGTCGCCTGAAATCCCGCGCCTGCCTGCAATGATCTGCGTGAGTCGGTTGGTCGGTACACCCAATTCTTTTGCAAGTTCATTTGCACTCATGTTGAGCGCCTTCAATTCATCGGCCAAATGCTCCCCCGGGTGGATGAGAATTCGAGCCATGGTTGCCTCCTTTATCAATGATAGTCCACGATTTCCACATTCAACGGCCCCGTGGAGTCCCCAGGCCATTCAAAGCAAATCCGCCATTGATCGTTTATACGGATGCTGTACTGGCCTTTGCGATCCCCTTTTAACCCTTCAAGCCGGTTACCGGGCGTGTTGAGTGCAAGCAGGCGGTCGGCGGCATGGAGACGGTCGAGGCGTAGCATGGCTTGCCGCTCGAACCCCTGAAACACCTTTACCCGTTCGCCTTCAAAAAAGACCTGTGTCCGCTTGTCACGGAAACTGAGAATCATGCAACATCCTATCAAATTATACCTTATACGTCCATCGTCTCAGCGCAAGTCCTTTGTGGCCTAAAAATGTCCTTTGTGTCAAGCTTCTTCACGCAGTTGGAAGTAAACTGCCAAAGTCTGTGATGCCGTCGCCGCTGAAACAAATCAGGGGGGCGGGGAGCCGATGCAGGCCCCCCTTTTTCATTTCTTCCCCGGCCATGAATTCTACGGGTTTGGGAGAACCCTGAACGACTGCCCTGCATTCTTGCCCGCAGGCCCAAGCCACAACGCGTAAGGATGCCCCCCCCTCACCTTTCAGATCATGGCCGCTTCCCCCTCCCCTAATCTTACTGTGTCATAAACTGGCTTTTGACTTTCTCCCGACCCCTTCGGTTGCAGCAGGGGCATCGAGGCAGGCTGCTTACCAGAATGACAACGAGTCTCCTTTTGATTGTGGCCAATGACCACAGACTATGTCGCTCTGGTCTGAGCGGGAGCTCCCCTTGGCCGCCAACCTCTGGGAATTTGAGGTACCTTGAAGGATGGCCGCGGCTCGGGAGCCGAGGGGGAAAAAGAACTGCGCTCGGCGATCAGAAATCCATAAGCGGCAATGCACAGGGTGGCATGATGGTGAAAGCCACGCCAGCCTCCACCTTCAAAGTGCGCAAGCCCGATTTCCTGTTTGAGTTCGCGGTAATCACGTTCAATGCGCCAGCGTATTCTGGCTGTGTAAACCAGTTCTTCCAGGGAAATTGTAGCATCGAGGTTTGAGAGCCAGTACTTGGTGGGCTCAGGTTCCTCTTCGGGCCATTCAACCAACAGCCACTCTTCCGCGGGCCAATCGCTTCGCCAGTAGTAACGCTTGCCTTCGCGCACACGGACTGCGGCGAATCGGGAGGAGAGAGTCTTGTTGGTTCCCTCTCTCCAGGAGATGGTGACATAGGCCTCGGGTGGCAGAGTCTGAACCAACTGCAGAGCACTTACCGGGGCATGCAGACAACTGCGGCGCGGCAACTTTGGCGGCCGCCCATACCCGGAATACTCAGGAGGGGGTAAAGGTTTTGTGCCTGGCGCCCAGACCAAGGTGCCCTTTTGAACCCCAAGTACATAAGAAAGCTGTAGTTTGCGGACTCCTTTGCGAAATTCGGCATCATTTCCATAACCGGCATCAGCCAGCACCACTCCTGGCGGGATATCGCTCAGCGCCAGGGCACGCAGTTGTTCGAGTGCGATTTGAGGTTTTGTTCGAAATAAAAGTTCCTCTGGAACCCCTGCCCGTTTGCGCCGATCGTCATCCTCCAGCCACTCCTTGGGCATATAGAGCCGATAGGCAACCGGCAAACTGGCATGATCGGTGGCGACGGAAACGGAAACAGCAATCTGGCAGTTGTCCTGCTTGCCAAGCTGGCCGCAGTATTGCCTTATCACACCCACCGAATGCTTACCCTTTTTCGGGAACCCGGTGTCGTCCACGATCCAGGCGCGAATGGGTCCCTGGCTCTGCATCCTTGCCAAAACATAACTGCGGATGGCCCTCAATACGGCCTCATCGCTCCAAGCCGCCTTGGCAACAAAATGGTGCAGGGATTGGTGTTTGGCACTCACATGGCCCGGAGCAAGCCGTGCCGCCATCGGCTCGACACTTTTTCGCTCAACAGGCAGCAAAAGGCCCGTGCAGTATGTCTGAAAAGGCTCCACCCGGTCTGCATGCCCCAACGCGGCGGACAGCTCTTTCGCATACACACGAAACCTGGCCTCGATATTGGGCAAAGGTGCATTTTTCATGCATCCAATATACAATCAAAATCAAAGTATTGCAATATTTTATGACACAGTAAGATTAACCATCAATTTCATACCGGAAACCTCCCCGATGGTTTCAATCATAGGGGAGGGAGTGGGCACGATGACGAACGGTCAGGCATCTTTTTCATTATCGTCTGGATAGCATTCGAAACCGGGTTCAGCCTGAGAAGAGAGTTTCGGTGTACCATCGAATGGCACAGCCGTTTCCGGTGTGAATGCCTTCCGCTATGAACGTTGGTCTGATCGTATCAGTGCCGGAATTAAAAGTACCCAAAGTAGCGGAATAAAATGTCCTCCCAATTGAGGAGATCGGAGTACCTTCAGTCTGACCAAGGATTGGAGGTGAGCCGATGCTCAAGAAGGAGGACTGGATGGAAATCAAAGCACAACTGGACAGGGGTGTCTATCTCAAAGACATCGCCCTGGAGTTGGGGGTGCACCCCAAGACAATCAGTCGGGCGGTAAAGCGGGCAGGTGCGCCATCCGGGAAACGCCCGAAGGCTCAAAGGAGTATTCTGGACCCGTTCAAGGTCGATATTGACCGGATGCTTAAGGAGGGCGTGTGGAACGGGACCGTGATTTTCCGGGAACTGGAGAGTCGTGGATATCAGGGAAAGACAACGCTTATTCGGGACTACATCCGCCCCAAGCGTCCATTGAGAGAGTCGAAAGCCACGGTTCGCTTTGAGACTCCACCCGGTCATCAGTTGCAAAGCGATTGGGGGCAGATCGAGAGGGTGGTTGGAGGCAAGACCCAGAAGGTTTTTTTTATTGTAAATACGCTCGGGTTTTCACGGCGTTTTCATTTCTGGTGTACCGAACGCGATGACGCCGAACACACCTATGAGGGAATCGCGTTAAGCTTCGAGTACTTTGGGGGCGTGGTTCGGGAGGTTCTGGTCGATAATATGAAGGCCGCCGTCGTGAGCCACCGGATCGGGGAGAAGGTGCGTTTTAATGAGCGGTTTGTCGACTTTGCCGGCCATTACGGTTTTACTCCCCGGGCCTGCAGGCCCCGCCGGGCGCGCACAAAGGGCAAGGATGAGCGGATGGTGGGGTATGTGAAGCAAAACTTTTTTGTGCGCTACCGGGAGTTTGAGAGCCTGGCGCACATGAATGAACTGGCGGGGCGGTGGTTGGCCGAGGAGGCCGACCGGAGGCTGCATGGTACGGTAAAGGAGGTCGTCATCGACCGGTTCATGAGGGAAGCCCCGCACCTTCACGCCTTACCCGCCGTTCGGTTCGATACCTCATATTTGGAGCATCGCTTCGTTCACTGGGATGGCTACGTCGATGTCCGGGGAAACCGCTACAGCGTACCCGGCCACTTTTGCGGAAAGATGGTGCGGACACGGATCGATCATTTCGGTTGTCTGCGGATCTTTGCCGATGAACAAATGATCGCCGAGCATCGGTTGGTAGAGGCTTCCAAGGGTTGGGTGAGCATGCCGGATCACCATCGAGAGCTGTGGCGGCAGGCCATGTGTGTTGAGCGCCGGGATCTTGCGGTCTACGAGGAGGTTTGCCAATGCAGTTAGAGAGCCTCCTTGAGAAGATGCGCATGGAGTATTTGGGCGCACAGCTCGATTCGGTCTGTGAGCAGGCGTCGAAGCGCGACCTGGGCTACCGGGAATTTTTAACCGAGGCCCTTGGTTGCGAATGGAAAGGACGGCATGGCAAGGCCGTTGAGGCAAGGCTTAAGATGGCGCGCTTTCCCTGGGTAAAGACGCTCGAGCAGTTTGACTACGCGTTCCAGCCGAGCATCGATCGCAAGGTGATCCGGGAGCTGTCTACCGTTTCCTTTGTGGATCGCGCGGAAAACATCATTTTGCTGGGTCCTCCCGGAGTGGGCAAGACCCATCTGGCCATAGCACTGGGAGTAAAGGCGGTTGAGGCGGGATACCGGGTGCTGTTTGTAAGCCTGGAGTTACTCTTGGGCCGCCTTGGCCGGGCTCGCATGGAGAACCGTGTGGAACGCCACCTCCAGCAGTATGTTTACCCGCGGGTGCTCATAATCGATGAAATGGGCTACCTTCCGATGAGCCGGGAGGAGGCCGGGCTGTTCTTTCGGCTTCTCACCCGTCGTTATGAGAAGGCAAGCCTCATCCTCACTTCGAACAAAAGTTTCGTGGATTGGGGGGAGATCTTCCAGGACCAGGTGCTTGCCACCGCCATCCTGGACCGGCTGCTCCATCACTGCACGACCCTTAATATCAAAGGGGAAAGCTACCGGCTTAAAGAGAAGCGCAAGGCCGGCCTTCTGAGCGTCAAGGCCGCAAAGCCGGATACGGCGGAGGCATAAACGATGGTGGAGTCGCCGACGAAAGCGTGGAAACCGACTTGAGGGAAGTGGAGACGCGACAATGTCGCGCGGACGGAAGCAGCGGTACCCCCATGCGCGTGCCGCGCCGGCCGCGCCTGGGCGTTGCCCGCGCAAACACTGAGTGAGTCGGAGGCTCCGCGCAAAGTCGAAGCGACTCCTTTTGACCGTTCTTTAGAGGACATTTTATTCCGTCATATAGCGGACAAACTCCTCCGGCCTTGACAATCGAAAAGCATTCCACCAAAGAGCGCTGGCATCAGGCAGGAACTTGATTTTCAAAGGTAGGCTCGAAACTGGAAATGATGGGAAGGCGCAATAGTTTCGTTCAACGACGGCTCCGTTTTTCACCACGCAATTAAGCACACCGGATTTGTCCACGGCGTATTCGATGGCTTGCCATTATGTGGAAGAGACCGGGGGGACAAGACCTGTAGCGGCCATAATTTGACGAATTCCTATTCGTGCATCGCACCTGGATGGACGAGCTATCAGGGCCACCCGCAGAAATTAATGTCAAAAGCACCGCTTGCAAAAATTCCCTTGCTTTCTGCTTTAAAATACTGTTTATAATATCAGTGTTAATTAATACTGTATATTTGAGAAAGATTTCCTGTGAAGGATCTGACCGAGAAACAAGTTAGCATATACCGCTTTATTGTCGCGTGGCAGAGAAAGCATGGCTCCCCACCGACTCAGGCGGAAATCCGCGATGGCTTGAGATACGGGAGTCTTAATACTGTACGTGGCCATCTCGGGCTAATCGAAAAGAAAGGTTATATTCGACTAAATTTCGGAAAGGCCCGTGGAATCCAGTTGGTACCGTCTCCTGTACCGGTCCTGCCCCAACCGGAGGGGACTATCCCGTTGCTCGGCGTCATTGCAGGAGGAACTCCGATATGGGCGGAGCAGAACGTTGAAGAAAACCTGCCAATTCCTGCCTCCCTCTTTGGTGGAGGTGAACTTTTTGCTCTCCGTGTTACGGGTGACAGCATGACAGGGGCAGGAATCAGGAACGGCGACTTCGCCGTAATCCGGAGACAGGATAGAGTCGAAAATGGGGAGATAGCGGCCGTTCTTATAGAGCAGGAAGCCACATTGAAAAAGGTATACTTGTCACCAGATCTGCTTATACTAAAAGCTGAAAACCCAGCATTTCGCGATTGTCAATACATCAAGGACGAGATTGAACACATTCAGATCCTCGGACGCTATCAAGGGATAATTCGAATCAGAAATTATCGGGGCATTTCATGAATGTTGTAGATGAAGCCAAAGCCTATGGCTGTCATGACGTCGTTCGGTTCGACAGCGAGCCAACCCCCAGGCATTTGGAATACCTTGATCTACTGAAGCTCTCTGGAAACGAGAGCTTTAAAGTTGATGCGGTTGCTGAATTCCAGGCTAGGCCTCTCCTTTACATCGTTTCGGGAGATCAGATACGGAATTCCGATCCCGAGAAGAGGTTGGGCTTACAGTGTCTTCTTGCAAACAGGGGAGAGATTGCCTATCTCGGTGTTTTGAATCCGGGCGAACTGGTTGTATATCCAATAAACTTGGACCGCTCTGCTCTCGTCGGCAGCACCGGGAAGACAATAAAACGTGAGACTCCTGAAGCTCCCCTGTTCTTTCAGCGTATCATAAACGGTGTTTTCAGCCTTGAAGGCCAGCCTAAAGAAGCTGATTTTGTATTCAAAAGAATTAATGATCTCATGACCCACTCCTCCGAGGATCTCATAGGGACCTACGGTCTTAATCCTCTTGATGTGCTTTCATTCCTTGGACGGGCACTGTTCTTTCGCTTCCTTTGGGACCGCAAAATAGTGCGGCAGAATGAACTCCATACTGTATGCCCAAACGCGAATTCCTCCGGTGATTGCTTCAGAGATGTCGAAAACTCTGTTGCAACATGCCAATGGCTGGATGAGACCTTTAACGGCGACTTGCTTCCTCTTAAGGGCGACTATAAAGAACTGTTTAATCAGGCGAATTTGAAGACGGGCGGTCGAGTGTTCCTTGATCTCAGAGCTATTTTGGAGGGATGGGAACATGTAGGGGCCTTATTCCAAACCACCATTGATTGGGGTAATCTCGATTTCGCGCACATCCCTATCGGTGTGCTCAGCCAAGTCTATGAGAATTTTAGCAAAATCTGGGACCCTCAAAATAGGAAACAGACAAGCGCGTACTACACACCTAAGAACATTGCTCAATACCTTGTAGACGATGCTTTTGACGGTCTATCCAATAAGAAGGATGCTCGAATCCTGGACCCGAGTTGCGGTGCCGGAATTTTTCTCGTCCTTGCATTCAGAAAGCTTTTCGCGGCTCGGTGGGAACATGACGGCAAAAGACCTGATACCAGGACGATTCAGTCTATTCTCTACACTCAATTGTGTGGTTTCGATGTTAATGAATCCGCCTTACGCCTAGCGGCATTGTCACTTTATATCACCGCCATTGAACTCAATGGGACCCAGCGGCCTCCCAAAAGCCTGAGATTCCCAAAGCCGCTTCAGGGTGCGGCGCTGCATAACTTCAGGAGACCTGAAGAGCAGGAAGCAAGGGGATTTGTGTTGGGCAGCCTGAGCCCCGATCTTCCCAAGGGCTTCGACGGCTGCTTCGATATTGTCATTGGCAATCCTCCTTGGGGCCGGCTTAAGGGCGACGATGAAAAGTCCAAAAAACTAGTCAGAAAACACAACGTCGCATTCACGTGTCTGACGCGCCAGGCTCTGAGCGACCGAGGCCTTGGAGGCCTTGCAAAGTCTTACCGCAATCCCGGTAACAACCCAGACCTCCCTTTTTTATGGAAAGCGACACAGTGGGCCAAGCCGGAGGGCATCATCGCCATGGTACTGCCTGGGCGGATCTTTCTTAAACAAACAGAACCCGGTGTCAAAGCTTTTGAAGCAATCCTCAATGGCATTGAAATAACGGGGATATTGAACGGATCTAATTTGTCAGATACCGCAGTCTGGCCAGACATGAGCCAGCCTTTCATGCTCCTTTTTGCACGTAATCGAATGCCCGCTGCTAACCATTATTTTTATTTCGTTACACCCCATCTTGAAAGAAGCCTGAACGATATGGGACGCCTCCGCATTGATTACCAATCGGCTCAGCCTGTAGCCGCTCTCGGAGCAATCGAACATTCCTGGCTGCTAAAGACTTTGGCCGTAGGTACTTCTCTTGATGCGGAAGTGGTTCGCAAGCTTGATGAACGGAAGTGGCCGACTGTTAAGTCATATTGGGACAGCAAGGGGTTGTATTCGGGGCTGGGGTATAATCGTTCACTAAATTTGCCTCAAGATGATGCCGACTTTATGCGCAAGTTGCCTGATTTTACTCCTCCTCTGAATGGAGAGTTTGCGGTCGATGTAACAATGCTTCGCGAATTCGGGCATTCCACCGCCCACAGACCTAGGGACCCTAAACTGTACACTCCTCCTCTGCTTATTGTGCCCCAATCTCCAGGGCCATTTTCTACTTCAGCCAAGTCGTACCTCGTCCATAAGCCAGCTGTTTTCAGCCAGTCATATTACGGCTTTTCTGCGTTTGGCCTCTCTAATGCATCGCCTATTTACCTTCTTTATTTGCTCATGCATTCTGAGTTATTCACATATCATGTGCTGATGACCAGTTCACGGATGGCTGCGGAACGGAGAACATTTCTTAAAGACAACATTGAGAATTTTCCATTTCCTCCAATCCATTTGCTGTCCGAGAGTCAACGGCGACGCGCAGAAAACCTGTCTATTCAGCTTGAAACCGCGTTCAGCAAGCCTTGGAAGGCGATTAATGATTTCATTTTCGGTCTATACGACATCGATGAACATGACCGCCAAGTTGTGAAAGATACACTTGAGGTTGCCGCACCCTTCAAGGAAGCCCGCGACCGTGCTAACAGGCCCCCAAAGAAAGACGAGCGCAATGCTTTCTATGCGGAACTTCACCAATTACTGACTCCATCTTTCGATCTAACGAATGAGCCCCTGGCAGTCAATGAAGTTGAGGTTGAGAAAAAAGGATTCCAGTCTCCTTGGCATTTCTTTTCTGTTTCCTCGCCCACAGGTTCGCCAGTCTCGACGCAAGCGGCGCAAGATCACCTGATTTCTCTGATCACCAAACAAGCCAATAGAACTGGCTGCAGCCGTGTCATTGTCCATGGAACGGGCTATCTGCTTGTAGGGATAATCGGCCAATACCGCTATTGGACGTTAAGTCGTGCCCGCTTGTGTGCACTGGACATTCTACGCCAGCACCTCGATGCTTTTCCGGTAAGGAGAAGCTGATGCCCATCGGCTTTTTCACTCACGGTGTGGAATTCAGCTTGCCGCACCCGCCAATCCCGGAGCGCACTATCCTGCTCCTCACCAAGGTTATCAGGAGGGCTTGGCAGCTCCTCGAAGAAACCCCTCCCTTCGGCTTTGATATGCAAACGGCTGACGAAGATACCATTACACAAATTCTGGTAGAGACAATTGAAAACCGTTTGCGAAAGACCGGCGAAATCGATGGATTCAACTACACGTTATTCGGTAGAGTGAGCAGAGATCAAAAGATCACAAATTTTGACAAGGCGCACCCCGATAAGATGCCGGACTTCTTTTTCGAATTAAAACGGGAATATCTGCCGGTTCTCAGCGACCAGGATGGTCTCTTTGTGGAATGCAAACCGATCGATCCTAAACACACCATCTTGTACTGCTATTGCAATAAGGGCTTGATCCGCTTCGTCAATGGAGATTATGCATGGGCCATGCAGGACGCGCTTATGGTTGGATACGCAAAGGAAGGGTACTCTTTTGCACAGCTCGCTTCCATCCTTGATGATGTTAAAAATAAAGCCATTCTGAAACCAATTGAGCATTCTGCAATTGATGAACATGCGATCTATCGTTCAAGTCACAGACGAGATTTTCTCTGGCCTGAACACCGAGGCTCAGTATGTCCCATCAGCATATCTCACCTATGGCTGCTCATTCGGTAGTGGGGATATCCCTTGTTCCTGCGGGTGGCCCTGATAGCTCGTCCATCCAGGTGCGATGCACGAATAGGAATTCGTCAAATTATGGCCGCTACAGGTCTTGTCCCCCCGGTCTCTTCCACATAATGGCAAGCCATCGAATACGCCGTGGACAAATCCGGTGTGCTTCCTGATCTTCATCCAGCCGGACCCGTCCCCGGTGGTCTCAGTCATGTAGTATCCCTCAGGCAAATCTGGTGTGCTTCCTCGATCCACACCGTGCCCGTTCCCTCCTCTATGGTTTCAACCATTGGAGCCCCCTCAAGTCATCCCTTCATGTTTTCAGCATTTGGAACAAGCGGCTCCAAAGGCAATGCCTTCTCCGTTGCAATGCGAACCAGCATCATGCGGAATGCATCGGAAACAGTGAGCCCCATCGAGGCAAGCACTGCCTCGGCCTCGGTCTTGATGCGTTGGTCGATCCGTGCTCGGACAATGGGATTTATGGCCATAATTGGATGTCTTCCTTGTATCCGTGTGCAGAACCATGTCCCCTATCCCAACCGCTCCATCACCTTGAGAAATATGATCGTATCAACAATTGGCATGCCGTGGAAGGATTTCAATTCATTGAGGTGGCTGTCGTCGGAGACAATAAAGTCCGCTTCGGCTTCCAGTGCACACGCCAGAAACATATTGTCGCTGGGATCATCTTGAATGGCATCGACCCGGATGCCGCCTGCGGTCAGAACAGAAGCAGAGATGAGGTTTTTCAAAAAAGACTCGACCTTGCCAAGAGGAACGTTCCTTTTTTTGAGAAGGGATTTGATCTTGGGAGAACGCAGGACTCGAAAAGCCTCGTTGCCGGTTTCAGGTGAGAAAGCCAGTTCTATTCTGTCATTGCGCTCATGGCGCAGAATCTGTGCGGCCAAGCCCTGGGGAGAAAGAATGGCGCTGATGAGAACGTTCGTATCGAGCACCACCCGCATCATTGTTTTCTGGCCTCCTCCACAGCCTCTTTGATCGTTTTATCAATAACCGCCGGATCTTCTTCGGCCATCTTGTTCCAGATTTCGTCCAGAGCCGCGTAGGCCATTTTCCGCTCTTCGCCGGAACGGCGTCTCTCTTTTCCCTCGGAGCCAACGACTTGCACCGGACGAATAACGATCCGTTCGTCTTCAATGTCGGCCTGGACGTAATCCCCTACCGCGAGTCTCAGTTTTTCCCTGAGAGCCTGGGGAATGGTCAATTGGAAATTGCGGCGCACCTTGATAAGTTCCATCTCGCCCGCCTCCTTCGCGCGCTCTTTTGCGCGAGATTATCGTTTTTCATAATTTCGTAAATTCTCAATTTCTTACGCCATGACAGTAACACGGAAGGAATTTTTGTCAATCTACCCTCCACCGTCTGGGTATTGGAGACAGGAGGTCCAATGGTTGGCGAGCCCCGAAAGAAGGTGGCGCCGAGTGTTTCCCTATCCCGGTAAATTCATAATAGTGCTTGAAAAAAGAAACGGACATCCTGTAACGTGCTAACTTGACAAGAAAAAACACGAAACGAAAGGAATGTCCGTTGAAAACGGTCTGTCATAATCAACTCTCTTTTGCAAACCTTGATTCGCGCTCTGTTGAGGCCGAATTTTCGGCCGGCCCCATGACCTCGGATGGAGGCTCTTTGCTGCTGCGGGAAATCGATCGCACAACGGCTCTTTCTTCCTCCATGAGCAAGTCACTTTCCGATCGTCGCGACAAGGCCAAGGTGCGTCATGGACAGGAGGAACTTTTGCGCCAACGCCTTTTCGCCATTGCGATGGGCTACGAGGACGGCAATGATCATCAAAGCCTGCGCTTTGATCCGGGACTCAAAACCGCCGTGGGCCGCTTGCCCGAAACCGGTCCCGCACTGGCTTCCCGACCGACAATCTCACGATTCGAAAACCGTGTGGGCAACCGTGAACTTCGGCGCCTGAGCGATGCTCTCATGGATGCCTATGTGGCTGCACATCCTGCTCCTCGCAAGGTAATCGTGCTCGATATGGACTCAACTGACGATCCCACTCATGGCATGCAGCAACTCTCCTGCTTCCACGGCTATTACGATCAGTACATGCTGCATCCCCTGCTGATCTTTGACGGGCTCACCGGCTTTCCGGTAGCTTCGGTGCTGCGCGCGGGCAATGCACACGCATCCAAAGGAGCGGCGGCAATTTTGAAGCGCCTCATCCGGCGCCTCAAACATGCCTATCCGAAGGCTGCGATTCTGGTGCGCGCCGATGCCGGCTTTGCCGTGCCGGGCATTTACAGACTGCTTGAGCGCGAGAAGGTCAAATACACGATTGGTTTGATTACCAATGAGCGTCTGCGCAAACGTGCCGCCAACCTGGTGCTCAAGGCCGAAGAAGAGTTCGCCAAAACCGGCGAAAAGCAGAGACTCTTTGGCAGCTTTTACCATCGAGCCGACTCCTGGCAAAGCTCACGTCGGGTTATTGCCAAGGCCGAGAGGCTCCCCCCGAGGACTCAACACCCGCTTTGTTGTAACCAATGTCCTCTTTGAATCCGCCGCGGGGATTTATCACGGCATCTATACCGGCCGCGGCGATGCCGAAAACCGGATCAAAGAACTCATACTTCATCTCAAAGCCGACCGGTTGAGCTGCACCCGGTTTCAGGCAAACCAGTTTCGGCTGCTGCTGCACACTTTTGCCTTCGTTCTGTTGTGGCACCTGCGCCGCAGCCTTGCCGGGACTGAGTTGGCTATGGCCACAGTTAACACCCTCAGGCTCAAGCTGCTCAAAATCGCTGCCAGGGTAGTTCAGAGCGTCAGGCGCATTCTCTTTACAATGCCCCGGGCCCACCCCTATCAGCGCCTGTTTGCCACCGCACTGCGAAATATCCGACAAATGCCTCTCAGGTGCTGACGGCGCGATCTCCCGATCCGCAGCATCCGACCACCACAAAAACTGCACCAACACTACCGGTGCATCAAAATTCGGGATTTCTGCCACATGATCATGCGGCGATAAGCCAAATGAAGCACTCGGCACCGACTCCGGAGCCTTTCTGCCGACTGGACTACTGAAAAATCCGTCCCCATAGCTCATGATGCCCACTTTCGAGGGGGTTCTGGCAACACCTCATGAATAATGCGGGCTAAGATAGATGAAGCTGGTTTCAATCCCTGTTGTTCTGGATCTGCCTCATCGGCCAGTGAGACTTCATCCCGTATCCATCTGTAGAGCGGTTTCAATCCCTGTTGTTCTGGATCTGCCTCATCGGCATGGCCATTCGGCTCGTAGAGTGTTGCAGGTGTTATGTTTCAATCCCTGTTGTTCTGGATCTGCCTCATCGGCAAAGCCAGGTTGACCTAGGGTCGGTTGAGATTCCCGGTTTCAATCCCTGTTGTTCTGGATCTGCCTCATCGGCAAAGCCAGGTTGACCTAGGGTCGGTTGAGATTCCCGGTTTCAATCCCTGTTGTTCTGGATCTGCCTCATCGGCAAAGCCAGGTTGACCTAGGGTCGGTTGAGATTCCCGGTTTCAATCCCTGTTGTTCTGGATCTGCCTCATCGGCCAAAGGAGTAACGTAAAAGTGTGTCTCGCACCTAGCATGTTTCAATCCCTGTTGTTCTGGATCTGCCTCATCGGCTGGTACGGTTTCAGGGTTGGACGAACGCACAGTTGAGTTTCAATCCCTGTTGTTCTGGATCTGCCTCATCGGCCCTCAGTGCCATGCGATTGAACGAAGTCACCGAGCATGTTTCAATCCCTGTTGTTCTGGATCTGCCTCATCGGCGTCATCGCATTGGCGGCATGCACCACGATGAGTCCTGTTTCAATCCCTGTTGTTCTGGATCTGCCTCATCGGCTCAGGCTCAGGGAGCGTGAGCGAGTAGCGGGGGCGGTTTCAATCCCTGTTGTTCTGGATCTGCCTCATCGGCCCGACCTGGACGCCGCGATCAGGGCTCTCGACGAAGCGGTTTCAATCCCTGTTGTTCTGGATCTGCCTCATCGGCGATGGATTCGACGCCCGCGGACGTCATCACACTCGAGTTTCAATCCCTGTTGTTCTGGATCTGCCTCATCGGCCTTTTCGAATTCCGTCTCATAGACCCTGATCACATCGTGTTTCAATCCCTGTTGTTCTGGATCTGCCTCATCGGCCTGGAAATGAAACCTCTCTTCACGGCCATCTATAAGTTTCAATCCCTGTTGTTCTGGATCTGCCTCATCGGCCGGTCACTCAGGAAAGGGATATCTATGAGGTAGTCGCGTTTCAATCCCTGTTGTTCTGGATCTGCCTCATCGGCCGGAGGGAAAACGGCACTTGTGGCCGCCTTTATGGCGGTTTCAATCCCTGTTGTTCTGGATCTGCCTCATCGGCCATTTCCCGGAAGCGGCGCAGGCCCGTTTTCCTTTGTTTCAATCCCTGTTGTTCTGGATCTGCCTCATCGGCCACACGGGGCGATTCTGGTGCGATACCTGCGACCAGGTTTCAATCCCTGTTGTTCTGGATCTGCCTCATCGGCCGGGCTATTACACCGGGCAGGCCGTAAGTTCTCTTGGGTTTCAATCCCTGTTGTTCTGGATCTGCCTCATCGGCACCGCTGGGTTCCATCCTTGGGATCTGTGATCTGGTTTCAATCCTTGTTGTTCTGGATCTGCCTCATCGGCCGGGCTATTACACCGGGCAGGCCGTAAGTTCTCTTGGGTTTCAATCCCTGTTGTTCTGGATCTGCCTCATCGGCACCGCTGGGTTCCATCCTTGGGATCTGTGATCTGGTTTCAATCCTTGTTGTTCTGGATCTGCCTCATCGGCCGGGCTATTACACCGGGCAGGCCGTAAGTTCTCTTGGGTTTCAATCCCTGTTGTTCTGGATCTGCCTCATCGGCCCTTCATCGGGCCGTACTGGGGGTGCACCAGCTCGAGTTTCAATCCCTGTTGTTCTGGATCTGCCTCATCGGCTCATCACCGCGGCGTCCGCCTTTTGCGAGACGTATCTGTTTCAATCCCTGTTGTTCTGGATCTGCCTCATCGGCAGTCGGAACTGAAATCGAAGAAGGAACTGGCCTGGGTTTCAATCCCTGTTGTTCTGGATCTGCCTCATCGGCCGGACCGGAAGAAGAAGCAGTCCGAATTGGACCGTCTGGTTTCAATCCCTGTTGTTCTGGATCTGCCTCATCGGCATGGACACATGCCTCGGGAAATTTTCGAACCTGGAGTTTCAATCCCTGTTGTTCTGGATCTGCCTCATCGGCATGCTTTACCGGACAGCGCCGGCCATAACGTCCGGGGTTTCAATCCCTGTTGTTCTGGATCTGCCTCATCGGCACGGGGCAGGCTGAGCTTATTGCTATGGACACGCGAGGTTTCAATCCCTGTTGTTCTGGATCTGCCTCATCGGCCCGACGCCGCCAGCGGGAGATAGCACCAGGAGGGGTTTCAATCCCTGTTGTTCTGGATCTGCCTCATCGGCCAAGAAAGGAGCAGATTAAAATGAATGAACAAGAAAGTTTCAATCCCTGTTGTTCTGGATCTGCCTCATCGGCCAGTTCCGTGATTTCTTGCAGGGGGCTACAACTGCATCGTTTCAATCCCTGTTGTTCTGGATCTGCCTCATCGGCTCCCGGTTCAGAGCACCATCACCCTGACTGCCTGCAAGTTTCAATCCCTGTTGTTCTGGATCTGCCTCATCGGCCGGACCGGACAATTGCGCAGGCCCTGGCGGATGGAATGTTTCAATCCCTGTTGTTCTGGATCTGCCTCATCGGCCTGACGGCTACGGCGGCCTGGAACCGAGGTTTACCTGGTTTCAATCCCTGTTGTTCTGGATCTGCCTCATCGGCTTCGTTAAACACCTATGTCACCGTAGTCAGTACCTGGTTTCAATCCCTGTTGTTCTGGATCTGCCTCATCGGCGGGAGCAAGGTGCTTGGTGTTGGGGAAGTTAATTAATGTTTCAATCCCTGTTGTTCTGGATCTGCCTCATCGGCCCCTCACTTCCAGGATCTCGTCCACTCCTGAGCCTGGTTTCAATCCCTGTTGTTCTGGATCTGCCTCATCGGCGCGGGGAGATTCCGCGGGATGGAACATGGAACAGTTGTTTCAATCCCTGTTGTTCTGGATCTGCCTCATCGGCCAGGCAGAGCCCTGCAGCTATTTGAGCCGCTCTTGTTTCAATCCCTGTTGTTCTGGATCTGCCTCATCGGCTTGACTGCCGAGAAATCAAGGATGCTTCCCCCGTCGGGTTTCAATCCCTGTTGTTCTGGATCTGCCTCATCGGCTTGCTATACTATGCCCAGGCATGGTACCTGGCATTTTTGTTTCAATCCCTGTTGTTCTGGATCTGCCTCATCGGCTCTGTATGCTGTCGTGCCTGAGGCGGTTCCTTACCTGTTTCAATCCCTGTTGTTCTGGATCTGCCTCATCGGCTGTCCAGGTCGGTCATATCGGTCTCCGTGAAAATAGGTTTCAATCCCTGTTGTTCTGGATCTGCCTCATCGGCGAGTGGGGATCTGCCGTCACAAGGGACGATTGGAGTGTTTCAATCCCTGTTGTTCTGGATCTGCCTCATCGGCTGATATTGGACGGTCTTATCCGCTATCGTTACCGAGGGTTTCAATCCCTGTTGTTCTGGATCTGCCTCATCGGCCAGGATTCCATGATCTAATGGCCTCACGTGTAAATCGTTTCAATCCCTGTTGTTCTGGATCTGCCTCATCGGCTGCGCTTCGTTCGGAGTGTGGTCCACTGAGGCTCAGGGTTTCAATCCCTGTTGTTCTGGATCTGCCTCATCGGCACTTCGGGAAGCAGCAGGGGTACGCTCAGATTGGTGTTTCAATCCCTGTTGTTCTGGATCTGCCTCATCGGCTCGTCCGGGGGTACCGGGGATTCAGCGCCACACTGTTGTTTCAATCCCTGTTGTTCTGGATCTGCCTCATCGGCCAGATTCGACGCTCTGCAAATACATTGGGATGTAATGTTTCAATCCCTGTTGTTCTGGATCTGCCTCATCGGCGCGGGGAGTGGCACCGTTACATTTACTGGGGCATTGTTTCAATCCCTGTTGTTCTGGATCTGCCTCATCGGCACGATTTTGGGTCTGTAGTCGGTGTCGGAAATAGTCTGTTTCAATCCCTGTTGTTCTGGATCTGCCTCATCGGCGGTGAGCACCGGCAATGCTCTCGTGTACATCCCTCCGAGTTTCAATCCCTGTTGTTCTGGATCTGCCTCATCGGCTACGTCTGATCGTTTTGTTGAATTTTCGGCATGGGTTTCAATCCCTGTTGTTCTGGATCTGCCTCATCGGCCAGCCTGAACAACACCCGCAACCATCACGGATCCTGGTTTCAATCCCTGTTGTTCTGGATCTGCCTCATCGGCTGGTTTTCCGATACGACGTGCCTGGATGAGGCAATTGAGTTTCAATCCCTGTTGTTCTGGATCTGCCTCATCGGCCGGATCACAGCCGAAACTGCTACTCCTACCCACGTGGGGTTTCAATCCCTGTTGTTCTGGATCTGCCTCATCGGCTAAAAATCGCAGGGGCGATGTTCCATCCCAATTCCGTTTCAATCCCTGTTGTTCTGGATCTGCCTCATCGGCTTAAGGACGGAATCACCATCACTTCACGCGGATGCCGTTTCAATCCCTGTTGTTCTGGATCTGCCTCATCGGCCTTTGGGATTCCAACCGAGACGCTATCCGAATCTGGGTTTCAATCCCTGTTGTTCTGGATCTGCCTCATCGGCTGGAATCTGGGAATGCCTGCCATTTGGGATCAGGGGTTTCAATCCCTGTTGTTCTGGATCTGCCTCATCGGCCCATTATCTTGGATTGGAGGAAAGAGTCGACTGGCAGTTTCAATCCCTGTTGTTCTGGATCTGCCTCATCGGCCCTATCGGGCGTGCAGGGGCATTTTCTTTTGAGTCTGTTTCAATCCCTGTTGTTCTGGATCTGCCTCATCGGCACTACCGGGCGGAGTTCCAGGAGTTGCTCGCATTCTAGTTTCAATCCCTGTTGTTCTGGATCTGCCTCATCGGCTGGCCGGATACGGTCCGACATATCTTGTGCGGTTTGGTTTCAATCCCTGTTGTTCTGGATCTGCCTCATCGGCCAGAGGAGTGGGAAGCCATCTCACCGATGGGATTCGGTTTCAATCCCTGTTGTTCTGGATCTGCCTCATCGGCTCGCCGCAGGTGGCTTGAATCTCCAGGTAGGCACCTAGTTTCAATCCCTGTTGTTCTGGATCTGCCTCATCGGCAATCATCACGAATGCCACCAAGCCGACGATGATGAGGTTTCAATCCCTGTTGTTCTGGATCTGCCTCATCGGCCCGGGATAGTGCCTACCACTACGCCGGCGGCGTACTGTTTCAATCCCTGTTGTTCTGGATCTGCCTCATCGGCCGAGCGCCTACGGGAAGGTGGTCCCCCTGGTTTATGGGTTTCAATCCCTGTTGTTCTGGATCTGCCTCATCGGCCCGGGTCCATAATTCCAGAATGGCCAACTGAACGACCGAGTTTCAATCCCTGTTGTTCTGGATCTGCCTCATCGGCATATTGCGGCACTCACAGGCGAGCCATGGGCCAAAATGTTTCAATCCCTGTTGTTCTGGATCTGCCTCATCGGCCCGGTCGACCTCACCGCCATGCGCCTCGACGGAGAGAGTTTCAATCCCTGTTGTTCTGGATCTGCCTCATCGGCCGGTTCTCCGCGCCGATATATCCTTTTTCGGAGAGGTTTCAATCCCTGTTGTTCTGGATCTGCCTCATCGGCATTTCATTCGATTGGCTGAGCGCCTATCGGGTGTGGTTTCAATCCCTGTTGTTCTGGATCTGCCTCATCGGCCTTTCCAAAAACATCTATATCCCTCTTAACTTTCTGAGTTTCAATCCCTGTTGTTCTGGATCTGCCTCATCGGCATGAACGACCATCTCCAGGCCATGCGCGACAAGCACGGTTTCAATCCCTGTTGTTCTGGATCTGCCTCATCGGCCGCAGACCAGAACGTAACCGTTGTTTCCCGTCACGGTTTCAATCCCTGTTGTTCTGGATCTGCCTCATCGGCGCAATTGCAACGCTTGAAAGCATTTCACCTTATTCAGTTTCAATCCCTGTTGTTCTGGATCTGCCTCATCGGCCGGCGCAGAAGGCCACTGCAATCGGCCAACTGAAAAGTTTCAATCCCTGTTGTTCTGGATCTGCCTCATCGGCCGCATTCCCACGATTTCCGTCAAGTTTGCAGCAACCTGCACATTTTTTCAAGTGGTCATTTTCGGCACTTTGGGCTGATCGCCCCCCACAACCGAGGCTGAAAACGGTTCGCCGGAGTGGAGTCAACCGTTTGTTATCCCATGTCATTTGAACCTAGATCACCGATTCGCAGATATTTTTGAAGCAGCAGTCGGGGCACCGGAGTTTCGAGGACGTGGGCTCCGGGTAGATTCCACGCCGGACGACTGCCAGAATTTCCTCGATTGCCCGGTCGAGGGCCGCGTACATCTTTTCCGTCAGCGGCACCTCGACCAGCTTGTTCCGGCTTCGGGTGTAGACGATCACCCCCCGCTCCACCGGCACACCGTAATGATCCCGGATCAACCGGCCGTAAAAAGTGAGTTGCAGTTGGTGGTTCTTGAACGTCCGGTCCTTGTACACCGCGTATTTGTAATCGAGCGGCGCGGCGCCGCCGTCTTCGAGGAAGAGTACCTCGTCCACGACACCCCTGATTCCCTTCGGGGAAGAGAGATAGACATTGCTCTTCCGGTCCCTGCATCCCAGCTTCTCCCTCAGGTATCTCGGATTGATTCGCGCCTTCTCTTCATGCACCGAGCGACCGGCCTGCACTTTGAAACGCTTTTCCTGATGCTCCGGGATCCTCAGGTAGGTCTCGAAATACGTGAAGCGCGGGCAGAACATGTGTTCCAGGATTTCCGTCGCCGTTACGGAATATTCATCCGCGTCGTATCCCGTGAATTCCTCGTCCATTGTTCTCCTTAACGGGAATGCTTTCCGGCATGCCCGAGTGCCCGGGGAAAGCCCGGACGGTGCGCTTTCACGTCTTCTCTATCCAGCCATAACCGTGGCTTGCCGCATGGCCGATTCCAAATCCGCCAGGCAACACGGCGTTTGTCACGATATTGCCTCCCAGCCCGACGAGGCTCTGCTCCTTGTACATGCAGAGCCGCTGCCTGCACGAGGTGAAAGTCGCGTAAAGGCGTTCGGGGAACGAAACGTCGAGCCCTCTCAGGGCCGTCAGGACCTGGGCGACGAGGAGCCTGTCGCGCTCGGTGTCCCGGGCATCGACGGGCAGGTCTTTGTACTTCCGGTAATTGTCCTGGTTGAAAAGGAGAATCGGAGTGACCAATCGGTAGCCCATCAGCCGGTCGGCCACACCGAACTCACCCATGGCGGTTTCGACGACCGCCTCCTCGACCCGGAACTCCCGGTGCCCGAACCTGGCCGAAACATCGAGCCAGGGAAGCTCAGGCAGCACCAGGGCCGCCTCCTCCCACCCTATCACGAGCCCCGCCCCTTTTTCCCATCGGTACTGGACCTTTGGATACCGGTAGGCAAGCTTTCCGTTGGCCATGTGCTGGTGGAAGAGGTCGATGTGCGCGAAATGGACGGCGAGTGCGCCACGGAATCGGCGGACGAGATCATGCGGCTCGCCCTCGACCTCCGCGTTCCACTTGAGCCGTATGCGCGTGAAGTGGCGTGTTCCTAGAACGTGCATGTGGAGGCCTCCTGCGGGAGGGAAACAAACCCGCTTTCCCTGGTGTAGGTTTCCGGTCCTTCCTCGATCGGGATCACCGCCGCCCGGGACGGGCCGGCGGGCGCATGGATCTGGATGACATGTTCGAAAAAAGCATGCCGGAACTCCCTGAACCGGCCCTTGCGAACGGAATCCGAAAGGGACCGGTCACTTTCCAGCCGTTCGTAGCGTTCCCAGAGTTCGCGGTCCGCCCGCTTCCTGATGACGAAACAAGACACCGTGGGCGGCCCGTCCTCGATGAGCCGGAATTCCCGGCCGATATCGCTGAAGCGCCCTTCCCGAAGGCACTTTTCCACCGGCGATTGTTCCATCCTCCGGTTGCAATGTTCGAAATAGGCGAGGCTGAGGTCCTGGAAATCCTTTTCTTCGTAATGGGGAGCGTCACCCAGCACCTCTTTTGTGACCTCGATGAGCGGGGAGTCGTAGACGCGGCTCCACAGGGGGCCGCCCGGGCGACCGTCGCCGCCTTCCGCGACGATCTCCCAGAGAAACACTTCCCCCTCCGCCGCCTCCCCATGCCGGTTGCAGCGCCCGCACGCCTGAATGATCGAATCGAGCGGAGCCATGTCCCGGTGCACGACCGGAAAACTCAGGTCCACCCCGGCTTCGATGAGTTGGGTGGAGATGACGGTGAAGGGAATGTTTTTCCTGGCCAGCGCCCTGATCAGGCGAATACGGGCACGCCGGTCCCAGGGTGTGAGGTTGGTCGAAAGGGCTATGGCGCGCCGCTCGGGGAACCGCTCCCGGAGGGCGCGGAAGACCTCCGGCACGGCCCGCCTCCGGTTCAGGACGATGAGGGCGGGTCGGAAGTCGCTTCGGAGCATCGAAGAGACCTCTTCGACGAACCCGTCGAGGGTTACGGCGCAATGGTGGCGGCAATGCAGCCTGACCCTCGACAGGGCCTGGAAATGTTCACGGTGGCTGGGAAGCAGTTCGCGGACTTCGGGGTCCTCCGTCCTGAAGATGAGAGGCCGCGTCGCCGTGAGCAGCACGAAACGGCATCCGATTTCAGCCGATGCGGCCCCGAAAACGTGGCGCAGCGCGCTCCAATACTTGAGCGGAACGGCCTGCACTTCGTCCATCAGCACGATGGAGCCGGCGAGTTGACCGGCTCGCATCAGGTCCCCGTTGCGGCTGGAGAGAAGGCTGTAGAGGAGCTGATGGAAAGTGGTGACCACGATCTCACTCTGCCAGGTTTCGGTCAGCAGTTGTCCGGCACCGTCGGGGAGATACTCCGTCGTGTCCGTCCTGTAAAGCCCTTCCGTCAAGTGATGGTGTTTGAGCAGCATGTCTTCGCGCCGTGAAAAACCACTCGCGGCGAGCACTTCCTGGAAGACCTTGTAGTTCTGGTCGATGATCGAAGTGAACGGGAGGCAATAGATGATACGCGGCGGCCGGCCGCCCTCGCCCAGCAGCGAACGCACGCGAAGGGCCGCGTCGAGGACGGCGAGCGTCTTCCCTGTGCCGGTCGGGGCGGTCAGGGTGAAGAGGTTCCCTCCGGCATGATCGAGCCAGGTCCTCATGACCTCGTCCGCTATGGACTTGCGCCTGAGATCGATGGGGCTTCCGGCCCCGGCGAAATTCCTTTCCTTGTAGACCGATACGGCGTCCGCGGGGCAAGACTGCCGCGGGAAGATCTCCCCCGTTGCCGTGTGGATGCGGTCCGCCGTGATAAGAGCACCGAAGGCCGTGACGAACCCTACGGCGTCTCGAAGGGTCGAAAGGGCCTCGTCAAGAGCCAGGACCATCACTCCTTTGGGCTTGAGCACACTCTGAACGACACTTTCGGAGTCGAAGCGGGCTTCCCCGGGCAGGTCTTTGGCAAGGTTCCGGTAACCGGCGCGATCGAGGGCGCCCGGCAGCCACCGGCCGATCCCTTCGAAGTCGATCGTAACGAGTTGCCTTTTGAGGTCCGAGTCTTCATCGCCCAAGCCATGCCGAAGATTCCTGAACGGACGGTCCCAGCCATCGGTGCCCCCGAGACCCCCATGGTGCTGCAGGATTGCCGTGAAGACGGCCACACGCGCCTTCGGATCGAGCCCGAACCGCTCGGTGAGCCACCAGGAAAGCGCGGCCCCGGCCGGGGAATGCGAACTCAAGCGAGTCTTCACCTTATCCGTGAGCAACCTCTGGAAATAGACCGTGGCCTTGCCCAGGTCGTGGAAAAGCGCGGACAGGACCGCGACCATCCGGACCCAGGCACCGGCCGATGCGACGGACTCTGCGGCCTGGGCAGCGGCCTGCTCCAGGTGGACCGTGAGCAAACCGCCGGGATGGGCCTCCGCCTTTTGAAACGGGACAATTCTCACCATGGATATTCACCTCGGACCGGATAGCGGCAGCCTCGCAGCCAAAACTGCTTCCGCCGCTTTCCCGGCGGGTCTCATGGCCGGCGCAGCTTCCTCGGAAGGTCGCCCGGCTGAAGCTTCCAGGGTTATCGATACCCGGCGGACCATACCTTCCCGGGGGGCAACGGGGCCATCCCGGCGAGTTTAAACTTTCTCGGGATACATGGTCCGTCCCCCCCCGCGGGACCTCGGGAGGTCGTCTTCCCCCGCCACGGCGCAAAACAGGAAAGGCGGGCATGCGGCCCGTTTCCTGAAAAGTCTTTGAAACGGTCCAATGTCGCCACCCCGGCGACAGGATCTTGGCCAGGCAGCCCGGACGATTGCTCGTTGTCCGGGCCACCCATGGGGGAAGTATTCGGGCAACAGGCGGACACGCGGCCTCCCCGGTGGCCCCGTCAGATAAAAACAATCGTTTCTTCACCCACCCGGAACAGTTCCATTGCGCCGCCCTCACCCCGAACAGGTTTGCCGTCGTCGACGACCATCACTTCCTGGTACCTGTGCACGATCCGGTTGCCGTCCATCCGGGCCGGGACGCGCAGGCGGTGGTACTTGCGTCCATCCTCATAGGTGACCTTCACGGAATCTCCCAGCGGGCAGACGGACACGACCTCCCATTCATCGGAGAAGACCGGTGCGACGGTTTCCTCACCGACCCAGTCGATGTCCGCGATGCACTGGGCAAGGCCCAGGGACGGGGTGTAAGCGGTCCGCCGTTCCCGGAGCCTGTCCGCAAGTTCCGAATGTGCCTCGCCCGGCAGGTTCCCCACGTAGATCCGAAAAGAAGGGGCCTTGAGGAATTCGAAGGGAATCTGGATGTGCGTGTTTTTTCCGGCCAGCGGCCGGAACATCGCGTCGGTTCCGTCCTTGGTGTTGAGCAGGTTGAGGCCCGTGCGATACGTCTGGATGGGCTTGCGGAGCCCGACGGCAATCCTCACCTCCTTCCAGCCCAGGCGGTCGTGGTATTCCTCCTTGCCGTATCCCAGCACGGCCCCGAGCATCCCGAGGACGGCGGTGGGCGGCGGGAAGGGAAAGGAAACCGGGCTCATGGAGGCATACGGTTTTTTGAAATGGGCGTAATCCGCGCCCACGTCGAAGACCAGGATATGCATGCTCGCTCCGTTCATGTCAAAATTCCAGGGCCCGGACGGGAACTCCACGGAGGAGACTCAGCAAGTCCCCGGAGGTCTCCCCGGCCCTGCATTTCAGGCGGGGGTCCTGTTTCACCAGCACCTCCAGGCATCTTCCGCCGCAGTCCGCAAGCCCCCCGACCAGGCCGCCCACCTCCAGTTCATAGTCATTCGTACTCCGGATGGCCGTGTCCTCGACACGCCGGTTGCACAGCTCCACACGTCTCGAAAGCCTCCCGATGCGATGCCCCGGCTTGTTCTTGAGCACCACGAGGAGCAGGGGTTCATGGCCGATCTTCGAGTGTGAGTTGAGGCTCGCCGTTCCGTGCCAGAGGGCTTCCAGGAGCACCGCAAGGTCGCTTTCGGTCATTCCGGTGGTTCGGGCCGCGGTTTCGTTGACCACGCCGTAGGCGGCAATGAGCGCATAGGGGACCAGCCATCGCTCGGCAAAGGACTTCTGGTGCGCGCCCGCTTTGGACGCAAACGCCGCCGTCTGCTGCACCATCACGGGGGCCACCCGGTGTAGCGACCGGTTGAACGGCATGAACTGGGCCGGGCCGGTAAGCTGGAGGGAGGCTTCACCCTTGCCGAGGGGCAGCGCCGCTCCGAAAAGCCGCGCATCGATGCACTGCCCGAGGATCGCCTGTTTGGCCGCTTCCATGGCCTTCCCGTCCTTATTGTCCCTGGAAGGCTTGGAAGCGAACTGGGCTGCACGGTCCTTCCCCTCGCAAAGGCAGCCGTCCTCCTTGAACGTATCCCGTATGAGGATCTCCATACCCTGTGCCAGTCGCTTTTCCACCGAAGGTTCCCTGGCGAGGATATAGTCCCGGATGGTCCGTTTGATCCGGACGTCCGTCACCGTCGCTTCTCCCGTTTCGGGGTCGGTTCTCGGGCGGTTCTCGTCCAGGGGATCGCCGTTGGGGTTGCAGTCGCAGGCTTCATACAGAAAAAGGATTTCATAGCGATTGCCGATCGTGTCCATCCATCACTCCTCGTCGTTATCCGCGGAGTCATCGGAGGCTTTCGCCTCTTCATCGTTCTCCACGAAGGACCTGATCCTGTGCTCCAGGCTGTAGCCAAGTTTGAAGGCGAACGTCGCCTCCTCGTCCCCGATGTCCCAACTGTCGCCGCAGACGATCCACGCATGGGCCAGGTCGGGGTCCAGGCCCCTGATGACAAACCCGAGCTTGTCGTACACGGCGAGTTTGTCCTGCCCCTCAAGATAGAGCCGGTGAAGGAGCCTCCTCGTCATGAGACGACCGAAAAACTTTTTCCCGAAAGGGGTCGCACCATCCCGCGCCCGGTACTGGACCCCCATGACCGTCGAGACATAGCAGCCGGTGAGGAAGGCCGCCACCTTCTCGGGACCGTTGAAAAACTGGGGATGTTCCCGGATATACTTGCCGTATTCGCTCTGAGGCATGGCTTTTTCCATCCGCTCTCCTCTGTCGGCCGGGGGCGGTTCGATCAGCCCGGTTTCGTACGCGAACCGGTAAAGCCCCCAGGCTTGTCTTATGGTTGCAATCAGAGACTCCGGTTTTTCCTTTTCCGTCGCCAGGACCTTTTCGACCAGGTGATGCATGAAAAGACGGTAGTCGATGGCTTTTTTTTTCGAAGAGGGCGGCAAGCCAGGCACAGAAAGTCTCGGTGCTGTCCCGGTCCCTGATTGCGGCAAAGGCCCGGAGCACGCCCGATGTCATGCGGAACGGTTTGTGCGTTTCGACACCATCCTTCGACGAAATCGCTTCGAGGTCCCAGGCCTTCTCGAGTTCGCGAGTCACCGCGTGAATTCGGCTCAGGCGGCTCGGGAGCAGTTGCTGCACCTCCGCGAGGATCCGCCAGTCCGCCTTCCCCTTCCTGAAAAACACGAGATAATAAGCAATTTGATCGCCCAATCCTCCAAGTTCCTCCAGGATGAGCCTCTGGTCCGCGACGAGATCCAACTTACCGTCCAAACGAAACTGGCCGGGGTTCCTGCGCAGGATTTTGTGGAGCTGGGAACGGACGGGCTCGGAGTTCGCGTAGGGCAGGATCAGGTAACTCTGCCCTCCCATGGAACTCGTCAGGTGCTCCCGCGTGTAGGCGATCGCTTCCGAGAGCGTGATCGCGCAGGAGGTGCAGACGGGGAAGTTGCGATGCGCCAGGGACTTTTCGAAGCCCCCCGCGATGCTCCCCGGTTTGTCCAGGTTGTAACAGCTCAGGACCGCGTAGTTGCCGAAGACCGGCACGTCCCCTTTCGCCTCTCCGCAGATGGTGCACGTCCGGTTGCGCTGCCCTTCGCCAAGTTTTTCTTCAAAGCCTCGCACAAGCATCCGCCGGGACGCCGGCCAGGCATAAACCGGCGACTCGGGAGTTTTCCCCGCCCAGAACACGTACGCGCGATGCTCTTTGCCGTTGACCCCGAGGTTTCTGATTTCCGCGTCGACCTCTTTCCAGATTTCTTCCCGACGGCCCTGGTAATCCTCGATGGAAGCACCGAGCCAGTTTCGTTCGGCTTCAGGGAGTGCGTCGCTCTCAAGAAGTTTTTGGGCCGCCCGGAGCAGCCGTTCACCGGTATTCTTGGCGGCTTTACAGCAGGGGGTGAAGTCCGTTCCGTTGGGAGGGCCGCTCCGGTAGACGACGCCCGCGTTCCCCGTCACGCCCCGGCAATAAAGATACTTCCCCGCGTCGTCGAAGCAGACGGCGACGCCCCGGTCGTATTCGGGAGGCAGTCCTTCGTTGAGCCGCTGCCAGTCCTCCCTGGGCCCCCCCTGGTCCAGGAGGCTATCCAGTTCATAGAGTCGCTGAAACATGGGACTTCCTTTCGTATTACGAGGCAGAACGCGTCGTCAAAAGTACCGGGCGAGCAGTTCG